>NTXX01000008.1 GCA_002559145.1 Bacillus sp. AFS006103
CCGTTGGGCGCTGGAGCTGGATACAAAGAGACTAAATCAATTTTTCCACAATTAAATATTTTATAATTTCCTATACAACCAGAAAAACCTCCTCAAATTTTTAATTTGAGGAGGTTCTTCATAATCAGATCCATATCATTCTCTTCTAGGCGGGGGACTAACCCCGATTAGCTTGAATATATTATTTAAAAATGCCAAAAGGCTTGCCAACTGGGAGAGTAACTTTCCCAAAGTGCGTGTTTAGGACGCTTGCTGCAGAGCCGTAGAAGCTACAAATAGAGATTAATAACTCCGAAACAGCGGCTAATTTATGCATTGACTCTGGTAAAATCCCTAATGTTGAAAACGATAAGCCAATAAATAAGAAATCAATTAATACAAAAATAATAAATAAAACTTTGTGTGTCTCCATTGCACCAACAGTCATAAATATGCTGAAGATTAAGTAGCCTACAAAGGCAACCCCTAATTGTTTTGGATCTGCAGCAGCTGCAGCAGCCTTACCAAATAAACCAAGTTGTATTAACCACGAGGTTCCAACCCCTAGCCAGAATAGACCAAATGCTCCAAAGGCTGTTGCACCAAACGTGTTGTTATGCTTAGAATCTTGTAGACTAGCAATTAGCTGAGCAATACCTCCTAGAAAAATAGCCCAAGGTAATACAAGAGAAACTCCGTCTGTCCAACCTAGCTTTGCTGAGGATGCCACAAGTGTTACCATTGCTAAACCAAATAGGCCTAGAGCGGAAGGGTCAGCTGTTAAAATTTGAACTTGTTGTGTAGTTTGCGACTGATTCATGATGATACCTCCTATTAAACATACTTGATAAATTTACATAATTAAATTGCATTTTGCAACAAAAAAATTGTGTATATTTTATGTAGAAACAGAGGTTTATTATTTTGATTAGGAGAGTTAAGTAAAATTATTATTATTGTAGTGTGCAAACGAGGGATTTTCTATTTGAGAGAAAGTTTAAAAGAATTAGGACTTGGTGGGATTTAAACTCACAAAACACTTTGCAGTCATTTAATGTTGAGTTTTAGATATTGTGAAAAAGTTGAAGGAAAAGTAGCCAATAGGGGTTATTGGCGACCGAACTCGTGAAAAAGATGAAGGACCGGTAGCCAATAGGGGTTATTGACGACCGAACTCATGAAAAAAGTATCGGAGCGGTCGTCAATAGTGTAAACTCATACTGAATTTTTACATGGTTAGCAATTATCAAAAAAAACAATTAACTATTAAGTCCATCTAATGTATAATGTGTTCAACATAGACAGAGAGGTTTTGTAAACATGAATGCATATATAAAAGATCAAATTGAATTATTTCAAGAAAAGAATAAAAACAGGGGATGCTTGCTAGTTAGTTGCCCCGATCAACCAGGAATTGTTGCGGCGATTTCCAAATTTTTGTTTTCTTATAATGCAAATATTATCGAATCGAGTCAATATTCCACCAATCCCGAAGGAGGGACCTTTTTTATCCGAATTGAATTTGAATGCCCCAACTTAAAGGATAAAGCAAAAGAGATGGAGAATGAGTTTGCGGAAATCGTTGAACAGTTTTCAATGGAGTGGAATTTTACGCATGTTTATCATGTGAAAAAAGCGGCAATCTTTGTTTCAAAAGAGCTCCATTGTTTGCTCGAACTTTTATGGGAATGGCAAAGTGGGGATCTAATGGCGGATATTGCTCTTGTGATTAGTAACCATGAAACCGCAAGAGAGGTTGTTGAGGGGCTGAATATACCGTTTTATTACGTTCCAGCCAATAAAGATATTCGTGGACAAGCCGAAGCTGCCCAACTTAAGCTATTAAAAGAGTATGAGATTGATTTTGTCGTTTTGGCCCGTTATATGCAAATCCTGTCACCAAAATTCGTCGTAGAAAATCCAAATAAGATTATTAATATCCACCATTCCTTTTTACCGGCCTTTGTTGGTGCAAGGCCCTATGAACGCGCTTTTGACCGCGGGGTTAAATTAATCGGTGCCACTTCTCATTATGTAACCAATGATCTTGATGAGGGACCGATAATCGAACAGGATATCAGCCGTGTCGACCACCATGATAATGTGGATAGTCTAAAAAAAATCGGTCGTCGAATTGAAAGAAGCGTTCTTGCTCGAGCCGTTAAATGGCATATTGAGGACAGGATTATTGTTCATCAGAATAAAACGATCGTTTTTTAGAGAATCCCTTTTATAGGGATTTTTTTGTTGAAAAATAAATTTTTCAACTTTTTCAAGAAAAATCTTGAACTATTCGAAGGGGAGGTGAATATACATCTTAGAAAGAGCAGGAGGGGGAGAGATTGAGTTTTCAAGCTGAAAATTTATCGGAACCAAAAAGAAGGATTGTTCGTGTTATTAAAACTAGTGGTGCTTTATCAATGAGCGAACTTGCCTCATTGTTGGATTTATCCGGCGAGGCAGTCCGGCAGCATCTCCTCCTATTAGAAAAGGACGGCTGGATTGTCAGGATTTCAGAAAAGCACTCTGGAATTGGCAGGCCTCATATTCGATATCAATTAACCACCGCTGGGGAACATCTCTTTGAAAAAAACTATGATCACTTAACGATTGAAGTTTTTGACACCTTGGTCAGTCATCTCGGTGAAAATGCACTTAAAGATGTGCTTACCGCGATGATTGAAGATAGAGTTCGTGAATGGAAGCCGAAATTGCAAGGTCTTGGCATCGCTGAAAGATTAACGGTGCTTAAGGATTTTTATGCAAAAGATGACTCATATATGGAAGTAGTCAAAAAAGGTAATGATAATTACCTAATTGAGCGGAATTGTCCTTTTCATAATGTTGCACTTAAGCGTCCTATCTTGTGCAGTGTGACTGTTTCCGTTCTGACTCAATTGCTTGGTTGTAAGGTGCAAAGAGAACAACGCTTTCAGAATGGTGATGGTTGCTGTACATTTCGAATTCAACAAAACGAGCAGGTAGATGATAACACCCCTTGTTTAATCATCGAGGATCACCCCTCCAATATCATGCCAAAGGAATGATGTGTAATGACAAGTGATCAATATCTTTTATTATCTAAGAAGTTCCCAAGCTTGTTTAAACCCCATGCAGAGGAGAACCATCGGAATTTAATGGATGTTAATTTTTTCAAACGGCGATTAGACAATTAATTAAGCTTTGTGGAGATGACCCTGATCGAGATGGACTACAAGACACTCCGTTTAGGGTACTTAAAGCATTCCTCGAATATACCGAAGGCTATCATGAGGACCCCAAACTTCACCTCGAAAAGACGTTTGATATTCAGCATAAGGGTCTGATTCTAGTTAAGGAGATTGAGTTCTTTTCAATGTGTGAACATCATTTCGCTCCGTTTTTTGGCGTTGCTCACGTAGGTTACATCCCTAATGATAAAATCACAGGCTTATCGAAAATTGGTCGAATGGTTGACGGGTATGCGAAAAGATTTCAGGTGCAAGAGAGACTTACATCGCAGATTGCAGCGGCTATGGAAGAGGTTTTGAAGCCGGAAGGAACCATGGTAGTAGTTGAAGCAAAGCATATGTGTATGTGCAGCAGAGGAACGAAAAAATCAACCACATTTACCACTACCACCAGCATTCATGGGGTATTTGAAACAAATCAAAGTTTACGTTCTGAATTTTTTTCATTAATAAAAAATTAAAGGAGATATGATAAAAATGGATAATCAAATTAAAATTAACGATAATGGTCCATTGCAGATAAGTGGTGATTTTCAGATCTTCGATGCAGATGGAAAGGAGTATCCGAAGAAGGCAAAAGTGTATCTATGCCGTTGCGGACTTTCTAACAAAAAGCCGTTCTGTGATGGTTCCCATAAAAAAGGCGGCTTTGAAAGCAGTCCAAGAGCCACTGAATAAACAAGGATTAAAATGGTGTCATAAAACGGTGTCAGGCACCACTATAAAGCCAGGATGAAAACTTCATCCTGGCTTTATCATTGTTCCTTTACCCATGATGGTTTATTGCGTCTGCAGTGAAGAGTTGATAAGATATTATTAGGTATGTTACACCATGATGAAAAATACTATCTACGTATTAAACTAAGTGAATGATGAGAGGCGGTAAATAAAATGACCACAGGTAATAATGTAAAAGTAACGGTAAAAGCGACAGTTAATGCTCCAGTAGAAAAAATCTGGGAATATTGGACCGAGCCCAAACATATCACCAAATGGAACAATGCTTCAGATGATTGGCACACTCCCATTGCTGAAAATGATTTAACGGTTGGCGGAAAATTCCTTACCAGAATGGAAGCAAAGGATGGAAGTTTTGGCTTTGATTTTGGCGGGATTTATGATGAAGTGAAATTAAATGAGCTAATTTCTTATACCATGGGGGATGGAAGAAAAGTTACGATTACTTTTAAAGCTCATGGAAACGAAACCGAGGTAATCGAAACTTTCGATGCGGAAACCTCTAATCCAGTTGAGATGCAACAAGCTGGCTGGCAGGCGATTTTAGATAACTTTAAAAAATATGTAGAGCAATAAATTGAAAAGAGTTTTATAAAAATTTTTGCTTAAAAAAAGAGAGAGAATCAGTATAAAGCTGATTCTCTCTCTTTTGGTTAATGGGATGTTTAATTGGCAGCTTCCTATTGAATGAGTATTGCCTATAGACAAAATTATTAACGAGAATGAACCTTTACTCCTTGTACCCAAACTTCACGAATGTTTTCTGGTCGAGCGAGATATATAATCTTTTGGAAGATATCAAATAAATCTTCATTTGCATGATAAAGAGGGAGTTTTGCGTTTGGAACTGACGTATCAATGATTTGTATATCCCAGGCATAGTTTTCCTCCAAGCGGCCGATCGGCAAATTTAAACTAACTCCGCCGCCAGCTGTTGCGAAAAAGAAAGCTTCATTTATGGTGATGCGTGAATTAGCTACACCGCGTTCCTCTGCAGGAAGAGTGCTGTTTACACCATCCTCTAACATTCTAGCGACAATCACTGCTTGTCTAACATTATCAAAAATGCTGGGTGAAAAACCGCCAGAAATGTCGGTACCTAATCCAATTTCAACTCCTTTGGAATGCAAATGTGCGATAGGTATGACACTATTGGCAAAGTAAGCATTAGAGATGGGACAATGGCACACTGCAGTACCTGTGGCAGCAAATAAATCGGCGTCTGCATCATCTAAGAAATTACAATGCGCCATAACCGACTTTTCGCCTAATAAACCAAATTCTTGTAAAGCAAACGCATCATTCTTACCGAAGCGATTCTTAACATATCCATGCTCCCAATCACTTTCACTACAGTGTGATTGAACATACGTATCGTATTTTTCAGCTAATTCTCCCAACCCTTTTAACGCATCATCCGTACAACTAGGAATAAAACGTGGGGTTACGACAGGATATACCCCCTGTTTCGCACTCTTCGCTAATTTATTTACAGCTAAAATAAATTCCTCTGTGTCAGCTAAGGCTGTTTTTGTATCTGCATCACGATAATAATCTGGATTTTGTTCAGGATTATCCATCACAACCTTTCCGACTAGACCGCGCTGCCCTTTTTCAGCGCAAATTTCTGCTAGTAATAAACTTGCTTCTTTATGTACAGTGGCGAAATAAAGTGCCGTAGTTGTTCCATTTGAGAGTAAGGTTCTTACGACATCTTCGTAGACATCTTTCGCAAAATCTAAATCCGAAAATTTCGACTCAAGAGGGAAGGTATAGGTATTTAACCAATCATAGAGTGGAATATCTAATGCCGTCCCAGACTGAGCCCATTGCGGAGCATGTACATGTAAATCGACAAAACCAGGTAAGAAATATTGACCTTCAGCTAAGTGATGAAAGTTCGCTTCCTTTTGATATGCATCTAATATAGGCTGGTATTCAACCTCTTCTGGGGAAACCACTTTTTCAATCATTCCGTTCTCATTAATGCAGAAAAGATGATCTATTAATAGTTGGATTTCTTTTGGTGACTTGCTGGAAAAAGCAGTCCCCTGGAATATTTGTGTATATTTTTTCATGGATAGCACCTTTATGTTTCGTATTTTTAAATTAAATCGAGGATCTCCAATTAGTATTAGGAGTTAACTTCCTATTTATCAAATCAAAGTACACCAATAAATTAAAAATTTTTAAGTTACTAAAGGGGCCTCAATCATACTTTTAACCCAAATATTGGTCTTTTTTAATGAGACGATAACTAGTAAATTCTAGTTTCTTTGTCGTTTCCAGCTGGATTAATTCCCCATGTTCCAAATGGATTTTTTTTGAAAATAATGGTCCATCATAGACAAAAGTATGAAATTCACCCGCTTCTCCCATCGGACAAATAGTAGTCTTTTGGACATCTTGAAGGAACGTTTCATCGATGATTCTTCCCAGCCAGGTTTCATCTAGTAGATCTTCCCTGACTCGAATTACGATTGCTTCATAACCGGATTGGACAAACTTACCTAGAGATTGTAGTGCTTCTTCTTTTTTCATCCATAATGGATACAAGGCCTCGACATCTGCAGCGGCTGCTACTTTTTCTCCCCATTCCCGATGCTCGTCTAAATATAGATCCCCGTACGCAATTCCCCTTACATTCAATTGATTTTTCAAGTATTCTGCTGCTTTGATAAATTGACTTGTATAGTTTTCGTATGAACATTCGATAAAATGAACAGGGATGTTTAGAGCCTCGCCTTGTAGTTTAATCATTTCCATTCGCTCACCATGTCCAAACGTGCGTCCAAGCTCTTGGGGAACAGTTGTAACCAAGCAAACCACTTCAAATCCCTGTGATACTAGGGTATCAAGGGCCATACAACAATCCTTCCCACCACTCCAAGATAAAGCAATTCTATTATTCAAAATTCATCATCCTCAATTTATATAATATTGCTAGTTTATCATAAAAAATGACGACTGAGCCCAAACGGTTTAATCCAAAAAGGCAAAGAGAGGGTATGATGCCATTTTCAGTCGCAAATCCCTTCGATTGGTGATTTTTTTAGGTCTGTATCCATCGGTTGTTATGAAGCATAACCGTGGCTCCTACGCGGATTAGTGATATAATAAACGATATTAATTTTATATTCATGTTAAATTAAGACAAACAAATAAATTTGAAGAAGTGTTGTGTATGAATATTAAATCCCTCAAATTAAGTCGTAAAACTAATTCTTTGTTAGATAAATATTTTACCGGGGAATCTATAGATTACAAGCAAATGTTTGCTATTATTCTGCCAATATTTGTAGACCAGGCGTTTTTAATAGTTATGAGCTTATTAAATACGGCGATGATAAGTTCTGCTGGAGTTGCTGCGGTCAGTGCGGTTAGTATGGTAGATTCATTGAATATTTTCCTGGTCAATGTATTTATTGCCGTAGCCACAGGCGGCACTGTTATGGTAGCGCAATATAAAGGCAGCGGGAATTTAGGGATGGTTTCCAAAACCGCCACGCAAGCCATTTCTGCGGTTACCATTTTTTCAGTCTTGATTAGTGTGCTCGTCATTATTTTTCATACGTCAATCCTTAACCTTTTATTCGGTCAAGCAGAAGCCGCTGTATTTGAAAATGCAAAAGTCTATCTCATTGGCAGTTGTATTTCTTATCCATTGATTGCGATCTTTCAAGCTGTGAGTGGTGCATTAAGAGGAGTAGGAGAAACTAAACCGGTCTTGAATTTATCCTTATTAATGAATTTAACCAATACAGGACTGAATGTTCTGCTAATTATCGTCTTTGATATGGGTGTAAAAGGACTTGTCATCGCTACTATTATAGCGAGAATTTTGGGGATGGCGGCTTCGTTAATCTATATATTGAGGTACAATGAGACCATCCGTTTCCAAATCAAAAAAGCCTTGCACATCGATTTTTCTATTCTAAAAAAGGTGATGTATATCGGTCTTCCCTTCGCGGCAGAACAGATCTTTTTTAATGGTGGAAAACTGCTAACACAAACCTTTATTGTCCAATTAGGAACATTAGCGCTGACAGTCTATGCCATTTGTAATTCGATCATGATGGTATTTCAAATAGGGCCTAATGCTCTAGGGATTGCCAGTGTAACCATTGTGGGCCAGAGTATTGGTCAACGAAACATGGGGGATGCAAGGAAATTTACTAAATCCTTGATTGGACTTTCCTCGATTTATTTTGTTATTACAACCGGCTTATTAATACCGATTTTTCCATTACTGATTAAGATGTTTAACCCGCCGGCTGAAATTGTGCCCACTATTTTTACTCTAATTATAATAGGAGCGATTGCGCAGCCGTTCTTATGGTCCCCAAGCTTTATTATGCCAGCAGCATTAAGAGCAGCAGGAGATTCGAACTTTACTTCGATTGCCTCGCTGTTATCGATGTGGTTGTTAAGGGTAGTCCTTGGATATTTTTTAGGAATTACCTTAGGGTTTGGGATTATTGGTGTTTGGGTAGCAATGATTATAGAATGGGGCTGTCGAGGACTGATCTTTTACTTGCGCTTCAAAGGGAAAAAGTGGTACGCACATAAGTTGGTATAAAGATGATTTTGAATGATGCCTATTCGAACCAATTTTTGTCACAACGGTTATCAATGAAATGAGATCAAAATAGACATTTCCAACTGGATGTTGTAGGTTTTAAGTGAGTAATACATCCTATCGATTTTGTAGAAAGCTATTATGAGGGGTAGTCAAGTGGACAGTAAAAGTAAATGGAATACAAAATATAAAGAACGCATGAATGATCTGAAGGTACCTGTACCAAACCCCCGATTAAAAAACCTGTCAGCTTATCTTAAAGGCGGAACCGCTCTTGATCTAGCGTGTGGACTCGGGGGGAACAGTTTGTTCCTAGCGCGAATGAACTATCAAGTTCACGCTGTTGATATTTCGGATGTGGCAATTTCCTATATTAGAGATCAGGCAGACCAGGACCATCTTAAGATTCAAGCCCAGGTATGTGACCTAACAGAATTGAATAATCCATTCTGGGTCAATCAAAATTTCGATTTAGTGGTCATTTCCTATTATCTTGACCGTTCGCTTTTTCCAAAGGTGAAGAGCCTAATTAAAGAGGAAGGATATTTTTTTATGGAAACCTTCTTTCAATCACCGAATACGGAGATTCAGGGTGTATCTAATCAATATAAACTTAATCCAAAAGAGTTGTTGGATGAATTTAATGATTGGGATGTTCTCTTTTTTGATGAAAATGAACAGGAAAGTATACAAACAATATTTTGTCAGAAGCGATAGGTGGATATTGAAATAAGTTTAATATAAAAATGTTATGTAAACTATTTTAGAAATATGGAGTGGAGAATTTGAGTCGTTTATTTGCCAATTGGTACGATTTTTTTATGAATCCGTTGGAAAAAAAGAAGTTTAAGAGGATTCGGATGGAACTTCTTTCTAAGGCAACCGGTAATGTCCTTGAATTAGGATCGGGTACTGGAATAAATTTTCCTTTATATGAGGAAGCAGTAAAAGTAACTGCGATAGAGCCAAGTAAGCACATGATAGAGCAATCTTTATTAAAACAAAAGCAAGCATGTGTCCCAATTGACATAGTTCAGGCAAGTGCAGAAGAGCTGCCTTTTGCTGCGGATACTTTCGATACCGTTATAGCAACACTTGTATTTTGTACGATTCCAAATCCGGAAAAAGCAATCTTAGAAATTAAACGAGTATGTAAATCGAATGGGAAAATTCTTCTTTTTGAGCATGTTCAAATGCAAAATAGATTTCTATCTTCGCTACAGGACTGGCTTACTCCAACCTGGAAAAAAATCTGTGATGGTTGCTGTTTAAATAGGAATACCATCGACTTACTTAGGGATCATAATATCTCGATCATTCAGGTCCAAAACTATTATCGTGATTTATTTGTTTGTGCAGAAGGTGTAAATAAAAAATAGGTGACTTAAAGGCTGATTCTAAAGGTTGTTAAAGGAACAACATAGAAGCAGCCTTTTGTTTGCCAAACTTTTTGATTAAACGCTCCAGGGACCAGACTCGAACGAATTCGTATTAGTCCTTGATTTCAACATTTCCATTTTCATCAATCTCGATAGTAGTATAGCTTTTAAAGACGTCCATGTTGGTGATTTCATGCGTAACTACGCTGGCAAAGCTCTCCATGTAGGGCTTGTACACCTCAGGATCCTTTACGAGATGATAGAAATTTACTCTTCTTCCATCTTTCATATCTGTCATTCTTAATAAAAAGCGATCACCAAATTGCCCTTTAAACCATTCTCTTGCTTCTTCATGACTATTGAACTTAGGCAACTGGTTCGGATCAATTGTATTATCTTGATTCAATGTCTCGTCCACCTCTTTTCGTTATTTAGCCTCTTCTAATATTCCCTATAGTCATAAAAATTATTGACGAGTAAAAGTTTAATGAAAAATACAACTGTCTCTCCATTTCTATGGTAAATTTAAAGAGTGAAGATCAATAGGAACTTATTAATAAAGGCATTTTATAATTGAAACAAGTGTATGGAGGAAAGGGTTATGGCAGTTGTAAAATCAGTCACAATCGATGGTGAGAGTATCCATGTGTTTAGAAACGCGGTCTACATTTTTGAATCGAGTTTGGGCTTTACCTTAGAATTGGATCTGATTGTTAGTGAGGTTGTAGTAAAAAAATATAAGACGGTGGACAACTTAATCGTCGAGATAGAATTAGAAGATGGTAGAATCATCCATTCGATTATGCATGTAAAAATTCTCTCGGGCGGATTGCCACAACTTAATTTATTCTGTGACCTCGATGATATCCAAGAATACGCTGATTTCGATCGGGTTAGCGAAAATGATTCCTGGTTTCCGAATATCGAAGATGGCATTACAATAGAAGAGATAAGAAAAGTCGAAATGCCTCATGAGGATGTTAGTATCAAACTAAATCTGCCAATTAATCAGATAGAATGGATAAAAAAACAAAAAAAGAAAAGTTTGAATGAAATTTTTCAAGAAATGATCAATGAATATTGGGAAAAACAGGACATTGAGTAATTTTGGGTGATTGTTGCACTCCCGTCTGAAAATTCCATCTAGATGGTGGGATGATTCGATTCTATAGGGTCTGCATTGGGATGGTGATAACGCATGAAGGAAACAAAAAAGCTCCTAGAGATAGATTTATATAAACCTATTCAGACCCATTTTGTCCAAGAAGGATATGAGGTTTACGGTGAAGTGAAAGACTGTGATATTGTTGCACTGAGGGATGAGGAGTTAGTTGTTATCGAATTAAAGCTAAACTTAACTGTTGATTTATTGATGCAAGCGGCAAAACGCCAGCGGATTACGGATAAGGTGTATGTGGCGATTCCGAAACCAAAGCATCGTTTGAATTCGAAACAATGGTCGGATAAAATCCATTTAATTCGCAGGCTGGAGCTTGGATTAATCGTCGTCTCAAGCCCAGGGAAAAGTGGAAGAGCTGAAATTATTTTTGAGCCCACTCCATTTCAGCGCAGGAAAAACAAACGTAAGCGCGATTCTATTCTGAAGGAAATTAATGGTCGCAGTGCGGATTATAATATTGGCGGGAGTAATCGGACGAAGATTATGACGGCATATAAAGAGAATTGTATCCAAATTGCCTGTTATCTCGAAAATTTAGGCCCTTTAGCCCCGAGGATGTTAATTCAATTAGGATCAGGAAAAAATACTTCATCGATTCTTACAAAAAACTATTATGGTTGGTTTGAAAGAATCAAACGAGGTACCTATGTGATAACAGAAAAGGGGAAAGAAGAAATGAAGGGATATTCGGAGTTAGTAACTTATTATTTAACTAGCTTAAGCGACGAGAACGATACATAAACATACAAAGGCTGTCACAAGAATTTACTTGGGACAGTTTTTTATTTACTAAGTTCCTTAATAACCACAATTGTTCGCGGCCGCGTGCCTCTGTACCATTGATAACAATGAATGCTGATCAAAATTAGGACAGTTGCGTCACCGCCATAATACATAAGCAATCCGCCTGTTTTGGCTTGGACACTGGGAACTTCGATTAGCGGGTGTGCATAAATATATTTTGAAAGGATGCCACGGCATGCCAAGGCGATGAGTAATACACACGAACGGTGGTTAGATTCATTCTAATGAAGTTGATAGCTAAATTTGTTGATAAAAATCTTATTTTTAATTTCTCTGCAATTTGTCAAGAATGATAAATAGAGGGCGATTAAGATAAGGAAGGAGACTTATTTATGAATAACCCGTTTGAATACCCAGAAATTTACTATAACGAAGTCATCTATTTTTTAGAAACGAAATGGAAGCGTCGACTAAGTGAACATGAGCGTCATGTACTTATTGAAGGCTATAAATTTGGAAGGATGGTTGAGGCGGAAAATGAAATCAGAATTCTTTCGGCAGAGTAATTTTTTTTGATGGGATGAATTCTATTGGCAGCGGTTGCTGCCTGTAATTTTATCAGATTTTAAATGTAACTTTGCAAACTGCAAGGTTTTTTCTCGTGTTAAGTATTGTATAATAAAGGAAGCGCTTCATATTTTTAAAAAAATGGTGTCATTGACCAACCAATTACGAGAGGCAGGTGTAAGAGGTTCGGAGATTAGTAGGTTTTCGTAGGTGTAAAAGTTTAAGCTACATAAGGGGGAATTAACGGATGTCAAACTATGTAAAAATGGGTAATCTTCAAGTAGCGGATGTACTTTATCATTTTATTAACGAAGATGCACTGCCTGGGACTGGCTTAGACCGTGAGAAGTTTTGGGCTGATTTTGAGACACTTTTTGATGACTTAACACCGAAAAATAATAAGCTGCTAGCTCGTAGGGATGATATTCAACAACAAATCAATGCCTGGCACAGGATAAATAAAACCTTTGACTTTGAAAATTATCAATCTTTTTTAAAGGAAATTGGTTATTTAGAGCGGGAATCTGCTGATTTTCAAATAAGTACGGAAAATGTTGATGAAGAAGTAGCCTTAAAAGCTGGGCCGCAGCTCGTCGTTCCAGTCGATAATGCCCGTTATGCTCTAAATGCAGCAAATGCCCGTTGGGGAAGCCTTTATGATGCGTTATATGGCACGGATGCAATCAGTGAAGACAATGGGGCAAATCGAATTGGAGCCTATAATCCAAAACGAGGGGAACTAGTCATAGCCTATGGAAGGGAATTTCTTGATCAAGCTGTACCTCTAAAACAATCTTCCCATCAGGATGCTTGCAAATACCAAATTGTTAATGGGAAATTAGTAGTTTTGCTTCTTAACGGCGCAACGGGAGAACTTAAGGATGGATCCAAATTAATTGGATATCAAGGGAATCCGGAAGAGCCTTCCGCCATTTTGATGAAAAATAACGGGAATTATTTTGAAATCCAAATTGACCGCAGCCATCCGATTGGTAAAACAGATTTGGCGGGCGTTAAAGATATTTTCATAGAGTCGGCCTTAACTACGATTATGGACTGTGAGGATTCCGTTGCCGCTGTGGATGCCGAGGACAAGGTGCTTGTTTATTCCAATTGGCTTGGTTTGATGAAGGGGGACCTGACGGCTGCTTTTACAAAGAACGGAAAGACGATCACGAGAGCTCTCCAGCCTGACAGAAAATATGCTGCCCCTTCAGGTGGTGAGTTTACCTTAAAAGGACGATCTCTCATGTTTATCCGTATTGTCGGACATCTAATGAAGAATCATGCAATTCTTGATAAGGATGGAAATGAGGTCCCTGAAGGGTTAATGGATACGGTGTTTACTAGTTTGATTGCTAAGCACTCTCTTATGGCAAACGGAAAATATCAAAACTCCTCTAAAGGATCGATATATATTGTTAAGCCAAAGATGCATGGGTCTGAGGAAGCGGCGTTTGCAAACGAAACGTTCAATCGTGTCGAAGATATGCTAGGACTTGAGCGGAATACCCTAAAGATTGGTGTTATGGATGAAGAACGCCGGACGTCGTTGAATCTGAAGAATTGCATAGGTGAAGTGAAGGAACGTATCGTATTCATTAATACGGGCTTCTTGGACCGAACGGGGGATGAAATCCATACGTCTATGGAAATCGGTGCGGTGATTCGCAAAAATGAAATGAAGTTTTCAACCTGGCTGCAAAGCTATGAAAAATCAAATGTGTTTGTTGGACTATCCACTGGTCTAAAAGGCCGTGCCCAGATTGGTAAAGGGATGTGGGCAATGCCGGATCTAATGGCAGAGATGCTTAAGCAAAAGATCGGTCACTTGCAAGCTGGCGGTACAACGGCATGGGTTCCTTCACCAACGGCTGCTACCCTGCACGCGCTTCATTATCATCAATTAGATGTTTCAAAGGTGCAGGAGGAGTTAGTTAAGGATATCCAGGATTTAAGGGAGCAAATTTTAACCATCCCTGTGGCCGAAAATACTGACTGGTCGGCAGAAGAAATTCAGCAAGAGCTGGATAACAATGCCCAGGGCATCCTTGGATATGTGGTTCGTTGGGTGGAAATGGGTGTTGGCTGTTCAAAAGTACCGGATATTAATCACGTAGGCTTAATGGAGGACCGTGCGACGCTGAGGATTTCGAGTCAGCATATCGCCAATTGGCTTCACCATGGAATATGTACCCGGGAACAAGTATTGGAAACCTTAAAGAGAATGGCGAAAGTGGTCGACCGTCAAAATGAAGGAGACTCGTCTTATCGCCCAATGGGTATCGATTATGATCAATCTGTTGCCTTCCAAGCGGCGTGCGACTTAGTCTTTAAAGGCTATGATCAGCCAAACGGATACACCGAGCCAATTTTGCATCGCCGCCGAATTGAAGCAAAAGCCAAATTGGGTGTCAGGCACCACAACTGATGCAATATATTCACAAGCAACTACATCACCCCTGATGTAGTTGTTTTTATGAATGAATCTGTAAACTTATGGGAAAATACATTTGATACATATCTTAAGAGGGAGTGAATTGTATGAGTAACATTGAACTGAAAGAAACACCACATATTAAGCCAAATGGAGTAGAAATTGCCGAAACGATTTTATTGCCGGGAGATCCGTTACGGGCAAAGTTTATTGCTGAGACTTATTTAGACAACCCGGTCCAATTTAATTCAGTTCGAAATATGTTTGGATACACAGGATCTTATCAAGGAAAGAAAGTATCGGTAATGGGTACAGGCATGGGAATGCCAAGCATGAGCCTCTATTCCTGGGAGCTGATTCATGTTTTTGGAGTAAAAAATTTAATTCGAATCGGCACTTGCGGTGCAATCCAAGACCAGATGAATTTGTATGATATTGTTCTGGCAATGGGGGCATCGACGGACTCCCGCTATGTTCATCAATACAACCTCCCTGGAGAGTACTCCAATATTGCCTCGTTTTCATTGTTAGAAAAAGCGAAAAAAGGGGTAGATGAAAAAGGTTTTCCTGTCCATGTTGGAAATGTTCTTTCGAGTGATATTTTTTACAATGCTGACCCTAGTGCGATTGAAAAGTGGCGTAAAATGGGGATTCTCTGTGTAGAAATGGAGACCGCGGGACTTTATATGAATGCAGCATATGCTGGGGTTAATGCGTTGACCATTTTAACGGTAAGTGATCATATTTTAAGAAATGAACAAACGTCACCTGAAGAAAGGCAAAATGCTTTCACTCAGATGATGGAAATCGCCTTAGAGCTTGCCTGAACAAGGCGGGATCTGCAAGTGTATTTAAAGTAAAGGTAGTTTAGCTGACTTACCATAAAAAGGCCTCTAGCATTAGCGTTGCTAAAGGTCTTTTTAGCGAATGGTTTTCTTAAGAAGTGTATTTTTTATTCTTATTAAAGTGGTATGATAATCATGAAATGTTAAATTATTCATGAGATTGAAAAAGGTGAATTTATGAGTGAACTACTGATAGGTAGGCAAATGCCCTATTATGAGCAATGTTATGTAAAGGTGGTCAAATAATGAAGAATTTAAAAATTGCCTCAATACCTGGGGATGGTATTGGGAACGAAGTGGTACCTGCTGCAATTAAAGTGTTGGATACAATCTCAAATATCCATGGCGGCATGAAGTTTGACTTCACCCATTTTCCGTATGGCTGTGAATATTATTTGGAAAATGGTGTGATGATGGCTGAAGATGGACTAGAAAGACTAAAAGATTTTGACGGCATTTTTCTTGGGGCTGTCGGTAATGACAAACTTGTTCCAGATCATGTTTCTCTGTGGGGTCTTCTGATTAAAATTAGACGAGAATTTGAACAGGTAATTAATATTAGGCCAGCGAAAGTACTAAAAGGAGTAAAATCTCCTTTAATAAATCCAAAGGACTTTGATTTAATAGTCGTTAGGGAAAATAGTGAAGGAGAATATAGTTCAGTTGGCGGAAGAATCTATCAGGGCGAAGACGAATTGGCTATACAAAATAATATTTTCTCCAGAAAAGCAACAGAACGTGCGATGCGCTATGCTTTTGAATTGGCATTAAAACGTAATCAGCATGTAACGAGTGCAACGAAGTCAAATGGAATCGTGTACTCGATGCCTTTCTGGGATGAGGTTTTTAAAGACGTATCAAGAGATTACCCAACTGTAGATACAGATTCTCAGCACATTGATGCCTTATCAGCCTTCTTTATTACCCATCCCGATAAATTCGATGTGATTGTCGCTAGTAATCTTTTTGGCGATATTCTAACTGATTTAGGTGCGGCAATTATGGGTAGTATCGGGGTTGCGCCAGCTGCCAATATTAATGTGAATGGAAAATATCCTTCGATGTTTGAACCTGTACACGGGTCTGCACCTGATATTATCGGAAAAGGCATCGCAAATCCGCTTGGTCAAATTTGGACGGCCAAAATGATGTTAGATCATTTTGGAGAAGAAGAACTCGGTAATTTATTACTAACTGCAATCGAAAGCGTCACAAGTGCTGGTATTTTAACACCGGACCTTGGAGGAATACATACAACAGAAGAAGTAACAGAAGAGATCATTAGGAAGTTAGCAAACTACTAGTTTATTACCGTTACAGAGATTCTTAGAAAAATAAGATTTTGGCTTGTCATTTGTAAATATCAGTAACACATCAGTTCCACCACTTATACCTGGCAAATATATTGTAATGTAGAAAATGCAAGGACCGAGGTGGAACTGATGTATTTTTTTAAGACAATTTCAGAGAATGTTAAATCCATACATGCGGATTTCAAGAAAAATTCAAAAACCAAACGGCTGGTATTATGCGCATTATTTGCATGCATTGCAGCTGTTCTCCAAGCTGCAGGTGGTTTTTTGCCAGTACTAGGTTATTTTATCAGCCCCTTTGCGACTGCACCGATTCTTTTCTGTTCCATGTTCTCCCTTCCGCTAGGCTTGATGGCCTATTTCCTTACCAATCTATTGCTGCTAATTCTTCAGCCAAGTGAATTAATTGTCTTCCCCTTTACAACTGGTTTGTTAGGGGTGGGTACTGGTGTCGCTTTCTATTTTTTTAAGAAGAGAATAAGCATCATCGTTGCTGGGGCCGCATTTTTAACCGTCGGTATAATGATCCTATTAAATGTTGTTAAATTCCCACTCTTGGGACCAACTATTTCGACTTCTTTCTCCTTTCTAACAACAGGTAGTATTTTTTTATTTTCGTGCATTTATAATTGGATTTGGATTGATATCGTCTTAATTTTATTTAAAAGGTTAAATAAGACTTTGACCCGGTAACCTTCCAAATCACTCCTGTGTTAGGAGCAGCGCCTATTTTCTTATTCTGATGGAGATCGTCCATTCAAATTTCCATTGCCACGTCGATTAAGACGATTTCCTCCTCAGACTTCAACGCTTCTTTAAGTATGTTTTCGAATTCAAAAGAATTGCTCGCTCGCTTTCCACTAATTCCAAAACTAGCCGCCAATTGTACAAAATCCGGGTTCTTGAAGGTGACCCCGTAGTTATCGCCAAACTTTTTGTTCATTTGCTGTACCTCAAGTTTTAACATGGAGTCATTTAAAACAATAACGATAAAAGAAAGCCCGAGTCGTTTGGCGGTCTCTAGTTCGGAAAAATTCATAAGGGCACCACCGTCACCAGTAATACAAATAACAGGGTCTTTAGGGCAGGCGAATTTTGCACCTATGGCACCCGGTATGGCTATCCCCATTGAAGCGAGACCGTTAGAGATGATTAACCGGTCTGGCATTTTTGGCTGATAGGTTCGCGCGATTGAAACTTTATGGGACCCGACATCAGATATAACAATCGTATTTTCAGGTGTTAGCGTTTCAATACAATGTAAAATATTCTCAATCGTAAAGGGTTGAGAGTGGGTGTTCACATGATCCTGATCGATTTGATAAGCGGTCTTTATATGCTCCTTAAGTTTGTCGGAAGGTACCCAGGATTTCTTTGGGAGCTCCAATTGATTAAGCATTTGGAGTGTCATCTTAATGTTCCCGATCAGTTCAACTCCGAATGGATAATATTCATTGATTTCGGCAGGTAAGGTATCAATATGTAATACCGGAAGTTTCTTTTGATTCCAGTTTTTCGGCAGTTTCTCGACAAAGTCAAAGCCGATGACAATCAGTATATCTGCTTCTGCCATGCCTGGTAAAACTTCATCGTTTTCATTAAATCCAAACGTAAAGAAATTCAGCGGATGTTCCTTCGGAAGCACACCTTTTGCCATAAAACTGTGGGCAACCGGAGATTGAATGGTATCGATAAATGTCAGCACCTCTGGAACTGCATCCTGCCTAATGATACCGTTTCCGATGATAATAAATGGTTTCAAGTATTTTTTTATAAGCGTGATTGCTGCTTCGAGTGCCTCATTAACTGGGACACTTTCAGGTATAGCTGTTACCGGCAAAGGCTTTCCAGGAATCATTTGAGCAGAAAAGTTCTCGGGTAACGAAATAGCGACCGCACCAGGTTTCTCTATTTTTGCTACTCTGAATGCTTTCCGAATAATAGCAGGGACAGTCTCGGATTCTTTGATTTGAGTGCTCCACTTTGTGGTTGGCTCAAACATTTTTGCAATATCTATATATTGATGTGATTCGGGATGATGACGTTCTACACCTGCTTGACCAATTAATGCCACCACTGGTGAATGATCGAGCTGGGCACTGGCAATTCCAGTTAACAAATTTGTAGCTCCAGGACCCAGCGTTGATAAACAAACGCCAACCTTCTTTGACAATCTACCATAAACATCGGCCATAAAAGCAGCCCCTTGCTCGTGCCTGACATTCACATATTGAATTTGTGATGATTTGGATAGAGAATCAGCCAGATCAAGTGTCTCCTTGCCGACAATTCCAAACACGTATTCCACACCTTCGTTTTCTAAACAACGAACAAGTACATCAGATACTTTCATCTTGTCCTCCTTTAACACCATCGTTATTTTTCTATGGTTACCGCTGATAGGATTTTTCAACCTTCCACAATAAGGTGAAGATTGGAAAAATGCCAAGACGTATGATCCAAGTAATGTTACAATAAAAAGAAAATAATGGAAGAAAATGAGAAAAAGGGTGAAAATTAATGAGTGAAAACCAACAATATGTGTGGTATGCAAGTTATGGTTCCAATATTAATACCGAACGATTCCTATGTTATATAAAAGGCGGTCAACCTGAGGGTTCCTCCCAAGTTGAGATAGGCTGTAAGGATTCTTCTCTTCCTGTGGATGAGTCAACTTTTACAATAGACCGGCCCCTTTACTTTGCTAAAGAAGCAGCCAGATGGGAAGCACAGGGAGTAGCCTTTATCGGTTTGCAAGAAGACAAAGAGAACAGGACCTACAGCAAAAAATATCTAATTACTGTCGAGCAGTTTTTAGATGTTGTTAAACAAGAGAATAATGGGATTGATTTTGAAATTGATTTAAATGAGGTCCAACGGAAAGGTTCAAAAGTATTCCTACGCTATTCTTGGTATGGGAATATATTATTTTTAGGAGAAGAAGGAGGCTTTCCAATTTACACATTTACAACCCCATGGGATATCAATGATGTGGAATGGATTAAGCCTTCCCATGCCTATTTAAAAACAATTATAAAGGGATTAAGTAAAGACTACATAGATGATGAAATCTTCACTTATTTTCAAAACAAACCGGGGATTAAAGATCGGTACACTGATTCTGAATTGGCTCTACTGCTTAAAGAAAAGTAGAGCATTTAGGAAAAAACTATAAATTGATCAATTTGCTCAATAATATTTGGCCGTGAAGGGTGATTCTTCTAACCTTTTCACGGCTTATTTTTATTAAATAAGGAATAATAAGAATCATTCATCTTGTTAAAAGAAGTTAGAGGAAAATTTCTCCTTGGTAAATTGTGAATTCGCTTACAATTCACAATTAAAACCGTAATTATTCTGTTTTTAGTGTTATGATAATGATAATAATGGTAATATTGAACCGAAATCTCGTTTTATTTGAAATCAGTTGATGGAAATCTGTTAAAAAGGGAGTACTCCTATGAGCATAAAACAACACAAAAAACATAATATTCTTCAACGAATTGGACGAGCTTTTAAGTTGAACTTTATCAAACTGTTGCGTTCTCCAGGTGGGGCCAAAAAAGTATCGTTGGGGTTCGCAATTGGCTTTGGTTTAGAGATGGTCGTACTTTCGACGGCATCCCTTATTTATATTGTGTTTTTACCAATGGTACGAATGTCTAAAGGTTCCTTGCCTGCAGCTATCATCGGAAATGTCATTGGTAAATTTTCCTTTTTGCCGGTACTCCTTCTTCCTTTTGCAAAAACAATCGGTAAACTCATTTATCCATTTAACGGACAAATCGGGCATAAGACCCCATTTTCGGTTGAGGGACTATTGCAAGGTGATTTTCATGGCCTTGTCAGCCTCCTCCATGGGGGAGTCCATGTGTTAATTGGAATGACTATATTCGGAATTATCCTTGGCGTCCTTTCCTACTTCCTTGTTCATTATTTCTACGAAAAAGAAAAAGAGAAAAGACTTACAAGGATTCGTGATAAACAAGCTTCTCGAAAAAATACGCTTGTTATTATTGATGCCGGTAATAATTAAGGTTTTAGCTTTTTTATGATGATGGATTCTAAAAGCTTCCAGGGAAGAAAACTTTTAAGTGTCAGCATATTCTTTACACCAGCCCCGATTGGATACCTAAGTTCGGGTGTTTTTGGTTGTGAAGCAATTTGCGCAGCCAGTTTGGCAACTTCAATTGGATTGCCATGTCTGGCTTTGCCGCCTTCAATTTCTTTTAGAATGTTTTCCATATAAGCTGAGTATGGAGACTCACCATTGACTTCCATTCCATCTACACTGGCCCAAATATTGGTTTGATAGGATCCTGGTTCAATTAAGGAAACATCAATCCCAAAGGGTTTTAGCTCCAATCGTAAACTTTCGCTATAGCCCTCCAGAGCGTATTTGGATGCAACATAGGCAGATAAACCCGGGAATCCAAATCTCCCGCTAATACTGCTCATATTGATAATCCTGCCTTGTTTCTTTGCCCGCATGGATGGTAGGACTGCTTGGGTGACAGCAATCAACCCGAAAAAGTTAGTTTCAAATTGACTTCGATAAGCCTCTACTGATAGCTCTTCGCTAAAACCTCCCAATGCAAAGCCTGCATTGTTTACCAACACATCTATAGTGGGGTATTCTTCCAACAATGTTTGGAAAAGACGAATGGAATCCTGTGACGTCACATCAAGCGGCAGGACATGGATGAAATCTGCTACCTGTTTCTCTTTTGCAAGGTCCAATAACGGCTTTCCTTTGTTTACCTCTCTCATCGTTGCAATGACCGTAAATCCTTTCAATGCCAATTCAATCGCTGTTAACAAACCAAATCCGCTCGAAGATCCTGTAACAATTGCTGTTTTTGACTTCATGAGTGCCTCCTCCACTGCCCTTTTTTCTATTTAAACTTAAATTAAAGGTGTTTGTATACCCTAAAGAGAAAAAGGCTGTCCCAAAATACTTTGGGACAGCCTCTGGCTGGAATCACCTGTTATTGATTTTGATGATTCCTGAGGGTTTGTTCAGCATAAGCAACCAGACGTTTGGTCATTTCGCCTCCGACTGAACCATTTGCTCGTGCGGTCGTATCAGCACCAAGTTGAACTCCAAACTCGTTGGCAATCTCTTCTTTCATTTGATCTAAAGCATTATCTGCTTCAGGAACCAATAGTTTGTTTCTAGCCATGATACATCACTCCCGACGAAGTTTTTTGAGCAATAAAAAATTGCTCATTGATAATTTACCCGTTTTTGGTTCATTTCATTATCATCGGGGATATTATTCTTGATGGTTGGTTAAACATTATATAGAAAAGTGAGTGATATTGGTTATGATCGAATTCCCAAAAAATCTATATTGTGATAAGTGTGGCAAAGAAACAGAACACATAGTAAGTGAAGATGCTTTAGAGATAGAATATATTTGTACTGTTTGCAAGAATGAACAAGAAATTATCAAATCCTTTTTTTAAAAATAATGAAATAGGTGTTTTATGCAAAAAATGATCGTGATCGGAGCAGGAATTCTAGGTGCTTCAACCGCTTATCACCTTGCCAAGTTTGGTGCTGAGGTAATATTAGTTGATCGGATGGATCCCGGACAGGCAACTGATGCTGCGGCAGGGATTGTTTGTCCATGGCTCTCACAGCGTCGAAACAAAGCTTGGTATCAGTTAGCCAAAGGCGGTGCTCGTTACTACCCGGAATTAATTGCTCAATTAGAAGCTGATGGCGAAAGAGATACGGGCTATCAACGGGTTGGGGCGATCAGTCTTCATACAGAACAGAATAAACTCGAACAAATGGCGGAAAGAGCGAGAAAACGGCGCGAGGATGCCCCGGAAATAGGTGAGATTGCCATTCTATCACCGTCTGAAACCAAACAGCTTTTTCCTCCGTTATCTGAAGTATATGGGTCTGTTTATGTTAGTGGAGGAGCACGTGTAAATGGAAGGGCATTGCGAGAGTCACTAATTCGCACCTCCATCAAGCATGGTGTTTCATTTCGTAATGCGAATGCGTCCCTAGTTATACAAGGAAACAAAGTAGAAGGCATGAAGATTGATGATTCAATCTATTTGGCAGATTTAGTAATTGTGACCGGAGGGGCATGGTCTAAAGAGCTTTTACAGCCATTAGGTGTTGAGTTTTTAGTTAAACCTCAAAAGGCACAAATCATTCACCTGGAATTGCCTAAGACGGATACCAGCCAATGGCCCGTGGTCATTCCTCAACAAAATCATTACATCCTTACCTTTGAAAACGGCCGCGTCGTTGTGGGTTCGACACATGAAAATGAAGCCGGTTTTGACAATCGAGTAACCGCAGGGGGGATCCTGGAGATTTTAAGCAAAGCGCTAGAAGTGGCACCAGGTTTATCCGCATGCACATATCTTGAAACAAGAGTCGGCTTTCGGCCGTATACCCCAGGTTTTTTGCCTGTAATTGGGGCGTTGCCGCAATTCGAAGGAATCTATGTAGCCAATGGTTTAGGGGCATCAGGATTAACGAGTGGACCATATCTTGGTATGGAACTGGCAAAACATGTAATAGGTAGGAAAACAGAAATAGATCTGAGCAGCTATAATGTGGCAGGTGCACTTTTATAAGAGATATAGAACAAGATAAGCACCCAAAATGGGTGCTTATTGCTCCGAGGATATGTGATAAATAAGGCGCTTTCAAAAAACTACGTAATAATTCCTCTACGAAAAAGTTCGCCGATCGCATGGGAGCGATTCTGGACTCCTAGCTTTTTAATAGCCGTTTTCACGTATTGTTTCACCGTTAATTCACTGATTTGCATTGAATCTGCCATTTCCTTTATACTTTCCCCCCAAGCAATTCTTCTCATTACTTCCAGTTCCCGCTTACTTAAATTTTGTGGGTCCTCCACATTATCGAATTTCTCAAAAAACTTTCCAACTTCTTTGCCATAAAGGGTTAATGAGGAAATCAGTTTTTCATCAATCGTAGCCTCTCTCACAAACTCATTGGAGCAAATATATCCAATAATAACCGACCGATAACAAATAGGAACAACGACAAGTGAATTTACACTCGAAGAAGTTATGTATTTACTACTTGTTTGCTTTAGATACTCAATGCCTGAACAATACTTCGCTTTCTTTTCATTAATCGCTGAAGAAATGATCGGCAGGGAACGGATATCATCCCGGATATCCCCAATATGTACCATTCCTGCAGATGATAATGAGATGATTCCTTCACCAAGAAACCCTAAAGGAGAATATCTGAATAAATAAGCATTCATAACGGGGTAGAAGTCCATGAAAACATCGAGAATTTTATATAATCTTTCTTCATGGCATGTTGCTTCCTCTAAATTTTGTATTCTATGCTGTAAAGTATACTGAGATGTCATATTATCATCTCCTTTATAGGGATATAGCACGTCTAAAATTGGGAATATTCAAATTATACAAAAAATTGTAACCTTAAGATAGACTTTTAGGAAAATCTTTTTCGTTAAAAGTTATAAAATTCCCAATTAGGAAAGGAAGATGTTTTTTGGCCAATTTAGACCCGCAAGCAAAAGCTTATTTAGAAATGTTCAGCCAAATGCCATTAATTCAGTCATTAGACGCACAAACAGTAAGAGAAATGTTTGCATTAGCCCCTCCTGTAGAGGTAGAGCTGGCATCGCTTGCGAAGGTGGAGGACAGAATGATTCCTGTTGCCGATGGTGCTGAAATAAAGGTAAGAATTTATACACCTGAAGGCCAAGGGCCATTTCCTCTGTTTGTCTATTACCATGGCGGCGGCTGGGTAATTGGGGATCTTGAGACGGCAGATCCAAGCTGCAGAATGATCGCTAAGCAAACAGGAAGAGTAGTGGTTTCTGTTGATTATAGACTTTCACCTGAATATAAATTCCCAATCCCTGTTGAGGATTCCTATGCTGCATTAAAGTGGGTAAGTGAAAATGCTGCGACTATAAATGGAAACGCTTCCAACTTAGCGGTTGGCGGTGATAGTGCGGGTGGAAATCTATCTGCCGTCGTATCGTTAATCGCGAAGGAACAAAATGGACCGGACATTGCTGCCCAGGTTCTCATTTATCCCGTAACAGCCCTGGGATATGACACTAAATCATATGAAGAGTTTCAACAAGGGTTTGGCCTTGATAGAGATTTAATGAAATGGTTTGGCAATTATTATATTAATAATGATGAGGAATCAAAAAATAAATATGTAGCGCCATTATTGGCAGAGGATTTAAGTAATCTACCACCAGCCTACGTTATTACTGCAGAAAATGATGTTCTGAGAGATGAGGGTTTAGCTTATGCCGGGCGTCTTAAAGAAGCAGGGGTCAGGGTTGAAACGATTATCGAATCAGGTTTAGTTCATGGTTATTTTACAAATATGGCGGTTTTTCCAGAACGGATAAAGGCATCAATTTCTAGATTCGCTAAGTTTTTAAGTGAGGTTGACCAAAAGGTCGGCAGGGTTTAACCATTATTTTAGAGGCGGGAGGTAGGAATATTGAAATCTACTAAACAAGCAAATCAGTACGACGCTATTGTTATAGGGGCAGGTTTTTCAGGGTTGTATACCCTCCATCGTCTTCGGGAGGCTGGTTTCTCTGTCCGTGTTTTCGAGGCGGGAGAAGGTGTCGGGGGTACATGGTATTGGAATCGTTATCCCGGAGCACGCTGCGACTCGGAAAGCATCTATTATAATTACACTTTTTCAGAAGAACTCTATAAGGAATGGACCTGGACTTCTCGATATCCTGAGCAACCCGAGATACTAAGTTACCTAAATTTCGTGGCAACAAAGTTTGATCTACGTCGTGACATCCAATTTAAGACTCGTGTTACAGCTGCACATTATAATGAAGAGAATAATAAATGGCATGTCTATTTAAACGATGGGACGAGTGTAACTGCGAAGTACTTCATCACAGGAGTTGGCTGTCTTTCTGCTTCCAACGTACCAAACTTTAAAGGAATTAATCATTTCAAGGGCGAGTGGTACCACACTGGGCACTGGCCACACGAAAAGGTTGATTTCAAGGGGAAGCGGGTCGGGATTATTGGAACTGGTTCGACTGGCGTGCAAGCCATTCCAGTCATAGCGCAAGAGGCCGAGCACTTAACTGTCTTCCAACGAACCCCACAGTATTGCGCCCCGGCGAGAAATCATCCGTACGACCCGGAGTATATCCGGCAGGCTAAAGAAAATTTCAGCGAGATTAAACGTCAAATGCGTGAATCCCAAGGTGGCCAGCCAGTGATACCACCAACTCAGTCAGCGCTGGAGGTTTCACCGGAGGAGCGCAAGCGGGTATACGAAGAAGCGTGGGAGAAAGGTGGATTAGGACTTTTCACCGCCTATTATGACGTGACGATCAATGAAGCAGCTAATGAAACGGTTGCTGAATTTGTCCGCACCAAAATCCGTGAAATTGTAAAAGACCCTAAGGTGTCCCAAAATCTTTTACCGAGCTATTTTTATGGCACTAAACGGCCAATCATTGACACTAACTATTATGAAACGTATAACCGAGAAAACGTCACTTTGGTCGATGTGAAGAAGGCAGCTATTGAGGAGATTACTCCACAAGGGCTCCGGACTACGGAGGCGGAGTATGAACTGGACACGATTGTTTTTGCGACTGGATATGATGGCATGACGGGACCATTGCTTAAGATCGATATTCGTGGTAAAGACGGGGTGTCATTGAAGGAGAAATGGGCAGGGGGAGCACAGACAAGGACTTACCTGGGCATCGCCAACGCTGGCTTTCCAAACATGTTCATGATTACTGGTCCCGAAAGTCCTTCTGTACTTAGTAACATGCCTGTCTCAATTGAGCAGCATGTAGAATGGATTTCTGATTGTATCGAGTATATGCGTGAACATGGACTGGAAACAATTGAGGCGAATGTAGAGGCGGAAGAAGCTTGGAGTAAGCACTGCAGAGAAGTAGCTGAATCGACACTCTTTACAAAAACGGACTCATGGTATACTGGTGCGAATATTCCGGGTAAGCCACGCGGATTCCTAATTTATTTAGGTGGAGTCGGTGCTTATCGCCAAAAGTGTAATGAAATCGCAGAAAATGGGTACGAAGGATTTGCATTAATGACCTCTTCTAAGACAGTATCACTTTAATCGATTGTGCTAGAAAAATATAAACTTCGAAAAAAAGGGTCTTCGGACTCTTTTTTTATGTCTTAAAAATAAGACGAGGCGAATTTATGAACCATCTGATAAAAACTTTTTAGAAAATTCAAAGACATTTGAAATAATGGATTGATTAATCGAATCTGGAAATGTATAATTAACAACATACTAAATTATTCCTACCTGAATAGTATGGATTATGAGCTGATAGATTGGATGCGTGTTTAACAGCTTAATAGAGAAGTTACATAAGGAGAGGTTATACATGGTTTGGACGTCTATTGCTTATATCATTGCTTTCTTCTTCGCCATGAATATTGGAGCAAGTGGGACGGCAGCATCGATGGGATCGGCCTATGGTGCAGACGCAATTAAGAGTAAACGCTTGGCAATGATGTTAGTGGCCTTTGCAGCCTTCCTTGGGGCTGTACTTGGTGGTGGAGAAGTTGTAAAAACAATTGGAGAGGGAATTATTCCTTCCAATCTCCTAAGTATAAAATTAGTCGTCCTAATCCTTGCAGGAGCGACATTAACCCTATTTATAGCAAATATATTAGGAATTCCCTTATCGACCAGTGAGGTTACTGTTGGATCGATTGTAGGAGCAGGGATTGCGTTTAAAAGTTTGTACATAAATAACCTAATGATAATTGTTTTATTTTGGGTGTTAGTTCCAATTATCTCTTTTCTCATTACGTTTTTGCTTGGAAAAATCATTTCCATGGCTGAGAAACGATGGGTTGCTTTGACGAAGAATGGGAAATGGAAAAAGTGGCTGGCCATATTACTTGTCATAGGGGGCTGTTTAGAAGCTTTTTCGGCCGGGATGAATAATGTTGCAAACGCCGTTGGACCGCTAGTTGGTGCCGGGATGATTTCCACAACAAAAGGAATCTGGATTGGCGGTATATTCGTTTCAATCGGTGCCATTTTATTAGGGGGCAGGGTGCTTGAAACGAATGGAAAGAAAATTACCAGGTTGTCTTTGCTGGAAGGAAGTGCAGTTTCCTTTACGGGAGGAACCCTCGTAATTGTGGCATCCCTGTTTGGTTTGCCAATTCCGCTGACCCAAGTTACAACCTGTGGAATTTTAGGTGTAGGTGCCTCACAAAAAGGGTTTGGTATTTGGCAAAAATCAGTAATTCAAAGAATACTAAAAGTTTGGCTTATTTCTCCGTTAGCCTCACTTGTTATTTCTTATATCCTGATCAATCTCTTAGTTAAAATTAATATTTATAATATTATCATCATAGTTAGTACATTGATTGCAACAGTAGGAGCGCTAAGCCTCTCAGCAACCATCCGCAAGGAAAACAGTACCATTCATGATGATGGTGGTGGGATATAATTTCTCGATTTTTAAGCTTGTTTGGAACTCTGTTGAAAAACTATCAACAGAGTTTTTATATTTTAATATGAATTCACAAGTAGTAAAATTATTTTGAGCAGGATACATAGTAGAAATTAAAAAAGGCAGAAAGTTTGCCTCTTCAAAAGAAAGGATAGATTTTATGAGAGAGATAAAAAAGGTAACTATTATTGGTTTAGGGGCATTAGGTATTCTTTATGGACATCATTTTTCAAAGAAAATGCCAAAAGCAGATTTACGTATCATTGCGGACCGAGAACGAATTAATAAATATGAAATAGAACATGTCTATTGTAACGGGGAACATTGCAATTTCAATTATCTGTCACCTGATGAACCAAGTGAGCCAGCTGATTTACTCATTTTTACGGTCAAATATAATGGATTAAAGGACGCCATTCAAGCTGTAAAGAACCATGTTGGTGAACAGACGATTATTTTATCCGCTTTAAATGGGATTTCTAGCGAGAGGATCATTGGACAGGTTTATGGTGATGAGAAAATTTTATATTGTGTTGCCCAAGGAATGGATGCCGTTAAAGAGGGAAATCAACTCATATATGACCATATGGGAATCTTATGTTTTGGAGAACAAGAACCGGGCTTGATTTCTGATAAGGTAAAGAGTGTGGCGGAATTTTTTGATCAAGTCCAACTTCCCTATGAGATTGATACAAATATGGTGAAACGACAATGGGGGAAGTTTATGTTAAATGTGGGGGTCAATCAAACCGTAGCTGTTTATGATAGTAATTATGGAGAGGTACAGCAGGAAGGGAAAGCTAGAGAGATGATGATTGGAGCGATGAGAGAGGTCATCGCGCTATCTGAAAAAGCAGGGGTCCATCTTACAGAAGCAGATCTAGACTATTGGTTGAGTGTATTGGCTACCTTAAGTCCAGACGGAAAACCGTCGATGGCTCAAGATGTCGAGGCCAGACGCCCCAGTGAAGTGGAATTGTTTGCCGGAACAGTCTTACACTTAGCTAAACAATACGGCATAGCAACACCCATAAATCAGGATCTTTATCACAGGATTCAATTGATAGAAAGTCAATATAAATAAAAATAGTGCCTGACACCCAATTCGTCAAAAGTTAAAATTGTGGTGTCAGGCACTATTTTGTTACGAAAATGTGAACTAAGTAGTACCTATCTGTGATTTTTATAAGCAGGTATATGGAAGGTTTTATCATTGTTATCATAAAATAGATGTATATATAATTATTATTCTCGAGAGAAATGTAGGGATCATGACGGTGCGCAAATGGACAGAAATAGGGAACTACAACTTGAGAAGAGGGTTGATGTTAATGTGGCCTTTTGATAGCAGAAAAAAGACGAATAATATGGCAGGAAGGTCATGCTACTTTTCTGTGAAAGAGACTACAGAGGGAACCGAGTTTAATGATTTCGTCAATAACCTGAAAGAAGTCCTTAGCAATACTACAAAGGAAATCGTCTTTTTATGTGTGGGTACCGATCGTTCAACAGGAGACTCCCTAGGTCCCATCGTGGGGACAATGCTAATAGAAAATAACCTCCCATACCCTGTATATGGAACTTTAGAAAAACCAGTTCACGCCTTAAATATCAAGAAGATTCTGAAGGAAATTAATCAAACACACAATGATCCGTTTATTTTGGGGATTGATGCTTGTTTGGGTGATGAGAGGCAAATTGGGTTTATCTTTTTCAAAGAAGGTTCATTGATTCCGGGCATCGCTGTCAATAAAAAGCTTCCTCATGTTGGTGAATACCATATGAAGGCAGTGGTTAATTACCTTGATGCGCTGTCGCCGGCACAATCCTTAAATAATACCAGGTTATTTACTGTCATGACGATCGCAGAAGTTATGACAAAGATGATTACGTCAGCTGTAGAAAGGGAAGCACCATCTTCCAAAAGACCAGTTGAAAACTTCCGTAGATAAGAAAGATTACTTTCTCCTATTTTTCTATTGGAAATTCTGACCAAAGAATTTGAAGTTTTTAAATAGTGTGAGTTATAATTGGTACAATGTATACCTGGAAAGAAGGAGAAATTGTGGGGAATAATTGGGCCGAGGAAGATCTGATATCTTTACGTGAGAGGGTCTTTATCCATATTAAAGACCTTATTTTAGAAGGTGAATTTAAAACCGGGGATCGTCTAGTGGAACGGGAACTTGCCGAACGATTAAATATTAGCAGAACGCCTATTCGTGAAGCCTTATTTAGATTAGAATCGCAAGGGTTTGTAAAAACCGTTCCAAGAAAAGGTGTTATTGTCGCAGATATATCTGAGAAGGAAATCATTGAAGTATTTACAATTCTTTCTTCGCTTGAGGTTTTGGCAGCCAAATTAGCTGTTCAGAAGCTGGACGATGAAACCAAAAGTAAATTTGTTGAGTATAGTAAAAAGGTGGAAGATTGTTTAAAGAATCAGAAGGATACTGATTTCACTCCTTTGCATGGTGAATTAAATCACCTCTTATACAGTTCGGCGAAGAATACAAAGCTGTATGACATGCTGAGCGGTTTATCGGACTATATTCGCGCCTTTGCCAAGACAGGGTATAAAAACCCGGGCCGGGCTGTCCAATCGATGGAAGAACACTTACGAATTATGGAAGCTATTATCAATCAAGAAATTGAAATGGCCGAGTATTTGACGAAAATTCATATTGAAAATTCCCGAAAAGCGTATATTGAGGCAGTCAAACTAGGAAAAAAAGAGAAGTAAGAAAAAGAGAAACTCCATCCCAATGTAGAGTTTCTCTTTTTCTGTTAACTAATCATTAAACGCCAATCACAACAGATGAAGTTAGGTTTTGCAATACTTTCGCTACACTCATGGCGACAATCGGGCTAGATTTAGGATTCTCCTTAAAAGGATTGTTTTGAATGGTGGTTTCCATTTGCCCGAAATAGCCCTTCGCTACAATGGTATGGGTATTCATTTGAATTGTTGGGTCTACATAAACTTGAACCTTTGTCTCCTCAAAGCCGATTCCAGCGAGGCTTAACGCCGCCGATACATTCACATTTTGAGGGAATAATTTTGCAGCACTTCTAGCATTTCCCTCAAAGATACAAACAGGATCTGTAATCGTTCCTAAATCAACCTTTTCCTCAGCAATTGTCCCATACCAACTTTTTGGCGGTTTTCGCGTAATCAGTGTGATTTCATCTATATCACCTAACACCCCTGCGGCGATACGATCTAATCCTGCGATGGCTCCTGATGGGATTATCATTTGTTTTTTGCATTTCGCCGCAGTCGCCTGTAATTTCTCATAAAAGTCTAAATCCGCTAAAGCACCGACGGACAGGATGATTAAATGAAGTCCAGAGGTGAGGGCTTTTTCCCCGTATAATTGAAGGGCATGATGACCGGCCGCCTCAATGATGATATCTAAATTTTGGGTAAAAAAAACATCTTCATTTGTAGTAACTGTACATTGAGCGGGTGAATAATCCAACGGACCAAGAGGGGTCCTTACCAAAATGGATTGAAGGATGACATCTCCGGCTTGTCCTGACTCGATTAATTTGCTAATACTCTTTCCCAGCGTTCCATAGCCAATGATACCAGCTCTAAGCATCTTCATTCTCCTCTTGATTAAATTTTACAGATCCGATTAACTAGAAAGCTATCATTCTATGTATATAAAATATTTTGTATATGGTATACCATTAATTTTCTACATTTTAGCCGATTCGTCTAACAAAAGCAATAGTAATAACTTGAATATCAAAAAACTTCAAAATTTTCAAAATAGTTTGCAATGATAAAAGAATCATGGTATATTATTTTCAACCTTAAGGTAAACAAGGTGTTCATAGTGGAAAGAAGGGGTGATTTTAATATTCCTAAAATTCAAACTACATAAAACTCAGAAAAGATATCTGAAAGCGCATTCAACAGTAATTTTGTAGATGGAGAGCTTTAGGAAAGTAGAAAAATAGCTGGTAATGGAGGTTTCACTAAATTTAGTATTCAGTTGTATTCAATAATTCCGCAATATTTTTTACTACCATGGTATACAATCTACAGTATGCAAAATATAATCTTCTTCATTTTATAAAGAATATTGGCATTGTTTATCAATTTAGGAATTAAGAAAAGAACATCTGAAGTAGAGGATTTACACCATGAAAAAGATTATTTTCTAATGATTATTCCTCTCCCACGATCTTTTCCCATATGTAAAGGAAATCTTTCGCTACAATCGTTTTAAACTATTTTAAAACAACGGAGGGGAAATATGGAATTAACAGCAGCTCATTGGGTTTATCTAGTTGTCACTATAGCCGTTATAATTATCATGTTATTTAGAAAAGGTGTCGTATTACCACTTATTGTGGGAACCTTTATTGTGGCAGCTGTTTATAAAGGGAGCGTAATTGGAGGTTTCCAAGCCGTCTTTAATGCAAACCTAGTGGCTGCCAAGGAACTTTTTAGCATTTTCCTAATCATTTCCATTATGATTGGTCTTCTTAATTCCTTAAAGGATCTTGGCGCCGATAAAAGGATGGTCGTGCCAATCCAAAAAATAATGGTGAACGGCCACGTTTCTTATTTAGTGTTAATGGTCACGACATTTGTGATTTCGCTCTTCTTCTGGCCAACCCCAGCTGTTCCATTAATTTGTGCATTATTAGTACCTGCGGCAGTAAGTGCCGGATTGCCGGTCATGACCTCAGCAATGGTTATTGTTATTGCAGGACAAGGTATGGCCCTTTCATCAGACTATATTATGCAAGTAGCCCCAATGTTAAGTGCAAAAGCCGCTGGAATTGATAAATCCTTAGTTTCAGATAAAGCCTTCATTCTCTCTCTTATTACGGGAATAACTTCACTTGCGATTGTGTATGCCACACATCGAAAAGCAATTACGAAAAGATCTGTTAATGAGATAAACAATGAAAAAGTATTCTTCCAAGTTAGCGAAGAACTTGCTGCTACGGTAGAAGAAACTGCCGAAGTTATCAAGGTAAAAGAAAAATGGGGGAAAATCTTTGCGCTTATCGTACCTTTAGCGATGCTAGGTGTAATGATCTTTATGATTCAATCCAAATTTGGCGGTGGATCTGGATTTGAGGGTGGCGACGGCGCAGCTTTTATTGGTGGAGTTGCTACGATTCTCTTAGTTTTGGCGACCATTGCTTTTAATCGAATTCATGCGCTCGATAAAATCAGTGAGCATATTACGGAAGGATTTGTATTCGCTTTTAGAGCTATGGCTCCCGTCATTCCGATTGCTGGTTACTTCTTTATGGGAAGTGGTGACTTTTCAGCTTCCATCCTCTCGTTAGGTGAAGATGCAGCGAAGCCGGGATTCCTATTTGATTTAATCCAAGCAGGTCAAAATTATATTCCACACAGCCCATTTATTGCAGCATTTAGTATCTTAATCGTCGGTATCATTACCGGGTTAGATGGCTCCGGGTTTGCAGGACTTCCGTTAACGGGTGCTTTGTCAGGAGCAATTGGACCTGGAAGTCACATCGATCCTTCTGTCCTTGCAGCTATTGGACAAATGGGTGCAGTTTGGAGCGGTGGAGGTACGCTGATTGCCTGGTCATCTCTTGTTGCCGTTGCAGGCTTCTTACAAATATCACCCTTAGATCTGGCCCGAAAGAATTTCTTCCCAGTTATAACAGGGCTTTTCATTGCAACTCTCTTGGCCGTTTTCATATGGTAAAGAAACAGTTAATTTTTAATTTAACAATTAAGTATACTAGATAGAAAAATTAGGGGTCGCTATTATATAGGCTATTCCAAAAGTCAGCATCGAACTGATTTTTGGGATAGCCTTATTATTTGTAGTTTAAAACCGAAAACATGGGTTCATTTGTTTAGGAAGAAGTCATAATCTGAAATGAAGAGAGGGGATACAAGATGAACAAAAGGATCGGTTTAGCAGGGATAGGTAAATTAGGGACGGCGTTGATGACTCATTGGGCTAAAAAGGGAATCGCAATCGGGGTTTACCACCCAGTCAAAACAAAAGCCGAGCATTTTCTGGAATCCTTCCCAAATGGCTTACTGTTAACAGAAAATGAATTAAGAAATGTCGATGTATTTATTTTAGCACTGCCGGCAATGGAGGTTGTACCATTTATCTCAACATTCATACTCCAAAATCAAACGCAGCATTCACCGACTATCATTAATATGGCAACAAACATTCCCACCGAAGATCTAAAGAGTAAGTTTCCAAAAATTAATATTCACGGTGTGAAGTATATGGGGCATTGGAAAGATTTATTGGAACATGGAAATGGTTTATTTATTTCTGAATCCGCCTTACCTTCAAAAATTAACGAGCTTTTCGAAGTGCTTGGCAATGTTAAGATAGATAGTGAAAGGTATTTAACCGAAGTAAATAAATTAGCAACCTATTTTGCTTTAAAAACAGCAATAGCCATAGAGACTGAATTTGTGACAAGAGGTTTATCACCAGAATACTTAAAAAGAGCGCTAACCTCGCTAGCGCCTGAAGTAATCCGTTCGTATAGTGAGGGGAGCCTTGGGCATTTTGCTAAGGAAATTGTCAAAGAGATCCAAGCAGAAAATTCAAGTGATGCTCTTTCAAGCCAGTAAATGACAAAAGGTGTCAATCCAATGATTGACACCTTTAGCTATTAATATAAGCTTATGTCTTTTACTTAGATAACTGTCTAGCTCCAGCGCCCAGCGGCTAGTGGACTTCGCCCTTTTCCCTACGATAAGTCAACATCGGTTCGCTAACGCTCTCCGTGTTTCCTTTATCTCAGTCAAAGAGCTCCAGTCCATACGCTGCTAAACGGGCGCTTCCGCATTTCTTATTAGGATAAAAACAATTGTAAAATAAATAGATAGACCATGACAAAGCCGATATAAATACTGGCGAACGGAAGATTCCAGTTCGATACTTTATAGGAACTTTCCTTGACGATGTTTGACATCAGTCCTAACGTTGCATTATATGGGCCTACCATGAAGGCTGAAACCGCTCCGGCTAACATCGCTACTGTTAGAATATGTGGTGATATCCCAACAACCTCCGGATTCAACCCTTCTGTCATTAAAGCTAATGATACGGCAGGATGCAGTCCTAAAAAGGCAAAAGCCAACGGAATCAATGGCATTAATATTAAAAAAATCTCAATTCCAGCAAAACTAATAAACTTATTAACCCAGGCATCCAGCCACACATTCGTATGGGAAACGTTAATCGTTGAGATGAAGAAACCTGTAGATAAAAAAATGAAGAATTGATCCTTCATACTTACAGAGAATGTTTGAAAATGCTTGACCAAGTGGGCACCGAACTCTTTACCCTGTTTTAATAACAATGACCATGAAAACGAAAATGGAATAACCAACAAAGATACTAAAATTAAAAACGGATAAGGAAACTTTGTTTCTACTAAAGAAATAATCACATTAAAAATAATGATTGCCAGGAAAATTTGGAAGACTCTACTGGAACGATTTATCTGACCGGTTAATTCGATTGTGGCAGCCGTTTCGTGGGCAGGTAGATCCTTTTTGTTATGGATCATGACATTTGCCTTTCGGGAACCAATATACCAATCGACCCCTATACCCACGATGCTTAGAGGTATCACATAGGGTAGAATCGAAACCCAGCTTACCCCTGTCATCGTGATGACAATCCCGACAATCGGTGTAACAGGTGCCCAAAGAAGGGGCATGGCAAAACCACGCGTAATCGCCCTGCTCATAAACCGGTCTTTATTTTCAACGGGAATGACATCTAAAGCAGGTCTAATGGAGTAGTAGGTCATTGGTAATGTGGCAAGATTCATAAAAATACTAAAAAAATACGAAATGCCAGACGTGATTATATAAAGTTGACCAGAGGTTTTTACCCTTTTTTGAATGAGGGCTTGTATCCCCCCGCTATAATTGCCTAATTTGATTGGAATCCCTAAAATTGGAATCAATGTAAACATGGTAAGCAAGTCCAGCATGGGTCCGAAAGAAAGGATGTATTGATGCCAGGAGGCCCCGCTTGTCCAAAGTAATAATACTCCAAGCAGCAAAAAGGTACCCCCTAAAACTTGAACGAATCGCTTCGCTTGAAATATGGTAAAAAGGACAATGGCAAGACTTAAACAGGAGATGATGACCCCTAGATGAAGGACGGGAAAAAGCACATTTACTAAATACAATAATATCACGAAGAAAAACATATATCTTAGCATATCCACCACCCTAACATATTAAGTTGTATACCAAAACAATAATTAATGCTCTGAATGGACACAAATCAGCCATAATTAACTACTTTTTTTGGTATTTGGTATACAAAAATCTTGTTTTATTGTTAATCCCATTATACAATTACAGTATCAAATAACTTATTAAATAGGGGGAACTTACATGTTTAACTTTCTATTTGGATCTAAAAGCGCTAAAGAAAAAGCTGAGAGAAAATTAGCATCACTAAGAAAAACACTGAAGTTTTAGTTTTCTATTACAACCACCACTACCAAGTGGTGGTTTTTTTATTGTATAGGAAATNNCCATACGCCGCTGAACGGGCGCTTGCGCCTTTTGTTCTTATTATAAAGAATAAAATCCGGAGAGAAAGCGGTATCTCTCCGGATTTTTGCTGTTTGGAAGGAATCATTTGGTGCGCTGCTCTAAACTGCTTGTTCAGCTGATTTAACTAGTTTAGAGTTAACGGAATCTTCACTGTTACCAGACGCCTTGACAATTTCAGCTAATTCATCGCGGGCAGCTTCGATCGTATCAAACGTTTCAAAAAACTTGACTGCAATTTGATTAACATACTCTTTTCCTTCATAGTTTTCGAATAATTGAATTTTAATTGTTTCATCAAGAACTTCGGCAATGGTGTACTTTGCTTTTAAACTATCAAAGAAATAGAAATGGTAGGTTTCAATCGGTTTTAAACCATCATTTTCAAGAATCGTTTGGAAAGTATCTTTATTCGTTAAGACAATATATTTCCCCATGTAGAACACTCCTTTAGAATATTGTATACCAAACTACTTAAGTGTATTTTATCTCATGAGGTAAGAATGTTCAAGGATATATTCTAAATATTTGAATTATTGTTGCAACTGTTGGTAGTTTAGTTGATTTACTTGAAAAATTTCAATCCAACTAAAAATTCTAGTTTGCTTCTCTAACAAAAAGATTGTATACTTCAGAAAAGTATCAAAATTTTTAGAATAAACAGAAAGGGGAAATCAATATGCCAAAAGTAATCCTTCATGTTGATGGAACGACAATTCAACAAGAGGTAAAAGATAATGCCAATTTAGTAGTATTAGCAGGTACCCGTCAACTACCAAAATTAAAATATGGCTGCGGCATGGGACGATGTACAAAATGTACATGTATCGTTGTAAATGGAGCTGAGTCATTATCGCCACCGAATTGGAAAGAAGAAAAAATGCTTGGGGATAAAGTTAATGAGGGATACCGCTTAACATGCCAACTAACGATAAAAGAGGATATTGAAATTTCTCAAGAAAATATTTCAATCCAAGCCCCGAAGAAACAATCAGCTATTCAATCCTAAAAGAAGATTCTGTTTAATGATTAATGGTATACAAAATACAAATGAAAAAGAGGTGAGATAGAATGGAATGTTATGATTTAACCGCTATGACCTGGAAAGAAGTAGAAGAGTCACTCAAAACTGTTCAAGTTGCGATTATTCCGATTGGAGCTCATGAACAACATGGTTCCCATATGGTGGAAAGCTGTGATGCGGTCTTAGCTGAAAAAATGGCTCTAAAGTTAGGGCAACGGATGTTTCCATATGCAATGGTAGCACCAACTATTAATATGGGTGTTTCACAACACCATCTAAATTTTCCGGGGACAATTTCTTTGCAGCCCACAACGTTAATTTCCATATTAAAGGATGTCATTTCATCCTTGAAACATCATGGAATTGGAAAATTTTTATTATTAAATTCACATGGTGGTAACCAATCGACACTAAATGTGGCCTCCATGATGTTAACTAACGAATTAGACGTAGAAATATACTATGCTAAAACAACAGCCTCTGCCAAGACGGCGATAAAAGAAAATGTTACTTCACTATTATTTGGGCATAGCTGTGAACGGGAAGTTTCCGAAGCACTTTATTTAGCGCCTGAGCTTGTCCGGCTTGAAAACCTTGAAAAAGGAGATATTCAGGAAGAGGGAAGATGGAAGCAGCTTCGTCCCGGTAAAGCAATCCAAGGATTTTATTATTATGAAGAAATGACAAAAAACGGCAATATCGGGGATGCGACCAAAGCTAGCTGGGAAATCGGCCAGCAGATCGTTGAGGAAGCATTGGATAATCTATCGAATGAACTCTCTAAATTATTAGATTTGAAAGTAGATGTGCATCAAAAAATTTAGTAGTTAAAAAGAAACGATTACAATCTTTAAAAAATTCTAAAAATTCTATTTACAAATAAACAATATATTGGTAGTATAAACGTAAGGTATACCAAATCGATAAATTCACCAAATAAAAGAAGGTTGGAATGAGAAGTTGACCATCATCTTTTTATTTTTAATCTAATTTGGTATACAAAATATCAAATACCAATTTAGGATTGGGTACCTACATAAAATTAGAGGAGGAATTTCAGTTGACAGAATTATTATCTAAAGATGAGTTTCGCAAACAATTAGAAGAAGCAATTAAAGGTAACCATAGCCAGAAGGCTCCATTTACAGTAGCATGGGCTGAAGGGAAACTTGGAAGAAAGCACTTTTCTAGATGGGCTGAAAATCACTACCATTATGTAGGACCCTTCGCAGATTACCTAGCGTATATTTACCACAACACTCCATCAGATCCAAAGTTTGCATCTGCAAAAGATTTCACTCTTCAAAATATGTATGAAGAAGAAATCGCTGCAGACCGTCACACTGATTTATTAATTCGCTTTGCAGAAGCATGTGGTACAACTGCAGAAAGAATTATCGACCCTAACAATATGGCTCCAACAACTTTAGGTCTTCAAAGCTGGTGTTTCGCAGTAGCGGCGCGTGAGAATTTCGTCGTAGCAACCGCAGCTCTAGTTGTAGGCTTAGAATCACAAGTACCTGACATTTACCGTAAACAAACTCCTGCTCTTCGTGAACAGTATGGATTTACGGATGAAGAAATTGAATTCTTCGACTTACACATTGTGTCAGATGAAATTCATGGTGAGCGCGGTTACAAAATCGTTCTAGACCACGCGGATACACCTGAATTACAACAACGTTGCTTAGAAGTCGTTCGTACAGGAGCAAAAATGCGCCGTATGTACATGGATGGTCTTTGGAGAGAATACTGTGAGCAAGATTTAGGTGCTTTAGTAGAAACAAAGTAATAAGAAAATTTTACCGGCCGTCCTATTAATCTTGTAATTTAAGGTTTAAGTGACGGCCCTTTTTTTATAAAAAACAGGGAACTTAATAAATGAAAAAAGGTGATAGTAGTGATTACTACAAAAGTAGAAACATTTAATAATTATATTAATGGAGAATGGCAGGAGTCGGTGAGTAAGAAGACGTTTTTTAGTGTGAACCCTGCAAATACTGAAGATGTAGTTGGGGAATTTCAGGCTTCGAATGGACAGGATGTAAAAACTGCGATAGAAGCGGCCAAAAATGCTTTTCCTAGTTGGTCGCAAACTGCCCCTTCTAAGCGTGCGGCCATCTTAAATCAAGCTGCTAGTATATTAGAACAAAATGTGGCCGCCTTGGCCGAAGAGTTAACAAGGGAAGAAGGCAAGCATGTTGAGGATGCCAAGAATGAAGTCATCCGTTCAGCGCAAACGCTCCGCTATTATGCTGTAGAAGGACAAAGCTTTACGGGGGAAACCTTTCCAAATGATGATGCAAACATGAAAGTTTCAACGGAGAGAGAAGCGCTTGGAGTAGTAAGTGTCATCACTCCTTGGAACTTTCCACTTTCGATTCCTGCCCGAAAAATAGCTCCCGCTTTAATTACGGGGAATACGGTTGTGTTTAAACCATCCTCAGATACTCCACTGATTGCATTCCGCCTAGTCGAAGCATTAGCTAAGGCAGGAATTCCTAAAGGTGTGATTAACTTTGTAACGGGCAAAGCTTCAGACGTGGGTGATCTATTGGTAACCCATCCTGCAGTTAGGGCCGTCACATTTACAGGTTCAACCGCAGCCGGAGAAGATATTCATAGCAAGGCCTCTTTTACAACGCGCACTCAAATGGAGCTTGGCGGGAAAAATCCGTTAATTGTTATGGATGATGCGGATCTCGATCTAGCAGCCACTTTGACTGTAAATGGAGCCTATTCCTTAACAGGGCAAGCATGTACCGGAACAAGTCGAGTCATTGTTTTAAAAGAAGTGAAAGAGGAATTTACTCAAAAGCTAGTACAAAAAACTAGTGCGCTAAAGATTGGAAATGGCTTCGAAGCAGGAGTGAAAATTGGGCCGCTAGCTAACGAAAAACAACTGAAAAATGTCTTGAAGTATATTGAATTTGGAAAAGAAGATGGTGCAGATTTAGTTTACGGCGGGGAGCAAGTCCTTACCGGAGAATTCGAAAAAGGATACTTTGTTGAGCCTGCAATTTTCACCAATGTAAAACCGAATTCGCGAATTGCGAAAGAAGAGATCTTTGGACCGGTAGTGGCAGTGATTGAAGTAGATACATATGAAGAAGCCATTGCTGTTGCTAATGATGTTGAGTACGGTTTGTCTGCATCAATTGTTACCAATAATCTCAAAATCGCTAACCAATTTACAAAGGATATCCAAGCCGGGACGGTTAAGGTTAACCGTACGACGACTGGAAACTTAATGAATGCGCCATTTGGCGGTCTGAAAAAATCAAGTACTTCCACTTTCCGTGAATCTGGAAGAGTGGGTCTAGAGTTCTTTACCCAATTAAAAACTGTCTATATGGGCTATTAAAATAATATATTATCTAAAGGAGAACAAAAATGAAATCTGTGTTGAAATTAGAACTAGAAGAAGCGAAGTTAATGATTGAAGCAGCAAAGAAAAAGTCGGAAGAGATCAATGTTTTAGAAACCATCGCTATTGTCGATGATGGAGGCAACCTGCTAGCGCTTGAACGTATGAATGGCGCACGCATCACTGGACCGGAAATATCGATTGCGAAAGCATACACAGCTGCTGGCCATAAACGCTCAACGCATTTATTTAACAAAGAGCCTAATGGACCTGCACTTCCCGGAAATGAAGCCTTTGGAATTCAACAAATGCTTCCAGGGAAATTCGCCATTTTTGTGGGAGGTTTTCCCATTGTTGTCGATGGTGAGGTTATAGGTGGAATTGGCGTGAGCGGCGGGAACGGCGAGCAAGACACGGCCGTAGGAACAGCAGCCTTGAAAGCATTGCAAAGCTATGTAGAAAGTGCCGGGCATGAAGTAATCACTGTAGCTGATATAAAAAAATAATAAAAGCAGGACCTCATTCAACGCATTTTTTAGCAGAATGAGGTCTATCTTAATCTCAGTTTCTATAAAAAGTAGTGTTAGAATGTTATATTGGTATAAAAAGGGGGAGAGTCAACTGAAAGCATATTTGGAGTTAGCTATTGGATTTGCTCGTACAGGAGTGACTGGCTATGGCGGTGGACCCTCGACAATACCGTTGATTGAATTTGAAGCTGTCAAAAAATACAAATGGATGAATGAGGATGAATTTGTAGAAATACTGGCATTAGCTAATACCTTGCCAGGGCCGATTGCAACCAAAATGGCGGCGTATATTGGTTATAAAGTGAAGGGGTATTTAGGGGCGACCGTAGCTATTCTAACTCACATTCTACCATCTATTATTGCGATGATCGCATTATTGGGCGTGCTTTACAAATTTAAGGAATCACCGATTGTCAGTGGGATGGTTCAAGGGGTTACGCCTGTCATTGGTTTTATGCTCTTGGAGATGGCCTACCGTTTCTTCCAAAATGGCCGTAAAGGTTTGGGGTTACCAATCATGCTCTCATTGTCGGTCGTTTCATTAATATTTGTCCAGTTCCTAGGATTGCATCCCGGAATCTTAATTGCGGTCTTTCTTATTACTGCCTTTTTTATAGCGGACCGAAAAGAAAAAGCTGCTGCAGCTGCGGCGCTTCTTCAGAGAAAGGAAAAAAGTTCATGATCTATTTGCATATCTTTTGGGCATTTTTTATTGCTAATTTATTGGGTTATGGCGGCGGACCTGCAACCATTCCATTAATTCAAAATGAAGTGGTCAACAATTATCACTGGATGAGTTTATCCGAGTTTGGAGATGTATTGGCGATTGGTAATGCCTTACCCGGACCGATTGCTACTAAAATGGGAGGCTATATTGGATATGAAGTAGGTGGGATTCTAGGTTCGATTATCGCACTTATAGCTACAATTCTTCCTTCCGCACTCGCAGTCATTATACTATTTAAATTTGTGAATCTATTTAAAGGATCACCCAAAGTATCGCTTATGACCAAGTCAGTACAGCCGATTATTGCTATTTTACTTGCTGTAATGGCGTATCAATTCTTTTTAACCGCTTATGAAAATAGTGGTATTTTTCACCTGCTGCTATTGGCAGTGGTCAGCTATTTTGCATTAAGTAAAATAAAAATGCATCCTTCTCTAGTCATTATTTGTGCATTAATTTATGGTGGTGTATTTCTCTCGTAACCTGGGATTTTGGAAAAAACTTTAAAAATGAGCGGGTGGAGTTTATGGATATAAGCTGGGAGGAAAACAATCTTTTATCGATTCGAGAGCATGCCTATAAATACCTTAAGGAAATGATACTCGAGGGCGAACTAAAAGCAGGCGATCGGTTAATTGAAAGAGAGCTTGCAGGGAAATTAGGCATCAGTCGGACTCCGATTCGGGAGGCGTTGTTCCGGTTAGAATCTCAAGGCTTTGTTAAAACAGTACCAAGAAAAGGTGTCGTCGTCAGTAATATTTCTGAAAATGAAGTCATCGAGGTATTTACAATTCTTTCCTCTTTAGAAGTTTTGGCTGTTAAATTAGCAGCAAGGCGAATGGATAGAGAAACACAGCTAGAATTGGATCAAAAGATCGGAGAACTAATCGAGTTCAAAGATCAAGCGGAAGAAAACTTTAATCTTGAACATATTGAAATGAATCGTTTGATTAATAAAGCATCGAAAAGTCCTAAATTGTTTGAGATTCTCTCTGGTCTGATTGACTATATACATATGTCAGCAAATATGGGCTATGAGACACCAGGAAGAAGAAAAGAATCCTTAAGGGAACATATTGATATTATGACAGCCTTGCGCGATAAGGAAGCGGAAATGGCGGAGTATTTAATGAGGATTCATATTGAAAACTCGAAAAAGGCCTATATCACTTATATTAAGAGTTTAAAAGAAAAGCTTAATAAAAAGGAAAAATTAATGTCCACTTGATCCGTTCCTATTTATGATCTTGGAGTGAACGAACATCTATATTAATGACCACACCGTCTCCTCGATGTGGTCTTATCTTTATATTTATCAGAAAAATATAAATATTTAAAATTTATCATTGTTTGAAAATTGTAAATATGGTATATTGTATACCAAGAAGAAAAATAAAAGGGAGGATACGAGGCATGCCAAAAATAAATTTCATTAACAGTAATAAACAATTAGAGGTGCCAGAGGATGCAAATATTTTAAGGATGTCCCTTCGTTACGATGGAGAACTCCCAAACCGATGCGGCGGGGGAATTTGTGGCAGCTGCGTATTTAAAGCGGAGGAAGGTGCTGAATTCCTCGATAAAGTCAAGGTGCAGGAAAGAAGAAAATTAGGTGAAGAATGGCTAAATAAAGGATACCGCCTCGGCTGTCAAACATTTGTGACGAATGGGGATATCTCGATTTCTTGGGATGATGAAGTTACAGAAGTAGTCAAAAAAAGAAAGCCCGATAAACTTCAGAAAGAAGTCTCAACTATTAAATAAGAAGTAAAAAAATATGAATTCGGGGTGAGATCATGTGGGCCTGTGACAGACATATGAAAGAAATATTAACCTTCTTAGAAACTCCCCATATTAGTAAAGCTTCCTATCAGATTAAATGTTCACTATGCGATAACCATGCACTTGCAAAAATCTATTATACGCATAAACCCTTACATTTGAAGGGGAACAAAAAACTTCGTTCGCTGGCTTAGCTTGTTAGGCAACCCACAACTAGATTTATTGTTAAAAAGTAGTAGGATCTGACACTGAAATAAACATATACAAAAAAGCGATGAGATTTCTGCTCATCGCTTTTTTGTGTAATATATGCTTTTCAAGTTTACTCCTTCGCAAAAAAGTTTTCTGTATAGTAGGGCTGTGATTCATTATTAAAAGCTACACCTACCCCTAAAAACCCGTAATCCTCTCGCAAAATATTTTCTCGATGTCCGAGGGAGTTCATTAATCCTTCATGGGCGAATATGCTGCTAAACTGACCATAGGCGAGGTTTTCACCGGCTAAGTAAAAGCTGATATCATCCTCTTTCATTCGGTCAAACGGTGATTCTCCCTTAAGATTCGTGTGATCAAAGTAATTATTGACCGCCATATCGGTGCTATGTTTTCGAGCTGTTCCTCGGACATGTTCATCCCATGTTAGAATTGGAAGCTGATGCTTGACTCGAGCAGCATTAGTCAAATCGAATAATTGGTATTCAAAACCTTCCTTTAAGGCGGAATTGGCCTTAGTATAAAAATCTGTTTTCTTTTCTTCAAAGTCTTTACGGATTAATTGCATCGCTGTTACCGTATTATCCTCATGTTTGTCATAAAAGATGGTTACATATGTTCCTTTAAGTAAGAACATATCATAGTCACTATTTTCCTGTAATTGATATATGGTCAACCCTTTTTGAATTTTCGTTAAAGGTTCCCCTAGTTTTGAACGAACATCTTTCTTTGAACTGCCCATTTTGATTCCATTCGTTGAAGCAATCAAATCTTGGTTTGTGTATAATCCTGCTGCCTTGTTAGTTTTATCATACATGACCATAAAAAAATCATGGTAATCTTCGTGATAGGTGTACCACTTTGTTCCATATTCATTTAGTGAAGACCGGTTTGCCTTGCCTATATTATGATCAATATCTTCTTTTAGATTCCCAAGTTCAATATTATTGATTGAAAAAACTTGTTCCGTCGGGGTTGTTAACTCTACTTTTTCGACTTCATTCGGCTGCTGTTGCGGCTCTTGTTTCGTGAAAGGAAGTTCATCCATCTGAAAACCAAGCTGATCCGCTAATTGTTGAATTTTTTCATATAAACTAGTAAGCGTATCTGATAAGGCAGTGTTATCTATGCCACTTATTTCAGATTGAACCGAATCAATCGTCTTTTTGACATCTGTATTTTCCAACTGTTTATCAACAACAGGTAATGAAAATTTAAATAATAGTAAAAACGAGATGATCGCAAGTAATCGAACCATGAACTTTCCTCCATTCTTATTAGAATTCTAACCAAATTAAATAAAATGTATAAGTAATATGCTTAGGGGACAAAATATGCTCGGCATTCTTAACAAAAAAATCCCTACTATCTAGAAAGATAGAAGGGATTTTTGAATATAAATTCTCTGAATCTGTCTGTTTCTATTGATTAAATCAATCCAAAACCTCAGGATTAATCAGGTTTTTTGGATGTTTCCCCGTGAGTCCCGCTAATAGATTCTCTACCGCAAGCTGAGCCATTTTATATTCCGTTTCATGAGTAGACGAGCCAATATGCGGGGTCGTCACCACATTCGGATACTGGAGCAGTGGATGTTCCGCACTCACCGGCTCTCTCTGGAATACATCGATTGCGGCTCCGTGAATTTCGTTTGTTTTTATTGCCTCAATAAGTGCTTTTTCATCTACTGTTTTTCCACGCGAACCGTTTACAAAAATAGCGGACTTTTTCATCAATTTAAATTCTCGTTCACCGATTAAATTTTCTGTTTCCGGTATGAGCGGGGTCATTAAACAAACAAAATCTGCTTCCTTAAGTAAGGTATCAAGCTCCGAGTAGACAGCATTATATTTTTTCTCCGCCTCAAGGTTTCGGGTCCGATTGTGGTATAGAATATTCATATCAAAACCTAAATGCCCACGCTTAGCAATTAACGACCCGATTTTTCCCATCCCAATAATTCCTAAGGTTTTGTGATGGACATCAATAGCATACTCGTTTCGGGTTAAATGCTGCTTCCAATGTCCTGCCTTCACGAACCGGTCTAGTTCAGGGATGCGTCGTGCTGCAGCCAGTAATATACCGAAAATCGCATCTGCCGTTGTATCCTCTAAGACACCTGGTGTGTTAGTTCCCATTACACCCCGTTTAGTCATCTCACCAATAGCAAGGTTATTAAATCCAGTCGAGTTATTTGAGACAATTTTCAAACTCGGGGCACAATCTAGTAATTCTTTATCGACTGGAAGGGCTAGGCCGACAATTCCTTCGGCATGCTTGAGAGCTTGTAAAAAGTCTGGGTCTATCTTGGGATTGATTTTTTCAAAAATATCTACATCAAAACGATCTCTCAAATGATCTAGGGTTTCAGAGAATTCAAAGTTATAGGCAAGTATTTTTCTTTTCATAAGTTAATAGTCTCTTCTCCTTTAAGAATATATCTTTAAAGTGACATAGAATTTTTAAAGAGTCAATATTTAGAAAATGAAAAAAGCACAACGTTTTTGAAGAAGTGGATGGAAGCATATAAAAAGTGTTAGGATACAAGTAATAACTAGTTGAAAGGTGGATTTACATGAAATATAACTTTGATGAAATTGTCAACCGAAGAGGAACCTATTCAATTAAATGGGATGGCGGGGAGCTACTTAAAGAGATTGGCCTAACTGATCGGTATGATGAAGAAACGATTCCATTGTTCACAGCTGATATGGATCTACCTGTACCCCAGCCGTTAATAGAGGCTTTACATAAGACTGTCGACCACCGGATTTTTGGTTATACCATCTTTCCAAAAGAGTATTTTGAAGCTATCCAGCTTTGGTTTAAAAAGAGACACGATTGGGATATTCCACAGGAAGATATCAGCTTTAGCCCTGGAACGGTACATGCTCTAAATGTAGCGGTGAAGGCATTAACTAATCCAGGAGATGGCATCATTATTCAACGACCTGTTTATCCACCGTTTACTTCCGCGATTGAAGCAAACGGACGAAAAGTCATGAATAATGCACTTAAAGTAAATAGTGACGGCTATTTTCAAATTGATTTTGAAGATTTTGAAGCGAAGGCAAAAGACGAGACGACGAAAATGTTTATTTTATGTAACCCCCATAATCCAACGGGAAGGGTGTTTACTAAGGAAGAACTTAGAAAATTAGCTGATATTTGTGCGAAACATGATGTTCTGATCGTTGCGGATGAAATTCACGGTGATTTAGTTCGCCGCAATCAAACCTTTATTCCAATTGCAAAAGCTACCGACCATGGTGAGCGTATTATTACGTTTACAGCCATCAATAAAACGTTCAATGTCGCTGGACTTCATTGCACAAATGTGATTATCTCCAATCCGGAACTTAGAAAAACCTACAATACCGTCATGGGAATGCATTTACCTTCTCCATTCACCGTTTCTGCACTGATTGCCGTCTACAATGAAGGAGAAGAGTGGTTAGAGCAGTTGAAGGACTATATTGATGGGACAATGGAATGGGCTGTCCAATTTCTAGCGGAGAAAATGCCGAAAGTAAAGGTGAGAATTCCAGAGGGAACCTATATCATGTGGATGGATTTTAGTGAATACGGCCTTTCGCCAGATGAAGTCCATGACCGAATCTATAATAAAGCGAATGTCCTTCTTGAAGATGGAAAGATGTTTGGCGAAGAAGGGTTACAGTGGCAAAGAATTTGTATCCCGTCGCCTCGCCCCTTAATTCAGGAAGCGTTTGAAAGGATTGCTAGAGAATTCAAGGACGTACGATAGAAAGATAGTAAGGATGTTAAAGGAGGGGTGAAATTTGTTTGCCGCGGGTCAAAAGGATATGCAGAAAATGGATCAGTTTACCATGGAGAAGGTTGGCTTACCTGGTGTGGTATTAATGGAAAATGCCGGAGCGAAAGTGGTTGAGGAAATACTTGCAAGTTCACCTTGTAAAAATCCTAGAGTAATTGTGCTTGCTGGTGGTGGAAATAATGGCGGGGACGGTTTTGTCATCGCCCGCCGTCTGTCCGATATTGGTCTTAAGCCTCTGGTGTGTTTGTTAATTACCCCCGAACGAATCAAAGGAGATGCGAAAGTACATTTTGATGTGTATCTTAACAGACAATTACCGATTTTCCTTCTACACGAACAGACGCTGGCTGCACTTCAAAATGAATTAAATCAGGCAGACATTATCATTGATGCCATTTTAGGGACAGGGGTGAACGGAGCTGTAAAAGAACCTTTGAGCCAAGTTATCGAGATGGTCAATGAATTTAATGGGGAAAAATTAGTCATTTCTGTCGACATACCTTCAGGTGTGAACAGCGAAAATGGAAAAGTGGACGGACTAGCAATAAAAGCAACAAAGACAATTACGTTTGTTTTTCCTAAAAAGGGCTTCTTTCTGAATGAAGGATCAAAGTTTATCGGGGAGTGGAAGGCGGTTGACATTTCCGTTCCCCCTTCGTGTGCTGCGGAACTTGGACTGGTCATGCCTAAACTGATTTCGGAGGATCTTGTTAAATCTTCTGTTCCCATTCGACCTAAGCATGGGCATAAGGGGACGTTTGGTCATGTCTTGATCGTAGGCGGGTCACGTAACTATGTCGGCGCGCCCATTTTCTCTGCTAAGGCAGCCCTGCATTCCGGAGCGGGATTAGTCACATTAGCCGTTCCTGAAAATATTTATCCAATGGCTGCCATCCAAAACCCGGAATCCTTACTTTTACCACTACCTGAGGATAACGGACATATCGCTGAAAGATCAGTTGATGTCCTGGTACCTGTGCTTGAGCAATTTGATAGTATCGCAATCGGTCCTGGATTGGGGCGCTTCTCCGGTGGCGAGGTGTGGATTCAATCGATCCTAACTGCTCTTCAACTCCAACCTGTTGTTATTGATGCTGATGGTTTATATTTGTTTCGGAATCAATTGGATATTGTCCGTAGCTATCAGGGACCAGTGATATTTACCCCGCATCCAGGGGAAATGGCTCGTCTCATCAATAAAACGGTAAAAGAAGTGGAAGCGGATCGCCTTGAAATCGCTGCCGCTTTTGCGAAGGATTATCGAGTTTATTTGCTTTTAAAGGGGCATCGCTCCATAATCGCCACTCCTGATGGTGACCTATACATAAATCCGTACGGCCATGATGCGCTTGGAAAAGGTGGGAGCGGTGATGTATTGACAGGGCTGATTACTTCCTTTCTTGCCCAGGGTGCTTCGCCCTTACATGCCCTGATTTCAGCCAGTTACTTCCATGCGAGAGCTGGTGAGGAAAAGGCAAAAGTTCTTTCTCATTATGGAGTAGGACCGTTCGATCTTATTGATGGAGTGAGAGACCAATTGAATCAGTTTTAGAAAGGCAGCGAATCAGCTGTCTTTCTAAATGTTATTTTGGTATAATAAAATAAATGTAAACGTTTTCAAATTTGAGTAATTTATATGCCGATATTATCATTGAAAACACTGATTTTTAAGGACTTGGACCTAATTTAAGCAAAAGTAACCACATTTCACACTTTGTTCAATACTTCACAAACTATTATCTAAAATTCATGCTATGATAAATCCATAAACAAACAAGGAGTGATAAGACATGATGGTTTGTGAATGGAAAACCTTCTCTACCGATTCTGAAACTTATTCCCTAGAAACATTTGAAAAAGCAGTTGGGGACGAATTTGAGGCAATGTATTTTAAGGACAATGAAGAAATCCCCGCCTATATCTGGACCGTAAATTATGTGATCATGGTTAAAAAGTATTCGAAGATTCTTAATGACATTTTATTTGAAAAGATTCCACGCAATCCTGTCTGTGAATAGTAAGTTCCACAATAGTCAACTGGAGAGTTATTATTTTTTTAGTTCAATATGTGAAACGTTTCACAAATAGACCGAACATCTAAAGAGAATACCAGACGATATTTTTTTAAAGAAACTTGTGAAAAAATTCACAAACACTTAATCAAATGGAGGTATTACGATGGCAGTAGTTGAAAAGGCAGTTAAAGAAAAGCAAGATGTAACGAAAATGATTAATGGTTTGGTGGAAAACGGGCTTAAAGCATTGGGTGAATTCCGCACCTTTGATCAAGATATGATTAATGTTATTGTCAAAGAAATGGCCTTAGCGGGTCTTGACCAACATATGCAGCTTGCAAAGCTTGCCGTTGAAGAAACAGGACGAGGCGTATACGAAGATAAAATTATCAAAAATATGTTTGCGACCGAATATGTTTATCATAATATCAAGTATGATAAAACAGTTGGTATCATTAACGAAAATGAACACGAAGGAATGATTGAAATTGCGGAACCGGTCGGGGTTATTGCCGGGGTAACACCTGTAACCAACCCAACATCGACAACCATGTTTAAAGCACTCATTTCGATAAAAACAAGAAATCCAATCATTTTTGCTTTCCATCCATCAGCACAGAAATGCAGTAGTGAAGCAGCCAGAGTGCTTAGAGATGCAGCTATTAAGGCAGGAGCGCCAGAAAATTGCATTCAATGGATTGAAGCACCATCACTTGAAGCAACTCAAGCTCTAATGAACCATCCGAAAATTTCGTTAATTCTTGCCACAGGCGGTGCCGGAATGGTGAAATCTGCTTACAGTTCAGGTAAGCCTGCTCTAGGTGTAGGACCAGGAAATGTCCCTTGTTATATTGAAAAAACAGCAAATCTTCATCAAGCAGTAAATGACTTGATTTTATCGAAAACGTTCGACAATGGGATGATTTGTGCTTCCGAACAAGCAGTCATTATTGATAAAGAAATTTACGACGATGTAAAAAAAGAAATGATTGCCAATAATTGTTACTTTCTAAATGAAGAAGAAAAAGCAAAGGTTGAAAAATTAGTCATTAATGAACAATCCTGTGCGGTTAATCCAGTAATTGTTGGGATGGCTGCTTCAAAAATTGCACAGTTGGCAGGAGTTAAGGTTCCTGATGATACAAAGATCCTTATCGCAGAATTAAAAGGTGTCGGTCCAGGATACCCACTTTCAAGGGAAAAATTGAGCCCAGTGCTTGCTTGTTACAAGGTAAACGGGGTTGAGGAAGGATTAAAAAGAGCAGAAGAAATGTTGGACTTTGGCGGGTTAGGTCACTCAGCTGTGATTCATACTACCGACCAAACGGTGATTAAAAAGTTTGGCCTGCGGATGAGAGCTGGACGCATTATTGTCAATGCTCCATCATCACAAGGTGCGATCGGTGATATTTACAATGCCTATATGCCGTCCTTAACCCTCGGATGCGGTACGTATGGCGGAAACTCTGTCTCTACGAACGTGGGTACTATTCACTTAATCAATATTAAAAAAGTGGCGAAAAGGAATATAAATATGCAATGGTTTAAAGTACCATCTAAAATTTATTTCGAGAAAAATTCAACACAATATCTTGCAAAAATGCCGAAAATATCAAAAGCATTTATTGTAACCGACCCTGGAATGGTGAAATTAGGCTATGTTGATAAAGTTCTGTATTATTTAAGAAAGCGTCAAGATTATGTTCACTGTGAAATTTTCTCAGAGGTTGAACCAGATCCATCGATTGAAACCGTGATGAAGGGTGCAGAAATGATGGCTAACTTCCAGCCAGATGTTATCATTGCATTAGGCGGCGGTTCCGCAATGGATGCGGCCAAAGGGATGTGGCTGTTCTATGAACATCCAGATACAGAATTCTTTGGCTTAAAACAAAAATTCTTAGATATTCGAAAACGAATTGTTAAATATCCGAATCTCGGCCAAAGGGCACAATTTGTAGCCATTCCTACCACTTCTGGAACAGGCTCGGAAGTAACATCATTCTCGGTAATTACGGATAAAGAGGCAAATATTAAATATCCGCTTGCTGATTATGAATTGACTCCTGACGTAGCCATTATCGATCCGCAGTTTGTGATGACGGTGCCTAAACATATTACCGCTGATACAGGATTGGATGTATTGACACACGCGATTGAAGCTTATGTCTCTTGTATGGCTAATGATTTTACTGATGGTCTTGCCATTAAAGCAATCCAGCTTGTATTTGAGTATCTGCCAAGAGCCTACAAAAACGGTCAGGATGAAGAAGCTCGTGAAAAGGTTCATAATGCTTCAACCATTGCCGGGATGGCCTTTGCAAATGCATTTTTAGGAATTAACCATAGTCTTGCTCATAAACTCGGAGCAGAATTCCATATTGCACACGGACGGGCGAATGCTGTGCTTATGCCGCATGTTATTCGCTATAATGCAACCAAGCCGAAGAAATTCACTGCCTTTCCGAAGTACAATCATTTCAAAGCTGACAAACGGTATGCTGAAATCGCTAGAATACTAGGTTTACCTGCAAGCACTACTGAGGAAGGTGTAGAAAGTCTGGTTCAAGCCATTATTAAATTGGCAAAAGAACTTGAAGTTCCAATGAGCCTTGAAGCAAATAATATTAATAAAGCCGCATTCGAAAGCAAGGTTGATTACCTAGCAGACCGGGCATTTGAAGACCAATGTACCACTGCCAATCCTAAGCTTCCATTAGTTACTGAATTAGCTGAAATTTACCGCCAAGCTTATAAAGGGGTATAATAATCTTAGCCAATACGAAAAATCAAACTAATTGGTTTTTCGTATTGGCTTTTTATTTTTTAGAAGAGGGTGGATTTTTTGGCATACAGAATTAAAGATGTGATGATTTCCGAAATAGCAATTAAAGAACGAGTAAAGGAATTAGCAGAGCAAATTGAAAGTGATTTTAATAATGAAGCAATTGTTCTCATCGCTGTCCTGAAGGGGTCCTTTGTTTTCGCGGCTGATTTAATGCGTGAGATGAAAGGTGATATTAAAATTGATTTTATATCGGTTTCCAGTTATGGAGACGAAACAGAGTCAACGGGGAAAGTAAGACTTTTGAAGGATCTGGATGCGAATATAACCAATCAAAATGTTGTGGTAGTGGAGGATATTATCGACAGCGGGCTGACACTGCATTTCTTACGTGATCATTTGAAAACACACAAACCGAAACACATTAGGATTTGCACTCTTTTAGATAAGCCTGAAAGAAGAAAAGTTGAGTTACCGGTCGATTATGTTGGTTTTGTGATTCCGGATGAATTTATTGTTGGGTATGGGATTGACTATGCCCAGAAGTATCGAAATTTACCACATATCTCCACGGTGGAGGAGTATTAGAAATGTCTTTGAAAAACATTTTCTGTGGGAAATTTTGCTATCAAAAGTAACGATGATATACTTTTATTGAAAAACAGTTGAAAAATGGAGGAATGAATGATGTATACTTCTATAGCTGAATTTACTATGGATTGGAATCAAGAAGCAGCATCTACACAAAAGGTATTGGATGTATTAACAGATGGTTCACTTCAACAAGCCGTATCACCAGACGACCGTACGTTAGGGAGAATTGCATGGCATGTCGTAACAAGTACACCTGAAATGCTGAATGAATTTGGAATTACAGTCGAAAATGTAGAAAGCTCAAGTGCTGTCCCGTCCTCTGCAAAGCAAATTGCGGACACCTTTCGAAAGGTTAGTGCTGACACAATCGACGCTGTTAAGCAGCAGTGGACTGACGCTTCATTGAAAGAAATGAAAAATGTGTTTGGAATGGATATGCCGAAGGCCGTAACGCTTGATCTCTTGATTAAACATATTATCCACCACCGCGGCCAAATGACAGTTCTTATGCGCCAAGCAGGATTAAATGTTCCTGGAGTATATGGTCCATCAAGAGACGAATGGAGCCAAATGGGGATGGAAGCCCCAGCGTTATAAAAGTACATACAGATCAGTTCTCGCATGAGCACACTTAACCTAAGTGTGCTTTTTGTGTCTCAATCATTTCATTCTTTTAAGGGTGATAGAAACACTTCATTACTTTCCTTTTTTTAACAAAAATAGTATAATATAGACGGATAGAATAACTCTCTTTGTTTCGACGACGATTTTCCAAATCAAATCGAAAGAAGATGGGGTACATGAAAATGAGCAAGGCATTAAGGTTGGTTACTGCTGATTTCTTATTGTTTATTGGTGCCGGTGCAATTCTCTGTGGAATGATGTTTATCGTAAGTCCAGATGGCAGCAGGCTAAGTATGACAGTGGATTTATTGAAAGATAGTCCATTTAAAGACTTCTTTATCCCAGGGATTATTCTACTGGCAGCTAATGGGGTCTTAAGCATTATTGCAGCGCTATTATTATTTTTCAATTATCGTTATGCAGGTGTAGGGGTCTTGTTACTTGGAGCAGTGATGTTGATTTGGATCGGCGCTCAAGTTTATTGGATTGGCTGGCAAAGTTGGCTTCAAATGGCATTTATGGGGGTTGGACTAATTGAAATGCTGATTGGATTTTTATTGGAAGTCCAATACCATAATAACTGGAAGAGTTTTAGTGGCCGCCACGATTCACATGCACATTAAATTACAAATATCTCACGTTACTAATCAAAGTACCTTTAATGCGGCAAGCGTAACTGCTGTATTAAAGGTACTTTTTTATACCTGTGCTAGGCTGATATATCATAGTGCTAGCATTATGATATAACTATGATATAGCCATCCTATCACCGGTTTTACTCAATATATCATTAGAAGCACTGCAAAAGAACTACTTCCTCTTTCAGTTATTATTAATTTTACATTTAAGAGAAAAATTTCTACATATTTCAACAAATTTATCTGAATTGAGTGTTAGCAAACTATATTAAATCATTGATTATTTTGTTAAAATACGAATAAGCAAATATATATACATAGGACAGAAGATTAGATTAGTCAATTAATCTATCTCAAACCATTGCTAGAGTTATACGAATTTTTAGAAGAAGTCTACGATTATTTTAAAATAATAAAGCAATAAACGCTGGATGAGGAGGATTAATATGTGGGATTTTGACATGAATATAGATCAGGTTGCTAGAATTAAAGTAATTGGTGTTGGCGGCGGAGGGAATAATGCGGTTAATCGGATGATTGAAGGTGGAGTTCAAGGTGTCGAGTTTATCGCCGTAAATACAGATGCTCAAGCTCTAAACCTATCAAAAGCAGAAATCAAAATGCAAATTGGTGCACAATTGACAAGAGGTTTAGGGGCAGGTGCGAATCCGGAAGTTGGCAGAAAAGCAGTTGAAGAAAGTAGAAGGCAGTTAGAGGATGTACTAAAAGGAGCGGACATGGTGTTCGTTACAGCTGGAATGGGCGGTGGTACAGGAACTGGCGCTGCACCAGCGATTGCTGAAATTTCGCGCGCAATTGGAGCGTTGACAATCGGTGTTGTTACTCGTCCGTTTGGTTTTGAAGGACGTAAACGAGCTCAAAATGCGGCAAATGGAATTGAGTTAATGCGTGATGCGGTAGATACGTTAATTATTGTTCCTAATGATCGCCTGTTGCAAATTGTTGACAAAAGAACACCGATGATTGAAGCGTTCCGGGAAGCGGATAATGTTCTTCGCCAAGGGGTTCAAGGTATTTCGGATTTAATTGCCGTCCCAGGTTTAATCAATTTGGATTTTGCTGACGTGAAGACGATTATGAGTAATCAAGGGACAGCCTTAATGGGCATAGGGGTTGCCAAAGGAGAAGGGCGCGCAGTTGAAGCAGCAAAAAAGGCTATTTCAAGTCCATTATTAGAAACTTCGATTGATGGAGCACAAGGAATCCTCATGAATATCACCGGCGGGAAGGATTTAAGTCTTTATGAGGTGCAAGAAGCAGCGGATCTTGTCGCTTCTGCAGCAGATAAAGAATTAAATATGATCTTTGGCTCCATTATTAACGAAAATTTTAAGAATGAAATAATGATTACAGTGATTGCAACGGGCTTTGAAGAAAGACAGACACGACCGATAAAATCGTCCACTCAGCCTCCACAGGAAAGAACACAAATACAGTCCCAACCTAGACATGAACAACCTCGATATGAACAGGTGAGACATGAAGAACCTGAATATGATAAAGGATCATATGGACAGGAACAGGAAGAGTCTCTCGACATCCCGACGTTTTTGCGCAACCGAAATAAAAGAAATAGATAGTCATTCTAAAAACCTGCGTAGTGAGGAGTGAGCACCGGACAAGAGCCCATATGGGAATTGTCCTGTGCCTTACTCCATGAATAAATAGGGCAATAATCAAAAACACATCAATAAAAAAGATTTAAATTTGATTTTTAATGGATTAAATCATTAAAACCGACTTGACTTATAGGAATAGTAAAACTATTATTATATTAATCATTTTTTGACTGAAAAGTTTGTATTGTAAGATTTTTAAAAAAGTCATGATAAATAAATGATCACGATAAGTTAATAATCCTTTGTGAGGTGGATTTTGGTGCAACTTCAAGTATTGAACAGTCCTTTTAATCAGGAGCAGGCAGAGCTCCTCAACCGTATTCTCCCAACCTTGACAGAATCTCAAAAAGTCTGGTTGAGCGGGTTTTTGGCAGCGGCCCAATTTGCTTCGGTTCCTGGATCAGGAAATGTCCAAGTGGCAGATCGTCCTGTTGGGATTACCGCCCCAACTGTTTCAAAAGATGTGACCATTCTTTTTGGCTCACAGACCGGTAACGCTCAAGGTCTTGCTAAGACGGCGGGCAAAAAACTTGAGGGAGAGGGCTTTCAAGTAACCATCCAGTCGATGAGCGATTTTAAAGCTAACAATTTAAAAAAGGTCCAAAACCTGCTGATTGTCGCGAGTACCCATGGAGAAGGTGATCCACCGGACAACGCATTGTCATTTCATGAGTTTCTTCATGGTAAGCGGGCTCCAAAGCTTGAAAATCTTCGTTACTCCGTTTTGGCGCTGGGAGACAGCTCGTATGAGTTTTTCTGTCAAACGGGTAAAGACTTTGATACACGACTTGGGGAACTTGGTGGTACAAGGCTATATCCTCGTTTCGATTGCGATCTTGATTATGATGAGCCTGCAGCCGAATGGTTGGCTGGTGTTCTTAACGGCTTAAATGAAGCTGTGGGCGGTAGTGCAGTTCCAGAATCGGAACCGGCACAAGCATCACAACTTGTTGAGTCCACGTATTCCAGAACCAATCCATTTAAGGCTGAAGTGCTGGAAAATATTAATCTGAATGGCCGCGGCTCGAATAAAGAAACACGTCACCTCGAATTATCACTCGAAGGTTCCGGGCTTACATTTGAACCAGGGGATAGTCTTGGTATTTACCCGGCGAATGATCCTGAGCTTGTTCAATTACTGCTAGGAGAAATGAACTGGGATCCGGAACAACAAGTAACTGTAAGTAAAAAGGGAGAAGTTCTTACGCTTCAAGATGCGCTCCTATCACACTTTGAAATAACTACTTTGACCAAACCACTTCTTGAGAAGGCAGCACCGCTTTCTGCAAATGAGAAGTTGCAGGACCTTGTGGCAGTAGGGAATGAGGAACAATTAAAGCAGTACCTTGAAGGACGGGATTTACTTGATTTAGTGCGTGATTTTACGCCTTGGATCGGTGCAGCACAAGAATTTATCTCCATTTTGCGAAAGATGCCATCTCGTCTATATTCGATAGCGAGCAGCTTAACAGCAAATCCTGAAGAAGTTCATTTAACGATCGGTGCGGTTCGTTATGAGGCACACGGGCGTGAACGAAAAGGCGTTTGTTCTATTTTAGCTTCGGAACGTTTGCAGCCCGGCGATACAGTACCTGTGTACATTCAGCATAATGAAAACTTTAAGCTGCCACAAAATTCAGTCACTCCAATCATTATGGTTGGTCCTGGAACAGGTGCAGCACCGTTTCGCTCCTTTATGCAAGAACGTGAAGAAATCGGAGCGGAAGGAAAATCATGGATGTTCTTTGGAGACCAGCATTTTGTGACGGATTTCCTTTATCAAACCGAATGGCAAAAGTGGTTGAAATCGGGTGCGTTAACGAAAATGGATGTGGCCTTTTCTCGTGATACAGATGAAAAAGTATATGTGCAGCATCGCATGCTAGAGCATAGTAAGGAGCTATTTGAGTGGCTTCAAGAGGGTGCACACCTGTATATTTGCGGAGATGAAAAACACATGGCGCATGACGTCCATACTACTTTAATTGAGATCATTGAAAAAGAAGGCGGCATGAGCCGTGAACAAGCAGGAGAATATCTTGCTGAGATGCAGCAGCAAAAACGTTATCAGCGTGACGTATACTGATTTGGGATGGAAAGGAGTTTCACCATGGTTAATCAAATTTTAAAAGCACCTGAAGGCCCGCCTAGTGATGTAGAAGGTATTAAAGAAAGAAGTAATTATTTGCGGGGAACACTAAAAGAAGTAATGCTAGACCGAATGAGTGCAGGAATTCCTGAAGATGATAACCGACTTATGAAACATCATGGCAGTTACTTACAGGATGACCGTGACCTGCGTAATGAGCGTGCCAAACAAAAACTTGAACCTGCATACCAGTTTATGCTGCGTGTCCGCTTACCAGGCGGGGTGGCTACACCTGAACAATGGCTCGTAATGGATGATCTTGCTCAAAAGAACGGGAATGGCACCTTAAAAATAACAACACGACAGACCTTTCAAATGCATGGTATTTTAAAGTGGAATATGAAAAATACGATTCAGGAAATCCATGCTACTCTTTTAGATACGATTGCTGCCTGTGGAGATGTAAACCGGAATGTTTTGTGCACATCAAATCCATATCAATCTGAAATCCATTCTGAAGTATATGGATGGTCAAAAAAATTAAGTGATGATTTATTACCACGAACAAGAGCCTATCATCAAGTTTGGCTTGACGAAGAAGTAGTGGCAGGTACACCGGAAATTGAAGAAGTTGAACCAATGTATGGACCGCTTTATTTGCCGCGGAAGTTTAAAATCGGAATTGCTGTCCCGCCGGAAAATGATATTGATGTTTTTTCACAAGATCTAGCATTGATTGCCATTGTTGAGGATGGAAAACTGATTGGTTTTAACGTCGGACTTGGTGGTGGAATGGGAAGTTCCCACGGGGACAAAGCGACCTATCCACAGCTTGCTAAGGTAATTGGTTTCTGTAAGCCAGAGCAAATTTATGATGTAGCGGAGAAAACAATCACCATTCAACGTGATTACGGTAATCGCTCAGTTAGGAAAAATGCTCGGTTCAAGTACACCGTTGACCGCCTTGGCATTGAAACAGTTAAAGAAGAATTGGAACACAGGCTAGGCTGGAAATTGGAAGAAGCAAAACCGTTTCATTTTGATCATAACGGTGATCGTTATGGCTGGGAAAAGGGCGTAAATGGCAAATGGCATTTGACCTTGTTTATTCAAAACGGTCGAGTTGCCGATTTTGCCGATTATAAGTTAATGACTGGATTGCGTGAAATTGCTAAAGTTCATACGGGTGAATTCCGTTTGACTACCAATCAAAATCTGATCATTGCTAATGTATCAACTCAGAAAAAGAAAATAATTACCGAATTGATTGAACAATATGGGTTGACCGATGGCAAATATACATCAGCACTTCGCCGCAGTTCCATGGCATGTGTAGCATTGCCAACCTGTGGATTGGCAATGGCTGAAGCAGAGCGCTATTTACCAGTACTAATTGATAAAATTGAAACAATCATTGATGAAAATGGCCTTCGAGATAAAGAAATAACCATCCGGATGACAGGGTGTCCCAATGGCTGTGCTCGTCCGGGACTTGGTGAAATTGCTTTTATGGGTAAGGCGGTAGGCAAGTATAATATGTACCTTGGTGCCGCTTTTGATGGAAGCCGACTAAACAAAATGTACCGAGAGAATATCGGCGAAGAAGAAATTCTAAGCGAACTGCGTGTTCTGCTTTCTCGTTATGCGAAAGAACGAGAAGATGGTGAGCACTTTGGTGATTTTGTCATTCGTGCAGGAATCATCAATGCTACGACTGACGGAACCAATTTTCACGATTAATCAAATGTAAAAAGAGACAGGGACTCCCTGTCTCTTTTTGCTGGCTAAAGTGGAAAGAACAAAAGGCGGGTAATTTCCAATCCAATAAAAAAGGCAAACATGTCAATACCATGTTTGCCTTTTACTATATGTTGATGTATTAAAAACGTTACAGTTATCCGCGTCTTCCGCCTCTGCCGCCCCGTTTTGTTTCAGTGCTACGTTTTAGGGTGGATAGATTCTCTTCACTAGCCTTTAAAAATTTAGCCATTTTGTCTTCAAAGTTTTCTTTAGGTTTAAAACTGCTTCCGCCTTTTGAACGAAAATCTTTCGAACGGCTATCTACTCTTCCCTGACGTGGTGGTCGTTGGGAATAAGACGAGGTTTGTCCTTCGGGCTTATCTATAGCTTTTTTGATGGACAAGGCAGTCTTTCCGTCCTTCTCACTAATTACTTTTACTTCAATTAGGTCGCCAACTTTAAGATGGTCATTAACGTCTTTAACATAGCTATCCGCTACCTCACTGATATGGACTAACCCTGTTGTTCCACCAGGCAATTCTACGAATGCCCCAAAACTAGTGATGCCTGTTACTTTACCTTGTACCTTAGTACCTACCTCGATTGACATAAAAAAGTGTTCCTCCTCAATAATGTTACAACTACCTCATTATAACAAATAGATAGGGATAATATCAATTCTTTCCTGTAGTGCCTGACACCTTTTTTTTGAAACGTTCTTAAATTCCAAAGTTTAATGATGAGCGATATGGAATAGAATATAAGGATTACCATTTTTTAGTTAAAAAATATTAGGGCAATTAAGGAGTGAAGTGACTTTGTCAGGTCCAAGTTTAAGAAAACGGGATGCTCATTCATCCATTCATGAAGCAGCACTCAATGAGGCACTTGAGTTAAGAGAATTATTTCAGAGATGTCTAGAAGATAATGAAACGGAAAAGGCATTACAGGTGATTGAGGTAGCGATTGAACACTGGGAATCAAGGACATTGAAACATGCGGAGGCGGAAGAGGAAGGGCTATATAAGGATATTGTGGATGAGAATCCAGATATGATCTCAACTGTGATTCAGTTAACACGGGATCATGATCTTATGCGCAGGATTGTAGAAACCTTGAAAAATAGACTTCAATCACAACAGCCCGACCAACAAATGGTTACATTACTAGATAGTCTTGTCATCATTGATGAAATCCATAATGCAGATGAAATGAATAAACTTCTTAACCACGGAGAAAAATAAGCAGGAAAATTTGGGTAAAACAGGAAATGAGGGTGAAAATGAGTAATCCACAGGAACTCGAGGAAAAGTTATTACGGTTTGCGGCCCCGGAATTATTTAAACAATTGACCGATATATTCTCAAGTTATCATATCCAACCTTACGATATCCACGGGACAGTTAAAAAAGATGAAACAGGCTATGATATCACCTTAAGATTTTCGCAATCATTTTCGCAATCTATTTCCACGCATGTGAGCTTTGAACAAGCGATGAACCCCGATGAACAGGTGGAACATTTTTTTAAAGAAGCAGCTGAGAAATGTAAATCACTGTTAATCTCGGATTATTATAAAATGATTAGACTGTAAGAAGGAGATGACGGGACCATTGTTTTCATTTGAAAATGATCATTTACTTATCGATGATCGAGAGGATTTAATTGCAGTACTTAGAATGCGCTTTGGGGAATTATCTGGAGTATTGATACAAGAAATCTATGAAATAGATGATATGAATACGTTGCAGAGGCTAATTCTTGCAGCTGCCAATGCAGCCAATTGGGATATCTTTCTGGAAGAGTTACAAAGCGAGAAAGAATCATTCCGACTTTTAGGTGAAGAGTTTAACCCATTAGCAGATATCTTGAGAGGAAGTGATGACAGCGATGCAGTCTAAAAAAAATAACCTCCTTCATTCTCTTAAACATTTAGTGCGCGGGGAACGAATTAATGAGGGGTGGACAGAAGAGAACCCTCGTCCCCGGGATTGGGAGGAGGTCTACCGACGACGCTGGCAGCATGATAAAGTCGTTCGTTCGACACACGGGGTGAACTGCACGGGCTCCTGCAGTTGGAAGATTCATGTTAAGGATGGGATAATCGCTTGGGAAACTCAGCAAACGGATTATCCATCAACTGGTGATGATTTCCCGGAATATGAACCAAGAGGCTGTCCGCGTGGAGCCAGTTTTTCCTGGTATACATATAGCCCCACTCGTGTGAAATACCCGTATGTTCGCGGAGATTTGTATGCATTGTGGCAAGACGAACTAACCCGGGCCAGTAACCCTATTGAAGCATGGGAAAATATTGTGACCGATCCGAAAAAACGCGAACAATATGTGCAGGCTCGTGGGAAAGGTGGATTTGTCCGGGGCACGTGGAAAGACGTTTGTCTGATGATTGCAGCCTCGACTATTTATACAATTAAAAAATATGGCCCGGACCGTGTTGTTGGGTTTAGCCCCATTCCTGCGATGTCGATGGTCAGTTATTCCGGTGGAACGAGATTTTTATCATTAATTGGCGGGACCATTTTAAGCTTTTACGATTGGTATGCCGATCTTCCGCCTGCATCCCCTCAAGTATGGGGGGATCAAACGGATGTTCCTGAAAGTGGGGATTGGTATAATTCAAAGTATTTCATTATTTGGGGAACGAATATCCCGCAAACAAGAACTCCTGATGCCCATTTTATGGTGGAATCACGCTATAACGGAACGAAAGTAGTCGGTGTTAGTCCTGACTATGCGGAATATGATAAGTTCGCCGATATGTGGCTGCCGGCCAAGGCCGGGACCGATGGGGCCCTTGCGATGGCAATGACGCATGTCATTTTAAAGGAATTTTATGTGGATCAAGAAACACCCTATTTTAGTGGATATGCAAAACAATATACTGATTTGCCCTATCTTGTTACGTTAACGAAAAAGAATGGCAGCTATCGATCCGATCGTTTTTTACGAGCATCTGATATTTCTGACCAAGAAGATAAATTAGGTGACTGGAAAACTGTGGTCTGGGATGAAAAGCTAAAGAAATTTGCCATTCCAAATGGCAGCCAAGGTTTTAGATGGGATGAAGGTAATAAGTGGAATTTAGATTTGGCGGCGGAAGACGGTTCACAAATTAGTCCCCAGCTTAGCTTATTAAATGAAAAAGATGATATAGCAATGGTTGAATTCCCGTATTTTGCTGAAATTGAGGGCGGAAAAAGCGAACGTGGTGTTCCGATAAAGCGTATTAAGGACCAATCTGGAAATGAACTAATCGTTACAACTGTCTACGATTTGATGCTTGCCCATACGGGGGTAAACCGAGGTCTTCCAGGTGATTACCCTGTTGATTATCATGATGCAAATAAGCCCTATACACCGGCATGGCAGGAAAGTATTACAGGTGTGAATCAAGCACATGTAATCCAGGTGGCTAGAGAATTTGCTGAAACGGCAGCCCGAACGCAAGGAAAATCTATGATTGCAATGGGCGGCGGCACAAACCACTGGTTCCACAGTGATCAAATCTACCGGTCGATTTTGAATCTCGTCTTATTAACGGGTTCGCAAGGGGTAAATGGCGGCGGTTGGGCCCATTATGTTGGCCAGGAGAAGGTTCGTCCCTTGGAAGGATTTTCGCAAATTGCGTTTGCGAATGATTGGGTAAAATCGCCACGCTTTATGAACGGGACATCCTTCTTTTATTTTGCGACGGAACAATTTCGCTATGAATATGATGCCAACGATTCACAAACGGATTGGGGAAGCCAATATGCAAAAATGCATCCTGCTGATTTTAATGCGATGTCAGCACGTTTAGGCTGGCTGCCAAGTTTTCCACAGCTTTCACAAAATTCGCTGGAAGTGATGAAAGAGGCGAGATCACGTACGGTTAACGACCTTGCATTGATTGAAGATGTGGCGAAGCAGCTAAAAGAAGGAAAGCTTGATTTTGCGATTGAAAATCCGAATGATCCGCGTAACTTTCCGCGTGTGTTTTTTAATTGGCGCTCAAATTTGCTGGGTGACAGTGGAAAGGGCCACGAGTACTTTGTGAAACATTTAATTGGCTCAAAGGATTCAGTCCTTTCAGAGGTTGAAAACTCGTGGCAGCCAAAAGATGTGAATATTACCGAAACGCCGCCAGAAGGTAAGACCGACCTTTTTGTAAGTATGGATTTCCGAATGACCAGCTCAGGACTTTTTTCAGATATTATTTTGCCTGCTGCGACCTGGTATGAAAAATATGATATAAGCAGCACAGATCTACATCCATTTGTGCATCCATTTAATGCGGCGATTAACCCTCCATGGGAGACGAGAAGTGATTGGGATGCATTCCGAGAAATAGCTAAGGTTTTCTCTGAACTTGCTAAGGAACATCTTCCTGCCCAAGAAGACTTGATTATGTCTCCGCTTGCTCATGATACGATTAATGAAATTGCCCAGCCATTTGGAAAAGTGAAAGACTGGCGGAAAGGCGAAGTGGAGGCAATTCCTGGGAAAACTATGCCAAACTTCACGATTTTAAAACGGGATTATCCTCACGTCTATGATATGTGGATCACGGTCGGGCCCAATATTAAGAATGGATATGGAACAAAGGGTGTTCGTATTCCAGGCGATAAAGTGTACAAGGAATTACTCAGTCGACTTGGAACGTCCAAGCATGAAGGGATCGGAAAGGGTTATCCAGATTTATATTCTGATAAAAAGGCAATCAATGCGATCCTGTTAATGTCCGGTGCCACAAACGGGAAACGGGCGGTTGAAGGCTGGAAGTCGATGGAGGAAAAAACGGGTAAAAAGCTTGCACATATTTCAGAGGGGCGCGAAGAGGAGGATTATACGCTCGATGCGTTAACAATTCAGCCGCGCCAAGCCATATCAACACCTGTTTGGAGTGGCCTCGAAAATGATAATCGTCGCTATTCGCCGTTCACGGTAAATAAGGAATACCATATTCCATGGCATACACTTACAGGACGGCAAAGCTTTTATCTCGATCATGAGGTTATGATTGATTATGGCGAGGGACTTCCCTTGTATATCCCGCCAATTTCTAAGGGACCGTTTATTAAAGGTGAAAAGGAAGTGGAGAATCAAGGGAAATCGATTACGCTTCGCTATATGACTCCCCACCAAAAGTGGGGCATTCATACCATGTTTACAGATACAACCAATATGATTCAGTTATTCCGAGGCTGGCAGGTTGTGTGGATGAATGAAGAGGACGGGGCAGAAATCGGCATTAAGGATAATGATTGGATTGAACTTTACAATCGAAATGGTGTCGTTGTCGCCAGAGCTGTATTAACGTACCGGATGCCGCGCGGGGCTGTCTATATGCATCATGCGCAGGATCGAACCATGGGCGTGCCGGGTAATACCATTAATAAAACTCGTGGTGGGACACACAACAGCGTGACGAGAATTTACCCAAAAGCAACTCATATGATTGGCGGGTATTCGCAACTAAGCTACGGGTTTAATTATTATGGTCCCACAGGAAGTCAGAGGGACACATTGACGATTGTCCGACCATTAAAGGAGGTCGATTGGCTTGAAAATTAAAGCACAAGTGGCAATGGTCATGCACCTTGATAAATGTATTGGCTGTCATACTTGTTCTGTTACCTGTAAAAATGTCTGGACAAACCGTCCAGGGATGGAATACGTCTGGTATAACAATGTGGAGACACGACCAGGGCCCGGATATCCCAAAGAATGGGAAAATACCGACCGATACAAGGGCGGCTGGGTCATGCGAAATGGAAAATTACATTTAAGAGCAGGCGGACCCATCTCGAAACTGGCAAATATTTTTTACAATCCCAATATGGCTGAATTGGACGATTTTTATGAGCCATGGACGTACGATTTTCAACATTTGCATAATAGCCCGAAGAAAGAAAATTTACCGGTGGCACGGCCGAAGTCGATGATTACAGGTAAATTTATGGATAAACCTGAATGGGGCCCTAACTGGGATGATGACCTAGCGGGGGGCAGTGCCGTGGTACCGATGGATCCGAATGTCCAAAAGATTCAGGAACATATAGCAATGGAATATGAAAAGACATTCATGATGTATTTGCCAAGAATTTGTGAGCATTGTCTTAATCCATCATGCGTGGCCTCGTGTCCTACCGGTGCTTTATATAAAAGGGATGAGGATGGAATTGTCCTTGTCGACCAGGATGCCTGCCGGGGCTGGCGTTTCTGCCAGAATGGCTGTCCCTATCATAAGGTGTATTACAATTGGAATACCCATAAAGCAGAGAAATGTAATTTCTGTTATCCACGGACGGAAGCAGGACTCCCGACGATATGTTCAGAAACCTGTGTGGGCCGGATTCGCTATATCGGTGTCGTATTATATGATGCAGACAGGGTGAAAGAAGCTGCTTCTGTTGAAGACCCAAAGGAATTGTATGAAGCACAGCTCTCGGTATTTCTAGATCCCTTTGACCCTAAGGTTATTGAGGAGGCAGAAAAACAGGGAATCAATCATAGCTGGATTGAAAGTGCACAGGCATCACCTGTCTATAAGATGGCGATGAAGTGGAAAATCGCGTTGCCACTTCATCCGGAATATCGGACATTGCCAATGGTTTGGTATGTTCCGCCATTCAGTCCAATCATGAATCATATTACGAATGAAAATGAGTTGAGTGTCGATGGTTATATACCGGCTGTTGATCAAATGCGCATTCCAATGGAGTACTTAGCATCCTTGTTATCTGCAGACGACACGGATGTAATCCGAAGAGTCCTATTAAAAATGGCAGCCATGCGCGTTCATATGCGTGAAAAGACGGTGGGTGGTGCCGATAAACTGAAGGTCAGCAAGCTTTTAGAAGAAGCGAAAACAACACCGGAGGAGCTTGAAGAGATGGCTCGCTTACTTGCAGTGGCCAAATATAACGAACGATTTGTCATTCCAACCGGCCGCCGTGAAATGGATGGGGATTTACATTATAAGCAGGGTTCCTGCAGCATTGAAGATATAGCACCGGCTGAAGGAATGACGACATATCCATATGAAAGAAGTGAAAGTCAATGACAAATGAATCCTCCGCCCTGTTAGTAATCATGTCCAGGATTTTGGAATATCCAAATGATGATTTTTTTGAAGAGCGTCCTATCATTGAAAAATTCGTCAATGAACAGATTCACGAAGAAACGCAGCGGAAGGATATTTTGGAGAGGATTGACCCATTATTTGAAATGGGGCAAAAGAAACTCCAAGAACTTTATGTGGAAACATTTGATTATAAGGAAAAAACGAGTCTATATTTAACCGCACATGAGCTGGGAGACAGTCGGAAACGTGGTGCCGCCTTAATTAAATTACAAAAGCTCATTTGCGAAGCAGGCTTTGAATATGAGGGGAAGGAACTGGCTGATTATATCCCAATGTTATTGGAACTTTTGGCAGTGGCACCGGCGGAAGAAAATATAATCAGGCTCAAACGCCGTCTGTCCTTTGCCATCCATAGGCTTTTAAACAATCTTCCCAGTAGCAATCCATATCACAAAGCCATTGACCTTTTGATGATGTTTGTCTTTACAGCACCGGAAAAAGAAGAAATCGCTTTCTTGGAAAATGAACGTGAGGAAGCTGATTTGGATGAACTTCCCTACCCTGTAATGTATCGATAGTAAGTTAATCAGTTACTTCAAAGCTAGTCTAAGAAGGAGGTAGGAGATGGAAATGATTTTTTGGTGGACCATTTTTCCTTATATTTGCGGTACCATTCTCATCGTGGGAACTTTTTATCGCTTTATTTTTCGAGGGAAAAGCTGGTATGCCCCGTCAACAGAAATTTTTGAAAAAAAGTGGCTGCGATTCGGTTCCGTCCTTTTTCATTATGGGATTATTTTTGCCTTTATTGGTCATGTAATGGGCGTCTTGATTCCAATCGGAGTCTATGAAGCATTAGGCGTTGGTGAACATCTGTACCATATGGGCGCAATTGCAGGGGGAGGAATCGCAGGACTAATGGTTGTCATTGGCTTGGTGGTGATGATCATTCGGAAGTTGTCGTTTCCGAAGGTCCGCGTACATACGACCTTTGGAGATTATTTCACGATTGTTTTGTTACTCATAATTGCTGCCCTTGGCACCTATATGACACTAATTTATAGTTATACAGTCGTAGCCTATGAGTATCGATTAACGATTGGTCCGTGGTTTCGGAGTTTATTCACCTTCCAACCCTTATCTGAACTCATGTTAGGGATACCCACCGTATTTAAGATCCATGTTGTTTTGTCATTCTTTTTATTTGCATCCATACCGTTTACCCAACTTGTCCATATGTTTAGTTTCCCGGCACGTTATCCAACAAGGGCTCCACAGCAATACCGCTCCCGGAATGGGTATGATAAGAGCTGATTGGGTGCCTGACACCATAAGAAAACCTACTAAAAAAACAGCCATCGATTTTGGCTGTTTATTTTTGTCTAAAAGCGGAATTCTGGGTGGTGTCAGGCACCTTATTTTAGAAAATTCTCAAAATAAACTTTATTGAAAGCGTATGCTATAATGAATTTAAAAACAACAGCAAGGGGTAATCGCTATGTTGAAAGATATTTTTATGGGTTTATCACAAAATCAATTTCTAAATAGTACAGCTAAAAAATACGGCTTAAAACTAGGGGCACAAAGTGTCGTTGCTGGTACAAATATATCGGAAGTAATCAAAAGTATTAAGGAGCTTAATGCTCATGGAATCTCTTGTACTGTTGATAATTTAGGGGAATTCGTTTTTAAAGAAGAAGAGGCAACTGCTGCGAAAGAACAAATTCTTAAGGTAATCGAAGCCATTCAGGAGAATAAAGTGGATGCACATATTTCCTTAAAACCAACGCAGGTCGGATTAGATATTGACTATCAATTTTGTCTCAATAATGTAAGAGAAATCGTCGATAGAGCACATCGATACGATATTTTTGTCAATATTGATATGGAGGACTTCAAACACCTAGAGCCCACCTTTAATTTATTGGACGACCTGTCACTCGAATATACTAATGTTGGAACGGTTATTCAATCTTATTTCCACAAAGCACAAGAATACCTTGAAAGATATAAAAATTTCCGGATTCGTCTTGTTAAAGGTGCCTATAAAGAATCAGAAGAAATTGCCTATCAAGATAAAACGGATATTGATGAAAACTTTATTAAAATTACCGAGTGGCATCTACTAAATGGTAAATTCACTTCGATTGCGACGCATGATCATCGAATTATTAACCATATTAAGGAATTTGTTAAAAGGCACGATATTCCAAATGATAAATTCGAATTTCAAATGCTTTATGGCTTTAGAAAAGAAATGCAACTGCAATTAGCCAGTGAAGGCTATAATTTCTGTACCTATGTTCCTTTCGGCAATGATTGGTACGGTTATTTCATGAGACGACTAGCAGAAAGACCGCAAAACCTAAATCTTGTGGCTAAGCAAGTCTTTAATAAAAAAACAAATACTGTCATCGGTGTAGCAGCAGGTGCGTTCATATTAGGAAGATTAACAAAGGCTGAAAAGAAAAAGCGTCGCTAAACATTAGCAAAATTTATCAACCTCCCATTTCAGCAAATGGGAGGTTATTTGTCAGCGTTATAGAGCAGTGTAAATTATGAAACTTTTGTGTATCGTTAAATTTCTACCTCTTACCTATTGCGTAAATTGGTAAATTATCTCTATAATAAGAGTATAGAGATTGTGAAGGAGTGAGCAAACTGTGGATTATGATAAAAAGAAAGTGGTAATCCTAGGCGGAGGCTACGCGGGATTAATGACCGCAGTTACTTTGCAGAAAAAAGTGCATCCATCCCGAATTGAAATTTATTTGGTCAATAAAAATGATTATCACTATTTTACGACCAAGGTACACGAAGCAGGAGCAGGGACGGTGAATCCAGAATCAATTAAACTGCCAATTCAGGAATTAATTGATTCCCAGCGAGTCACATTCATACAAGATGAAGTCACCGGTTTGGACATAGAACGGAAACGGGTCATATGTAAAGATCAGACTCTAAATTATGATTACGTAGTTGTGGGCATTGGCGGAACTCCAAAAACGTCTAACATCCCTGGATTAGAGGAACATGCCTTCTTTTTATTCAATTGGGAAGGAACGTACCGTTTGCGACAACATATTGAAGAAAAGTTTCAGGAATTTAGCCAGCAGCGAGCAGGAAAATTAAACTTGGTGATTGGTGGTACGGGATTTACAGGGATGGAGTTTATCCATGAATTAACTAATAGTATCCCTATTCTGTGCAAACGTTTTAAAGTGGTTCCTAATGATGTAAACATTATTGTTGTAGAACCAAACCAAGGTATACTTCAAGGTTTTCCAGAAGCAATAGTCTCTGATGCCGTTAATTCACTCCGAAAAACGAATATAGAATATAAAGTCGGCCTACAGGTGACGAGGGTCGAGGATAGAAAGATTATTTTAGAAGATGGCACTGAAGTTCCGACTGACACGTTTATCTGGGCAGGCGGGGTTATGGGGAATCCACTTCTAGACGGACTAGGGTTTGAATTGTTAGATGGCAGAGTCAAATTGAATGAGTTTTGTGAAGTTCCTGGCTGTCATGATGTCTATGTGATCGGCGATGCCTCAGTCAGTTTAAATGAAAAAGGTAAACCGTATCCACCCACCGCCCAAATTGCTATTCAACAAGGACAGTATTGTGCCTATAATATGGCCATGAAAATTTATGGTCAGCCTACTAAACCGTTCCAGTATATTGATCGTGGAACCGTTATATCTTTAGGAAAAGGTAATGCTACGGGGATAGTTTATGATCATCATATCAGCGGACATTTTGCTGCTTTGATGAAATGGATGATCGAAATGCGTTATTGTTTTATGTTAGGTGGTTTGCCACTAGTTCGTAAACAATGGAAAAACTAATTTTAGCCAGTTGCTCACAACAGTTGCTGTGCAAAAAAAGGGGTTTTGGTATTAATGTGGATTTTTGCGGTAAATGGAAAAATGAAATAGTTAAGTGATAAAAACCCGCAAGGATGGATAATCCTGAGGGTTTTTTCATGAAATCCTAACGCATCAGTTATCAAAGATAACGGTGTCAGGCACCAGGTTTCACAGCATTATAAGAAAAGTTATTATCATCCCATTGAAAGATACCTTCTTGAAGCTTGATTGTGTCATTAAAAGGGCATGTGATTGGAAAGTTGCCGTCTTCGGGTTCCTCATCCAACCTATTAGTCTTTTGATCGATTAACTGGTTCTTTAGTTGAAGCATATCTATTTTTGAAGCAACACGAAGAATCCTATCAAGAGTTATTTTCTTTTCGCTAATTCCATGACTGTTACATATGCTTGTCTGAAAACTCTTGTTATATTGGATCATCATATGCAAATCATTGATACATGCAACTCCAAAAACCTCTTTTATTACATCCTCATAGCGCAACTGGGTGCCAGTTGCAAATTTAATAATATTCTTTTCAGGATTTTCTAAGAAATAAACAGTTTCGATAAAATTTTCCATAAAAACACCCTTTCTATATTTTCATTTCATTAGCCGATTCATAAAGATGAATTTCAATGAGATAGTGAGTAAGAAATTTATGTGATTTCATCTGATTAGGAGTATTTACCTATGCAGCACTCTCTAAAAAATCAGTACGTTTAAAAGTATTATATCATATTTTAGGTTTGTCTGCTGACTCAACTCGAAATATGCAGATATTTGTCGGAAAATTTATTTTCTTGAAACATCGTTCATTGAAATATGGCATGTAAGGATGGGTATTTTTTCCTTGTTAAATTATAGATTATTTTGTAAATATTGATATAATAGTAGAGTCATATTTAATCAGAAAACGACACAAGGGGAGGAAAAATGAAATTTATTGTCAAAATTACTGTTATTATTGTTGTGTTAGGTTTATATTTTCCATTAATAATTCCTGCTGAGAAGGCACTGGGTGCTACATGCAAAGGGATAACCCCTTTAACTGATCCTCTCGCGATAAGAATGGACAATGGTGAAATGGTCATCTGGGAAAATGTTCATCCAAAACTTCTATCAGCAAAAATTAATTATGAAAAATTACTGATAGCAAAGGGCTGGAAAATTAAATACAAATCCGCCTATCGACCTTATCAGTATCAAAAACATTTTTATGAAATTGTTACAGGTAAAACGTCTGCTTGTAAAAGGTCTGAAAGAAGCAAGCATGAGCTGGGGTCAATGGTTGCTAAGCCTAGTGCAAAAGCACCGCATTCAAGAGGGATAGCATTTGATGCAATTGTTCTTGATAAAAAAGGGAAGCCTTTAAATGGATTACACTATGTAAATTCTTCACTTGAAAAAGTAGCCAAGCAGGCAGGTCTTAAATTTATTAGTACTAGCAGGGATGGAGTTCATCATGAATTAATTAGTACTAGTCCCCCAAAACTAAAAGCAGTCTTACCTTCACCAGTACAAACTACATATCTAATAAAAGGCAAGATTACAATCAAATCTGGTCTCGATGTAAAAAATTTCCCATATCATGATGCATCAAAAATAGGGAAGGTCATTTTGAAGGATAATGTTGTAATTACTGCAAAATCTGGTGAATGGTATAAAATTAAGTACGGAAACCGGTTTGGGTGGATAAAGAGTGGGAATAAAAACCTAACCGAGCTACCTTTTCTACCAGTCATTTCAAATCTTAAGATTAAATATAAAGTTAATTTATTTGATCAGCCGAGTCTTTTATCGAAAAAAAGTGGCTTGATTCCCCCGCAAACAGTAAATGTGATGAAGAAAAGCGGGAACGGATGGTACTTGATACATACTTCTTTTGGAGCGAAATGGATTAAATATTAGCGCATTACTAAATTGGACTTTTTAAGCTTGAACTCACCGAATTGGTGAGTTTTTTAATTTTATATTTCCTACCAAAATTATCAAGTAGTAAACTAATAGTTTTATACTGTAATATTCTAATATAAGTACTTCATCCTTATATGAACGGAGAATGATTTTGAAAAAATTAGGCGCCTGTTTTCTGGCCTTATTATTATTAATAAATGTAGTCATTCCAAGTGTATCAGCTGAAAAACTAGAACCAAAGGTAAAAGTAAAGCTGGTTAATTATCTTGGCAATAAAACAGAGGTAACGATAAAACCCATTGGCGAATATTTGATTGATCAATCAATTGTCCGCTTAACAACCGGAAAGTCCTATCTCGTAAAATATAATAATAACAAAATAACCATATTAGATGGGACAACACCACTTTTTACTTCGGACACAGTGAAGCTATTACCACTTAATGAAACTAACTATCTAGCAATTAATAATCGTAATTATCTTGGTTCGTTTCAATTTGTCCCTGAAAATTCAAAGTATGTTCGCCCTATTAACGAGGTCTACATGGAAGATTATTTAAAGGGTGTTGTACCTTCTGAAATGTATGCGGAATGGCATCGAGAAGCCTTGAAAACGCAAGCAGTAGCAGCTCGAACGTATGCTTTATCCTATCAAGCGGTAACAATTGATGATACCATCAACTATCAAGTATATGGTGGATACAATTGGCATCCAAACAGCACTGCGGCAGTAGACGAGACAAAAGGGGAAGTATTAAAGGTAAACGGACGCTTAATCAGTGCCGTTTTCTCTGCCAGTAATGGCGGGAAAACAGAATCGAATGCAAATAGTTGGAACACCTCACCTGTTTCTTACTTGACGATTAAAGAAGATAAATATGATGCAAAAACAGCCTGGGATTTTTCTGTAAAAAAACAACAATTTATACCTGCCAAATTGACATGGAGTCAAATGATAGAAAATGATACAACCATAACAAACACGATTAAAGCATGGATGGCAAACCATGGCTATGCTGAAAAGGAAATAAAAATAACCGCAATCCCCGTATTATCATTACACACTCCTACATCAGGAGGCCGAGTCTCTAAAGGAGATATTACATTTGAATTTTTCACAAAAGATAAGATGGATGAAAAAGGTTCTTTTATTCCGCAAATGATAGAATATAAAAACGTAGCGGCTTCGCAAATTCGTGCTATGGTTGGCAATCGAATCATGAAAAGCTATCTTGTAACGGACAAAACAGAGACCAACGAAACCATTACAGTCAAAGGACTTGGAGACGGTCATGGAGTTGGGTTAAGTCAATGGGGTGCAGAGAATCGTGCCGAGGTTGGACATCAAAAATACGATGAGATTCTTGGCTTCTATTATGATGGAGCGGCTATTGTTAAAGAATACAGTGAGCGACCAGTAACAGTTGTAAATGTACCTGTAGAACCGACGGAACCAGTAACTGAAGTACCGGTGGAACCAGTAACAGAGGATCAAACAGGACAACTTCCTGAAGGAACGAAGGAGCAAGTGCCAACTGAACCAATAGTGGTACCAGCACCGATTTCAGACAAACTTGCCCCAAATATAAGTGAAGTAAAAGTTAGTGTAGATTACAAGAAGAATAAAGCTTTAATCTACTTTCAATTTAACGAGAAAGCAGAAGTAACAGTTTACCTTAAAGACAGTAAGGGTAAGATTATCTATTTGACAAAAGATGAGCTAACAAATCCAGGGATCGTTAAGAAAGAATATAATATTAGTTCTTTACCAAATGGAAAATATTATGTAGGTATTATTACTGTCGATCTAAGTAATAACAAATCTTCGACACTGCCATCCTTTGAACTAAAAAAAGATAAGACTGCTCCAAAATTAAGCAGTGTTAAGGTAAGCGTTGACAACAATAAAAATAAAGGCGCCATTTCTTTTAAGACAAATGAGACCGCAAATGTTACCGTTTATATAAAGAATAGCAGTGGAAGAACCCTGAGTTACTTGAAAAAAGACGTTTCAACCAAAGCAGGTACAACTAACCTTGGTTACAGCACTGCTTCGCTAGGGAATGGAAAATACTCCATTGTCATTTCAGCATCAGACAGAAATAAAAATCGGTCGAGCATTACCACAACTTTTAATGTAAAAAAAGTTGTAAAAACAAAAACTGGTAAAGTGACGGCATCAAGACTAAATGTACGAGCTACAGCCTCAACCAGGAGTAAAGTCATTGGTACATTAAAGCAAAATCAATCTGTGACCATTGTCTCAACAAATGGTTCTTGGAAAAAAATCAAATACGGTAAAACCACAGGTTATGTTTCAAGTAAATATATAAAATAAAAGGCAGATCAACCATCTGCCTTTGTTTTTTATGGAATAATATGGTGTTTTTCAATAGCCAACAGTTTTTCCTTCATCTCCAATCCGCCCCGAAAACCAGTTAACTTTCCGTTCTTACCAATTACACGATGACAAGGGACCGTTATTAAGATAGGGTTCGCCCCGATGGCAGTAGCTACGGCACGTACCGATTTCGGTTTTTGCAGGATATCAGCAACTTCGGAGTACGTATGTGTACTGCCAAATGGAATATTGTTTAAAGCATTCCAAACTGATTGTTGAAAGGGAGTTCCGTGAAGATCGATTGGATAGCTAAATGACGTGCGCTTCCCGTCAAAATACTCACTGAATTCGTCTACATAGGGTTTTAATTTTTTATCATTTTGCTCTAATAAGTGATGCGGGAGTTTTTTTTGGACCCAATTCACCAGTTCTTCCATATCCTTATGATTGGAACCTACATAACAAAGTCCTTCTACCGTTGCGGCAAGATACATTTTCCATGGTCCATGATGAAACAAACTCCAATAAATAATTTTTTTATCCAATGTAAAAAGCTCCAATCTTTATTTATTAATCATTTGCCGATATTTTCAGTATACCTTATTGAATATGGGAAGTAATTTTTTTTAAGTCGAAAAGGAAGATTACCGAAGATAATGTAAGCGCTCTAAAATAGTTAAATAAATAGTCACAGGATTTTTGAAGAAAATGTTATAGAATAGAATTATGTTAAACATTTCACATACTAAAGATGCATTTAAAAAGGAGTATATCTTATGGGATACAGTAAACCCGAACAAATTATGGAAATTACCGTGGAAAATGGCGTAAAGAAATCAAAATACCCTACATTACAAACCCTGATCTTAGGATTTGAAGCAGGTGCCTTCATTGCTTTAGGTTATTTACTTTTCATTAGAGTCACAGCAACTTTAACAGGAAATTTAGAGGGGATAAGCAGTTTGATTGGTGCATCTGTCTTCCCAGTCGGCCTGATCCTCACCTTGCTTGCAGGTGGTGAGCTATTGACGGGAAATATGATGGCTGTGCCTCTCGCTCGAATCGCAAATAAGATTAGCACTAGACAGGTTATGAATAATTGGTTTCTTGTTACGGTCAGTAACTTTATCGGGGCCCTTTTTGTAGCTTACTTTTTTGGACACTTGGTTGGACTTACCGAAACAGGACCCTTTTTGGAAAAAACAATTAGTATTGCTGACCATAAATTAGAAGCCACCTTTCTCCAAGCATTCATTTCGGGGATTGGCTGTAATTGGCTGGTGGCAGCGGCAGTGTGGCTTTGTTATGGAGCAAACGATATGGTCGGAAAAATTGCAGGTATTTGGTTTCCAACGATGGCATTTGTCGCTATTGGATTCCAACACGTTGTAGCGAATATGTTTGTGATTCCCGCTGCGATATTTGCCGGACACTTTACTTGGCTAGCATATATTGAAAATTTTATCCCTGTCTTTCTGGGAAATGCAGTAGGGGGTTCAGTCTTTATAGCACTCGCCTATTGGCATGCATATAAGAAAAAAGAACTTCCTTATATGGAACCGAAAGTGGTACAACCGATAATGAAAAGCAGCGTAAGATAATTTGCAGCAATATTAAATCATATATCTTCACAGTTAAAGCTCCTTACATCCAAGGGGCTTTTTTAATTAATCGATTCTATTTTGTCATATTGACATCCATTTGTGAATAAAATCCAAGAATGAATGGACTTCGTTTGGAGTACAGCATTTACTGCACGAGAAAATATAGGATATGAGGTTGGGGAAATGACAAAACGCTCGTGGCTGGTATCGATTTTATTAATCTGTAGCTTCATCGTGATGGCCGGATGTACAGGAAAGACGAAAACAGAAGAGGCAGTTGAAGAAAAAGTAACAGAACCACAGCAACAACCTGAGCAAAAACCACAAGAAGAACCACAGAAGGTGGAAGAACCTAAACTAATCATGGTAAATGTCCTCGACCCAAATACAAGATCCATTTTGAAAACCTTTTTACCGGTGGAAATGGGGTTTGGAACCGATAATGAAACCTATAAAAAGGTACTTGAAATATGGGCAAAGAATTTAGCGAGAGGGACGGAAAATACCAAAGGATATGACCAACGAATGATTCTTGATAAGCTTGCCCCCAATGGTCAAATCATTAAAGGGAAACCGAGGATTATCTTAGAGGAATCAGAGTTGGTTGAAAAAGTAATAACAGCATCGGCCGTAGGAGGTGATATTGAATTGCCTCTATATGTGACCGAGAGCGGCTATAAACCTGAGGATGTTGACCATTTAGGGGAAGTGGTCGTGGCAAGCTATACGACGAGATTTAATAGCGGAGTGATAGGCCGTTCAAAGAATATTGAACTATCGGCAGAGGCCATTAATAATATTATTGTTGGTGTGGGAGATAATTTTTCATTTAATACCACTGTGGGTCCAAGTGATGCTGCTCATGGCTATCAAAAGGCAAAGGAAATTGTAAATAAGCAACTAGTCGACGGAATCGGCGGCGGGATTTGCCAAACGTCATCGACCCTGTTCAATACTGTAGATCAGGTAGGCGTCAGTTATATTGAAAAACATCATCATTCCCTGTCTGTGGGCTATGTTCCTGCCGGAAGAGATGCAACCGTATCTTACGGTGGACCAGACTTCCAATTTCAAAATACTACTGGAGCCCCCTTTATCATCAAATCCATCTATAAAAAAGGAACCTTAACAATCGAAATAAGGACATCATCAGCCTACCAAAGTCTATTTTCCAAACACTAACCGGTGTCAGGCACCAAAATAGTTTAACGGATAAATGCCTTACATTAAAAAACCCGCTATTATGCCTTCTGCTGCGAAGTGGAAGTGTAATAGTGGGTTTTCCCTTTCAAAGCCTAATAAAATATGTATATTCCTTCCTTTGAAAACAAAAAATACCATGATTCATTGATAAAATGGTAGGAGGATTTGCATGGTATGGTGTAAGAAAGCGGTTATATCCTTGACTCTTGTTATAGTAGTCGGAGGATTGGGATGTAAAAGTGCAGTAGCGATGAATTTAACAGAAACAGATCAGCTTGAGCAAATGAACCGTCAATCACAGTCTGTAAAGGCCGTCAGACAAAAGTCGACGAAGGTAAAGAATCTAGGAATATCGAAAGCGTACCATGGACATATATCCAATCGTCCGGAAGCTGTTAATCCCAACAAAGGAAAACCACCTGCAGCAAATAATCAGTTTATTCAAGTTCAACTTTTAGGTATCAATGACTTGCATGGTCAAATCAATATTACGCGGAAAGTAAACGGGAAACCGGTTGGACGCGTGGATTATTTAGCAGCTTATTTAAAACAGCGGGAAGCTGAAAATAAAAATACGCTTTTGGTTCAAGCGGGAGACATGGTAGGAGCAAGTCCTCCAGTTTCCGCTCTATTACAGGATGAACCGACGATTGAGGTCTTGAACAAACTGGGATTTGATATTGGAACAGTAGGTAATCATGAGTTTGATGAAGGCGTAACAGAATTGCTTCGTCTTATTAAAGGGGGGGCACATCCGAAAACAGGGAATTTTGCCGGGTCGAAATTTCCATGGATCGCTGCGAATGTCGTCAATAATAAAACTGGTGAGACGATTCTTCCACCTTATCAAGTGATGAAAGTAAATGGGATGCCCATCGGTTTTATCGGTGTAGTAACGACTGAAACTCCAAAACTCGTTGACCCAAGCGGGGTGGCCGGATTAACATTTACGGATGAAGTGGAAGCAATTAATCAAAATGTGGCTGAGTTGAAAAGGAAAGGCGTAAAATCAATTGTTGTATTAGCCCATATCCCTGGTACTTCAGGCCCAAACGGAGAAAATCCAGCAGGGCAGCTTGTCGATATTGCAAACCGAGTCGACGATGAAGTAGATATCATCTTCGGCGGCCATAATCATGCCTATATGAATGCAACGATTGACAATAAACTGGTTGTCCAAGCCTATTCCTACGGAACGGCCTTCTCAGATGTAGATCTAGAAATCGATCCTAAAACGAAAGATATAGTCTCAAAAAGAGCAGAAATTGTAACTACTTTTCAAGAAGGTATCAAGCCAGACCCCGAAATGAAAAAGATGATTGCAGGTTATGAAGCAAAAGTAGAACGAATTGTTAATAAAGTTGTTGGCACTTCATCTGAAGGTCTGTCCGCAAGGCTAAATGAAAATGGGGAATCCGAGCTTGGTGATTTTATTGCAGATGCACAAAGAAAGGCGCTGAATACCGAAATAGCCTTAATGAATCCTGGTGGAATCCGAGCGGATATCGACCCAGGGGATATCACATGGGGTGAAATTTACACAGTACAGCCATTTAATAATGACCTAGTTAAAATGACGATGACTGGGGAGCAGATTCGTGGATTGCTAAACCAGCAGTGGGGTGCAGCCAAAACGAATATGTTGCAAGTTTCTGGTTTAAGTTATAGTTGGGATTCAACTAAGCCAGCAGGGCAAAGGGTCGTAAGCATAAAGCTCTCAGATGGCACTGAAATGGATCCAAATAAATCATATTCTGTGACAGCGAATAGCTTCCTCTCTAATGGGGGTGATGGCTTTACCTTATTTGCCCAAGCCCGAAACAAAGAAATCGGTCGAATAGACCTTGAAGCAGTAGTTCATTTTATTTCAGCGCAGCCTAAACCGTTCACCTTCCATATTCAAAATCGTATCCATAGAGTTCAGTAAAACAAAAGGGTGTTAGGCACCAATTGGTGCCTGACACCCTTTTGTTGTCCCCTATTGTAAGGCTTCAATGGTTAATTCTTTAGCAGGCAGGAAGTCTTCACCGGTGTTTAAGTAACGGACGGTCACTTTATCTCCTTCTTTTAAGTAGATAGCAAGTGGAACCTTTTCAGATGAAATCATAAAATTTTGCCGGTTTTCTAATAAAAATGAGACCACCGTGAAATCTCCACTTTTTTCTTTATATACTCTAACCACAGATCCGCTGATTAGCTTTTCTTCTGCTTTAGAATTGCCGTCTACTGTGCCCTTGCCCCTTTGCAAGGCAATTTTATACTGTTTAAGTGCGTCGTTCGGAGTGGTCGCGTATACAGAGATTTCTGGATTCGCTGCCGAAACGATAAAGTAATTTTGCAGAAAACCGTTTGAATCCAAGACAGCCGTCAACCAGCTGGCTTCTCCGTAAAAATTGTAGAGAATCGGCATTTGCCCATGCCATTTCTTTTCAATAAATCTCTTTTCTATGATTTGCAAGGCCCCCTGTGAATCCATGTAGGATTGTTCAGGATTACCTGTATAGAATGTTGCTTTTCCCGTCCTGGAATTGGTCAACGAGTATCCCAACATAGAATCTACACCTTCTTTTGGACTTGTGAAATCAGTAAAATAATACATCGTTCCATTTTCATCAAAGATCGGGCTAACATTTGACTCCGTTCCTTCATCTGATGGGAGTTTCACGTCTGATTTTCCAAACTTACTATTCCAGAAACCATGAATAAAGTTGCCGTAATAACTGTTTTGCAAACTAACCGCTTCAGGTGAGACGGCTCCATCGATAAACGCTGGAACATCTGCTAGCGGAAATTCTTTTATTGCGCCACTCTTAGAATCAACGACTACTAGCCCTTTAGCTGTAAATCCATTACGGGCAGAAATAAATTCACCATAGGTACGGATGTAAAATGGTTGTCCTTCCTCGTCAATTTCTAATTGAACATCCCCGTAGAAAATCTTCTTCGGATATTGCATACGAATATGCCGTTCAATATTTTTATTAAAAAAAGAGGAAGGAGTATAAACCATTTCAGATTTAATGAATTTAGGGTTTGCAGTAGAATCCGTTGCACTTAAAGTAAAGTAGCCTGGTGTACTATTTCCCTTCCACCACTTAAAAAATCCAGAGAATTCCACCGGAGCAATATATACATAATCTCCGTTCAGCTTTTGAATTTGAAGATTTCCAAGTTCGTAGTAACTAGTGTTTGGGACTTGCCCAAATGCCTTTTTCATTTTGTTACGTGCAAACTGTGGAGGAACGCTTGCAGGTGTTTCCTGCTCATCAAAGGTCTGAATCTCTACCTTTTCATCCATTTTTGCGAGTTTATACTTTTCATCAGCATTAAAAATAAAGGCGGTTAAGAAATAAATTCCCAGTCCTAAACATGCCAGGAAAAGAAGTCCTTTGACCTTTCTTTCGATGCCTTTAGCAAGGATAGCTCCACCAGCGGTAAGGAAGAGGCCAAACAGCCATAAAGAAGAGATGTTTCTATCAAAATTACTAAAATAATAGAATGAAAACACTGAAAGCAAGAGAATGACAACAACGGTAATAAATATTCCCAGTTTCAGTTTTTGGCCTTCTTTTTTGCTGCCCTGCTCTTTTGTAAAAATGGGTATTAAAATAAGTCCGGCTACTATACCAATTATCATGGTAAATAGAAATATGTTTCCCATAAATATCTCCCTTTCAACTTTGACTTCCAAATCAGTCAATTCATATACGTATAATCAGGCAGTTTGGTTTCATTTTAATCTGGTGTCAGGCACCATGTGAAAATAGTCTATTTTTAAAATATTAAGTCAACTAATTGACCTAAGAAATTTTCCAATGATATCATATCTATGTAAACGTTTTCGAAAAAGGGGGAGAGTTTAATGGAAGTGAAAATAGTAAATGCCATTCAGGATGAGTACCCGGATGATTTTGCGTGGTGTTATGGATGTGGCCGGTTAAATGAAGAAGGGCACCATTTTCGTACCAGTTGGAATGGGGAGCAGACGGTAACCACTTTTACACCTGAAAACAATCATCTAGCATTGCCCGGTTTTGTTTATGGCGGCATTGTTGCTTCATTAATAGATTGTCATGGAACAGGATCGGCTGCGTTAGCACTGCACCGAAAGAATGGTCATGAAGCAGGGGATGGGGTGGAACCACCACGTTTTGTCACGGCATCATTAAATGTAAATTTTCTAAAACCAACTCCGCATGGGGTTCCGTTAAAGGCAATTGGTACTGTCCAAGAGATCCACCCGAAAAAATTCAAGGTGGAGACTGAGGTCTTTGCAAATGATATTCTATGTGCACGAGGTGAGGTAGTAGCGGTTGTCATGCCTACTACTTTCTTAAATAAATAAAATAGAAAGACTGGTCCGCTTTGCTATTATGGCAAAGTGGATTTTTGTAATACAAATGAAATATCGTATTTCGAAACAAATCGCTTCCTTATTCGTCTAATTAAGTATAAATATCATTTTTGGAGGAGGACGGATGGGATGAGGAAAAGAATAATCATTACCTTGTTGGTGGTAATTATTGGAGGGTCCTGTATTGGTATTAGTACTTTGGGTTCTGCCTTATTACAAGAGGAGAATCCCATCCGATTAATTATCTCAGCCATGAAGCTTAAACTTTCCGATACTGAATATGTCCAGTTTGCAAAAACGGAAAAACGGAGTAGGTATTTATCTATAAATACTGATCATAGTCGATATGAAGTAGTAAAGGAATATATGTTTTCAAAAGGATGGATGTTTCAAGAACAGATGGGGGCCGGCCTTATATTTACAAAAAATAAGGAAGATGCTGTAGTTGAAATTAGACAATATTCAAAGCATTATTTCATTTGGGAAGTTCAGCAGGCACTTTATAAGTAGTGAGCGTACATAGAAAATTCTTTTTTCATAAAAAAACCCCTAATCCACTATCGTTAGGGGTCAAGTTGCCTCAATTTCTTCTAATTGTTTGAAATAATCATCGATCATTGTTTCTAATGACGGTTTGTCGATTTTCCAAATTGAACTTGCTTTCAAAGTGGAAAGGGCACTTTCAATCAGGTATTTTCTTGGAGTACTCCTATGCAACAGTTCTTCTTGGATAAAGTCTATTAATTCAAGATGTTTCTCCTTTTCAGATTCTTCCTGTAAGTTCTTCGTAATCGCTTTCCTTAAAGCCCCAGTCATTTGGAGTAATTGGTTTTTAAATCCATTATCATTTTTTTTACAGCCGGGCAGCCATTTTTCTATAAGGTTAGGTTCATGTAATTGATTACCAGATTCAGCAACCTCTTCCACCAACTTCACCAATCGTGCCACGCTATAACCAACTACTCGGCTGATTTTTTCGCCCGTTTCATTAGCCAAACGATTATATAGAAGATTATATTGAATGATCCCCTGAAACATAATCGCACAATCTAACAGGTATGGTCTCTTTTCTTCACCGAAGATATCGATGAACCGATTGAAATACCAATGCAGTGATTTCAACCGGGCATTTTGGACGAATTGTTTAAGATCAGCGTCATTCGAAGCCAACACTTCTTCATAGAGGGCAATTAGCTTATTCTTCCTATTTGAAATCATCTGAAGTTCTAGTTGTTTGATAAAGATATCAATATCAGCAGGATTCCTACCAATCAGTAAATCATTTCTGTCCTTTTCAAGCTGTTTGTAAATTGTTTTATAAATACCGATTAATAATTCGTTTTTTGATGAAAAATAATTATAAAATGTTCCCTTTGATATCCCGCTATAATCTAAAATGTCCTGGATGGATGTAGCTTGGAAACCTTTTTCGATAAATAGCTGGTGGGCCATCTTAATGACATTTTGTTTCCGGTTATACATAAATATCACCTTTAGCCTAAATTTGTACTTACTGTATAATATAATACTAACTTATTTAAGGATTCTTTACAAACCCATATATTTGTAGGATTTTTTAATTGCAAAAATTGAACTGAGCGTATATTATTATGTAAGTGTGAAATTGGAGTATAAAAATTTGAACATATGTTATAGGGGGAAATTAAATGGATCAAACGATAAAAAAGACGAACAAACCACCGTATGGCGTTCTTGCCGTACTGATAATCGGTGCTTTTATTGCCTTTTTAAATAACACATTATTAAATATCGCACTGCCTTCGATTATGAACGACTTAAAAATTGACCCATCAACGGGTCAGTGGTTGATAACCGGTTTTATGTTAGTAAATGGAATACTGATTCCATTATCAGCCTATTTAATTCAAAAATTTTCTGTCCGGCAGTTATTCCTGGCAGCCATGCTTTTATTTACTTTAGGAACTGTCTTAGCCGGATTTGCGCATGCCTTTCCACTATTATTAACTGGTCGGATGATTCAAGCTTCCGGATCAGCGATTATGATGCCGTTGTTAATGAATGTTATGTTAACGAGTTTTCCAGTCGAAAAACGGGGAGTTGCAATGGGCGTTTTTGGGCTAGTTTTAATGTTTGCTCCGGCAATTGGACCGACATTATCAGGCTGGATTATTGAACACTATGACTGGAGAATGCTATTCCATTTTGTAACACCTATCGCTATTATTGTCGTATTGCTTGGCTTTTTCTTACTTAAAGATAAAAAAGATAAAGTTTATCTTCGACTTGATTTCTTATCTGTGGTGTTATCAAGCGTAGGTTTTGGCGGTATCCTCTATGGATTCAGTTCAGCTGGTAAAGATGGATGGGATAGTCCGCAGGTTTATGGGACGCTTGCTGTTGGACTCATTTCATTGGTAACATTTATCTTACGTCAATTAAGACAAGAACGGCCACTTCTTAACTTCCGGATTTATAAATATCCCATGTTTGCATTATCTTCTGCTATTTCAATGGTAGTTACAATGGCGATGTTTTCAGGAATGCTTCTTCTACCTATTTATGTCCAAAATATTCGTGGGATTTCACCAATGGATGCGGGCTTAATGTTATTGCCAGGGGCGATCTTGATGGCAATCATGATGCCTGTTACGGGTAAATTATTTGATAAGTTCGGCGGCCGTGCTTTAGCAATCATTGGTCTAGCAATTACAGTAATAACAAGTTATTTATTCAGTAAATTAACACTTGAAACAACTTATACACACTTAATCATTTTATATACAGTTCGTATGTTTGGGATGTCAATGGTTAATATGCCAGTTACCACAAACGGTTTAAACCAGCTGCCAGCACGCTTTTATCCTCACGGTACGGCGATGAACAATACGATGTCCCAGGTATCCGGTGCAATTGGTACAGCATTGTTGGTAACAGTAATGACAACCCGTGCGAAAACACATGCCACAGAACTGATTGAAGCTGCGAAGAAGGTTGTTCCTAATCCTTCTGTAAAAATTACGGAAGCGATGCAATTAAAAATGCAGCATGATATTCAAATGAAAGCCATGTTAGAAGGTATTAATGACGCATTCTTTGTCACCGTCTTTATCGCTGGTCTTGCTTTGGTGCTTGCTTTATTTATTAAACGTGCTAAACAAGCGGAAGATCCAGGTGAGGTAAAACCTTCTGCACAAAAGGTTAAAGCGAAGTTAGCGGAGAATTAATTAGTATTTTAGAGGTGACTGCAAAGTCACCTCTATTTTTTATTTAAAACATGTAAATAATGTTGAAATGTTTGAAAATATATTAGTAAAGTTTTTTTAATATAAGATTACTTAAGAAATAACTTTTTCTTCCTTTTGCAAAGAAAATAATTCTTATCTAAAAATAACAAAAAAATCAGAAAACGATTCTCTATTAAGAACTCACGTGATATAATTTACCCATGATGAACCTTTTTTACAGCAGATAGAGTACTTAATAAAAGACGATAAGGCTCATTATAAAAAATCAGGGAGAGATGCTGATGCCTTATGTTTAAGTTTAAGAAGCTGAGAAAAGTCGGTCGGTCGGTGCAAATTGTCTTGGTCGCAGGACTGCTAATCGTTTCCACATTAGGAGGCACTACAAAATTAGAAGCTGCAATGGGAGGGATGGATTCGGGAGTTACGCCGGACTATTACGGAACTCCTAACTATGCGAATAGCCAGTTACCTGAACTAGATACGGCTGGAAAGGTAATTCCAGGGACGGGAATTCGCAAATTTGTTGACTCTTTACCGGGTCTAGGGCTAGAAAACAAAAATAATCTTGGTCAGTACATTCCAGTAGCGGTTCCAGACACAACTACCTACCCAGGCTCAGATTACTATGAAATCTCGCTTGTACAGTATACCGAGCAATTACATAGTGATTTGCAGCCTACAACTCTTAGAGGGTATAAGCAAACCAATACGAAGGACCCAACAGTTAGTGTGCCAAATTACTTTGGTCCAATGATCATTGCCCAAAAAGATCGACCAGTCCGGGTTAAATTTACAAATGAATTGCCAACTGGAAGTGGCGGAGATTTGTTCCTACCAGTTGACACATCACTAATGGGAGCTGGAATGACTCCAGATGGGAAGAGTATGTATACGCAAAACCGCGCCACACTGCATTTACATGGAGGAATGACACCGTGGATTAGTGATGGGACTCCGCACCAATGGATTACACCTGCTGGGGAGATCACGGACTATCCAAAGGGTGTAAGTGTGAAAAATGTCCCGGATATGCCTGATCCAGGACCGGGGTCAATGACGTTCTTTTATTCGAACCAACAAAGTGCAAGGGTGATGTTTTACCACGACCACAGCTTAGGTCTTACCCGCTTGAATGTATACGCAGGAGAAGCAGGCGGATATCTTATTCGTGATAAGGTAGAGCAAGACCTAATTGATCAGGGAGTTATTCCTAAAGATGAAATTCCTTTATTTATTCAAGATAAAACGTTTGTACCAACAGATAATCAGCTATTGGCCACCGATCCAACTTGGGATAGGACCAAATGGGGAGGACAAGGGAACCTATGGTTTCCACATGTCTATATGCCTAACCAAAATCCTTATGATCTCACTGGTTCTAATCCATATGGCCGCTGGGATTATGGTCCCTGGTTCTGGCCGCCCAATACTGGTTTGAAAAATGGACCTGTAGCGAATCCATTGTATGGGCAGGAAGGCCAGCCGCCAATGATTCCGGGAACTCCGAATGTGTCTACTGTACCCGAAGCATTTATGGATACACCTCTGATAAATGGAACAGCCTACCCAACTCTCACGGTTGATCCAAAGGCGTACAGATTCCGGGTTCTAAATGCCTCAAACGATCGGTTTTGGAACCTTCAGTTCTATAAAGCTAAATCAAATGGTGATATGTGGAACGCAGACGGCACTTTAAAAGATGGTGATGTTGGTGAAGTTCCAATGGTCGATGCGGTACGGAATGCTAGCTATCCTGCCACTTGGCCGCATGATGGCAGGGATGGTGGAGTACCGGATCCTGCTGCCGCAGGACCTAAGATGTTTCAAATCGGAAATGAAAGTGGTTTTATACCTCAGGTAGCAGAACTGGCAAATCAGCCGATAGATTATGAATATGGACGTCGAAGCATTACTGTACTAAACGTGTCCAGTAAAACATTATTCTTGGCACCTGCCGAAAGGGCAGATGTAGTCGTCGATTTTAGTAAATATGCAGGTCAAACTCTTATTCTATATAACGATTCTCCAGCACCTGTACCAGCATTTGACCCACGTTACGATTACTATACAGGTGATGAAGATCAATCTATTACTGGCGACAATACTGGTGGGGCACCTTCGACCCTACCTGGATATGGACCAAACACACGCACGATCATGCAAATTAAAGTGGCAGATATACCGAATACGCCAGACACAACTCAAACTACCTTAGATAAGTTAAAAACTGAAATTCCGAATGCGTTTAAAGCTGGACAGAACCCGATTCTTGTACCGGAAGATAAGTGGGTCAATATTCAAGATAATTCCACAACCTTTACGCCGATTGGAGATACTACTCCATTAACATTAGATATTCAGCCAAAGGCTATCGCTGAAGAATTTGAGCAAGTTTTTGGACGTATGAATGGAACACTTGGAGTAGAAATGCCAAATACTAACTTCCAGAATCAAACGACCATCATGCTGGGATATGTAGATCCATCTACTGAAATCTTAAAAGATTCGATGACTCCGTTGACACCAAAAACAGGGGACGGAACTCAAATATGGAAGATCACACATAACGGGGTAGACACCCATGCGATGCACTTCCATCTCTTTGATGTCCAGTTGATTAACCGTGTTGGTTGGGATGGATCCATTCGATTCCCGGATGCCAATGAGAGAGGATGGAAAGATACCGTAAGGATGAATCCGTTAGAGGATTGTATTGTAGCTCTCAGACCAGTGGCTCCGAAAACCACTTTTGGTATCCCTGATAGTATTCGTCTTCTTGATCCAACCATGCCGGCTGGTACGACAACACAATTCATGGGAATCGATCCGAAAACCGGTAATCCAATGACTGTAAAGAACGAAATGACAAACTTCGGTTGGGAATATGTGTGGCATTGCCATTTGTTAGGGCATGAAGAAAATGACATGATGCGTGCGATGATCTTTAACATTGAACGTGTAAAGCCGACAGCATCAACCTTACAAGGCACAAGAACGAATGGCGGGGAAGTGAACCTAAGCTGGACGGATCCTACAATGGTAGATAATCCAGACACATTGGGGAATCCCTCAAATGAGATTGGCTACAATGTAATGCGTGCAGTGGAAATAAACGGTATTGCAGGTGCATACAGTCAAATTGGCACCACCTTAGCAAACCACACAAGCTATATCGATACTACTGTTGATGCGAATACAAGTTATAGTTACAGGATTACTAGCTTTAATGCTGAAGGGGAAACGAATTCAAATGCTCTATCCACACCTGGGCTTCCAATGGCACCATCTAATCTTTCAGCTGATCAATCTGGTTCAGATGCAGTTGTAACTTGGACAGATAATGCGTTAAATGAAACTAGTTTTGCTATAGAGCGATCAACAGACGGTGTTAATTTTACGGTTTTGGCTACTCCAAATATGGCAAACGATACAGGCACTGTAAGTTACACTGATACAACGGTAAATCCCGGAACCTATACTTATCGGGTGAAGGCGTTAAATGGATCATTAGAATCCAGTTACTCGAATTTAGCCAATGTAACAATTATTGCAGTTCCGCCAGTCAATGCACCAGCTGCACCAACTAATTTAAGTGCAACGCTTCAATCAGGACCAAATATAAATTTATCCTGGAGGGATAACGCCAGCAATGAAACAGGCTTTACCGTAGAACGTGCAACCAATGGCGGCGCTTATACTATCATTGCCAACCCTGGTCGAAGAAATAATACAGGAACTGTTACCTATACTGATTCAACCGTTCAGACTGGAAATAGTTATACCTATCGGGTAAAGGCAATGAACGGAACTGTTTCTTCAGCCTATTCTAATGATTCTTCAACAATAAGTGTACCTATTATACCTCCAGCACCAACAGGATTACAGGTGTCCGCCTCAAGAAATGGGGGGAATGATAAGGTGACTATGAATTGGAGTAAACCAGCGGGAAGCATAACCAGCTATGTCGTTCAGTATGCAACGAATTCCACATTCACGCAGAATGTTGCAAATAGTACTGTAACCACTACTACATTTGTCCAATCAGGATTTACGAGAAACAGAACTTACTATTTAAGAGTACAGGCGGTAAATCAAAGCGGTTCATCCCCTTGGTCGAATTCAGTAAGTGTTAGAACACCGTAATAGATTACAAGGACGACCTTGGAAAAACGGCCGGCCCTAGGAGTACTACAGTTTAATATATAAAAGAATTGCAGTCTCCTACGGGGGAACACGAACTAATTAGTAAGTAGCAATAAAGGAGGTATATGAATGAGAAAAAGACTTCTCAAAGTTACTTCGATCATAGCAGTCATTCTAATTTTGGGTACAGCTGTGATGGTATGGAAAAATCATTCTGCACTAGCCAAGAAACAAGATGCAAATGTGAAAATATCTGCGGCGGAAAGAATGGCTAAATATTCTGTTAAGACGAAACAAAACACAGATTCATCACTTCGAAAAAGCCGTTTGAGTCAAATAAATGTCGTGAGTGAAGCAGCAACCATTCTAAATGTTCTTCCCATAAATATCATGGAGGAAATGACGAAAGGAAAAAAATTAGAAGAAATTGCCCTAGATAAAGGAATGTCAAAAACCAAGTTTTTAAAGAAATTAACAGATTTAGATACGAAAAACATTGATGATGCTGTTCGTACTGGAACAATCTCAACAAAACATGGGACTGCGTTAAAGGAAGGCCAAAAAGACCGTTTGCATCACAGCCTTATGCTTGAAGCCGTTGATGTAAACGACCATAAAGCAATGGATATGAACCATTAGACAATTTTTCATTGGGGTGACATTTTGACGTCACCTCTATTTTTTTTGTTTCTGCTCATTTTATAGTAGAATAAGGTTAACAAGGAACAGTTATTTTTAGGAGGAGTTTTTTTTCATGATAAAAGATCATATCCAACAATACATATTAGAGCAACAATCCATTCAAAAGTCAGAGACACTAACACTTTTTAAAGAAGAAAAAGAATATCTTGAAAAAAACAGACTTTCAGATAATCTTCAATTGTCAGAAAAGGATCCAAGCATCCGCTTCTCTGACGCCTATATTGAGCGATGTGATAAAGAAACAGAAAATATGATTAAGAACGAGTCCTCTTCATTTTTAGCTCAGAGGCTTGATTACTTGAAAAAGCATAAAAATGAGTTTGTCTATTTAGAATCCAATTGGTTTGATCTCATTGGCGTCGAGGCAGTTTCTGTCGAGGCCGACGATGTATTCGAAACCTATGATGTCATGTTAGGGTTAAAGCTGCAAAAGAAGTTTGAAAAAGTATTAAAAGATCATTTGAACAGCCAATTATACGGAGATGAAGCAAAATTTGACTTAATGTTCAGCCTTGAAGACGGCTTATGGAATTTGAATTTTGCCTTAAATTATGTGGAGGGTTTTAACGAAGATATAACAATAGGTGAGGCGTTCCAGCTCATTTATCGCTTTTTATTTCAGTTGGTGGAAGCGGTTGAAGGGGAACGGAAGTAGGCGGATGCTAATAGGGAGGTTTCACCCCTCCCTAAAATGTCAACTAAAATTCTGATCCGATATCGATATGGCAGAACCCGTAGATGTATGCTCGTTTACCCATGCAAGTGAGGTTTCCGATACTTGTGACCAGTTAGGTATTTCATCCTTATGCTGTTCGACCCAACTCATGCAATATTGCGGATCAATATTATAATCGAGACATTGGGCTAAAAATGCTTGGATCGTGTCTTCATTGCAATTCTGCCATGACCTACAAGTATTGCTCCACACATTCTCCATCTTCGTTTGTATCGAAACCTCATTAATAAAATTACTAAATTGGAAATCGTTAGGCATCTAAGCTCCTCCTTAAAAAAATTCACATTTTTAAGTATGTCCAATGAGAAAATATTTGAACAAAGAAACAGTTTTTAATTACAAAATAATAAATGATTGACTGTCTTTCTCACTTAGGGGTGTAAATTTAATTCTCAAACTAAACCAATAAGCCACCTCTTAAGTTTTGTAGTATTCTTCTTATATTTATACAAAAAGGTAAAATTATACTTATGTGGATTAATATTCTTCATTATTCCCGGTGATTGTGCAATAATCTTAATAAAGCCGATTATTATTGCAATTTCAGTTAAATGGCAGGGGCGAAGGGGGGGGCTAGTTGTGAAGAACAGAAAGAAAACAGCCGTGATTCTAGGTGCTACCGGACTAGTAGGAAACGAATTAGTAAATATCCTCATCCAACAACAAAATTACGAAAAGATACATTTGTTAGTTCGGAGACCGCCTGATAGCGACGATCCTGTATGTGAAGTACATGTCGTTGACTTTGAGCAATATTATTCATACAGAGAATTATTTCAGGTAACAGATGTTTTTTGTTGTTTAGGGACGACCATTAAAAAGGCAAAAAGCAAAGAAGCCTTTCGAAAAGTAGATTATGAATATCCTGTTGAGGCAGCAAAAATGGCATGTGAAAGTGGAGCAGAGAAATTTCTCATGATTACAGCGATGGGTTCAAATCCCAAGTCAAGGATTTTTTATAATCAAGTCAAAGGTGAAGTCGAGGAATCTATTAGTAAGTTAACTATACCATCTATTCATATTTTCAGACCATCATTATTGTTAGGAAAGCGTGAAGAGTTTCGTTTCGGTGAAAAAATTGCAGAAAAAGCTAGTATTTTATTAAATTTAATTATGATCGGCCCATTACGGCCATTTAAAGCGATTGAAGCAAAAAACGTCGCAGCAGCAATGGCATCAATGGCCCGAACTGGTAAAGGTGGAGTGAACATTTATCCTTCACATGAGATTGAACGAATTGCCATAGAAAATAATTAATACGAGTTGAGAGGTAAGTGCAATGGAGAATAGTTTAACAGGAAAACGAGTTGTTATCTGTGGTTCGCGCAAATTAGAAGAAATATCTACATTAATCGAAAAAAAGGGAGGCGTTCCTATCATCCGAACCCTCCAAGGGACTGTATTTTTTGCAGATAAGGAAGTGGAACCTGATTTACTCAAATTTGTGCAAACAGGTGCCGATTGGGTGATTTTCACGACTGGAATTGGCTTTGAGGCACTTGTTAATATAGCAGAAAAGCTTGGATTGGGAGATTCATATTTAAAGAATATACGTGAAGCAAAAGTAGCATCCAGAGGATACAAGACATTGTCTGCTTTAATAAAATATGAACTTAAACCCATTGTGGTTGCTGAAGATGGCACAACCAAAGGATTAGTACAAGCACTCGAAAACATTGATTTTTCTGGTAAAAGAGTAATGTTGCAGCTACACGGGGAAACAGCACCGCTGTTAACCAAATTTCTTGAAGTTCGTGGGGCAACAGTTCAGAAGATACTTCCATATCAACATATTGCTCCTTTGAACGAGACTGTTGCCATGTTGTGCAAAGAACTTCAGACAAATGATTGTGACGCTGTCTGCTTTACAACTGCCACCCAGGTCCGATCACTTTTTGACTTTGCAAGAGAACATAAAATTATCACAGATCTTGTTGCTTTGTTTAACGAAAGGGTTATAGCAGTTGCAGTTGGAAAAGTGACCGAGGCAGCGTTAAAGGAAGAAGGTATTAAACGGGTCGTGGTTCCTGAAAATGAAAGAATGGGTGCAATGGTTGTCCAATTGGCAAAATATTATCAAAGTTAATCATTTCAAGTGTACCTTCTAAACGGTTGGTACACTTTTTTCATAAGTTTCATGCCTTCCCAATTCGAAAAAATTGTCGAGAAGTTTTTTCAATTATCATGGAAGGTTATTTGACAATTCGATATATTTTTACAGTTTTTTTGGTATGATTATGTTAAATTAAAAAAGAATTCTGAAAAGTGTACAAGAAAGTAACCCTCTTACACCATAGATTTAATTCCGTTCTATTCCAATTTAACTAACAATAACGCTCCCCTGAGGTCTTATATTCTTAGGAAACATTAACTTTTTACATAATGGTTGATCAAATGGTTGTATCTATTTACAGAATGTAAGATGAAATACCTAAAATCAGTCTGTAAAATAAAATAAGATGCATAATTTTCCGCAAAAAACATCATGGAGCTAAAGGAGCTGGTCCCCTTTTTGGTAATACCCTATTATTAAAGCGCTTACATTTTACTCGAGTAAATAAACCATTCATATGAAAAGGAGGGTTTCCCTTTGGCGAATGAAAAAATTCAACGTATTACCTTAGCTAATCTTGAAATGAACTTTCAAGAGGTGGAGCAGGGCTTGACTAATCAAGAAGCTGTTGAAGAATCCAATCGATGCCTCTATTGCTATGATGCTCCGTGTATAAAAGCCTGTCCAACAGGTATTGATATTCCAACCTTTATTAAAAAAATTGCCTCAGGTAACTTATTAGGATCCGCTAAAACAATCATGTCATCCAATCCTGTTGGTGCAAGCTGCTCTAGGGTTTGTCCAACCGATGAACTATGTGAAGGAGCTTGTGTCCTTAATCACTCAACCAAGCCAATCATGATAGGCAATTTACAAAGATATGCTACTGACTGGGCAATGAAGACTGGACAAACACTTTTCCAACCTGGTCAAGCGAATGGACGGTCAGCTGCTATCATCGGCGGTGGTCCAGCTGGACTGTCAGCTTCAAGAGAACTGGCAAGATTAGGTTACGAGGTTACGATATTTGAAGGATCCGAGAAAGCGGGCGGCTTAAATACGTATGGAATTGTCTCTTTCCGATTGCCACAAAAAATTTCTTACTGGGAAGTAGAGCAGGTCGAGAAATTGAATGTAAATATCAGAACCAACACAATGGTGGGCAGGGATATTTCAGCAGAAGAAATTACTGAAAATTTCGATTATGTTATCTTAGCAGTCGGGATGGCTCATGTTCCAAACCTTGGTGTTGAAGGTGAAAACCTAGCAGGTGTCTATGATGCGATTGAGTTTGTCAAGGCAACAAAAAGCGGCCAGTTATCTGAAGAGTTTGTTGGGAAACGAGTTGTAGTCATTGGTGCCGGGAATACAGCGATCGATGGTGCAACCTGCTCGGTTCGTTTAGGAGCTGAAAACGTTAAAATCTTATACCGGAGAACCGAGGAAGAAATGACTGCCTATGATTTTGAATATGAATTTGCCAAACAAGACGGCGTGGAGTTCCGCTGGTTAACAGCACCAAAACGAATCATAGGCGATGATTCGGGGAGGGTCACTGGAATTGAATGTATCAAAATGAAGCTGGGTGAACCTGAAAAGGATGGACGGCGAAGACCTGTTGCCATTGAAGAGTCCGAATATATTCTGCCAGTAGACGCTGTGGTAAAAGCGATTGGTCAAACTAGACACTTGAAGTTAATTGAAGAGTTTGGCCTCACACATGATCGTGGTGTGGTCAAGGTGGATCCGGAAACGTTCCAAACCTCCAATCCAAAAGTGTTTGCTTGTGGCGACGTTGTGTTTGGTAAAGGGAATGGGGATGCAATGGTCGTTACCGCTGCCCAACAAGGTAAAGATGTAGCTCATGCAATCCATAAGCGATATTCTGTTGTCAGAACGGCAAATTAACTTCTTATTTGGAAAAAGGGGGAGAAAAATAGATGGCTGATTTACGTATTAATCTTGCAGGGATTCAATCTCCTAACCCGTTCTGGCTGGCGTCAGCACCGCCGACTAACTCCGGCTATCAGGTACAGCGAGCCTTTGAAGCCGGTTGGGGCGGGGCAGTCTGGAAAACATTGGGTGATCCCATTTTGAATGTTTCATCAAGGTTTGCTGCTGTAAGTTTTAACGGTCAAAGGGTGGCTGGTTTTAATAATATTGAACTAATAACCGACCGTCCGCTCGATGTCAATCTTAAAGAAATTTATGAAACTAAAAAACGATTTCCAAACCATGCGATTATTGCTTCGTTAATGGTGGAACCAAAACAGGAGAAGTGGCATGAAATCGTTAAACGTGTCGAGGATGTAGGAGTAGATGGACTTGAGTTGAATTTCGGATGTCCACATGGGATGGCAGAACGCGGCATGGGTGCGGCTTCGGGGCAGGTACCAGCCCTTGTTGAACGACAGACCTATTGGGCGAAGGAAGTGGCAAATACACCTGTTATTGTTAAATTAACGCCAAATATTACGGATATAACGGCGACCGCTGAAGCTGCCTGCAATGGCGGTGCGGACGCGATCAGTATGATTAATACGATTAACAGTCTAATGGGTGTCGACCTCGATTCATGGAATACGATTCCCCATGTCGCGGGAAAGGGAGCACATGGCGGCTATTGCGGACCTGCAGTTAAGCCGATTGCTTTAAACATGGTTGCAGAATGTGCAAGACATCCACATATTAATGTCCCAATTTCAGGGATTGGCGGGATTTCCAACTGGAAGGACGCTGTTGAATTTATGTTGATGGGAGCAACCGGTGTTCAAATTTGTACAGCCGCCATGCATCATGGTTTCCGAATTGTGGAGGACATGATTGATGGACTAAGTAATTATCTCGATAGTAAAGGGATTGCCTCGGTTTCTGATATCATCGGAAAATCCGTCCCTAAATATTCGGATTGGGGCAACTTGGATCTTAATTACAATATCGTTGCAAAAATCAATACTGATGTCTGTATCAATTGCAATAAGTGCCATATTGCTTGTGAAGATACCTCACATCAATGTATCGATAGGTTGACTGACGCAAATGGGGTGAGCTTCCTCAAAGTGCGGGAAGAGGATTGTGTAGGATGTAATTTATGCTCGATTGTATGTCCAGTTGACGGGGCGATTGATATGGTAGAAGCAGTAAGAGAGATGCCGCCGATGACCTGGAATGAGCGTCAAGCAGCTTTAAGTGGAGCAGCCATATTGAAAGCAGATGTAACCAAGTAGAAGATTTGGAGGGAACGATCGATGAAAAAAATTATCAAAAATGGAACCATTGTTACCGCCGCAGACACGTATCAAGGAGAAATCTTAATAGAAGATGGTAAAATAACGCAAATTGGTACGAACCTATCAGCAATTGGTGCAGAAATAATTGATGCAAAAGGCTGTTTTGTTTTTCCGGGAGGAATTGATCCACACACCCATCTCGATATGCCTTTTGGCGGAACGGTGACAAAGGATGATTTTGAATCAGGAACGATTGCCGCTGCTTTTGGCGGTACGACAACGGTTATCGATTTTTGCTTAACCAACAAGGGTGAGCCGCTAAAGAATGCTATTCAAATCTGGCATGATAAATCGCGAGAAAAAGCGGTTATTGATTATAGCTTCCATTTGATGATTTCAGAAATCAATGAGAATGTCCTCAATGAACTTCCACAGGTGATTAGTGAAGAAGGGATTACCTCCTTTAAGGTGTTTATGGCATACAAAAATGTATTTCAAGCAGATGATGAAACATTGTTCAAAACACTAATCTCTGCAAAAGATCACGGGGCCTTGGTGATGGTCCATGCAGAAAACGGAGATGTTATCGATTATTTAACGAAGAAAGCCCTCGATGAAGGGAATACAGCCCCTATTTATCATGCATTAACAAGACCGCAGGAATTAGAAGGGGAAGCCACAGGTCGTGCGGCAAATTTCACAGGGCTTGCCAATTCACAGTTATATGTGGTCCATGTTTCCTGCGCAGATGCTGTTGAGCAGATAGCTAAAGCTCGCAGTAAGGGCTTTGATGTCTGGGGTGAAACGTGTCCGCAATATTTAGTCCTTGATCAAAGCTATTTAGAGAAAGCTAATTTTGAAGGAGCAAAATATGTTTGGTCCCCGCCGCTTAGAGAGAAGTGGAATCAGGAAGTTCTCTGGAATGCCTTAAAGAGCGGTCAACTGCAAACCATCGGTTCCGATCAATGTTCGTTTGATTTTAAAGGGCAAAAGGATTTAGGAAGAGATGATTTTACGAAAATTCCGAACGGCGGCCCAATTATTGAGGACCGGTTGTCGGTTTTATACTCTGAGGGGGTAAAGAAAGGACGGATTAGTCTAAATCAATTTGTCGATATTACCTCGACACGAAGCGCAAAGCTTTTTGGATTATTTCCGAGAAAAGGAACGATCGCTGTTGGGGCAGATGCTGACCTTGTTATTTTTGATCCCAATATCGAACGAGTCATTTCGGCTGAAACCCACCATATGGCCGTGGATTATAATGCGTTTGAAGGAATGAAGGTTACCGGGGAGCCCGTTTCGGTGTTGTCTCGCGGGGAATTTGTTATTCGTGACAAGCAATTTGTAGGAAAACCAGGTTCAGGCCAATATTTGAAGAGAGCAAAATATAATAAAAATGCGCTCATCAACCAAAGCGAAACCTTATCAATTTAATCGTAGACAATTGAACTAGATGTATATGAAATGAATTGGGGGGATTGGATGTCAGATTATCAGCAATTTTTACATGAAAGAGATAAAATTGATTTTCTTATCCAAAAAGGGTATCGAATTAATGGAGTTAAGGAACATTTAAATGGGGCCACGGTTGAATTTATTAATCCCAAAGGCAATGTTTTTGAAACACTTTTAATTGGAACGGCCAACGCACGAAAATATTTTACGAGTCTTCTATTGAAACAGAATCACACATAACAATGACTGCCTAATTTGAAAAGAAAAAAATGAGGTGGGAAGTTTGGAATTCTATTTGAAATCAAAGGACAATGCGTACCCTTGTATAGTCACAATCGATGAAGACAATGGACGTTATACGATTCGAAAATCAGATTCTAGCGGGGAGTACTTCAACTCTCCGAAAGAATTAGTGGCCTGGATCATGGAAAATTGGCACTCGGAGGATTTTTTAGATCGTCAGGAATATGAGTCAATGCTTAGTGAAATAAGTGTATACTTCCCGTTAATCCATTAGAATTTTTTGAGAAGGATTGGTTGCAAGACCAATCCTCTTTTCATCTATCATTTCTGTTTTTATTTTTGTGAGGAGAGCCAAATGATGAAAGAACATTTCCAATTAACTGTGGCAGATATATTAAAGCGAAAGCATTTTGAGAGTGCACAGGTTATCGCCGGGGAAGACGGTATCCACCGATTCGTCAAATGGGTTCATGTCGTCGAGGTCACCAGTATTCGAAATCTTCTTAATGGAAATGAACTTATTCTCTCAACTGGTGTTGCTTGGAAGGATAATGTGGATTTATTTGCATCAATGGTAAAGGAATTTCTTGAAAATAATGCGGCTGGCTTATGTATCGAAATGGGGACATACATGTCAGCAATCCCAACTGAAGTCATCGAATTTGCGAATGAATATCAATTTCCGATTATTGTTTTCGAGAAGGAAGTTCCATTTGTACAAATCACTCAAGACATCCACTCGAATATTATTAATCAACAATATCAGATGATTTCTGATTTAGAGAATTACTCGCAAAGCTTAAATAAACGACTTTTAACGATGGATAGATATGAAGATATTCTTCACTGTATCTTCGCTGCGTTGGAATTACAAATCATTTTCCGATTAAAAAATGTGGACTATGAATTTGTCCCGGAAATCAGTGAAATCGAACAAAAAACAATGGTGACCCGACTCGACGAGGCCAAAATTCAACCATGTGAGCATATTGCGTCAGCTCCTATTTTTTTGTTTGGACAAGAATATGCAGAGGTATTTATTTATTCGAAGGATATCCCCATCAGCGAATACGATTTATTAATTCTGGACCGGACGGCAACAGCGCTAGCCCAACATTTATTAAGGGATCGGTATGTCGAAGAAAAAAAGCGTGTCGAGGAGTTTGAATGGCTCTACGGTTGGCTCGAGGGTGAACATTCGCTTGAGAGCATTAATGAATATTTTGCTCAGAATGGGATTAAAACAAGAACGAATGAAGCAGTCGTTTTAATTACAAAACTTATACCCATAAAAGAGAAAGTAACTCAAGACGTCACCTATTTAAAACTATTATTTCGTTCGGTTTTTGAACAGAATGGGTTTACAGTGTTTACGGTTGAAAAAAGAAATGAAATAACATTCATTCTCGTCAATAATCGGGCGAAAAAGAATATTAAGGAACGGATAAAAACGTCAATTGAATCCATTACTGATTCGGAGTTTATTCAAAAACAATGTTCAGCGAAAATAGTGATTGCGGCAGGGAATTTTATCAAAAGTTTAAATGAAGTACATAAAAGTTATCTTACAGCAAAGGAAACAGAGCGAATTCAACAAAGAATGAACAATAAATCACTCTATTATTTTTATGAAGACCTGCATTTATATCGGCTGATTTCGCAAATGAGTAAGCATGTGAATCTCCAGGAGTATGCAGCAGAGTATTTACAACCTGTTATCCAATATGATCAAAAATATAATGGCAAGTTGCTCGAGACGTTAAAAGCCTATTTAGAGTGTAATGGATCTAAGCAGGAAACTTCCAATAAGCTTTTCATTGTTAGGCAAACGCTATACCATCGCCTGCAAAAGCTTGAAAACATTCTTGGTGAGGACTTTATGGAACATGAAAAACGAGTAGCGATCGAATTTATGCTTCTTGTCCAAGATTATTTGGCTGCGTCACAACCAAATGCAAACCAGGCTAGGTTTCTTAAAACAGAATAAGTGTATTTTAGAAAATTCGAAAGAATATATATAGAATATTAGGAGGTTTTAAATATATGAGTGTAATTAAAAAGGATACGGCCATTTTAAGAAATTTCATTAACGGTGAGTGGGTAAATTCGAAAAGCGTCCAAGTACTGTATGTCTTGAACCCTGCTACGAATGAGTTATTAACAATGGTGCCACAGTTGCCGGATTCAATAATGTGTTAACTCTCGCACCGCCATTAACGATCAAACAGGTTGATTTAACCTTCCTAGTTAAAACACTAAACGAATCCCTTCAGAAAATACTTTAACCGAAAAAAGAACCCATGTATTTACAATTGTAAATGATATGGGTTCTTTTTTTTATGCATGGAAATCAGCTATTTTACTAGATGTGAAAGGTGATCGAGAAATCTTGTATATAAATGTCGAAATCTTTTGAAAGAATGATTGACAGACGCTAGACGTGAGTTATAATGAAATTAGCAAATGTTCAACACAACATTACATAATTTCAGAACACAAAATCTAAAGATGAACAAATGCAAGCCTTTATTTTTACAAAGAAATGTAACCGCTTTCTTTTGTGCGGAAAATAGGGTGGAAAGCTGTGAGAAGAGTTTCAGAATTTTATTACTTTAAAAATTAGGTGAATGATTAATGGCGGATGAAAAAATCTCGCGCCTGGTGGAAGTGGCTAAAATGTACTATCAATTAGACTACAGCCAACAGGAAATTGCGAAAAAGTTAGGTATTTCCCGCCCCACCGTCTCCAGGCTTCTAGTTCAGGCTGTCGATGAAGGAGTAGTCCATATAAAAATATGTGACCCTGCTGAAGATGTTCAGGAACTGGCAATGCAGATAAAGGAAAAATTCAATCTAAAGCACTGTATTGTTGCATCTATTCCGGAATATAAGGATGAATTAATCAAAGAGAAGCTGGGTGAGGTTTCCGCAGATTATTTATATGGGATTGTCCAAAGCGGCGATACGATTGGAATTACCTGGGGTACAACTTTATATCAACTAGTGAAACAAATGCAACCTAAGAATGTAAAGGATGTAACGATTGTCCAGCTAAATGGTGGGGTAAGTTACTCTGAATCAAATACGTATGCATCAGAAATCATTAATGGTCTTGCCAATGCTTTTCATACGATTCCTCACTTCTTGCAGGTACCTGCGGTTGTTGATCACATTGTCGTTAAGCAGGCAATTATTGCAGACCGTCACGTTAAGAAAATATTGGAATTAGGTAAACAGGCTAATATTGCGATTTTCACTGTGGGCGATCCAGGTGAACAATCAACCCTAATGCATGCAGGCTATTTTTTAGAAAGTGACATTGAAATTCTTCGGGCTAATAAAACGGTCGGAGATATATGTTCCAGATTTATTGATATTAATGGCCATATTAGTCATGAAACATTAAACGATCGCACGATTGGGATTGAACTCTCCCATTTAGATGAAAAAGAATACGGCATCCTCATTGCTGGCGGTAACACAAAGGTAGAAGGAATATATGGAGCGCTAAGAGGCCGTCATGCGAATGTCCTGATTACTGACCAGTATACTGCTAGGGCATTACTCGATATCGGGGGTGATCAAATTTAATGAATAAGGAAACGATTAGAGAAATCGTCGAAGTGATGGTAAAAAACTCGCTCCAAAAAGCTAAGATGGTTCCAATCGCGGCATCCAACCGGCATATTCATTTATCAGCTGAACATGTCGAACGCCTTTTTGGAAGAGGTTACGAGCTTACGAGGTTAAAAGACTTGTCACAGCCCAATCAATTTGCTGCGAAAGAAACTCTAACACTTATCGGTCCGAAAGCGAAAATACAAAATGTCCGCGTCCTCGGGCCAGCCAGAGGCAGCACACAGGTGGAAGTGTCGTTATATGATGGGTTTACATTAGGAGTCAAGCCACCCATTCGTAACTCTGGGGATATTAACGGTTCCCAACCAATCACCATACAAGGGCCGCGGGGCCAAATTATGATAAAAGAGGGCTTGATCTGTGCGGCCCGCCACATTCATATGCATACGAGTGATGGAGAATTGTTTGGTGTAAAGGATGGTGACCTTGTTCAAGTAAAAGTGGACGGAGTCCGCGGGGTTATATTTACAAATGTCCTGATTCGTGTGTCTCCTAAATTCAAACTGGAGATGCATATTGACCTGGATGAAGCGAATGCAGCCGGGATCAAAAATGGACAATTGGGTGAAATTGTAGCCATTGAAAGTCGAAAACAAGTGGGTGAAGAAAATGCTGGTGGATGTTAGAACGCAGGTAAAAATGCTCGTCCAGCAGGCAGTTGAAGCTTACTTAAAAAATGAACTGCATATGAACAAGGATTCTCCGATTGCTATTCTTTTAGGTTATCAATCTCTAAATCCATCAATAGTTTTGGAAGCGGTTACTCCTCTTCTTGATACATATGATGTAACGTTACTTTTAACAAAAGAATGGCTCCCTTTACAAGAACCATGGAACGGAGTGTCCTTTGTCTTAATAGAAGAGATGGCCCAACAGGAATTAGGTGCGTTGTTAGAAAAATCATCTGTCCTCGTTGTTCCCCAAGCATCATATAGCTTGCTCTCAAAGCTTTCATTAACGATTGATGATGAGGACCCTGTGTGGATAGCTCTCCAATTCCAATTGCTTGGAAAGCCAATTGTCATGGCTAACAACGATGTAGAACCTAATGTTTACCAACAAATCCATGCACCACATTCAGTCCAGGAGCGCCTTCAATCATATATTAGGCAAATCCAAACGGATCAGGTGAAATGGGTGCCTCTCAATAAGTTGGTGAAGGTAGTTGGAGAACAATATGCCGCCTACCGGGAAAAGCAGTCTCTTATTCTAGCAAAGCACGTGGAAAGAGCCTTTCAAGATGGACTTAAAGAGATAGAGGTACCAGCTAAGTGCCGGATAACGCCTGCAGCGAAAGACTTGGCACGAGACTTAAAGATTCAAATAAAACAGATTGATTCCTCGAAAGGAGGGACGCTATGATCATCTGTAAAGTGGTCGGTTCAATTGTTTCCACCACTAAAGCTGAGAAATTAAAAGGAAAAAAACTTATGATCGTCCAACCGCTTGATATGAAAAGTATCGAGGAAGATGGGAAACCACTTGTTGCGATTGATACGGTTGGATCAGGTGTGGGCGAGGTCGTTCTACTTGTTAGTGGCAGTTCAGCAAGACAAACAGAAATTACCAACGGCGTCCCCGTTGACGCAGCAATCGTAGGGATTGTTGATCAAATTGAAATTCAAGGGACCTTAACCTTTAAAAAAGGAGGTAACTAATTTTGCAGATAACTGAAATCGATATCAAAAAAATGGTTGAACAGGTCCTCAATCAATTTGGCCAAAATCAAACAGACGACAGCCCTGTCACCTCACTTCCCGATGTCAGGTTAGGCAATGGGGTGTTTACAACTGTTGATGAAGCAGCCACTGCAGCAAGACTAGCCTGGGAAAAGCTTCGAAAACTCCCTATGGCAACCAGACGGCGAATGATCGAGAACATGAGAGCAGTAAGTCGCAAGCATGCAGAAGAGTTAGCGAAGCTTGCTGTGGAAGAAACAGGTCTTGGAAGAGTAGAAGATAAGATTGCTAAAATCCTTTTGGCAGCAAATAAGACACCTGGTGTTGAGGATTTAATCAGCACGGCTTATTCAGGTGATGATGGCTTGACACTTGTTGAGTATGCTCCGATTGGCGTATTCGGTTCCATTACACCTTCAACAAACCCGGCAGCAACCGTTATCAACAATTCCATATCATTAATTGCAGCAGGTAATACAGTTATATACAACCCGCATCCAAGTGCGAAACGTGTTTCGATTAAAACGTTACAGCACTTAAACCAGGCCATTGTTGAAGCAGGCGGGCCAGAAAATGCGCTCACTTCTGTGGCAGCACCAAATCTTGAAACATCTGCACAAGTTATGAATCATCCACAGGTAAATGCACTTGTTGTCACAGGTGGCGGACCTGTTGTAAAAGCCGCGATGGCAGTTGGTAAAAAAGTGATTGCGGCTGGTCCAGGTAACCCGCCAGTTGTCGTTGATGAGACAGCGATTATCTCAAAGGCAGCATCAGATATTGTCAAGGGCGCAAGCTTTGATAACAACGTTTTATGTACAGCTGAAAAAGAAGTGTTCGTGGTTGACAAGGTAGCCAATGCCCTTAAAGCAGAAATGGTCAAAAATGGAGCAATGGAGCTTAGAGGCTTCCAGTTTGAAAAGGTACTTGAGAAAGTACTTGTGAAGAAAAATGATAAGTTTTATCCAAACAGAGACTTTATTGGAAAAGATGCCCATGTGATTTTACAAGCTGCAGGCATTCAAGCAAATCCAAATGTGAAGTTGCTTATTGCTGAAACAACGAAGGATCACCCATTGGTGATGACAGAAATGTTAATGCCAATTATACCAATTGTCAGAGTTCCTGACGTGGATAAAGCGATTGAGCTTGCGGTAATTGCTGAAAAAGGAAACCGACACACAGCGGTCATGCACTCTCAAAACATTACCAATCTAACGAAGATGGCTCAAGAAATTCAAGCAACCATTTTTGTGAAAAATGGACCATCCGTCGCTGGCTTAGGCTTTGAAAGTGAAGGCTTTACTACTCTGACCATTGCCGGGCCAACAGGTGAGGGATTAACCAGTGCGAAAACATTTACGCGTCTGCGCCGCTGCGTTTTAGTAGATGGATTAAGAATCATATAGTGGGGTGTGTACATTGGCTAAGACAAAAGAAGAAAAAATAGTCACTTCACAAGAAGAACAAGTAAAACAAAAATTAGAGGTTACTAGAGGAGGAAATAAAATGGGTCAAGAGGCTTTAGGAATGATTGAAACAAAAGGTTTAGTAGGTGCAATTGAAGCGGCCGATGCAATGGTGAAAGCTGCAAACGTTTCTTTAGTAGGCAGAGAATTAGTGGGAGCAGGCATTGTGACAGTAATGGTCCGTGGTGATGTTGGTGCCGTAAAAGCTGCAACTGAAGCTGGGGCCGAAGCAGCACAACGCGTTGGTACGCTTTTATCTGTACATGTTATTCCACGTCCAAACGGCGATGTAGAAGGTATTTTACCGAAAGCAGAATAAGGTGAATGTAAATGGAACAGTCCATTGAAAGCTATATTAAAAATCTAGTAAGAGATGTCATTGGTCAGTCTCTAGGTGAACTTCAGCTTCAGAGTGATCGGAAAACCTATGTGATTGCCAATTGGAAAATGAATAAAAACCTAAATGAGACCGCTGAATTTTTCCAAAAAATTAACAGCAGCCAGGACGTGTCGGTCGTTATTTGCCCGCCAGCCCAACTGTTATACCCTGCCCATTTATTGATCAAACAATCAGGTAAGCCGATTGGATTGGGTGGGCAAAATGTTCACTGGACGGACAAAGGTGCCTATACGGGAGAGTCATCGGGATGGATGTTGAGGGATGTTGGCTGTGAGTATGTAATTATTGGTCATTCTGAGCGAAGACAATATTCATATGAAGACGATGAGTTATTAAACAAAAAGGTTCTGCATGCGATTAAATCTGAGCTTACGCCGATCATCTGTATTGGCGAAACCTTAGGACAAAAGAACGCATTACAAACGGAACAGGTTTTAGTTAAGCAGCTTTGTGGTGCTTTAAAGGACATCGATTCTAGTCATTTTATTCTTGCCTACGAACCAGTTTGGGCGATTGGCACCGGGCAATCGGCAACTGCTGAATTAGCCCAGCAAACCCATGCTTACATCCGGTCCATCTTAAAGAAAATAATCGGTGAAAAAGCCGAGGGCATTTCGATTTTATATGGCGGCTCAGCAAACGAACACAATGCAGCTGATTTCAGCGCCAAGCCTGATATCGATGGTGTCCTCATTGGCGGAGCAAGTTTGAATGCCCAGTCTTTTGATGCAATTATTAATGTATTTGCCAAAGGAGAACAAAATTCATGAAAAAAGTTGCGATTGGTTGCGACCATGGTGGATACGGACTTAAAGAAACGTTAAAAGCCTATTTAACAGAATTAGGCTATGAATATTTAGATTTCGGCTGTAAAGCTAATGAATCTGTGGACTATCCGGATATCGCCTTTCTCGTGGGCGAAACGGTAGCCACAAATGATGACTATGTTGGGATTATGATGGATGGAGTCGGTATTGGCAGTGGGATGGTATTAAACAAGATACCCGGTGTCCGCGCTGCCGTTTGCTGGGATTTATCTTCAGTTATTAACAGTAAAGAGCATAATAACGCGAACATTTTATCGATTGGCGGTCAATTTATTGGAGAAGGCCTTGCCAAGCAATTAGTGAAAGCATGGTTGGAAACAGAGTTTGCCGGTGGCCGTCATGATCGTCGAGTCACAAAAATTATGGAAATTGAAAGTCGTTTCTTGGGTCGGAATTAGCACTATATCAGAGATTCGCTGATAAAACCTTCAGTATCGCTGATAAAAGTGATTTATCGCTGATAAAAATAAATTAACGCTGATAAATGGTTTAGTTTCGCTGATAAATAATATTTTAAAGAAAAATAGGAGAGTTAAACTCAGAGTTTTATAGAATAGAAAGCAGGTTTGAAAATGTTTGTAGCCAAAGTGATTGGAAATATGGTTTGTACGCATAAAAATGACAATTTAAAAGGTTTAAAGCTGCTGATTGTCCAACCAGTAGATGTGCAATTGAATGACAAAGGCAAACCACTTGTGGCTATTGATACGATTGGACAATCAGGAGCAGGAGACCTCGTGTACTTAGCAAAAAGCAGAGAATCCTCCATACCGCTTAATAAAGATTTAGTAGCTTCAGATGCTGGAATCTTAGGAATAATAGACTACTATAATGTGACCAAACGAATGGAGGAATTATAAATGAGCAATGCATTAGGAATGATCGAAACTAAAGGTTTAGTTGGAGCCATTGAAGCAGCTGACGCAATGACAAAAGCAGCCAACGTTACCTTGCTTGGTAAAGTGAATGTTGGCGGCGGGTTAGTTTGTGTAATGGTGCGTGGTGACGTAGGTGCGGTAAAGGCAGCCACTGAAGCTGGTGCGGATGCAGCGCAGCGTGTTGGCGAATTCTTATCTGTTCACGTTATTCCAAGACCACACTCCGATATCGAGAAAATTCTTCCTGTTGCAAAATAATGAAACTAGCAAAAGTGGTTGGAAATGTCGTAGCAACGATAAAAACACCAAGTCATCAAAATAAAAAGCTTATGGTTGTCATCCCTGTTGACGCATTTGGTAAGGAATGCGGCGATGCAATGATTGCCTTTGACCGGTTTTCAGCAGGAGCTGGCGATTATGTTCTCATACTAGAAGAAGGTGGATCGGCGAGAGACATTTTAGAAGACCCAAAAGGATCTTTCGATGCAGTCATTGCCGGAATCGTTGATCGATTATATTAATGTGAGGTGAGCACGATGCAAATTGAAGCATTGGTAGAACAAATTACAAATCAAATTATGCAGCAACTAACGAATAAAGAAACGCTGAAAGAAGTGAAGCCTGCTACTTCTGGAAACGTGACTTACAAAGAAGGATCATCATCCAATATTATTACGGGACCATCTGTTGCTCGAATGATTGACCATACATTATTAAAGCCTGAAGCATCTAAAGACCAAATTGTTAAACTTTGTGAAGAAGCAAGAGAACATAAATTTGCGACGGTCTGTGTGAATCCCTTTTGGGTGGCAACTGCAGCCAAAGAATTAAAAGGTTCTGGAGTAGGGATTACCACGGTTGTTGGTTTTCCGTTAGGTGCAACGAGCACCTTTGTAAAAAGTGCGGAAACTCGTGACGCAATTGCAAACGGTGCAACGGAAATTGACATGGTCATGAACATTGGTGCCCTGAAATCCGGTGACTTTGAGACAGTGAAAAAAGATATTGAGGGTGTTGTTTTAGCAACGAATGGTCATGCACCTGTTAAAGTTATTATTGAAACTGGCCTTCTTGAGATCGAAGAAAAGAAAAAGGCTTGTATTTTAGCAAAAATGGCTGGTGCGGCTTTTGTGAAAACATCAACTGGGTTCGGACCTGGCTGTGCCACAGCTGAAGACATTAAACTTATGCGTGAAGCAGTTGGCCCGGACATGGGTGTGAAAGCTTCTGCTTGTGTGAGAGACTTAGATACAGCTAGGAAACTAATTCAAGCCGGTGCAACAAGAATTGGTGCAAGTTCAAGTATTGCAATCATTACGGGCGGCCAAGGTACTGGTTATTAATAGGATATTTATTAATGATAGAAGGGGAAATTTGGGTATTTCATGTGGCAATTATTGCGAAGTGGAATGCTCAGATTTCTTTTCTCCTCCACTAGTAGGAGTATTGTAAAAATTTAAACAGTTTAATATAATAGTACTAACAAAATGAAATCGCTTACATAATAAGGGGTGCTAAAATGAACAATATTGGACATCAACTAAAGAAAATGCGATTAAACCGTGAAATTGAAATTGAAAAACTAGCTTTGCTTTCAGGATTAAATGCTGGAACGATTGTAGCCATTGAAGAAGGCGAGTTGGATGTACAGGTTTCCACGTTAGCAAAGATTTCTGATATCTTGAATTGCTCCTTCTCCATTGGAGACGTTTCAATCTAAATTATATTAACTAAAAAATCGCCGTTAGGCGATTTTTTTTAGTCATCGTTGTTTTCTTCTTCTAGGTCTAAAACGGAAATTGCCACTACTTTCATTGTCACTTAAGTTATTAACCACTGGAGCAGCATCAACATAATTATTTTTCACTTTTTTAGGTGGGACTACCGCCGCTTTAACTATATTAACCTGATTAACCTGATTAACCTCATTAACCTCATTAACCTCATTAACCTCATTAACCTCATTAACCTCATTAACCTGATTAACCACATCTGCAACTACTACTTCATTCCCCAGTTCTAGCTGATTGTCTTCAGCATTTTCAATTTCATAAAAAATAACTTCAATTTCATTATTAAGAGTTGCAACATCCGTACTAAAAGGTCTAACTTCATTACTTAAAGTTACAGCATCAGTACTAAAATATCTAACTTCTGTACTTAGAGTTTCAACTTCAGACACAGCCTCTTTTATTTCATCCATTCCCCCGATAAAATCATCAACTACTTCATCTTCAGTAACATTATCCTCATCTTCATAACTTAATTCCGATTCAGAATCATCTACTTCAGCAATTTCTTCCTCTTCAAGTAAGAGTTCTTGTTTTACTTTTTTTATTTTTCCTAGTGCAATTGTTCGCTTAACTGCAATTCCAATGATTTCATCAATTAGAGCAGTGAATTGATCAAATTCTACATTATTTTCGCCGCTTTTTTGGATGATATTTAGAAAATCTTGATGAAATAGGTTAAATTCTTGTTCGAACTGTTCACGATCCATTTCTCGGAATGATATCCCCTTAATCCGAATAAATCCATAAATTAGTTTACTTAATAACTTGGAAACGGCTTCTAATTCCTCCTGTTTCACCTCCGAATCATTTGTTAAATAATAATGGACATCCCGGAGTGTTTGATAATAACTCTTAAAATTCCGGCTTATTTCTAGGAAATCTAAATTACCCATTAGAAATATCCCTCCGTATCTATTTAATGTATAATATTTTGAATCAGCGTAAATTTCCTTTTTTATTAAGGATATGCATACGGAAGGGATTATTCTAATGAAGGTGATAAATTTTATAAAAGAATGGCAGCAGGCCCTCCAAAATGAGATCCTCCATTTAAAAAAATATGGCAGTAATAAATTTTTTGTTACGAATGGCAGGCTGCTATCGGCAGAGGGATCCTATACCTACTACTTCGATACCGCGCTATCGATTCGAATACCTATCGGTTCTCAGGTTCGGCTCGAGTGGGGAAGCATGAAACAAAATGGACGTGTCCTCTCCTCTGAAGGTAAAGGAGTGATGCTTGCCATGGAGCAATCCTACGGAGATTTAATTCATGAGGCACAGCTTTTTCATGATCCATGGGAACTGCTCGAACAGCTGATTTTGCGTTTGGATGAGATAAAGAAAAATAAGCAAAAACGAATCAGAGTGAAACGGTTGATGGACCCATCGATGCCTGCTAAGCATCCAATAGAAAAAAGTAAAAGCAATGTTCATGAACTCGTTTTACGTTCCAAGTACAATCCAGTTACCTTTGTTTGGGGGCCACCTGGAACCGGTAAAACCTATACCTTGGCCCGGGTAGCCGCTAATAAGTATTTTCAGGAAAAAAAAGTGTTGATTTTATCGCACAGTAACCAAGCAGTCGATGTCCTCATTAGTGAGATATCAACCTTTATTCAAAAGAAAGGACGCTTCCGTGCAGGGGACGTGCTACGCTATGGATTCAATACGGGTGAGCAACTTGCTAATCATCAAGCGGTTACGACTAGTCAGCTCCTTCAAAAAGACGATCCCTTGCTTGCGGAGGATAAGGATAATTTATTAGCGGAAAGACGGGAACTAAAGCTAGATATCGCCCGTTCTTTTAGCAAAAGGGACACCAATCTGTTGCTAGAGCTTGAGACCAAGATTGCCAGGGTCCTTGAAAAGATTCGCCAAAAGGAACTTGAATTTATTAAGGATGCGTTCATTGTCGGGACGACTCTTGCCAAAGCAGCTGGTGATTCAGCCATTTATGAAAAAGAATATGACCTTGTTATCCTTGATGAAGCCAGTATGGCTTATGTCCCGCAGGCGGCTTTCGCGGCAACACTAGGAAAGCGTGTTATTATTTGCGGGGATTTCAAACAATTACCACCGATTGCATCTTCTAGAGATCCGTTAGTGACAATGTGGTTAAAAGAGGATATCTTTCATCGCGCAGGTGTGGTCGACTGGGTAAAGGACGGGATGCTCCATCCGCATTTATTTTTATTAAAAGAGCAACGGAGAATGCATCCTGATATTTCAGCGTTTACCAATCAATACATTTATCATTCGCTTGTCGGCGATCATGAAAGTGTTCAAAACAGCAGGAAAGCAATCGTCGAACTTGCACCCTTTTCAGACAGGGCCGCTGTTCTTTTGGATACAAGTTATCTTGGGGCACATTGCATGACAGAAAAGGCATCTAATTCGCGCATGAATATATGGCAGGCGTTAATGTCTTTTCAATTAATCCATGAGTCATACGTAGCCGGGGCACGGTCGATTGGGTATGTCACCCCCTACCGTGCGCAAGCTAATTTAATGGAACTAATACTGGCGGATTTATACGACAAAGAACTTTCGACAGCTGATGTCATCGCTGCGACCGTCCATAGATTTCAAGGCAGTGAGCGTGATGTGATGGTTTTTGATACGGTGGACAGTGAACCGCAAACACGGGCAGGGATGCTGCTTACCGGCAAGGACAGTGAACGATTGATCAATGTGGCCATCACAAGAACAAAAGGAAAGTTCATTCATGTCAGCAACCAATCATTTATCCGAAAACATATCTTTCCTCGTAAAACACTGAGGCAACTAGTGGACCACCAGGTTAGTAAACAGCAAACAGTTGGAACAAAGGATATTGGAAAATGGATTAGGGATCAACATCCACGATTAGATTGGATCCATGCACTTAAGTTAGACAAAGTATTCAGGGATCTCAAATCAGCTAAAAAATCAATCATTCTTTCTTTAACCGAGGAAACCATACTAACTGAAGAATGGAAGAATCATCTGGCAAAAAGGAGCCCGTTTGTAAAATTAACTGTTTTGACTGGCGGCGATTCATTTGCAACGATTCAACCAGATCAACTGTTGAACGAAAACTCATCGTTTCCATTTATCATCATTGACGAGCAACTTTTATGGCTAGGTTTACCATTAGAGGCGGTAAAAGGGGTCCATCCGCCTTATATTGCAGCAAGACTCCATTCGGAAAAGGTATGTGAGTATTTAATCGGACAGTTTCAGACTCGAGAGTAGTTTTTAGGATAAGTTCAGAGTGGAGTTGCCTCCACTCATATTTGACTAAATAAGCTAATTTGAGTGGAGTTTGACATAATAATCTAACTTAGATAAAATTAGATTATATAATCTAACTATTTTAGTTAAAGGGGATAACAAATGAATTATCCGATATCGATCTTTATTCTTGATGTCAGCGATTCATCCACAGAAAAGATGGGGGAGGAACTTACCGTATATTTGGATGAATTGGTCAACTGGATCACTGAATGGACTAAGAATATGGGTCCGATACAAATAAAACATCGTGCTGGAGATGAAATTATTTTTGTGGGACCTGGTTATTCAACCGCTTATACGATCGCCTTTTTTGTAAGCAGGGTATGGAAGTTCAAGAATCATATGCCTTATTTTGGCTTGGCTTTTGGGGATATAGAAAAAGAAATAAAGGAAGTCGATCTTGAGAAATGGATTCATCCTTTGGTTAAACAAGCAAGATATGCGAATGATTTAATCAAACAAGAAAAAAAACGAATGCTCTTTAAATTCGAACTTGATCAGTTCTACCCAAGTGAAGCCAATCCCTCGTTACCGTATCACCAGTTTAGAAATGAATTTGAGACACTTATTAATGGATTATTGCACTTACAGCTAAAATTTATCAGGAAACAAACCGATATCCAGGAGACTGTATGTTCGCTTTATCTCATTTTAAACCAGCAAAAGGTGATTGGAAAGCTCCTTGGAAAAACAGCTCCGACGATATCGAGTCATTTTAAAAAGGGAAATAGTGAAGAAATCCTAGATACTTTTTCAAAAATTATTAGTATACTGCATTCGTTACAAGAAAAAGCGTATCTTGAACGTGCAACCCACCCTCGAGATGTTAATGAGAACCTAATAACAAGCATCCGGAATCATTTGAAGCTGAAATTGAAAACATTACTTGATTCCTAGATTCGATCATAGAGAGAGGAGAAGCCATGTTATTTCTCAGTCTAGTCCTTGCTCACTTCATTGCTGATTTTTATTTACAAACAGATGACATGGTCATTGAAAAACAAAAGAATTTAAAAAAGCATGTGGTTCATCATTTGCTAATGACGGCAATTGTTTTAGTCGGCGATTGGATTTTTCAGTTTAATTTTGAAAATCCCCTTAAAAACTTGTTAATCCCGTTGATTTTTATCGTGATCACGCATCTTTTAATTGATTTTATAAAGATTAAGCTACTTGAAAGTACAAAAATGAATAACGAAGACAACATGAAGCGGCTAGGGTTCTTTGTAATAGATCAGTTACTTCATATTGGTGTGATAATTTTAGGATGTGAGCTCTGTTTTAATTTTAATCTAGTTAGTTATTTTCAACAGCCTGGAGGACTGGGCTTGATGGAGTCTGTTCTGTTTATGTTCATCATGTTCATCTTAGCAACCACTGTCAGCGGGCATATGATAAAAATTCTCCTAGGCACTTTACCAAACCAGCTATTAACGTTTGAAGGGAAATATTCTTTTAAAAACGAACGAAAAGAAACAGACTTTGTACATATGGGGAAAAAAGGATTAACAGAGGAATACAATTATACGATTTTTAGTAAGCATGATCTCTCACGGGGGAAATTAATCGGCTATATTGAGAGATTACTAGTATTATTGTTAACCTTCTATAGTGCCTATCCAGCGATCGGGTTTATCGTGGCGGCTAAGTCCATAGCCCGCTTTAAACAAATGGATGATCGGGATTGGGCAGAATATTTTTTGCTCGGAACACTTACCTCCATGTTTCTGGGAATTGCATTGGGAATTTTATTAAAGGTTGTGTTGACGTAAAAATAAATTAGTTTTACGATAAACTCATATTCTAGCAAATCGGTTCCTGTTCGCTTTGTTTTTATTTATTTAAATTATCAAAAAAAATTTATTGACTTTTTGCTGAATTCTGAGGATAATCAAATAAATCGAATTTTAAAAATGTATGGGATTAGTAAATCTTTGGAACGTGATAGAGAGTGAAACCCGTCCGGCTGAAAGGTTTCTCACGGAAAAAAGTTTGAACCTGCCCTAAACAAACTGCTTATGAAAACATAAGCCGTCACCCTCGTTACGGGTTCAAAGTGGGTGCATGGCATCAATAAAGGTGGTACCGCGGAAACGACTTTCCGTCCTTTTTTTTAGGACAGAAGAGTCGTTTTTTTATTTATTTTATAAAAAAGAAAGGTTCGGTACGGGATGAAAAAACAACTAGTGGTTGTAAAGATTGGGAGCAGCTCGCTCACCAATGCCTCCGGGACAATTTCTGAAAGAAAAATACGTGATCATGTTGAGGCACTTGCCTGTTTAAAAGAGCAAGGGCATGATGTCATTCTTATTTCATCAGGAGCGGTTGCAGCTGGATTTGGCCCCCTTGGCTATCCAAGCCGTCCAAAAACCGTTGCCGGGAAACAAGCTGCCGCAGCGGTGGGTCAGGGATTGTTAATGCAAAATTATATTCAATTGTTTAACGAGTTTACTATCGTACCAGCCCAGATTCTATTAACTCGAGAAGATTTTTACAGCCAAGTGCGGTTCCATAACCTCTTTAATACGATTCATGAGCTGCTTCAAAAAGGTGTACTACCGATTATTAATGAAAATGATTCGGTTTCGATTGAGGAATTAACCTTCGGAGATAATGATATGCTGTCCGCACTAGTGAGTGGTTTTTTACATGCGAATGCCCTGATTATTTTAACGGATGTCAATGGTCTATATGATGGCAATCCGAAAGTAGCAAAAGATGCAAAAAAATATCATTTTATAGCTGAAATATCTGATAAACTCCTCGGTGTGGCCGGAGAAAGTGGTTCTTCCGTTGGAACAGGGGGAATGAAATCAAAACTACTTGCTTCCAAAAAGGCTCTTTCCCTTGGTGTCAGCGTCTTTGTCGGTACTGGTGCTGGAAAAGAAAAACTGGTTGATATTCTAGCTGGTAAGGGGGACGGGACATATATTGGCGGACCATTCCAAACGCAAATGCAAATGAGAAAGCAATGGATTGCTTATCACTCCCAGGTCGGCGGTGTGATTGAAATTGATGATGGGGCGGAAAAGGCGATTGTCTTCCAGGGTAAAAGTTTACTACCTGTTGGCGTTACGAATGTCATTGGGGATTTTAACGCCTTAGATGTTGTCGTAGTCCGAAATCAAAAAGGAAAAATTGTCGGTAAAGGCCAAATCCATTATTCCTCTAAGAATCTATTGAAAATAAAAGGCTTACCGAGTGAACAGTCGAAAGAGTACTCGATTAATAAAAAAGCAGAAGTGATTCATCGCGATAATTGGGTCACAATGACAAAGGAGTGAAAACGAATGAGTGAGTTAATAGAAAAAGCCAGCAAATTAAGAAAAGCTGCCAAACAAATGGGGATTCTGTCAGCGGAAGAAAAAAACACAGCTCTTTTAGTAATGGCTGAACATTTATTGACGAGGAAAGAATGGATCATCACTGAAAATGCCAAAGACATTGAAGCGGGAAAAGAAAAGGGGTTTACAGAGTCGCTCCTGGATCGTCTTCTTTTAACGGAAGCAAGAATTGAACAAATTGTTGATGGGGTTCGTCAATTAATTGATTTGGAGGATCCGATTGGTGAAACGATTGAAGCATGGGAGCGTCCGAACGGGTTACAAATTGAAACGATTCGGGTTCCGCTTGGGGTAATAGGAATGGTGTATGAAGCACGTCCCAATGTGACCGTGGATGCAGGAAGTCTTTGTTTAAAAGCGGGAAATGCGGTTCTGTTAAGAGGGAGTTCTTCCGCCATCCATTCCAATAAAGCGCTCGTTCATGTGATGCACGAAGCACTAGCGAAAACGTCGATTCCTGTCGATGCCGTCCAGCTTTTGGAGGACACGAGCAGGGAAACAGCGTCCGAAATGTTTAAATTGAATCAATACCTAGATGTCCTCATTCCACGAGGCGGGGCAGGGTTAATCCAAACAGTGATCCAAAATGCCACCGTTCCAGTGTTGGAAACGGGTGTTGGCAACTGTCATGTTTTCATTGATGAAACAGCCAAAGAAAACATGGCGATCGATATTGCGATTAATGCAAAATTGCATCGTCCATCTGTTTGTAACGCTGCAGAAACCGTGCTTATTCATAAAAACTGGCCTTTTGCAGATGAGCTTTTAGGTTCTCTTCATGACCGAGGGGTGGAGCTGCGCGGGGATACTGAATTAACATCAACCTATTCATTTGTAAAACCAGCAACAGAAGAAGATTGGTCTTCTGAATTTTTAGCGCCAATTTTGGCCGTTAAACTAGTGGGTGATGTGAAGGAAGCGATTGATCATATAGATCATTATGGAACAAAACATTCTGAGGCCATCATCAGTGAAAATCCTGATAACGTTCGTTTGTTCTTCCAGACAACCGATGCAGCCGTGTTATATCATAATGCCTCGACACGATTTACTGATGGGGAGCAATTTGGCTATGGGGCAGAAATCGGTATTAGCACACAAAAGCTCCATGCACGCGGGCCAATGGGACTCCGTGCACTAACAACAACAAAAGCGATTGTCCGTGGCACTGGACAAATTCGGTCATAACTCCTTTTTATTGACGCAGATTATGCGTCAATTTTTTTGATTTCTGTTATAATTAGAATGCAAACATACATTCTAATTATAACTTTTTTAGTAAGTTGGTGCCACATGTCAGAGTCAATTCATATTTCCGTAAGAACGCTTGTTGAACATGTGTTTAAGAGCGGCAGTATAGATTCACGTTTCCGCTCTCAATCGACGCTTTTGGATGGGACAAGGATACATCAAAAAATCCAGAAAACCTACCACGATGGGGATCAAAAAGAATTGTACCTCCGTGCGGAAGTCCCGTTTAATGAACTTTCTTTCATTATTGATGGCAGGTGTGATGGGCTGTTGTTTCGTGATGGCGAGGTGATTATTGACGAAATCAAATCATTCCAAGAGCCATCTCCGCAGCGTGATCAAGAGGGTTTGCCGGTTCACTGGGCACAAGCAAAGCTATACGCCTATATGTATGCAAAGGAAAATGACTTACAGGAAATTTTTGTTCAGCTTACCTATGTCCAGGTAGATACACTTGCGAAGACTTATTTCAAACAGAAGTGCCTGTTTTCTGAACTAGAAACATTTGTTCTGAAAGTGATTGAAGACTACTCTCCATACGCGAGACTGCTTGATGAACATCGAAAAAAACGAAACGAAAGCTGTAAAGAGCTAGCTTTTCCTTTTGAAGCCTATCGTGAGGGGCAGCGGAAATTAGCCGGGGTGGTTTATAAAACAATTTTAGATAAAAAAAATCTATTTGCTAAGGCTCCAACAGGCATTGGCAAGACGATATCGACTCTTTTTCCATCAGTTAAGGCAATTGGAGAAGAACATTTGAACCGTGTTTTCTATCTTACGGCGAAAACCATTACCCGTACAGCGGCCGAAGAGGCATTTAAAAAAATGCAATCCCGTGGTCTTTGTCTAAATACGCTGACCATTACTGCTAAGGACAAGGTTTGTTTTAAGGATGAAACCATTTGCCAAAAGGATTATTGTGAATTTGCAAATGGCTATTATGACCGGATCAATGATGCGATTCTTGATATCTTACTTAATGAAACAGCGATGACGCGTGAAGTAATTGAAAAATATGCAAGGAAACATACAATCTGTCCATTTGAATTTTCCCTCGATCTTGCTTATGCAGTCGACTGTATCATCTGTGACTATAATTATATTTTCGAACCGCGGGTATCACTGAAGCGTCTTTTAGAAGAGCAAAAAAAACAGACCGTACTCCTCGTCGATGAGGCACACAATCTGGTGGACCGTGGTCGAGAAATGTTTTCATCCTCCTTAAACAAAGAAATATTCCTCCAATTAAAAAAGGAGTTTAAAGGTGTCAATAAAGCAATCTATGAGGCTGCAAGTAAGCTAAATGCTTGGTTTATTTCATTGAAAAAGGAACATCCGGATACACAAGAATTCACCATAGATCAGTTGGGGGAAGAACTAATTGAACCTCTGATTCAGTTTCTAGAAAGCGCAGAACAGGTCCTTCATACGGAGACGTCCCAAAATCTGCTGGAAGCCTATTTTATCGTAAATAACTTTTTGAAAATTACCGAACTGCTCGATGAACATTATGTAATCTACGGTGAAAAAATAAAAAACGATGTTACAGTAAAGCTTTTTTGCATTGACCCTTCTAAGCTTCTCAAACACATGGGTAGGGGTTATCGATCAAAAATCTTCTTTTCAGCGACACTGTCACCTTTATCCTATTATCAAGATATTCTTGGTGGGCAGGAGGAGGATTATGTACTCTCCATCCCTTCACCCTTTTCAAGTGAACAGCTCGAAGTTAGCATCAATCCAGTGTCTACCCGCTACCGAGATCGGGAACGGACGAAGGAACACATCGTATCTGTAATCCAATCATTAATTCAAAACCGGCCCGGAAATTATTTCATCTTTTTCCCATCCTATCAATATCTACTTTCTGTTTATGACCTATTCAAACAAAAAGACCCAAAAACCCATACCATCATCCAAGCATCAGGGATGACCGAAATCGAAAGGGAGGACTTTTTGGGGGCTTTTAAAGCGAATCAACCAGAAACCTTACTGGGTTTCGCTGTCCTTGGCGGCATTTTTTCCGAGGGTGTTGATTTAATTGGCGATCGCTTAAATGGGGTGGTGGTTGTCGGTGTTGGATTACCGCAGCTGTGTTTTGAACGGAACCTCATTAAGGATCATTTTTATCAAAAAGACAAAAACGGTTATGACTATGCCTACGTATATCCCGGCATGAATAAAGTCCTGCAAGCAGGAGGAAGGTTGATTCGCTCGGAGGAAGACCATGGAACCATTGTATTGATCGATGACCGATTCCTCCAGCGCCAGTATCAAAATCTCATGCCACTGGAATGGCAGCACTATACGATTTTTTCAAAAGAGTACCCTTATGGAAAATATCCATAAGGGTCTTTTTGTCTTAAATGAAAAACGTGCCAGAAACCATAAAGCTAAAAAGGGACCCAAGTACTAAACCTATTGCCGCAAAAAAAGTTAGGATGGCTCCGTGGACTTGATTTCGCTCTAGAAAAGTCATAACACCCATGAATACTGCCCCTACACCAAACAGAAGCGGCATAAAAACGAGAGAAATGGCAAAGAACAGCCACCCTAATATTACAAACAATATCCCCTTACTTTTACTAGTGGAACCAGCTTCATGATGAAGAGTTACACTCCCGCAACTTTGACAAACATTTGAGTTAACCACCTCGAAGGACCCGCCTGGAGGATTAAACATTTTATCCACTCCATTCCCTTTGATCTTTAAATGACTGAATATTATAAAAATTACTATAAGATTACCATATTTTGATAATAATTCAAGTGAAACACATCATTATATTAAAAAAAATTGAATTTTTATCCATTTTTTTATTAAAAACCTAGTTTCTAATACGCAGATAATAATTATTTTTGCTAATTAGGGGACATTATTGAAATTTTTACATATAATTAAAGAAAAGTTGCACACGGTAAAAACTTTAAAGGTGGGGAAAGAGAGATGGATAAACCTAATATTATTAAACTCGTGAATGGACAAAAAGGTAATTTGATAAAAATAACTGAGTTAAATCTAGAAGGTGTTATGAGAAGAAGATTATTAGATTTAGGATTTGTGACTGGAGCACTTGTGGAGGTTATCCGAAAAAGTCCATTGGGAGACCCGATTGCTTTTCGTGTCAGTCAAACAACGATTGCCCTCCGAAGAGAGGAGAGTTCTAAAATAGAAGGGGAGCTGGTATCTAATGGGGAATGAATACCGAATTGCCTTAGCGGGAAACCCGAATACGGGAAAAAGTACCTTGTTCAACGCCTTAACCGGCCTTAGACAGCATACCGGAAATTGGGCTGGTAAAACTGTTTCCCTTGCGCAAGGGAGTGTTCAGTTTAAAGATAAAATCTTTCAATTAATTGACCTGCCAGGAACCTATTCACTTTTTTCAAATTCAACGGACGAAGAAGTCGCACGTAATTATATTGTGTTTGAAAAACCGGATGTGACCATTGTAGTGCTTGATGCGACATCCTTAGAACGAAATTTCAACTTAGCTCTACAAGTCTTGGAAATGACAACTAACGTGATTATTTGTATAAATTTAATTGATGTGGCGGAGGAACAAGGCATTAACATTAATGAGCGGTTGTTAACTAACCGGTTAGGGGTCCCAGTTATCAAAATTTCAGCCCGAAACAAAAAAGGTTTCCCGATGCTGCTCGATACAATTGACCGGATTGTAACGGGAGCAATCGAATGTCATCCGGTTCAGATGTTCTATCCGGATGACATTGAAGCAAAGATAATGAAAATAGAACCAAAAGTACGTGAAGTTGTGGGAGATCATTTATCTTCTCGCTGGGTAACTTTGAGATTACTGGACGGAGACGCGGCCTTACTAAATGAAATTAGTAAACGATTAGTGCCGGAGGAGGTTTAGCGCTATGCGTATAGAAGAATTATTTGCAGAGGCTCAGGAGTTATCGACCTCTAAGCTGAGAGATGACATTGTCCAGCATCTTTATGACCGCAGTCATAAATTATGCGGCGAGGGAATCACCTACACAAAATCGAAAAGGGATACTCGAACAGAAAAACTAGATGAGATTTTCACCTCACCTATTTTGGGTTTTCCCATTATGCTAATCATGTTAGGGGTTTTGTTTTATTTAACCATCGCTGGGGCCAATGTACCATCTGCAATGATCGCTGAGTTTTTTGGATTTTTAGAGGGATATATTACCTCATTTTTTACCCTTATTCATGCACCTGATTGGCTGCACGGGATCCTGGTCCTCGGATTATACCGAGGCACGACATGGGTTATAAGCGTGATGCTGCCGCCAATGGCCATCTTCTTCCCATCATTTGCCCTGTTAGAGAATTATGGGTATTTGCCAAGGGTAGCTTTTAACATGGATCGTCTCTTTAAAAGAGTCGGTGCCCATGGGAAGCAATCATTAACAATGGCCATGGGATTTGGGTGTAATGCGGCTGCCGTTATTTCCACGAGGATTATTGAATCCCCAAGAGAACGGATGCTAGCTATTTTGACAAACAACTTTGTTCCGTGTAATGGCCGGTGGGGAACATTAATTGTCTTGGCTTCGTTATTCATGGCAGCTAATTTTACTGGAGGACTTAAATCACTCGTAACAACAGGCGTTATTGTTGGCATTGTTCTTATTGGAATAATCGTTACGTTCTTTGTATCTTGGGTTTTATCTAAGACATTATTAAAGGGAATACCAACACATTATACGTTAGAACTTCCACCATATAGAAAACCAAAGATTTTTGATACGGTCATTCGCTCTTCTTTAACAAAGTCCTGGTCCGTATTAGTTCGAGCGGTTAAAGTTGCCGCACCAGCAGCGATATTAACTTGGGTGTTCGCGAATATTTATATAGGTGATACAAGTATCCTAATGTATGCCGTCGAGTTCTTAGACCCGTTTGGAAAAATGCTCGGCCTTGATGGTTATATCATGATGGCATTTATCTTGGGATTACCCGCCAACGAAATAGTTCTTCCCATTCTCTTGATGGGTTATTTATCAACGGGTTCACTGACTGAAGTGGATAACTTAGTGGATTTGAAGCAAATATTTCTAAACCATGGCTGGACATGGCTGACAGCATTGAATATGATGTTATTCTCGTTGCTACATTATCCGTGCGGCACAACCCTGCTAAATATTTATAAAGAGACAAAAAGTAAGAAATGGACATTTCTAGCCTTCCTTATCCCGACCGTTATCGCGATTCTTGTTCCACTTATTATTACGCAAACGGTGAGATATTTTGGTTTACTTTAATTACAATGTTAAAAGGGACTGACACGTTTGTCAGTCCCTTTTATATATTCGTTTAATGGTTAATAAGTAGAAAGAAGGGCTTGATGGGATTTGAACCCACAAGACACACTGCAGTCCACGAGATGGGACTTCAGGTTGCTCTACCATTTGAGCTACAAGCCCTGATTTTATTTTGACCAAGTATCTCAAATATATCCTTTTCATTTAAAAAAATTAATCTATAATCCCGGTTTGTTTGATATCCACTTTTACATTTACCTGAACTTTTACGGTTGGATAAAATCTTTTCCATTGTTTTTCGTTAAACCGGCGATAATGTTCTTTATATTTTGCACCAAGACCTAAAGGGTCCACACCATGCTTTTTAAACTTTGTGATGATTTTTAAGGCATTTCTTTCTAATTGTTTGCCAATTTCTTGTTGGATATTTTTTTTATCAACTGCTACCCTTTTTTTCTTTGGAGATGTAAATTCCTGTAGTCTTGTCTTCATCTGAAGATTAATCGTAAATTCCGGTCGGCCGTTTATAGTTTTTACTTTATAGTGTACTTTCGAATGAAGAATATCTAGGACAACCTTTTCCCCATTTTTTAATTTGAAATGGTGTAATCCATGCTTATATTTATCAACTAAGCCTTTAAAAATGAATAGATCGTCCATCAAAAGAGGAAAGTCATATCGATCATCTTTTAAGATTGCGATGCCAATTATTTTAATATTATCTTCTACCTGTTTGATTAATGGCAAGTAGGGATCCTGTCCTTTTTGGAAATATTGAAATAAGTACGTATGTAAATTTGATTCAGGCAGTCTAGCTGCTTTCATGTATTGATCGAGCATTTCTTGTACGTACATCGAAACATTTTCCGTTTTGAACTTCTCCATCTTAAGTAACTCACTGGCATCTCCATCGACAATTGCCAGATGTACAGTACTGCCTATAGAAGGATCTCGGTTTAGGGTGTCGACAATATCATTAATCCCCTTTTTTGCGAGTGATTTTCCATAAAGGGCAACCCGGAGCTGGCCGCTGTGGATTGGATACCGTGATTCATTATTTATGTTGATACGAATTTCTTTACTTGTTTCCCCTAATGTTGTTTTGACTTCCGTGGTAGAAGGCCGATTTTTCTTATATATAGGAAAGACAATGGTTCCTTTTATCGTGTTTTTCCCCGCCCAATCATAACCTACACCTTGAATCATATTTATTTGATTTACGATATTAGTTGGTATCAATGAACATCCGGCTAAGAAAATAGTAACCAATAATCCTATTAAGGTTCGCTTACCCATTTTGTTTACCTCTCTTTAGCAGGGTGAATAATACTAGGAGGACGGGAATATAACCATAAAAGATCCATATATTCATCTGAGTAACAATTTTATCAAGAACTTCTTTTATTTGTTCGTTTATTAATTGAGAAAGGATCACACTCAGTAGGCTTAAAACGATTAAAAAGTACTTTTGTTTCTTTTTAAAAATTCTCTTTAGACCTCTTGACGAACACCATAATAAAAGGGAGAGCAATGCGGAAACAATAATTATATACATTGAAATATATAAGTATTCAAATCGTTCTAAATAAGATAGCCGAATGACTTTTGTTAAAGACAATTCTGGCCAAATCGTTTCTTTTAGCTGACTCTCACTATAGAAAGTAAATGAGATAATCGCAGATATAGTATAAAGAATGGTAGTAAATAGGACTCCTAAATGAGCAAATTTTTTGGATGATTTAACTTCACGAATAAATGGATAGAACATAAGTAACGTTTCAGTACCTGCTATTGTATACATTGAACTTTTGACTGCATCAAATAATTCCTTATAGGAATGATTTAAGATAGGCAATAAATTAGAGAAGTGGGCAGATTTTAATGGGTATAAATAAAGAACGATAAACAAGAGCTGTGGAATAATGAATGATAAGAAAGAAACCCCGACTACCACCCGAAATCCCCCAGATACACAATAATAAACCAATCCTAAGATCAATGAACAAAGAATCCACGAAGGTAGGGTAGGGAACATCCATACTTGGATAATCTCAATAAATGAAAGGATCACCGACACACTTGCCAGCCAATAATAAATCATAATTACAAAGCTAGGAACAGAGCCAAGTAAATTCCCAAGCATTTTTGAGTGAACATCGACAATATCACCATCAGCTTTTGCAAGCAGCTTATACATCATCCATATAAACACTTGAACGAAACTTCCAGCTATAATTACACCTATCCATGCATCATATCCTGCTTTCGCGGCAATCGTCCTCTGGAATCCTAAAATACCAACCCCCACCTGGGAATTGTAAATGATAAAGAACACTAAATAAGGAGAAACTTGATGCCTTTTATTTATTTGCAATCGAATATCTCCCCTTTACAGATTTACTCATAAAAATCGTTCATTGGTTCTGGGTTCTCACGATTTCCAGTACTTTTTCTTTTCTTTTGTGGCCTTAAAGTGGCTGGATTTTCTTTTTGCTTCGAAAAAGGAAGTCTAAACCAAAGGTCTTGAAAGGATGTGGTGCGAATCGGGTACATACTTAAATACGGACGACCGAGAGATGTTAATCGTAATAAATGGATGATTGTAAAATGGGACCCCAAAAACACCCCGAACAATCCAAACCATTGGGCAAGAATAATTACTGGAAACTTAATAAATCGAACCGTATTACTAAATTTATAGACCGGCGATGTATAGGAGGCTAAGGTTCCTAGTCCCACTAGAATAAGTAATACATTACTAGTTAACCCTGCTTCAACTACTGCCTGTCCGATAACAATACCACCTACAACGCCAAGAGATTGTCCGATTTTAAAAGGTAATCGAATACCTGCCTCTTTTACCATTTCAATCATGATTTCTAAAAAAAAAGCCTCTAAAAAAGGTGGGAAAGGAACTAATGCCCTTGAACCAACTAGAGTTTCTAGTAATGGGGCGGGAATTAATTCATAATGATATGTCATGATTGCAACATACAACGGACTTACAAGCATCGATACGTACATAGCTACCAAGCGTAAAAGACGAAAGAAATTCCCAATAATCCAGGAATAACTATAATCTTCCATCGCAATAAACGACTCAAATAAGGTAACAGGTACAATAACGAGATTTGGAGAACCATCCACGGCAATGATAATTTTCCCTTCAGATAAACCAGCAGCAACCCGATCTACTCGTTCTGTTGAAATGGATTGAGGAAATAAAGAATTTGTATTGTCCTCAATCATAGAAGAAAGATAAGCGCTGTCCTGGATATGATCATATTGAACATCGCTGATTCTTTGGACAACCGTGTTCACATTTTCCGGGTCAGCAATCCCATCCATATAGATAACCGCAACATTTGTTTTTGACAGTTCTCCAACCTTCATTTCGATGACAAGCAATTCAGGAACAGGTAACCGCTTTCGAATAAGATTAATATTGATATCTAATTCTTCAATAAAACCTACTTGTGGTCCAACAGCGGAGGACTCCAATGTTGTTATGCTAACATCCCGAAATTTACTGTTTGCAATATTAATTAACAAACACCCTTCATCATCTTCATGCTTTTGAAGTGCGAGGAATCCCCTCATGAGGTTTTGAATGATTTCCTTAGGATCTTTTGTAAAGATAATTACTTCTACAGGAATGATGCGTTTTAATTCGTTTAATGATAACTGTTCTTGCAAATAGGGCAAAACATCCTGATGGAGGATATCAGATGAAATCAGTGTCCTATAGTACGAAAGCCAAAAAGGAGTTCCCTCTATCAAGGAAGTATGCTCGTGAACGAAATCATTCGATTTTGATAAACGTTGGAGCCAATTTTGGTTCTCTGAGTTATTAGCGTTTGTTACTGAATTTTTCATAAAATCCCTCAAAAAACTTTTTTCTAATTATGTGTAGAATAGGGAATCTTATGCAATATATCCCATGTTTGTTAAGCAAATATAAGGATAGATATTGATAAAGAAGAATAATCAAAAGTAAAAAATGAGAAATTAAGTAGGCATAACTCATTTCTTTGAGCGAATATTGTTGAAAGTTGGTGAAAAGCTTGAGAATATTCATGGTAATTTTATTTTCTATTTTATTAGGAGGCTGCTCATCTGGTCATTTGAGTGACCAACATCAAGTACATCCCTCTTCACCATCAAAATTTGAAGATGACACCAATCATAAAAGTAAAAAAGGAATCATGAACTTCCTATTAATTGGGAGCGATTCAAGAGGCGAACCTCAATCTTTCTCAGACGCAATCATTATTGCCCAATATGTTCCAAAAGAAGGGAATATCAAGTTAATTTCCCTGATGAGAGATAGTTATGTAAAAATCCCCGGGTATTCAAAAGGGTACGACAAGCTTAACAAGGCTTATTTTATTGGCGGTAATGATTTGTTAAAAAAGACCATTTATCAAAATTTCGGAATGAAAGTGGATCATTCCATTTCCATTGATTTTGATGGGTTTGCGAACTTTATTGACCTGATTGCGCCAGAAGGTATTACTGTGAATGTTAGTCAAAAGATGATTGACGATTTTAACATGGAAGTTAAGCCTGGAGAAAATGCGCTAAATGGAAGAGAATTACTAAAATATGTCCGGTTTAGACATGATGACGAAAGTGACTTTGGCCGCGTTAAACGACAACAAGAAGTCATCGTCAAGGTAAAGGAACAATTGAAAAATAAATTTAGCAATTTTGAGTCGCTGGCAGCGCTGCCGGATTTTGTGGAGGAAAGTTTAAATCATGTGGAATCAGATATGGACAAAGGGGAGATTTTATCAGTCTTATCTAAACTTGTCTTTTATCCGATTAAGAATATCGATAGTTTACGGATACCCGTCCAAAATAGCTTTGAAAATAAAACCTATCCCCATGCCGGTGCTGTTCTTGAAATAAATCTGGAAGAAAATCGAGAGGCATTAAAGGATTTCTTACTAAAGCCTTCTCCGGTTAATAGAGAGTATCATTATTAAGTACAAAAAGCAGACAAACTCCAAGAGGATGTCTGCTTTTAATAAAAAACTTATCTTTTCAATTTATTGATTTCTTCCGTTACGACAAACGCAAGGTCATCATTTCCAAATAACGCTAACACTCCAAGCAAGGTTTGGTCACTAACTTCTCCCGCTTCTTCTTTTGAAACGGTTAACTCAATTGCTTCCTTTAAGGCAGGATTAGAGGCTTGATTGGGATAAGCGCGTAAATACAACTCTTCTGGATCAAGATCATGGTTCACGCACCATTGAGCAAAGACAAGAATCATCATTTTCTCTTCACCGCGATAGTTTTCGATAATCTTTTCCTCTAACTGTTTTTGGTTCATTTCAAGGTCTCCTTAGAATTCATTATGAATTTATTATATAAGATTTTTGTCGAATATATAGTGGAAATATATAAATTCGAATGAAACCCATTCATTTATGGGATAATGTTAAAGGTTATACTTTTTATATGAAAGGGGAACGTATAAATGAGTAAGGTTGAAGTAGGCGAAATTTTTACCATTAGCGATGAAAATGATGAGGAACAAGAAGTCGAAGTGTTAGGAGTCTTGACGATCGAAGGAAATGATTATGTGGCTGTGGGATTTGCGGAGGATGTTAGACAAGAATCAGATGAAGATATTGATATCTTTTTTCTGAAGGTCGATGAAGATGGTGATTTTTCCGCCATTGAAAGTGATGAAGAATTCGACAAAGTTTCAGCAGCATTTGACGAAATGATGGACGAGGAAGAAGGAACAGAAGAATAATATGCTTGGGATAAGAGGGATTCATTCGTCTCTCTTTTTATTTTCTATGAATATAAATGGGAAATTTATGTATGTATAAATTCTTTCTTGGCATACTACTGATGAAGAATATCTATAAAGGAGTAATGTAATGTTAATTGAAGAAGGTACAAAATATCAAATTTCCCCAGGGATTAAAGGTTTTTTCAATTCTGCTGAAACGATGACGGTCAAAAATTATAATGGTGTCACTGTACAATTTACTCTAGCAGACAGCAAAGGTCATGGCTCGATGCCAATAGAACATTTAAATTATTTATTAAAAAAATCAAACCTAACCCAAATTCCAAGTAAACGCATATTACTAAGCACAGACAATACTGAAGAGCAGATTAGCTAAAATACTCTGGAGTGGAAACCTATATGGAACTTAAGAAACTTACTCTCCAAGATACATCAATAGCATACATAGATAGCGGGACAGGGAAACCCATTGTTCTTCTACATGGTTTTTGTGGAAGTTCTCAATATTGGGAACATGTCATACCGGCATTGTCAGCCGACTACCGGGTGATAGCTCCTGATTTGCCTGGGCATGGACAATCTGATCCTTTAGAAGGTAACAGTACGATTGAAAATATCGCCGATCAAGTAAAAAGCCTGATTGATAAATTAAATTTACCTAAAGTGACTATGTTTGGTCACTCGTTAGGCGGCTACATCACACTTGCCTTCGTAGAAAAATATAGCGGCCAATTTAATGGGTATTCACTTATTCATTCAACTGCCTTTCCAGATTCGGAAGAAGCGAAAAAAGGCAGGCTAGCTAATATTGAAAAAGTAAACCAGTCTGGAATCTACTCGCTAATCGACGGTTTGGTACCAAAACTTTTCTCGCCGGAAAACCAGGATGAGAATTACGTGGGTGAAGCGATGGAGATAGGTTATACAACTTCAGCAGAGGGTGCAATAGATGCCCTAAATGCGATGAAGGACCGGCCAGACCGTAATCTTGTATTAGAAGCTTCTACACTACCAGTCCTTTTAATAGCAGGGGAACAAGATCAAATTATCCCATCAGATAAGACTTTTTCAGTTAGCAAAGCCAATATTAAACAGTCATTAATCAAAGATTCGGGCCATATGAGTATGTATGAAAATCCTTCGGATCTAATTTCAGTGATTCAAAATTTTTTATCAACTCTATAATGGTTAGTAGAGGAACCAAGCTGGTTCCTTTATTTAATTTGTATTCTAATAAAGAACAAATTTTCACATTGGGAGAAAAAATAATTGACGAACTATAAGATAAAATGTTATCTTATAAACAACAAAGGTTCATATTTAAATACGAAATAAAGAGGATGATGAAATTGAAGGCACCGATGATTTATGAACTTCGTAAGCCGGCGCAAATTGAACCAGCTAAAACCTATCCGGCATTGTTTCTCATGCACGGGATTGGAAGTAATGAGCAGAACATGTTGTCTTTGGTCAATGGATTAGAAGACAGCTTTTATATTTTCAGTGTTCGCGGGCATCTTCCTCAACCCCCAGGTTTTGCCTATTTTACCATTCAAGGGTATGGGAAACCGCATCGGGAAGTGTTCGATGAAGGAGTTAGTAAACTAACCAGCTTTATTGATTATGCATGTAGCGAATACCCGATTGATAAGAGTCAATTGTTTTTACTAGGCTTCAGCCAGGGTGCAATTCTATCAATGACTTTAGGTTTAGCATTGGGGAATCGAATCAAGGGGATAATTGCACTAAGCGGCTACATTCCAGCTTTTGTTAAAGAAGAGTACAACATTAAGCCAGTTGATCGGCTATCTTTGTTTATTTCCCATGGCGAAATGGATCAGGTTCTTCCATTTGATTGGGGTTTGGCAAATAATGAGTATTTCCGTGAGTTGGGGGCAGATGTCACCTTTAAGACGTATCAAGAAGGACATACTGTTTCAATGGAAAACCATAAAGATTTCATGCAATGGTTAGCAGAAAAAGTAAAATAATAAAAATATAAAATGATAACTAAGGGGAAATGAGATATGTTAAACAATAAATTTGAAGCTAGTACATTACTATTAAGAGTTATTTTAGGAATTACCTTCTTTGTTCATGGATTAGTTAAATTCCAAGGCGGAATTGAAAATATCGTTGGTTGGTTTGATAGTATCGGTTTACCAGGATTCTTAGCTTATGGTGTTGCTTTAGTCGAGATGATCGGTGGAGCAGCTTTAGTAATTGGTTTAGGAAGTCGAATTGTTTCAGGTTTACTTGCATTGATGATGATTGGAGCAACAATAAAAGTGAAACTTTCAGTAGGCTTTTTAGGGAACGGACAAATGGCCGGTTATGAATTAGATTTGGCTTTATTGGTAATGGCTGTGTTTATTGTGATTAATGGAAGCAAAATGTTTGCGTTAGATCAGCTGATTTTCAAAGGAAACAAGGAAGATAAAACATCCTTTTCAAAAAGTCTTACTAACTAAACAAAATAGGGGGAATTAGCATGTTACCGTCTTTTTTTATTGCTCATGGTGCGCCTCTTTTAGCGGTTGAGAATAATGAATATACTCAGTTTCTAAATCAGCTTGGGCAAACACTGCCACGACCAAAGGCGATTATCTTGTTTTCAGCCCATTGGGAATCATCCATTCAAAAAGTAAGCGATGTTGACACCTATGACACGATCTATGACTTTGGTGGTTTCGATCCGGAATTGTACCGCATTAAATATCCTGCACAGGGCGATCAGCAGATTTCAAAAGAAATTAAAGATTTGTTTACTAAAAATGGTGTAAGTTTCGATGTGGAAACGAAACGCGGTCTCGATCATGGAGCATGGGTGGTTCTTCGTCTCCTTTATCCGAATGCAGATATTCCGGTGATTTCGATGTCTGTTAATCAAAATCTAAAACCAGAAGAACAATATAAAATCGGTAAATCTTTGTCGGCTTTACGAGCAAATGATATTTTAATTATTGCTAGTGGGGGAACCGTGCATAATCTAAGAGCGGTAAAATGGGCAGATAACGAAGTCGACCAATGGGCGCTTGAGTTTGACGATTGGTTGGCACACCATTTGAATAATTGGGATTTAGACTCCCTATTCAAGTATAATTCTTTAGCTCCTAATGCTGAATATGCCGTTCCACGTTATGGCAAAGAACACTTTATCCCGATTTTCTATGCCATGGGAGCAGCAGATGATAGCCAAAAAGCGAAGCTGTTACATCGGAGTTTTCGATATGGAAACCTGAGTCATAGTGTTTGGCAGTTTGGATGAGCTGAGTCCTTATTGTAAAAAAAATCCTTCCGTTGGGAAGGATTTTTTTATGTTGATTGAATATTGTTATGTTACATTGGAGCAAGACCCATGTATACTCCATTAATAAATACTGCCATCATTAAAGAGCCTTCTTGAGTATAATAAGGTACTCCCACCATTAAAGCATTATCATGGGTATGATTGACAATTACTTCGATGTTTTTTGCGCCTTTCCAGCTGATACCATCATACATTAGGGAAAATTTTGCATCTTTAAACGCTTGACTACTTATTAACTCAGCAACAATTTTATTCTTCTCAGCTCCAAAAACTGGTGAAACATCGCAACCACAATCATCCGCTGCTTTTACCGTATTCCCTGTAGTCACAAACAACGATAATGCAATAAAACCTCCACATAAAACGGTTAATAATTTTTTCATCTTTTTTCCTCCTTTATTTTACCTCCCTAACTTGATTCTCCTTTTTTCGACAATCTCCTTCAAAAAGTTTGGAAAAATATACGACAAATGTAAAAATTTATTACGACTTTGTGTCAAAATGGGTGTCAGGCACCAAGTTGTTGTCATTTTTCCATAAATAGGTTCTAATGGAAGTATGACTCTAAACTGTTAAAGGGGATTTTCCGGTGTGGTTTATACTTGGTGTTATTTTGATTTACAATATGCTTTTATTTTACATAGGTTGGAATGGCTGGAAATGGTTAAAAATAATTATTGGAAATAAAAAGCACGTGAAGTACGTATTTTGGCTCATTCTTTATCTGTTTGGATATTCCTTTGTCTTCAGGCGCTTTGTTGAAGATAGTGAAGTGCTTACCTGGATAGGTGCGATTTGGCTGGGTTTTTTTTATTTTTTACTTTTAGTTCTACCGGAAATTAATCTGATTATCTTTTTGACGAAATTTACTACTCTATCTAAAAATACTGCCATTAAGTGGTTTGGGTATACTGTGCTAATCGGCATAGCGGCATTCTTTGCTTTTGGTATTTACAACGCATATACCCCAGTAGTCAAAAGTTATCAAATACATATAGCTAAGCCTGTGGAAGGGAAACAAAGTCTAAACATTGTAATGGCATCTGATATGCATTTTGGGAAATTGGCAGGTGCAAAGCATGCGAAAAATCTAGTTCAACATATTAATTCGATGGAACCTGATCTTGTTTTCTTCCCCGGTGATATCATTGACGATGATGTGAAGCCTTATTTTGATGAAGGAATTCCTGACATACTTAAGCAAATTAAAGCGCCCGTGTATGCTTCGTTTGGAAATCATGACCGTGATGAAGGTGTTGACCTGAAAAAGGTTTTTAATGAAAGCGGGATGAAGCTTTTAGCGGATGAAACGTTGGTTTTGGAAAATGGTATTACCCTGATTGGCCGGAAGGACCGGGGCTATCAAGATGTCTCTCGTGCGGAACTTTCCGATTTAATGAAGAAGACGGATTTAACGAAACCGGTCATTCTACTGGAACACCAGCCCTATGATTTTGACATCGCCCTAAAAAACGGCGTGGACTTAATTTTATCTGGGCATACCCATCGTGGACAAATCGCGCCGATGAATTTAATTACAAACATGATCTATGAAAATGATTGGGGCTATTTAAAGAAAGGCAAGCTGCAATCGATTGTCTCATCGGGCTATGGTTTTTGGGGAACACCGATTCGAATCGGGACACAGTCTGAGATTGTTCAAATAAAAGTTACCTTTAATCCATAGCAGGAAAATTTATTGAAGCATATAGCAAAAATCCCCTATTTGGACCTTTTATTTTTATGAGATCATTGACGACCGAAACTTTGAAAAAAGTAAAGGAACTGTAGCCAATAGAGCTTGTTGACGACCGAAGCTATGGAAAAAGCCAAAGAAACGGTAGCCAATAGCCCTTATTGACGACTGAGACTATGGAAAAAGCAAAGGGACGGTAGCCAATAGCCCTTATTGACGACCGAAACGTTAAAAAAAGCAAAGAAACGGTAGTCAATATAGAGAACCATTACTCCAGAAACTAAAAGGCTGTTCCCCATTTAAACGAGGGAACAGCCTTTTCTTATTAATATCCTTTTGCGGTATAGTATTTCAATGGTTCTTTTGATGAATTTTTTAATTCTGTAAAAATAGTCCCTGTTAGACTGTGTGATCCCTGAGCATCTAGTCCAGATTCCCAAAGCATCATGCCGCCAAAGCCATGATCTAGTGCCAAACGTGTTTTCTTTTTCATCGTTGCACCGCCATTATAATGGTAAGTTGTGCCGTTCATCTTAACCATGTCTTTTTCAGCATTTGTAGGGTTCTTGTTAATAATCGTGGCAAAGGAAACCTGTTTGATTTTAGGATCTTCCGGCTGCGCGTAAAATGGAACACCTAAGACTAGTTTTTCTTTTGAAATTTTCTGATTCTCGAAGAAGGTAGACCAATAGTTTACGATTTTCTCAGTAAACGGATAGGGTGATAAATTTGCTGCATTGTAACTGCCGTCCCACTGACCATCATAGGCCATAATATTGACATGGTCGACATGGTTGAACATCGAAGGTTCATACTTAATAAAGCCAACCTCCGTTAAAGTCACTGCATGAATCTTTGAATAAACAGCAATGGACAGCTCCTTCTTTTTTGGATGGAGCTGTGCGCTTAACTCTTTTGCAAATGCAGCCAAATTTCGTGAATCCTCCTCGGTCCGAGGGTGTTCAAAATCAATATCAATGCCGTCCAGGTTTTCACGGACTGCGATATTAGTAAGCTCTTTAACTAGTTTGGCGCGAGATTTAGGATTAGAAATCGCTGGTTTAAAATAATTATAGGATTCGCCGCCCTTGATGTGGTACCAACCGCCAATAGCAAGCATCACCTTTGTGTCGTATTTTTCTGCTTTTGAAACCACTGTTCGCAGGTTTTTTAGTGCTGTATCGCCATTAAATAAGATTTCCCCATCCTTTGTTGGATGAACAAAAGAAAATATGACATGTGTTAGTTTAGAGTAATCAATCATGTTAGGATCCCGATAATCTTGAACATACCCAATGAGTACCTTTGCTGGTTTCTTATTATATTTAGGAAACTCTTTTGAAGTTGGTTTAATTGCTGACTTTGGCGCATCTTCTAAAATTAGCGTATTAGGCCTCTCTTGATTGTCATTATTGGTGGTGAAAAAGACTCCAGTTAGTATTCCTCCAATGAAGGTAATCGCAATTACCAGGCCAAGGAGGAGATAACGTTTACTCATAGTTTTATTCCTCCTTATTATTTCTCACTTAAAAAATTGTAACAGAAAAAGGGTAGACAAACGCTTGGTAATATCCACCTGTCTACATCAAAAAGTGAATAAATTTGAATATCCATGCTTGTTTTTGATATAATCATAAGGTTAATGTTAAAAACTATGTGTTTTTTATATATAAAATTGTAAGGTGGTCTACATGAATCAAGAATATAGAGTATTGCTGTACTATAAATATGTAACAATAGAGAATCCCGAAGAAGTGACTCAAGAACATCTGAACGCATGTAATGAAATGGGCCTCAAAGGCCGAATTATCATTGCGGCGGAAGGGATCAATGGAACGGTGTCAGGCACCGTTGAACAAACAGATGCCTATATAAAATACATGGATGAGCATCCATTATTTGCGGGGACTATTTTTAAGATAGATGAAGCGACTGAGCATGCGTTCAAAAAGATGCGGGTGCGTTGTAGGCCGGAGCTTGTTACTTTGCGTTTGGAAGATGAAGTGGATCCGAACGTACAAACAGGGAAGCATTTAAAACCAAAAGATTTCTTTGCTGAAATGCAAAAAGAAGAAACGGTGGTCATCGACGCCAGAAATGATTATGAATATGATCTTGGTCATTTTAGAGGGGCGGTAAGACCGGATATTCTAAACTTCCGTGACCTTCCACAATGGATCCGGGAAAATAAGCAGGAATTTGAAGGTAAAAAGATTCTTACTTATTGTACAGGTGGAATTCGTTGTGAAAAATTCTCAGGCTGGTTATTGAAAGAAGGCTTTGAAGATGTATCACAATTAGAGGGTGGAATTGTCACCTACGGTAAGGACCCTGAAGTCCAAGGAGATTTATGGGATGGACAGCTCTATGTTTTTGATGAGCGAATAAGTGTTCCTGTTAACCAAAAAGAGCATGTCGTAGTCGGTAAGGATTTTTACACGGGAGAGCCATGTGAACGCTACGTGAATTGTGCTAACCCGGAATGTAATCGAAAAATTCTGTGCTCTGAAGAGAATGAACATAAGCACCTGCGCAGCTGTTCGCATGAGTGCCGCGTTCATCCACGTAACCGTTATATTGCTCAACATGGGTTAAGTGAGGAAGAGGTTCAAGAAAGATTAGCGGCAATTGAGAAAGAGTTAACCAGATAATGATTTAGATAAGTAAGCAGGTCATTTCGGTGTCCTGCTTACTTTTTTTAGGTTTGCCAATAGGAATTTTGGAATATATTTATTATGATAGAGGATAGAAGCTGTTTTGAAATTTTTTACATTGAGAGGAGCGGATGGGGCAAATGGTGACCTATACAAATCGAAAAGAAGTCCCTTCACATGAAAAGTGGAACTTAGCCGATATCTATTCAGATATTAAGAAATGGGAAGAGGATTATCTGCTGATTGAAAAGATGGCGGCGAACCTAAAGCAATATGATGGGAACATTCAAGATGGACACTCACTGTATCAATATCTAAAGCAAAGAGAAGAGTTATCTTATACCTTCAACAAAATTTATGCCTATGCCATGTTAAGTGTAGATGAAAATACGAGGGATTCCCAGGCGCAGTCCCACTTAGACAGAGCGAAACAACTGAGTGTTAAGGTTAGTGCTGCTACCTCTTTCTTTATGCCTTATTTATTAAGCCTTGATGAAGATACTTTAAAAGCGTACATATCCGCAGAAAAAGAGCTAGACTATTTTGCAGAGGATTTATGGGAGTCGTTCCGTTACAAGCAGCATGTATTAACTAAAGATCAGGAAGCAGTCCTCTCGCAATTAGGTGAAGCACTTACAGCACCGGGGAACATTTTTGGCATGATGAATAATGCAGATATTAAATTCGGGGAAGTTACTAGTGATAACGGCGACCGTGTGGAACTAACCAGAGGCATGTACTCTAAGTTAATTGAAGATACGGATCGGGAAAAGCGAAGAGAGGCCTATAAGGCATATTACCAGCCGTACCTTCAATTGAAGAATTCGATTGCTGCTACACTTTCAGCCGCCATTAAAAATAATGTGACGACGGCTAAAATCCGTCAATATCCATCCGCACTGGAAAAGGCATTGTTCGGGGATAAAGTGCCAAAAGAGGTATACGTGAATCTGATTAAAACAACCAAAGATAATATCTTACCACTTCATCATTATTCACGTATTCGGAAGGAAAAGTTGGAGCTCGATGAACTTCGTCAATATGATATGAGTGTCCCACTTGTTGGCGGTGCTAAACAAGTGATTTCATATGAGGAAGCCTATGACACGATGTGTCAGGCTTTAGCTCCGCTTGGAGAGGATTACATCACTATCCTAAAGGAATTTAAAAACGCACGGTATCTTGATGTTAGAGAAACTCCAGGGAAGCGCTCAGGTGCCTACAATCTTGGTGTCTACGGGGTCCATCCCTATATCCTTCTCAATCATCAGGATGATTTGGATAGTTTATTCACGTTGGTTCATGAGTGCGGGCACGGTGTCCACAGTCGCTTGAGTTCACAGTACCAGCCGCAAATTACTGCTCGGTACAGTATCTTCGTTGCTGAAGTGGCATCTACCGTCAATGAAGTTCTATTAATTAACTATTTATTAACCAATGAAAAAAATCCCGATGTTCGGAAACATTTAGTCAATCATTTCATTGATCAATTTAAGGGAACATTTTTTACACAAGTCATGTTTGCTGAGTTTGAGATGAAAACACATGAAATGGCAGAAAAGGGACTTCCTTTAAATGTGGAAGTATTTAATCAAACCTATGAGAGGTTATTCCGGGAATACAATGGGGATGAGGTTGTCTTCGATGAGGAAGTAAAATTTGGATGGTCAAGAATCCCTCATTTCTACCGTCCTTTCTATGTTTATAAGTATGCAACAGGATTTGCTTCCGCCATCCATTTGGCAACTAAGATTCTTGAAGGCGACCAAGAAACGCTGACTTCCTATTTGGAATTCTTAAAAAGCGGCAGTTCGGATTACCCGCTGGAACTGTTAAAAAAGACGGGGGTCGACCTAACCACTCCATATCCAATCGAAAATTCAATGAAACGGTTTGGTGAATTGGTCGAGGAATTCTCACGCTTGTAAAAAAACTCCACTCCAAACCCATGGATGTCCTTCTACAAGAGACAGCCGTGGGTTTTATTTTTTTGTAGTGCGATAGTTGAAATTATTGTAGAATAAGGAAAGTTAAGTAAATTAAAGGGGCAATTTGGATTATGGAGAGTAGAAAAGACAAAAATCAAGGGCGGAAAAAATCATTTATCCCAGTCATTATCGTTGTTGCCATTTTGCTGATTGCTGGTGGTTTTTATTTGAACAGGAGTATGAATGAAGAGAATGAATCTTCAAACATCGCCAATCTCAAGGAAAAACCTGCTGAGAAAATAAACGAAGAACCAAGGTCAAAACCTAAACCAGATATACAACTAGAAGTTAAACCAGAACCAGTCCAAGAAACTACAATTAAAATTAGCGCAGCGGGAGATTTTACACTTGGGTCGGATGATTCGTTTAATTATAGTTCTTCCTTTATCAAAGCAGCTGCTGACAATGGTCTACCGTATTTTGTTAAAGGCCTGGATAATATTTTTAAAAATGATGATTTTACAACAGTTAATTTAGAAACAACGCTAACAAATGCAACTCAAAAAGCGGTCAAGACCTTTCGCTTTAAAGGAGATCCATCTTATGCGAAGATTCTTGAATTGGGCGGAATTGAAGCGGTAAATCTTGCAAACAATCATATCCATGATTACTTAGATAAAGGCTATCAGGATACGATGACTTCATTAGAAAAGCAGAACATAGGTTACTTTGGTTATGATCATAAATATATGACGACTGTTAAAGAGACGAAAATTGGTGCTTTAGGTTATGAGGGCTGGGCGGACACACCTGAAATGCGCAGTCAGGTTGAACGGGATATTAAAGAATTACGGGCTCAAGGTGCGCAGATTATTCTCGTCCATTATCATTGGGGTAGTGAACGGCATTATGTTCCTGATCGTTCTCAAAAGTCGCTGGCTCGATTTACCATTGATAGCGGTGCTGATTTAATTCTTGGCCATCATCCCCATGTTGTCCAAGGAATTGAAGAATATAAGGGGAAATTTATTGTCTATAGTTTAGGCAATTTTATGTTTGGCGGGAATAGTAATCCAAGTGATAAGGATACGTTTGTGTTTCAACAAACCTTCCATTTGAAAAATGGAGTATTAGATGATACGAAGGAAATCAGTGTTGTGCCATTTTCTATCTCTTCGGTTTCGTCGAGAAATGATTATCAGCCTACTTTATTGACAGGTTCCGAACGGAATAGAGTCAAGCAGAAAATTATTGATGGGTCAAACAAAATCAATGGTTCCGATTGGTTGGTTTATGAAAAAAATGAACAAGTTGTGAAAAAAGAGAACTAGACATTTCCTAATATGAATTAAAGGGACAGTAACCGCTGTCCCTTTAACTTATGGTAGTTATTTTTAATCCAACGTTCGAGTAGATCGTATTGTAAAAAGTAAAATCACGATGGTTATATTGATATTGGTTCTTACTTTGTATCTGTTTTCTGATATTAATTTTTAAATAATCATTAAAACATAAAAAGATCGAATAGGTGGATGTGGGCAGATAGTTTAATAATTTTAAATCTATTTCTAATAGGCCATCCCCACTTTTATCTACGCTGACAGGCAGGGAAGATTCATTCAAGGCATTTTTAGTATCACGAATCAGCCCGTGTGTGATTGATTCTAAATCATCACCAAACACTTTAAATTTAAGATAATATATATTTTTTTCCACATATTCTTCTACAAAAACAGAATGCATTGGAATCCTGATATATTTGTATGTGTCTTCTAGGAAGGGGACAACAACAAAGGGACGATTCTCTTTAATGATAACCTCCTTTATTTTTTCCTTCTTTTCCCACGCAAAAAAGCTCTCCAGCTGCTTATATTTACGTTCACAGAACAGTTTATATACCACCTTGTTCATTGGTTGGATGAATTCCTCGGAAAACTCATAACTTAACTTCTTCGTTGTTTTTAACACTTGATTAAACTTATGATAATAAACAATTTTAAACTTTGTTTTTTGAAAATGAGGTGTATGAAAAAACCTTGTAATCGAATCAAATTCATACAGTCGATTTAAAACCATCTTCTCTTTTTCTAAATCTAACTTTTTATTAATGATATGGTTAATCACTTTAAGGTTACAATTTGTCTTTTGAATAATATTGGTTTGATTTGACAAACGTGTGTTTTGATTATCGAGCCGATTTAAATAATAAATGGGATGTTGTGTCGTAGAGATCGCTCGGCAATGTGTTAAAACATCTATAAAAAATTGCTTATCTTCAGCAAATTTCATTTCGGGAAATATGATCTGATTGTCTTTTATTACACTTGTTTTTATCATTCGAGCTCTTGGTCCTAAATGATGAAAGATATGAGGAATCGAAAAGGGTGATTCACTTCTTCTTTCTTTACATGATTCATGTTCACCGATAATTGTCTTTCCTTTCGATTGAATCTGAATCGTTTTACCTACAGCATAATCGTCACCTGTTTCCGCTAAGATGTTCGATAATACTTCCAGGCCATTGGGTTCCAGCCAATCATCTGCATCTAAGAAAGAAATATACCTGGAGCTCGATAACTGGATACCGATATTACGGGGGCGACCAGGTGTGCCAGTATTTCTTTTAAGAAAAACTACTATGATGTTGTCAAATTTCGAAGAGTATTCTAATAAAATATCTCTTGAGGTATCGGTGGAACAATCATCGACTAATATAAATTCAATATTTTCTATGCCAATGGATTGATTTAAGACAGAGTCAATCGTTTTCCTCAGGTATTTTTCAGCGTTATAAACGGGTGTAATCACCGAAACTATAGTAGACTTCCGCTCCGTGTTTAATTTTTGATCAACGATATAATAACCTTCCGCATTATAATTCATGATTGGCTGCTTTTGTTTCCATTTCCATTCCATGTTTCCTCACCTCAACTTCTGTCCGTCCTATTACTACTTTTTATTGTTGTAAAAAAATCCAAACCATTATAATTTTGGGGGAAAATATTGAATTTTATTCGAAAAATAACGCACGACCTGTAAAACTAGTCCAGATTTTATATCCTTTGCCAACTTTTTACACTAAACATTTCGGAATAATGATAAAATAGGTCTAATTATAGATTCTAGGAGGATTTTTACGGTGGATAAAAAGTTTACGACACCCAAAGATTTCGGAGAAATACTCGACCATACCTTTCAATTAACAAAAAATCGCTTTAAGGATCTTTTTATGATTTTATTGATTTTCATGGGCCCGGTTTACTTGTTTCAAGCTATTTTACAGCTATTGTCTGGAACAAGCTTTTTTAGAGAGGTTGGCAGCGGTGGGGCATGGTTTGAGCAAATCCTTTCGAGTTTTGAAGAGACAGGAACTTTCGATTCCAGCAGTCTAGGTGCTGACATTGGATTAATCGTGGTGGGGTTAATTAGTGCGATCTTGGCTCCTGTTGCGGAGGCAGCCATCCTATTTACCATCAATCATGTCCGAAAAAATGAAGACTATACCGTGGGTTCCGTGATTAAACAAGCCTTTTCGCGATTTTGGCCGATGATTGGAAGTAGTATCCTTTTCTTTCTTATTACGATAGGGATAATTATTATTCCACTCGCGATTGTCGGTGTCATTGGTGGTGTGGTTGCAACGATGGTAAATACGGTATTAGGGATTCTTTTAGGCGTCGTCCTATTTCTAGGTTTCGCCGTTGGCATTGGCTTATTATTAACCCGCTGGAGCTTTTATTTTGGCTCTGTCGTATTAGATAAGGATTCACCTGGACTTGGCAGAAGTTGGAGATTATCAAGGAAGCGTACATGGGCATTGATGGGTCTCTATATCGTGTTTTATTTTATTATCTCAAGTATAAGCTTTGGAGTCCAAATGACGCTAGGGATCGTTTTAGGTAATAGTGTGTTGTTAACACTGATCTCAAACCTCGTCACATTAGTTACGACGATGATTTTCTCTGTGGGTTATGGAGTCATGTATCTTGATTTAAAAACAAGAAATGATGCAGATGATATAAAAGAAATGTTAGAGGACTATAAGACTATTTAATAAAAAACCTATAATGTTAGGTGATGGTTATGGTAGATACAGACAAGGCACGCGATGACCTTGAAAAAATTTTAAAAACAAAAGAATATACAGTTTATCACGACTCAAAGGGATTCATTGCAACATGGTGGGATCAAGCAAAAGACTGGGTGGCGGCGCAGCTGGGAAAATTGTTTCCTGCGATGGATTCAGCAAGCAGTGCTTCCGGTCCGATTCTTATTTCAATCATTGTAGTTATCATTATCCTGTTCGTAATATCAGCATTTTTGCTCATTCGTCATTCTAGACGAAATCGTCTTTTGCGTAAACAAAACCCACTTCAATCGAGGAAAGACATGATTTGGACGTACCAAAGACATCTGGAAGAGGCAGAAAAACACGAGCTGAATGACGAATATACACTTTCAACCCGTCATCTGTTCTTAGCTTTACTGCTTTACTTCCATGAGAAGGGGTGGTTAGAGGCAAGGATCTGGAAAACGAATTGGGACTACTATGATGAGCTAAGAAAGGGAAATCAACAAAAAGCTGATAACTTTTTTAAACTGGCACGTTTTTTTGAAGAAGTGACCTACGGGGAACGCAAAGTACATAAGGATGAATACCGGCAATTTCACTACGAGGCTATACAGGTGCTTAGCGATAAGGAGGAGGAGAATCGTTTATGAAACCTCTTTCTAAAATACGCGCATGGATATGGCTTATTATCCTGCTCAGCTTATTTTTGGTCTTTAGTTATTTGAGCTATTCGCCAAAACCACAGTATTATCCGGATTATGTTACCCATTCACCTTCACCAACGGGTGTAAAGGCGTTTTATACATATATTGAAAAAGAAAAAGCAGGGGAAAAGTGGAATCATCCACCAGAATTGTTAAAAGCAACGGTTGATCGCCAATTACTTGTTATGGTCGAACCCTCCTTTATTCCTAAAAAGGCTGAGATGACTGCCTATATCCGTTTTATGAAGGCTGGAAATACCATTATATTGTTACAAAACAATCCACAAGGGATGTTTGATGTTAAAACAGGGTCAGTTGAACCCAACAAAGAAATGAAGATTTATACACAAGAACATACTTCCTATCATGCCGAAATTGATTCAGCTATCCGATTACAGACCAAAAAGGAAGATCAAGTTTTACTTTTTGATCAGGCTGGTCCCATTGCGGTGAAAAAGTCGTTTGGAAAAGGTCATTTAATTGTAGCAGTGACCCCTGAGTGGATGACCAATGATAGTCTCTTAAAAAAGGATCATTTACCGCTGCTTTTCTATTTGCTAAATGAAGAGGAAGCGAACACAATCCTGTTTGATGAATACATTCATGGCGGGGAAAACGCATCAACTTTTTGGAATGTGTACCCGATGTGGTTTTTACTGCTTGTTTTGCAGGGAATCCTTTTGATGGTTCTCTGGTTATGGGCAAAAGGAAAGCGATTCGGACCTATTTTTGAACCAAGAGAGGCGTCGGTTCGCTTTAGTGATGAGGGTATTCATGCCTTGGCAGCATGGTATCTCCGTGGCAAACGGTATCATGATTCAATTAAGATTCAGGCCGACTATATCAAACTGGTTCTCAAGGAAACATGGCAGATCCCATATAACAGAGAATGGAAGGATTTATCGAGTACCTTTGAGAAAAAGTGGACGGGGTTGTCTGCTTATGAAATCAATTCCTTCTTAACAGGATTGATCAACATTCTTGAAAAAGAAAAAATCTCCAAACAAGAATACTTATTATGGTCGAAAAAGCTTGAGGAATTAAGGAAAGAGGTTGAAGGATGAAAACAGAATTAACATCTTTTTTGGACAAGTATGAAGAGAGGATAGTAGGTCAGAGCCTGAATCTTAGACTCCTTTTATCTGCAATTTTAGCTGGAGGTCATGTTCTTCTAGAAGGAGTGCCAGGCACCGGCAAAACACAAATGGTCCGAACACTTGCGAATCTTCTCGGAGGGACCTTTAACCGGATTCAGTTTACACCGGATTTATTACCAAGTGATATCACCGGGAGCACGATTTACAATATAAAGGAGAGCACCTTTCAAACATTGAAAGGCCCTATTTTTACGAACATCCTTCTAGCTGATGAAATTAACCGGACACCTGCGAAGACACAAGCTGCGTTGCTCGAAGCAATGGAAGAAAAGCAGGTGACGATTCAAGGGAAGACGTATCCGTTACCTGATGTGTTTTTTGTGGTTGCGACCCAGAACCCAATTGAATTTGAAGGCACCTATCCACTTCCAGAAGCACAGCAGGACCGTTTTTTATTTAAGCTTAAAATAGAGTTTCCTAGCTTTGAGGAAGAGAAAAAGGTATTAAAACAAGTAATTGAACACAGCTTTGACGAAAACCTTGTTTCACCCATCCTAGATATGGAAGATTTTTTAAGGATTAGACGAGAAATTGAAAATGTCACGGTGAGTGAGAATGTACTAGACTACATGATGAAAATCGTGAGGAAAACTCGTGAGGCAGAAGTGATCCGCTTTGGGGCCAGTACAAGAGCAGGAATTTCCATTGGAAAGGCAGCACAAGCTTTTGCATACCTTTCAGGCAGGGATTATGTTACACCCGATGATATCAAAATGGTTGCCAAACCTGCGTTAAGGCATCGGATTCAGTTATCCCCACATGTAGAATTGGAGGGAGCAACCGTTGACCAAATTATTGAAGAGCTGGTGGGCTCGGTTCCTGTTCCAAGATAAAGGGGTTTTACCAACGACTCGATTATTGTTCGTTTTCCTCTTGCTATCGCTTATTTTATGCTTTGGAACGGTTTGGAATATCTCTTGGGGGTATGTTATTGCAGCAAATATCATTGTATTTTTGATATGTCTGGTAGACTTGCTTTTTTCGCCCGCTAAAAAGCAGCTTTTCTTTCAGCGATCAATCGCTGATGAATTAGAAAGAGGTATCCCTTATACGGTGAAGTTTGAAGTGCAAAATTCCTCTGTATATCCAATTAGGTACCAGTTGGTCGATAGTTTGCCGCAGACCTTCGAAAGACCGTTTCCTATTGTTGGTTCTATACCTAAAGAAGCAATGGCCGAGATTTCGTTTGATACAACTGCCAGGGTCCGAGGAAAATACGAGCTTAACAAGCTTTATTTCCGATATACGAGTTTGCTGGGCATGTGGGAAAAGCAAGTAACCGTTGAATTGAAGGATTCTGTGAAAGTCATCCCTGATTTAACTGAGACCAAGCAATATTTAGAAAATGCACAAAAATATTTGGTTTACGAGGGGTTAAAGATTCGGAGGCAACGCAGTGGTGTAGGCGATTTTTCCAAGATTAGAAATTATGTCGTCGGCGATGATCCGCGTAAAATTAACTGGCGCCAAACAGCGAAACTCCAAGAAGTAATGACGAATGAATATGAACCGGAGCACGGAAAGTATATAACTATCTTAATTGATTGCGGAAGAATGATGGGGGCAGAATTGTCGAAAGGGAATCGCTTAGAAAAAACATTAGAAGCGGCCCTAACCGTGACAGCGGCCGCCCTCCAAAAGGGTGATTATGTGTCTGTCCTAGCCTTTTCAAAGAATATTAAAGTCTATGTACCGCCAGCAAAAGGAATGGCACATCTTAAGACCATTCTCCAAGCTATCTATGACGTAAAGGTAGATTCGGCTGAGTCCAATTATGCTGCTGTATTACAATATTTAGAAAAGGTTCAAAATAAACGAAGTCTGCTGCTATTATTTAGTGATATCCGGACCTTTCTACATGAGGAAAGTGCTCTTGTCCTTTTAAAAAGACTTCGCAAGCGGCATTTATTTTTAATGATTGGAATAGAGGACCAGACACTTTTAAGAAGAGTCAAGGAGGAGCCGAATTCTCTCCTAACAGCCATGCGGAAAAGTATTGCGCAACAGCAAATACTTATAAAGAAAAGAGAAAAAATCAAATGGGAAAAACAAGGCCTTCAAATGATTGAGGCCAGTGAGGATAAGTTAGCGGTTACAGCCGTATCTCATTATATTGAAATTATCAATCAAAACCTTTTATAATCTTCTAAGTTTTAACTTACCAATTACCATATAGAGGATCAAACCGGCTACCGTTAAGAAGGCAACAATGTACTTTGCTTCTAATGAAATGGCTGCCGGGGTGATGAATCCTTCGATGATACCGGCAATGATAAACAAAGGAATGGTTCCAAGAAGAAGTTGAACGGATCGCATTGATTGCTGTTTTAATTGATAACTCCGCGAAAATTGACCAGGGACAAACAGCTGATAACCCATAAGAAGTCCCGCACCACCCGCAATAAAAATGGCTGTGAGTTCAATCATTCCGTGAGGAACGATATATGCCCAAAAATCATATGATTTTCCATGATGCCAAAACAGGGCAGCGAGCGCACCAATGATAATACCGTTGTAAACCATCAAATAAACAGTCACGAGCCCAAAGGTGATTCCACCGGCAAAAGCAAAGATTGCCACCTTGATATTATTTGTCATAATACTTGCCGACATGAGGGAGGAGTCCACTGCTCCATGACCTTTCCCAAGTTGATCAGGGTCAACACCTTTGGCGATTTCCGACGGGAGAATGGCATAGATGTGTAGAGGATCATTCATAACTGATAGAAAACTCCCCAAGGCGCCAATCAAAAATAAAATCATCGCAAAGATGACAAATTTCCATTGCTCTAACAACAGTCCAATAAATTTTACACTAAAAAAGTGACGGATTTGTCTGAGGCTTGATACCTGGTCTTTATACAAAAGATTATGGGATTTGGCAATTAGTCCGTTCAAATATAAGGTAACTTCATCATTCGGAAAATAGGTTTGACTGTAGGAAAGATTTTGGGCAGCCTTTTGGTAGAGTCGATGGTATTGAGTGATACGGTCACCTGTTATAGAATTTCTGTTCCTGCCTATCGTCGTGATTAATTCTTCAAGCTGTTTCCATTCTTCACGATGCATTTTTACAAATTGATTTACATTCATTTTGACACCTACTTTATGAGGGCTATATATTAATTAGTCATTATTCTCCTAATTATAGTAAAATTATAGAAAAATAGAAATAGAAATAATCAAGCAGTTGACGGGGGAAGCTTATGAATGAAGATAAAGTAGATATCAAAACACCGGAATTTGTATCAATTCAATTTCAAATTGCTGGTTTAGGCAGCAGGTCTGCTGCTTTTATCATCGACCAAATGCTATTAATGGTCATTAACATTTTGTCCTTGATTGTCCTTTTTTTCGTTCTGGATGGGATGTCGAAGTTGGAATTTATTTCCATCGGGAATTCGCTGCCTATTGCAATCACGATTATAGTTCTGTTTATTGTGAATTGGGGTTACTTTTTTGTGTTTGAATTTTTCTCAGGGGGCAGGACGCTTGGGAAGAAGCTTATAGGAATCAGGGTCATACAGGAAAATGGTCATAGTATTACATTGCTTTCGAGCTTTATTCGGAATCTTATCCGAATTATTGATTCCTTGCCGACAGCGTATTTTCTCGGAATTATCATGATCTTTTTCCACTCCAAACATAAACGACTCGGTGATATGGTCGCAGGGACAATTGTCGTTCATGAGCGTAAGGCAAAACGGAAAAAGAAACATTCTCCGTTTGAGTACGAAATTACAAACAGAGGGCTTTCCAAGGATGATCTCATCATTGATGAATGGACGCTGAAATCTTTAGGGATAAAGGAATGGAAACTCGTCAGTACATATGTCCATCGGTTTCATCAACTCCCATTAAATGAAAGAAATCAACTAACCATCCAAATCGCCGAAGTATTATCTCCGAAAATCGGACTGGATTCAGCAGGGAAAACGACTTCAGAGTTAGAAAACTACCTTCTAGTGCTTTATTTAATACTCCGCGAGGAATGGGAGTTTGAACTGTAAGGGAGAATGAATTACTGACATTTGATGGATATTAATAGGACGAACCAGAATTCGATAGAGGTGTATGAGATGAATAAAGATTTACACAGAAACACCCCAGTTCCGTTAAAAGTTAATGGCAAAAGCATGACCACACCTGCAATCAATATAAATACTAAGCTATTGGTACCATTAAAGGAAGTGTTAGACAGCGTAGGTGCGATGGTAAAAATAAACGAATCTTTTACAACTGCCACTGTACGTATGAATGATTTTTCATTTGAAATAGCATCCGGTGAAACACAAGTGACGATCAGTGAGCCGGTTTCTACGACACTTTGGTTAGATCACCCGGTCCTTTTTGAAGAGGATGAACTCTTTGTCAGTGTTCGTTTAGCATTGACTGTATTGAAAGCTAAACTAGGCAGGGAGGTAGATTCGGGGATTGTAACGATTGAGACGCTGCCTGAAAAGGACTTAAAAGTAACTTCACCAGCATTCGATGCTTGGGGAAATATTCCTCACAAATTCGTCCAGCATAGCGTTGGCGGTGAAAATATTAGTTTGCCGATAAAATGGACAGGTACACCGACAAACACGAAATCATTTGCCGTGGTAGTTTATGATGCCCATGTTCTCCCTGAATATTGGGTTCACTGGGCCGTGGTTAATATTGACAGTAATACATTGGAAATGCCAGAAAATGCAGCTGAGAGGCTGACAGGGCAGCAGCAGATTAAACCGTACTATGGGATGCAACCCGCTGAATTAACAGGAGATCATGCGTATCAAATCGCTGTTTATGCTTTAGATATTGAAAGAGTTGAGATACCGAATCTGGTGGTATTTTTTGAAGACATAGCGCCAATTTTGGAGTCACATACGCTTGCTAGTGGAACACTGGTTAGTTTTTTTCAAGGTTAAAATATAGGGAAATGCAATCCTTTTTGCTCTATAAAATGTAGGGCAATTTTGCGTAGTACGAAGAATTTGGCAAACCATTTTCGCCTTCTCGTATTGATTTTTGCGTAGGTATGAGAATTCGTAGGCGGAAAATTTCCGTCTATTGTTTATAGAGGAAGCTAAAGCAGCAGATATAGGCGGAGATATTCCGCTTAACTCCTCTAAATAAGACAATATCTAAAGATTTGGAGCATATAAGCGGAAAAACTCCCCTTATTTTTAAGGAAATATGGTTATTTCCAAATTTAGCCGGAGTTTCTCCGTTTATTTTTCAAACACATTGAAATCGACATTCAGTTATAGTAGAGCCTAACCAATATTTCTGTATATCAATTTGTAAGTAAAAATGTAGCGAATTTTGCTGAGGTACACTGGCTATTGTTCCCCCCATTTTAATATACAAATGGCACTACAAATTCTCCCGAAATAATTATCGAAATCCCTTTATATCAACAAAAATAGACCTCCAAATTACCATACAATTTGAAGGCCTTTTTGCATTACATTTTTAATGTTTGCGATAGTTAACGGAACCCCTTGCGATTTTCGATGCTCTTTTAGTATATGAAAATTTTTTAAGTGTTACTTATTTAATTTCCTATATATTCTATCTTAGTCCAATCCACACTTTTATCCATTTCATAGGTCTTTGAGGACTTCTCATAATTCACTCGTAATTTATCGTTGGTAATCCATTTGATTTGAAATTGGTTATCAGAAACAAAGGTGTTTCCACCTTTATTTGGAAATTCATCATCTGAATCCAAAAGTGATAACTGATAGGAAGTCCCTGTTGTAGCACCACAATCCCGCTGAAAAATATAAGCTACTTTATCTCCATCCGGTGACGGTGATTTTTGAACAATGTCGTTTCCACGCATATCTCCGAATAGTTTATCAAGTAAATAACTTCCCGCAAAATAAAGACCAATTAGAACTATTGCGGTTATCAAAAGAGGTTTTAGTTTATTTAACCATTTATTCTTCATTTTTTCGCCCCGTCCCTATTATATATCTACCTTAATAGCTGAGGTACCTTCATATGTAGTAATTTTATTGAAAGATAGGTTCAATTTCCCAAAACATCCGACTTGTGTCTCATTTACTCGAAATTCGTCGAATTATTTTCAGTTAGGATGTATAATAGGGAAATGTGGATTGTTATGTAAAATAAGGAGGAAACTAATATGATGGAATGGACATTAATTCTGTTAATTGCGATATCAGCTGTGTTGCTAATCGTTTCAATAGCATCAAATCGGAACGCAGAAAAACAGAAACATAAGGAAATTGATATGGTCCATGTTGCTGTAATGAAAGATATCAATAACGTGAACGAGCAAATTCGCAATCTGGAGCTTGATATAGAGGTTGTTACAAAAGAAGCAGGCGTTCAACTGACTCAGGATGAAATGATCTTTAAGCGTGAAGTACTAGATTTATATAAGCGCAAATATTCGATTGAGACGATTGCTCAGAAAAAACAAGTTTCAGAGAGCGAAATAAACCAATTACTTGCCCCGTATCTGGCAGCAAAGGATGGAAGGAGCAAATTAGCCCATGAAATTTAATGTAGTGAGCAGCTTTGCGACCGGAATTCTTCTTGCAACGACCATTTGTGGTGCTGTTTACTTTACTGAAGATCCAGTCGTCACTAAAGCAGCATCCAAACCTACAAAAACCGTGGAGAAAATAGTTGCTCAACCAACTGAAACAGAGATGAAAGATAAACTATTAGCAGCAGGGTATGTTGTGCAACCAAAGGCAGAATTTGATAAGACTATAGAAGCAGCCAAAAAAGCAGCAGCAACCGCTCCGGCAGCTAATAATAATTCTAAAAAGATTGCCTATCGAGCAGTTATAACTGTAACACAGGGAATGACTAGCATTGATGTCGGTAAAATGCTTGAAAAGGCAAAAATTGTACCTGATGATTTTAAATTCTCTCGAGATGTGGAGAAAAAGGGTGTCGAGAAAAATTTACGTCCAGGTACATTTACAGTCGATACGGAAATGACCTATGATCAAGTAATCGCGACCATTTTTAAAAAGTAAATATAGATACAACAAAAGCCGGACAGTAGGGTTAGTTACTGTCCGGCTTTTGTTTTTTAGTGTTTTTTTACAAATTCTTGAATCATTTCGCCCGTAACGTTTTTCCTCGTGGGTATAAAGCGCAGGTTTATCTTATTAATCCTATTAGTGACTGCATTTATTTTATCAGTTGAAAAAGGTTGGCCTTGTTTACATAACTCAATCGCTTCTTCAATATATTGTTCGCGTTGTTGGTCTAGAGCCAGGAATTCTTGATAAGTTTCATGTTGATTTGCCGCATGTTTAATTAAATCTTTATGTACACTCATGATTTCACTCCTTAAGTAATGAACTTAATTAATCATACCATAAAAGAAAAGGGATGAGAGTACAGAGCCTGTTAGTATCAAATAGTGGAGTAAAAAAATGAAGCCGGATTAAGTTAAGCTTATCTTAAGATTCACTCGATAATATAAGAGTCAGTTAGCGTAACGTTTTGAATTAGGAGGAAAATTATATGAAAAAGAATTATACAAAAATTGTACTGGATTTGATGCTGGCAATCACTTTTGTATTGCTAATGAATCCGAGAGTATTTGACGGATTACCGTTTCATGAAATAGTTGGTTTAATAATTGGGGTGGCCATTCTTTTCCACATCGGGCTGAACTATCAATGGGTTGTAAAAACGACTAAAAATATTTTGGACCCTAAGCTTCCCAAAAAAACTCGATTTAGTTATTTGTTAAATGTATTGCTCTTAATTTCGATGGCAGCTGTCATTATAACGGGTATCTTAATATCGAAGGTAGTTCTTCCAAGCCTTGCCATTCAAGGGAGTCATACGCTTCGTGAACTCCACGGCTTATCTGCGGACGCAACACTGGCATTTGTTGGTCTTCATGTTGGAGTACATTGGCAATGGGTAATGAGTATATGCAAAAAGTCTTTTAAATCCAAGACAGGAAAACTAAGGAAGGGTGTTCTTGTTTCAGTAGTTCTTTCAATTGCCATTTTGGCAGGGGGTATTCAATGGTTTTCCTCAACAACCTCTTCAAACAATAGTTTTAAGCAGGAACAAATGCAACAAAGTGGACAATCCTCCAGTGCGAGCACTGAGGATACAACAAATACACAGCAAGGTCCGACTCAAGAAGATTTTCGCGAAGGAAAAATGCATGGAAAAGGGGGGCATGGTGGTAGCAGCAACCCGTTTCTCGTAGTTCTGAACTATTTTGCGATTTGGGCAGCTATCATCATTCCTACTTATTATCTAGAAAAGCGACTGTTAAGGAATAAACGAAAATCCAAGCGGTTGGATCCGCAACCTTCATAAATCTATTTGAACCAAGCCCTACTAAATATATGGTAGGGCTTTTTATATTTTTGTAAAAGTATCTCTGGTTTAGAAACGAATGGAAATTCTAATACTACAGATAACGATCATACTGTTGTGATGTTTGATTAGGTGGAGAATGGCTAAGGAGAGATGCAAATTTGGATTCATTTTACCGTGCGTTATTGATTTTTGTGGTAGGATACTTGTTTTTAAGGTTAACCGGAAAAAAAGCTGTTGCTCAAATGCACTCTTTCGATTTATTGTATATTCTTGTCCTCACCAATATTATCAGCAGTCCAGTAGAGGTTAATAATACAGGAAAGGCGATTATCTATGCTGGAATTGTCGTCATTCTATATAAGGTATTTACACGTTTATCCCTACATAATAAATTAAGATGGATCTTATATGAAAGTCCAACAGTATTAATCCAAAACGGAGATATAGATCGGAAAGGACTAAAAAAGGTGCGTATGCCTATCAATCAATTATTGTCCCATTTAAGAGAAAAAGGGTACACCGATACTCAAAACATTGCCATTGCCGTAATGGAGGGAACAGGGAGCATAAGTGTGATTCCCAAATCGGACTTTCGACCAGTTCAACCTAGTGATTTAAAGTTACATGTAAAAAAAGAATACCTTCCGATCCCACTGATAATGGATGGTCAAATCGTTCATCATAATTTAAAATATCTGCAATTAGATTGTAGTTGGGTTATTGCCGAAATCGAAAAAATGGGTGAAAAAATAGAAAATATTACATTAGCAACTTATTTGGAAGATGGAAAGGTATATATAGATAATAATGAAAAAAAGGATCATAAAGGCGATCCCTATTACTACAAGCCGGGGAGGGAAAATTGATTATACTGTGGATAGGAATTCTTAAAATAGGTTTAGGAAAATGAAAAGTACCCGGTAGTCACAATTTGGCAGTGAAAATAAACAACCTTTTACCTTTTACCTTTAACATTAATGAGTTTGTCCTTATAAAAATCATAGTGAAAGAGCCCTTCCCAAATTAATTGACTTAACATAAATTGTAAGGAATAAATCTAAAGGGGGTCAATTAAATGTTTGGATATGGTGGATACGGCGGATTTGGTGGTTGTGGTGGCTATGGCTACGGCGGTGGCTACGGGGGCGGTTTTGCTTTAATCGTTGTTTTATTTATCTTGCTAATCATAGTTGGAGCATCGATCTGTTTTTAAGAAAAATAATTACACGTAGCTTAAAAAAGCCCTTTATGGGCTTTTTTTTGAACTTTACCACATTTTCATTCATGTAACCAAATTTTGGTGAGCTTTTTTTATTTAAAATAAGCACATGACTATACACTTTTAATAATTGAAAATATTGTATTAGTACACCGAGCCAAATATTTTTAATTTTTTACCTCCAAAGAACGTTTGCCTATTAGGCAGACGTTTTTCTGTTTTTTATGTATCAACTTTAGTATCGCTATATTTTTGTCGAAAATGTGAAGTTTTCACCATAGGACTTTACATATTTTTAAAAGATTATATAATACCCCTATAGGTATAAAACCCATAGGGGTATACCTAATGAGAAATTAGATTAAGAAGAAAGTAATTAACTTATATAAATTTGGAGGGAATAACATGACACAAAAAATTATCATCGTAGGTGGAGTAGCTGGTGGAGCGACAGCAGCTGCAAGATTAAGAAGAATTAGTGAAGATGTTGATATAATACTAGTTGAACGGGGAGAGCACATTTCATTTGCCAATTGCGGTTTGCCGTACTATATTGGTGAAACAATCAAGGATCGAAGTAAATTATTAGTGCAAACTGTAAAAGGAATGTCGGAACGATTTAACCTTGACATTCGCAATTTAAGCGAAGTCATATCCATTAATCCTGAAGTCAAAAACGTAACGATAAAGAACATACAAACTGGTGAAATGTACGAGGAATCTTATGACAAGTTATTATTATCACCAGGAGCAAGACCCATTGTACCGCCTATCCCTGGGATAAATGATAATCAGACTTTATTTACGTTAAGAAATATTCCCGATACGGATAAAATTAAAAACTATGTTGATTCTCATAATCCTAAAAAGGCAGTCGTAATCGGTGGAGGATTTATTGGGATTGAAATGGCTGAAAATCTTGTTGATCGAGGGATAGAAGTTACAATTATTGAAATGGCTAATCAAATTATGGCTCCGATTGACTTTGAAATGGCAAGTATCTTACACACGCATTTAAAAGAAAAAGGCGTGAAGTTACTCCTAGAAAATGGTGTCGAGTCATTTGCCGATCAAGGTAAGAAGATTATTCTTTCTAATGGAATAGAAATTGAAACAGAAATGACAATTCTTTCTATTGGAGTCAGACCGGAAAATGAATTAGCCAAGGTTGCTGGATTGGAGCTAGGAGAGCGTGGAGGAATCGTTGTTAATGAATTTCTTCAAACTACTAATGAGGATATTTATGCAGTTGGGGATGCAGTAGAGGTTGTTGATTATATTAGCGGTACAAAGGCAATGATCCCACTTGCAGGACCAGCAAACCGACAAGGACGCATTGCGGCAAATAATATGATGGGCAAAAAGGAAAAGTATCAAGGGACATTGGGTACATCAATCGCTAAGGTGTTTGACTTAACTATTGCAGCAACTGGTAACAATGAAAAAACACTTAGACGCTTAGGGGTTCCATATGAAGTGGTTCATATTCATCCAAGCTCTCATGCCGGGTATTATCCAGGAGCAGCACCAATAGCTTTAAAACTTATCTTTGACAAAGAAACAGGCAAAATTTTTGGTGCACAAGCTGTAGGAGCGGATGGGGTTGATAAGCGTATTGACGTTATCGCAACTGCCATTTTAGGTGGATTAACGGTTGAAGATTTAACAAATCTTGAATTGTCTTACGCACCACCATATTCTTCAGCAAAAGATCCTGTGAATATGGCTGGATATGTAGCTTCTAATATCATGGTAGGCGAATTGGAAATGATTCAGTGGCACGAAGTAGATGCGATCGTTGCTGCTGGAGGAATATTAATAGACGTTCGTGAACCAATGGAGCGCGAATTTGGATTTATTGAAGGATCCATCAATATTCCGCTAAATGATTTAAGATGTAAAATGACTGAATTACCTCATGATAAACCAATTTATGTTTCATGTCAGGTAGGTTTAAGAGGATATCTGGCCACACGTATCTTGAATAATAGTGGGTTTAAAGCTATTAATTTAGATGGTGGATGGAAAACTTATTCCTCTGTGTACGGAAGCAATCTAAACAAAAATGTTGAAACAACAACAAATGATCGTGGAGAAACAGTTATAGAAAACCAAAATGAGATAAAGGTTGATACAGTGTTGGATGTTACTGGATTAACCTGTCCAATGCCAATTATTAAGCTTAAAAAAGGTATTGAGTCATTAGATAGTGGACAAGTAATAGAGCTCCAAGTTACTGACAGAGGTGCCCTAAATGACCTCCCAGCTTGGTCGGAAAATGCCGGTCACACCCTGTTAAAAACAGAACAAAATGAAAATGCCATTAAATTTTGGATTAAAAAGAAATAAAAAGGACTATCCATTAAAGCATGCTCCAATTATAGGGGCTTGCTTTTTAAATTGTCTTAAAAATATATGGATTAGAACGGGAAAAATATGGTTGGTACCATAAAGCATGGAAAGATAAACTCGAAAGATAATAATCAAGAAAGGAGGTAATAGCTAATGAAGGTTACTTTCGATATAAGACTCTAAAGCTGGATGAAACTCTTTTTGATAGTGATTATCTGGACAAGTTTTAATAACAATTGCTTTTAAAAAGTTTGATTGTTTTGTTTCTAATACTTTCTTACAGGTTGGACATGTATCCATAAAAAGGCGTTTTAATAATTTCATAACTGACCCCTCCTTAATTCCTCTAATCCCTATATATATACTATGAATTATAAGTGTATATTCGGTATTAATCAATAAATTAATCCAAGGAAGGAAGATAATTATATTTAAATTCGATTTCCTTCTTGGGCGTTTATTGCGGTCATTTTTCTATAAGCAATTTTTTAAGATTATTCTATTGACATTATACCTACAGGGGTATATTATATAGCTTGTCAATGACATTAGTTCATTGAAGGAGAATTTAATGATACTATTAATCTTAACTACAATTCATCACCAATAACTAGTAAGGGAAATTTCCTTGAAAATAGAAACTAATGGTTAAAGGAGGAAAAACATTGGATTATAATGATCAAATGAAAAACAGAGTAAAACGTATTGAAGGACAGTTACGAGGAATTTTAAAAATGATGGAAGAAAACAAGGACTGTAAAGAAGTTATTACCCAGTTATCTGCAACTAGAAGTGCCATCGACCGTACTATTGGAGTTATTGTTAGTTCCAATTTAGTGGAATGTGTTCAAAAAGCAAATGAACAAGGTGAAAAAAGCATGGAAGAAATAGTAAAAGAAGCTGTTAATTTGCTAGTAAAAAGTCGATAAAAAAGGGTTGACACCCTCTTTTATTTTCACTAATATATATACCCATAGGGGTAACGGTAATTATTTTCTAAAGGGAGGAATACAATAATGAATAGTACAAAAGTAGTTGATGCAAAAGGTTTAGCTTGCCCAATGCCAATTGTTAAAACAAAGAAAGCGATGAATGAACTTGAATCAGGTCAAGTTTTAGAGATTCATACAACAGATAAAGGCGCTAAGAATGATCTTGCAGCTTGGGCTAAATCAGGTGGTCATGAATTGCTGAAACATGAAGAAGAAAATAGTATCTTAAAGTTTTGGATTAAAAAAGGATAAATTTTTTTAATTTTAATAATACCTGTATAGGTATTATTTCTTCAGGAGGACAAAACATGACAGAAAAGAAAAAGACGACAATTGTATTATTTAGTGGTGATTACGATAAAGCAATGGCAGCCTATATCATTGCGAATGGTGCAGCTGCTTATGACCATGAAGTAACCATTTTTCATACATTTTGGGGATTAAATGCCCTTCGCAAAGAGGAAAAGGTCCTGGTGAAAAAAGGATTTATGGAGAAAATGTTTGGCAAAATGATGCCAAGAGGCGCGGATAAAATGGGGCTGTCCAAAATGAACTTTGCCGGATTCGGCCCTAAAATGATTAAGGATATTATGAAAAAGCATAACGCGCTTCCTCTGCCGCAATTAATTGAAATGGCGCAGGAACAGGATGTAAAACTAGTAGCATGTACCATGACAATGGATTTGTTAGGTCTTAAAGAGGAAGAGTTATTAGAATCCATTGAATTTGCCGGAGTTGCTGCGTATTTAGCAGATGCAGAGGAAGGTAATGTTAATCTATTTATATAAAACGAATTGATAGGGGGGATTCCCCCTACATTCGAGGAGGCTAAGTTAGCAAATGGAATATGTAAATTATCTTATTATTATAGCAATTTTATTCTTTATGATTAAGCGTTTTTTGCCAACTAAAGGTGTTAACAATATTTCGACAATAGAATTGAAAGCTGAATTGAATGACAAGAATAAACAATATGTTGATGTTCGCACACCTGGAGAGTTTAAAGGAAACCATATTAGAGGTTTTAAAAATATCCCCCTTAACCTACTTGCTGGGAAAGCAGCAAATGAGCTTTCAAAGGATCAGGAAGTTATTGTTATTTGTCAAAGTGGGATGAGAAGCGGGCAGGCTAGTAAGATCCTAAAAAAATTGGGCTTTTCAAAAGTAACAAATGTCAAAGGCGGAATGAGCGCGTGGTCTTAAACAAAATAGAAGGAGAACGATAAAATGAAACAAATGACAGCAAAAGAGGTTGAAACATTATTAAACGGTGAAAAGAAATTAAATATCATAGACGTACGTGAAGTGGACGAAGTTGCAGCTGGCAAAATCCCAGGTGCTGTAAACATTCGATTAGGATTAGTTGAGTTTCGCATGCATGAATTAGATAAATCAAAAGAGTATATTATGGTATGCCGTTCAGGAGGCAGAAGTGGTCGTGCTGCGCAATTTCTTGAAAGTTATGGATTTAATGTAATCAACATGGCTGGTGGAATGCTTGCTTGGGAAGGTAAAGTGGAATAAATTTTTTTAAGAAAAACAATACCCTTATAGGTATTAAGGAGGATTTTAAAATGGAAAACTTAAAATCAAATGTGATTTTAGATGCCAAAGGATTAGCTTGTCCGATGCCGATTGTTAGGACAAAAAAAGCAATGAATACCCTGGAGGAAGGACAAGTGTTAGAAGTTCAAGCGACAGACAAAGGATCCAAAGCGGACATGAAGGCATGGGCTGAAAGTACTGGCCATCAATATTTGGGAACAATTGAAGAAGGCGGAGTATTGAAGCATTATCTTCGCAAATCTTCTAACGACGAAGCAACTGAAAAGAAACACCCAAATGTTATCAATAATGAAGACCTTGAGAAAAAAATTGCAGCAAATGAAAACATCGTCATAATCGATGTTAGAGAATCTGCAGAATATGCTTTTAACCATATTCCGAGTGCAATCTCCATTCCATTGGGTGAATTGGAAGATAGAATAAATGAATTTAATAAACAGGAAGAAATCATCGTGGTTTGTCGTACAGGAAACCGTAGCGATCTTGCTGCCCAAAAATTATCGGATAATGGTTTTGCTAACGTCATTAATGTTGTACCAGGAATGATCGGTTGGAATGGTAAAACAACGGGTATTAACAATAAATAAGACTATCTGGAGGAAAAAACAATGACTAAGAGAGTAGCAATTATTGCAAGTAATGGTGGATTATTTGATGCATACAAAGTATTTAATATCGCAACAGCGGCAGCAGCAACTGATCAAGAAGTAGCTATCTTCTTCACATTTGAAGGATTAAACTTAATCCATAGAGAAGCTTCCAAACAGCTACCAATGCCAGAGGGGAAAGAGCATTTTGCTGATGGCTTTGCAAAAGCAAATGTGCCTTCCATTCCAGAACTAGCTGCAATGGCTCAAGAAATGGGTGTTCAATTTATCGGATGTCAAATGACTATGGATGTCATGGGATTAGAAAAAGAAAATTTTGTTGATGGAATTGAAGTAGGCGGTGCTGTCACCTTTTTAGAGTTCGCCAAAGATGCGGATGTTACCTTAACTTTTTAATTAGCAAATTTTTTTAATGATTATAATACCAGAGGGGGTAAGTAGAGAATGCCTTTAAATATAATGACTTCAAAAGAAGTAACACAAAAAGTTTTTAATAATGAAGAGTTATTTATTCTAGATGTGAGAAATGAGAGTGATTTTAACGATTGGAAAATTGAAGGCGAGAACTTTAACTATTTAAATGTCCCTTATTTTGAACTGCTTGATGGTGTAGATGAAATCCTCGACAAAATTCCTGCCGCTCAAGAAGTATTGGTGGTTTGTGCTAAGGAAGGTTCATCTGTCATGGTGGCAGATATGCTTTCAGATGCGGGGTTAAACGTGTCATACCTAAAAGGTGGGATGAAAGCATGGAGTGAACATTTAGAACCGGTTAAAGTTGGCGAACTAAATGATGGCGGCGAAATTTATCAATTTGTTCGAATTGGTAAAGGCTGCTTATCTTATATGGTGGTCTCAAACGATGAGGCAGTACTGATTGATGCAACACGTATGACTGATATCTATCTTGATTTTGCGGAAGGAATCGGCGCAAAAATTACACACGTATTTGATACACACCTTCATGCGGACCATATTTCTGGTGGACGTACATTGGCTGAAAAAACAGGTGCAACTTATTGGCTTCCACCAAAGGATGCAACAGAAGTCACCTTTGATTACCAACCATTAGAAGATGGAAATGACGTAAAAATCGGAAACACTATTATTAATATTCATGCATTGTATTCTCCAGGTCACACGATTGGTTCCACTTCATTTGTTGTAGATGAAAAGTTCTTGCTTTCAGGCGATATTTTATTCATTGATTCCATCGGAAGACCGGATCTCGCAGGTATGGCGGAAGACTGGGTTGGAGATTTACGCGAAACACTTTATAAACGTTACAGAGAATTATCAGAAGAGCTCATTGTGCTTCCAGCCCACTTTATGATAATTGATGAGTTAAATGATGATGGCAGTGTGGCACAAAAATTAGGAACATTAATTGAAGAAAATCATGGTCTAAATATCGGAGACGAGAGTGAATTCAGAAAAATGGTAACAGAAAACCTGCCTCCACAGCCAAATGCATATCAAGAAATTCGTCAAACCAACATGGGAAAAATCAATCCTGACATTGATCAACAACGAGAAATGGAAATCGGCCCAAACCGCTGTGCTGTTCGATAACTTTTGGACTAAAAAAGTTATTAATATAGGGAACCAGTAAAGGTTCCTTTTTTTAGAAGGAGGATACCATGGCTATTAGCTTTATCATTACGATCTTCCTAATTGGATTTGTTGGGTCATTTATTTCAGGGATGTTAGGTATTGGTGGTGCGATCATCAATTTCCCCATGTTATTGTACATTCCAGTTATACTAGGGGTAGGTCATTTTACCGCACATGAGGTTTCAGGAATTACTGCCATCCAAGTTTTCTTTTCGACAATTGGCGGTGTTCTGGTTTACCGTAAAGGTGGATTCTTAAATAAAAAACTTATTGCCTATATGGGAATAAGTATTTTAATTGGAAGCTTTATCGGTGGATTTGGCTCTACACATATGCCGGAAAGCGGAATTAATATTGTTTACGGAATTTTAGCATTGATTGCTGTCATTATGATGTTTGTTCCGAAAAGAGGAATTGATACTATTCCTTTAGATCAAGTTAAATTTAACAAGTGGCTTGCAGCACTATTTGCTTTCATTGTCGGGATTGGTGCTGGGATCGTTGGTGCTGGAGGTGCATTCCTATTGGTGCCAATTATGCTAACGGTGTTAAAGATACCGACAAGAATGACCATTGCCTCATCCTTAGCCATTACACTTATTTCATCCATAGGAGCGGTTTCTGGGAAAATTTCAACAGGGCAAGTGGCCATTCTACCCTCGATCATTATGGTTGCAGCTAGTTTAATCGCTTCACCGATAGGCGCCAATTTAGGAAAAAGAGTGAACCCCAGGGTATTGCAAATTATTATGGGGATTTTAATTTTTGCTACAGCAGTCAAAACATGGATTGGAATTTTATAAAATTAATTAGCTTTTATAGACAACAAAGGTTTACTTTGGTTTGTTACAATTTGTATTAAAAAACCTATAGGGAGGAATTCAGATGATTAAAATTACACAGGCTGCAATAGTAAAAATAAAAAATGAAGTTCAAGATATTATCAATAAAGGCAAAAAACCCCTAATCCGTTTAGAGATGGGAATTGGCTGAGGGGGTCCACAGCTTCGTCTGACTCTGGAGGAGTCAGCATTAGATATGGATGAAATAACAGAACAAGATGGAATAGAGTTTTTGGTAAATGAAAGAGATAAGGTTTATTTTGATCATGTAAAAATAGATTATGTTAGGAGTTTACTCGGAGGGGGACAATTTATAGTGCTTCGAGTTTAGCTACCGGTCCATTGCACCCTATCCATTCCAAAAGGAGAAGGAAAAACACTATATATGTATGTCCTTCTCTTTTGTTATTGGATTACAAGTTCTAGGGCGACAGTCTACCAATGCATCAATAAACGATAACCGGTTCATAGGTGCTAAGATTGTCATATACCGTTTTCATAACGCTTGGCGGGGTATTGACACAGCCATGGGATCCATTGCTGCGATAGATATTACCACCAAAACTTGACCTCCAGTTGGCATCGTGGAATCCCTGACCACCATTCGTAAAAGGGACCCAATAATTAACAGGTGTCTGATACGTAATTTTTCCGTTTTCTCTGCCCGTTAGGACGGCAGGGGTTTGCTTATAAAGGACATACCATACTCCTGGTGTTGTATCATGGTGGGTACTTTGATTGCCAGTAACCACATTCGTGGTGACCACTAATTTCCCATTTTTGTAAATCCAAATTCGCTGAGCTGCTATGGAGACTTCAGCATACGTATCACCAATCCCATTGTTCTTTACAGCGTCATATCCGTAGCCTTCACCATTCCAGCCATTTCCGTAAATATTAGAGGCGGAAACCGATTTCTTCCCACTTTCAAAAGCTTTCATAATACGGGGAATTTCTTTATCAACATTTATGGCCCAGCCATAGCCTTTAGCTTTAACCGAAATCACCGATCCTGAATGGGTCCTGAATGAGATATCCTTGTATAATGTGGATTGGGATTGGTTAATTTCAGCAATCTTTTTCTTAAAATTACCCTTATCATCAATCTTAATCTGCAAATCTTTTGAAATAGATGCATTTTTAATTAATTCGCCCGCTTTTAATGTAAAAACCTTATTCTGCACCTTATAATCGAGAGTCTGCACAAGAAATTCTTCCATCTTTTTTTGTTGATTTTTTACAAACTCGCTGTCTTCTTTAATGGGCTGTATGTATACTGGATTGAGCTGGATTTCACTAATATATTCGTGTTTGTCGTAGTCCACTAAAAGACTAGGAACATCATATTGCTCTCCGCTAACGCTGTTAGTGACTACAATTTTGCCTTGTTTCAAACGAACCACCGCATCTTTTGGCACTTTTAAACTTTTATTCATGGCTAACAGCTTTTCTTCCACCTGCTTTTTCAACGTCTGGTTTCGATAATGATCCTGTTTACTGGGCATTAAGGAATAATTATTAGCTTTTGAAGAAGGAAAAAACGTATACTGGCCCTTTAATATTTTCTTGATTTGGGGCAGGTCATTTTCCATAAATCCCATCATGGTATCTTTTCCATCGAAAACTTGTTGATTTCCGATATAGACGACATTTTTCAATGTAGTTGTTTTTAATTTCTTAAGTGCTTGATCAACGTTCATTCCACCGACCTTTATCCCATTAATTTTGGTTTGTGAATTAAAATGGGTTGCTTGATAGTACCAGACTGCTGCAATCAAGAGGATAATAGTAAAGAGGAGACCTCCGGTAATAAACCTCCAGTTCGCGTACCACTTTACTGAATTCTCGTGTTTTTTGTCCATTTCTTTAATTTCTGCTGGGCTTTCCATAAAGTTTCCCCCTACACCTGATGAAATTCTAGCTATTAATATTTCATTTTCTTCAATTTATATATGTCATAAATTACAGTTTTATTGCAAAATTGTAATTTATACAACTATTCTACTAAATATAATCGTCGAACATTGTCGGTTTTTGAGTATGCCTAAATTTATTTTTCTTCGCACTAACTAATAATCTATTTTTTTGGCAAAAAAACCCATCACAGGATACATGATGGGTTTTGCCTTTCGGACAACCTTACTATTCTATTTCATATCTCCACGTATTCATTCCACCAGTCATATTGTAAATAGATTTAAAACTATTTGTGGTTAGAATTTCACTTGCTTGGGCGGAACGATTTCCACTACGGCAGACTACTAAATAGGTTGCAGAAGGGTCTAATTCTTTCATTCTATTTTCTAATTCTTGAAGTGGAATTAGGGTTGCATTAGGGATATGTCCACCCTGGTATTCTTCTACCGTACGGACATCTAATACCACTACTTCCTTTTTGTCGATTAATTCTTTGGCTTCATCTGCTGTTACATTCCTGTATCCTTCCATACTGCATGCAGAAAGGCCAAGGACTAAAAGTAAAACTAATAATACAGCACTTTTTTTCATTATCTAACCACCCTAATCCAAAATGTCTTTTGTAAAAGTTATTTCTACCGAATCATTTTAATTATACCCTATAGGGTAAAGGTGGGTAGGTAGTAAATATGGACAAAATAGCAAAATATCACTGGTTGCCATTTTAATCGCTAATGAGGGGAGAAGTCTTGGTAAGATTATTTCAGAAGTACAAATGAATATGGGAATTTTGAGTTTGGCTGAGGATTTAAAAACGGGATACGAGTTTTTAATTTTGGTAATTGAATAGAGAGTTAACAGTTAATAAAAAACATTCTAAGCACCTATAGCGCTTAGAATGTTTTTTAGCTTATTTATTAATCTTACAATCCGTACCTGTTTCTTTTTTCATTTTAGCTACACAATCTTTGTGCACTTCTTTTAATTGTTTATCACTTAAATCAGGATATTTCTCTTGCATCATAGGGATCATTTCTTTAAAATCTCCCACTTTGCAATCAATCTTATTAGTTGCTGCCATAACTCCAGTTCCCAATCCAAGTAATAAGACTAGGGTAAAAGCACTTGTAACAAATTTTTTCTTCATTGAAGGTCCCTCCGGAGGTAAAATTTTTTTACTACTATTTTATTTTACAATAGGTTTGATATACTCCACGGGGTAATTGTTACAAGTTATAAAACTTTTAATCTTGAAATAAGTACTACATCATTTTCGTTTTTTTCCAACCGCACCAAGGAAAAGAACAAATTCTTCATCGCCGTCTAAACCTAGTACCTCATCAATCAGCTTTTGATCATAGATTCCAATCGCACAAGCTCCTGCATCGATAGATTCACTTGCTAAATAAAGGTTTTGAGAAACATGACCAATATCAATCAGGATTTTTTTATGCGCTGAAATATCATACTTCCATTCAGAGCGGTATGGAATGGAACTCCATGCAAACACCACGGCAGCCCTTTTAGCGAAATTAGGTACAAAAGGTTGATCTAAAGTAATGGCATCAATTTTGTTATCTAACTCATCTAATTCATACATAAATAAGAGTTTGTGTTCTACCGGAAGATATCTGTAGATTCCTTGTGGAATTCCTTCTACTCGCATAATGAAAAGATAGGTTTCAAAAGTATGTGTTGCACCACTGCATGGTACTGTTCTTAGTGTAAGTCCAGCTTTGTTGGTGGCAGTTATCCCTTGGGTAGCCCATAATAGATAGGATAACTCCTCAAGACTTAAACAATCTTCAGAATAAAATCTTGTACTTCTTCGATCCTTTATGCAATCATAAATATTTTCACTTTTTACAACTTTTTGGCTAACTTCTGGCAAATCAATAACAATTGACGAAGAGGCATAGGGTTTAACAATTGGTGGTTTTGGCAGGCCTTTTATTTTATCTGTCTTAATTTGTTTAAATTCAAGAAAGTTTGATTTTAAGAAACTTCTTAGTTTTTCATATCGTCGCATGATTGAACCTCCCATGATGTCTTTACCTTATAAAAGTATACCTATTCCGGTATTTATTACTGTGACTTGAGTCATAGTTAACAATTTGTTGACTATTTCTTGATATGGTTCCTGCAACAAATAACTACACAATCTAAAAAAACTTGCTAGCATATTGGAGCAAGTTTTTTTCCTAATTATAGAAGAAACAACTCTTCGAATAATTTTTCAATACGGTGAATATAACAGAAGAGGAATCTAAGTATTTATTTCCAAGTGAAGGGAGAAAAATCGTGAGTAGAATAGAAAATGATAATCTTAGTGAAACGAGAAAAAAACTAGTAAACGAAATTACATTATTAGGTTATGATAATTTTAACAATAGGACTGACAATAATGGGTGGAGTATAGCCCAAGTTTGTCATCATTTGGTCTTGGTAGAAAAAGCGTCTGCACATGCTATTGCTTTTGGACTAAACAGAATAGATGGTAATAAAAAAGAACGTAAAGAACTACATTCTGTATTGGATAGGACGAAAAAATTGGAGGCACCAGAAATAGTTAATCCATCTGTAGAGCCATTTGAAGCCCAACAAATAATTGATTTGCTGAATGATTCCAGAAATAAGTTGATGGCTGTCCTTAGTAAGGTAGAAGATACGGCAATATTGGCAGAAAAATCAGCGAAACATCCTCGCTTTGGTGAATTACCTCTAAATCAATGGATAGAATTATTATATTTACATGAGCAACGACACATAGATCAAATAAAAGAAATAAAAATACTTATAGATGGGAAGTAATAAACTTCCCAATTGGCTGGCTTTTGAACATATCCTGCTTTAGGTTAACTTTCATTTGCATATGAAAGGCCGCTTAAGTAAAAATATTTTATTGGAAAACCAATCGACAATGTTCGCTTGGCTTTTTTTTATTTGATTACTTAAAATATTTTTTCATGTGCAAGGGATATAATGAAGCAGAAAGTGTTGGAGAAACTATGGGACTGAACTATTATTTTAATTAAGATAAAGATTTATGTGAAAATGAAAAACGTTCAACGAAAGAGGGATATGATGAAACTAACAGGAAATACAGTACTTATCACAGGCGGGGCAGCAGGAATTGGGTTTGCGTTTGCCGAGAGATTTATAAAAGCAGGAAATAAGGTCATTGTCTGCGGCAGACGAGAAGCAAAACTTCAGGAGGCAAAGGGGAAGTATCCTGAACTGATTACCCGCGTTTGTGATGTCACCAAAGAATCTGATCGGCTTGCTTTGTTCGACTGGGTAAAGGACGAGCACCCTGATGTGAATGTGCTTGTAAACAACGCAGGCATTCAGCAGCGCTACCATGTACTTAAGGCGAACACGAAGGAAGATTGGAGCTATTACAGTCAAGAAATAGCGTCGAACATCGAGGCACCATTTCATTTGTGTATGCTATTTGCACCGTACTTTACCAATAAAGAATATGGGGCAATCCTTAATGTATCATCCGGTTTAGCGTTTACCCCGATGGCAATCGCGCCAATTTATTCAGCTACAAAAGCGGCGGTTCATTCTTTCACGATGAGCTTACGGCATCAGCTTGAGAATACGGCCATTGAGGTTATTGAAGTGGCGCCGCCGGCAGTTAATACCGATTTAGGCGGAGTGGGTCTGCATACCTTTGGCACCCCGGTAGATGAATTTGCGGATGCGATATTTAAAGGCATAGAAGAAGGAAAAACTGAAATTGGATACGCACGTGCTGAAAAAGCAATGAGGATGTCCCGTGATGAAATTGATGAGACGGTTAAGGCGATGTACGCCAATATGAAGAACACAATTCTCTAATGATGAAAGGAGCTACCAGTGCTGGCAGCTCCTAATTGGTGAATTAACGAGGCAATGAATCATCAATGCCTTTGTAGTTCCAACATTGCATTAATTGGTGTATGCCTTTTTCAATTTGGTCCAATGGAATGCCTCCGAAGCCAAATAAAAAAGTTGGATATTGATAGTCAATGGGACTTAACAGATAATCGCTTAATGGATAGATGGCAATATGGTCCTTTGCCGCGATGTGTTTTAACTGATCTTCCCCTTTGGATAAGGGGACTGAAATTAAAATGTGCATTCCTGCTAGGTCTCCTGTAATCATGACATCCGGATAAAATGTTTCTAATATCCGGGTTAATTTTTCATGTTTTTTCCGATAAATTCTCCGCATCCTGTTTAAGTGTTTGGAAAAATAGCCATCTCTCATAAAATCAGCTAATATATGCTGATCGAATCTTGGTACAGTTGATGAGTAAAAACTGAATGTCTCTTTATATTTTTGCAGTAAGTTTGAAGGTAAGACAAAATAAGCAACACGTAAAGAAGGCATTAATGATTTGGTAAACGTGCTTAAATAAATCACTTTTTCGTTTTGATCTAACCCTTGTAAGGCGGGTATAGGTTTTCCAATATAACGAAACTCGCTATCATAATCGTCTTCAATGATGTAGCGGCTTTTATCTTTTGCTGCCCAGTTTAATAGCTGTGTTCTTCTTGTTGCCGATAGGACCGCACCCGTAGGGAATTGGTGGGAAGGAGTAATGTAAACAATATTGGCCTCTGTTTTTTCCAGTTCATCCACGATTAAACCATTTTCATCCACCGGAATAGGGAGGGCTCTATTTTGCATTTGTATTTTAGGTATGGCCGAATACCCAGGATTTTCAAGTGCAAATTTTAAATCATCTCCAAGTAACCTTAGAATCATTGGAAGCAGCTGTTCCGTGCCCGAACCAATGACAATCTGTTCAGGGCTGCAAACAATTCCCCTCGATTGATAAAGATATTTGGCAATTTCCACTCTTAATACGAATTCTCCTTGCGGGTCCCCAGTTTCCAGCAACTCTTTTGAACTGCTATCATATATATTTTTTGCATATTTACGCCAAAGTGAAAAAGGGAAGGAGTCTGCATCAATTTTTCCGGGATGGAAGTCAAATTGAACGATTTTTTTCTCGACCTTTCCTACAGGCATGTTAAGAAGTTCTTTTTCAATATAGGGTAATTCATCGATCTCTTCCACGAAAAAACCGATGCGGGGTTTGGATGCCACATAGCCTTCTGCCACGAGCTGGGAATAGGCAATTTCAATGGTAGTTTGGCTTATATTTAAGAATTCTGCTAATTTTTTCTTCGATGGCAATTTGGTTCCCACTTCAATTTGTTTTTGGATAATGGCATCTTTGATCCCATTATAAAGCTGTTCATACAATGGTTTTTCTGTACCATTATCCAACTTAAACATGAGCATATCCATTCGCAATTTCCCCCAACTGACCACATTGTTTTTTATAAAACTGAACCTTTTCATGTAGTCAACTTCTATTATACTAGTAATTATCAAATGAATGGAGGTTATTTTATGAAACTAGTAGGAACTGAAAGAGTAAAACGAGGAATGGCTGAAATGCAAAAAGGCGGCGTTATTATGGATGTCATTAATGCCGAGCAAGCAAAAATAGCTGAAGCTTCAGGTGCAGTTGCGGTTATGGCGTTGGAGCGGGTACCATCCGATATTCGCGCAGCTGGGGGCGTTGCCAGGATGGCAGATCCTCGGATTATGGAAGAAGTAATGAACGCTGTCACCATTCCTGTAATGGCAAAAGCACGCATCGGCCACATTGTCGAAGCACGTGTATTGGAAGCAATGGGCGTCGATTACATAGATGAAAGTGAAGTATTAACACCTGCGGATGAGGAGTACCATTTATTAAAAAGCGACTATACCGTACCTTTTGTTTGCGGATGCCGCGATTTAGGGGAAGCTGCACGTCGCATTGGCGAAGGAGCCTCCATGTTACGGACAAAAGGGGAACCTGGAACTGGTAATATTGTCGAGGCCGTTCGTCATATTCGTAAAGTGAATGCACAAGTAAGACGCGTTGTCGGTATGAATACGGATGAATTAATGACGGAAGCAAAAAATTTAGGGGCACCATTTGAATTATTGCTAGAAATTAAAAAATTGGGAAGGCTGCCTGTTGTCAATTTTGCTGCCGGCGGGGTGGCGACACCTGCGGATGCCGCTTTAATGATGGAACTTGGGGCTGATGGTGTATTTGTCGGATCAGGTATTTTCAAATCCGATAATCCAGAAAAATTTGCCCGTGCCATTGTAGAAGCAACTACAAACTACCGAGATTATAAACTAATTGCCGAAATTTCAAAAGAGCTAGGGACACCGATGAAAGGTATTGAAATTTCCGCGCTAGATGCAAAAGACCGTATGCAGGAACGTGGTTGGTAAGATGCTGAAAATTGGGGTACTTGCATTACAAGGTGCAGTCAGAGAACATATAAGACAAATTGAAGAGCTTGGTTGTAGGGCCATTTCAGTAAAATCAGCTAAAGATCTAAAAGAATTGAATGGTCTTGTACTGCCTGGCGGAGAAAGTACAACAATGCGGAAATTGCTGGACCGATACGAGTTGCTTGAACCCATTCGTTCTCTAGCCGCCGAGGGAGTTCCGATGTTTGGAACATGTGCTGGCCTGATTTTACTAGCTAAAGAAATCGTTGGCTATGATACGCCGCATCTAGGTGTGATGGACATCGTGGTCGAACGGAATTCATTTGGTCGCCAAGTGGATAGTTTTGAAGTCGAGATGCCCATCAGAGGAGTAGGAGAGGATATACCCGCTGTTTTCATCCGGGCACCTCATATCGTGGCTGCAGGAGAGAATGTTGAAATCCTGGCAAAACATGAAGAGCGCATTGTTTTAGCGCGGGATGGTCAATTCTTAGGTTGTTCCTTTCATCCGGAATTAACAGAGGATCATAGAATTTTGAAGTACTTTATTGAAATGGTGCGAGAGAATACAAATGTTATAGCTCATTAGGTTCCAAGGCACGCCGATTGGTTATTAAAACCAGTCGGCGTTTTTTCATGTAGCATTATCAGATCAAAATCATTTAACAAAGGATTATTATTTTCCTTTATAATGGAAGGATACAATACATTGTTTTTTACAGGACTGATTTAATAAAGTTTATGGGGGAAGCCACCTAGTAAAATAAAGATATATAAGCTAAAAAATAATATTATAGAGTTTAAAAAGGGAACACAATTCTATTTGATTGCTGAATCTGAATTTATCGGAGTAAAAGATTTTGTTTTACGAACGAAAGATTTAGCAGTCAGGCTTCCAATTAATGAAAAAGAGCTACATAAACTTTTATATTAATGAAGGATGATTGAAAAATCTATCAGGTAAAGGGCTGCCAAAAATTGAGCAGCCCTTTACCTATTCGAAACTTGCAACTAATAAATCTTCAGTTGGAGGAGAATCTGAAAGAATTTAGAATTGGTCTTGAGTGGTTGAAATTTCCTTTGTTTAAATTATTTTACTAATTCTGAAAAACCTTATTTGTTTTAGAATCGTCTATTTAGGTGAAGGGAGCAGATCACGTTGGAAGAGAGTATCATTGAAGACCTTATAGTACATGACAGAGAGAAATTATTAGATCAATTAATGGATAACTACGGCCAGTCGTTACTACAACTTGCCTATTCATACGTTAGGAACAGGGAGGTTGCAGAGGACCTTACCCAAGAGGTATTTGTAAAATGTTATCAAAGATTGGACCAATATCAAAGAAAGTCCTCTTTAAAGACTTGGTTATGGCGAATTGCCATCAACCATTGCAAGGATTATTTAAAAAGCTGGCACCATAACCATATCGTTATCTCTGAGGAACAAGCAAAACAAACACCCAGTCGAGAAAAAGAAGTGGAAAACCAAGTGATTCAGAGATATGAAGACCAACAATTAGCAAAAGCGGTAATGAGTTTACCAGATACATACAGGGAAGTCATTTATTTATATTATTTCGAGGAACTTTCAATAAAGGAAGTGTCCTACCTAACAGGTATGAATCAGAATACGATTAAGACTAGGTTAAAGCGAGCAAAAGAAATCTTAAAAGATTGCTTGGAGGTATAAAAATGGAAGACCGTTTGAAAAATCTTAAAAACATTATGAAAACGACAGTACTACAGGATTTAAACTTTACCGAGGAACATAAAAGAGAGATTAGAATAAATATTAATCACCTGCCTAAAACTTCTGAAGAAGATTTTATATTAGCAATATTTCAGTTATTGAGGCAAAAACGTACCGGTTTTGAATTAAGTAGACTGATCCGTGCCAGAGGGATTGAAACATTTGAAAAGGAAGAGGGCTTCCTCTATACATCTTTACATAAATTCGAACACAAAGGTTACCTGAATTCTAATTGGGAAGCACCAGACATTAAATACTATCAGATTAGCAGCAAGGGATTAAAATTATTAAAAACCCTTGAAAACGAGAGTGAAAGTAAAGCTTACCTATTAAAAGAGATATTAGAGAGGTGATAAACGTGAGTAATCTTAAAGAACATTTTTTAGCTGAAGTCTTGCAATACATAAAAACAAAAGAAGCTAAGGAAGTGGTTTACAAAGAGTTAGGATATCATTTAAAAATGTCCAAGTTGGAACTAGTGTCAAAGGGGTCTAATGAAGACGAAGCAGAAGAAAAAGCGATAAAAAAAATGGGGAGCCCTAAAGAAATAGGAGCACACTTTAATAAACTGTATCGTCCAAAGTTTGATTGGAAACTTTTTGGTTTATTTATCATCATTATCTTAATGGGAATTCTCCCAACTTTAAATGTGCAAGATCGTTATTCAGACAATTTATTTTTAAAACAAATGATATATATTGCATTAGGGATTATCGTTGCAATATCCGTTATGCTGATTGACTATAGAAGAATAATGAGATTTGGTTGGCTTTTTCTTATTGCAGCAATAAGTTTATTACTCGCACTTAACTTTATCCCTAATCTGGTGATTAATGGAGTTTCTTATATTCACATCTTTGGAATTACCATTAGCGGGAGTTCACTTTTGCCTTTATTTTTAGTGTTTTGGGCTTACTATTTTTCAAAGGAAAAACAGAAACCGTTCGTAATTATAGGTGTTTACTTAATCTCCGTGCTATTGTTTTTGGGATTACCAAGCATTTCTGCAGCTATTGTTTATTCTGTTTTGGTATTAGCTTTATTTTGTTGTAGTTCCTTTAGTAAGAAGTCGATCTTTACAACCATAGGGGTTTGTTCAGGTGTTTTTCTTACCTGTTTCACCATTTTTTGGTTTACCGTTGAAAGTTACCAGAAGATTAGGTTACGTGCCTTTTTCAATCCTGATGACTACCCAATAAATGAAGGTTATGCCTACTTAGTATTAAAAGATTTAATAACTGATGGTGGATGGTTCGGAAATAAAGTGCCACCGAAATATATTGGCATCATGACACCCGATATGGCATTTGCTAATATCACTTATTTTTATGGGTGGATTTTATCTGGATTCCTTTTCGTTTTAGTATTGTTGCTTACGTATAGACTAATAGTTGTCTCAACACAAATAAAAGACCGAATAGGTAAACAATTGATTCTTGGAGTATGTGCATTACTTTCTATCCAATTTGTCTACAATATCGGTATGATCCTAGGGTTATTACCAATTATTTCAATTTCACTACCGTTTATTAGCTACGGACTGACACCAACAGTCTTAAATTCACTTCTAATTGGGATGGTATTAAGCGTGTACCGCAGAAAACATCTGGTGATTAATATATAAGCATGTCTATAATAGAAACAATAAATACGAAAAATCCGTTTTTCGGTAGAAACGTGGTTTTTACAGGTGAATTAAGTTCACTAGGACGAAAAGAAGCAATGCAACAAGTTGTTAACCTTGGTGGCTCTATTAAGTCGGGTGTGAGTAGGAAATAAACTACCTTGTAGTGGGTATTCAAGACAAAGTGTTGGTGGGCAAAGAAGGTCTAAGCACGAAAGAAAAAAAGGCTTATGAACTTCTTGATAAAGGGAAAGATATTAAAATAGTAAATGAAGAGGAAGATATTAAAATAGTAAATGAAGAGGAATTTATTAAGTTACTTAATCCAGTAGCTCTTAATGGTTAACACTTATTTTCTCTAAAGTAAGAGAAAATAAGTGTTAACGTGAAATTGAAATAAACTTTCATTATCGGGGGTAACAGGGGCATGTTTGTGGCAATCAATCAATTTGGCAATAAAGTAAATCCAATTGATACCCCTAGCAGTGAACATATACATCGTTCCTGACTTTCGTTTATAAAACTGCGTAAAATATAAATTTGACGCAATTAACTCATTTTAGTAAAATATAGAAGTGGGGTGATTTTATGGTAAATCAAAATAAGCAGCAACAATTTCAAAAACTACAAACAATCCTTAATGAACTTCCTTGGTATGTTGATGAATACATCAATCATAAATTACGTAAGCTTTCGACGGCATCCTTATTCAATTATTGTCATGACTATAAGATCTTTTTTAACTGGATGATTAACGAACAATTGGTGTCAGGCACCATTAAAGAGATTCCATTGGAACGACTGGAGCAAATGACCGTTTTAGAGATTGAAAGTTTCTTAAACTATCTCCATTATCAATTAAGTAATAAAGAGCTAACCGTTAATCGGAAATTATCGGCGTTAAAATCACTATTTAATTATTTGCAAAACATTGCTGAAACACCAGACTTAAAGCCGTATTTGAATCGTAATGTTATGGCGAAAATCGAGTTTAATGAAGTAAAAGACAGTATGGAAACGAAGGCAACGAAGATGGAAGGTAAAATTCTTCTTGGTGATGAATACGAGAAGTTTCGCCTTTTTGTTGCCAATGATTACGGTGATTTAATTAAAGACAATAAAAAGTTAGTAAACTTTTATCAATTGAATAAGGAACGTGATACAGCCATTGTATCATTAATCCTTGGATCGGGTCTTCGCCTTTCAGAATTAGTTGGTATTGAATTAGATGATATCGATTTTAAAAAGTTCTGTGTTAGAGTTATTCGCAAAGGAAATAAAGAACAATTCGTTTATTTCAGTCAAGTGGCTATGGCTGACCTCCAAGAATATTTAGCAGTTAGAATGGTCAAATACGATCTTGATAAAAATGAAAAGGCATTATTTGTTAGTGGGCCGACGGGTCCAAAAGTAAAATCACGAAGATTAAAAGCTAGAGCCGTTGAAAATCTCATTGAAAAATATGCAACCGCATTTGGTAAACCCTCATTATCCGTACATAAGCTGCGTCATTCGTTTGCGACCAGATACCATGCTGAAATCAATGATGTTCCGAAATTAAGACGGCAATTAGGCCATTCATCTATCCAAACAACGATGATCTACACGCACATTAAGAATGATGATTTAAAAATTGCAGTAGATAAGATGGATATGCCAAAAGAACAAATAGAATAATAATTAGGACTGTCATCATTATGGCGGTTCTTTTTTTTATTTTATCAGTTTACATAATATTATTATGTAAACAAAATGCGAAATATCTCAATTCCTAAGTATACTTAAGATAATGAGACGAAGCGAAATTTTTATTCATTTTCCCGAATGTAAAAAAAGCGTTCAGACAGCTAATAGCTCTCTAAACGCATCCTTTTATCCTACATCTTTCATTAAATTACTTCCACTAAACTGACTATTATACAAATCTGCATAAAATCCGCCTTTTTCAAGTAATTCAAGATGAGTTCCTTTTTCAATCACACTTCCATTATTCATCACAAGGATTAAATCAGCTTCACGAATCGTTGATAATCTATGGGCGATCACAAAGCTGGTCCTCCCTTTCATCAAATGATTCATCGCCTTTTGAATTTGTACCTCTGTCCGGGTATCAACACTGCTTGTTGCTTCGTCAAGAATCAGAATCGCTGGATTAGCGAGTATCGCCCTGGCAATCGTTAACAGTTGTTTTTGGCCTTGAGAAATATTGGATGCTTCCTCGTTCAAAATCGTTTCATACCCATCCGGAAGAGTTCGGATAAAATGGTCTGCGTTGGCTGCACGAGCCGCTGCAACCACTTCTTCTTTTGTTGCCCCTTCCCTTCCATAGGCGATATTATCATAAATCGTGCTATTAAATAGCCATGTATCCTGCAGAACCATCCCAAATAAGCCCCTCAGGTGTTCCCTTTTAAGATCTCTAGTATCAATTCCATCAATTAAAATTCGACCGGAATTAAGCTCGTAGAATCGCATCAACAAATTAATAAGTGTGGTCTTCCCTGCCCCTGTTGGTCCGACAATCGCAACTGTCTGGCCAGATTTCACATCAATTTGCATATCTTTAATTAAGATTTCATTTTCCTCGTAGCCAAAAGTAACCTGTTCAAAAGTTACTTTACCCTTTGGAGCCGAAATCACTTTCGCATGAACCGCTTCTGGGACCTCTTCCGTTTCATCTAAGATTTCGAACACACGCTCCGCACTCGCGATAGTTGATTGAATAACATTGGCAATCGATGCTGTTTGAGCAATTGGCTGGGAAAATTGCCGCGAATATTGAATAAAGGCCTGAATATCCCCTATTTCAATCGCTTTTTTCGTAACCAGGATTCCGCCCACGACGGAGACTAGGACATAGCCAATATTATTAATAAATGACATGAGTGGCATAATCATCCCGGATACAAATTGGGCCTTCCATGCGGATTGGTAGAGAGTATCATTAATTTCTTCAAATGTTTCAATCGATTTCTGCTCATGTCCAAATACTTTGACTACCTTATGCCCTGTGTACATTTCTTCCACATGACCATTAAGCTGGCCTAGTGATTTTTGCTGCCCTTTAAAATAGAGCTGTGACTTTTTGGCGATTTTTGCAATCGCCACACCACTTAGTGGCAGGGTTACAATCACAATCAATGTCATCAATGGACTGATAGATAGCATCATGATGATTACTCCGATAATAGTAACTACAGAGGTAATCAACTGGGTTAAGCTTTGCTGTAAGGTCGTGCTAATATTATCGACATCATTGACCGCTCGGCTGAGAATCTCCCCATGGGTACGTGAATCAAAGTATTTTAAGGGCAGCCGGTTAAGCTTTTCCTCTACTTCTTTTCGGAGATTATATACCGTTTTTTGCGCCACACCTGCCATGATGTATTGTTGTAAATAGGCGAAAATTGCACTCAATATATAGAGGCCAATGAGTAAAATAATAATTTGACCGATATAATCAAAATCTATTTTGGCTCCCGGGACACCCTTCAGCTTCATCATCAAGCCTTCAAATAATTTGGTTGTTGCTTTCCCCATAATTTTCGGGCTGACGATCGCAAAGATGGTACTAATTATCGCAGTAACTAATACAGAAAGTAGCTGTAATTTAAAAGGCTTTAAATAGCTGATTAATCGATTTAAGGTTCCTTTAAAGTTCTTTGCCTTTTGGACGGGCATACCCATTCCCATCGGGCCAAATCCCCCGCCTGGACCTGGGCCGGGTTTGCGTGGTCCGGACTCTTGTTCGAATTTTTGATTCTTACTCATGCGATTTCCTCCTCTGACAGCTGTGACATGACAATTTCACGGTAAACCGCACTCGATTCCATCAATTCCTTGTGTTTGCCAATTCCGGTAATTTCGCCGTTATCTAGGACAATAATCTGATCGGCATCCATAATTGTGGTTACTCGTTGAGCTACGATTAATACAGTGGAATTACCAGTTTCTGCTTTTAAGGCTGAGCGAAGTTTGGCATCTGTTTTAAAGTCTAATGCGGAAAAGCTGTCATCGAATATATAGATTTCTGGCTTTCGAACGAGGGCTCTCGCAATCGATAATCGTTGTTTCTGCCCGCCGGAAACATTTGTTCCCCCTTGGGCGATTACCGCATCAAACCCTTCTGGCATATTGGCAATAAATTCTTTCGCCTGAGCAACTTCTGCCGCATATTCCACCTCTTCTGTCGTTGCTGTTTCTTTCCCATAACGAATATTTTCAGCAATAGTCCCGGTAAAAAGCACGGATTGCTGGGGGACAAATCCAATTTTTTTCCTAAGATGTTCTTGGGCCATTTCCCTAACATCAATCCCATCGACAAGGACTTTTCCACTGTCGACATCATAAAAGCGCGGAATCAAGTTAATCAATGTTGACTTTCCTGAGCCTGTTCCACCAATAATCGCTGTCACTTCACCCGGCCTCATTGAAAAAGAAATATTAGAAATAGCAGGCATTTCCGCTCCAGGATAGCTGAAAGTTACATCCTGGAATTCTACATGCCCTATTACGCCATCTCGTGATAACGGCATGGATGAATCCTTAATATCTGCTACGGTTTCAAGAACTTCATTGATTCGGACAGCAGATACGGATGCCCTTGGAATCATCACAAACATCATCGACAGCATAATGAACGAGAACATAATTTGCATCGCATATTGAATAAACGCCATCATATCACCGACCTGCATATGACCATTGCTAATCCGCAGTCCGCCAAACCAGACAATCGCTACTGTCGAGAGGTTTAACACAATCATCATAATCGGCATCATGGCCGCCATGATTTTATTAACCTTAATCGCTGTTTGTGTTAAATCCCAGTTCGCTTCATCAAAATGCTTCTTCTCATGGTCGACTCGATTAAAAGAACGAATGACACGAATCCCTGTTAAGTTTTCACGTAAAACACGATTGAGATTATCTAATTTAACTTGCATCTCTTTAAAAAGCGGGATTCCTTTTCTAGCAATAACCACGATTGCCAGCACAAGGATCGGCAAAGCGACCGCAAGAACTAAAGTTAGCTTGGCATCCTTGGAATAGGCCATAATGATCCCACCAATACACATCATCGGCGCCATCGCCATCATACGTAACATCATCACTAATACCTGCTGGATTTGGGTAATATCGTTAGTTGTTCTGGTAATTAATGAGGCAGTTCCGAGTTTATCAAACTCATGTAACGAAAAATTCCCAACGTGTGCGAAAATTTTGCTCCGCAATAACCTTCCAAAACCTGAAGCTGCTTTTGCTGAGTAAAAACTCGCAGCAATCGAACAAATCATGCCTCCTGCTGCAACAAGCAGCATGAAACCGCCGATTCTCCATATGTAATTTGTATCGCCAGTCACTACACCTTTGTCAACGATATCGGCCATTAAGGTTGGCAAGTAAAGCTCTGACAAGGACTGTAAGAGCACGAGGCCTAAAACCAGATAAATGGCTAATTGAAATGGTTTTAGAAATTTGGTTAATTTAATCAAAATCCTTCAACTCCGTTTTTAATAGTAATTAAGAGTAATTTTATCCTAGTTTTATGAACTGAATATGAACAAAATAATTTATTAAATTTTTATCGAAGTCATGTGGATTGCTAAGCAATCATAAGTATATTCCGGACAGATTATCTCGTCAATTATTATCAAAATAAAAAACACAGGAAGTCCTGTGTTAAAAAAGTTATCTATTTAATTCTTTATTTACAATTGTACTTTTTAGTTTCCAATGACCTCTATCAAACGTCCAAGTAGATTTAACCGATGCAATGACGTCTGCGTTTGCGATTCCAGTAACCCTTTGTTCCCCCTGTAACTCCACTTTATTGCCCTTTAATGCGATTGGTTGGAGTTGGTTAAATGGGTTTACGGTCAGTTCAGTAGGCTCATTTAGTTTTCCATTATAATAAAGTCCGAGCCTTTTATAATATATTTTTCGGTCCTTTAAATTAAACCGATAGGATTTTCCCGTTGTGGCAAGTTTGATTTCTGCTTTATATCCTTTTAAAAAATGGCTTTCCATTTCAAGCGGTTCCGGCAATGGGATATTGGTTTGAACAAAATCTTTTAAAGAATAGGCGTAGTTTTGGACAATTCCCTCACTTTCCCCTGTCAACACACTTGCAAATAAATCCTGTAAGCCATCACCGTTTAGGTCCACTAACTGAAATGAAGCTCTAGCACCACTTTCCAAAGGGAAGGAATATTTCTTACCATTCGAGGCGTTAATTTCAAAATAAATTTTCTCCAAAAATGTATCTTCTTTCTGATAAGGAACCCCCTTTAAAAGGATCTCCTCCACTTTACCATCACTTGTGATGTCTGCTTCCTCATTTGAAATAGTGACTATTTTTGTCGTTCCTTCGATGGCATAAACCCCGGTAATCGCAGTAAGTGACATGAGAAAAAACGAAGCAATAACTAGAAGCATCTCTTTTTTCATTCATGAACCCTCCCAACTCTTGTTTTTAGTTAGTATGTCCAGTTTTGGAAGAATGATGAAAAAGGACCCTCTAGATTTCTAGAGAGTCCTACAAAAATTTATAGACCTGGTTTTTCTGATGATGGAACTTTCCAAGCAGTGGTTACTTTTCCTTTGTCATCCTCATCAAGAATAAATGACCCGTTCGAGTAACGGTCACTGAAGTGAATATCACCTGTATTCAATGTTTCAATATGACCTTTTTCCGTCTGGAGATAAATAACATCCTGTTCATTTACGATGACAAATCCAGTGATTCGGTGTGGATTGGACTTAAGCTCTCTTAAAATGACAACTCCGCGCTTGGCTCGTGTTGCTTTTTCAAACTCTTTCAGTTTCATCCGCTTCACAGCTCCGCGCTGCGTCGAAATAACAATGGTTTCGTTACTGTCTGAATGAATAATTCTACCACCAATGACAAAATCGTCATCTTTTAGATTAATCCCTTTAACACCGGCAGCACGCGCACCGACAATACTGATTTCTTCTTCATGAAACCATAAAGAGTAACCTAAGTGGGTGATTAAGAATAATTCCTTCGTTCCGTCTGTTAGATGAACATCCGTAACTTGATCATCATCCTTCAAGTTAATGCCAACAAGCGGTTTGGAATAACGTTGTGCTTTATAGTGTTTCAGCTCTGTTTTCTTGACCATGCCGTTTTTAGTGACAAAGACTAGAAATAAATTTGCCTCAAAGTCCTTCACCGGAATGGCTTGGATAATCTCTTCATCACGCTCAATTGGAATAATATTCGCGACATGCTGTCCAAGGTCTTTCCAGCGGATATCCGGCAGCTCGTGGACTGGGCAGAATAAGTAATTTCCTTTATTCGTGAACAGGAGCAAAACATCTTTTGTATTCATTTCAAGCTGTGCGAACAAACGGTCTGAATCCTTCATGGCAAGGTCCTGACCACTGGAGGCCGCAAAAGAACGCGGGCTTGTTCGCTTCACATAACCCTCTTTTGTAACCGTAACAATTACGTCTTCACTTGGGACGGTGACTTCGAGATTGATTTTTAATTCTTCGATTTCCGCTTCGATCTTAGAACGACGCTCATCTGCAAACCGTTTTTTGACATCTTTTAATTCTTTTTTAATCACAGAGAATAACGTTTTATCGCTTGCTAAAATACTAGTAAGCTCATCAATCCTTTTTGCTAATTCTTCAGCTTCCTGTCTCAGTGCAGTGATATCGGTATTCGTTAAGCGATATAGCTGTAAAGAAACGATTGCTTCTGACTGAAGCTCGGTAAACGCAAACTTGGCCATTAAATTGTCCTTCGCATCGCGTTTATCCTTGGAAGCACGGATGGTGGCGATTACTTCATCGAGGATCGATAAAGCCTTCATTAATCCTTCGACGATATGCTGCCGCTCTTTAGCTTTATTTAGATCAAATTGCGATCTTCTTGTTACAACTTCCTTTTGATGCTCGATATATGCATCCAACATATCTCTTAGTCCCATTAATTTAGGGCGTTTTTTATAAATGGCAACCATATTAAAATTGTAAGTTATTTGAAGGTCACTATTTTTGTATAAATAGTTTAAGACACCTTCCGCATCGGCATCTTTCTTTAAATCAATGACAATTCTAAGACCTGTCCGGTCCGTTTCATCACGGATTTCAGAGATGCCTTCCACTTTTCGATCGAGACGGAATTCATCCATTTTTTTGACGAGATTGGCCTTATTAATCTCATAAGGAATTTCGGTGATAACAATTTGCTGCTTACCACCACGTACCTCTTCGATTTCTGCTTTACTGCGGACGATAATTTTTCCTTTACCAGTTTCATAGGCTTTTTTAATCCCAGCTACCCCTTGAATGATACCGCCTGTAGGGAAATCAGGACCTTTGATGATTGTCATTAAATCATCGACTGAACAATCAGGTTGGTCCATTCTCTTGATGACCCCATCAATAATTTCACCTAGATGATGCGGCGGGATATCTGTTGCATAGCCCGCTGAAATTCCTGTTGATCCATTGACAAGGAGATTAGGGAACATGGCTGGTAATACTGTTGGCTCTTTCGAAGTATCATCAAAGTTTGGAATAAATTCCACGGTATTTTTTTCGATATCACGCATTAATTCTGCAGCAATCGCTGAAAGCCTTGCTTCGGTATAACGCATGGCTGCTGGCGGATCGCCATCGACGCTGCCGTTGTTTCCATGCATTTGGACGAGAACATTTCTTACTTTCCAATCCTGACTCATCCGTACCATTGCCTCATACACAGATGAATCACCGTGTGGGTGGTAGTTACCAATCACGTTACCGACCGTTTTAGCTGATTTCCGAAAACCCTTATCATGCGTATTTCCTTCAAAATGCATCGCATAAAGAATTCTCCGCTGCACTGGTTTTAAGCCGTCACGTGCATCGGGAAGGGCTCGTTCTTGAATAATATACTTACTATATCGACCAAAACGGTCACCAATTACATCTTCTAGAGGCAAGTCACGGAATTTTTCATTTGTACTCATCCTTCAGAATCCTCCTCAGAGACCGTAATATTTTCATTTTCTAATATGGTGTCATCCTCTTCTAAACCAAAGGCCACATTGCTTTCAATCCATTTTCGACGCGGTTCCACTTTATCACCCATCAGCGTGGTCACCCTGCGTTCCGCTCTTGCGGCATCATCTATTTTCACACGAATCAACGTCCGTGTTTCCGGGTCCATCGTTGTATCCCATAGTTGGTCGGCGTTCATTTCTCCAAGTCCTTTATAGCGTTGAAGAATATAGCCTCTGCCAACTTTTTTAATTGCATCTTGGAGGTCATCATCACTCCAAGCATATTCAATGATTTCTTTTTTGCCTGTCCCTTTACTCACCTTATATAACGGTGGAAGGGCAATAAACACTTTGCCCGCTTCGAGCAAGGGCTTCATATAACGATAAAAGAAAGTAAGCAGTAACACTTGAATATGTGCGCCATCTGTATCGGCATCGGTCATTATGACAATTTTATCGTAATTGATATCTTCTACACTAAAATCGGTTCCTACTCCACCGCCAATGGCATGAATAATCGTATTGATTTCTTCATTCTTAAAAATGTCAGCGAGCTTGGCTTTTTCGGTATTAATTACTTTACCCCTCAGTGGAAGAACAGCTTGGAAGCGTCGGTCACGCCCTTGTTTTGCCGAACCACCTGCGGAATCACCCTCGACCAGGTAAAGTTCATTTTTTTGCGGATTACGAGATTGGGCTGGTGTTAGTTTACCAGATAAAACCGCATCTGAACGCTTGCGTTTTTTTCCGCTCCTCGCGTCTTCACGCGCTTTTCTTGCAGCCTCTCTTGCTTGATAGGCTTTTATTGATTTCTTGATCAGAAGGGAGCTAATATCAGGGTTCTCTTCTAGAAAATAGGAGAGATGTTCAGAAACAACCGCATCGACAGCGGACCTAGCTTCACTTGTTCCTAATTTACCCTTCGTTTGTCCTTCGAACTGGAGCAGTTCTTCCGGGATTCGAACGGAGATGATTGCTGACAAACCTTCGCGGATATCTGCACCATCAAGGTTTTTATCTTTGTCTTTTAAGAAAGAAACCTTTCGTGCATAATCGTTAAATACTCTTGTCATGGCTGTTTTAGCCCCGGCTTCATGCGTACCGCCGTCTCTTGTGCGGACATTATTAACGAACGAGAGGACATTTTCTGAATAGCCATCATTAAATTGAAACGCAAAATCAACTTCAATCCCATGATTAGCACCCTCGAGACTAATAACTGGGTGTAGAACATCCTTTTCTTCGTTTAAATAGGAAACAAACGCTTCAATTCCATTTTCATAATGAAAAACTTCGTGGAAATCATTCCGTCCATCGATAATTTCTATTTTTAATCCTTTAAGTAAGAATGCGGACTCTCTTAACCTCTCACATAAAGTCTCAAAGTTATAAGTGGTCGTCGAAAAAATGGTCGGATCCGGCTTAAAATGAATAGTTGTTCCTGTTTGATTGGTTTTGCCGATTTTTTCAAGGGTTGTTACCGGCTTGCCGCCATTTTCAAAGCGCTGTTCATATACGAAACCGTCTCTTTTAATTGTGACGGTTAACCATTCAGATAACGCATTAACTACTGATGCACCAACACCGTGCAAACCGCCGCTTGTTTTATAACCGCCTTGACCAAACTTACCGCCTGCATGAAGAACAGTTAAGATAACCTCTGGTGTTGGTTTCCCCATTTTGTGCATTCCCGTAGGCATACCACGTCCTCGGTCATTTACACTTATTGAATTATCTTTGTGTATTTTTACAATGATTTGATCACCAAATCCACCAAGCGCTTCATCGACAGAATTGTCAACAATCTCGTAAACAAGATGATGGAGTCCTCGTGCATCGGTGCTGCCAATGTACATTCCCGGGCGTTTTCTAACGGCCTCAAGACCTTCTAGTACCTGTATGGCATCATCATTATAATCAAAAACTTGCTGATTCCTTGCCACTAAAATACCCCTTTCATTCCCTACAAAAAGAAGTATCCTTCTAATTGCTTCATGAACTAATTGATTAGACGTTCATTTAATTATCTTTTTAATTATAAAATAGAACCAATGTTTGCCGCTTCTTATTTTATCATATAACTCGCGGCGTCTATGCTTAATTGTAGCGATTTATTTTATTTTGGCAAATAGGTATTTTTAAACAACATAATTTTGTAATAATATTAGCAGGCGTCATTGGGAGAAATAAAAGAAAAAAACTGCTAATCTTTAGCAGTTTTTTGGTAAAAAATTATACCCTTGTTAACGCATGTTCAACTTTAATACAGCGATTCATAATGACAGTATAGCCCTTATTTTTTAAAAACTCATAGGCTTCTTCATTTTCAAGACCAAGCTGGGCCCAATATACATCTGCATCGATTAAATCAAATTCTTTCGCAACATCGAACAGTTGTTCTGACCTACGAAAAACGTTAACGATGTCCACATGACCTTCAATATCCTTCAGTGAAGCAACGGCTTTTACACCAAGCACCTGATCAATTGTTGGATTCACTGGGATAATATCATAACCAGCTTTTTGCATAGCAGCGGAAACTTGATAGGATGTTCGTTCAGGATTATCACTCAACCCAACAACAGCGATTCTTTTTGCCTTTTTTAAAATTGTTCCAATTTCATTGCGACTTGGATTTTCAATCGTCAAAAGTCTCACTCCCTTTCCCTCTTTATTTTACCTATATTTTCAAAAAAAACATAATAAAAGGTTTTCAAATAGAAAAAGCCCCCTGGTAAAAGGGGCAAATTAGTATTAACTTGAAACGGAAATAAGTTCTGGTTTAACCGTGGCTGCTGCCTTCGGGACGATGAGGCAAAATCGGGCTCCATCTCCGGTATTTTCTGCCTGGACACTTCCGTCCATATTTTCCAATATCCTCTTTGCCAGATAAAGTCCTAAACCAGTGCCGTGTTGCCTCGTCGTAAAATAAGGATCGAAAATTTTCTCAAGTAATTCTAGTTCGATTCCGCCGGCATTATCGATAAATTCTGCTGTGATTTCTCTGTCCGTTTCACCTATGGTGATGAATATTTTTCGATTTTTTGTATCGTTTTGAACAAAAGCATCCCTTGTATTTGTTAATAGATTAAGGACAACTTGGCTATATTCATTGGGAAAACCAATAGCCGTATACTGTCCTCGATATTCAAACTCCACCTGAATGGCGTGTTTTTTTAAACTTGTTGAAAAGATGGATAGGGCATCTTCAATCGAATCTCCTACATAGAATGGGGTTTTTTCCTTGTTCGGTTTATAAAATCTGCGAAAATCATTAATTGTTTGCGACATTTCCTTAATTTGGAACATACCTTCTTTTGTAAACTGGTCCATATATTGATCGTCAATTTCCCCAAACGCTAGTGCTTCTCTTACGTCCTGGATTAATAGTGATAAGCTATTTAACGGCTGACGCCATTGATGACCCATACTAGCAATCAATTCTCCCATCGCAGCAAGTCTTGATTGCTGGATAAGGACATAATCCTTCGCACGATTTTTGGCTACTTCTTCTTGAATTCTAATTTCTAAATCTTGTTTCAAAATTTTCGCAGCTTCATATTTTTTTGCCAAATCCCGGTATCTGTTTTCACTTTCTTCCAACTTTTTCACTAGCTCACGGCTAGTATGAGTAGATTGGAAAATAACATAAATGAATAATCCAATTACCAAGAATATAAAAATATACCACAAAAGCACTCTGACCACCTTCTTAACTTTCCTGACTGTAATTGGTTATACAGTTTCGACCTTTATTTTTAGATTGAGTGAGTGCCTTATCTGCCTCTAATATCAATTCATTTTTCGCTTTGCCTCGAGTAAACTCAGTAATCCCAAAACTACAAGTAATCTGATCAACATCTTTAAACGGAAAATCTTCGATGATGGCACGGATAGATTCTGCTAATTCTATTGCTCCCTTTCCGTCAGTTCCGGGAGTGAGTATAATAAATTCTTCTCCTCCCCAGCGGACAAAAATATCTGATTCTCTAATCCGTTGTTGAACAATAGTAGAAATCGTATGGAGGACTTTATCCCCAGCTTGTTGTCCAAACCGTTCATTCACATGTTTAAAAAAGTCAATATCGATCAATATAAGCGAAAAAGGCTGCCCCAATCGCTCGGAACGTCTTATTTCCATTGCCAAGATATCATCCATTTCTAATCGATTGATACTGTTTGTTAAAGAATCCATCAGGACCAATTGCCGATTCCTTCTACCCTCATCCTCTAATGATGTGATATCTTTACAGACAATTAGATACTGGTTGGTACCTGAAATAATCTTGGTCTTTAGTAAAAAGATCGTATCTCTGCTATTCGTATCTTTCCAGTGCACCTTTACAGCACTTTTTCCAGTTCCTATAATTTCCTGATACCATTTCCTCTTGTCCTTAGGGTAAAAATAATTCGTGTCTTCAACAAAATAACTAGATAGTAATTTACTCTTATGTAACTGAGTTTGTATCTTACTAATTCCAGTAAAGTTGGCAAAGGCTTGATTGAATTCAATTATTTCATCGTTTTCAATGATAAAAATGAGGTTATCCTGAAAATCCAAAATGGCTCTTGATAACTTCTTTTGTTTGGTAAGCTCTTTCTCTAATTGCATTTGATAGACTGATTTTTGAATCGCCTGCAAAAGGAAATCTAAATCAATTGGTTTGAAGATAAAATGATTGACTTTATTAGCAATCGATTGAATAAAGATATCTTGATCATCATAAGAGGTTGTTGCAATGATTTGAACTTGCTCGTTTAAGGCACGGATCTTATTAATGAATTCTAATCTGCTTATTTGATTCATTTTGATATCACAAATAATCAAATCAGGTTGGTAACGCTGGTAAAGCTGAAGAGCTTCCACATCATCAATTGCCGCGTGAACATCAACAAAACGACGCTTTAAAACACGCAAGAGCTTTTCTCGCGAAAACTTTTCCTCTTCAACATATAATATCTTTATGTCTTTATAATGATTATTTAAGTAATACTGGAGATTTGTAGCCATTGGTTTTCACCCCAATTGTCATTTAAGATTATTTGATACATGAAAACCGACCTTTTCACTCGTTTCGTCGGTCGGTTTTCATGTGTTATATATGATTATATCTAAATTATATTAACTCCATTCACCACTTTCAATCGATAAACAAAGGGTTTGAAAATTCTCCTTATTTTCGTAATAATATTGACTCTAATTGTCCTTTCTTTGGACAGAAACGGAAAAGCGTGGTGTTTTTTCTATATTACATGGTAAAATAGAAGAACTGGATCTTTATGTAGAAGGAGAATTTATTCATGGTTCAAATTATTTTAGTCCTAATTCTTGCTTATTTACTTGGCTCGATTCCATCTGGTTTAATTATCGGAAAGGTTTTTTATAAAACAGATATTCGTCAACATGGGAGTGGAAATTTAGGAGGTACCAATACGTTTCGTACACTTGGTGTCAAAGCAGGTATGGTGGTAACTCTTGCAGATATATTGAAAGGGACGTTAGCAGCATCCTTGCCGCTCCTGTTTAATATAGAGATAAATCCGCTCTTAGCAGGTGTTTTTGCGGTTGTTGGTCACACCTATCCAATCTTTGCAGGTTTCCGTGGCGGAAAAGCAGTTGCCACTTCAGGGGGTGTTTTATTACTTTGTGCTCCACTTCTGTTTTTTACAGTATTAATAGTATTTTTTATTAGTCTTTACATAACCAAATATGTCTCTTTATCATCTATGATTGCTGGAATAACTGCTTTTCTGTTTGCTTTAATATCAGGTTTTATTCAGGAGTGGGACATCCCATTGTTAATAGTGGTCTTCCTGCTTGCTTCGTTCGTAATTTACCGGCACCGTGCAAACGTGAAACGAATTATGAATAAAACAGAGCCTAAAATAAAATGGCTTTAATAAGAACTGCGAAGCGCCCTGTTGTTCAGAAGCGTTTTGAAAATGGGAACCGATATTCGGTTCCCATTTTCTTACTCAATTAAACGAAATTTGATTGGAGATCAGAGAATGAACAGTAACAACCAAAAAGGGATCTTGCTAAGTGTTTTATTTATTTTCATGTCCTATTTTTTTACAAGAGGTTTGTATTCTCCTTTTTTTGTTCTACTAATAGCTTTATTATTATTAGTCGCCTTTTTTAAAGAAGGGATGCGCTCATTTGCTTGGGTGGTTATTTCTTTTTTTCTTGGTAATTTTTTGCTCGTTTATATGGATACCTTTATGGAAAGCTTTCATTTCCCTCACTATTCACTAGTTATGTATAGTCAAATGTTATTACTCATTCCAATTCTTTTGATTAGCTATGTTAGTAAGAAATTTAAACAAGAAATCACCCCTTATCTTCAAAAACCTATTCTTACAGGGAAAATACAACTCCCTATTAACATTGCATTTTCCTTGTGTAAATTTTTTATGATCCTTTGCCTACTTTCAATCCTATCCATTATTGGGGCACTATTTGTAAAAATTGAAGATGGGCGCCTGTCTGCTGTCCTATTCATTTTATTGTTCTCATGCATCAATGCATTGCTTGAAGAGGTTTTGTGGCGGGGAATATTTCTTCCGAAGCTGATAATGATCACGAATCACCCAATAGGTATGGTCGTAACAAGTATTGCCTTTGGTTTACACACGACCATGTTTGGATTTTCACTGATTCTATCTATTTCTTATATGTTACTAGGGATATTTCTTGGATTTCTTACCATTAAATTTAAAAGTATCTTCCCATCGGTAGTCGTTCATTTCTCAGTAACTACACTTTTATTAATTTTCGGCTGGATGGTAATTCCTATTTAATATTAATTAATGGCTTTAGAAGTAAACAGAAGGCTCACTTGAAAGATAGTTAATCTTCAAGTGAGCCTTTTTTGTCTATCCAAATGTGTTCAACTAAGCCTTCTTTTAGCAAAATTTCCTTTTGCCTTTCCCCAATTAAATCAAAATGGGAATAGCCATCGACCCTATGATGAATCCATTCTTTTTTTAGACCATGTTTCTTTCCCCAAGTAGCTAATTTTTCAAGATCATTGCAGCCAACCTTCGTAACTGTCTTACATCCGGGAAATCGGTCATCAAGCCAATAATGGGTTAAAAAGGCTATTTCGCCATGATCAATATTTCTTTTCCACTTGATGACTTCCTGCCTTTTTATTCCAAAAGCCAATTATATCACCTCAATTTACATGTTAGCCCTTTTGTTATTTCTTCTTAATTTCTTCATATTTTAAATACCATTCAGGAAAGGCTTTTTTGAATGAAGTGGGTCTAAAATTTTCTTTCTTGACGATAATATGGGTTGATTTCCCCTCGGCACAGATTTCATCGTCCCCATTGGTAATCGTATAACCATAAACAGATTTGATGCCATCATTTAATTCTACCCACGTTTTTACAAAACCCTTATCACCATACCGTAGAGGTTTTTTATAGGTAATTTGAATATCATAGACAGGTGAATAGAAACCTGCCTCCTCCATAGACAGATAATTGTATCCAAGGTCTTCAATTAATCCTGTTCTTCCGAGTTCAAAAAACTTTAAATAATTTGCATGATAGATAACACCCATCATATCTGTATCAGCATAATAGAGCTGAATTTCTCTAGTCGAAGTAAATAAATTTTCCACCCGGTCACAACCTTTTCACTCGATAGTATTATACATTTTTACTAATTGCCATGAGGACATCCTCTACTTCAAGAAGCAGGGATTTTTCAAACAGATGTTCATCTTCTTCTGAATCCATTAGTCTAGAGGCTTGCGCTTGGATCATTTCATCGACCAGGTTTGTGGCGAAACGGCCGTTCCCTTTATAGGATTCCTCATTCATATTTTGAAGTAACAGCGCCTTAGCTTCCTCTGTTAATTGATATTGAAAACTTTCGGCATAAACGACCATGATTTCAAGCAGTTCTTCCGGGGTATAGTCAGGAAATAAAAAGAATTTTTTAAATCGTGAACGTAGACCTGGATTACTTTCAAGGAGCAAGTCCATTTCATGTGGGTATCCAGCCAAGACAACGACTAAGTTTTCATTATGCTTGGTCATTTCATCAACAATGGTATCAATAACCTCTTTACCAAAATCACCTGTTGTGGAACTAAAAAGGGAATAGGCCTCGTCAATAAATAAGACGCCTCCGAGTGCCTCCTTAATTTTCTTCTTTGTTTTTGCTGCCGTTTGACCCACATATCCCGCTACAAAATCTGCTCGACTAGCCACGATTAGATGGCCTCTTTTTAAGATGCCGCATTCCTTTAAAAGCTCCGCATATACTTTAGCGACGGTTGTTTTTCCTGTACCGGGGTTTCCAGTGAACACCGCATGAAGCTGAATCGGTACAGGCGGCAGCCCGTTTTTCAACCGGTATTGCTGCATTTTTACAAACGAGATAAGTGATCTCATTTCCACCTTTAATGCTTCTAAACCAATAAGCCGGGCTAATTTATCATATGGCGACTCAGAACTTTCCTCTTTATCTAAAAGAAAGTCTTCTTTATTCAAAACAATAAAATCAAGTATGTTATCTTTATTTACTTCTTTGACAGACCCCTTCTTAAAGATTGCATCAATAACAATATTGTGAACAGTCCTTGCGTTTCCAAAAGTATCATCGACTCGTTCCCGGTCTAACCGTTGGTTGATTTCGGTCTTAGCTTCCTCACTGAGGAAATAATCATTATCCGAAGCGACTTGTTCAGCAATCCTTATTAACTCTTCATTTGAATAATTTGGTAAATGAATGAGATTCGATTGTGGAAAACGACTTCGTAAACCTGGATTTGCATCCAGAAAGGAACGCATTTCCTCGGGATAGCCTGCCATAATCACGGCAAATTTCCCACCGTATTCATGCCCAGTCATCAGCGAAACGAGTGTATCAATGGCCGCTTGACCATAATCATTGCCTGTTTGCCCTTCGCGTTTTAGACTATAGGCCTCATCAATAAATAACACCCCGCCAATGGAACGTTCGACAATGGTTCGGACGTTTTCTTCTGTTTGGCCGACAAATGCACCTACAAGCTGTGATCGGTCTGTCTCGATCACTTCTTCACGAGGCAAGACACCTAATTCATGATATATTTTCGCAAGTAACCGGGCCAGTGTTGTTTTTCCAGTACCCGGATTTCCTGTCAAAATCATGTTCAAGCTCAGATCGTCCTTCATTTGAAAGCCCAGTTCTTTTCGCTGTTTTTGATACTTTAAAAACCGATAAAAATCATTGACACGATTTTTAACAAAATCCATTCCAATCATTTCATTCAGTTGATCTAGGGCATTTTTTCGTGTTGGGAGACTCTCGGCTTGTTCTTCAATAAATTGCCTTTGCCAATTCTCTTTGATTTCCTCCAGATTCGCTAAATGTAACTTTAAATCATCATAATAGGTGGAAGTATGGAATACACCAGTAATGGATTGGTCGTACTCCTCAGCCGCCTTATACAAATTACCGGTTTCTTCTATCACCGATGCCAATAGTTCAGAGAGAAGATTGTATTTTAGATATAAAACCTGATTTATTATTTTCGAGGATAGGTCTCTTTTAGCTTCTAACTTATTTTGAATCTCATCGGCTTGGACTAAAAAGCTTTGACACACTTCTATGTATTGTTCCGCAGTTTTCTTCTTAGCGGTCCGATTATCCGTTTCCCTAATTGCAGGAAAGGTAAGCGGTGAAAGTGAATCTTCAAACTTCTTCCAATCAGATTGGAGCATATATTCCTTTGCTAATTGATTATCGGGGTAGAGATTAAGCGCTCTTTCAAGCCATACTACTGCCATTTTATCCTGTTTATTACGTCGAATTCGCGATAAAGCGGCTAGTGACAACAGTTTTGATAAAATAACTGGGTTGGATTCCGTCGTTAACGTGGAAATCAATACACTCTCATCTGAAATATATCCGTTGTCATTGAATTCAATATCCCATTGCTTTAATTTTTCTTCATTTATAGTGAGCTGATTATTTACGAGTTGTCTCATGGTTATCACTTCTTCTTCAAATTTTCCTTTCTATCTTACCATAACAGTGACTCCATACCTAAACAAAAGACCTGTCCACAATGAACAGGTCTTCCACTTTTTTAGCTTTGTTGGTTGTCTGACTCATCCTTAATTTCTGAACGGAAGGAGTCGACGCTTTCACGTCGGCGTTCATTCTTTGCTTCAATTTGCTGACGCTGGGTGTCACTATCTGTTAAAGCCAATGATTCCTCAGCTGCTTCAATATTATTTTCCGTATTTTGAATCATCGCTTGGAGTTTCTCGACATTATCACTACGATCATCCGGATTCGGTTTGTTGTTATATGGCATTGTAATTCCTCCTTGGTCTTTTTGGTACAGATATAGTTTGTTACGGAGTAGAAAAAATAAACAAAGAAAATTTTATTTTATAGAAACAAAAAAGACCCACAGGCTTCTGCCTATTGAGTCTTATAATCTATACCTATTCACCTTTTGTTTGAATTACTTGAGCATGCTGGCCTGATGTATCATTCATTTTTTTACCCTTATTCCCATTAAATCCTCTTGGTTGTGTGCCAGTATGGCTAGGTACAAAATGTTTGCTATCTTTTTTCGGATTACCCATGTCTAATCCCTCCTTATGTACATTTTGTCCATTTGGAAGGAAAACATAATTGGTAAACTTTTTTAGTTACTCAGCTTTGCCAAGACGTTTTTCTTCTAAGCGCTGTTCAATTTTTTCAATTGCAGCACGATCTTTTAAAAGTTGTGATTTATTTTCAGATACAAGCTCTGCAAACGAGCGTTTTCTAGGTTTTCTCAATGGTATCACCGTCCTTATTTACTATTCTAACAGTTATTATGCCCGGAAACGGTTGCAATTATTACAACTTTTTGAAAATTTTAAAGAAAAGCGCATTCATTAAAGTCGGTGTGAGCAGAGCAAAGCTACACTTCATATATCCCTGGAAAATTTTTATTCTTACTCGGACTTGTTAATTTGACTAACTTATGCGGCGCTCCGCCCCTTTTCCATAGAAAAAGACACTGGAGTAATCCAATGTCTTAGGTTACTTAAGCTTTTTTGTGTAATCCTTCATATCTTCAAGTTTCATTCCACCGATATATTTATTCTGGATAATCCCTTTACTATCAATAAAATAGGTGGTCGGAATGGAAAGTACTTGATAGGTTTCATTCACTTTATCATCGACATCTAGAGGGACTGGAAAAGTGATTTTATTTTCATCAACAAACCCTTGGACATCTAATTGTGGATCAATGTTCACCGCCAAAATAACGATATCCTTTTCCATTTGTTTGGAAAATTGCTCCATAGCAGGCATTTCTGCTTTACAAGGCGGGCACCAAGTTGCCCAAAAGTTAAGCATTACTTTTTTTCCTTTTAAATTAGAAAGCTTTATTTTCTCGCCTGTTAATGTTTTGAGTTCAAAATCAGGTGCCTTTGCTCCTATAGCGAGACCATCTTGACTGGCTGTTGTTTGACTTGTAGTTTCGGGAGTTTCTGTTTTTTTATCCATTGCCTGAACAATCGCTACTGTAAGTAAGGTAACTAATACTACTGCAGCAATGACTTTTTTAATCATCCCCGAATCCTCCTTTACTCATACTTTGCTACATCGATTTTACACTATAATCCTAGGTGAAACAAAACTTGGATATGCCGAAACTGTGACAATTTAAAGAATTATTATTTTTAAAGATGTTTTAACTCAATTGTTAGAAAATTTGTTAGAATAAAAGCAAGACTGGAGGGGGATTCTTTTGAAGATTCTTGTTTTAGGTGGAAGCCGCTTTTTAGGGAGAACATTTGTGGAAGAGGCTTTGAAACGAAATCATGAAGTGACTATTTTTAATCGGGGAATTCAAAATCCGGGAATAAAGGACGTTGAAATCCTCACTGGAAATCGGTTTGGTAATTTGAAAGCGCTTCAAAACCGTGACTGGGATGCGGTTTTGGATACGAGTGGATTTATTCCCTACACGGTCCAGAATACAACCAACTTATTAAAGGATCAAGTAAAACATTATACATTTATCTCAAGTATTTCTGTGTACCAAGACTGGGTTCAAGAAAATTTGGATGAAAACTACCCTGTCTTAGACATGTCAATCGAGGAAGCCAATAAACTCTCAATGGATTCGGACGGCCCCGTATATGAATATTACGGGCATTTTAAAGCGCTATGTGAGCAGATTGCAGAAAAAAATATGCCTGGACGAGTGTTAAACGTGCGTGCAGGTCAGTTAATCGGTCCGAATGATTATACCGATCGTGTTCCCTATTGGATCCATAGAATCGCAAAAGGCGGTAAGGTGTTAGCCCCAGGAAACCCAAATCGTCGTGTCCAGATTATTGACAATAAGGACCTTGCGAATTGGATTCTTGATATGGAAGAAAAGGATTCCATAGGAACCTTCAATGCTACAGGTCCTAATTACCCGCTTACGATAAAAGAGTTTGTTGATTCATGTATCGATGTGACTGGATCAAATGCAGAAGTGGTTTGGGCAGATGAGAAATTCCTATTAGATAAACAAGTGGCACCGTGGACGGAAATGCCTCTCTGGGTTCCAGAGAATTATCCCCTATCCCAAGAAACGAAAGAGCCTTGGAAAGGGGCTTTCTCGATCACTATTGATAAAGCAATCAATAGTGGATTGTCATTTAGACCGCTAAAGGAAAGCCTAACTGATATCCATGAATGGGAACAGACACGCCACCTGACTGATTACGATTGGAAATCCGGGATGAGGACAGAAAGAGAAAAGGAGCTGCTAACCTTATTAGGTAAAAAGTAATTAAAAAACAAAGCAAGAGAGCAGATAAACCGCTCTCTTGTGAATTTATCCAATAAGCTCTCTTTTTTGCTTAAGGAGTTCTTTAAATTCTTGGTCTAAAACACGATATTTTGGATCTTTTTGATCAATTATTGATAGTTCCCCCAATATCATTGCAATTTTGTTTTCAATTAACAGTAATGCTTCTTCATCGTTCCCTACTTTCTTTTCATCTTTATTAAAATACTCCTCGGGTTTCATTTCAAATCGTTGAATTTGCTGGTTTTCAAATACCAATAGCCGTTTACAAAGTTTATTAAGAAAATAATAGTCATGGGAAACCGTAATAATCGTACCGGTAAACTCCGAAAGCGTATTTTCAAGCTGCTCCCTGCTTGGCAAATCCAAATGGTTGGTAGGTTCGTCTAGGATAAGAACATCATATTCTTTCATTAACATGTCAACCAGCTTTACTCTTGTGCGTTCTCCCAAACTTAACGTTCCGATTGGTTTAGTGATTATCGCTTCCTTTAAGCCTAAGTTAGCTAAAAGGGTTCTCGCTTTAAGAACACTCTCTTGATCTGTGTACCCAAGTGCCTCAATGGAGGTTTTATCTGACGGTAAATCATCTACATCCTGACTTAAATAGGCAATTTTTATCGAGTCACTCCTCCATAAGTCGCCCTCAGTATATGACTCTTGATCTAAAATCATTTGGATTAAAGTCGTTTTCCCACAGCCGTTTTCCCCTATGAGACCCACTCGCTCTCCGTGATTAATATAAAAGTTAGCGTTATAAAAAAGGGTCCTATCCTTATAAGATTTCTTTAGGCGCTTGGCTTCAATTATTCGTTTACCTCTCTTCCCTTGTGCGTCAAACTGAAACCTTATTTGGACTTCTTCTGCCGGTTTTTCAATCTTATTTTTTTCAAGCTCATTTTGGAGCCGTTTCATTTTTGATTTCACTTGATTGTCTCGCTTTTTTGCCTTGGCACGGTGATATTCTTTTGGACCAAAATCCCGGCCTTGTTTTGTGGAATTCCGATGTCCCTTTTCTGACCATGACTTTAATTGGTCCATCTGTAACTCAACCATCTCCATTTGGCGCTGCTGGACACTATATTGATGCTGCTGATTTTCCATCCGATGCTGTTTTTCTTTACGATAGTCACTATAGTTACCATTGAAAAAGTGGAGCTTCCCATGTTCTATTTCGAACACACGTTTAACAGTTTTATCTAAAAAATGCCGGTCATGTGAGATAATTAAGACAGGACCTTGGAATTTTTCTAGTTCGGTTACCAGCCACTCAATTCCTTTAAAATCTAAATGGTTGGTCGGTTCATCTAAAATTAATAAGTCAGGTTTTGTTGCCCAAACCATTGATAATGCGAGTTTTAACTTTTCTCCTCCACTTAAATGATTGAGACGATCTTCCTCCCAGTCAGAGACCTTATGAAGACCTAACTCACTGGCATGCTGGAATATACCTTTCGATGTACTTCCTGCTAATGACTGATGAAAATCATTGATCTCATAATCAATCGATTGTGATAAGTAACCAATCGTTAAGTCGCTTGATTTTTCAATGACTCCTTTATCGGGAGTGATTTTTCCAAACAGGATATTGGCCAGTGTTGTCTTTCCAGTGCCATTGAATCCGACAAGGCCAATTCGTTCCCCATTCTTTATCTCAAATTGGATATTGTCTAATACCTTCCTTAAATTAAAACTTTTTTCTAAGCCGATTACTTTTATGATTGTCCTTTGATTTGTATGCATAAAAAAACTCCCTTCATCTGAACCTGAAGAGAGATTTATGTCATCGTTTAGAGGTACAACAAAAAGACCTGTAAAGGTTTATTTGTGTTCGCATTTATACGATTAGGACATAAAAAGGACAGATTAATCCTATTCTTCAGGTTCAACATTTTTCGTTATTCGAATCATGTCTGAAAAAATAAGATTAAAACTTCATGCCTCTTTACCATTCCTTTTCGTTTAATAGTATTATTTTATGAGAGAATCATTTGATTTGTCAAATATTCCTCCGCTAAATAAACACCAACTTTCTATTTTTATGGTACCTGCTAATTTGGCCTGTTGATTTCCGCTCCGGGCACTCGCTTTCCGCGGGGAGGTCCGGGAGCCTCCTCGGCGCCTTTGGCGCCTGCGGGGTCTCCCGTGACCTCTCTATCCCGCAGGAGTCGAGTGCCCTCCGCTCCAATCAACAGGGGTTCAAATAAACCTAAAGTATTGCAACACACTTTTTCTTTTACTAATAAATCTACTGATATAAGTTCAATAGACACAAATTCATTCACAATGGCTAAACTATTCTGGCTTAAACCTATTTTTAATATTTTTTGCTTTTTTAAACATAATGTTGATATAAATCAATGTGCAAATAAATAGAAAGAATATTTTGTGTAAAATTACACTTCAACATTTGAACATTGATGATATATTAATCGTTTTTTCTTTTAATGAGCGAATTTTAGAGTTTTATGAGCGAATATTGGGTCTCAATGAGCGAATTTAACAGTTTTATGGGCGAATCTCTTATTTCAATGAGCGGATCTATTGAAACAATATTCTTTCAGCGAAGGGTGTATTTTTTAAATGAGTTAAAGAGTGTAAATTAAATACTACACTTTTGATTGGCGCGGAAGGCACGAAGACTCCTGCGGGAGTACGGGGCTGGGGAGACCCCGCAGGAGCGCAGCGACGAGGAGGCTCCCCGGCACGCCCGCGGAAAGCGAAGTGCCTGGAGCGCCAATCAATAAACATGTCATATTAAAAGTCTAGCGAATGTTTTTCGACATCTAAAAAAACACCATGCCAGTTGGCATGGTGTTTTTCACTATTAAGCTTTTAATTTTTCACGAAGAACCATTGGAAGAATTCCGCCGTGACGGTAGTAATCAATTTCAACTTCAGAGTCAAAACGAACAAGTACTTCAAATTCCTTCTTGTTGCCCGCTTCGTCCGTTGCCGTTACTTTTAGAAGGTCACGTGGTTTAACGTTTTCATCCACTTGAACATCGATGGTTTCTTTTCCGGTTAAACCAAGTGTTTCAGCGCTTTCGCCCTCTTTAAATTGAAGTGGCAGCACACCCATTAACACAAGGTTTGAACGGTGAATACGTTCAAAGCTTTCAGCAAGAACTGTTTTAATGCCTAAAAGGTTTGTTCCTTTCGCAGCCCAGTCACGTGAAGAGCCCATTCCGTAATCTTTACCAGCAAGGACAATTAAGCCAGTGCCGTTTTCTTTATATTTCATGCAAGCATCGTAAATGGATGTAACTTCGCCAGTTGGCCAGTAAGTCGTTACTCCGCCTTCTGTACCTGGTGCGATTTGGTTACGAATACGGATGTTGGCAAATGTTCCACGCATCATTACTTCATGGTTACCACGACGAGATCCGTAAGAGTTAAAGTCGCGGATTGCCACGCCTTTTTCTAGCAGATATTTACCAGCTGGAGTATTTTTTCCAATTGCTCCTGCAGGTGAAATATGGTCAGTTGTTACAGAATCACCGAATTTACCAACTACACGAAGTCCTGCTAATGGTTCAACTGTACCTGGTTCTGGTGATAAGCCTTCAAAGAAAGGCGGGTTTGCGATGTAAGTTGAATCCTCATCAAAAGTATATAAAGGCTCATTACTTGTTTTAATTTCGTTCCAACGCTCGTTATCACCGAAAACGTTCGCATATTCGCTGCGGAAAAGTTCAGGAGTAACCGTGCGTTTAACAACATCATTTACTTCAGCAGTTGATGGCCAGATATCTTGGAAGAATACATCATTTCCATCTTTATCTTTACCAATTGCTTCTTTAGCAAAGTCAATGTTTACAGTACCAGCAAGCGCGTAAGCGACAACTAATGGTGGTGACGCAAGGTAGTTTGCTTTAACAAGCGGGTGAATACGTCCTTCAAAGTTACGGTTACCTGAAAGGACAGATGTAACTAAAAGATCGTTTTCAGCGATTGTTTTTTCAATTTCTTCTTTTAATGGTCCGGAGTTACCGATACATGTTGTACAGCCGTAACCAACAAGGTTGAAGCCGATTTGTTCTAGATATGGAAGTAATCCAGAATCACGAAGATATCCAGTTACAACTTTAGATCCTGGTGCTAAAGAAGTTTTCACGAATTTTGGAACTTCCATTCCTAATTCAACGGCTTTCTTTGCAACAAGTCCTGCACCTACTAGTACGTAAGGGTTAGATGTATTTGTACAGCTTGTAATTGAAGCAATCGCAACTGCACCAGTTTTGATTGTTGTTTCGTCACCGTTGTTGAATTTCACTTCAGCTGACTTATCAAGTTCATCTGCTTGTAAGCCGAAGCCTTGGTTTCCTTGAGGAGACGAAACAGCTTTCACGAATTCTTCTTTCATTTTTGAAAGTGGAATTAAATCTTGAGGACGCTTTGGACCTGATAGATTCGCTTCAATAACTGAAAGATCGATTTCAACTACATCAGTATAAACTGGCTCGATAGCTGGGTCGAAGAATAATCCGTTTGCTTTGCAATACTGTTCAACTACATTGATATGCTCTTCTTCACGGCCTGTTAAGCGCATGTAAGCAAGTGATTCATCATCAATTGGGAAGAAACCACAAGTTGCACCGTATTCAGGTGCCATGTTTGCAATCGTTGCACGATCTGCAAGTGGTAGTACAGAAACCCCTGGTCCGAAGAACTCAACAAATTTCCCAACAACCCCATGGCTGCGAAGAACTTGAGTGACTTTTAATGCAAGGTCAGTTGCGGTTGCACCGTTTGGAAGCACACCTGTTAACTTAACACCGACAACTTCTGGTACAGGGAAGTATGAAGGCTGACCTAACATTCCTGCTTCAGCTTCAATTCCACCCACACCCCAGCCAAGAACACCAAGTCCATTGATCATAGTTGTATGTGAGTCTGTACCAACCAATGTATCAGGATATGCTTCTAATTCACCGTCAGCGTTTGGAGCAACGTGGACAACATCTGCTAAGTATTCAAGGTTTACTTGGTGTACGATACCAGTAGCAGGCGGTACAGCACGATAATTATTAAATGATTTTTGCGCCCAGCTTAGGAATTGGTAGCGCTCAGCATTACGTTCGAATTCATAATCCATGTTAATTTTTAAGGAATCAGCAGCACCATAGGCATCAACCTGTACGGAGTGGTCGATGACAAGATCAACTGTTTTTTCAGGATTGATTTTGTCAGGATCTCCGCCAAGGTCTGCCATTGCTTTTCTTAAAGAAGCAAGGTCAACAACAGCTGGTACACCCGTAAAGTCTTGAAGGATAACACGAGCTGGCTTAAATGGTACGTCCACTTCTTTTAGCTCATTTGTGCCCCATTTTGCTAAGTTTTCAACATGCTCTTTTGAAATCGCGCGGCCATCTAATTGGCGTAGTACAGATTCAAGAAGGACTTTTACAGAGTAAGGCAAGTTTGAAACGTTCCCAATTCCTGCCTCTTCAAGTGCACTTAAGCGGTAATAGTTATAACTTTTACCGTTCACTTCAAAGGAAGTTCGTGCGTTAAATACATCGTTTTTTACCATGAAAAAAACCCCCTAAATTCGTCATAAATTAACGAAAAGTTGAAAAGTTTGAATTTTCCCATCCTGTTTAACTTTTCTCACAATTCTAATCTTAATACAAGCGATTACATAAGTAAATAACAAGAAAGTTATTGTGATTGATAAGTTTTACTTATGCCTTTTATGCATTTTTGTTCTGAAAATTCAAAAAACGCTAATTGTGCTTATGTAATTAAAGACATGGGAAAACCATCTTTTTCATTGTTAATTATCTCAAAAAACCTTTTCTTTGTCATTTTTTTTGCTATGGAGGAAATAGTAAAAGTGTAGGAGGTGATTAGAATGGTGAAACGAAAATCTAATCATGTAATTCCAGGAATGAATGCAGCCAAAGGGCAAGGAAAAGGGTCAGGTTTTAATGAGGAAATGGCCAGTGAACCGGCATTAACCGCCAAAGAAAGAATGAACAACAAGAAACGTAAAAAGAATCAATAATAACAAAAAGTGCAAGCGCCCGTATAGCGGAGCTGAAGCTGGATTCAAAAAAGCAGGCGGATCTTCCCGCCTGCTTTTTCTATTCTGTCAGGTTTACTTCTGTCACCATGCCTTGTAAATCCTGTTGAAAACGCTCAAGTTGTGACCGTTGATGCTCCGAGGCCACTTCTAGTGCATTTTGAATCTGCTGATAAGCTTCATTGACTTCGTCTTTGAGATGTTTGAGTTGATGACCATAACCTGCACTATCACTTACAATTGTTTCATATAGTCCTTGTGCATTCTCATAGCCCTGCTGTGCGGCTTGAAACGCTTGTTGTTTATCTTTATTATATGGGAATTTATCCATTGTTCTTCCTTCACTCCTTCATTTTGTTTACCGTTAAATTGCACAGAATAACAAAAAATATACGGTATAAAAGGACTTTATCACTGCATCCTAACATAATAGGAGGGATGAAATATGAACAAAAACGATGGCAAAGACATGCGAAAAAATGCACCAAAACAATCAGGGCAGCCTGAACCATTAAGCGGTTCTCATAAAGTTAAGAATCGCAATCATACCAGAGCCAAACATAATTCACACCATGATATGTAAAATCGCGTAAGTAACTGCCCATAAAAATGCCCTGCACTTGGTTGAAGTGCAGGGCATTTTGTCCGCTCTTATGATTCGCTAAATTTGATTAGAGCCTGAAGTAAGTACTCTTCCTCTTCGGCAGTCACCGTACGTAAATCAATGATAAATTCATCCTTTTGAATCCGTCCAACAATTGCCGGTTTTACTTCGGTTCGAAGCTTTCTTCCCAGCTGTTCTGCTGTCAGTTCACGATGTTTTAGGGTCACAACAGTAGTAGGAAGCTCTACATCCGGCATAGTCCCCCCACCCACTTGACTCGTTCCCTTTGTAATTTTTGTAACATATTTTCCAGTATTCTGTAATAAATTTGTAACAAAAGACTGCGATCGTACGTCTAATTCTTCAGAAGTAACTAATAAATCGCGGACGGTCGGAATGTTTACTAACCCATTTTCTCCGCGGGCATAATCAATTAACGTCCCCTCAAGTGCAGCCAATGTCATCTTATCAACCCGCACCACCCGTGCTAACTGGTGTTTTTTTAAACGATCAATGATTTCTTTTTTGCCAGCAATGATGCCGGCCTGCGGGCCGCCTAGGAGCTTGTCACCACTAAAAGTTACAACATCTGCCCCTGTTTCCATGACCTCTTTTACAACCGGTTCTTCACCAATTCCGTGCTTCTTGAAGTCATATAACGCACCACTTCCGAGATCTTCATAAAAGATGACACCATCCAACCGCTTAGTAAGATTAACAAGTTCATCAGTTTCAACAGATTTGGTAAATCCAATCACTTTAAAGTTGCTAGTATGGACCTTCATGATAATCGCCGTTTCTGAGCTAACAGCTTTTTCATAATCAAAAAGATGTGTCTTATTCGTGGTGCCAATTTCTACAAGCTGTGCCCCACTCTCTTCCATTATGGATGAGATTCGAAAAGATCCTCCGATTTCAACAAGCTGGCCTCTTGAAACAATCACTTCTTTGTCGTCGGCTAGGGCTCTTAAGACCAAATATACAGCAGATGCATTATTATTAACCACCATGGCAGCTTCTGCACCCGTGATATCCTTAATTAATTGTTCAACATGACTATGTCTTGAACCTCGCTCCCCTTCTGTAAGCTTGTACTCAAGATTTGAATAGTTCCTGGCTGTGTCAATTACATGGTTGATTGCATTTTCACTTAATCTAGCTCTGCCTAGGTTGGTGTGTAAAATAGTTCCTGTCGCATTAATGACTTTTTCTAATGTATAAGAATACTGTTTCTGTACTTTCGCATCAAGAATAGTAAATAACTCTTCAATAAAATGGTTGGTTCCTGGAATGGTGCCTGTCCATTGATCATTAAGGATTGCTTCCCTTATTTTATCAACGACTTCTTTAAGTTGCTTGGTAAGCTGCTCAAGATCTAGCTTACTAACCTGAAGGAGGGTCAAAAACCTCCGATGATTTTGAAGTTCATGGACTGGTGGAATTGAGCGTAGCCATTCTTTCAACATAAAAACTCCTTTAACAATTGTTTCATTTCCTATGTAATTCGCCTAATTTTAGTGCCCAATGAATGATTGGAGCTTACAAACAGGCGCTTCAACAATAGCAATTATAACACATCCGTTTCACGTTTTATCTCCTAGTGAATAAAATGAAACGAGCAAGGGGGATTAGATATGTCAAAAAAGAAACAAATTAAAAATCAAACTTTTGATTTTGATTTAGTGGAGAAGTGGCTGGAAAACTATTTTCTGGATCCACTTACATCTTACTACGATGAAACACAATTTCCGATTGATCTCTATGAAACAGAAATGGAATGGATTATTGAGGCCAATTTAAGTGAATTTGAGGCTTCTGAAATAAAGGTATATATTGAAGGAAATAAATTAATCATTACCGCTATGGAATATCCCCCTTCCGTGAGAAAACAAAAACGGATCCGTTCCATTAATTTTCCATTCCAGGTCATTAATCAGGCAGTATACGCCAACTTTACCAATGGAATTCTAGAGGTATTTATCTCAAAAAGGGATAGAGGTTTAGGAAAAAATAGATACATTACTCTGCCTTAAGTATTCTTGTGGCTTAATTTTTTAAGCTACAGTTTACATAATAAAATTATAAAAAAACCCTCAAATCGTTTGGATTTGAGGGTTTTACTATTTATTTTTTGGATATGATTTCAATCATTTCATCGGTATCAGGGAAAATCCCTGTATCAAGCTTCGAATAAATCTTCTCACCATTCACTGTTACTTCAAACGCACCGCCAGAACTTGGAATCAGTTCTAACTTTTGAATATCTCTAAAAAAATGGTTAAATAGCTCTTCCGCGAAACTCGCGGCCTTTGGTGCGTAATTTCATTGCATACAAAATTCAACAATTACATGATAGTTCTTCATAAAAATTACCCTCCAAAAAAAGTGTTTCCTACATCATGATAGTGTTTATATTTTAACCTATTCCCTGTTTTACTGCAATTTTTAATATCCATTCGTGCGGATTTAATTTGAAAGAGTTATACTATAAAAATGGAGGTGGACATGTTGAGTGAACTAGAAAAAATTCGCCTGACTTCGATGTCAACAAAAGCCGGTTGAGGCTGCAAAATTGGTCCTGAGGACCTGGCGCAAGTCTTGCGTCAATTACCAAAACAAGAACCTGTTCCTGAATTATTAGTGGGACTTGATACATCAGATGATGCCGGTGTTTACCAAATTACCGATTCCATCGCATTAATACAGACAGTCGACTACTTTACTCCAATCGTCGACGATCCATATATGTTCGGCCAAATCACAGCCGCAAACGCATTAAGTGATGTGTACGCGATGGGCGGGGAACCAAAAACCGTTATGAACATTGTCGGCTTCCCAATTAAAAAACTGGGTGCCGAAATGCTTGCCGATATACTTCGAGGAGCGGCAGATAAAGTAAAAGAAGCTGGCGCGATTACCGTTGGCGGCCATTCGATTGATGATCAGGAGCCTAAATTTGGACTTTCCGTAACAGGTATAGTGCATCCTGATAAAATATGGAAAAATGTCGGTGCCAAACCAGGTGATGTCCTCGTATTGACGAAGCCAATCGGTGTTGGAATCATTACAACCGGTATCAAAAGAAGTGCGGTCACACCTTTGCAGGAACAAATTGTAACAGAAACGATGGCGATGCTAAATAAAGGGGCGGCTGAGGCACTAAAAGATTTCCAACCTCACGCTGTTACTGATGTGACAGGATTTGGATTACTTGGCCATGGCAGTGAAATGGCAAAAGGCAGTAATGTGAGTTTTGAAATCTCTCTATCAAAGGTGCCAGTTTTAGAGGGCGCACTTGAATTAGCAAAAAATGGTGTGGTTCCCGGAGGTTCTAAATCGAATCATAAATGGATAGCTGAAGATGTGGTTTATGAGGAAATCCTTCCAGAAGAGCAGTTGGTTCTTTGTGATGCCATTACGTCCGGTGGTTTATTCGTTGCAATTAGTGAACAGGAAGCGGCTCAATATGTCGATAAACTGCATTCTAATGGACTAGGATATGCAGCGATTATTGGTAGAGTTACCGAGAAAAAAGACAAATATCTATATGTAACACGTTAACAGCGAAGCCTTAAGTGCTTCGTTGTTTTTTTACAAAAAATCCTGAGCTAACTTAGCCCAGGATTCCTTTATATTATATCTTCTGACGGAGTTTCTCCACCATGTCTTTCGTCATTTTATCCAAATCAAATGCGTATTTAAAACCCCATTCTTCTTTTGCTGCGGTAGCGTCAATGGAATTTGGCCAACTTTCCGCAATCTTTTGACGATCTGGATCAACAGCATATGAGATTTCAAATCCAGGGACATACTTTGCAATGGAGGCAGCAATCTCTTCCGGTTCAAAGCTCATCGCAGTAACGTTAAAGGCATTGCGGTGGATTAATTTTGATGAATCGGCCTCCATTAAATCAACAATGGCATTAAGGGCATCTGGCATATACATCATATCCATGTACGTACCTTTATCAATGTAAGAAGTATATTTGCCAGTTTTAACCGCTTCATAGTAAATTTCAACCGCATAATCCGTGGTTCCTCCACCAGGGAGAGCAACATATGAGATTAAACCCGGGAACCTTAAGCCGCGTGTATCGACACCAAACTTTTGGAAATAGTAATCCGATAATAATTCCCCGGCCACTTTATTGACACCGTACATCGTAGTTGGGCGCATAATCGTATCTTGGGGGGTGTTTTCCTTTGGAGTAGAGGGCCCAAAAGCACCAATCGAACTTGGTGTAAAAAATTGTGCCTTTAACTCTCTTGCTGTTTCAAGCCCATTCATCAGCCCGCCCATATTTAAATTCCATGCAAATACGGGCTTTGCTTCTGCAGTTGCCGATAAAAGGGCTGCTAGATGCATAACGGTATCCACATTGTATTTCTTAGCTACTTCGACCATTTTGTTTAAATCCGTAACATCGACGGTCTCAAAAGGCCCACTTTGGGCGGCTTCGCTGTCATTCTTTTTAATATCAGTAGCAATGACATTATCTGCACCGTAGATGTCTCTTAGCTTTAAAGTTAATTCTGATCCAATCTGCCCTAAGGCACCTGTAATTAATATCCTCTTCATGATCTATCCGTCCTCTACACATATGTTAAAAATAGTGAATTACTTTATATTTACGTTATTCTAATCATTTGGAGTGAAGATTAAATAACGCCCATTTCCTTGCCAACTTTTTCATAAGTAGCAATTGCTTGATCAAGCATTTCTTTTGTATGAGCAGCTGTTGGCATGTTACGAACACGACCGGTTCCTTGTGGAACGGTTGGGAACACAATGGCCTTGGCATAAACTCCTTCATCATTTAAACGTTTGCTAAATTGTTGGGTTAAGGCTTCGTCCCCAATGATACATGGAGTGATTGGAGTTTCGCTGTTACCAATATTAAAACCTAACTCTTTCAAGCCTTTTTTTAGATAATCTCCATTTTCCCAAAGCTTTTTGTTCAGTTCCGTACTCTCCATTAGGATTTCAATCGATTTCTTACTCGCTGCCACATCGGCAGGAGTTAACGAGGTCGAAAATAAGAATGGGCGACTGCGGACCTTTAACCAATCAATCAGATTTTTCTTACCGGCCACATAACCGCCAACTACACCGATTGCCTTAGATAAGGTACCAATTTGGAAGTCAATTTTATCTGAAAGACCAAAATGCTTAACAGTCCCGGCTCCATCACCAAGCACGCCTGAACCATGAGCATCGTCAACATAGGTTATTAAATCAAACTCTTCCGCAATCTTGACAATTTCAGGTAGTAAGGCAATGTCTCCGTCCATTGAAAACACACCGTCGGTAATCACCATAATCTTATTGTAAAGACCTGACTCTTTTGCTGCTTTTGCCTTTGCTCGTAAATCTTCCATATCTGAATGATTAACACGGATAATTTTGGCTTTAGATAGACGGCAGCCGTCAATAATGGAAGCGTGGTTTAATTCATCTGAAAGAATCGCATCATTTTTATCCATGACAGCAGAAATTGCCGCCATGTTACAATTAAAGCCGGATTGGTAAGCAATCGCCGCTTCTGTATGCTTAAATTCAGCTAACTTTTCTTCCAGTTCCACATGAAGTTTAAGTGTTCCATTAATCGTCCGAACTGCCCCTGCACCAACTCCGAATTTTTCAATCGCCTCAGTGGCAGCTTTCCTTAAGCGTTCATCTGTTGCTAAACCTAAATAGTTGTTCGAAGAAAGATTCACAAGCTCCCTGCCGTTTATCGTAATTACGGGGCCATTTGGGCTTTCGAGTGGGTCGATGACATTATATAGACCTTTTCCCTTTAGATCTTCAAGATTTTCATTTAAAAATTGATCCAAAATAGTACTAGACATATTCCATTCCTCCTCTATTTGTTTGAATCTGTTTTGTCGTTTGCGAAAAAAACGATTGTCCGTTTCAGGTGGACATTAATAACCTTGTTTAATAGCGGTATCAAAGGATTACCAAAGTATACTTTATCATACTTTTTTAAAGTTGTTCATATCTAGTGGACAAAAAATTAAAAATATTTTTTTATACTTTTAGAATACCCAAATCAAAAAAAGGTTATTTCGTTCTGGTAATCAAAAGCTCTTAGATAGATTAGTTTAAAACTGGCATGGTTTTACGGTATAATGGTTTCTTAACTACTCTTTGAAAAGATTGCTCAATTGCTTGATAGAAAGGGTGTCACACTTGTCATTTATGTATTCTGTACTTTACACACTGAGTATTGGCGCGGTATTTATTTTTCTATTAATTCTCGCCTATGATTTTCTTTACGGTGAAAAATCCGAAAAGCAAACGAAGAAAATACACAAATATTTTCGAAAAGAGACCATTAAAAAAATTGACAGGATGGAACATCACCCTCGAAAATTTACGATGTACCTTGTAACAACGAATAATGGAGAGAAAAAAATTAAAATGAAACCTGGTTATAAAGTAATCAATATGGTTTCAAAGGAGAAACACAAGAAGTAACGAAGATGAATTTCAAAATATCGCCGCTTTTCCACTAAAAATAGGAACCAATTCAAGTGAATGGTTCCTTCTCTATTTATATAATATTTCCTATGGCTCTCTTACTTTACCGACAAAGAATTCAATTTTCCTGCATATTGATTGATATTTTGTAATGCTTCTTTGTACTCCACTGCTAAACTTTCAATTATTTCACTTACAGATTCGATTTTATTGATTGCTCCAACCCCATGACCTGCGGACCATATATCCCGCCATGCTTTTGCATTGGTTTCCTTTTGCATACCATCAAAGTTAACCTGATCTTTTTTGACAAGTTTCTCTGGGTCCAACCCTGCCTTTTTAATACTAGGTACTAACATATTGCACATGATCCCCGAGAAAGCATCCGTTAAGATAATATCCTCTTGTGTGGCTTCAACCAGCATTTCCCGATACTCATCCCTTGCCATACTTTCTGTCGCTACAATAAACCGAGTTCCCATATAAGCAAGGTTAGCACCCGCTGCTTGTGCAGCTAATATTCCCTTTCCTGTTGAAATGGAACCAGCGAGGACGATGATTCCATCCCAGAAGTTTCGCACCATATCTATGAAAGCAAAATTGTTGATTTGACCTGCGTGACCTCCTGCCCCGCTTGCGACCAATATCAGACCATCGACACCCGCTTCTGCTGCTTTTTTAGCAAATTTTAAATCACTAACATCAGAGAATACCAATCCACCGTATTCATGGACAATATCCACGACTCGTTTTGGACTGCCTAAGGAAGTAATCACCAATTGAGGCATATGCTTTTTGATCAATGAAAGTTCTTCTTCGAGGCGGCTGTAAGAACTATGTACAACCATATTCATCGCCCATGGAGCAATTTTTCGGTGAGGATCGAGCGCACGAGCCTCCTCCAACTCTTCATTTAACTGTCCCATCCATTGATCAAGCACTTCAATAGGTCTGGCGTTTGGAGCGGGAAACGAACCAATCACGCCATTTAAGCAACAATTTTTAACGAGGTCGGTGCCTGACACCAAAAACATCGGTGCCGATATAACTGGTAATTTCAGCTGGTTCCACCATGTTTCAGGTATAGATTTTTTCACTATTACTCACCCTCCATTTTAGAATTTTCTGAATAAACATTTCTCTTTTATAGTACCTGAAAATGAATGAGTATTCAATCTTTGGGTGAGCCTTTTATTTATGCTATTTCAAACGCTTACAATACACGAACGATTTCATTTTAAATTTTGAAATTATTCGCTTTTTTATAAAAAATGATTGATTTCATCTTTTTTTGCGCATATACTATGTATAAATTCATAAGGTTCACTCATATAATCGCGGGGATATGGCCCGCAAGTTTCTACCGGATTGCCGTTAACAATCTGACTATGAGTGGGTAATGGGAATGACGCTGTTCTATTTAAAGCGTACTAATTCCTTCTCTTTTTGGTCATTAAGCCCAAAGGTCATTACCTCACTCATTTTTTGATGTGAGGCAATCGATCTTTGGGTTTTTATTTTTTTATAAGGAGAAATACACATGAGATTACTTGAAGAGAAAATTAAAAATGACGGAAAGATTCTTTCTGATCAAGTGTTAAAGGTTGATTCATTTCTGAACCATCAAATTGATCCCCAATTAATGCTTGAAATTGGAAAAGAGTTTGCACATATTTTTGAAGCTGAAGGAATTACAAAAATTGTTACAATCGAATCTTCAGGTATCGCACCTTCAGTCATGGCTGGATTACAAATGAATGTCCCCGTCATTTTTGCCCGGAAAAGAAAATCTTTGACACTAGTCGATGAGTTACTTTCCGCTACAGTCCATTCATTTACGAAAAATGAAACGAACGAAATTTCCATTTCAAAAAAATATGTAAATGAAAAGGATCGAGTGTTAATCATTGATGACTTTCTTGCTAACGGTGAGGCAGCACTTGGTTTAGTAGATATTGTTCAACAAAGTGGTGCAAAGGTTGTCGGAATTGGCATTGTTATCGAGAAGTCCTTTCAACCCGGTGCACAAAGATTAAAGGAACTTGGTTTGAGAGTCGAATCTTTAGCAAGGATTGCCTCGCTATCAAATGGCGAAGTGACATATATCAATGAAATGGCGGAGGAATTAATCTAATGAAACAACACCCTTTTAAAATTGCCTCATTAGGCATTCAGCATGTATTAGCTATGTATGCAGGAGCAGTCATCGTCCCATTAATCGTCGGCGGAGCACTTAAATTTTCAGGCGAACAATTAACTTACTTGGTTTCTATCGACATTTTAATGTGCGGAATTGCAACCATTTTACAAGTTTGGCAGAATCGCTTTTTCGGTATTGGCTTACCAATTGTTCTTGGCTGTACTTTTACTGCAGTGGGACCGATGATTGCCATTGGTGGACAGTTTGGTCTTTCCGCCATTTATGGTTCAATCCTTATTTCCGGTCTGGTCGTCATCGTTATTTCTCAATTCTTTGGCAAGTTAATTAAGTTCTTCCCGCCAGTTGTTACTGGCTCTGTTGTTACGATTATTGGGATTACACTCATTCCTGTCGCAATGAATAACATCGCGGGTGGTCTAGGCAGCCCTGATTATGGAAGTCTATCGAATATTAGCTTAGCTTTCGGAACCCTGCTTTTCATTATCTTGCTCTATCGTTTTACGAAAGGTTTTATTCGCTCCATCTCCATTTTACTTGGATTAATTGGCGGTACTGTGGCTGCTTCCCTGATGGGTAAAGTAAATTTCTCAGCAGTTGCGGATGCATCTTGGTTCCATATGGTAAAACCATTTTATTTCGGTACACCTACCTTTGAATGGACCCCTATTTTAACAATGACTCTAGTAGCAATTGTTAGTTTGGTAGAATCGACAGGCGTTTATTTCGCTCTAAGCGATATCACTGGTAAAAAATTATCTGAAAAGGATTTAGCAAGAGGGTATCGTGCAGAAGGTCTTGCAAGTATGATTGGTGCTTTGTTTAATGCTTTCCCATACACAACCTTCTCTCAAAACGTCGGACTTGTCCAACTTTCAGGTGTAAAAAGCAAAAACGTTATCTATACGATGGGCGGAATGCTAATATTTCTTGGTTTTATTCCAAAAATCGGTGCATTTACTACCGTTATTCCAACCCCTGTCCTTGGTGGCGCTATGGTAGCGATGTTCGGGATGGTCATTGCCTATGGAATTAAAATGCTGGGTAACGTCGATTTTGCATCCCAAGAAAATCTTCTAATCATTGCTTGTTCTGTTGGAATGGGAATGGGTGTAACGGCTGTACCTGATATGTTTGCTCACCTGCCTGAAGGTGTTAAAATCCTTACTAGCAGCGGCATTGTTACAGGGAGCCTTACCGCCATATTTTTAAACATTGTTTTCAATCTTACAAAGTCAACCAAGCGGATAAAGCAAGTAAATAATCAAATTGCCTCTTAACAAGTAAAGAAAAGAATAAGGTCAAAGGACGATACTTTTTCATGGTATCGTCTTTATTTTTTCTTATTCATCGCCTGAATTAATTCGATAATTTCAGTTATGTTTCTTTGCAATAAAGCACTGTTCCTGGAACTCGATCTTACTTCTGTACCTGAATTATCAATTCCGGACCCTGTGGTTGTCGTTGTTACTGATATCGGAGCAATCCAAACCGCTCCGCCAAAGTTTACAATCCCGCCAGAAATAGTTCCAATCGTAATTCCATTTTTATTGTTTGCCAACCGATCCACACCTTCCATACTTTTTTAATATTATATGGACAAGGTTGTAAGCTTGATTAAGCATTTTAAGTAATAATTATTCCTGTTTTTTTGGAGATTTACAGGAATCCTTTTCTAGCTTACAAATCCACTTATAAAATCCTAGTAGGATAAGGAGTAAAACCGGATCAAGTATAACAGCATGCCAAAGATTCCACCAGCCATAATGAAAGAAACCCCAAGGAGGTGGCAGCAAGGTGACGGCTTCGTAAATTAATAAAGCAATGGTAAAAAGAATCATAAACCCAATTTGCTTAATGACCTTTGATTTATGTGGAAACCAATTTAAAAAAATCATATTTGCAGCTGGAACTAAGAACACATGCGGCAATAATCCAGCCCAATCAATCTCTTTGTCAAAATACCAATATCCATGATATTTGAATTCAACATAGACATCAAACAAGGTTTGGAAAGCGATTGTGAAAGTCCAAATTTGGACAATTTGATTAACAGTTAAAATCTTATTTTTCTTAAATGCAAGATAATTAAATGTAATAATAGCAATTAGTAATCCAATCATATCTTTTCCTTTTTTTATTTAAATTGCCCAAATTGATTGGTTAATTATACAAGGGTAAAAAAATCGTTTAATCCCGTGCTCAGGTGCAGGGGATTTTTTTTATATTTTCCTTACTAAAATTATTACCATCTAATTTACCGATTAATTTTCATTTATTTAATAGATAAATTGAATTTATTTTTATGTATACTTCACTTATAATACACTAGGTTAAGCAATTCTAAATTGCTAAAAATATTCTATCAAGGGGCAATTATTTATGAAAAAATGGATTTCTGTCATCATACTTGCAATTCTTGTATTTTCATTAGCCGCATGCGGACAAAATGATAAAGATACGAGTGAAAGTAAGAAAGAAACAACAACAAAAGAAGTGTTTAAAATTGGGGCTATTCCTGACCAAAATGCTGCTGATTTAGATAAAGGTATGACTGCCGTTGCTAAATACCTTAGCGAAAAGACAGGTATGAAGGTTGAATTTGTACCATCTGTTGATTATGCTGCACTAGTCACTGGTTTTCAACGTGGTGAAATTCATATGGCCTGGTTTGGCGGCTTAACAAGTGTACAAGCTAGAAACCTTGTTCCTGAAGCAGAGTCCATTGTACAACGTCCTCGTGACGCTGAGTTCCATTCAGTGTTTATCACCCAATCATCAGAAAACATTACCAAGCTTGCGGATTTAAAAGGCAAATCATTTACGTTTGGCAGTGAAAGTTCTACATCCGGCCATTTAATGCCGCGTTATTATTTATCTGAGGCTGGTATTGATGCCAATAAAGACTTCGATGGCAAACCTAATTTCTCTGGCTCACATGATACAACTTACAAATTAATTGAATCCGGTGCCTTTAAAGCTGGTGCATTGAATGAAGCGGTCTGGGAAGCTGCTGTAAAAGAAGGAAAAGTGGATACGAAAAAAGTAAAAGTTTTCTATACTACTCCTGCTTATTATGACTATAACTGGACAATCAACAGCAATGTGGAAGATGACTTTGGTAAAGGAACAAAGCAAAAGGTTAAAGACGCCCTCCTATCGATTACTGGTGAGCAAAAAGAAATTGCGAACTTATTCCAAACGGATCGTTTTGTTGAAACGAAGAATGACAATTATAAAAAGATTGAACAAGTAGCGAAGGAATTACAGATTATTAAGTAGTAGGTGTCGTAGACATGACTTCAAAAACAATGATTGATGCAAAAAATATATCGAAACACTTTGAGCGGAAGATAGCCTTATCTTCCCTTTCTTTTTCTATAAAGCAGGGTGAGATGGTTGCGTTAATTGGACCTAGTGGTGCCGGGAAAACAACGTTATTAAACTCAATTGCTGGACTGGTCCCAATCCATAGTGGCGAGCTATTAATTGATAGCAAACCGATAGCAACCTATAAAAAAGGGAAACCATTTGCCAAAAAGGTTGGTGTCATTCGACAGCAATTTGATTTGATTGGTTCAATTGCAGTTATCCATAATGTCCTAGCGGGCCGATTAGCAGACTGGGGCCTTTTCAAATCTCTCTTCTCGCTGCTTGTTCCTCAGGAAAAAGAGGTAGCCCTAAATGCACTTAGAAGAGTGGGTCTTGCAGATAAGTTGTACGAAATAACCTCCACTTTATCTGGAGGCGAACAGCAGCGTGTTGCGATGGCGAGATTAATGGTCCAAAAACCGGAAGTGATTTTGGCAGACGAACCGGTAGCCTCACTAGATCCTGCGAGAGCTGAGGATGTATTAGCCATGCTGATAAAGATCATTTCTGAAGAAAAACAAACATTGATTGCCAGCTTGCATTCGGTTGAATATGCTCGTAAATATTTTACAAGAATCATCGCACTTAAAAATGGAGAAATCCTTTTTGATTTGCCAACCGAAAAAGTGACAGACGACAGGTTAGCCGAACTTTATCGCTTAAAGGAGCAAGGTTAAAATGTTGAAAGAAAAATCTGTATTGGTTCGGTATAATCGCCTGATTCTTTCCTTGCTATTAATTGCTGTCTTCGTATGGAGCTTGTTCTCGATTCAATGGAATTCAGACCTTTTCCATGCCGGCGGAATTCCAACGATGCTGCAAATATTGAAAGGGCTAATTCAGCCTGATTTGTCTGCAGAGGTATTAATTAAAGGGTTCGAATCTGCGTGGATTACGCTTGCTTATGCGGTTGCCGGGATGTTCCTCGCCCTTATTTATGCGTTGGTTGTTGGAACTCTTGCATCAGGCACATTAACTTCGAGGAGGATTTCCCGACTTACTTCAAAAATATTCTTTCGAGGTATTTTAGGATTTACTCGTTCGATCCATGAGCTAATTTGGGCATGGCTTTTCGTCGCTGCAGTCGGCCTTTCCCCCTATGCAGCGATATTTGCACTTGCGATTCCGTATGGAGGGATTCTTGGCCGTATTTTTGCTGATATGTTAAATGATGTGCGTGAAGAACCAATCACTGCATTAAGAGCTGCAGGTGCCTCGCGCCTTCAAATTCTTTTTTATGGTTATCTTCCACTGATTTGGGCAGATATGATCAGCTACACGATGTACCGTTTCGAATGTGCGATTCGCTCTTCAGCCATTATGAGCTTTATCGGACTTGGAGGTTTAGGGTATCAAATTCAATTATCTCTCGCAGATTTGAAATACGATCAAGTCTGGGCCTATGTGTTTTTTCTGATTGCTCTTGTCTTGCTTGTGGATATTTGGAGCAATTATGTAAGAAAAGGATTGACGGAGCAAAAGCGCCGGAATGGATTCAGTTCCGGATGGAGGTCTTCCCTATTCGCCATGCTATTAATCATTGGGTCCTGGGCATTTATAACCGTTGGTGAGAAGGCTCAATTGTTTGAATTGTTATCGGATAAGAATATCGAATATGCAAAAAAGTTTTTTGGCAGCTTAATTGGCATAAACGATAAGCACCCTGCCTTCCTTAATGGTGGAAGCTGGTCAGCAGCACTGAAGCTCACACTAGAAACGCTGGAAATGAGTATAATGGCGATTGGATTTGCGACGGTCGCCGCCTTCCTAACTGTTATTCCGGCAGCTAGAAATATTGCCGATGGAAGCTTAACTTCTTCAAAGCGATGGTATAACTGGATTCTTTACGGAATCGTCCGCATCACTTATATCTTCTCTCGTTCCGTTCCTGAGCTAGTTTGGGCGATGATGATCATTTTTATTTTTAAACCAGGTTTGCTACCTGGAGCAATCGCGCTTGCACTCCATAACTTTGGGATACTTGGCAAGCTTTGGGCAGAGGTGATTGAGGACATGGACCCTCGTCCTATCCGTAATTTAGCTACAGCAGGTGCATCCAAAATCCAGATCTTCTTTTATGGGATTCTGCCCTCTGTGTTACCTAGATTTCTAACCTATATCTTATATCGTTGGGAAGTCATTATGAGGACCACGATTGTTGTTGGTTTTGTCGGTGCAGGCGGCCTTGGAATGGAGTTTAAACTCGCTATGAGCTATTTCCAATATACCGAAATTACACTGTTACTTCTTTGTTATATGATTCTCGTCGTCATTGCTGACTTTGCTTCAGAAAGCACGAGAAAGGCTGTTAAATAGTTTATTATGCTGATGAAAGACAAAACTTGGTCTAGATTCAGAAGAACTGTCTTTCATTGAGTTGATGAAAGACAAAACACGGTCTAGAATCGGAAGAAATGTCTTTCATTGAGCTGATGAAAGACAAAACTCGGTCTAGAATCGGAAGAAATGTCTTTCATAAAGCTTCAAAATTTTTTGTCCGCAATGGCTCTTATTGCGGACACTTTTTTTAGCTTCCGAACTATGAATATTATCAAGAGTATTCTATTCAGCTATCACTAGCATTTGCTAGCTACTCACTATCATATTCCTAAGTAAGTGATATAACCTAGGTTAGCTTGGTTTTTGCATACTATTTCCATCAAAGGAAATAATTGATGGAAGAGGCTTGTTTTCAGACGTCGGTTTCCATTATCTTATTAGTAGGAAGTAAGTATAATCAATGACTTTAAAAGTCACCTAGGAGTGAAAATTCTTTGCAATCAAAGTCCGCTTTACCGATTTTATTTGTAGTTATGTTTTTGGTGATGGTTGGATTCGGAATTATCATCCCGGTTCTACCTTTTTATGCAGAAGAAATTGGGGCGAATCCCACAGAATTAGGTTTGTTAATGGCTGTTTATTCGCTCATGCAGCTCATTTTCGCACCGATGTGGGGTCATGTTTCCGACCGAATTGGGCGTAAACCAGTGATGATGATTGGGATTGCCGGCCTAGGTCTATCCTTTCTGATTCAAGCCATGTCAACTGAGCTTTGGATGCTGTTTGCGGCAAGAATTATTGGTGGCATTCTATCCTCTGCTAATATGCCTACAGCGATGGCCTATGTTGCAGACATCACCACGGAAGAAAATCGTGGCAAAGGAATGGGAATAGTCGGTGCAGCAACGGGCTTAGGTTTTGTTTTTGGGCCCGCGATCGGTGGGATTTTTTCAAGGTTCAGTTTGAATATGCCCTTTTTTCTTGCATGTGGTTCCTCGTTCATAACCTTGATCCTTGTTTTTCTTTTGCTAAAAGAATCGAAACAAAATAAAGGAACAGTTAGCAAAGAAAAGCTCTCTTTTGGGAAGGCGTTTAGTGGTGCGGTTACTGTATTATATTTGGTGCAATTATTAATTTCCTTATCACTTTCTGGTTTGGAAGCAACCTTTGCCTACTTTGCCGCAAAAAAAGCTGGATTGGACGCCACTCAACTTGGCTACATTTTTATGATCATGGGGTTTGGAAGTGCGCTTGTACAGGGCGGCCTAGTCGGTAGAATGACTAAGAAATATGGAGAGAAAAGCGTTATTCAGGCAGGTATCATTGTTTCAGCACTTGGATTTGGTCTAATTCTATTGGTGAATAACTTTGCAACTGCAGCCCTTTTTTTAACGATTTTCGGTTTAGGAAATGGGGTTATTCGTCCAAGTGTCTCTTCTTTAATTACGAAAACCTCAAGCGCAGGTTATGGAAGTTCAACAGGTATGCTATCTTCCTTTGACTCGCTTGGCCGAATTATTGGTCCGCCACTTGGTGGGTGGCTGTTTTCGCTTGCGATCGGGCTTCCTTATATTTCAGGTGCGATTATTTCAATGGCAGCATTTATTCTATTTCTACTTTTTCGCCCGCACCTAGCCGAAGTAAAAACAACAACTATTCAAAACTAATCAATAGGCATATGTTTATCGGACATGCATAAAATGGGTTACGAGGATGTAAGTGAAAAAGGAGCCCAGTTTATGAAATTAAAAACCTTTGTTAGTATTTGCTGCCTATTGGTCACTTTAGGTTTTGCCGCCTATCTTGATTCACCCTACTCATTTATTAATAAAGACTTTGCCTATTCGACCGATCAACCAGTAATGGTGCAGCCTGTTGATGTGGAGCCATCTCCTGATGTACCTGTTTTGGAGGAAAAGCTAATAAATACCGAAAAAGTGGATGGGTATATCGTTGAAACTTATGAAGAATATGAGGTTTATAAAGACAAAGATGGAAATGTGTTAAAAAGTGAGCCAACCGGAAAAATAGACACACTTCAATATTGGAATAGCCAACAACAACCCTAAGACCGTTGACATCAACGGTCTATTTTGTTTTTCCGACTAACTACTAGAACTTTCATTTCAATTTTCCATATATTTTCTCCGCATAACTCCCAAATCGGACATTGGTATTTTTTCTTCTTTGTTCCATCACTTTTTCAAACTGAAGCTGTTTACACGTCAATTTTTCTGACAACCGTTCGATTTCTTTATCATCAGTTGCTGCAGAAATGAGATCATTTAATGTGACCAATTCTTTTCGTAATTCAACTTGATCTGATATATAACCCGCATTCTTAAGCATCCTATAACCCATTTTCATCTCAGCGCTCATCCCCGGGAGATCATCTTTCAGATTTAATGGTTTTCCCATTCCTGGTAGATTATCAAACTCCCCGTTTTTTATGGCTTCCTTTATTTTATCTTCCACTATTCTTGAAAATAAGTCCATGACAATCCCCCTTTTTATTATCTATTTTAATCTATTTAATATAAGCAACAAGGATCTCAATTATTCCATTATACTCTGCAAGCTTTTACAGGGTAATATTTAATTATCTTATTCCAAATTTTTCGTTGGACGAATTAGTAGGAAAAGAGTATAGTATTTTCCATGAGTCTTGAGTAATGGAGGTATATGATGTTTGGTATATCCTTACCACAATCTTTTTTACAGATGAATACCATTTTTATTTCGATTTTAATTGAAGCCCTGCCATTCGTAACATTAGGTGTCCTTATATCAGGGATTATTCAAATATTTGTTACCGAAGAAATGATTGCCAAAATCATGCCTAAAAATAAAATCTTAGCCGTCATCTTTGCTAGTTTCTTAGGTATTCTATTTCCTTCTTGTGAGTGTGGGATTGTTCCAATCGTTAGCAGGCTTGTTTCCAAAGGGGTCCCAATCTCAGCGGGAATTGCCTTTATGCTGACAGCTCCAATCATCAATCCGGTGGTCTTATTTGCAACGTTTATTGCTTTCGGCAGTGATTGGAAGATGCCGATATATCGAGCAATTGGAGCTATTGTTGTCGCTATCCTAGTAGGTATTTTAATTGCTTTTCGATTTAAGGGGAGTCCTTTTAAGGAACATTTTCATCTTCACCATTCTGACGGAAAAACCACCCCATTTTTCAAAAAAATCTGGCAGACCTTAGAGCATGCGGTTGAAGAATTCTTCTCCATGGGTAAATATTTAATTATTGGATCATTAATTGCAGCGGCCGTTCAAACATATATTAAGACATCAACACTTGTTTCGATTGGTCAAGGACAAGCATCATCCTCTATCGTGATGATGACGCTCTCCTTTATTCTGTCTCTTTGCTCCGAAGCTGATGCTTTTATTGCTTCATCTTTTAGGACGACCTTTTCAACGGGATCATTATTAGCGTTTCTAGTGTTTGGGCCAATGGTAGATATTAAAAATTTAATGATGATGCTTGCAACATTTAAAAAGCGGCTTGTTTTCATGATTGTTTCTTCCGTTTTTGCTGTTGTCTTTGTATACTCTTTGTTGTTTTAAGGAGTTGGAACTATGATAAGAAGCTTAATATTAATTGGTTTTACTTATTTACTCTTTCAGATGCATCTTACAGGTGATATTAATAAATACATTAACATGAAATATTCTTATCTTTCTGCCACAGCTGGTTATGCCCTGCTTGTATTAACGATTGTTCAAATCTTTATGCTAAGCAAAGGTGAACCAAAGGAAACTAGCTGTGACCATGATCATTGTGGACATAATCATGCCAAAGAGGATAAATGGTATAAAAAGGTTTTAATTTATCCGATTTTCGCTTTTCCCATCATTTCAGGATTATTTTTTCCAATTGCCACCCTTGATTCAAATATTGTAAAAGCAAAAGGTTTCCATTTTCCCATTTACGATGAAGGAAAAGGAGACTCCTTTATGCAACAGCAATTTTTGCGTCCTGATACGAGTGTGTATTATGGAAAAGAAGATTATGATGTGTTAATGAAGAAAGAAAAGAAAAAGTACGTAAACAAAGAAACGATTATTTTGAATGATAAGAATTATTTAAAAGGGATGGAAACGATTTATAACTTCCCCGGTGATTTTCTTGGAAAGGAAATCGAGTTTAAAGGTTTTGTTTTCAATGATTCAGAAACAATAAATAAAAACCAGATCTTTGTGTTCCGATTTGGTGTGATCCATTGTATTGCCGATTCAGGTGTCTTTGGTATGCTGGTCGAAATGCCTGCCGGCAAGAAATTTAAAAACGATGAATGGGTAACTGTAAAAGGAAAAATATCAACCATCTATTATCAGCCCTTTAAAACAAACATTCCTTACTTAAAGGTAGAAGATTGGGCTACTACTTCTGCTCCAAAAGAAGAATATGTCTTTAGAGGATATTAACAAGAGCCGCCGAGATATCGGCGGCTCTTTCTGACAATAAAACAACTTACTCTAAAAAGATAATTTTAATGCCTTGAGATTTTTTTTCATAACATCAATATAATCTAATCCTTTTTCTTGTTCTTCTTTAGTTAATCCTTCTAATGGATTTAAAACTTCAGTTTTAGCACCTATTTCATTTGCTAACGTTTGAGCCACTTTAGATGAAGTAAGTCCCTCAAAATAAATAACCTTTACATGTTTCTTCTTCGTTAATTCCGTTAGTTCTTTCAATTTACCTAGGGTTGGTTCCACATCTGGGGATAATCCAGCTATCGGAATTTGTGTTAACCCGTACTGTTTTGCTAAATATCCAAATGCAGCATGTTGTGTCACAAATTCTTTTTTCTCAGCCTTATTAATTGTCTCTTTGTATAGGTGATCTAAGTCAGCAAGTTGGGATTTAAAATCCTCTGCGTTTTTTTCATACTCATTTTTATGGATTGGATCCAGCTTTTCGATAGCATTAGTAATTGTGTCGACCTCCTGCTGGGCTAACACGGGAGAAAGCCACACATGTGGGTCTTTTGAAGACGCATGATCAGAATGATTTTCCTCCTCAGATTCTAAAGCGTTCATCAATTCAACTCCCTTTGAAGCTTCTATAACAGTTAAATCTGAATCATTAATACTTTTTAATACTTTTTCAGTCCAGCTTTCAAAGTATCGGCTATTGTATATAAAAATGTCTGCATCTTGGATCTTCGCCATATCCTTTGCAGTTGGCTCCCAATCATGTGGTTCTGCACCGTTCGGAATAAGTAACTCTACATTAGCTGAATTGCCAGCTACTTTTTGGGTAAAATAATACATTGGATAAAAAGTGGTAACAATTTGTAATTTTTTTGTGCCTTCACTAACTCTTTCACTCTTGGTCTGTACAGCATTAGAACAGCCACTTACTACCAAAAGAAAAATAATTATCGGGCATAATAGTCTTTTCATGGTCTATTTTCCTCTCCATAATAGTCGTTAATTAGGAATAATTACGATTTAAAACAAATGATTATTCCATAATTTTAGTTTAATAGAATTAACAAATCGTAATTGTTACGAATTGTATCTTATAACGATTTTTTATTTATGTCAATATCAAGTTTAATGGTTCTAAGCAGCCTTATGTTTTTGATTCAGGAGTGAAGATTGAGTAATTTAATGTCAAAAAGAGACTAACTAATTAGCCTCTTTTTGACATTGAATTACTATTTATTCCCTGGTGCGGGTTGATCGATACCTCTTACTCGGTGCTTATGACCATCATTTTCTGTAGTATAAAAATCATAATGATGTACGTGCATTCCATTCCCTACTGGTATAGCTGGACCGGAATAGGCTTTATATTGATGGGTATGCCCATTCTCGAATACAACATATCCCTCTGTATAATGAATATGATTATGATCTTGAGTCTGGATGGGCGGCGAAGTTACATCTAGACACTGATGAACATGCCCTCCCGCTACAGAAGTGTAATCAACCGAACCATGGTTATGATTAGGTACAAACCCCGCTACAAAATCATCCTTACTAATCTTACTCACGTTAATACCTCCTTTTTTGAAATGCTTTATTAACCATAATATTTTAATAAAACCAGAATATGTTAAGGTCAGGATTCAATCGGTCAATTTTTTCCATAACCAAGTAATAAAGAGACTTCCATGGTCTCTTTTTTGCGTTTAGAAATTAAATTTTTTGATACTTTTCTATTTATCTATTCTTTAGACTTCAGCGGAATTACGGAAAAACAGGTACAAACCTATAGCCTGTCTTAGTTGTGATATATATACATACAGTACAAAAAAACAACAGGTATAGATGGAAGGGAGGGATAAATGCGGATGCAAAAGGAGGAGGTACGGAAGCCGACTTCGATGAAACATGCTTCAGAGAAGGATCGTTTAAGGTTTATGCGCAACGTCCTCCTATTTGTGTTTGCAGTCCGTGTCAGCCTCTTTGTCGCTTCGTTTCTGTCCATTCCAGTCTCGCTTATGGCTGTTTTTGGATCTCTTGTCCTTTTAGGTTGGAGATGGGCTTATTTAAAAATCCCACCAACCGATATAATCAAAAAAACGCCATGGTATATTATCATTTTCGCGTTTAGTATGTATCTACGGACTCACTAATATCGGTCTAACCGACTGGTTGATCCAATTTATGCGTCCATTGGTTTCTGGCAGCCTACTCCATGCAAGTGTATTAATGGGCGTCCTGCTTTCCGTACTGTCAAACATTTTTAATAATCACCCTGCACTTATGGTGGAGATCCTCACGTTAACGAATATGAATCTAGATTTGTTATCCTTAAAAGTCGCCTATCTAGCAAACGTCATTGGAAGTGACATGGGATCATTGCTACTGCCAATGGGAACGCTGGCAACGTTAATGTGGATGCATATTGTAAGGAAAGGGAAAGTAATCATCAGTTGGTGGCGGTATATCAAAATAACCATGGTGGTAATCCCGTCAGCTACCCTATTTACCTTAGTTATTTTATATTATTGGGTTTCTTGGCTCTTTGGTGCAACACTGCGAGGATAATATTATCGAGCAAAGGAGAAAAACATGAATACTGACCTAATAGAATTAAGAGATAAATATATTGAGGTTGAAATTTCCGGAGGGAATTTTCACAGAGGGATTCTTATTGATTTCGGATTGGATATCATCGTGTTATTTGATGGCAGGAATAATACATTCCTCTACATCCCATTTGTCCACATTCAACAATTGAAAGAGAAGATACATTTTACGATCCTCCTACAGAGAAACCAATTAGTTCTGACTCAATCTCCTATCGTAAAATATTAATGAGTGCGAAAGGTTTGTTCGTCGAGATTTATGTGACTGGAAATAAATCTATTCATGGGTATTTAACCAGCATTATGAATGATTACTTTGTCTTTCACTCTCCGGCTTACAAAATTATGTATTTATCGATGAACCATGTAAAATGGCTAATACCCTATCCGGAAAATACAACCCCTTATTCCTTAATTAATCAAAATTCACCTAGCAAAACTGGAACCACGGCATTATCTAGATCTTTTGAAGAGCAGTTAAAAAAGTTGGAAAGTCAGTTAATTATCATTGATGGTGGATACCATGAGGAAAAAATCGGATTACTCCAAAAGGTTCAAAATAACAAAATGACGCTGAAAATATCTAAAGGGGAAAAGCTTTATCGAAACTTGGAGCATATAAAAACCATTCAATTCCCATTATTCAAATTGGAAAACACTTTAACCCCAAAAAATGAGGTGCTTTTATTGAAAAATAGAAATAAACAAAAAGAATAATCCACCCTGTTTTGGCCGACGAGGTTGAATTACTCATTTACCACTTGAATTGACTTTCTTTGACCGTGTCCATTGGCCGCGGTCTTCTTTTAGTTTACAACCTATTAATAGCATATGGATTTTTGAATATTTTTGTTCAAAGGAATAAAAAATTTTGTGTATCGCTAATTAAATACGATCCAACCGAAGATTTATTTTGAGATCAAGTACTATACAAACATCTAATCTATAAAATTAATATTACAATACTTTACAAAAGGTTAACATCGACTCAACTATTTCTTAGTATTACCTGGATAAAATGTAACTATAGCAATTCCTAATTAATGGTTTAAATGAGTAAAATACTGAATGGGGGGTAGTTTTATGACTAATTTTCTCAATATTCTGTTTTTACTTTATATCTCGGTGGCCTTTATCAGAATTTTTTATTACTCATTTTTTAAATCAAAAATATGATCTTTACAAGAAAACTCCCTCTTGTCTAACAGAGGGAGTGGCGTTTACGCTATTGCTTCTTGATTGGTAATTTTTAAAATTTCTAAGGACTTTATATGGTAACCGTCGATTTCAAGCACTTTAAATACATAATCGTCATATCTCACTTTATCGCCTTCGACGACATCCATTTTTTCTGATAATATCCAGCCGCCGATGGTATCCATATCTGAATCGTCAAGGTCTAGGCCGAATAAATCATTAATTTCATCAATTAAAACTTTACCCTCAACGATGGTTTTGTTTTCACTAATTTTATTAATTTCAGGTACTTCGTCCGCATCAAACTCGTCGCGGATCTCACCGACAATTTCCTCAAGGATATCCTCGACTGTGACTAAACCAGCCGTACCGCCATATTCATCCATAAGGATGGCCATATGAACACGCTCTTTTTGCATTTTCAGAAGCAAATCATGGATTGGGATCGATTCAATTACCTGGATAACTGGGCGAACATACTCTTGTATAGATGTTTCAACATTCTTGCCTTTAATATATTCAGTAAAAACTTCTTTCATGTTTACCATACCAACGATGTTATCCTTTTCACCATCAATGACCGGATATCTTGTATAATTTTCTTTCGTCACGATTTGAAGACATTCGTTTAAAGATTGTGAAATATCAAAAGCAATAATCTCGGTGCGAGGCACCATAATTTCATTGGCATTTCGATCATCAAATTCAAAAATATTGTTCACGTATTTATATTCAGATTGATTAATTTCCCCGCTCTTATAACTCTCGGAAATGATTAATTGAAGTTCTTCCTCGGAATGCGCGACTTCATGTTCGGAAGCAGGTTTCAAGCCGAAAATTCCAACGATAAATCGTGCAGAACCGTTTAAGGCTTTGATAAAGGGATACATTATTTTGTAAAAGAGAATCATCGGCCTTGCAAATAACAAAGTGACCTCTTCTGCTTTTTGGATGGCAAAGGTCTTTGGTGCTAATTCCCCTACAACTACATGAATAAATGTAACTGATGCAAACGCAACTATAAATGAAGTAATACTTGATACCGATTCAGGCATATTAAAGTAACTTAAAAGCGGATGAAGGATATGCTCTACTGTTGGTTCACCTAACCACCCAAGTCCTAATGCTGTAACCGTAATACCTAATTGACAGGCAGATAAATATTCATCAAGATTTGAAACAATCGTTTTTGCCGCGATCGCGTTCTTGTTCCCTTCGCTTACGAGTTGATCGATACGAGTACCGCGGACTTTAACAATAGCAAATTCATATGCTACAAAAAATGCTGTAAAGGCAATTAAAAGTGCTATTATTAGTAGATTACTAATGATCAATGGTCTCCTTACTTAATAGATATAAGTAAGGAATACACCTCCTGTTTTTTACGTGTTTATTTTAATCATTTGCTAGCTAAATAGTAATAATAATGTTTGAGCCAATGTGACCCCGTCAGACGATAATCTATTAACATACTTTTCTCTTTGTTGATCGTTTAATTTTTGCAGAATCGGTTCCATCACATGGATCTCTTCTTTCAGGTGCTGCATAATACTGGCAATTTGTTTAAAATGTTTTTCCACTTTTTGTTTATCAATCGTATTGTCTGACTTAATTAATTCAATCGAAGATTTTATTTCCTCCAGCGGCATATTCAAATTCTTATAATGTTCAATCATATTTAAAATTTGAAGACACTCATCACTATACAATCGATAATTAGAATCCGTCCGAATAGGGTTTAGTAAGCCTATTTGGGTGTAATAATCAATTGTTCGTTTGGAAATATTCTTTAATTTTGCTATTTCACCAATGCGATACAACTCCCCAAATTACTCACCCCTTTCCAGTCTAATGTTACTATAACTATACCATAGTTTAAACCGTACAGTCAACGTGTTGGTTCTTGCAAATGGTATATGTCCTTTTAAAAAAATAGCTCTGTTAAACATGCCGGTTAATTTCCGCTCCAGGCGCTTCGCTTTCCGCGGGCGGTCCGGGGAGCCTCCTCGTCGCTGCGCTCCTGCGGGGTCTCCCCTGCCCCGTCCTCCCGCAAGAGTCTTCGCGCCTTCCGCTCCAATTAACAGGGTGCCAAAATCAACTATAAGGTTTAATATATCAAAAAAATAAATAGAATATAGAACCACTCCTACGGAAGGCTCTATACTCTATTCTGATTAACGAGTTAATATGACTGGACCGTTTTTAGTGACGATGAGCGTGTGTTCGTACTGAGCTACGAAGCTTTTTTCTGTTACAAAAGTCCAGCCGTCCTCTAGTTGAAACACTTCTTCATCATGTGTGGAGATAAATGGTTCAAATGCAATAACCATTCCTTCTTTTAGCAATCCATTGTCGGAGGTTTCATTATAATTATATATGTAGTCAGGGTGTTCGTGGATAGTTCGTCCAATTCCGTGTCCTGTCAGATTCTTAATTACGGTTAAGCCTTGATTTCTGGCCGTTTGGTGTACAACCTTACCCATTCCGCTAATTTTGGACCCGGGTTTTACTTTTTTTAGACCTGCTTCAAACGCCTCTTTCGCAACATCACAAATTTTTGTTAAAATTTCTTCACCTTTTCCGATTACAATTGAGATGCCCGTATCAGCAAAATAACCGTTTTTAGAACCAGAAACATCTATATTGACAAGATCTCCTTCTTGAATTACCCGACTACCAGGGATTCCATGAGCCACTTCTTCGTTAACACTAATACAAGTATATCCTGGAAAATCGTACTCACCTTTAGGTGCAGAAATGGCGCCTTCCTTCTCAAATAAATCCCCGGCGATATCATCGAGTTCTTTAGTGGTTACTCCGGGTACCGCTCGTTGTACTAACTCATCACGAATCCCGGCAACGATTCTGCCGATTTCTTTCAATCCATTAAAATCCTCTTCCGTCTTTGCAATCATTCTTTTTCCCACCTATATCATTTTTATCTTTATTAAATGTTCAACTATTAGATTGTACATTTATCCCCTGATAAAATCCAAGTATAATCATTGGAAGTGGAGAAAAAAATAAAAAATACAGAGTTAAAACAATGGCTGCTCTGTATTTTTTATTTATCATAATAATTTTACTTTCTTGATGAAGTTTATTTCATTTTGAAACTTTTCAAAAATTTCTTTGTAGGTAGAATTGATTAAAAGTGGAAAAAGGTTTTCTAGTGCTTCTTGATAATCTTGACCTAACGCTTCGCGGAGAAAAACGTATTCATGAAAAAGCAGTGCTTTTTCAAAATCAATCCCTAATTCATGTAAGCCTTTATACAAGTCCTTCTTTGGGATCCGTAAGATTTTCTTAAAAATTTTTATATTTTTTTCAATGAACTTCTCTTCTAAATAGCGCGTGACGTAATCTGTATACACCATTTGTCCAATTGTATTTGTTTCATTTTTTGAATAGTTGAAGCCAATGACACGATCTTCTTTATTTTCTCGAATAATAAATGTTTTGCTTCCACGTAAATGGGTGATAAAATTTTTGACACTCTTATCAAAGATTTTATCAAATTGAATGATCTTTTGCAGTTTGACAGCAAAATCAGTATGTTCTTCACCCACCACAAATAATCGGTCAACAATCGGTAATAGTCTTAAAACACCTTCGGAAAGCTGACTTGAGGCATCATAAATAATAATATCGTACTCGTTTTTCATTAACTTCACTTTTCGTTTTTGTTCGGTTAGAGACAGTTTTGAAAATTCATGGATAAGCTCATTTGAAGTCTCTTCTTTTTCTAACTTCCCGTAAGAAATAAATGCTGCTGCTGTATTTGTATTTAATTTAAGCCAATTGTATATGGATAAAGCCAGTTCAGTAACACCTGATTTTGCCTTTGGTGAATAAAAGCCAACTAAATACATGTCCCTCACATGCCTTTTATTTAAATCATATTCAAAAGGTAAATAAGTGTTAAAGACAGGCGACTACTATACATTTAATAACGCAGCGAAATCATCTTGTGATAAAATTTATCTATATTCTTATTCGTGATTGATAATTATTTACAATAGGACTGGGGGACCCAAATGAATAACAACGAAATAAATACAAGTCTTAGTATTCAAAATTTACCATTATTAGAAAAACTCAAATCGTTAGATGAAATATTTTGGTTGAATCCTAACTTGGAAGATTCTAAATTAGCTATTGAAAAATCTCCTTTAACTGCAGCGGACATTAAAGCTGCAGAGGAAAGATTGAATCGCTTTGCTCCCTATATCTCCAAGGTTTTCCCGGAAACCAGAGCAGCCAGTGGGATGATTGAATCCCCATTAGTAAGAATACCCTCAATGCAAAAAAAATTGGCGCTGGATAACGGACAACCTCTCTTAGGTGATTTATTACTCAAGTGTGATAGTCACCTTCCGATTTCAGGGTCTATTAAGGCGCGCGGCGGTATTTATGAAATACTCAAACATGCAGAGCAATTGGCGCTCTCCCATCAAATGCTAACGATTCAGGATGATTATTCGATTTTAGCTAGTGAAAAATTCAGAGCATTCTTCTCCCAATATTCTATCGCAGTAGGTTCAACAGGGAATTTAGGATTAAGCATCGGTATTATCAGTGCAAAATTAGGCTTTAAAGTAACCGTCCATATGTCAGCGGACGCAAAACAATGGAAAAAAGACTTGCTTCGTAGCAAAAATGTTCAGGTAATTGAATATGATTCCGACTATAGCGAGGCTGTCACGCAGGGTCGTATCCAAGCAGAAGCAGATCCTAGCTGTTATTTCGTTGACGATGAAAATTCCAAGGATTTATTTTTAGGATATGCTGTTGCCGCCTCTAGGTTGAAGAATCAGTTAAAACAGTTAGAGGTCGTCGTCGATGAAAATCACCCTTTATTCGTATATTTGCCATGTGGGGTTGGCGGAGGTCCAGGGGGCGTTGCTTTTGGATTGAAGCAAGTATTTAAAGATAACGTCCATTGTTTCTTTGCAGAACCGACACACTCTCCGTGTATGGTACTCGGATTAATGACAGGATACCATGATCAAATTTCTGTCCAAGATATTGGGATTGATAATGTTACAGCTGCGGATGGACTTGCTGTCGGTAGACCCTCGGGATTTGTCGGTAAAATAATTGAACCTTTCCTTAGTGGGAGTTATACCATCAGTGACGAAGACTTATATAGATTGCTAAAGGACCTCGTCGATACGGAGAATATTCATTTAGAGCCCTCAGCACTCGCAGGGATGATTGGACCTGTTTTCTTATATAGAGACGGGCTGGATTACTTACGGAAAAATATGTTATTGGATAAAATGAGCAATGCTACACATGTCGTTTGGGCAACTGGCGGGAGCATGGTTCCTGAAGACATGATGGCACAATATTACCAACAAGGCTCAAATTAATTGAGAAATATCCCAAATGCTCTTTCCTATTTTTAAGAAAATTATCATTGTCTCTTCGAAGAATTTAAAAATACCAAGCCTGTTCCGTTTATTCAACGTATAAGGCTTGGTATTTTCATTCTTATAATCATTTTACAAAGACGAGTAATAGCCACAGGTACAAGCTAATTAAAGTGAATACCAAGGTTGGAGGAATAACCACGAAGGTGATTTTCATATAATCGAGCCAAGTTATTTTTATTTTATTCGTTTTTAAAATATGCATCCAGAGTAGAGTTGCTAACGTTCCAATTGGTAATATGAGCGATCCAATGTCACTGCCAATGATGTTTGATAGGTAAACAGTTTTCGTTAATAAGGAGCCTAGTCCCATATCAGTCAAGGCCAATGTTGAGATCATTAAGGCAGGATGATTGTTAAAGATATTTGAAAGAAAGGCAGTAATCACACCCATGGTTAAACTAGCATGCAGCAAACTATCACTAACGATTGGTTTTAGGTAGCTTAATAGCAGATTCGATAATCCTATATTGTGTAATCCGTAGATAATGACATACATGCTAAACGCAAAGATTAGTATATGCCACGGTATCTTACCGACCACGTCCTTAGGGTTTATTTTTAAGTGGATCCATCTCCAAATCAATAAGATAACAGAACCACACACGGCAACCAACGAAACGGAGATGCCAATAAAGGAAGCCACGAATAGACTAATCCGTACAATGAATACAAAGATGAGCATGTTGATCATGAGTTTCTTTTGTTGATTAAATATGCTTTCAGAGCCTTGTTGTAGAGGATGGTATGGACGGTTTTTTTGTAGTGGTATCGAGTAGGAATGGAAGCGTATTTCTTTTGGAATATCTTTCTTGAAAACGAGGAATAGGAGATAGGATAAAAATAGTAATCCCAGAACCCCTGGAACAAACATCATTTCTGTTTGGAGATACAAATCCATTCCGATTATTTTCAAGGCGATTAGATTAACGATATTACTAACACCGATTGGAGCACTTGATGCAGTCGCTATTAACGCACCACTTAAGAGAAATGGTATCTTTTGCCTGTTTTTTAACTTTAAACTATTTAAAATTAAAATCAGTATGGGTGTTGTAATTAGGATACTTCCGTCGTTGTTAAAAAATAAAGTCATTAAAAAGCAGAGTAATAAGGTATTCCAAAATAAGCGAATTCCTGATCCTTTTGATATTTTTAACATTAAAGCAGCTGTCCAGCTAAAGAATCCAAAGCTTTCAAGTACGATAGCCATAACGATAGTAGCTATAATAGTAATTGCTGCTCCTGTTACCTTTGAGCCTATGTCAAGTAAATCTACCATCGAAACGCTTCCACTCATAAAAACGAGGATGGCCCCTATTGTTGCTGGGATTGCTTCATTCATATTTTTTGGACGGATAAAGATCAAGACCATTGTCAGTATAAAGGCAAATATAGTGATGATTACCGTCGATTGATGATACATATAAATTAATTTACTCCCTTCACTTAAGTTTCCTTCGAGATTTTTCAGTTTATTAATTCTTGTCCTGTGCTTTATAGTACGTGCTATAGATAGGGCTTGTTCTAAACGAATGTCTCGAAAAGGGATAAATCAGCAAGTATCTAGAAATATTTTTTTAAATATGAATGGATTTTTACCTATTATTTTATACATAGGCGAATGTCGTGCATCCTTTTTTATAGGTATATGTACCAATTGATTGACAAAAAAACCGATACTAATAAAAGTATCGGTCGTTTATGTTAATGCTTTTTACCTTTTGGTCCTTTAGGGCGAGGTTTTTTGCCGCTTCCGTTGCTGCCTGAGCTTCCTGAACTTCCACTGCCTGAGCTTCCTGAACTTCCGCTACCTGAGCTGCCTGAGCTACCACTGCCTGAGCTTCCTGA
>NTXX01000009.1 GCA_002559145.1 Bacillus sp. AFS006103
AAAAATAAACGGAGAAAATCCTGCTAAATTGGGAAATACCCATATTTCCTTAAAAATAAGGGGAGTTTTTCCGCTTATATGATCCAAATCTTTAGATTTTGTCTTAGTTAGAGGAGTTAACAGGAATATCTCCGCTTATATCTGCTTCTTTAGCTTCCTCTCTAAACATTAGACGGAAATTTTCCGCCTATGAATTCTCATACCTACGAAAAATCGATACGAGAAGGCGGAAATGGTTTGCATTTCCCTGTGCAAATTGACGTTTTACGATAGGAAACGGAACCCTTTAACACGCGTCCCGGTTCTTATTACGTTCCTTAACCCACATTGTCAGATTCTTTTCGTATTCTCAACCTACATCGTCAGATTTTTTCCCCACCCCAAGTAAAGCAATCAAATATCCTGTCAGTTTATCTAACAATACCCCTGACAGGATTTGAAAATTCAGTTAACTTCTTATTATAAACCTCATGAAAGAAAGGAAGATTTCAAATGTATCGAAGAAACGATATAAAACTCGCTGAAAGAATCCTTCAATTAGATAAATTAAGAGATGAGCTGTATGAAGAACTTATGAAAACAATGGGCTCCCAAGCGAACGAACTTTTAAGGAGATTACAAAATTATTAATTTCCGTTTGGAAGGGGGGAAAGAAATTGTCAACTCATTTAAGGAAGGGTCTCGAACGTCTTAGGCAGTTTTATATTATAAAGTTGTTAGAATCAGGCTCCACTGATTCTTCTCATCAAGAACTTCACTCCCTTACCTTCTCAGAACTGGAAGGTTTATACAATAAAACATTCTCCCCGGCAAAATAATTTAAAAACCTCGTCCCATGTAAGGAAATCTAACATATAATATAATAAAGAGAAAAATATGTAAAAATCAGGGTGTGGTGAGCGAATAAAATGGGAAAAGATATGTCTTATAAAGATAAAAAGGTTATTACCATCGGAATCGTCAGGGACCTCACTGGTCTCTCCGAACGACAAATACGGTATTACGAAGAACGGAAGCTTATTTTTCCTGAAAGGTCTGCTGGAGGAAGCCGCAAATTCTCCTTTTCAGATGTGGAATTACTGATGGACATCGCCAATAAGATTGAAGACGGAGTTCAAACACATGATATTAGGAAAGAGATGCTTCGCGAACAAAAGAAGCATAACAACCAAGAAGATGTCCGCAGAAAGATGATTCAAGGACAGCTAAACGCCCAATTTGGTTTACGGAAAAAGTAAAGAACTCATCTTTCTTCCCATTCCTTCTATAAAAAGGGATGGGCTTTTTCATTCCTTCCTCTCCAGCAACGAACAAGATGGTATTATCCCCCTCTTTTAAAAACCATGTTAGATTTCCTTCCAAACTTATAGAAACCATCACAGAATCATGTAAGAATACTAACATACCGAATGTTAAGAAAATTAACATCATTTATAAGGGGGAGAATATATGGATACTTTATTCTTAATGAACAGTCTTTGGGTAATGCTAGGTGCGATACTTGTCATTTTAATGATCGGCGGGTTCATCCTATTAGAAACAGGTTCCACCCGCATGAAAAACGCAGGACATATTGCCGGTAAAACTATTCTCACATTTAGTATAAGCTCGATCGTATTTTGGGCAGTTGGATTCGGATTAATATTCGGTAAAGGAAATGCACTCATAGGATTTTCGGATTTCTTATACTCCGGCTATGATATCGATACTTTATCACTCTCTGGGTCAGTTTTCTTTTTATTCCAATTAGCTTTTGCAGGGATTTCCTTAACAATTGCTTTTGGCGGTTTTGCTGAACGAGCAAAATTAGGAGTTTATCTCGTATTCGCAGTGTTATTTTCTGTCATTGTCTATCCTCCAATTGCCCACTGGATTTGGGGCGGCGGCTGGTTAGCAGGGATGGGCCAACAAGACTTTGCCGGTTCAACGGTTGTTCACTTAACTGGTGCCATGGCGGCATTGGCAGCGACGATTCTATTAAAACCACGAATTGGAAAATTTAATAAAGATGGTTCCGCCAATAATTTAGCGGGGCATAACCAAGTATTTACGGCATTAAGTGTTTTACTTTTATGGGTTGGCTGGTTCGGATTTAACGCAGGCAGTACATTGTCCGTTGACAAAGGCTTCTTCGGTTTCGTCGCACTAAACACAAACCTTGGTGCTGCTGCCGGTACTGTTGCAGCCATGATTATTTCTTGGATCGTATTGGGTAAGGCAGATGTTCCAATGATGTTAAACGGGGCATTAGCAGGGCTTGTAGCCATTACAGCATCCTGTGCGTTTGTTGATACCTGGGCCGCTGTGCTGATTGGTTTTATCTCTGGAATTCTTGTATTTTACAGCATTATCTTCTTTGAGAAAAAAGGAATTGACGATCCGATTGCGGCCCTCTCTGTCCACGGTACAGCTGGTGTCTGGGGAACATTATCCACTGGTTTCTTTGCAACCAAGGAATTAGCCACAGTTGGAAAACCCGGATTATTTTATGGTGGCGGCTTCCACCAATTAGGGGTTCAAGCATTAGGCGTTGTTGCCTCCGGTACTTTCGCTCTCATTGCATCCTTTATCCTACTTGCCATTATTAAAAAAGCAATGAATGGCTTGCGTGTCACAGAGGAAGAAGAGATTATCGGCTTAGATATGAGCGAGCATGGAAGCTATGGTTACCCAGAGTTACTTAAAGCAGAACAAACAAAAGCTCTTTAAATAATTCAAAAAGTGTGCAAGACCCATTTAGGGCTTGTACACTTTCTAGACTTTTTTAAGCGGAGGTGAACAATATGACCTATTCAGGAATTACTGATTATAAAAAGAATCATATGAAGGACGCTGCCAAGGATCATTTTAAACTAAACAAACTCCATGATATTTTAATAAAACAAGTTTTGGATATTTCCCTAAAAGAAGTGATCGCCAGATATGGTCCCCCGCCAGTAGCCTTTTCCTTTTTTGTAATGGGGAGTGCTGGACGTTTCGAACAATCCATATGGAGCGACCAGGACCACGGCATCATTTATCTCGATTCAACTACGGAAGCAAAGGCTTATTTTTTATCATTAGGAAAGGAAATTTCAAAAGGTCTCTATCAGATTGGTTATCCTTATTGCGATGGGGGTGTTATGGCAGGGAATCCGTTCTGGTGTAAATCAATTTCCGAATGGGAAAAACAAGTGAATCACTGGGCACTAGACGCATCCTGGGAATCTTTACGCTACGTACTTATATTTATTGATGGCCGTTCAATTTATGGACAGCATCAGCTTTTGGAACAACTAAAGAGCTTAGTTTATCAAACAGTCCAAAAAAGACAGCTTTTACCCAGACTGACAACCAATACGCTTCATATCAAAAAAGGAATTGGCGTATTAGGTCAGCTTTTAGTAGAGACACACGGGGCACATACTGGATCTCTCAATATTAAAGAGACTGCCCTCTTTCCATATGTGAATGCTGCTCGTTTAATGGCGGTGAAGGAGAACCTACAGGAGACCTCTACTCTATCTAGGCTCGACAAACTACAAATAGATAACAGGGACATATATAAAGCGATGTTTTTAAAACTATTAAACTATCGTCTTCTTCATGCCAGTCAGACAGACTATGTTTCTGGTCACTATCTACCGATAGACATCCTAGCAAAAGAGCAAAAAAATGAACTAAAAGACATCATAAAGCACGGGGTGACTCTTCATCAACTTGTAAGAAAATCAGTCGAAAAGGAGGGGTAACATGAGAATGAATGATTTGGCACAATATTTTAGGCAAATCTCCGGCAGAGTTAGTTCTAGTATTTATGCTGGGATTCAAGGGCAAGGCAATCTACAACATCGCTCATTCATCCGGCAGCTTCAGAAAGAAATGAAAGAAAAAAACAACTTAGATACCCCGCTTAACGAATTAGAAGTCGTCATATTTGATTTAGAAACGACTGGTTTTTACCCAGAAAAAGGAGATCGGGTCCTTTCAATTGGAGCGGTTAAAATGATTGGTCAGTATATTGAAGAGAATGAAACATTCTATTCTCTCGTAAAATCAGACCTCCCCTTATCCGAAGAAATCATAAATTTAACCAATATTCATGAGAAGCATTTATGTGAGGCCCCGGAAGCCAAGGAGGTTTTAATTCAATTTTTCAACTATGCAGAAAGCCATATTCTTGTCGCACACCACTCAAAACACGAAAAGTCCTTTATGCAAAAAATGACATGGGATTTGTTAAAGACGCGGTTTGAACATCGAATCATCGATACGTCTTTCTTAATTCGTCTATCAGACCCTGCCATGAAATCATTGTCACTTGAGGAAGTTTGCAATAACTGCGGAATTACCATTAAAGACCGCCACCATGCACTTGGCGATGCGATCATGACAGCGCAAATTTGGGCAAGCTATTTAAACATAGCTCAAAAAAGCGGATATAGTAATTTACGAGAAGTGTATGAACATCTTGCAAAGCTTTGAGCCTCAAAAAACTATCTTAAACTAGTTTTTTCTTGTAGTGGAACGCACATTTAAATAGTGAAATTCAAAAGGGTTTCTAACATGTTTATCTTACTTATCTCTGAATATTTTCCCCGTTTCACTTCTTCCCATTGACAAAATAACCTCAAAATAAAAAAATTTCAAAAAAATTATTTTTGCTGTTTTCCTTATCACAACAATGATGTAAACGCTATCAACTTTTTGAATTTATTTGAATTGTCAGATTTTTATGTTGACCATGTTTTCGATTGGTTGTATGATTATCGAAAATAATCATCTATTCAATCACTGCTATAACACCTCACCATTGGTGTTGGGTATAGCAATTTATTTTAAAAATTTGGTTTAGACACTTAAAGCGTTCTATCACAAAAGAGGAGTGGTTAGGTTGGGGAGTCAATGGATTTTCCTTGGCGGCGAATTCGTCAAGAAAGAAGATGCTGTAGTCTCAGTTTTTGATCATGGTTTTTTATATGGTGATGGTGTGTTTGAAGGCATACGCGTTTATAGCGGAAACGTCTTCAGGCTAGATGCTCACCTGAAAAGACTATTTGAATCAGCACAATCCATTATGCTGAATATTCCATACACACAGGAGGAAATGACACAGTTAATCGTCGATACAATCAGAAAAAATCAGCTGGATAGCGCCTATATTCGTGTCGTTGTTTCTCGTGGAAAAGGGAATCTCGGCTTAGACCCGTCATCCTGCGCGAAGCCAAGTGTCATCATTATTGCTGAAGAATTAAGAATGTATCCTAAAGAGTATTACGATCGTGGAATTAAAATTGCATCTGTTCCGAGTCGAAGGAATCGTCCGGATGTGCTAAGCCCACAGATTAAATCGTTAAACTACTTAAATAATATTCTTGTTAAATTAGAGGCTAATCAAGCTGGGGTTGAGGAAGCATTAATGCTCAATGATCAAGGTTATGTTACCGAAGGCTCCGCTGACAATATCTTTATTGTAAAAAATGGTGTCATCTATACCCCTCCTGTTTATTTAGGGGCATTAGAAGGAATTACCCGGAACGCCATCCTTGATGTCGCAAGAGCCAAGGGATATGACGTAAAAGAATCACCGTTCACAAGACATGATGTATATGTGGCTGATGAGGTGTTCTTAACAGGAACAGCCGTAGAAGTTATTGCTGTCATTGATGTGGATGGACGGAAAATTAAGGATGGAAAACCAGGCGTAGTTACGAAAGATTTATTAGAAGAATTTAGAAAAATTGTAACAACAGACGGTGTGGCTTGTTACCCAACAGGTGCGAACCATGCAATTGTCAGTTAGGAGCTAAATAAATGCGTAGCGATATGATTAAAAAGGGAATTGACCGTGCACCCCACCGCAGCCTTTTATATGCAACAGGGGTAAAAACGAGTGACCTTGAAAAGCCATTTATCGGTGTCTGTAACTCGTTTATTGAAATTATCCCAGGACACAAACACCTTAATCATTTCGGTGAGATTGTAAAGGAAGCCATCCGTGAAGCTGGAGGAATTCCATTCGAGTTTAATACGATTGGGGTCGATGACGGCATAGCGATGGGACATATTGGGATGCGCTATTCCCTTCCAAGCCGTGAGCTGATTGCCGACAGTGCTGAAACTGTTATTAATGCTCATTGGTTCGATGGTGTGTTTTACATTCCAAACTGTGACAAGATTACACCGGGAATGCTAATGGCAGCTGCAAGAACCAACGTCCCTTCTGTCTTTGTATCAGGCGGACCGATGGAGGCCGGTGTTTCACCTTCAACTGGAAAGAACCTTTCACTAACTTCTGTATTTGAAGGGGTCGGCGCTTACCACAACGGAACTATCAGCCAACAAGAGCTGCTGGAAATTGAAAACAATGCCTGCCCTACTTGCGGATCTTGTTCAGGGATGTTTACAGCCAACTCCATGAACTGTCTAATGGAAGTATTAGGTATGACCATTCCAGGAAATGGAACAATTATTGCAACTTCTGATGAAAGACATGAATTAATTCGTCAAGCTGCAAGGCACTTAATCGAACTAGTGAAAAAAGATATTCGCCCAAGAGACATTATTACAAGAGAAGCCATCAATAATGCTTTTGCCTTAGATATGGCGATGGGTGGTTCAACGAATACCGTACTTCATACATTGGCAATTGCCCATGAAGCCGGGATTGACTATGATTTACGCGAGATTAACAAAATTGCTGAAAGAGTTCCTTATCTGGCAAAAATTATGCCGGCATCCGATTATTCAATGGAAGACATTCATCATGCGGGCGGAGTTAGTGCCATTATTAATGAACTTTATAAAGTAGAAGGCGCCTTACATGATAATTGCTTAACCATTACCGGGAAAACTCTTTCTGAAAATGTGAAGGAAGCAACAATTACGAATGAAAATGTCATCCGGACAAAAGACAATCCATATAGCCCAGTTGGTGGACTATCCATCCTTTATGGAAACATTGCTCCAGATGGCAGTGTAATCAAGGTTGGTGCCGTTGACCCTTCAATCAAAACCTTCCTGGGTGACGCTATCGTTTTTGAAAACCAGGATGACGCACAAGAAAACATCAATAACGGTACCGTTCAAGCAGGACACGTGGTGGTTATCCGCTATGAAGGACCAAAAGGCGGACCAGGAATGCCTGAGATGCTCGCTCCTACTTCTGCCATTATGGGGCGTGGATTAGGGAAAGAAGTTGCCTTGATAACAGATGGACGTTTCTCAGGAGCAAGTCGCGGAATTTCCATCGGTCATATTTCACCGGAAGCAGCCGAAGGCGGTCCAATCGCCCTTGTTGAAAATGGTGATAAAATCTTAATCGATCTGGAAGCACGCTCAATTGAACTTCTTGTAGATGACGAAGTTTTAGAAGAAAGACGGAAGGCATGGGTAAAACCAGAGCCAAAAATCAAAACTGGTTACCTTGCAAGATATGCAGCACTCGTTACATCTGCCAATACAGGTGGAGTCTTAAAAATTTAAAATCGTAATACCACTGGGAATCAGTAGTACCCCTCCCCTTCCCAAGGAAGCTAAGGTACTAGCGTTAAATGATATTCATTTGACAAAAAAATATTCATAAATCGATGACGGGAATAAAGGAATAAGATTTCGTATTTTCAGAGAGCTGGGGTTGCTGGAAGCCCAGTAATACAACTTATTCCGACATCATCCCTGAGTGTTGAGCCGAACAGTCCTGACTTAGTAGGCTCAACCGGGTGTCCAAATACTTTTAGGCACCTGTTACAAAAAGAAGCGTTCTTACCTTTAGTAGATCGCTTCATAAGGCAGTATTCGTAAGGATACTGTAAAACCGGGTGGTACCGAGAAAAAAGAAAGGCCTTTTCTCCCCGATTATTCTGCTTTTGAGGTTCTTGACTGCAGTTTATTAGGGAGATTGGGCCTTTTTACTATGTATTAGCTGAATCTTTAATATATTCATAACCCTAAGGAGGGATTACGACGTGAAAGTAGAAGCAAAAAAGCTTGAGGTCCAAACTAGTACCGAGCCAATGACCGGTGCAGACCTTCTCATCGATTTATTGAAAAAAGAAGGTGTGGAAACACTGTTTGGATATCCCGGTGGTGCCGTCCTTCCAATATACGATGCCATTTATCGCGCCCAGGGTACAATCGAGCATATTCTCTTCCGACATGAACAAGGAATGATCCATGCTGCTGAAGGGTATGCCCGAGTTACCGGAAAACCTGGTGTTGTCATTGCTACCTCAGGACCCGGGGCAACCAACCTTGTAACCGGGATCACCGATGCAATGATGGATTCCCTGCCTCTCGTTATATTTACCGGGCAGGTTGCACGAAGCGTGATTGGAACAGATGCCTTTCAAGAAGCGGATGTTATGGCGATTACCACACCAATCACCAAACATAATTATCAGGTACAATCGATAGAGGACTTACCACGCATCGTCAAGGAAGCTTTCCATATCGCTTCTACCGGACGACCTGGACCAGTCTTAGTCGATGTTCCTAAAGATATTTCTGCAGGATTTTTAACTGCAGAACCTGAAGATGCGAGCATTAATTTACCTGGATACCAGCCAACAACAAAGCCAAATCCATTACAAATTAAAAAGCTTGCTGATTCGATTTCAAAGGCGATCAAGCCAGTTATCCTATCAGGCGCAGGTGTTCTCCATGGGAAAGCGTCTGCTGAACTAACTGCTTTGGCAGAAAAATACCAAATTCCAGTGGTCACCACATTACTTGGACTAGGTACTTTTCCGGCAGATCATCCCCTTTCGTTAGGAATGGGTGGAATGCACGGAACCTATGCAGCGAACATGGCTATTTATGAATGTGACCTGCTTATCAACTTTGGAGCCCGCTTCGATGACAGACTAACAGGTAACCTTAAACACTTTGCACCTTTTGCGAAGGTTGCCCATATTGACATCGATCCAGCCGAAATTGGTAAAAATGTTCCAACAAGTCTCCCAATTGTTTCTGATACAAAAGAGGCGCTTACTGAATTGCTTGATCAAGAAATTGAATCACCCAATTCCGCTGAATGGCTGGAAAAACTGAGCCAAAACAAGCAGGAGTATCCGCTTTGGTATAAACATGATCCAAACGGAATGTGTCCGCAATGGGTCATTGAAGCAGTCCATAAAGTAACAAACGGTGACGCCATCGTTGCAACCGATGTTGGCCAGCACCAAATGTGGGCAGCACAGTATTACACCTTTAAAGAGCCGCACCGTTGGATTACTTCTGGCGGACTTGGAACAATGGGCTTTGGCTTCCCTGCTGCGATTGGGGCACAAATTGCTGAACCAGACAGCACGGTCGTTGCGATTGTTGGGGATGGCGGTTTCCAAATGACACTTCAAGAATTATCGATTGTTTATGAAAGAAATCTTCCAGTTAAAATCATCATCGTCAACAATGGTGCACTCGGAATGGTTCGCCAGTGGCAAGAGCTATTGCATGGTAACCGCATATCTGAATCGATTCTTCACACTCAACCGAATTTTGTTAAATTGGCAGAAAGTTATTCCATTCGTGGCTATCAGGTGAACAATCAAGAGGAACTAATCACGATTCTTCCTGAAGTATTCGCCCATAATGGTCCTGTCCTAGTGGATGCACGTGTTCTTCAACAGGAAAAAGTCTTTCCAATGATTGCCCCTGGCAAAGGGATTCATGAAATGATAGGGGTGAAACCATGAAACGCATCATAACTGCAACCGTTCAGGACCGAGCAGGTGTACTCAACCGCGTAACAGGACTATTGCAAAGGCGTCAATTCAATATTGAAAGTATCTCCGTTGGTCCAACCGAAACGGAAGGTGTTTCAAGAATGACCCTGGTTGTCGAGATTGAAGATGAACAGCGTCTCGAACAAGTCACAAAGCAGCTTAATAAACAGATTGATGTTTTAAAAGTTTCTGATATTACGGATAAAGCAGTCGTTGTCCGCGAATTGGCCTTGATTAAAGTAGCCAGCAGCAGCCAGCTTCGCAGTGAGATTAACGGAATTATCGACCCATTCCGTGCCATCGTTATTGATGTGAGCAAGGAAAGCTTAGCTATTCAAATCACCGGCAAACCTGAAAAAATCGATGCTTTACTAGAATTGCTTCGCCCTTATGGAATTAAAGAGATTGCCAGAACAGGGTTGACCGCGCTATTGCGTGGGCACCAACCGCAAGTAAACGAACTAGCTCACCACACCCTATTAAAATAATAACTTACCTTGAAAGGATGATCGATAATGGCAAAAGTACTATATAACGGAGATATTCAAGAAGAGGTTTTAAAAGGAAAGAAAATCGCAGTAATTGGCTATGGTTCCCAAGGTCATGCACATGCTCTAAATTTAAAAGAAAGCGGCTTTGATGTTGTTGTTGGCTTGCGTGGAGGAAAATCATGGGATAAGGCAGTTGAGGATGGTGTTGATGTTCGCACTGTTGCTGAAGCAACCGCTGAAGCTGATGTAGTAATGGTTCTTCTTCCTGATGAAATGCAGCCAAAGGTTTACAAAGAAAGCATTGAACCAAACCTTGAAGCAGGTAATTCTCTTGTTTTTGCGCACGGCTTCAATGTTCATTTTAACCAAATTGTCCCTCCTGCTGATGTAGATGTATTCCTTGTAGCACCAAAAGGACCAGGGCATTTAGTACGTCGTACGTATACTGAAGGTGCTGGTGTTCCTGCCCTTTATGCAGTTTATCAAGATGCTACTGGTCAAGCACGTGACCTTGCCCTTGCCTACGCAAAAGGAATTGGTGCTGCTCGTGCGGGAGTTCTAGAAACTTCCTTCCAAGAAGAAACAGAAACAGATCTTTTCGGAGAACAAGCTGTCCTTTGCGGTGGTACGACAGCCCTTATCAAAGCAGGATTTGAAACTCTTGTTGAAGCTGGTTATCAGCCTGAAGTTGCCTACTTTGAGTGTTTACATGAATTAAAACTAATCGTAGACCTTTTATATGAAGGTGGCTTTGAAAATATGCGTTATTCCATTTCCGATACTGCACAATGGGGAGATTTCGTTTCAGGACCACGTGTCGTAAATGCGGATACAAAAGCTCGTATGAAAGACGTATTAACAGATATCCAAACTGGAGTGTTTGCAAAAGGCTGGATCCTTGAAAACCAAGCAAACCGCCCACAATTTAACGCCATTAATCGTGCTGAAAACAATCACCAAATTGAACAAGTTGGCCGTGAGCTTCGTGCATTAATGCCGTTTATTAAAAACAAACCAGTAAATGCAAAGAAGGAAGTGGTGGTAAATGGTTCACGTTAACATCTTCGATACGACATTACGCGATGGCGAACAGTCCCCTGGTGTGAATTTAAACCAGCTTGAAAAATTAGAAATCGCAAGACAACTTGAACGGTTTGGTGTTGATATTATGGAGGCCGGTTTCCCGGCTTCCTCCCAAGGTGATTTTGAAGCAGTAAGAGCAATCGCCCGGAATATTAAAAATGTATCAGTCACAGGCCTGGCAAGAGCGACGAAATCGGACATTGACATTGCGTGGGATGCGTTAAAAGATGCTGCAGAACCAAGGTTGCATGTTTTCCTTGCAACCTCCCCTATCCATATGCAGTATAAACTAATGAAAACACCTGAGGAAGTCACACAAATTGCCGTAGATATGGTTTCCTACGCGAAACGAAACTTCCCTCATATTGAATGGTCAGCTGAAGATGCATCTCGCTCGGACCTTGATTTCCTTGTTCAAATTATTACCAAGGTCATCGATGCCGGTGCGACAGTCATTAATCTGCCTGATACGGTCGGGTATACCACACCGGAAGAATATGGACGCATGTTCCGCTACATCCGAGAAAACGTGCCTAATATTCACAAAGCTTCCCTATCTTGCCACTGTCATGATGACTTAGGGATGGCTGTTGCCAATTCACTAGCTGCCATCGAAAACGGCGTAACCCAAGTCGAAGGTACCATTAACGGAATTGGAGAACGTGCCGGTAATGCTTCCCTAGAGGAAATAGCTGTTGCCTTAAATATTCGCCAGGATAAGTACCCATATACTACCAATCTCGTGTTGAAAGAAATTAAGCGTACTAGTGACCTTGTCAGCCGCTTTACAGGCATGCTCGTTCCTCCTAATAAAGCAGTCGTTGGAAAAAACGCCTTCGCGCATGAATCAGGGATTCATCAGGATGGCGTCTTAAAAAATACGTTAACCTATGAAATTATTACCCCTGAATTAGTCGGGGTCAAATCCAATGATTTAGTTCTCGGCAAACATTCCGGCCGCCATGCTTTCAAAGATAAAATTGAGCAAATGGGCTTTGAGCTTTCGGATGAAAAACTGGCTGAAGCGTTCACTGCATTTAAACAATTAACCGACCGGAAGAAAGAAGTTACCGATGAGGATCTCTTTGCTATCTTAACCGATATTCAAACGACAGCCGTTGATATTAAAAAATATGAACTGGTTGCCTTTCAAGTCCACTACGGATCAGCGAACTTGCCAACAGCCACTGTGGCATTAACGACACCGGAAGGTATTCGAGTAGAAACTGCTCGTACTGGTTCTGGTAGTGTAGAAGCCTTGATGAACACCTTAGAAGCATTGATTAAAGAAGAAATCCATCTTACCGATTTTAGATTAAGTTCGATCGGTCAAGGACGGGATGCATTGGCAGAGGTCCATGTGAAAATGACCGTGAACTGCACACCTGTAACCGGTCGCGGCTCAGCTCAGGATGTACTAGAAGCTTCCGCAAAGTCATTCTTGAACGCTGTGAATCGTGTATTTTTTAATCAAAATACCGCAGTCAAAGAAACTGCAGCATTATAAAAAACAAACAAAAAATGAGGAGGTTGCTTCTAATGAAAAAACGTATTGTCTTACTTCCCGGTGATGGTATTGGCAAGGAAGTTATTAATTCCGCGAAAGAAGTGTTAAATGCAATTGCTGAAGAATACAATCATACATTTAGTTTTGAAAGCCATGAAATCGGAGGAGCAGCCATTGACCTTCATGGCACACCACTTCCAGAAACAACCGTAGATGCATGTAAACAAGCGGATGCGGTATTGCTGGGTGCTGTTGGCGGGCCAAAATGGGATAACAATCCCTCCCACTTACGTCCTGAACGTGGCTTGCTTGGAATCCGAAAGGCGCTTGATCTATATGCAAATTTAAGGCCAATCAAAGGATTTAAAAACCTTCTCCATGCATCACCCTTAAAGGAAGAAGTAGTTTCTGGCAGCGACCTCCTTATTGTACGTGAATTAACGGGCGGCCTCTATTTCGGAACACCTAGTGAACGCCGTGATAACGGGAACTCCGTTGTTGATACACTGGTGTATTCCCGTCAAGAGATCGAGAGAATTGTTGATAAAGGCTTTCAAGCAGCTCAGCAACGGCGCGGTCATCTAACTTCGGTTGATAAAGCGAATGTGCTTGAATCTAGTAAGCTATGGCGCGAAATTGTCGAAGAGAAAAAGGCTCAGTATCCAGACGTTGCGGTTCAACATGTATTAGTCGATGCTGCAGCAATGAAATTAATCACGAACCCAACCCAATTCGACGTAATCGTTACCGAGAATTTATTCGGCGACATCTTAAGCGATGAAGCTTCTGTTATTACAGGATCACTTGGTATGCTCCCTTCTGCCAGCTTAAATGAGAATGGGGTCGGCCTTTATGAACCGGTTCACGGTTCTGCCCCGGACATCGCCGGTAAAGGTGTGGCTAACCCTGTTGCAATGATTTTATCAGCAGCACTGATGCTTCGCTATTCCTTTCAACTGAATGACGAAGCAAAAGTGATTGAGGATGCGGTTCAAGCAGTTTTAGATGCTGGTTTCCATACAGGCGACATTCAAGTTCCAGAAGGCCGTCTAGTTGGAACAGCTGAAATGACAAAACTGATTGCTGATTATATCAAATCACAAAACGCCTCAAAATGTATCGCCAGTTGTTATTTTTAAATGATTGATTGATTCGGTGGGTAAATCGTCAATTGGGCGGTTTACCCCTAAATTTATCCAAAATAGGTAAAACCCTATAAATAAATTCATTATGTGAGGAAGGACGCTATGCATACACCAAAAAATATTATCCAAAAAATTTGGGAAAAGCATGTTGTACATCAAGAAGAAGGAAAGCCCGATTTATTATATATTGATTTACACCTTGTTCACGAAGTAACCTCTCCTCAGGCATTCGAGGGCTTACGCATGAATGGGCGTAAAGTGCGGCGCCCGGATTTAACTTATGCAACAATGGATCATAATGTTCCAACTCGCCAGCGTCTAGTGATCAATGACCCAATTTCTAAAAAACAAATCGATACTTTACAAGTGAATTGTCAGGAATTCGGGGTTACACTCGCTGACATTCATCATCCGGATAACGGAATTGTCCATGTAATCGGACCTGAACTCGGGCTTACCCAGCCAGGTAAAACCATTGTGTGCGGTGATAGTCATACTTCGACACATGGTGCATTCGGTTCACTAGCTTTTGGGATTGGTACAAGCGAGGTCGAGCATGTTCTTGCAACCCAAACCCTTTGGCAGGCACCGCCAAAAACGTTAAATGTCAAAGTCAATGGAAAGCTTGGTACGGGTGTAACAGCGAAAGACTTAATCCTTGCCATCATTGGAAAATTTGGTGTCCAATTTGGAACAGGTTATGTGATGGAGTACACAGGTGAAGCCATCCGTTCCCTTTCAATGGAAGAGCGGATGACCGTTTGTAACATGTCGATTGAAGCAGGTGCAAGAGCCGGGCTTATCACTCCAGATGAAACGACTTTTGAATACCTGCGTGGCAGACGCCATGTCCCTCAAGGGGAAGCATTTGAAGAAGCGATTGCGGAGTGGAAAGCTCTTGCTACCGATGAAGGTGCCGCCTATGACCATGTCGTTGAAATTGAAGCAGCAGAAGTGGAACCACAGGTAACCTGGGGAACAAATCCTGGAATGTGTATTCCAATTACGGCTAATGTTCCAAATCCAGACGAAACTGAGAAACCTAGTGAAAAGGACGAAATTAAACGTGCGCTTGAATACATGGGCCTTGAAGCAGATCAGCCGATCTCAAGTGTGAAAATTGACCATGTTTTCATCGGTTCTTGTACTAATTCTCGTTTAAGTGATCTACGAAGTGCAGCTGAGGTTGTCCGCGGCAAAAAGGTCAGCCCAACGGTTACAGCAATCGTTGTTCCTGGTTCATTTAGCGTGAAGCTTGCGGCAGAAAAAGAAGGACTTGATAAGGTCTTTACCGAAGCGGGATTTGAATGGCGTGAAGCGGGATGCAGTATGTGCCTAGCGATGAATGATGATATCGTCCCTTCTGGTGAACGTTGTGCATCTACTTCCAATCGGAACTTTGAAGGACGTCAAGGGAACGGGGCTAGAACCCATCTTGTTAGTCCTGAAATGGCAGCCGCTGCTGCTGTGGCGGGTCACTTCGTTGATGTTCGCCAATTCTCTGCAACACAGGAGGTTAGATAGTTTATGGAACCGTTAAAAATTCATCAAGGCCTTGTTTACCCATTAAATCGGTCGAACATTGATACGGACCAAATTATCCCCAAGCAGTTTTTAAAGCGGATTGAACGCAGTGGTTTCGGACAATTCCTGTTTTATCACTGGCGTTTTGATGATGAAGGAAATCTTCGTCCTGATTTTTCGCTGAATAATCCAAAATATAAGGGCGCCTCCATTTTAGTTGCCGGTGAAAACTTTGGCTGCGGCTCCTCACGTGAGCACGCTCCATGGGCCGTTCAAGATTTTGGCTTTAAAATTGTCATTGCCCCAAGTTATGCAGATATTTTTAAAAATAATTGCGTAAAAAATGGGATTCTCCCGATTCAGATTAGTGAGGACCAAGTTCAGTACATCATTAGAAAAGCTGAATCTGAAGAGTATCAATTAACCGTGGACCTTGAAAATCAAGTGATTTATGATAACGAGGGCTTCAAAGTTTCATTCGACATTGCCCCCTACCCGAAAGTCATGCTGATAAATGGCTGGGATGAGATTGGGGTTACCTTAACCTACGTGGATAAGATTTCACAATATGAACTAAGTAAATAACAAAAAATGAGCTTGGATATCCAAGCTCATTTTTTATTATAGTTAAAATTCAGGTAAGTGGTCTAGATTATTCTCTTTGATACCATCCGGTTCGCTTCGGATAATGTCACGGCCATATTTGTGGAAAACATCCACATGAGCAATCCTGCCTGCCTTAGCTTCATTTAAAGCCATAACATAATCCAACTCGCGTCCTGTACTCGTTTTAAAAGCAATAAGGTCTCCGTCTTGGTTCTTCCTAACCGACACGAACTCCTCTTTTCCATCAGGGTTGCTCTGAGCTGCTTCCACTTGGGCCTGCTGTTGACTTTCTTGCTTATAATCTTCATATATTTTTTGATAATCTTTGTCTTCCATCGCTTCCACCTCCGAACATTTGTTAGTATTTTTCTTTTTTTTAAAATTATCCCCACTTAGAAAAGTGTCGAAAATTCTTCAAATTTGAACAATATTGGAAAAAACTTCAAATATTCTTACGTGGTATAATTTACCTAATTGAGGGGGCGATCAATTGGAACCAATGGTGGGAAATGCATGGTTTTATATTCGAGATCATCATCAACAGGGGCCTGTGGGGTTGTTTGAACTGAAGAAAATGTTTGAACAAGGCGTTTTGTCAGGGGAAACATTTATTTGGTCAAAAGAGATGAAATGCTGGCAAATGGCGAAGAGCCATCCTTATTTTTCAGAAGACTTCTTTCCGTTGGATTATGCAGAACAACCACAAGAAAATTTAGCGGGTCAATGGAAGGAACAACAAAAGGAAACATTTCCGAATGGAAGACCCTTTGTTCGTTACATTGCCAGACTGTTCGATCTTTCCTTATTTTCCTTATTTCTTATCACACTAGTATCCATCTTCTCACCAAAATTTGTGGTAACGTCATCACCCATCTTTATTTTTATCCTAAGCTTAATCCTCTATATTTTAGTAGAGGCCATTATCCTCTCCATCTTTGGGAACACCTTAGGGAAATCAATCCTCAATGTACGATTAAGAACGATGACTGGAGAGCCAATCAATTTTATCATGGCACTTAAACGAAGTATTTTAGTGACGGCAGTTGGGATGGGATTTGGGGTCCCAATGGTTAACTTCATTTGCTCTTATTTTTCTTATTTTGATCTTAGAAAGAATGGAAAATCAACTTGGGATCGACAAATCGGGACAGTTGTCTTATATGGTCAAGTTCATGTATCACGGATTCTTTTCGTAAGTATTTTTCCGATTGCTCTATTCATTGCAGGGATATTTATCTAGTCTTGGTTATGTGAAAAAATGAACATAGGCAACCGCCACCTTCTTTTTTATAAAAACTAGCCCTTCCTGAAATAAGTTGGAAGGGCTTCCAATTGGCTTTTTACTCTAATTTACATCTCATAAGATATTGCGGTGCCTGACACCTCTTTTATGTTTTTCAAGATTAAAAACATGAGATAAATGACAACGATATTTAGAAGAAGAATGAGGATCACGACTGTTGAACCCACTTCCACTCCCGCCTGAATTTGCAGGAATATCATGGCTGAAAGAGCTGTTAGCAAGGTGATATCTTTGATGATGATGATCGATGCGAGAAGATAGCCAAATGGCTTTCGCCTAATGAGCAGTATTCCCGCGACAATGCCGACAGGAACTACAAACCCGAGGTCTAAGGCTTGGATGACGAGTGTAGTATAGTGCTCGATTCCTTCAGTTGGGCTGTGATTAATGAATGGCTGCACAATTTTTGCAAGCCACATCATTCCAAATACAAACGAAGCAAACAATAGGAAGCCTCCAATTAACTTCACAGGTAGTTTTTCTTTGAAAAATAGCGGTAATTTTGCAATTTCAAATGACATCATTGCCAACGTAAAAGCAAAAAAGCTAGCTGACATTAGGATTACATACACAAGGAACATGGAGTTATACATAGATAGAAACGAATAAGAGGCATAGGTGTATAAGAAATAACCAAGCGTTCCAGTGAGAAGCAAACGTCCCTTTAGCAATCCTTTTCTAGACAAATATAGGGAAAATAATAGTAATGGGATACCCAAAAATAATGTCACATAATCCTGGGCGATTGCCTGCGCTGCCATTGATACCGAGTCATGTTTGTAGAGCCCCTTCCCGTAAATTGAAACGGTTTCTCCGAAAATGGATTGATATTCATACTCCCCCGGTCCTTGACTGGAAAAGATGGCGAAGGACGTAGCAATAATCGATAAAATGGTTATAACAAGGACCAGTATACTTATAGACTTTTGGTTCTTCATGGGTGAATTCCTCCCTTCTTAAATAAAAAATTTTACTCACAATTATCCTAATTACATCCTAAACTAAATAATTCTATTATACGAACCACTACCAGTCAGTTCACAAAAGATTCAGAACTTAGTTTTTTGTAAATTGAAAAAAGACCAGTTGCTTGGTCCCTTTTCATGGCTAAGTTCTATTCTAATTAAAACTTCTGTGGAAACTGTTTGATGATTCCATCGGATATGACATCAGCTATTTTTATAAGGTGGATTTCCCCTTCATCAAAAGCACGAATTTCTCTGTTCCAATCCTTTTTCAATCTTGAAACCACACTATCTGTCACAATTTTTAAGTGCATATGAAACAATTGTTTTAATGCATTTTTATTCCAATTTGGATTTGCACTACTTAGAAATGCTGCAATATCATCCGCATTTTTGTACCATGCCGTATTATATTTTTGTAAAGCAGCTTGGTTATTGGCTTTGGCCGCTTCTACCACTTTTCCTGCAAGAAGGATGTGTTCGCGTAACAGTTTTCCCAGCTTGTTACCTGCAGCTTCTCCATAATAAGGCTTAATTGCGTTCCCAATTTCGTCCTGGTTTCTCAAAAGCCTTGCTAGGACTTTATCCTGATCTTCAAGTCCTCCAATTGCACTAACAATATAACTTCTTGTCCAAATGGCATGCTCCATCCAAAGTCTTCTTAAGTCAAACTTTAATTTACAGGCTGCTTGACTAACATTGTGTTGATGCTGTTTAGGTTGTGGCAGGGCTGCCTTTACGCTAATAGCAGGTAAAATTAAGGCAATAGACATAAGCAATACGATGAATTTCTTAGTTAATTTTTTCAATTAATATCTCCTTTTATCAAAGTAATTTCTGAAAGATTTTCCCCCAAAAATGTAAATATTATTTATCGTCCAAAAGTGTCATAATACTTTTAATAAGAATGTTGATGATTAGGGGTGAGAAATGATTGCTAGACAAATATCATGATCCTAGAAAAAATGGTTCCTTGCTTAAACAATTAACGGACCAGCAGGTAGACATCACAAGTGCCCTGCAGGAAACAGAAACACTATTTAAACAATTTAGAAGAAAAGAGATTCGTCTTAGCCTGCATTCTGCATATTCAAAGTCTTTATATCAAAAAGTGACAGAGGCTTTTTTTCGACCATTATCCACTCGTTCGTTTTCCAGTGAACAAGTTCAAATCAAGGTGGGGTCGGATGAGAACATTTTTCCGGATTGGAAGAGCCTATTAGATGAGGAATATACTAATTTAGTAAATAATGTGATGAAAGAGGTCAATGTTGTAGAATTTGGGGCCATTGGCGATGGAAAAACGGATAATACCCTTTCTTTTAAAAAAGCGATTGGCACTGGCCGAGTGAAAGTAATTGTACCCCAAGGAGTTTTTATTACGAAGGAAATTCGGCTGCCGTCATGGACCATTCTAGTTGGAGCGGGAAAAGGTGTAACGACCATAAAACTTCATGATTCGGCTAAAAAAGGCACCAGACTGATTACAAACACGAATCATTGGAGAGGAAACCATCATTTATTCGTCGGTGCCCTAAGTTTGGACTGGAATGTGGAGAGGCTTGGCGATGCTGCGAAAACAAGTACGTGGGGAAATCATTCGAGCTGCTTAACGTATGCAAATGTGACCTTTGGCTGGGTAAAGGATGTTGAAGGGATAAATCCAGGGCTGCACTGCTTTGATATCTCATCGACTTTGTACAATTATGCAGGTGACGGCTTACGGGCTCGGGGCGGCAGCAAGTATGTCTGGCTCGATAATTTAAATGGCTATGGCTTCGGAGACGATGGGATCACTACTCATCACAGTGATTTTATTTTCATCTCCCGCTCTCATATGTGCGACCCCAGTGGACGTGCCCACCGAAAGGGCTTTTCGAATTCGAACGGGATTGAGATTGATGACGGTTCGAGGAATGTTTTGCTTGTCAATAATTCGTCAGCTCGGTGTTTTGGCGGGGTGGAAATTAAAGCTCACGAAAATTCCTCAGCCGCCTCCAATGTACAAATTGTCGGACATATTTCTGTCAACGATAATCGTTCGTTTAACTTCCGTCATATCGGACATCACAAGAGTACAGACCCTGAATCACGAACGGCCTACAATATTTGCGCCACCCATCTGGTAGCCCTCGCACCAATTTTTACTAAGTTATATAAAGACTCTACGCCGCGTGGAATGGTGATCTCCGCTTATAAAAATGTTGTGATTAACCATTTTACTTTAATTGGTGATCCAGATTATGACTACAAAGGCTACCCGGTAATTGCCGTACAATATCGGGCCAGAAATATTATCTTGGATAATATTTCTTTTCGCGACTTTAGAAAGGCTGGAAGTGATATTAAAATTTTCGGAGGCGAAAATCGAGCGGATTCTATTCAAATTAATGATGTGGTAAGCCGAAATTCCGCGCCCAAACAGATTGATATCGGCTTAGGGGTCGAAGATATTTCCATAAAAAATTCGAAAAGCGTCAACAATTATTTGTGACGCTTTCCTTCTTTTTCTACAGTCATGTCATCAACCAACTTTTCGGCGATTTTCCGATATAAATTACTCATATGAACAAGTGAGGAAATCATTAACACCTGTTCAAGATCGGCTGAGTTTCCTTTTTCATCCTCAGTAATTTCTTCATTCACATCCTTTACCCTTTCCGAAATGTCAGCTTTAAAATCCTCGACATTTTGTCGCGTTAAATTCAGATAACTAGAATAAAAGGACTCTAACTCCATCTCCTCTTGGATAATTTTTTGATTAATCCCTTGAAGTGTCACTTTAATATCATTGATGGAAAGTGCCCCTTTTAATTGGTAAATCAAACTCATCAGGATGAGATGCCTTTTTGAATACTTCTTATTCTGGATTGGAAAAATGAGTTTGCCTTTTGCATAGTTGTTAATCATCGTTTTGGTGAGAACCTTGTCGTCTTCATACCGCTTTGTTTCGTTGAATTTATTTTCAAACAACTGAATCACTTGGTCCATGTATAAATCTATTTGTGGAATCTCATCTAAAGTTAAGCCTACATCTAAGCCGAGTTTCTCAATAATTTGCTGGATATTTTCCATTCGTTTAACCCCGTTCATTGTCGTTATTTTTTATTATACCTTAAGATATATGCATTGACTAGATGATGATATATAGGTATTATTATAAGTAGTTATCAAAACTACATGCAATGCTGGGAGGCAATTAAAATGAACAATTACATTCGCGAACCAATCAATGGACTAACCCATTTAGCCGGGGCCGTTTTAGCTTTTGTCGGGCTCCTTGCGATGGTTATCAAGGCGGCAGCTACGACTCATTCGCCGACTGCCATTACTGCGGTGATTATTTTCGGGGTTAGCATGATTCTGCTTTATTCAGCATCGGCTACCTATCACATGGTAATTGCTCAGGATCGAGTCATTGCGTTTTTACGAAGGCTGGACCATTCGATGATTTTCATTTTAATTGCCGGTACGTACACACCCTTTTGTTTTATAAGCCTGAACGGAAAAATAGGTGCCATCCTATTTTCGATTATCTCGGGGATTGCGATTAGCGGGGTTGTCTTTAAAATGGTCTGGTTTAATTGCCCGCGCTGGATTTCTACTGCCCTATATTTAGCAATGGGCTGGATGATTGTGTTTGTTTTCTCACCGCTAACAAGCAGTTTAAACCCGATTGGATTATTTTTACTCATTCTTGGGGGAATTTTTTATACCATTGGCGGGGTCATTTACGGTGCAAAGCCTAAGTTTTTAAAGTCAAAATACATGGGTTTCCATGAGATTTTTCATATCTTTATATTACTTGGGAGTTTGGCTCATTTTTTAACCGTTTTCCTTTATGTTATTTAATTTTTAAAACGCCTTATTTGAAGGGCGTTTTTTTTTGAAAATAAACTACCTGCCCTTCGGACAAAATAACACCATGAAAGCACCACAAAAAGATCGAGGTGTTCCTGTTGTTGCGATTGTTTTTTCAAATGATTGTCATTGGACTTTGTTCCATGTTATTCGGATTTGCCTTTAACACCTTCCTTATTCCTCATCAGCTAACATCTGGTGGTGTCACAGGCATCGCCTTCTTTATTCACCATTTTTTAGATGTCAATACAGGGTCGATTATTTTGCTTATCAATATTCCTTTATTTCTATTAGGAGTAAAATACTTAGGTAAAAAGTTCATTTTGCTGACAGGCTATGCTGTTTTTGTTTTATCAATGAGTATGAAATTTATTCCCATTCACGCCATTAGCAAAGACATTCTTCTTTCTTCCATCATTGGAGGGGCTCTTTATGGTATTGCAGTTGGCCTTATCATTCGGATTGGAGGCTCGACTGGCGGAACGGATATTGTTAGTCTCACCCTCGCGAAAAAAAGGAACCTGCAGGTGGGCTTTTTAAATATTTGTATGAATTTTTTGGTGGTGGGGACTTCCGGACTGATTTTTGGATGGGGGATCACTCTTTATACAATCATTGCGATTTATGTGTCCGGCCGTGCCGTAGATATGGTGTACACGAATCAAAATAAGCTAACGCTAACGATTGTGACGGAAAAGTTTGAGGAGCTGACGGATGCACTAATTCATTTGCACGCTCGTGGCGTTACGGTAACGGATGCAGAAGGTGCATACACCCATAAGCCCAAAAAGGTGTTAACTACGGTGATCACCAAATACGAATTAAATGAAACAAAACATGCGATTAGAACGGTAGATCCGAAAGCTTTTGTAAACATAATGCAGACGATGGAAGTGATGGGCCGTTTCCGCAGAGATTAATAGAGGACTGATGCCCGTTTGGTTTATTTTTATGGTTGGTGGGCATTAGTCGCGTGGACTAGTTACCGTGGAGGCGATTTTTTGCGCTTAACGGGCACCTTCCACTTCCTATGGTTACCGTTCATCCATTTTTTCCAGCCTTCACGGGCATCATACGCCGGACATAACTCCTATTTCATCGTTCCATCTCTGCTAATCTGCCTAGTTCCTCCATCAATACCAATGCGTGATTATGTACCGGGTCCTTTGCTCCATATAAGAGCGTTACTGGGGCCAGCGCTGCCGTTTCAAAGATTTGCCGTATATATTCTTGCTTCTGTTCTTCCGTTCGAAGTTCATCAAGATATCTGTGTCGAAATTCTTCGAATAACTCAGGTTTATGACAAAACCACTTCCGCAGTTCGTTGCTAGGAGCTAGGTCTTTATGCCAAAACGAAAGCTTCGCCGCTTCTTTCGAAATCCCCCTCGGCCACAAGCGGTCAATTAAAATACGGCATCCATCCGATTCGTCGTAGGGCTCATAGACCCTTTTCATAAAAATATTTTCCATACTTAACCTCCAATTGGTGTCAGGCACCCATCACCACTACGTCCACCCCGTATGGACAAATCCACGGATTTGTCCATACGGGGTGTCTGGCACCAACTAAATGGCACCAACTACTAAATATTAATCCTCATCCTTTACGTCGATGCTTTCTGGGATAGGTTCGTTTAGGATTTCTTCGATAAGTTGTTTGTATTTTTCCATTTGTTTTAGGTGGGTGCTGAATTGTTCTTTGTAGATTAGGTACTCTTCCCCATCAAATAGGGCGCGAATTTTCTTTTGTTGGATTAGACTTTTTACGGTAGCCTCTGGAACCGATAAATATTCTGCTGTCTCTTTTACTGTAATGTACAATTTATATACTCCTCTTTAAAAAACCGTTTTTCTTTCCTGTCGGAAATTTTCCAAAGCTCATTCCCTTTTCTCAAACCTTCATCGTCCAACCCCTGGTCGATGGTCCAAGAAGTTTTGATAGGCAAAGCCGCGGACAACATCTTCACTGTAATATTTTAATAGCTCATTAATAAGATTTTGACTTTTCGAGGCGTCTTCCAAATTAGTAATAAAGGTTACAATCCCATCAAAATCTGAGCCGAATCCAATCTGTTTGACCCCGCCTAATGCGCAAAAGTGATCAATATGTTTCACAAGGTCCGGAATCGTTACTTCGCCCGATTCTTTTACAAAAGGTGGATGGTAGACAACATGAATCAACCCGCCTTTAGCAAACATCGCCTGCGCCTGTTCATCTGTTAAGTTACGCAAATGGTTGCAGAGTGCTCGTGCATTCGAGTGACTCGCAATCGGATACTTAGCCAATTCAATGACTTCCCAAATCCCCTTGTCGCTTAAATGGGAAACATCGGTCAAGATTTGATGCTCGTTATTAAACTCGACAATTTCTTTACCGAAAAGGGTCAACCCAGCGCCGCGCGGTTCACCAGCACCATCTGCGGCAAGATTGGCTTGATTCCATGTCAAACCAACAGAACGTACCCCGAGTTGGTAAAGAATATGGAGCTTAGCTATATCATTGCCAATTGGGTCCACTCCTTCAAGCGTCAGCATGGCCCCAATTTGACCAATTTTTAAATCATCAAAATCCGCCCAGTCCTTGATATGGACCATATCCGGATTTTTACCAAGCACTTCCTTGTAAAAATAATCAATTTGCTCGAGCGCAACCTGAAATTTCTGATCCCCTTTAATATCCGGTTCGATAAAAATCGCAAAGCACTGCACTTTGATTTGGCCCTGTTGTAATCGAGTCTTATTTGTTTGTAATTCAGGTGCGTCAGCGTATCGCAACGCCCCCTTAGCTTCTTGAAGTTTCATTAGAGCATCACAATGTAGGTCAATTATCTTCATATCCAGCGGACTCCTTTTTAACAAAAGTTTACCATAACAAAGAGAGCTAGGGTGATAAGTTTCCTAGCCCAACAAAAATATAAGTTTTAAGGAAAAACTAATAAGTTGCTTCCGCCATTTTTTTGATACTAGGCAGTACCTTGTCCCAAATCTCCGCACTTAAATCGCGATATTTCTTCCCTTCCGGCATCACAGAGAAATCTCCTTGTAAAATATGTAGAGTCGTTTTTCCATTGTTCTCAGACAAGTGGAAGGTAATCCCGTCTTCTTCGGTAACAAGTGCCTTTTCTTCGCTCCGAACGTCAAATACTGTAAAGCGGAGGATCTTATTTTGTTCGAGAGCCGTCACGTTCCCTTCAACTATGACCGTCCCATCCTCGCCTTTCCATAGAACAGGACTGCCAAGCTCCCAAGTGGAGTCGAGATGAAACTGTGGTCCACCGCTTGAAAATTCAGTCGCCCAATGGTTATTGTACTCACTGACCGTAAGAACCTCCCATACCTTTGAAGCCGAAGAATTGATTTCAATCGTTTGGTCGACAAATAGTTTATTCATAAATACCTCCTAGAGATGATATAACCATTATAATTCACCCGATATCCCTCATACAATTATAGATCAATAAAGTAAAGGAAACCCGCCGTTTGATTGGCGAGTCTCATGTTGTTTTAACGAATTTTTTGATAGGCTTATTTATTCATTGAGCTGCTATTTTTATAACCGTTCCCCTTATTTGGAAGTTATTTTACATTTATCGGAAAATTAATTCCCCTTTTCGTAAAATTAACTCCCTTTTTAGTAGAATAACTCCTCTTTTTGTAAAATCAACTCCCTTTCCCGTAAAATCAACTCCCTTTTCCATAAAATTAACTCTCTACTATTAGTTAACCCTTCCCTCCCCCAGCAAATCATAAAGTGTACAAGCAATTATTTTGGTGGCATCGACTAAATCCTCTAAACGAATATTTTCATCAGCCCGGTGCCCATTGGCATCTTCAAGCCTTTTTGGGCCGACACCAAACATAATCGTCGGTATGCCTTTTTCATAAAAATGGCGGGCATCGGCATAGATTGGGACTCCGTTAATGGCCAATTCACCCTTGCCCTTCATAATGGACTGCCAATTCGACGATAATGCGGCAATTAGTGGAGAATTTTCCGGAACAGGTCCGAAGCTTTCTGCATGAAGGATTTTTCGAATTTCTAGTTTAATTCCTTCGGTTGCCTGAACTGCTTCCTCAACGACTTTTCTAAATTCCGCTTCCGCTTGTGCCGCGTCTTCACCTGGAATTAATCTTCGGTCGACCCTTATCGTACATTGATCGGGCACGACATTCGTGTTAATTCCTCCTGAAATTAATCCGATAACCAAGGTTGGATGGTCAATCCCAGGCACAGAAGATTTTTTAGCCGCGAGAGTCTGACGATATTCATATAGGCCATTTAATATCTTTGTCGTCGCCTCCAGCGCATCGATTCCTGTTTGTGGCAGGGCGGCATGGGCAGACTTCCCTGTTGTTTTCACTTCAAAATGTAAACAGCCATTGTGAGCATTAACCGCTGAATAGGTAAAGCCAGCCGCAATCGCCATATCAGGACTTATAGTTCCTTGTTCAAGCAGTCGCCTAGGGCCTAATTCTCCGCCTGTTTCTTCATCAAACGTAAACGCAAGGTCGATTTTCCCTTGCAACTGTTGACTAATTCCCGCATCTTTCAAGGCTAAAACGGCGTAGGAATAGGCAGCAATATCTGATTTGGAAACAGCCACACCACGCCCATACATCTTTCCCTTAATAATTTCCCCGCCGTATGGGTCAACACTCCAGCCTAGCCCCGGCGGCACCACATCACCATGGGCATTTAAGGCGACGCACGTTCCTTCTCCGTTCCCAAACTCGGTCCTACTAAGGATGTTGGCCAAACTAATCATTCCAGCGGCCTTTACTTCTTCACGGTCTACCTCTAATAACGAAACCTCCTCAAAGCCTAGTTCTTGAAGCTGTTCCTGTAAAAATGCAGCAATCGGGTAACAGTCACCTGCCGGGTTATCCGACGGAACTTGCACAATCCTTTTTAAAAAATCAATCATTTCACTTTGGTGTTCTTCAATCCACCGGACCAACCTTTCCTTATCCTGATTCATAATGCTCCTCCTTTTTGCTGTGGATACGCTAGTTGATGTAATAATTGGATTAGTACATCAAGACCCTTATCTAAGTCGGCGGGGGATGTATATTCTAATGGTGAATGGCTGATTCCTCCCTGGCTTGGGACAAAAATCAAAGTAGTTGGACAAATTTGAGCAAACAACTGAGCATCATGCCCCGCCCCGCTGTTCATCACATGATAGGAGACCTTTTCCTTTACGCAAATCGTCTCTATCCTTTCATTTAGGCTTGGATCCATTTGAACTGGAAGAACCTCATGCCATTTTTCCATCTCCATCTCTAGCCCCGCTGATGCGGCAATCTCAAGAAATCGACTGGTAAATCGTTCACAAAATGAGCTTAAAACAGACTCGACTGGATGCCTGGCATCGACTGTAAAAACGATTTGACCAGGTATGACATTTGAAACATTCGGCTCTACAAACAGCTGACCCACCGTCGTGACCAAATCTTCATCATATTCTTGAACCAGTTCATATAATTCATGAATCATTAACACCCCGCCACGCAAGGCATCTTTTCGCCATTTCATTAGTGTTGTACCAGCATGATTGGGTTCGCCTTTTACTGTGATTCGAAAGCGTTTTTGACCAATAATGGTTTCAACAATGCCAATCGACTTCGCTAGTTTTTCAAGGCTGGGTCCTTGTTCGATATGTAATTCAACGAATGCATGAATATCGTTACGGACCGTGTAATTATCAGCTTCAAGCCCAAAACCTGCCTCTTTCATCGCAGTTTCAAAGCCCATTCCATCCGAATCCCTCACACCGATTAAATCGGTAAAAGAATAGGTTCCTGTCACCAGCCCTGACCCCGAGCAGGCAATCGGAAAACGGCTCCCCTCCTCTTCACAAAACGAAACCACTTCAAGATTTAGCAACGGCTGGCCATACTCTTTTTTTAGATGGCTTAAAGCTAGGACGGCAGCAATAATTCCATAGGCCCCATCGTACTTACCCCCGGAAGCCACTGTATCAACATGAGACCCAACAAGGATTGTTGGAGCCTCTGGACTTACAGTCGGCAGTCGTCCAAATAGGTTTCCAATGGAATCGAACTTTGTCTCGAGCCCGAGCAGCTCCATCCATTCCCGTAATGCTTGCTGCGCTTCTTTCCAAGGTTTGGAATAGAGGAGCCGAGTCACTTCGCCTTTACTTACTGCGCCAAACGAACTGAGCCACTCAATGGCTTCAGCCAAATTATTAGGGAACTGCTTCATCACTCGCCCTCCCTTGCTTAAAGGCAGACACCTAATTTCTCCTTCATCACCCCGAATTGATCATCATAAATGACCTTTCCTCGTAAAATAGTTTTTTTTATCCTGAGCAAAAACTCCTTATTTTCATAGGGTGAGTATGCATTTCGAAAAGCCAATGACTGTTTATCAGCAACCGTTGATTCATCTAAGCGTATCAACACTAAGTCCGCATCTAAGCCTGGACGGATTTGACCTTTTCGATTAGCAATACCAAACCGTTCAGCTACATTTGATGTCCCTAATTGTAAAATTTCACCTAGGTCTATTCCCCGCTTAAGGGCTTCATCAAGAAGCGAAAGCCACGTATATTGAACGCCTTGAATCCCACCCCAGGCATCCCATATCGAATCGGTTGTTTTCATAGAATAAAGACACGGGGAATGATCAGAGCCAATCGTATCAATCCACCCTTTTTGAATACAGTCCCAGAGCCCTTCGACCTCTTCGCGCGGTCTTAATGGCGGTGCACATTTGAGAATGGCACCTTTTTCTAAAAAATCCTTTTCATCAAAAATTAAATAATGCGGGCAGGTTTCAACCGTAACATCTACTCCACTTTTTTTAGCTTGTTCGATAAGTCCGACTACTTTCGCTGAACTGATATGAACAAAATGCAAGGCTGTTCCATATTTTGCAGCAAGCTCTAGGGCATAACATACTGCTTTCTCTTCTGTCGATATAGGCCTGCTCGCGAGAAAGGCCTTTCGTTCATTCATCCCAGCCCTATTTTTATATAAAGCAGTCAATTTATTAATCTCCTCATCCCATTCCGCATGGAGGGCAAGAATTTTCCCATGCTCCTTTGCAGCCTTCATCGCTTGTTTCAACCCATCCGGCGATACAAACTTGAAATCCTCAATCCCGCTTTCACTCATAAACGCCTTCCAGCCAATGATGCCCTCACTCATTTGCGAGAGATCATGGCGGTTCTTGATGTTCGTGTCTGTCATTCCTCCCCAAAGCGCATAATCGATAGATGACATGGTTGTTAAATACTTCTTTTTATCTTGCAAACTCTTAAAATTAGTAACTGAGGGGGCACAATTCAGCGGCATGTCAAAAATAGTTGTAGTCCCGCCAATAGCCGCAGCACGGCTTCCTGTCTCGATTCCTTCCCAATCGGTTCTGCCCGGGTCATTGAAATGAACATGGGCATCAATAAAGCCAGGAACCACCAGGCAGCCGCTTGCATCAATCATCGTATCTGATTCCTCTTTCCACGGCTCTCCTTCATTTTTTACAAGAGAGTCTATCCGCTCTTCAATGACTCGAATGTTTACCTCTCGAAAGCCCTCGTCGGTAAAAACTAGCCCATTCTTCACCCAAAGTTCATTCAATTTCATGACCCTCCTTAACTTCCGCGATACGTACTGTACCCACCAGGGGAAATCAACAATGGAACATGATAGTGGGAGGCGGGTTCTGAAATGCCGAAGCGAACGGGAACACAATCCAGGAATGAAGGCTCCTCGAGTAAAGTGCCGTGTCTCCGAAAATAATCTCCAACATGAAAACGAATTTCATAGATTCCTTTATTCATATTGCACTCCTCCAGGAGAGGGTGATTGACGCGGCCATCTTCATTCGTATAGGTAGTTAGAAGGACTTCAAACTTATTGTCTGAACCTACCCGCCACAATTCCACTAACACACCACTAGCCGGTTTTCCCAAACTTAAATCAAGGACATGGGTAGTTACTTTTCCAGTCATATCGGTGTTTCCCCGGGATTTTCTAAATCCTCACGTGTCATGGAGAAACATTGAAACCCAAACGGCGGACGCGGTTCGGTAAAAACTTTTCCTTCTTGTGAAGCAGGAATATCATCTAAAATGGTTTCCCAGGTACGGTTATTGGATTCAAAACGAACTTCCACTAACTGCGGAAAGCGCTTTAATATCCGAAGACCAATCCGGTAGATTAAATTTTGAATGGAAGGAGAGTTCTCTTCATGAAAAACGGTATAAGCAATATCCCTGACTTGCTCTGCTGCAACATACCCATCTTTTGTACTTCCTCGAGCTCCTTCGAAATCGTTATAGCGCCACCCGATATTTAAAAAAATAAACAGCGGCCGGTCGTAAGATTCAGGTAATGTTGTATATTCATCCTTTACAAAGCCGAAAAATGAGCTGCCTCGTACTTTTAGAAGCTTTAGTCCTTTCAAACTGCTGAGATGATCGGCTATGATGATCTCTTCTCCGGAGCGCTTCACTTCAACGGAAGCAACAGACTGTTCATTTAATGAATAGCGAAACACCAATGGACTCGGTTCAAAACGACCTTTCGTCGGCACTGGAAGCTCGTCAAAGGGGATTTGTTCGCCGGAAATATCAATTGCACTCATATGTGGATAGGTCTCAAGAAAACGGCGGGCGACGAATTCTAGGAACCCTTCTTGTGTCGAACCTTCATAATCGCCAGCGTGTTTAAGAATGAAATTTTTCATTGAATCGGTTGCTACCACTAAGGTATTATCTCCATCTTTAAAGGATGTTAAGAAGGCATCCCCTTCCACTGCTACCTTCACATTCATTCCAAAAAGAATATTGCTTCGGCCCGTAAAGGCTGATTCAGGAATCGAACGGACTCCTGTAAGCGGGGCTGCATACGTACGGTAAACCCAAACATCATCCTTTCCATAGCGCATCGTTCTTTTCATCTCATCATCCCCTTTATTGAATAACATCATATAAGCGGAACCCAGCAATTTTATAAACCTCATATAAAGCTGTCTGAAATTCTTGTTCATAGGTATTGCCCACTCGTTCTTTCATCGCAGCTAAAATTGCGTCCTTGTTTTGTCCTTTAACAGCCATAATAAAAGGAAACTCAAATTGCGCAACATATCTTTGATTGAGTGAAACAAACTCCCCATAATCCTTTGCTGAGAGCTTATCAAGACCTACACCAGCTTGCTCCTTTTGCGATACCTCTGATATTTTTAATCTAGTACCGAGATCAGGATGGGCACGAAGCAGGGCCAATTGCAAGGTACGATCGGCATTTCCAACCATTGTCACCATAGATCGTAAGAGGTCCTCGCGGGATTTAAAGGGCAGACTCCCCCACGACATCGCGGCCACCCATGGAGAGTGCTCAAACACCCAGCCTAGTTTACTCACAAACTCTTCTTTATTCATTTGATTTAATTCCTCGATGGAAGTCCCCTGACGATTCACCACCCGTGCCCACAACCTTTCAGCCATTGATAGTCATTTTTAGTATCGACATCAAAAAAGTCCGCTTCGTTTTCATAATCAACAAGCATCCCGGTTAATTCCTTTTTTTTAAAAAGCTGTCGTGCGCCTGCGTCGCCCTCTAGTTCCAGTAATTCAGGAACCATTTGTGGTGAAAAAATGATCGGTGGTCTTGGAATCCCCTGAAAGCCGGCAGCAAGGAATGGTACATGATCTTGCTGTAGATATCGGGATACCAAATCATTGATGATTCCTAAAGGTAGGAGAGGTTGGTCAGCGAGAAGGACCATGATTCCCTTTGGTTCCATTTCCATCGCAGCCAGCAACCCAGATTGCAAGGAATGGGCTTGCCCTTTATCTGCTTCTCGGCATTCAACAGGTTTCCACCGTTCCCGGAAAGGGGGGGCAAAAAGGGGGTCGTCAATCCAATCGAGCGCATCCTCTTCCCTTTTCACAACTATCGTATAATCCAGTTTAGAATTCACTGCCTTTTCTAATACTGAATGACCAATTGTTTTCTTGCCAAAAGGGAGTGCAAGCTTGTTAACCCCCATTCGGCGGCTCTTGCCCGCCGCTAAATAGACTGCGATGACCCCGCATTTATCCCTCAAAAGAAACTACCCTTTCATACCGAGCTCGTAACATCCCAACCTGTGTCCTTTCCATTTAAGACCCCCTATTCTTTTCATGTTATTTATCACTATATATATTGATAGACCTCTCAAAATACACCTATGTTCTTTTTCAATTTTCTAATGGCTGGGTTGATTTACAGAAGATAGTCGAACAATATTAGCGAGGCCCCTGTCATTTTTTTTCATTGTGAAAAATAGACTAATTGAAAAATAGAATGGAGAGGTTCTATGTCAGATTTGCACTTTATGGAAAAAGCGATTGAACTGGCCTTAACTAATGTGTTAACGAAACAAGGCGGACCTTTTGGAGCAATTGTCGTCAAGGCTGGAAAAATAATTGGTATGGGTAAAAATGAAGTAACTGCAACAAACGATCCAACTGCACACGCCGAAGTGCAAGCCATTCGCGATGCGTGCCGATTTTTAAACGACTTTCAGCTTACCGACTGTGAAATATATACCAGCTGCGAACCTTGCCCGATGTGTATTGGCGCTATTTATTGGGCACGCCCTAAAGCTGTTTATTATGCTTGCACGAAGCAAGATGCGGCAAAGATCGGGTTCGATGACCAATTTATTTATGACCAACTCTCCCTTCCCATTGAAAATCGTAAAATACAAATGAAAAAAATTTTTCCAACGAATGGAGATTTGCCGTTTAGAACCTGGGAGAATGCAAATGATAAAGTGGAGTATTAAATTGACAAGTGAGGATGTTGTTCTATGGAGGGAAACCAATTAAAAAAAAGAATATCTGTAGCATCTAAACGAGAACCAGCGGATACTGTCATTAAAAATGGCAAAATTATCGATGTCTTTAATGGAGAAATAATCGAAGGTGATCTAGCGATTGTGGATGGATACTTTGCGGGTATCGGAGACTATGAGGGAAATAGGGTGATTGATGCAAAAGGCCGTTATATCTCCCCTGCTTTCATCGAAGGTCATGTTCATATTGAATCCTCAATGGTCACACCTAACGAATTTGCCAAGGTCCTTCTTCCGCATGGCGTGACCACCGCCATTGCAGACCCTCATGAAATCGCCAACGTATTAGGAGCTGACGGGATCCAATATATGCTTGATTCCTCTAAAAACTTACCGTTTGACTTTTTCTTCATGCTTCCTTCATGTGTCCCTGCGACCGAATTTGAAAATTCAGGTGCAACATTACATTCAGCAGATTTAAAGCCATTTTATCAGCAGCCACGGGTACTGGGATTAGCCGAGGTCATGAATTTCCCAGCTGTCCTAACGGCCGAGGATGACATGCTCAATAAAATCTTAACAGTAAAACAATTTAGCAAAAAAATTGACGGTCATGCGGCAGGGTTGTCTCCCAATGATTTGAATGTGTATATGGCAGCAGGTATTCGAACAGATCATGAAAGCACAACGGCTGCTGAAGCAAAAGAGCGTCTCAGTAGAGGTATGTACTTAATGATCCGCGAGGGTACGGTTGCAAAAGACCTAAAGCAATTAATTCCGGTCGTCAATGAGCGCAATGCACGAAGATGTTTATTTGTAACGGATGATAAGCATTTAGATGACCTCATCCAAGATGGCAGTATTGATCATAACGTTAGGCTTTCGATTGCTTCAGGTTTATCTTCAATCATTGCGATACAAATGGCAACGATCAATGCTGCCGAATGCTTTGGGCTCGAGTCTAAGGGGGCGATTGCACCTGGATACAAAGCAGATTTCTTCCTATTCGATGATCTGGAGAAAATAAAGATAACAACCGTTTTTAAAGATGGCAGGGCAGTAGTTGAGAATGGAAGGCTAGTTATTGAATCACAGAATCCTACTTTGGTTGAAACTGAAAGGTTAAGACATTCCGTTCGTTACCGTTCGCTTACGGAAAATGATTTTCAAATGCCATTAAAAACAAACCACGCAAATATAATTGAAATTACTCCCAATAGCTTGGTAACGCGTCATCTAATTGAAAAAGTTGATAGGAGTGATTTGGGGTTATTTCAACCTTCCATTACCAATGACCAATTAAAGCTGGTAGTGATTGAGCGCCATCATCTGAAAAATCAAATCGGTTTAGGGATCGTCAAAGGTTTAGGTTTAAAATCAGGAGCCATCGCCACAACCATTGCCCATGATTCCCATAATCTTATTATGGCCGGAACGACTGATTTTGATATGGTAGTTGCTGCCAAGGCAATTAAAAATATCCAGGGGGGTCTCGTGGTTGTCAATCATGGGGAAGTGATTGCCTCATTAGAACTTCGCATTGCAGGGTTAATGTCTGATCGCCCGTATCAGGAGGTTTATAAAGGTTTAAATGAGATCAATCTTGCTCTCAAAGAGCTAGGTGCAAACAACCACTTTAACCCCTTTCTAACGATTTCTTTTTTATCACTGCCTGTCATACCGGAACTAAAGCTAACAGATAAGGGTCTGTTCCAAGTAAGCAAATTTCAGCATATAGATCTCGATGCATAGGAAATAATAAAATAGCCAGCATAGATGCTGGAAAGAAGAACAGATCATGTCCCTTAACTCTCAATTACTCCTGGTTTGAAAGGATGAAACAATGAAGAAAAGCATGTTTAATGATGGCGATGAAGTTCATATCCGTTCTTCGGGTGAATCAGTAACCATCCATAAATCTCAATATGTAAAAAATATGAAACGGTACTCTTACATTGTCAATGAACATCCCAATACCTTTTTCTTTGAGGAAGAACTAACAAAAGAGTAGTTTATTTTGATGGAGACTTAATATTTGTTTAATTTCAAAGGAGAAAAGCCCCTTACCGTCGAAGTTATAGTAAAGGGGTTGTCTAATGAATAAATCTGAATTATTAAAAGATCTACACTCTTCCAGTCGGAGTAATTTATTTTCAATTGAGATTCCAAAGGCTGCAAAAGAAGATGAAAGACTTATTGATGGCTTGGTTAGTGAGTTAGTAAAAGATGGCAAAATAAAATTAAGAGAAGTTGTGCAAAGAGACTGCTCCATTTATTTATCCGGAATTATCAAGTATGCAACCAAGTAATCTCTACTTGTGAGGGTGTTCCCTCAAAAAACATCCCCTCGCAAATGATTCCGAGGGGATTTCTTCGTTTAAAACACAATTTTATAACGCAATAGATTCTTGCCTTTCGACTTTTTTATTATAGTATCGATTAAGAAAATACCCATTTAACGAGGCAAGGATTTGCTGAAACAACATACCGACAACTACCGGTACCGCAACTGCAGCCGGGAAGTAAGTAATGGCAATCACTGCACCGGCACTGATATTCCTCATTCCGCCAGTGAATGTTAGCGAAATGACAGTATCTCGCCCACCATTTATAAATCTCCCAATAATAAATGAAAACAAATAACCAGTCAGCGCAATCATAAAGACAGTTAGGGTTATCCCCACTAGTTTAAGGTCTATATGTTTTAAATAGGGTGCGACAACCGCCCCATTAAGCATGACTACAAATCCAATGCTGATTTTCGAAAAGGGAGCAAGCCGAGTCCCTAATTGGTCTTTAATTCTCCCCTTTGTCACTTGGTTTAGGTACATCCCAATGAGGGAAGGAATCACGACCATCCCCAATAGACCCTTCATGATATTAAAAAAGTCCATTTCAATTTTTCCACCTATAAATAACGAAAGTGAAAATGGAACAATAATTGGTGAAAGCAACGTATCAATCAAAATAATCGATAAGACCAATGGAATGTTTCCTTTGTAAATGGCCACCCACATGAAGCTAGTTACTCCTGTTGGAATGACCATGCCCAAAACAAGTCCGGTTATCGTAAAAATATCGCCGGAAAAGGCAATATGACCCACACCCCAGGCCCAAATTGGCATCAGGACGTGGAGAATAGCCATGGCAATAATAATAGGAAACGGATGAACAATTACTTCTTTTAATGAACGGAAATTAGAACCTAAACTGCCAGCAAAGGTCATAAATGCAAAAATCCATGGAATTAAATAGGAAAATTCCTTTAAGTGAACACTGAACAATACCCCAGTCAACACACCCACCGGAGTGATTAATGGCATAATTCTTTCTAGTTGTTTATTTAACTTTTGCAACAAAAACTCTCACCCCATTACACTTTAATTGGGTAAACTCCATTATCAAGAATACCACATTTATTTAGCCGGGGGCTTAAGAAATTTCGAGAACCTAAAAAATACAATTACGCGTTGATTGGATTGGGATTTTATTCAAAGGAACCAAATCCGCAAAAATTTCATATTTTATTCTGCCTTGTGTTTTAAATATGGAAGGAGAGTACCCATGCATTATTACCCTTATCACTACCCAATCTATCCTCCATTGCCCGTTTATCCGCCTCAATTAGTGGTGCAGACGTTCCCCAGGAGTTATCCGCCAGTAGATGTGAAAATATTTGAGAAGTCTGTTAAATCCTTCCGGCTATTAATGGAGCAAGGAAGTATTTTGCTTGATCGACTAGGAGATTCAGACTTTGCTCGCAAAATGATGACTGCAGCCCAGCAAGGAAAAACGGCGAATGTTGATCATTTAATTCGTAGCATCGGTTTAAAAGTCCCTGTTACCACAAAATTTACCCCAACTGGTATCGACTTCGAACTATTCACTCAACCAAACCCAAACACGCCTGGTAGCTGCTGTACCTTAAAGGTGTTCATGAAGTGGGGAAATTAATATATTAGGAAAAAATTCTTTCTAAAAAGACGAATGAAATGGAGCCAAAAAAGTGGTACCCCAATCAAATTGGGATACCACCATTATTTTCATTTCCTGATAATAGATATTCATCCATCTCATCCGCAGGAATGGGCTTACTAAAGAAATAACCTTGACCAATTTTGCATTCATTTTCCTTTAAAAAATGGAGTTGTTCATTTGTCTCAATTCCTTCAGCAATCACAGAAAAGTTTAAATTCAAGCCCATATCTATAATCGTTTTCACCATTTTCCCTTGGTTAGAATGGTAAATGATATCATCGACAAATGATTTATCAATCTTTATTTTATCAATTGGAAGATGCTTTAAATAACTTAAAGAAGAATAGCCTGTTCCGAAATCATCGATTGAGAGAAGGACACCTAGTTCCTTTAATTCATTCAATATTATCGTTGAGTTCTCTAGGTTTTGCATAATACTTTCCGTTATTTCTAACTCTAAATGAATGCCCTTCAGATCAAATTCGTCCAATAAAGCGGAAATATATTCGATGAGATGGTCATCCTCAAATTGGCGGACCGAGACATTTACTGCGATAGGAAAGTCGTGGAAACCGAGAGTTTCCCATACTTTTCGCTGCCTGCACGCTTCCCGTAAAACCCATTTACCAATCGGAACAATCAAGCCCGTTTCCTCCGCCAAAGGGATAAATTCTAACGGTGCGATCAGACCATGTTTAGGATGCTGCCAACGGATTAATGCTTCAATTCCCACTAATTCTCCTGTTATCAAGGACATTTGCGGTTGATAATGAAGTATCAATTGATTCTGTTCCAGTGCTTTTCTTAATCCATTCTCCATCTCCATTTTCCGAATGGAAATTCCATTTAAATTGGAGGAATAAAATTGAAAATTATTTTTACCACGTTCCTTGGCTTGATACATGGCCGTGTCTGCATTTTTTATTAAGGTCTCCACATCTACCCCATCGGCAGGGTAAAGGCTAATCCCGATACTTGGTGTGACAAAAAACTCTTGATCATTAACTTCGAGCGGATTTGTGAATTCGGATAGGATTTGCTGAGCTACAAGTTTGGCACGTTCTTTATCAATGCCCTCTAATAGGATAATAAACTCATCTCCGCCTTGCCTTGAAACAACCCCTTCGTTTTTCACCGTGGCTGCTAAACGGGCGGCAACCTTTTGTAGAATGAAATCACCGACTGTATGACCCTTTGTATCATTAATAATCTTAAACCGGTCTAAATCTAAAAATAAAACTGCCAGCATTTTGTCATCTTGTTTAGCTAAGATTTCGTTTAGATGGTTTCTGAACTGATTTCGATTAGGCAAACCAGTCAATGAATCGTAGAAGGCCATATACTGAATTGTTTTCTCCGTTTTCTTTCTCTCCGTAATATCCCTTCCGACCACTTGCACAGCAGATCTACCTTCATAAAAGATGGAAGTTGCTGCCATTTCAACATCAATGGTCTGACCATCTAAGCAATTCACCTGGAATTCAAATCTTAATTTCTCTTGATTATGGCGCCCCAAACTGCCTACTTTTTGTCTTATCGAATCAACGATATTTGAAGAAGCAAATTTCAGGGCCGATTCACCAATTACTTCTTCTGGACTGGATGCCCCGACTAACATCCGACCCGCTTCATTCATATATTCAATTTTTTCCCTGCTGACCACAGCGATAATATCAGGTGACATTTCTACTAAACTACGATAACGATCTTCGCTTTCTTTCCGATCTGTAATATCAAACAGGACACTATTAAAATCTACAAAATTACCTTTACCATCAAGTGTTGGAAATCCTCTATCCGAAATCCAACGAACTTCACCATCCGGTCGAACAATCCGATATTCACTTGTGACGGCTTCTCCTCTTGCTAATTTTTGCGCTCTCTCATCTAAAACAGCTAAGTCATCTGGATAAATTACCCTTTTCCAAAGATCTAGGTCCTTATAAAAATCGATATAAGAATACCCATATAATTTTTCAATCCCAGGTGTAATTAATAAAGTGTCTGACTTTAAATCATGTGACCAAATAGCTATATCTAACGTATCAAAAATATTCTTTAGTTTTAGTTTATTTATACGAAGTTCATCGTCATTCCTGCTCAATCCTTTTAAAAATTGAATGAGGAAGGGAAGGATGCCTATCAGAATAAAAATCGAAGTAAATTTGATAATACTCACGGATGGAAAAAATAAATCTAATAACTCCGACAAGACAATCAGACTAAATACGAGCATCCAAATGAATATATAGTTTGTCTTTTTGATCCTCATTCTGGTTTCTCCCTTTTCTGCATCAGCTTTCAGTGTTTTTCGAGATCCACTAAACATAGCGTTATCTTTAAAATAACAAAAAATGATATACATAACAATCGAATTGAAACGATTACAACATTTACATAATAATATTTAATTGATTACGCTGTTCAAAAGTTCGTCATAACATTTCAAACATGCCGTAAACTAAAAATGAGCAAAAAAGAAACTGGTCATGAAAATCATAAATCAGTAGCATAACAGACGTAAAGAAAGGACGATTCAACTCATAAATCGTCCCTTCTTTATTTTTTTGCGAAAAAAAATAAAGGGCTAGCAGCCCTCTATGAATTACCTTATCATATATACCCTTGTTTCATAGGGTCTTAAGGTGAAGTTTTTCGGTAATTTCTTTCCCACCAGCTCATAATTGGTAAGGACCAGATTAGAGCTGGAATACGATAAACTCCCAGGGACACGAAACCTCGTTGATTTCCCACTAAAATTGTTAATAACAAGCGCCCTTTGCTTTCCCAAACTGCGAAGATACACAAATAGTTTGGGATGATTCGCTACTAATAGATCGTAAGTACCATAAACAAACACTGGGTTTTCTTTTCTTAAGTGAATCAAATTTTTATAGAAAGATAAAATCGAGTTTGGATCATCTATTTGCGCCTCAACATTAATCTTAGTATAATTCGGATTTACTCCCAGCCATGTCTGTTTTGCGGTTGTAAATCCTCCCATGTTAGATGCATCCCATTGCATCGGTGTCCGGGCATTATCTCGGCCCTTTTCCCAAATAACCTTCATAATTTCGTCGTGGGAACGGCCTTTAGCTGTTTCAACATAATAGTAGTTAATCATGCCAACGTCGTTGTAATCTTCAATAGATGGGAATTGGACGTTTGTCATCCCAATTTCCTGACCTTGGTAAATAAATGGAGTACCTTTCATTAGGAAATATAGCGCTCCAAGCATTTTGGCACTCTCTTTCCAATACTCCTTGTCATTTCCCCAGTTAGATACCCGACGAGGCTGATCATGGTTTTCGATAAATAAGGCATTCCAGCCTCTGCCTTCCAAACCTGTCTGCCATTTGGTTAGAACCTTTTTCAACTTACGAACATCAATAGATTCATCTGCATCCTTATCCCACAAATCTAAAAATTCGAACTGAAATATCATATTAAAATAGCCGTTTTCTTCGCCTACCCATTGATCTGCTTCTTTTAGGCCGACACCATTCGCTTCCCCAACGGTCATGATGTCATAGTTCTTAATCGTTTTTTGCGAAAACTCTGTAAGAAACTCATCAATCCCATCCACATTCATCATTTTAGGAAAGCATGGAACATACACTAATTGATCAGGGTTAGGCATATCTAGAAACCCTGGTTCCTTTTTAATATGTGAGATGGCATCTACGCGGAAGCCGTCGATCCCTTTATCTAGCCACCAGTTCACCATATCGTATAAAGCTTCCCTTACCTCAGGGTTTTCCCAATTCAAATCAGGCTGCCGTGCGGAGAAGATGTGCATGAAATACTGTTCTGTTTCTTTATCAAATCTCCAAGCAGGGCCACTGAAAATCGACTCCCAATTGTTCGGCGCTTTTCCATCTTTTCCATCTCTCCAAATGTACCAGTCACGTTTTGGGTTGTCTTTAGAGGAACGAGACTCGATAAACCATGGGTGTTCGTCGCTCGTATGATTGATGACCAAATCAAGGATTAATTTCATTCCACGCTGATGAACGCCTTCAAGCAGTTCGTTAAAGTCAGCCATCGTCCCGAAATCTTCCATAATATCTTGGTAATCGGAAATATCATAGCCATTGTCGTCATTGGGTGATTTGTACATTGGAGAGAGCCAAATGACATCTATTCCTAACCCTTTTAGGTAATCTAATTTTGCTGTGACACCAATTAAATCACCGATCCCGTCTCCATTGCTGTCCATGAAACTGCGGGGATAGACTTGATAGGCGACACTCTCTTTCCACCACTTTTTGTTCACTTGTACACCTCAGTTCTACTTTTTACACCCACCACATTTGCGAGACTGATTCTTCAATTAAGACCGATTTTAAGTTCGTTACTGCGCGATTGAACCCTTCGTTAATAGACATAATTGGATCCTCATGTTCGATACTGACCACATAATCATAGCCATAGGTTCTTAAGGCACTCATCATGTCAGACCATTCTTTCAGACTATGTCCGCACCCTACCGAACGGAAAGACCAAGCTCGTGATTTCACTTCTCCGTATGGCTGCATATCCGTTAATCCATACATATTCACATTTTCCTGATCAATGTACGTGTCCTTGGCATGAAAATGATGAATTGCATTTTCTTTGGCTAAAATTTTAATCGCCGCAACAGGGTCAATCCCCTGCCACCATAAGTGACTTGGATCTAGGTTGGCACCAATGGCATCGCAGGTTTCTGCGCGTAGTTTTAAGAGTGTATAAGGTGTATGCACTAAAAAGCCGCCATGAAGTTCAAGGCCAATCTTGACGTTATGATTCTTAGAAAATTGGCCGACTTCTTTCCAATAAGGAATCAGTTTTTCTTCCCATTGCCACTTTAACACGTCGCCATATTCATTCGGCCATGGAGTAACAGGCCAATTAGGATATTTTGCTCCCTCATGGTCCCCCGCTGTACCTGAAAAACAGTTCACAACCGGCACTTCAAGAAGTGAGGCTAGTTTAATCGTCTTTAGGAGTGTTTCATGCGAGTTTTTCGCAAATTCCTTTTCAGGAGAAATCGGGTTTCCATGACAACTAAATGCGCTGATTGTTAAATTGCGCTCCTCGATTTTTTGGAGATATTGTTTGCGAGCTTCCTCGTTTTCCAATAACCCATCTAAATCGCAATGGTGGTTACCAGGATAGCAGCCGGTTCCGATTTCCACTGCATGCAGCCCTGCTCCTTTAACAGTATCAAGCATTTCCTCGAATGATTTTTCAGCAAATAGTACCGTAAAAACGCCCAGTTTCATATGAAATTCCCCTCTCTTTATTGAAAAATTAATTTAGATCGCTAACTTTAACAATTTGTTTTGTTTCATTTGATTGTAAAGCTGCTAAAATCACCGCTAGTGATTTCAAGCCTTCTTCACCAGGCACAGGTGGCTCTTGATTATGCATAACAGCATCGACAAAATGGTTGATCACATGTGTGGTCCGTTGTCCACCCGCATCATTGGACTGGATTTTTCCAAGTTGATAATTAACCACATCACCGCTGACATACTGAACGACAAGAGAATTATTAGGATCATCCTCTAATCGAAGAATCGCCTTCTCTCCATAAATAATCGTCGAGTTATCTTCCTTACTGACATAAGCCCAGCTTGCTGCAAGTGTTCCAATAATCCCGGTTTCAGTTTTTAAAACACATACTGCATTATCATCGACATCCGCGAAGTCTTTAGCACTTGTTTCAACAAAGGAACCCACCTCGGTAATTTCCTCACCTAGTACATATCTTAGTAAATCAGTCTTATGGACGCCTAAATCACCCATTGCCCCAACAAAGGCTTTATCCTTTTCAAAAAACCAGCTTTCTTTCCCATCTACACTCCATCCCTCTGGGCCGCCATGCCCGAATGCTGTGCGGAAGCTATAAATTTTGCCAATTTCCCCGCTAGCAATCAACTGACGTGCCCGTTGATGGGAGGCTACAAAACGCTGATTATGAGCAATCATTAGCTTTTTCCCACTTTCTTTGGCTGCGGCAATCATGGCCTCTGCTTCCTGTTTAGAAGTGGACATTGGTTTTTCACAAAGGACATGTAATCCTGCATTTAAGGCAGCAATCGAAATTGGAGCATGAAGATAATTTGGTGTACAAACACTGACTGCGTCAACGGTGCCGCTGCTTAATAATTCTTCATAATTTGTGTAGACTTCGACTTCATACTTTGCAGCAATTTGGTTAGCCCGTTCTTCATTACTATCACATACTGCGACTAGTTCTACGTTTTTATTGGCTTGATATTCAGGTAAATGGCGATGCTGGGCAATACTGCCGCAACCGATGACCCCGACTCTTAACTTTCCCATTATTTTTGCCCCCCTTTGATTTGTTCTAGCGGTTTCGCATTTCCATAAACAGGACGGTCCCTTTTGACTGGAGCTGCCCATTTTACTGCATTGATAATGACACGTTGAATCTGTTCATTATGATAGGTCGGATAGGTTTCATGTCCTGGCCTGAAATAAAATACTTTTCCGTTTCCACGTGTGTAGGTGATTCCGCTGCGGAATACTTCGCCGCCTTCAAACCAGCTCGTAAAAATGAGCTCATCCGGCTGAGGAATATCAAAATGTTCCCCATACATTTCCTCTTTTTCTAATTCAATATATTCAGAGATTCCTTCAGTAATCGGATGGCTTGGGCTCACAACCCAAAGCCGTTCTTTTTCATCCGCTTCCCGCCACTTTAAATCACAGCTGGTTCCCATTAATGTTTTAAAGATTTTTGAAAAATGGCCGGAGTGCAGGACTATTAGACCCATTCCATTGAGAACACGCTGTTGCACTTTTTGGACAATCTCAACTTTTACTTCACCATGGGCTAGGTGTCCCCACCAAACTAGTACATCGGTGGCAGCAAGTACCTCATCTGTTAAGCCATGTTCCGGTTCATCAAGAGTGGCCGTTGTTGTTTCTATGCCTTCCGATTGAAGGAATTGGGCGATGGTACCATGGATCCCGGTTGGATAGATATCCCTAACGATTGGATTTTTTTGTTCATGACGGTTTTCATTCCATACCGTAACTTTCAACATGATAACGACTCCTTTTCATGATTACTTTATAGTTAATTTTAGAGATTGATAGAATTAATGAAATGGCTTACATTGACTGATAGGGTGGAAAATATTGAACTCCACTTCTTGTTGTCCAATTTCATTTACCACGGCGGCGCTTTTTTTTCCTAATCGGTCAATGGAAATCTCTTTCATTTACCACGGCGACTCTATTTTTCCCTTTTCGGTCAATGGAACGCTTTTTCATTTACCGTATCGACAATTTTTAAACCTTTTCGGTAAATGCATTCTTTTAAATGGGATCAGCCTTGTACGCATCGAAATCCTTTATCACTTCGTTCGCTTCTGCTGCTTTAAAAATCGTTTCAATTAATCGTAAGACACGGAGCACTTCCATATTTTTAACAATCGGTTCAGCTTTTCCTTCAATTACCGAAACCACGTTATCGTAGAAACTTTCCATCGTTGGTTCTACTTCCGGTAAATTAGATGTGCTGACGGCGGCTTCTGAAGGAGGGGCCATTGTTTTCGTTAAGCCCTGCCCGGCTTGGATTGGTTTCGGGGCCTCAATATCCACACCGAAATTTTGTGTCACAATTCTGCCCTCCATGCTCCAGTCCTTAATCACCGCTGTTCCGGCAGTCCCTTTGACATACCACCTAGGTAATTGGATAAAATTCGTTGTCCCCACTTCAATTAAGGCGGTGGAGCCATTTTCAAAGGTGATGATTGTCTGGAAACCATCATCCACTTCATCTCCTAAGACATAGCTTAAATTGGCATAGACACTGGTAATCTTACTATCTACCATAAACAGCAGTTGGTCGAGTAAATGGACACCCCAGTCTAAGAGCATTCCCCCGCCTGGCGCTTTCAGATGACGCCAATCTCCCGGAATCCCATTGGCTCCTTGGACACGTGATTCTATGTGAAAGATGTTGCCGATCATCGTTTTATCGTATATCTCTTTTATAGTTAGAAAGTCTTTATCCCAGCGGCGATTTTGATGGACGATAAAGTTACGCTCAGTCGCTTCTGCAACCTTCATAATTTCTTCTAAATCCTCGCTATAAATCGTGACTGGTTTTTCACAAATAACATGTTTCTTAGCGTTCAATGCAGCAATCGCTATTTCTTTATGGACATTGTTTGGCGTTGCAATCAGAACAATATCAACATCGTGATCGGCTATCACTGCGGAGTAGCTTTCATACGATTTATATCCATCGACCGTTGATGCTGTACGTCTTTCTTCTAAAATATCAAAGGTTCCAACCACGTTTATGGTTGGGTTTTCCTTTAATAACTTCGCGTGATAACTTCCCATCCCGCCATAACCAACTATTACTAAATTATAAGGTTTATTTGTCATTTTCATTACTCCTTCTCGGTCCGATTACGCCTTACTTATTTGATTCCATGTTAAACTTTTTCAATACAAAGAAACATAGATGATATAATTGAAACATCGACTATTTTGCTATTTTATTTTTTCAGAAGGTGAGCATATGACAACAAATATATTATTTTGCGGCTATTCCTTTCACACTAATGGCTATCATTCGCAACATAAATCTGGATATCCCTCTTATCTATTTCGCCTGCAAACAGAAGGACATTGTGAAGTTATCGTAAAGGGGAGAAAAGTGAATTTAGAGAAAGGTGACCTCCTGCTTATTAAACCAGGTGATCACTATGAATTACTGGTTAAGGATGGACAAATCAGCGGGGACTATCATTTAGTCTGTGATGGTACTTGGCTGGACGATTGGTGGAGCCGTTCTACCAAGCAGGAAATCTCGCGAATCGATTTGGATGAAAAACTGCTCGCCCTATGGCGTCATATCATGATGGAAAAACGCCGCCCAGCATCGATTGAAAACGAAGAACTCACTGGCTATTTGCTACGTGCACTTTGTTTAACGCTGGAACGGACAGTCCAAGAGACAGTTACAACCATCAATCATCCCTACTCGGTAACTCGGATGATGCGCTATATCGAAGAGCATGCAACGTCCAATTTTAAAGTAGAAGAGGTGGCTCTTCATGCTGGACTCAGCGTCTCTCGATCCGTCCATTTATTTAAAAACAGCATCGGCAAAACGATGATGGAATATGCACTGGAAATTCGTATGTCTGCAGCAATTGAGAGGATGAAATATAGTTCGATGACACTCGAGCAGATTGCAGATGAATGCGGATTCGGGGCTTATTCTTATTTTCATCGAGTATTTAAAAAGAAGTACGGGGTCGCACCAGGGGAATACAGAAGAAGAGAATGAAAAAAGGTCCTCACCAAGAAAGACCAAAGAATAATTTAACTCGGTAATTCCGCATATACCCCCATCCCCAACGTAAACTATGCATGTATATACTTCTCCTTCCTATAGTTCATAAAAACTAAAGTGAAAAGCCCTCCTTTAATTAAGAAAGGGCTGTACCTAATTTACTAACCTATTTCTATTATCTCAATCCTTTAAGTTACAGTGATAAGATTGATTTCATCTCTTCCAGAACGGTATCTTCATAGGCATGTTTTTTCCCATTAAGTATGTCTTGAACTTTAACGGGCTGGCCGATTGTTGCAGATTCAAGAGCAGCAAATACAACTCCTAATGCTTCCAGGCCTCTCATTGCACTCGAAATAGGTGTTTTATTTTCAGCAATGGCTTCCCATAATTCTACATAGGAATGAGCGAATGGATGTTCAACGATATTCGGGGCAAACCGCTCAATCAATTCCGGGATCAAAATTTTTTTCCCATCTTCAAGAGTCGCATGAAGCCCAGGGCGAAGGCATCCCTTACTTCCATAAATCCACACACCTCCGGTCCCTTCACCATGGGCTGATGTAGCACACATCCAATGACCGAGTCCTCCATTTGTAAACTTGAAGACCGTAACGGCCGTGTCTTCTCCCGTAGGTTTGACCGTTACATTCCCATTACTTAATTCTTTTTCAAAAATTTCCGTATAGGAAAAAACTTCATCAATCGAACCATTAATCTCAGTAAAAAAGTGAGTTCTATGAACTCCATGATCATTGATCCAGCCCGCCCCTGCTTGACCTTTCATATGACGCCATGGCGTACCGGCGAAAAATCCGCGATTCAGTGTAACAGTTGCATAATCAATTATGAAAGATACTCGACCAATCAGACCTTCTTTTACTGCCTCAGCAATTGCAACATTTTCTGCCCCTAATACGCTGGGTTCGGATAATGTTAAGACTCTATTATACTTTTTTGCATCAGCGATCATTTTCCGGCCGAAAGACGGGGAAATGGAAAGCGGCTTTTGCATTTGTACATGAAGCCCTGCTGCAAAGCAATCTTCTGCTACTGTATGATGCAAATCATGATTGATCAGGATGGATACGGCATCTAATTGTTCTTTTTCCAACATCAAACGATATTCCGTATAGACTGCAGGACGGTTGCCTAACCGCTTTTCCACCTCTGAAGCAAACTGCTCAGCCCTTTCCTGCTGAATATCACAAACCGCTGACAATTCAAATGTTTCGATCCCGTTTCTTTTTAACTCTTTCAACCCTTCAACATGTGCCATCGCAATAACACCACAACCAATAAAACCTAGTTTCATTACACACTCTCCCTTAAACTTATTAAACGGGCCTGACTTAATGACTTTTAATCAGTGTATCTTTAAAACTGTTTATTTCCACTTGGGTCGGCAGGGCAGAAATGGCCCCTACTTTCGTGCAGACCATCGCTCCCACTTTATTACTAAAGGAAATGATTTGTTTTAGGTGTGCGAAGTCTTCTAAAACACTTTTCGGCTCTTCTGCTTTCGCCAGCTGGTAAAGCGTTGCTCCTACGAAAGCATCCCCCGCACCGGTAGAATCGATTGCATCAACTACAATACTAGGGATGGTTTCGATGTGATGATCATTTGAAATCAATGTCCCTTCTTTCCCTAACGTAACGGCTACTGCTATTGCCCCTATTTGATGAAGGGCAGCGATTCCTTCTGTTAAATTTTCTACTCCCGAGATAATCTTTAATTCATCATCACTGACTTTGACAAAATCAGCGATTGCGATTCCCTTTCTTACCAACTTTACAAATTGTTCTCTTCTTCCCTTCCAAAGGTCATGTCTAAAGTTAGGGTCAAATGAGATAAATTTCCCCTTATTTTTAGCATCCTGCATTAAATTTAAATAAGTGGTTTGAAATGGATCATCCAATAAAGCAGTCGCTGAGCCAAAATGTAGAATACTAGATTCCATTATTCTTTCTTTATCCAGATCCTTCTCCGTTAAGAAAGCATCTGCGCCACGGTTAAAAACAAAATCCCTTTCCCCATTTATTCTTAACGAAACAAATGCTAATGTTGTTGGATGCTCATCATCGAGCACAAGCATGGAGGTATCAACATTCACTTCATCTAATGTATTTTTTAAAAAATGCCCAAACGGATCATTGCCAACTTTTCCACTGAATAAGGCATTGCCCCCCAGTTTCACAATCGATGCACACACATTCGCAGGGGCTCCCCCAGCCTGTTTTTCAAAATTACGTCCTTTGACTAAGTCAATGTCCACATCTGTACAGAAAAAATCAATTAGTAATTCTCCGATACAAATGACTGATGAATTCGTTTTCATTCCCCTCAACCTTTCTTTGTTTAAAAATCATTCTTACTGCAAAAACAAAGCCCTAACTCGAGATATTCGATTAGAGCTTTGCTGTAAAATGCAATTACTTCACCCAAATGGAATCTAGCTCGGTTAATTTCAATGAGGATACTAGGATCTTTCCTTCATCCGAAAATAAAACAAGCTGTTCATATGGTTTTTTTGGAAAGATTAAGCTAGTGAAAGCGACTTTACCATCTTCAGCAAATACCTCTATAGATGAAGCATCGATAAAGATTTGTAGATTGATTTTGTTATTCTCCATCTTTAAAAAAGCATCTTGTACGGCTGCGAATGATTCTGAAAAACTATTATCCCCAGCTTCTGTACGGTCAACAAATAACTTTTCCATTTCCACATCGTAACGAATTACTGTCTTTTCATCGTCAGAACTTTGTAATACGATACCAAAGGAATTAGAAGTTTGTTTTTTTAATTCTATATTTACTTCCATTAGTGGACTGAACAGATTAAATATAGCAGGTTGGTTTGTTCCAATTGTTAGATCTTGATAAACTTCTGAACCTTTTCGAATCGAATTAATTTCCGGTACCACTCGCTGTACCAAGCGAACTCCCTCCTTACTAGAAGTTAACGATAATTCTCTTGGCAAGGTCATCGCACTCCGCCATTCTTCCGTTGGTACTTGATTTGCGTAACGCCAGTTACTCATCCAGCCAATATAAATTCTTTTTCCATCTTCAGCTGGGATATCAGACCAACTTACGCCTGCATAATTATCCCTGCCATGATCCATCCAAAGTATTGTTTCATCTGAATTATCATTTACAAAGGTTGTTCCATCAAACTGACCTACAAAATACTGGGTCCTTGACCCTTCTTTGAAATCATGGTTATCACCAATGCTGACAAACATGACCCATTTTTGGATGTTTTCATCCCCATCTACTGGCAATTGAAACAGGTCAGGGCATTCCCAAACGCCGTCATGTGACCCAGCTTTATTTCCAAATTCACTAGCAAACTCCCAATCTTTTAGGTTAGCCGATGTATAAATGGTAACGGATTGTCCAGTAGCTAATACCATCACCCATTTATTCGTTTCATCATGCCAAAAAACCTTGGGATCGCGATAATCGGTTATATTGACATCAGAGAGGACTGGATTTCCCTCGTATTTAATCCACGTTCTTCCGTTATCATTGCTATAAGCAAGACTTTGGCGCTGGCGTGGTCTGTCGGAATCTGGATAGTTATCAGCACTTGTATAAATGGCCACTAACCCAGGTCCATCCTGAAAAAATCCTGATGTGTTATTCCAATCCACTACGGCACTCCCAGAAAAAATCGCTCCATGCTCATCTGGATACAGCCCAATCAGAAGCTGTTCCCAATGAATTAAATCTTTACTAACCGCATGGCCCCAGTGCATCGGTCCCCATGTCGTGCCAAATGGATGGTATTGATAAAAAAGATGATACTCATCATTAAAAAAGACCATTCCGTTTGGATCGTTCATCCATTTTTCTTCTGGTGAGAAATGAAATTGCGGACGATGCTTTTCTTTGTATAGTTGTGCCATATTGTGTCACTCCTTTGTTTTCTCTTAGTATCTTTATTTCGATTATGATGGACAGTTCTCACTGGCTTTCTGTCAGATTTGTTCTTCGTCACCATTGTTTATGAATTTTTATCATTCTAAATTGGAATAAGGCTGTACGAATGTTTGCACTGTACAGCCTCAGCCAAATCTTTAATCTATTATTTTGTCGCTCTATCATATCCTGCTTGTTTGATTTTTATCCAATCTTGTAAACCTAAACGGTCTAATTCTTTCAAATATCCATCCCACTCTTTTTCCACTTTTCCATTTTGAATCCATTCCGCACGTTTTCTCATCACATAAGCAAACATATCTGTTTCAATGGTAGTCAGCTTGTCGCTATCTTCTAATGAGAAGAATACTCTTGGATAAATATTTTCTGCAGTCATATGAGGAGTCATAACATCCTTCATTAATCCTAATCTCCATGCAGCATCATCTGGCTTTGTTGTAACTTTTCCATAATACTCATCTAAAATCGCTAATGGTCCGCCGATATTTGTTTTTTGTCTTAATTCCACTGGTGCTGTACCTGATAAAGGTAAATGTTTTAACATTCCTGCTGCTTCATCTAATTCAAAAATATTTTGTTGAGTTTTATCACCATACGTACCCCAGTTATCTTGAACAGATTGTTTTGGTTCATATAATTGATCAATCCATTTTGCAGTCAGTTCAATGTTCTTATCCGAACTTGTGATAACCATTCTGCCTCTATCAAATCCCATTCCATTCGTTCTGGCTACATTCACTTGGCCATCTGGACCAGCTAGCGGCTTCATTAGGTCATATTTGTCATTCATACCAGTAATATTTGCTTTATCCCAAGTGAAATATAAACCATAACGATTATCTTTACCTTTAGATAAATAGGTGTTCCAATCTTGTTCAAATGCTTCTACATCGATTAGACCTTCTTTATATAACTCATTGAGAAATTTAATACCCTCTTTATATCCTTCATCTGATGCTGTAAACGTAACTTTACCATCATTGCTTACAACCGTATGATCCCAGTTTTCTCCTAGACCAAATGAGCCAAATAAGAATGCCAGGTCTTCCCCGCCTGCTTGCTTCCCAATAAACGACATTGGGATTTCATCCGCTTTGCCGTTGCCATTTGGATCTTTTGTTTTAAAAGCAATCAATACTTGCTTTAATTCTTCGGTTGTTGTCGGCATTTTTAAACCTAGTTTGTTTAACCATTCCACATTGATCCATGGGAAATCATCAACCGAGTGAATACTTTCTTTTCCTGAACCTAACTCCTCAATCCATGGGAAGGAATAAATATGTCCATCAGGTGCCGTCATCATTGCTTTATATTCAGGGGCAGCCTCTAGAACCTTTTGTAAGTTAGGCATGTTCTTCTCAATTAAATCTTCAACTGGAATAATCGCCCCATCTTTTGCTAGTTTCAATAGATCATGGTCATTAAAACCGGCATCCAGGATGGCATCTGGCAAATCGCCGCTAGCCATTGCCAGGTTTCTTTTTTCAATAAAAGCATCAGAGGTATAGTTTTTCCACTTAATATGAACACCCGTCTGATCTTCCAAACGCTTATAAATTAATTTTTTATTAGGATCAGCTGGAGCTAATGGCGAGCTTTGTGTCATAAAATTCAATGTCACTTTTTCCTTTAAAGGAAATGATACATTCTTTAATTTATATTCTTTTGATGATGCTGTTTCACTTTTGCTAGCGTTACTGCAGCCTGAAACTAGTAATACTGATGCAAGTGATACAGCTAGTACTCTTTTTACATTTTTCATTAAATAGCCTCCTAAGTGTTGTTATACGCATTTACATGTTTCTATACTAGCGGCTCATTATTTCAATGAACCTGCCATGACACCTTTTTCGAAGTACTTTTGGAAGAATGGATACATGACCATTAGCGGCAGACTGGAAATGACAATCGATGAGTATTTAATCATTTCAGAGAGCTTTTTAAGTTCAGCCATTGCCTGCTGATCACTAATCATTCCAGGACCAGCCTGGTTTTGAATCAATATCGATCTTAAAACTAATTGTAATGGGTGCAATTTTGGATCTTCGAGATAAATCATCGCATCAAAATAGGAGTTCCATTGACCAACAAATGCATACATCGCTAAAACGAAGATGATTGGTTTCGAGAGCGGCAGTACGATTTTAAAGAAGATTAATAGATCTGAGGCTCCATCAACCTTTGCTGCTTCATGCAATTCGTATGGAATGCTTTTAAAATAAGTCCTTGCCAGGATAATATTCCATACATTCACCGCTCCCGGTATTAAAATGGCCCAAGGGGTGTTTAGCATTCCTAGGTCTTTCACTACTAGGTAAGTTGGGATAAGCCCACCGCCAAAGAACATCGTTATAATAAATAATGTCATGAAGAAATTTTTCCCGACAAAACCATTTACCGATAACGGATAGGCAGCGAAAATACAGACGACAACAGTGATAACGGCAAATCCTACCGAGTAAAGAATGGAATTGATAAAGCCGCGCACCATTGCATCATTGGATAAAATCAACTGATATCCTTTAAAACTCCAATCTGAAAAATTGAATGAAATCCCTTTGTTCAATAGAACGGTAGGATCCATAAATGATGCTAGAACGACATAAACCAAGGGAACTAACACGACTAATACAGCGATGCATAGAAAGATATTATTAAAGCCTAATATGATTCGGTCTATGCGGGTGTGCTTAATATTCATATCAAGACTCCTTTTTAGTTAATATAAACCTTCTCCTTCGTTTAATTTCTTGACAATTTTATTTACAACAATTAATAGGATTACGTTTATGACTGAATTAAATAGGCCAACTGCTGTTGAATAGGCATAGTCACCTGACTGCAAACCTACCTTATATACATAAGTTGGAAGGATTTCAGATGAAGGTAAATTCATGGAGGTTTGCATTAAATAAGCTTTTTCAAATCCAATCGACATGATCCCTCCAGCAGCCAAAATAAAGGTGACGGCCATTAATGGTTTCAGTGTCGGTAAATCAATATGGATCATTCTTTGGAGAATATTTGCTCCATCAATCGTTGCTGCATTGTGCAATTCAGGGTCAACATTCGCTAAAGCGGCAACGTAGATAATCGATGACCACCCTGCTGCCTGCCATATACCAGAGATAATATAGATCGATCGGAAGTAATCTGGATTTGACATAAACATAAGCGGCTTTCCTGTTATAAAGCTAACCAGTTGATTGATAGGACCTGTTGGTGATAAGAAAATAAATACCATACCAACGATAACAACTACCGAAATAAAATTTGGTGCATAGAGCACAAGTTGAATATTTTTTTTAATGGCTGCTCTGCGTAATTGATTCAGCATTAGTGAAAGGATGATTGGGACTGGAAACCCTACGATTAATCCAAAAAAACTAAGTTTAAGCGTATTCATAAAGATGTCTGCAAAGTTCGGTGAAGATAAGAATTTAGTGAAATTATCAAAACCGACCCAATCACTTCCTAAAATACCTTTGATGGTACTAAAATCTTTAAACGCAATAATCGCTCCATACATCGGTATATATTTAAAAATGATTGTCAGAATAACCGCTGGCGCAACAAGTAAATAAAGATGGTAATTTTTCTTGATATATTCGAGATTGTTTTTCAGTTTCGATGCTGCTTTCTTTTCCGCATCGATCTGTATAGCTGGTTCTTTTTGGACATTTACTATTTCTTGCAAGCTCTTAACCTCCTATCAATTGGCTTTGATTTTATTGCTTTATCTGGTTTTAACTTTAACAAATTTAGAATAGGAGAGAGTTTAATATCTTTGGAAAACGAGGTTTAAAATTTTCGGCAGTTGAAAACGGTTCCATTTTATAAGGACAATTAGACTCTCGATTTAATAAACATCTCAGGAGAATCAAAAAAATCTCCTCTAGTACCAGAACTAGAGGAGCTGCTATCATAAAATATTATTTTTTTACCGAACGGGTAATTTACATATAGAGAGGCATATTTTTCTTAAATTGATGCTCCCTATTTATTTGATTTCTTTAAGACCTGTATTGATTTTTTCTACCGCTTCTTTCGCAGCAGTCTTTACATCCTTTCCGCTGATTCCTACATCCTCAAATAATCTCCTAATTGCATCACTGACCACGGGATATGCCGGAGTAACTGGACGGTTCTTTGAAAATTTTTGAGTTTGCTGTAAAAATATGTTCTTGGGATATTCATTCAGCTCCGGGAAATCTTTTGCTACCGAGTATCTTGCAGGAACATCACCCGTTATCGTTACATACCTTTTCATTCCTTCATAACCAGTCACATATTTAATAAACTCCCATGCTTCCTTAGGGTGTTTTGATTTTGACGTGATTCCAAGCGCCCATCCTCCATTTGGAACAAACTGATACTTCTCCTTTGGCAGTGGGGTCACTCCAAAATCTTCTCCCAGCTTGAATTCAGGGTGATTTTTTTCCAAATCTGCCAGTGTCCAAGAACCAAGCACAGTCATTGCCAGTTTGCCTGACTCAAACACAGCCGGGGGTAATTCAAATGCGGCAACACCATTTTTATGATATAGATCTTGATAGAATTGAAGGGCCTCTAATGCTTCTTTTGAATCTAAATATCCACTTGCAGTAGTTCCATCCGGGCTTAAAATATTAGCACCAAACTGCCAAAGAAGCGGTGTTTTAAAATATGCAGGAGATTCCCCATCATTAAATCCCTGTGCCGGGTCAATTCCGATCACGCCTTTTGCAGGATTATTTACTTTTTTTGCTATCTCTAATACTTCATCCCACGTTAAGGGTTTATTGGGGTCTTCTGAAGGAAGAGGTATTCCAGCATCTTGCAATAAATGTTTATTGTAGTATAAAGCAATACTTGACTCAACAATCGGTGCAAGGTAAATCTGCCCCTTATAACTAAGTCCTTTTAAAGTAGAGGCAGGAATATCATCAATCTTCCCCTCTTTTCTCATAAATGGATCAATAGATAATAGCGATCCGGTATTTGCGTATAGAGCCAGTGTAGGGCTGTCAATCGTCAAAATATCCGGAGGTTTTCCTGCAGCCAGTTCTGTTCGCAGCCTAATTTCATAATCACTATAAGGAATTGACTTCATATTCACCGAAATATTGGGGTGTTCTTTTTCAAAAGAAGAAACTAATTCTTCAAATGCTTTATTTTCAGCGACGTTCCCGCCATTGCGCCAGAAATTCAGGTGGATCCTGCCTGGAGCATTCGTTTTATCCACTTTATCTTTTTGGCTGCCAGAGAATGTATCAAAAAAGGACAAAGCATACACTAAAATACCCAAAAGTATGATTGCAAAAACAGTGAACCATTTTTTCATCTACATTCCCTTTCTTTCTTTGAAACTTAGGAATCTAAGGAATTACGAAATTCTACCGGTGTCTGTCCAACGTGTTTTTTAAAAACCGTACTGAAATAGCCGGAGTTTGAAAAGCCAACTAAGTTTGCTACATCAATGATTTTAAGCTGTCGATCTCTCAGAAATTGCCGTGCCTTGTCCATACGTAACTTCACCAAATAATCACTAAAATTCTGCCCCACATAATTTTTAAAGGTTTCCGATAAATGAGCACTATTAATATGAAACAGTTCCGATAATAGGGTCAAAGAAATTTCACTGGCATAGTGCTGGTCCAGATAATGCCGAACACTATCCACAATTAATTTTCCATTTGAAAATCGAGCCAAACGTACTTTCTCAATTATTAACTGTGCTAATTGCAGTAGGTGTTCAAGCACTTTTCTTTGAGAATTGAGCTCCCAGATACTTTGTTGGCAATTCCAAATCGTCTTTTGAATATCTTTCGTTTCGATATCATATTTTCTTGCTAGCGACCCTAACAAAAATAACACTCGATTGGCAGCAAACGAAAACGATAAAATCGATTGATTCCTGTTCCCTCGCAATAAAGTTTCCATATTTTCTCTAAACGCATCGAAATTAGCATTTTCAATGGCATTGGTTAACTTTCTTTCAAAATCAGGTGAAAACTCTAATGCTTCCTCTTTTGTGATTGCTTCATCAACCACCTGAGAATAAGAGCCTAGTTGACTTTGACTCCAAGCAAGCAAACTAGAAATATAACCTGTCTTAAAATTAGCTAGACCGGTGACCACATTTCCAATTCCGATCACCGTTTCTAAATTCAGCAATTCCTTCACATTCCGCTGCAAGGAATCCACTAAACGTGACGAATTATTAACACTTCTTAAATCAATCCTCTGTAAAAAATGAATCATATTGGCATAGCTTGGGTCGTAAAAGGAATAAGTTCCCACATGCTCCTTGGAGATCTCCTTGCATAACATTTGAAAAGGAAGCCAGAGCTCTTTTAATCGACTGGGATTACCAAAACTCTCTCTAATTTCGACGGTGATAAATTGTACGACTGCGTTCTCATTGACAAGTTCCTCTAGTTGAAGTTGACGGAGTCTTTCAATGACAAAATTAAGCTGTAACCATTCCTCTTTTACTAAATAAAGCAAGTATTGTTCTTGTACTTCTTGCAATTGGGTAAGAACAAGCTGACGCATCTGGGCCGTTTCAACTTGTTTTCGTCTCTCTTCCTCTATTACTTTTCGGACTTTTTGTAAGGCTTCTACTAATTCATCAGGGGCCACCGGTTTTAACAGATAGTCTTTAACCCCTTCCTTCATGGAACCACGGACCAATTCAAAATCGGAATACCCTGATAATACGATTACTTTAACTTTAGGAAATTCCTGCTGACATTGTTTAGCCAATTCAAGACCATCCATAATGGGCATCCTCATATCTGTTATTACCAAGTCAATTTCCATGTTTCGTAGTAATTCCAGTGCTTCTTTCCCATTGGAAGCTTCTCCTGCGATTTGGAATCCTTCTTCTTCCCAATCCACTTTCATACGTAAGCCTTTACGAATTTGAATTTCATCATCCGTTATGATGACCTTCATCATGTATATCACCTCTATCAAAATTTATACACAATGTAATCCTCGTGCCTACATTCTTTTCAGACTCAATCTTATAGGTAAAGTTTTGACCATAGTAAAGTTTTAATCGGCCAAGGACATTCCTGAGACCAATGCTGTTTCCTTCGCTCGCTAAGACACTAATCGTTTCATTCTTTGTTTCTTCACTCAATAAATCTGCAATCACTTCTTCAGACATGCCGATTCCTTTATCTTCTAGAACTATCAATATTTGATTATTAATTTTTTTCGTTTTAATAAAAATTTCAGCCTTGTTTTTTTCTATAAAACTATATTTGACAGCATTTTCAACAAGGGGCTGGAGAATGAATTTTATCATAGGAAGATTTTTTGTTTCCTGATCCTCCACAATATCAATCGTAATAGCATCTTCATATCTCACCTTTAAAATATCCGTATAACTGCGGATATAGCTGATCTCTTCGCCCAATCTCACCACATCATTTTGCGTATTCAAGGAATACCTCATCATCCGGCCTAAGTAGATGCTTACATTCATGACCTCATTATTTTTCCCTTGAACAGCTAATCCCCCAATGATTTCAAGTGTATTGTTTAAAAAGTGAGGATTGATTTGAAGTAATAGGGCTTTGTATTCTGCATCTTTTCGACGGATGTTGGCTTCATATTCTGTTTCAATTAAATTCTTCAATTGATCTACAGTATGGTCGAATACCTTTACAACGTAGCCCACTTCATCGTTAGAAGATTTTATGGTTGGCATAAAGCGTTTGGCACCTGAAAAATCACCACGTTCTATAAATTCCATCGCTTTTGCTAATTTTCCTAACGGGCTGACAATATTTGATGAAAGCACGAAAGAAGCAACAATGGTTAATAAAAAAACGAGGGCACTGATTAATAGTAGGTTGCGTTGCAGAATATTCACTTTTGAGAATAAATCAGACTTGGTGACTTCACTAACTAGAATCCAATCACCAACGGCTAAATTTTGAAAAAAAACAAAGTATTTTTCTCCGTGATAATCTATTTCTAATAAACCTTTTTGCTTTTGATTGTTTTTTATTATAGATAAACTATTTTTTAATACCCATTTTGGGGTATCGATCTTCCCCTCTAACACATTTGCTCCCTGCTGATCCAATAAATAGGCATTTCCTTTTTTTCCAATCGAGATTTTTCCTAAGGCTTTTTCCAGCAAGGTTGAAGGGAAATTCACCTTTATAAATCCGTAGGAAACTACCGTATTCAAATCAACGAGGGGCAAAATATAACTATTACTAGTTCCTTGTGCCGGCATATATGGATCAATATGTGACTTTACAAATCGTTGTTCATGGATCGTAAAGTCTTGAAACCAATCTAGGTTGTGTAAGTTAGGATTATTGCCCCATGCCCCTTCCCCATTATTCAGGACGACGGAGATAGACATCCCATTTGAATTGTTCACCATCATCGAGGATAGCAGCATTTTCAGTTGATTCTTCTGTAATAAGCTCTGTTCTCTTGGTATTTCTTCATCTTTTTTTTCTAACCTTAACCACTGCTGTGTGGTTTGATTAACAAGGGCCTGCTTCCCTAAATCCTCTGCCTGCGTTGTGATCGAGTCAATATAGAGCGAATACTGATCCATTGCTTCTATCGTTAAATCCTGTGTTTGTTCTTCAATAATAGATGTAAACCAGCGTGGGATGATAATAGACAAAATGATTAATGGAATCGTTAACAAACAAGTAAAAATAATAAATAAGCGATTCCGTAAGGAAAAAAACATGGTATCCCTCCATAACAAAAAAGAAAACCCTTACATCCAATTACTAAATCTATATGTTTTGACTAATATTATCTATTCAATTTAACATATCCCCTTGGAACTTACCACGAGATATTCCATTTATAGTTGGTGCCAATTTAGGGTTTAAGCATTTTTATAGACTAGTAATTTCATTTAAAATCATAAAAAAGATGGTCAAAAAGTTTCCACTTTTTGACCATCTTTTTGCATTACTATTCTTAGTTCCAGTGGAAACCGTTTGCGTGAACTAGGTTGACTAATTCTTCGGTCACAATTCCATAGCTTGGATTAAAATAATCAGCGTAAACTGCAAATTCCTTCAACGCTTGTTCCGTTGTGTCTGCTCTATTCGATGTCAGGATACCAATCGGTACTTTCGGCAGCAGGCTATGTGTTATTTTCATACTTTTTCCTTTTTATTTCATATGGGCTTCACGATATTCATTCGGGGTAATCCCCTCGACCTTTTTAAAGACTTTCCGAAAATATTTGTCGTCTTGATAGCCTATTATATTGGCAATTTCATAGATTTTTAATTGACTGTTTTTTAGTAAGGATTTTGCCTTCTTCAACCGAAATTTAACGATATAATCTGAGATATTCACATTAAATTCTTGTTTGAATTTTCTCGAGATGTATTCTCTGCTGATATAAAAATGCTCTGAAATCTCTTGCAGTTTTACATCGCGGTCGAAGTTTGCTTGCAAGTACTTTTCGATTTCATAAATGATGTTACTATTTTTTTGAACAGTACTTTTCTTTACCTTTTTTAAAAAGATAGCAATCTCTCGTTTTTTTCTCTGAATGTACTCCTCCAGCTTAAAGGTACCATTTTCATCAAAGAATTGATCCATTCGTTTTTCGATTTCCTCTGTTGCTAAAACAGGAAGATGATAATGTTTAAACCAGCTATTGCTGATGACCAAATATTCATTTTCTAAATGAAGCAGCTGTTTTAATGTTAGAAAGTGGTCTGCTGCAAAATCAAACTCGATTTGGTGGATCACTTCAACAAAGGCCTTCATTTCCCCTGCTTGTACTGCTATTTCTATATGAGATGTGTAGTCCATAAGATTTCTTAATGAATGACTTGACAGTTTATCCTCAGCATAGACGCGACATTCTTCAGCAGCCAAGATATTACGATTGAAATAAAGCTGCTTGGCATAAACATAAGAATCCATTAAGCTGTTGTTCTTATTTACCGGTTTTCCTAAAACCATTGGGCAAGAAATATTCATCGCTTCTCTTAGCATCTGATAAATTTGTTTTAATAGTTTCTCGATTTGCTCAAATTTGTTCCAAAAGATAATGACTACTTCACCTTTATTGGATAAATAACGAAATCCAATTCCACACTCATTTTCCATCATCATTTCATTAATGACATTCAGAATTGTAAAATAGGCTAAATCTCGATCGCCTTGAAATGCCTCAATTGTCTTTCCATAAATCCGAACAAGGGCCACTTGATATTGATCAGACGAATGAATCCCGAAACCCTCATATAGATCGTCCGTTATATGATCACTATTCATCAGCTTGGTAAGCTTTCTGTCTCGATAAATCGGTTTCATTTCATTAATCAATTGCGAGCTATTTTCTTTTCTTTCCCTGTCTAATTCTTCTTTTTTCCATTCCTCCACAGCTGATTCCAGGGTATGATTTAAGATTTCGGGGTCAATCGGCTTTAAGAGATAGTCAGAGCTGCCAAAATGAATGGCTTTACGCATGTAGTGGTAATCATCATAACCGGTTACAACGATTGTTTTGCCGGTCGGGTGATTTCCTTTGATCCATTCTAGAAGTGAAACGCCATCCATTTTTGGCATTTTCATATCTGAAAAAATAATCTCCGGCTTATACTCTTGAATAAGGTGAATGGCTTCTTCGCCATTTCCAGCTTCATAAATTTCGTCAATTCCGTTTTGTTCCCAAGCACCTAGTATCTTAATTCCTTCACGAACGTGCTTTTCATCATCAACGATTAATGCTTTCATGAATGCTTCACCTCTCTTTGGATAACATTAGGGAACTGAACGGTCACAGTAAATCCACTTCCTTTATTACTGACAATCGACATATGCGCTTGATTGGCGTAATAGATCTGCAAACGGTCATATATATTTTTTAAACCAATGGTTTCTCTTTGTTTTTCTTGTTTGGATATCCCTGTAAATAATTCCTGCTTGATACAATTTAGCTGTTCTTCATTTACGCCAATTCCATTATCACTTACAGAAATTGATGCCATTCCATCCTCTTGCAGCTTCGCGTCAATGTGAATGGTTGCTATTTTTATCTGCTGATCAAACCCATGTTTAAAACAATTTTCCACAATTGGCTGCAAAATCATCTTCGGTATAAGAATTTCTTGGACTTCTTTGGAGGCATTTATTTCAAATTCAAACTGCTCATCAAAGCGTTGTTTTTGTAATAATAAATAGGATTTCACATGCATGAGCTCTGAGATAAACGGGACAATGTCCTCTTTCATATTCATGCTGTATCGCATGATTTTGGATAAAGAAGTGAGTAAGGAATACACAGGAACCGCTTTCGATTTTAACGCTAAGGTACCAATTGATTGGAGGGCATTATATAAAAAATGCGGGTTAATTTGCGAACGCAAAACTCGCAGCTGTGATTCTTTATTTTCGATATCCAATTTATATTCTCGCTCAATTAAATCGTTGATTTTCGCAATCATTAATTTGAAATGTCTTCCCAACATTCCTATTTCATCATTACCTAAGGAATCAAAATCTGCCTTAAATTCACCATTTTCTACTTTTTTCATGTTATCAATTAATACCTTTATCGGGGCCGTAATCTTAAAGGAAACAAACATGGTAGCTATTAAGACGATAACAAGCGTCACGATACCGATTAAAATATTGATAAGTGCGGTTTCTCTAGCGCCTTGATAGAGTACATTGTAAGGAATTCGTTTAACAATATACCAATTCTTGTAGGGGGCAGAAAACTTATCATGAACAATCACACCCGAGAATTGTTGATCCTTCCATTCCATACTCTTACTAAAAGAAGACTTTTTCTTCAGTTGAACGAACCACTTCTCTTTATTTTCCTTGCCAATAACGTTTTCATTTGAGGAGTAGATAATGACTCCTTTTTCATCCATAATATACAAGTCTTCCAAACCCTTTGTATATAAGCGGTCGGCCATCGCACTTATTTTTGAAAGATTGATATCAATTGACAAAAAGCCTAATAGATTGTCAGATGGAACGTCTCGAAGAATGTTATGAAAGCTTAATACATTTTTCTTTTCCGAGGTAGGTATGACAGAAATATTGTTATAGCTGTAGATTTCATGTGGCGGTTCAATCAGTGAAAAGCCGTCATATCGAGTTAATTTGGAATAATAGGGATGCGACAAAATACTCTCATATTTTCCCCTCCCGCTTATTCTCGAATGATAATTCGTATACGAATCTTTTCCAATATCAATATATAGATGCATTTGTTCGATCTCTGGCCTTGTATTAAATAAATAGGCAAGTGCGCGGCGAACTTCTTCCTGATTCGCACCTAAATTCTGTGCTAGTCCATCCCTCATTACATTCATAAAAGGTGTGTAACGATATAGAACGGAGGACATTTGGGCCACATCTTCCAAATAAACGATTAGTTCTTCTTCTCCTTTTACAATAAGATCATGGTTGGTCGAAACAAAGCGATTATTAAGCGATTTGGTGGTTTGGTAATAAGTAATCGCAATCGAACTCCCGAAAGGAAGAACCGTTACCAGCAATAAAAATATGATTAACTTTTTTCGAATCCCCCACTGCATATATCAACTTAGTCAGTTCAGAATGAACTAACCTTCCTCCAATTAATGAATTTTCTCCATTGTAACAACATTCCTTTTTCATTGAAATGGCATATATTGACTTGTCTATCATGTTGATTGTTCAATATTTTCCACCCTAGTGGTCAATGTAAGCCGTTTCATAGTTTTCATTATTCTCTAAAATGAAAGTATGGAGGTGCAGGTAATGAATAGCCATAGTAAGTTGCAAAAAGTAGGAACCTCAGCATTAGAACTTCAAAAGAATACGAAAGCGTTAAAGTCAGTTTCCTTAAATAATAAGAAGAAACTGAAAGATGCAGGATTATTTGCTCTATTCGTCGGACCCGTATTGTTAGCCTTTACGCTCATTGTTCTGATCCCTTTCTTTACAGGTATTTATTATGCCTTTACGGACTGGAACGGGATCACGGGGGCAGTCAAATGGGTGGGCTTGGACAATTTCAAGTACATCTTTACGGAGGACAAGCAATTCCTGGATTCCTTCAAACTTACAACGAAATACACTTTAGTTGCCATTATCTTAACGAATGCGATTGGGTTTGGATTAGCATTACTTGTCACCCAAATGCTGAAGACGAGAAATATTTTACGAACAATTTTCTTTATGCCTAATTTGATTGGCGGTCTTTTATTAGGTTTTATCTGGCAGTTTATTTTTGTCAAAGGCTTTGCATCGATTGGTGAGTTAACCAAGATTCCTCTTTTTGAGTTAGCCTGGTTAGGCGATGCTAATACCGCTTTCTGGGGAATCGTGATTGTCAGTGTTTGGCAAGGTGCAGGCTACATTATGATTATCTATATCGCTGCCCTGCAAAACGTCCCTCAAGAATTAATTGAAGCAGCCAAAATTGACGGGGCCAATCGCTGGCAGATTCTTCGACACATCACAATGCCACTCGTAGCACCAGCCGTAACTATTTGTTTATTTTTAACAACAGCATCATCATTTAAGGTCTTTGATGCGAACCTTTCCCTGACAAATGGAGGTCCATTCAAGTCAACCGAAATGTTAGCACTTAACATTTATACAGAAGCATTTGTTAATAACCGCTATGGAATTGGTGAAGCAAAAGCACTTATTTTCTTCCTTGTCGTTGCAGCAATATCAGTTATTCAAGTAACGTATTCGAAGAAAAAGGAGGTTGAGTCCTAATGGGAAGCAGGTATACAGGAAAAACCTTTATTGTTGAAATCCTTGCCATCGTGCTCGGTCTCGCCTTTTTGGTTCCCTTTTATTATGTGATCTCAAACTCCTTGAAACCATTCGCTGATATATTATCGAACACATCGGCCTTGCCGAAGGTTCTGGAGTTTCAAAACTATGTGAGCGCCTATGAAAAATTGAACTATTTAAAGGTATTTACAAACTCTCTAATTGTTACTATAGCAAGCAATGTTGTTCTAGTGATTTTTTGTTCGATGGCTGCGTACATGCTGGTTCGAACAAAAAAGAAGATCAGCCATGTAATTTTTATGACCTTTGTTGCGGCGATGATTATTCCCTTTCAATCGATTATGATTCCGCTCATCAAAACAGCAGGTACATTTGGACTATTAAACAGCGTCTGGGGCCTAGTCATCATGTACTTAGGGTTTGGCTCAGGGATGACAATATTCTTATATCACGGTTTTATCAAAGGAATACCTGTCGAGCTTGAAGAGGCAGCAATTATTGATGGCTGTACAAGGTTTGGCGTATTTTGGAGGATTGTTTTTCCACTATTAAAACCGATTACAGTTACCATCGTTATTTTAAACAGCTTATGGATTTGGAATGACTTCTTATTACCATCACTCGTTCTTCAGGATCCGGAATTAAAAACGATTCCATTAGCAACGTTCTCCTTCTTTGGACAGTATACAAAGCAGTGGGATTTAGCACTTGCCGCATTGGTCATGGGCATCATTCCGTTGTTAATCTTCTTCTTCGCGATGCAAAAACACATTATTAAAGGGATTACATCTGGTTCTATTAAATAAGGAACAACCTCAGCTATCTGCATGACAGATAGCTGAGACAACTATAAAATAGATTTAACTACCAGGAGGGAAAATGAAATGGGGATCAAAAAGTATTCTTTACTTGCAGGTGTATTATCCGCTTCACTTCTATTAGCTACAGCTTGTTCTAGTGACAGCACGTCAGGAAATAAAAAAAGTGGTGAAAAAGACGGTAAAGTAGTGGTCGATCTTTTTAATGGAAAGGTTGAAATCGCTGATCAATTGAAATCGTTAACTGACGAGTATACAAAGGAGCATCCGGACGTTACTTTTAATATTGAAACTGTTGGCGGCGGTGCTGATGGTGCTGCCGCACTGAAGGCGAAGTTTGCTTCCAATAAAGCTCCTGATATCTTTGGGAATGGCGGTTATCAAGAGGCTCAAACATGGAAGGATAAATTCGAAGATTTATCTGACCAGCCTTGGGTAAAGGATGCCTATGAGAGCGCCTTACTACCTATGACTATCGACGGAAAAATTTATGGCCAGCCTGTTAATATGGAAGGCTATGGTTTTGCTTATAATAAAAAGTTATTTGCAAAGGCCGGGATTACCGAACTGCCAAAAACCTACTCAGAGTTAGAAGCTGCATCGAAAAAACTGAAAGCCGCCGGGATTACTCCTTTCTCTGTTGGTTATGCTGAATGGTGGGTGTTAGCAAACCATGGTCTTAATGTTCCGTTTGCTTACCAACAATCAGATGATGAGAACTTCATTAAAGGTTTAAACGAAGGTACAAATAAAATGGAAGGCAACAAATACTTTAATGACTACTTTAAGCTTGTCGACTTAACCATTAAATATGGAAATAAAAATCCATTAACCACTGATTACAATACAGAAGTAACTCAATTTGCCAACGGTGAAACGGCAATGATTCAGCAAGGGAACTGGATTCAGCCGATGCTGGATAAATTAACTCCAGGCATGGAGGTTGGTTTCATTCCATTGGCACTTACGGATGATGCCGCACAAGCAGATAAATTAATGGTTGACGTTCCTACGAACTGGGTTGTTCATAACAAAGCACCTGAAGCTGATAAAAAAGCAGCAAAAGATTTCTTAAACTGGATGGTAACATCTGAAGAAGGAAAAACAGCCTTAGTCAAGGAGTTTAAATACATTCCTGCATTTAAAACCATTGAAGCAAAAGCAGAAGATATTGGACCACTAGGTGCAGATCTTCAAAAATATTCACAAGAAGGCAAAACTTACTCTTGGCAGTTCATGAAGTATCCTGATGGTGCCGGTCAAGAATTTGGTGCCTCCCTACAGGCATATGTTGGCGGCCAAAAATCTAAAGCAGAAACAGAAAAAGCACTCGATGCAACTTGGGCAAAATTAAAGAAGTAGGATTTACAGTAAAGGCTCCTCTCACTATGAGAAGAGCCTTTTTTATTATTCACGATCCGGGCTATTGACCATAATTCCAGCCACTTGCGTTAGGCGGTCATAAAATGCCTGTCCAGCTGGTTGCTGATCGAGGCCAATTTCTTCAAATGCTTCTTTCATGCAGCGAAGCCAGCATACAGCTCTTCTCGGTGTTACTTCAAAGGGCATATGCCTGTGTTGCATGGCGGGCGGGCCAAATTCCTGACTGTAAAGGGCCGGACCACCTAAAAATTGCGGCAAAAACATTCTCTGCTTGCGCTTTATTTCTTCCATATCCCCTTCAAACAATGGTCTTAATTCCGGGTCAGCATATACGCGCGGATAAAAAGCATTGACCAATTGATCAATCGTTTCCTGCCCGCCTATTTCCTCATAAAGCGAATTAAGTTTGTATTCCATTTCGTCACCATCCACTCATAGTTTTTCCCCTATTTTTGATAATTATAAAGGTAAAGCCGCCTTGTTTTTGTGATTTATATCACAGGAAATATAGAAACAGAAAATTTTCCATGCTTTGGTAAGGTGTTTAAAACAACTTTCTAAAAGATTGTGGTATCCTAATATAATATGCTGGGACTTCATTAAGATGGAACCAGCGTTCTTTTAAGAGGTGTAAGAAATGAATAAGGCATGGATTTACGTAGGTTTAACCTGTTTGTTTGAATTAATTTGGGTATATGGATTTAATGAGGCACAAACGTGGTGGCAATGGGCCATCGTTGTTGGCGTTATTTTTTTAGACTATCATATTTTGCCAAAAGCATGTGAGACTCTCCCTACCGGTACCGTTTATGCAATATTTGCCGGGATAGGTACCATTGGTACAGTGTTAATGGATATCTATCTTTTTGGGGAAAGCTTTAGTTTTGGGAAGGCCTTTTTTATCATGATGATTGTTCTAGGCGTGATTGGATTAAATCTCTCGGACAAAGAAGAAGCCGATGAAAAAGACGCCATGAAGGGAGCTGCCTAATATGGGCTGGTTGCTCGTCTTTTTAGCAGCTGCAAGTGAGGTCGCCGGTGCAGCAGGGCTTAAATTATATAGTCAGAAAAAAACATTCCGAAATGGAGTTCTCTATATTGGCGGATTCGGTGCATCATTGATATTTTTATATATCTCATTTCAGTTTCTTCAACTAAGTATTGCCTATTCTGTATGGGTGGGAATTGGGACGGCCGGTGCTGTTTTTATTAATATGTTTCTATTTGGAGAGTCCAAAAACCTTGGGCGCATCATTAGTGTTCTGGTGATTATCGTTGGTGTTGTCGGGTTAAGGATACTATCTTAAAAGGAGACTGCCCCTAGATTCGTTAACGATTTAACTCATCGAGAGGCATTCTCCTCATTATTTCGGTGCCACAACCTCCACTTTAATCCGATCAGGGTCTTCGAAAAAAACAGCGTAATGAGAATCTCCGCCGGCAAACGGATGGTTTTCCTGATAAAGAATGTTTATCCCTTTTCCCATCAATTGTGTTGTAATTTTATCTACCTGTTGTCTTGATTCAGCATGGAAAGCTAGATGGTTAAGGCCAACTCGTGAGCGATGGTAAGGGATATCCTGAAAACGTTCCTCAGCTTGAACAAAAACAAGATAGGTTTCGCCATGTTTCCAGCTGATACCTGAATCCCATTTCTGGTAGGGGGCGTATCCTAATTCAGCTAATAGCCATCCCCAGAACTCACTTGATTTGCTTAGGTTGGAAACATAGATTTCTAAATGGTGCAGCATAGTTTTAATCTCCTATCGGCTCACCTAATTTTTCCAAGCTCTTCTATAAACGCTGGTCGGCGTTTATATTTTTCTCTTAATTCTCCAATTAGCTTATGTGAATGGATTGTTCCACAAGCTTTTTTGTAGGTTTTTATGATAGAACAAACCGTCCGATATTTTTTTCGATCGGTTGCCTCCTCAGCTGAGTACTCAATATACTTAATAAAAATCTCATTCACTTCTTCTAAATAATCTTTAATTATATAGGGATACAGATCGATAATAGACCGAATATTACTCTGACAATAGGTTAGAAGCTCTGCCGTTAAATTTTCCTCTTTTAAAATTGACAGGTACACGGAGGGCTGGTAATCCATCTTGTTAAAATCAGCGACAATCTTATTCAAAACTACATTCCATTCGTTTGCAGGATATAATTCTTTGAGTTTTAAGTAATAGCTAAATTCACTTTTGAATAACAATTCTCTTGCTAACCGCTTTTGTTGTTCGATATCTCCAAGCAATTCATAGGCTTGATATCGGTATTCCTTCCACTTATGAATAAGGCCTCGATACTCTTTGTCCGCTTCTTCCCCATCCAAACAAAGTTGAATCACTTTCTTGTAGTCACCTTTTTCCATCTCAAGAGCGATTGCCTTTTCACGAAACTCACTTTCATGGATATTTACATAAATAAATTTCTCCGCCGGGTTTGCCCCATCACATCGTTCAATGATTTCGAGTTGAAGCAATTTTATCTGTGTTCTTTCATATCTATCACTCCAGGAGGTATCTGCCTTCGACAGGAGGGATTCCAGCTGTTTTTCTAACTTTATTCTCAAATCCTTCGCAGGAGAATATTTGGTAGAAGTTTTTAAAAGAGCATAGCGCCAATCGCTCCATCCATCGTAATGTGCTTTTAATGCTTCTTTTATAATTGCGTCAAAAAGCCCCTTATTTTCTTTGTCATTTAAATTAGGAAGACTATTAGTAACAGCTTCGTCAATTGTTCTTATCGCCCAATTCATAACGTCACCGATCGACCCATTTGAGTCATCAGAAAAATTGAGCATTTTTACAACCGGCGGCATGACAGCAAGTGCTAATAAAACAGCACTCTCCCATTCACCCTTCTCTACCTTTTCCTGTGCTTTTTGGAGAGTTAATTCTGCTCCTTGTAGTGCTTGGCCAACGTGACGCCAATCGATAAATCCTTTTCTTTTTGCCCCATTTATAGATGCCGTAATAAGCTTTTTCGCAGATGAAATTTCGTCTTTTTGAGGAGTGTATTTGAAAAGCAGCTGTTTTTCAATATCGGGGTTATCTTCGGACAGGTCAAGAATAATCTTTATTAATTCTTCTTTATTTTGATTCGACAAGATTGTATGTAAATCAATTTCGCTTGATCGTGAAGTTGGATTCGGATTAGATGGATTCATGTTTTTTCACCCCATGAGATAATTTATACCAATTGTATCATGTAAAAACTAGATGCGACCGAAAATTGAGGAGCTGCTTAGATTCGCCCATTAATACACTAGATTCGCCCATAAATGTATATAATTCGCCCATTGAATTCCAATATTCGCCCATTGAACCCTAAAATTCGCCCATTGAAGGGATAGATCGTTAAGTAAATCCTACATTTCCAATTTTCATAGAGTAATTTTATACAAAATACAAACTTTTCCTTGCGTTATTATCAAATTACTAAAAAAACGTCGATAACCGCAGCGGTTATCGACGTTTATCTAATTACAGTTGTTCCCCATTAGTTGCGATGACATCTTTGTACCAGAAAAATGACTTTTTCTTCTTCCGTTCTAATGTCCCATTCCCATAATCATCTTGGTCCACATAAATAAATCCATAACGTTTCGACATTTCTGAGGTACTCGCACTAATTAAATCAATACAGCCCCAGCTAGTGTAACCCATAACTTCTACTCCGTCTTTAATAGCTTCTCCCATTTGTTCGATATGGGCGCGTAAATAGTCAATACGATAATCATCATTAATCGAGCCATCTTCTTCTAGTTGATCGTATGCACCCAATCCATTTTCTACAATAAATAACGGCACTTGGTAACGATCGTACATTTTCTTTAATGTAATCCGCAGCCCTTTAGGATCAATTTGCCAACCCCAATCAGAGGCTTCTAAATAAGGGTTTTTGATGCCACTGAAAAAGTTTCCTTTTTCTTTTAATCGATCAGGATTACCACTCGTCACCATCGTCATATAGTAGCTAAATGATAGAAAGTCTACTGGATGCTGTAACAAGATTTCTTCGTCACCTGGTAACATATCGAGTTGAATATTATTTTTTTCAAAATAACTTAACATATAGCTTGGATAATACCCGCGTACTTGAACATCCGTGAAGAATAGATTCTTTTGATCTTCCTCTAAGGCAGCGAGAACATCATCAGGACTGCACGTCTCTGGATAAACTTCCATTCGAGCCAGCATACAACCGATCATGGCCCCTGGAATGATTTCATGACACGCTTTTACAGCCCGTGAACTTGCCACAAATTGATGATGGAGCGCTTGATATACGGCTTGTTCCTTATGCTCGACACGGTCCACAAGAATCCCACTGCCAATGTACGGAGATATGGTCGATACATTAATTTCATTAAATGTTAGCCAGTATTTTACTTTCTCTTTATAACGTTTAAATACGGTTTCAGCATAATGAACAAAGTACTCAACTACGCGGCGATCTGTCCACCCATTGTGTTTTTGTACCAAGTGAAGCGGCATTTCATAGTGTGATAAAGTTACTAAAGGCTCAATTCCATACTTTAATAATTCATCAAACACTTTATCGTAGAATACTAGTCCTTCTTCATTTGGCTCCAACTCATCACCATTTGGAAAAATACGTGGCCATGAAATAGACATACGGAATGTTTTAAAGCCCATTTCAGCAAACAAGGCAATGTCTTCTTTATAGCGGTGGTAAAAGTCGATGCCACGGCGTTTTGGGAAGTTTTCTCCTTCTTTCCCTGCTAATAACGCTTCTAATTCTTCTACACTTCTTACATCCATCTCAATATCATTTCGTTCTTCTTTAGGTACAAACGTAACCATATCAAAGATAGATAATCCTTTGCCACCTTCATTATAGGCACCTTCTAATTGGTTTGCAGCGGTTGCTCCTCCCCAGAGAAAACCCTCTGGAAATGATGTTCGTTTATTTATAGTCACAACAAATTCCTCCAGCCGTTTTTAAAGATTCCGAATGTTATTCAGAAATCTATTACTTTTAATGAAAAATACACCTTATTTTAAGTCTTCTCCATTAGTCGCAATGACGTCTTTATACCAGAAAAATGACTTTTTCTTCTTGCGTTCTAATGTACCACTTCCATCATCATGCTTATCGACGTAAATGTAACCATAGCGCTTTGACATCTCACCTGATGATGCACTAACTAAGTCAATACAGCCCCAGCTTGTATAACCCATAAGTTCAACACCATCTTCGATTGCTTCACCCATCGCCTTGATGTGTTCACGTAAATAGTCAATCCGATAGTCATCATTGATGGAACCGTCTTCCTCCACTTTGTCATACGCACCAAGACCATTTTCCACGATGAACAATGGAACCTGATATCTGTCATATAATTTGTTCAAGCTAACCCGTAAACCAGTTGGGTCGATTTCCCATCCCCAGTCACTTGCTTTAAGGAATGGATTTTTCACCCCGCCGATGATATTTCCTTGTGAGGCTTCTAGTTCTGATTTTACTTTTTTCTCAGTACGTGACATGTAATAACTAAAACCAATATAGTCGACCGTGCCTTCTTTTATTATCTCTAAATCGCCTTCTTGAATTTCTAATTCAATATTATGCTCTTTAAAGTAGCGGTTGATGAACGCAGGATACTCGCCGCGCACTTGTACATCGGCGCAGAAATTGTTAAACAAACGCTCTTCCTGAAGGGAATACATAACGTTTTCTGGGTTTGAATCGAAAGAGTAAACTGGCGCAAAGATAATCATACAGCCAATTTTCGCATCAGGAATGATTTTTTTACAGGCTTTTACAGCAATCGCACTAGCCACAAATTGATGATGGTATGATTGGAATGTTGGCTGATATTTGTCTTCTTCTTTTTGGATTGAGAAACCAAGTCCCATTATTGGCATGACCAAGCCACTATTAATCTCATTGAATGTCATCCAATTTTTCACTTTATCCTTATAACGATTGAAAATAGCATTCACATATCTTTCAAAGAAAGTAACAACTTTACGATTTCTCCAACCGCCATATTCTTTTACAAGGGTTACTGGCATTTCATAATGAGAGATCGTTACAACTGGTTCAATTCCATACTTGTGTAATTCATCAAAGACACGGTCATAGAATGCTAAACCTTCTTCATTTGCCTCAAGTTCATCACCGTTTGGAAATATACGTGTCCAGGCAATTGACAAACGAAATGCTTTGAAACCCATTTCCGCAAATAACGCGATATCTTCTTGGTAACGATGGTAGAAGTCAATGCCTTCATGATTCGGGTAGCTGTACTTTTCTTTATCGATTTCAAAATTAAAGCCGGGAGTCTGTAGAATGGAAAGTCGTTCTTTTCCACCAGGAAGAACATCTGCAATGTTCAATCCTTTATTGCCTTCATAAAATCCACCTTCCATTTGGTTCGCAGCAGTAGCCCCACCCCATAAGAATCCTTTTGGAAATTTAGTTACATTTGTAGTCATTTTATTTTCACCTCATAAGTTTTTATTTCAGTCTATATATAACGGAATATGTAAGGAGGGGAAATTCCCCCCTTATGAACCTACACTAGTAATGCCATGAAAGCTTCCCTGCTATTTATCTTGCCTTCTTTTACAGGGTTAATCGATTGATAGCGGTCTGGATTTGTGATGATAACCGGTGTAATTAAGTCAAAACCCTCAGCTTTAATCGCATGGATATCAAAGGTCACAAGGGTATCTCCCATCTCAACAAAATCACCGTCTTTCACATGAGATGTAAAGTGCTTACCATTCAGTTTCACTGTATCGATCCCAACATGGATAAGAATTTCTGCACCATTATCACTTGTGATACCAATGGCATGCTTTGTTTTAAAAATTGTAGTGATTTTTCCAGCAACAGGAGAGACTACTTTCCCTTCTTCTGGTTGAATAGCGAATCCTTTACCCATGATACCGCTAGAGAATGTGGAATCATTAACCTCAGTTAATGGTTTTACTTCACCTTTAATAGGGCTGTATACCTGCTCTGCAGCGACCACTAAATCGGAATGATTATCTGGTGCTTTCTCATCTGTTACTGAAGAATCAGTTTCTTCTTCACTTTCAACATCTTCAAATCCCATAATAAATGCTGCAATCGCACCTGCTGCAAAGGCAATTGGGAATCCTAAAATAGCTAATACAAATGTTTCACCAATAAATGAAGGTATACCTGGTAATCCTGCACTACCACCAAGAATAAAATATTTTACACCAACGGCGCTATAGTACGCTCCACCGACGGCCCCGCCTATTAATCCAGCTATAAACGGTTTCTTCAATCGCATGTTAACCCCGTACATGGCTGGTTCAGTAATCCCCATAACCGCCGTTATACTTGTTGTCATCGCTAATGATTTAAAAGACTTGTTTTTTGAACGTAAGGATACACCAAATGTTGCACCAGCTTGCCCCATATTTGCCATGAACATGGAAGGCATGATCACATCGTAACCTTTTGTAGCAAGATTGTTCATTGCAATTGGTAAAAACGCATAGTGCATACCTGTCATAATAATCAATGACCATGTACCGCCTAAAATTAACCCTGCAACAATACCTGCATGATCAAATAATGCGCCAACTCCTAAAGAAAGCCAGTTCCCAATAAATGATCCAAGTGGTCCCACGGCAATTAATGTGACAGGGACAACAATTACTATCGTAAGCGTGGGAACAAGTATCAGTTTAAACATACTTGGAATAATACGGTCTACCCATTTTTCAACATATGCTGCAATCCATATGGCTAAAAGAATAGGGATAACTGTTGATGAATACGTAACAGCTGTAACAGGTAGGCCTAGAAATTCGACTGGTTTACCTGCACTCAATAATGCTGTTAAGGTTGGATGTAAAAGTGCCGCCGCTATGGTTGCTGCTACATAAACGTTGCTGCCAAATTTCCTTGCTGCACTAACTGCTAGTAAAATAGGCAAGAAATAGAATGCACCATCACCAATTGCATTTAAGATGATATATATTTGACTCTTGTCAGAAAGCCAGCCGAATGCTAGGGCAGCCGCTAGGAGCCCTTTAATCATCCCGGCACCAGCGATCGCTGGCAGGATTGGTGTGAACACACCAGAGATCACATCAAAGATGGCATTGATAACATTTTTCTTCTTCCCTGATTTCTTGCCTTGGCTATCTGCTTTAATGGAACTGTTTCCTAAAATGGCATTATATACCTTTGGTACGTCATTTCCGATGATAATCTGGAATTGATCACCGCTGATATTAGTCCCCATAACCCCTTCAACTTTTTCTAACCTTTTACGATCTACTTTACTATTATCATGTAAGTTAAAGCGAAGTCTTGTCATACAGTGGATAACATGTTGAATATTTACTTCCCCACCAACAAGCTCTAATATTTCTTTAGCTGATTTATTGTAATCCATGAGAAGTTCCTCCTTATTTGGGTAAAAAAATAACCTGAGCAGCAGGAGTCCACAAAAGTTCGAACTCGAGCTACTCAGGTTTTGCCTGCCTTACCAGTAACAATCCTGTTTTGATAGTATTAAGTTTTGAAGAGCCTACGATACATTTGAATGTGTTGGCCAGCACCTTCGCATGTTCTTTCATAAGGAATAAAAAAAACCTAAATTGCCCGCCATAAAAGTATGACATCACAATTTAGGTTTTGCCTGCATAATCAGTAACAATCCTAATCAATTAATATTAATTTGTAAGTTTATAATAGCATGCGTTTTCATCCCATGTCAACGCTTTCCTTTTTGAAAATTTTGACTAGCCTCGATTAACGACACGTTCAATATGAATTGTGAGGTAGGCCATTTCTTCCTTCGTAATATTATAATTATGGGTCTTCTCAATAAATCCTTTTATTTTACCCGTACATACAAAGGCATCTGGATACTTTACTTTCACCATGTCATATAGATAATCGTCTGGACTTTCCAAGTTTTTTTCACTAAAAAGGCGTTGTGCAAAAAACTTTAAATGGGTAAGAAAACGAAAATAATTCAACGATTCTTCATCCAATTCGATTTTGAAATGATATTTCACAATATTTAATATATCTTGAATTAATTTTGTCATACTGACAACATTGGGCATTTCTTCATTGAGCTCTGCATTGACAATATGCATGGCAATAAATCCCGCTTCATCCTCTGGAAGAGCAATGCCAAGCATCTCTTCGATCTTTTTTATCGCCTTTAAACCAATAGCAAATTCATCACTATAAATTCTTTTGATCTCCCATAGTAACGCATTGGAAATTAGTAAACCCTTCTTGTTTCTCTCAATCGCAAAAGTAATATGATCCGTTAAAGATACATAAATACTCTCATTTAACTTTTTCCCTAGTTTTTCCTTGGCATAGGAAATGATTCTTTCTGAAACATCCATGTATTCTAGAGGGACTTCGTATAACAAGGTTTTAAACTTTTCGGACACATCTTTATTGTCCAATTTAAAGGTCTTCTCGATTTTACTTTCATCTACAACATCACCAGGTCTCTTTTGAAAAGCAATCCCCCTGCCCATTATCACTAATTCCTTATTCTGAGCATTCAAAACACTGATAACATTATTATTAATTACCTTCGCGATTTTCATATAAATCACCTTTTTATGGAAGTTTTTATAAAAAAAAACCTAAAACTAATAAAGAGTCTTATTAGTTTTAGGTTTTGCCTGATTTAACAGTAACAATCCTATTATTTTAAAAAGTTAATACAAATAGTATCATTTTTTGAAAGAGCTTGCAATGGTTTAAATCCAAAGTTTATATCCTTCTATTTTTCATGAGCGTTGATTTAAGAAAATAACTTTTGAAAAAGAGACTTGGGTTTTTTCCGTAGTTTATTCGCTAAACTCTGAACCCCGTACATAATCACTGATTTACCCATAAACAATAGAACCATTTGGTAAGGTCTTAGTCTAATCAGCGAGGCAATTCCTAGTCTTTTTAAAATAAACATCCCTGGATAAGCAAAAAGAGTATCAAAAATTAAATTTAAAAAAAGGTATCTAATAAAATTACCTACTGTAAATTTTAAAATCCATAATGAACCGACAAAAAATGGACCCAGCATGAATGGCAATTCGCCTATTATTTTAGGACTAAGCTTTTCATAAATCCTCCACCACACTCTTTTTTTGGCGAGAATACTTTCAACTCCTACCCAGACAAACATAAATAGAGCCCCTGGATATAAACGCTTGATTGTTTGTTTCCCCAAGAAAGGCATCGACAACCAAGGAAGTATCAGGATAACTAGCAAAATCATTTTATTCTTTCTCATCTATATGCCATTCCTTTTTTTCTTTTAGAATGCACAAGATAAGAAAATTTTATTACTACTTTTGAAAAAATTTCCTTATTCTCCAAAAGGTGTCATTGACTGATACATTTTTTTATAATACTATAATAGATTGCGAGTGGTTCGAGATCCTCCCACTAAAAAAAACTAAGGAGAAATGAATTTGAAGAATAATACATTATCACAAGCACTAGGTGACACCTCCAATGGGACTCCCACAACAGGCAAAGCACACAACAATGTGCAAGCAATTGTCATAAATGGGATTATCGCCGCATTGTACATTGCTGTCTCGGCGTTAATCCAGCCCTTCGGATTTACCCAAGTCCAGTTTCGAGTATCAGAGATGTTCAATCATCTGATCGTTTTTAACAAAAAATATATCTATGGAATTATTTTAGGTGTATTTTTAACCAACCTTTTCTTCTCACCTATGAAGGCTTATGACCTCATTTTCGGTGTCGGTCAATCCGTACTTGCCTTGTTAATCACAATTGCGTGTGCACGCTTGATCAAAAATATTTGGACTCGTATGATTGTTAACACACTTGTTTTTACCTTCACGATGTTCTTGATTGCCCTTGAACTTCATTTGGCATTTGATTTGCCATTCTTGTTCACCTGGCTCACAACAGCGGTTGGGGAATTTGTTGTAATGGCCGTCGGTATGCCCGTCATGTATGCAATTAACAAGCGAGTACATTTTGAAAAAATGGTTTAATCATATAAGGGTTGCTGTTATTAATGAATACAGCAGCCCTTTTTTATGTTTCATATAGAAGACCTTTTTAACTATTACAAGGGGAAAATGCAATTAAATCGATTCGATTATTATGAAGATTATGGTAGGATTGAAGTTGTTAGCGTCAGATATTCTGAGAGTAGAGGGGAGAAAATCATATGCCGCAACGTCCTTTAGCAAGTGAATACCCAGAGTATTACAAACCGTATGTGAACTTAGTTCCGGAAGGTGATTTATTTACACTTTTGAAAGAGACTTTGGTAAAGACAATTGAGCTTTTTGAGTCTCTATCGGAAGACGATGTCCTATTTCGTTATGCTGAAAATAAATGGAGTATCAAAGAGGTCCTTGGCCATATGGCAGATACTGAAAGAATTATGAGCTACCGCCTACTCCGTGTTGGTCGTGGTGACCAGACGGCCTTGGCTGGTTTTGACGAAAATGATTATGTTCAAGGTTCGCAAGTTAATATACTGCCAATTAAAAATATTCTCGAAGACTTCATTGCAACGAGAAAGGCTACCCTTACGTTAATTCAAAATTTGCCGGATGAGGCCTGGGCAAATATTGGCTTTGCCAATAACACGGAAGTCACTGCCCGTGCCATTGCCTACATTATCGCCGGTCACGCTCTCCACCATTTTAATATAATTACTGAAAAATACCTTCCATTATTAAAATAAACTTAAGTGAGCTCGGAGGAGATATTTCCCTCGGGCTCATTTTTCTTGTTGCGAACATTAGTTCCCCGTTTTATAATAGGAATATCGGTAATAATAAGAAGTGGGACATATTGAACAGCCTGTCCAAACTTATATCCAACCGAGGATATCAAAAAAACTTTAAAACTGAGGAGAGATTTTTGATGACATTACGTTTGATTCCCTATTTTGTGATGGATGGAAATGCGAAGGAAGCCATTCAATTTTACGAAAAGGCTTTAGATGCACAAGTTCTTTTTTCTCAATCTTTCGGAGAGATGCCAGAAAATCCGGATTTCCCACTACCTGCCGAAGCAAAGGATCGTATAAGTCATGCGACCATTAAAGTGGGCGAAACTGAATTAATGTTTTCTGATACCTTCCCTGGCCAACCACATCAAAGTGGAAATCAAGTGACCATCTGTATTTCAACGAACGACGCAGACCAAGCACATAAATTCTTTGAGGCCTTACAAGAAGGCGGGCAAGTGACTATGCCACTTCAAGAAACGTTTTTCAGCCCGGCATATGGCAGCGTTATAGATAAATTTGGGGTAAACTTCCAGATCTTCACTGAAGGCAGACAATAGAATTTTTATATACGAGATGCTTGCAATTTAGCCCGAGCCATATGTGACCGGGCTTTTTTCTATCCATAAAAAAAACTAATCAAACGTTTGATTAGTTTTTCAACCCATTTTTGTACGTGAAACAGTTGGTTGGTATTTTCTCATGGGTGACTTTTCTAGCACTTCCTGTAGATAAAAATTACCATTCGGACTTGTTTTCTTAAGCAACTCCAATAAGTATGTAATATCATCTAGTGCTCTATGTGTTTGATAGTCTGTAATGTTGTGCGCTTGTAAAAGGGTTAATAATTTTCCATTGGGAAAGCCGTAATTTTTCCACGGGATGTTTCTCATCGTGCAATACCACTTCAAATCGTTAACTTCCGGGTACATGTGATAAAGAAAGCTTCGGTCGAAGGAGGCGTTGTGAGCGAAGACCGAATCAGCGCGATGGAAATACGTTTTAATTTTTACATCATAGAAGCTTTTCCCTTGGACCAACTCATATGGGATGCCATGAACTCGGTAGGCTGTATCATAATTGTTCCTTGCTGAACGGGAAAGTGGCTCACGTAAAAAGGAGTCTTCCTCAATAATATCGATAACTTCGCCAGTATCTTCTCGATAGGAAAATAATTTTAAGGCTAGCTCGATTACTTCGTCCTTAGTAGGTCCTAAACCGGTTGTCTCCACATCTAATACCAAACCCAATTTTTCTGATCTCATCTTGATCATTCCTTAACACTAAACTTTATCCCATTATACCAAAGCAAGACATCAGACTCTATCTCCAAAATGTACCTTAATATGAATTTAAAGAAGCGGATAGTGCCCACGGTTGCTATTTTTTCATGCGAACGGGCACTCTGCTCCTTCCACATTAGCAGCTACTAACCTTCCATTAATCTATCGATCTGCCCAATCCCAGCAAGAAATGCCTTAAGAATAATCAGCAAACTTTCATTCAAATCCAATGACATCTTAAAGCCGCCCTTTTGTTCTAAAGAGGAAAATCCATGTAAAATACTGCGCAGACCCCTGACCGCATGGAGGGCTTCCTCCCCTTCCAATTGAAATGCCTGCAAAACGCGGACAGAAAGATCAACGATTTTCGCCCCTGCCCTCTGCACATCCACATCTTCTGGGTCCGGGGCGAGTAACGTCGCCTCATAAATCCCTGGATGCCTACGGGCAAAGTTCACATAAGCCTGACTTACCGCAATCACAGCTTCGGTGCCTGACACCCCAATTGCTGCATCTGCCATTACCTCATAAAGTTTATCGATTCCGTAAATAGCTAATTTCTTCCTTAAACCAGTGAGTCCATCAAAATGATTATATAAAGATGGCGGGCGAATCCCAAGTTTCTTTGCTAAGCTGGCTAAGGTAACTTCCTGCACCCCATATTGGTCGGCAATTTCTCCCGCTGCTTCTATTATAAATGAGATATCGAGACCGATTTTTGGTCTTGGTGACATATAAATTACTCCCTATCCTATTTTTCGTTCCAGATTTTTTATTGCCTGTTCCATTGCGTTTACTGGATTTATCATGATTTCCCCGTGACCAACCGCAAGTAATTCGGGTTGATAATTCACTAATTTCCGTGCACTCGTCCATGCGGTTTCCTTACTCCATGTGCCAAAGGAAGGGAATGGAAACAACGGCTTCATATCCCCTGCAACTGCGATTCCACCTCGTGTTTGAAAAGCATCCCCGGCAATCAATGCCTTGGTGCGCAGATCCAAAAATGACATGGATCCTGGTGTGTGCCCCGGCGTTTCGATGGCAGTTATCGAACCAATCAAGTCGCCTTCCTTTAATAATATATTGGCCCGGGTTATTAACTTTTTCGGTACACCGCCTTTAATCGGGGTTTGTGCCTCATGAGGATCCAGGGATCGGTCACCATTCATTAATCTGTGGTCTCGATTCGAAATATACACCGGTACTCCCGGCAGCAATTCTTTAATTGAATCCAATGCGCCCACATGATCTTCATGAGCATGCGTTAATACAATTTTGGTAATCGGCTTTCCAATCGTAGCAGCAGCCTTCATTATCCCCTTTGTACAAAAACCAAGCGCTGCATCAATTAGCGTTAATCCATCCTCTTCCTCCACCAAATAACAGTTAACCGGGAAAATATTTGGCATGAAAGTAACTTGATACAAGTACCCCTGTTTAATCATTCTCACAGTTCCCATCTCCTTTTAACTAATACTGTTAGTTTAACATTAACTAATGACATTAGTTTTATCAAGTCTTTTTTTGTAAAAAATGGAATTTTATCTTATAAATGTATATTCATCACTCTTTCCAAAAGTAGCGAATGGAGCCTAAAGCCCCGTTAATAAAATGTTCACATCTTTATTACAAATATGTGAAATGGTGAACAATTTACCCTGATTTCAAAATAAGTTTGATATAGTAAGTAATGTAGTTAACGAACATACAAAAAAAACTAATTAACAAGGAGTGTTTCACATGGTAGTAAATTGGTTAAGAGAAAATAAAGTTGCTGCAGGGATTTTAACAGTTCTTCGATTATATATCGGTTATTCTTGGATAACAGCTGGGTTCGGTAAATTAACAGGCGGGTTTGATGCTTCCGGGTTTTTGAAAGGGGTCATTGCTAATCCAGTAAAAGGGCCAGATGGCAGCGTTGTTTATGGCTGGTATGTAGATTTCTTACAGCATTTTGCGTTACCAAACGTTGATATTTTTAATACGATTGTTCCTTTAGGTGAATTTTTAGTAGGACTTGGACTTATTCTTGGATGCTTAACAACAACTGCAATGTTCTTTGGTCTTGTGATGAACTTCTCGTTCTTCTTAGCAGGAACGGTATCTCATATTCCAACAGACCTTTTTATCGGAGCAATTATCCTATTCTCTGGTTATAACGCAGGTCGCATTGGACTTGACCGTTGGGTAATCCCATTCATTCGCAAAACTGTATTCAATGGTAATAAAACGGTAAAACAAAACGGTTAATCTTAACAAAAAGCGACGCCATTCTGGTCTCTATCCCAGATGGCGTCGTTTTATTTATGTGATGAGTGATTTTTAAAAGCTCTTATCTTCCTTTAAACTTTCCTTGTTCACGTACCAATTGGTTACCTGTGTAAGGATGGCAAATACGAAAAAGAAGTTCATAGCCCAGACATTTATAAACGGAGTTAAACCGCCATATTCAATTGTTTCTAGACCTTTTAGGTTCATTACAATCATTGATTCCACAAAAATAAGCACAAAACCAACAACACCAGCAATAGCCGCTCTAATCATATCGATTCCCCCCATAGATATTTATTTTTAATTTATGTACGTTAAGAACGTTGTATTTTTGACAATTTCGTGAACATCTTCCTCTATTATATTGCAAAAAAAGGATGAACAACACCCTGAAAACTAAAAAAAGTGCCTGACACCACATAAAATTTCATGTGGGTGTCAGGCACCGTTCTCATTTCATCTTTTTAATAAATACGACCTTTAAATAGTTGCCTTCTGGGAAGTTTTTGCTGGTCTTGAAATCTTCGGGTAGTGAAAATTGCTCCAAGAGTTTGTATCTGCTCCCAGATTCCTTAAAAGCAATATCAATAAAGCTCTTAAATTTTTCTATCCCAAAAGCACTGCTATTCGTGGATGCAACAATGGTTCCATTGTTCTCTGTAATTGAAATGGCTTCTTTTAGAAGATCCTTGTAGTCCTTTTCTGCACTAAAGACAAATTTCTTTGACCGTGCAAAGCTTGGTGGATCAAGGATGACCACATCAAACTTCAGCTGTTTTTTGACGGCATATTTAAAATACTTGAATACATCCTCAACCATAATGGCCTGCGTTTCAGGATCAATACCATTAATAGTAAACTGCTCACTCGTCTTACTTCTGCTTCGATTGGCTAGGTCGACACTTGTTGTTTTCGAGGCTCCGCCTAAAGCGGCAAACACGGAAAAAGCTCCTGTGTAGGAGAAGGTATTTAATACTGACTTCCCCTTTGCATATTCGTCTCGAATCGTTCTTCTTACATCCCGTTGGTCTAGAAACACCCCGACCATGGCACTTTCATTCAAATATACAGCAAAATTGACGCCGTTTTCTTTGACGATCAGCGGAAACTGCCCTCTTTCACCTGCAACAAAATCATCTTCCTCGATATATTGGCCTTTTTCATCAAAGCGCTTTTTCTGATAAATTCCTTTGAAATCAACCAGTCCCTTTAAAGCTTGAATGATTCTATCCCGAAAATGATAAATCCCCTTACTGTACCAAGTTAACAAATAATACCCGGCAAAATAATCGATTGTTAATCCACCGATGCCATCGCCTTCACCATTAAACACTCGAAACGCAGTCGTTTCTGAACTTTGATAATAGGATTTCCGCTGCTCGATAGCCTTTTTTAGGCTTTTCCCAAAAAACTCTTGGTCAAAAGAGGCATTTTCTTTGCTACTCAGTACCCAGCCAATGCCCTTATTTTGCTTACCAAAATAGCCTTTGGCAATAAACTGGTTCCTTTCGTCGACTAATTTAACAATGGAACCCTCTTCTACGGAATCAACTACATTTAGGACGGCTTCCTTAGAAATAAGCGGATAGCCGCTTTTTAATTTATTTACAAACTTTGATTTTACCTTTAAGCAGACTTCTTTATTCATCTTTTCATCCCATCAATTTTAATAATCCTACTCCTATTGTAGACAAGTTCTCACCTGACAAATCAACAGGATAGCAACAACTTATCATATCATGATTTCTCAGTTGAAATGATAAAACTTTTTAGGCAGCTTTTTTTAAAATCTGATATTTTAATAGTATAGAAAAAAAGGTGGGGAGCAATTTGCTGGCAAATTTCCATGAGTACAATCATCAATCCTTTATGGAGGAAGCATTAAAAGAATCAGAGGAAGCCGGAAAGCGCGGGGACCGGCCAATTGGTACTGTTATCGTCCACAACGGCACCATAATATCGCGCGGCTCCAATCGAATAAATACGATGGATAGCGAGCTGGCACATGCCGAAATCAATGCGCTGAATCAATGTGCTTCTTACTTACGAAAACATGCTCGGGAATGTGTTCTTTATACCACGGTTGAACCGTGCATGATGTGCCTATCATCGATTACCCTTGCAAATATACGGAATGTTGTCTTTGCAGTGGAAGATAAATACATGGATATGGCCCAATTCATTGAATCAAATCCCTATATTAAGAAGCGGCTCCATAACTATCTGGGCGGTGTGTTAAAGGCGGAATCTACAAAAATATTGAAGACTTACTCACCTTTTATGGCGGAGGTTGTTTTAAACGGACGTAAACCATCATAAAATATACCGGGGCAATTTAAATCTTCACAACTTCCACATAACTTCACTATAAGTTCTACATATGTTTTTCTTATGATAAAGACAAGTTAATACGGAAATGGTTCAAAGAGCTCATTTCTTAAAACTTCCC
>NTXX01000012.1 GCA_002559145.1 Bacillus sp. AFS006103
CATATAGCTAGGTAAGTTCATGCTTCCGCTTTTTTTATACTTTATTTTTATTCTTTCGCTTTTGTTGGCAAAACCTCATTAATCATGTGTAACTCATCTGCGTCGATATCTTCTTCTACTAAAATATGAACCGTTCCTTGATCCTTCTCACTCCTGATTAAGCGGCCAACTCCTTGACGTAAGCGGAGCAGCATATATGGCAGGTCAACCTCTGTAAATGGGTTATCAACACCAGCACGTTTGGCGGTAAAGACCGGATCATTCGGTGGATAAGGAAGTGAAAATATCAAGACATTTTCAAGTGATCTGCCCGGTATATCAAGTCCTTCCCAGAGATGAAGTGAACAAAGAATGGCATGTTCTTCATTCTGGAATTTAGAAACAAGCGTACTTATCTCTTCATCCCCTTCAAAATAAATTGGATATGGGATTACTCCAGATAGCTTTTTCTTTAGTCGCGCAAGTTCGTCTTTATTATTTAAAAGAATTAAGGCGCGTCCCTCTGATTTGTGAAGTTCCGCTAAGATATAGTCCAATTTCCCTTCAATATCTTCTTTGTTGAATTTTGGAATATAAAGCTCCATTTTATCATCATAATCAAATGGAGACGTCACTGAAAAAGATAAGTAGTCATCTACACCAATACTAGCAGCAATATAGTCGAACGACTTTTGATTAGCCAGCGTTGCGGATGAGAAAATAAACGGCTTTTTCTGCGTAAAAACTTCTTCACGCATTACTTCCTCGACCATTCTAGGCATAATAACTAGTGTGCGTTCTCCCCCTTTTTCTTCGAACCAGGTAATTCCGTTTAATTCCTGAAGAAAAAGTGATAAGGAATAGGTGATTTGTTCCAAGTACTCTTCGACAATTTTCAGGTCGTACTCATTAATAACATATAGTTCACTTTCAAACACTAATTCTTCCTCTAGTTGTTGAAGAGTTGAATGTAACTTTCTGCATGTTTTTAATACTAAAGGATGCTTCGTAATCATTTGTTTATCTGAACCAAGTGAAAGAGAGGAGAATTGGGATATTGCATCAAAAAATGCTTCATTATCTAATAATGCCTCATCAATCGTATACAAGGTCTTTTCACGTACTTCATTTTCCATTAACCTCGTGAGCAGTGTTTCCAATGTATAATCAGTAAACCGATAGCTTAACGCTTTTTGAGCTGCATATTCAAGGAGATGTCCTTCATCAAAAACAACCGAAGAATGCTCAGGTAAAAGCGGAAGCTGCCCTTCCCGCTTTCTGGATTCCTTTGTCCAGATATGCTCCATATAGAAATCATGGGAACAGATAATTAAATCCTCAGAATGTCGATAATAATCACGATGCAATGTTAGACCACAGCGATGACGCTTTTCACAAGAAAAACAATCCTGGACTGCATCCCAATTAACCTCGCTCCATTTTTCATCAGATAGAGATGGATAATCTCTTCTGTCACCATACCTTTCAAAGGTTTGCATAGAGCCAACTGCATGAACAAAATCAGGAAGGCTTTCATAAATATCTGAAATTTCATCAGAAAAATCATTGTTCCTAGTCGTATCCAACTTTTTTAGACACAGGTATTGATCGCGCGACTTTGCCAAACGGACATCGATATCCAGGTCAAGAATTTTCTCTAACTTTGCGATATCTCCCTCTTTTTTAACCAACTGCTCAATCAAGGTCTCATCCGCACATGCAATAACTGCTGGACGATTTGTATAGCGTGCATACATAATTGCATAAAGCAAATAAACGATAGTTTTCCCCGTTCCAACCCCGGCTTCAGCAAACATTACTTTTTTATCCTTATAGGCATTTTCAAGTTGAAAAGCCATGTAAATCTGTTCATCCCTCAATTCAAATCCGGCATCTGGCAAAATATCATAAAATAAGTCACCAATCCATTCACCTAATTTATCATAAAAGGATTCAGTTTTTGCAATCTCAAATGGCATGCGTTTTTGCATGGTAGCCTCCCCAAAAAACTTTCATGTATTACACAAAAATAAATTTGTTAAACCTTTTATTTTTCTTGAATCTGTTCATTTTGACGAGGAGGTCTCTTTCCCCAATATTGATAAAGGTCTGTACGAATAAAACCATTAAATAGCTTTCTCTTCTTGGTCGCTGGCCGTCCATAAAATTGTTCAAACTGCTCATGGGAAGTCAGAATATATTTTGACCATGTATCAAGAGCATTGAAGGCTTGGCCCATTTCTTTATACATATTTTCGATCTCTTTTTTCTCCCCGAGTCTTTCTCCATATGGAGGGTTCCCGACAATGACACCGTATTGTTTGTTTGTAGAAATATCTCTAACCTGCATTTGCTTGAAATGGATTAAGTCCGCAAAGCCAGCCTCAAAAGCATTATCTTGGGCAATTTTAACCATTCTATGGTCGATATCTGTTCCTAAAATATCTAATGGTTGATCATAATTTGCTAGGTCCTCTGCTTCATTTCTAGCATCTTGCCATACTTTTGATGGGATCCAATTCCATCGCTCAGATACAAATTCCCGGTTAAAGCCTGGAGCAATATTTTGCCCAATCATTGCTGCTTCAATAGGAATCGTCCCCGAACCGCAAAAAGGGTCCATGAATGGTCTGTCTGCCTTCCAGTTTGTGAGTAGAACAAGAGCAGCAGCAAGAGTTTCTTTTAGGGGTGCCTCACCCTGATCGACTCGATAACCGCGTTTATGCAGCCCCTGACCACTTGTGTCAAGGGTTATCGTAGCAACGTCTTTAAGAAGTGCCACTTCGATGCGAAAGAAAGCACCAGTTTCCTCAAACCAGGTACTACGCTTATAATGTTGTTTCATTCTTTCAACAACTGCTTTTTTTACGATTGCCTGGCAATCAGAAACACTGAAGAGCGTAGACTTTACAGATTTACCAACCACAGGGAATTCTGCGTCTTCAGGTAAGAATTTTTCCCATGGGAGTGCCTTAGTTTTTTCGAATAATTCATCAAAGGTATATGCCTTAAATTCTCCGACCTTGATTTTAATTCTGTCTGCTGTTCGAAGCCATAAATTACTGCGAGCGATCGCATATTCATCCCCTGTGTAGATGACCTTTCCATTTTCCACTTCACAGTCATATCCTAATGACCGTACTTCTTTGGCAACTAAAGCTTCAAGCCCCATTGCCGCGGTAGCTATTAATTGATAATTTCCCATTTTTCCACCCTTAATTCATTTCATTTGTATGTAAGTTTTTCACTAATATAATAATCTTTCATTCGATTTCATTATTGACAAAAAGTTGGAAACGAATGCAATATATACATTTATAATAATAAAAAGCCCTCCTTATTAGGAGAGCCGTTTAATCCAGCATACATTCCCATTAATAACGCCCTGTAAGCCATGTTCTGTACCAGTGTACTACAAACGACACGGGTGTGTCTCGTACTTAGGTGGTAATCATCTATCTACAGGTTCAAATTTGAACCTGTCCTTCTCCTTGTTCAATTCCTCAGAGAAAGTGCCCCTACCATTATTTGGGTTTCTCGCTCGTGGGGTTTACCCGTTCCACCCTTTCCATTTCTGGAAAGGCTACGTCACTGTGGCACTTTTATAGGTATTCATACCATATCCCAAAGGACTTAGGTATTTTCCCGGCCGTCAGTTGGATGCTAGCCCCAACTGCCCTAGCTTATGAATTCACTAGGCACGAACACTACGAGCATCTCAGCTCGTGCGAGCATGGACTTTCCTCTGCAAGATTACAAATGCATCTTACAGCGATTACCCGAACGTTATTAATGAATACAATCTATTATATGTATTTCACGCTGGTAATTCAATGGTTATTATCAGGAAATTTTCCTATTTCTTGTTAATCGTAGAGCTTGTTGCCAAAAACATGTTTTTCAAGATTGGATAACCGCTTCAAGATATCAAAATTTGTTGTCCCTGCAGGTTGTGCTGCTGGTTGTCTTTTTGATGTTTCTTCAAGCTGTTTTCGAAGACGAAGATTTTCCTGTTGAAGATCTTCAACCTCTTGATGAAATGTACCATAATCTTTAATGATTAAATCCAAGAACTTATCCACATCTTCTTGTTTATAACCCCGTACACCTGTCTTAAACTCTTTTTCTAAAATATCCTTAGCTGTTAATTTCACTTTATCTGACAGCATTCTATTCACCTCAGTATTCGCCAATCACTACCTATTATTTTTTCAAAAATATGTAGTTTTGTCAATTTTCATTTGTGTCGTTAAATGTAAGAATTTATAAATCATTTCAATATATGGATTTCCATCTAAAAAAATGACCAATAAGTTTAAAAGTCTTGCTGTTTCATATGTTCTTCCTCGACAATCATTTGTAAATCATAAAATGTGATAAGCTCAATGGGAAATGGATGTTTTTTTTGGTATTCAAGAGCCATTTCATATAGGTATTTTGGGCTCCCATCCCTTTCCTGATCGTAAAGAAGGAGGAGTGCCTCACTTTTTTCAATAAAAAATTGATTTTTTAACCTAAATTGCCAAGGTTTTTCATAGCCCTTTTTCGAAACAGAATCAATGAAATCTGCTTGTGCTAAGACTGACTTATACCATTCCTGATTATTTTCCTTCCATAAAGCTTGCTGGTCTAAAAACGGTGTGATAACCGCAAGTTTCAAATCTGGATATTCTGTTTGTAATTCAAATACAACTTCGGCAGCCCAGAGCTCTACACCTAATTGACCGCTGATGAGCACCCACTCTAGACCCTCGTCTAACATTGGAATCAGTGATTTTTTTATAGCAGCTTTGAGAAATAATACAGAGGGATGATCATTTTTAAAAATTCCTAATTCAAAAGGTTTATAACCTGAAATGGTCAGAACTTTCATAAAGAATGTTCTCCTCGCCAAGAATTTTTTTTAAAATGGATAAACATTTGAATAGTACAAGCATATCATATAAGTAAAGAAAACAATTAAAAAACAAGGGCTAAAAGCCCCTGCAATAGACATTATTTCAATTAACGTCTAGGACCCATGAATGGTCCCGGTGCAAACCCTGGACCCCCTGGGCCGAAACCTGGACCTCCCGGGCCGAAACCTGGACCTCCTGGGCCGAAACCTGGGCCTCCTGGGCCGAAACCTGGACCACCCATTCCAGGCATAGCATTTGGCAATGCATTTGGTAGAACATTTGCAGCAGGTGCTGCTACTGGCATTACGTTTGGTGCACATGTGTTACAGCAATCAATATGCTGGTTGCAGCACTCCTCAGTACACGATGCTGTTTGTGGACAGTAATGTTTATGTTGATACATATGGTGATTCACCGTTGTAGTGTGGACCGGGTGAATATGCGGAACCACCGTTGTTGAAAACGTATGATTCACAATTTGTTTAGTCGGATGAATGACTGGCGGCATAAAATTAGTTCCAAGATACATATATTAATCTCCCTTCAGTTATTGGTTTACATTACAGCCTATGTTGAAGGGATTACTCTTGTACTAATGAAAACACCTATTTTTTTAGTTTTACACGTTTATGCCATGCTTCTTCATTTATAAAAAAGAATAAAAGCTATCTTTTAAACTCGTAAAAATAACTGCAGTCAAACAAACGACAATAAAAAATAAGAATAAAATCGCTTTATACATATTACTACCAGCTCCAAATGTTTAAATAGTCGTTTTTTTCCTCAATCCAAATTCAAATTTTACCTCTTTCAACTATGATAAACAATATGGAAATACTGGTTTTTTAAATTAAATTTCACTCAATTTGTGGCAAAAAAGTGAACTTTACAAAAAATAAACTTCAGACCCACTTTTTATAATTTTCGATCTAACCTTTTAAGACGTAACTTTAGTTGCTCTAAGCTGCCTTGATTTGTCATAATAGGCGGGTTTTCCATCTCGGATACAATCATCATCGCCTTTTGACAATAATCTTTCGCAAGTGGATAATCCTTTAGCCTATGTTCATGTATTTTTGCAAGTTCTACGCATGCTTCTAACATCAGCCGGTCATCACCAGAATCAACCACATCAGAAAACATATTCCGTGCGCATTCCCAGTTGAGATCCTTTTTATACTGCAATGCCAGAGCATATTTTGATTGATAGGAAGTAAAATCCTTACCCGTGGCCAGCTTGGTCAAAACTTTCTTTGCTTCATTTTTTTCTCCAAGAGCAGCAAACCATCGCCCTACCTCATAGGACTCGGGTCTTGTTTGAGTTTTGTCTGCTCCACATAGTTGAAAGGTTATATGAGTATATAAGGTTATAAGTGATAAAATATCAATTTCATTATGTTTGAGAATACCAAGCATACCATCAGGCTGTTTACTATCAATAAACTCAAAATAAATGATCGGTGCCAAAAAGCCAGGGATATCATCAACCCTTTCGACCCCAAGGACCTCTTTTTCAACTATTGCCAACTTTAACCGTTCTAATTTATGCTTCCAAAGCCTCCTTGCTGCATGAAATAAGTCAAAATGTCCAAATTGCGGCAGCTTTGGGACATGTTCTCGAACTAAGGTGTGCCTTGTTTTTACCTGGGGCCAATCAAACGATTTTCCGTTGTAGGTAACCAGCGTTTTATAATTCACCTTTTCTAGAAAGCTTTGGTATAACGGAACCTCGGCTCCCGGGTGCGGTAAAATATGTTGTCTTAAAATAAGGGAATCACCAGAAATGCTGGCATAGCCAAGTAAAAAAATAGTATTTCCCACCCCACCGCCAAGTCCAGTTGTTTCCGTATCAAAAAAGAATAATTCTTCAGCTTGATGCCCTTCTGCTGATAAAGGGTGGTTAACGGGCTGTTGATTCCAAATATCGACTGCGGTTAAAAAGTCACGAAAACAGTAGTGCCCATGCTGATAGGAGAGTGGATATTTCACTTCTCTGATCAAACAGTAATCTTTGTCGATAAAATATGGAAAAACGTTCTCTTGCTCCCATCTTTCCCTGAATGGAATCTCAATGCTCGCTTCCTGAGGAGGCAATGTACTATTTTTTTCAGATGGATTGCCAACAGAAAGATGTGGTTTTAAACGATTTAGTTTACTTTTTAACGACATCTTTTATCTTCCTTTTCTACATTGAAGATTTTATAAAGGCTTCAATAATTTTTAAGGCGTCCCTTTTTGCTGTTTCACTAATGGTATCTGTACCAATACATGACGGGCATCCCGATTCACATTGACAGCGAGTAATCATTTTCTTTGTTTCATCAAATACTTCTGACATACCGCTGTATATTTTTTCGCTTAATCCGATCCCGCCTGGGTAGCGATCATAAAAGAAAATGGTTGGCTTTTCGTTATGGTCTGCCTTTACTTGCGGAATAACATGAATATCCTGAGGGTCGGCCATTACGAATAATGGTGCGATATGGTTTAGGGCATGCGCAGTTCCGACAAGCCCCTGTTCGAGTCGCTCATGGCCCATTTCTGACATGGACTGGTTTAAAGAAATCCAGGCAGCGTTTGTGTGAAGCTCTTCTTCGGGCAAATGGATGGGGCCGGATCCAATATTTTCGTGTGTCTCAAATTTAATTTTTTTAAAAATCGTTGCCATCGCCCTTACGCTAACATCCCCATAACCAAACTCAGCATCCACTTTCGATAGAAGCTTGTCGACTTCGAGGACTTTTAATTGAACCGCTAAATTTGCATCGGTGAAGTAGTCTACATCCACTTCTCTAACGAACGCCTTCTTTTCATCCCAATCAAGCTTTTCTACCTGGAATTGAGTACCTTGGTGTAAATAAATCGCTTCGTCGTGGAGGAGCGTCATCGCAGAAAAGCGGTCCATTTCCCCTATAACTTTTACATTCGCAACATCTGTTTGGTCCACGATGATTACATTTTCCTGTGATGCCGACCGTAAGCTAATGTTATGAGCAGGAAAGGAATCATTCATCCAATACCACTTTTTACCATTGCGGTAAAGGACTTGTTCTTCGGTTAAATATTCTAGCAGTTCCTCTGTTTCTACACTCCCAAATTGCTCGCCTGCTTTAAAAGGGAGTTCATAGGCAGCACATTTCATATGGTCGATTAAAATAATTAAATTATCAGGATTAATCCTTGCTGTTTCCGGGCTTTTATTAAAAAAGTAATCAGGATTCTGGATGATATATTGGTCAAGAGGACTGGAGCTTGCCACCATAATGACTAAGGCTTCTCCATGCCTTCTTCCAGCTCTTCCTGCCTGCTGCCAAGCGCTGGATATCGTCCCAGGATAGCCTGTCATGATACATACTTGAAGTTGCCCAATATCAACACCTAGTTCGAGAGCATTGGTACTGACTACACCGTAAATTTCACCTGAACGGAGCCCTTTTTCAATCTTCCTTCGTTCGGTTGGAAGATACCCGCCCCGATAGCCCATTATCGATTTTGCCCCCAATTGGTTCTTCACTAATTCTTGTAAATAAGTCAGAATGATTTCGACCCTCACTCTGCTTCTCGCAAAAACGATGGTTTGAATTTTATTTTTTAATAGTTCCCCAGCGATTTTCCGAACCTCTAGTGTCGCACTTCTTCTAATGTTTAATGGTTTGTTTACAATAGGTGGATTATAGAATAGAAAGTGCTTTGTCCCGCTAGGGGCCCCATTGTTATCGATCAGATGCATTTTTTCTTCGGTTAGATTTTCTGCCAGCTCAAGTGGATTCGCAATCGTAGCGGATGTACAAATAAATACAGGGTTACTCCCATAATACCTGCAAATACGTTTAAGCCTTCTGATCACATTGGCCACGTGACTGCCAAACACCCCCCGATAGGTGTGAAGTTCATCGATGACAACAAATTTAAGGTTTTCAAATAAAGAAACCCATTTCGTATGATGGGGCAGGATTGCTGAGTGGAGCATATCGGGGTTAGTAATAACCACATGGCCCGCTTGTCTCACTCTTTGTCGAATATTTGCCGGTGTATCCCCGTCATACGTATAGCTGTTAATATCCACGCCTGCTGCTTGGATAATCTCGTTGATTTCACTCTTTTGGTCTTGCGCGAGGGCTTTCGTAGGAAACATATAAAGAGCACGTGTACTTGAATTTGCTAAAATCGATTGCAAAACCGGAAGATTGTAGCAAAGGGTTTTACCTGAAGCTGTCGGAGTAACGGCGACGATACTTTTCCCGTCCATAATTTTTTCATAGGCCGATTTTTGGTGTGTATATAGTTGTTCAATCCCCCTACTTTCTAGCGCGCTCCTTAAAACCTGATGGAGGTTCATAGGAAGCGGAACGGTTTGGGCCGGTTTTTCTTCGATGGTGTGCCATGTGACGATATTTTCCTTAAATTGATCATTTATTTTTAAGTCTGACAAAACTTCTTGCAGGTTTTTTTTCAACTTCATACTTCATCACCTCATTACATCTATTTTAACGAATGAACGTTCGTAACAAAAGTAAAAATGACATTTTTATTTTTGAAATACGTGGTATCTTTTTCCTGAAGTAAAATAATTTTAACCGTTACATATATAATTCATATGAATAACAATAAACTATTGCTTAAATTTTTGTTACAATAGGAAATAACGGAATATATATGTGAAGGTGATGGAATGAAAATTGAAGAGATAAAAAAGGTACTTTCTGTTTTTACCCTTTTTCGAGAATTAAATGATTTTGAAATAACGAAGATTTCTGATATAGCGATTACAAGGGAATGGAAAAAACAGAGTCATGTGTTTCTCCAAGGCGACCCACTTGAAAATGTCTATTTTATTTATGATGGAAAAATTAAAATCTACAAAAGTGATATTAATGGCAAAGAACAAATTGTTGCGATTGCTAAAAAAGGTGAAATGTTTCCCCATGTAGGTTTTTTCAGAAAAGGTGATTACCCAGCCTATGCAGAAGTACTTGAGCCCTCAACACTCATTGCGATTCCAATTTCAAAATTTGAAACCGTTTTGATTGAAAACCCTGAGCTATGTATTAAGGTGTTTAAAGTATTAGGTGAAAAAATTGTCGATTTACAAAACAGATTAGAAGAGCAAATTCTTAATAATACCTATGAACAAATCATCAAACTTTTGATTCGGCTTGCTCAGAAGCACGGTAAAGAACAAGAAGATGGGACCATTCTATTGAAGTCCGAATTCACCAACAAGGACCTTGCTAATATGATCGGCACAACAAGAGAAACAATTAGCAGAACCCTGACAAAAATGAAAAAAGATGAGTTAATAGAAGTAGATGATGAAGGAAACATGATCGTCGATGTTGAAATTCTCATGGAAGAAATTAATTTATTCTAAACAGAAGCCACAGCACATTGATGCTGCGGCTTTTTTGTTTTATTTTAATGAAAGCTGAAGCATGTCTTCCATATCTTCTTTTGCTGTACCTATCAATTTTAGATTAAAGGTGTCTTGAAGAACCTGTAATACTCCTTCAGAAATAAATTCAGGCGGCTTTGGACCAATGCGGATATCCTGGATTCCTAAGCTAAATAGTCCAAGCAAAATGGCAACTGCTTTTTGTTCAAACCAAGATAAAACTATGCTGACAGGAAGTTCATTTACCTCACAGCCAAATGCATCTGCCAGAGCTAGCGCAATTTTAACAGTTGAACCTGAGTTATTGCATTGACCCAAATCAATATACCTTGGAATATCCGTTCCTGGCACAACACCATAGTCTACATCATTAAAGCGGAATTTCCCACATGATGTCGTTAAGATAACCGTCTCTGGTGGCAATGATGTAGCCAGTTCACGGTAATAATTCCCGCCAGGACCAGGTGCATCACAGCCGGCGATCACGAAGAAGCGTTTGATTTTACCAGCTTTGACAGCATCAATTACTTCAGGAGCTAAGCCTAGAACCGTTTCATGATGGAACCCTGTAAGTAACGTTTCTTCAGATTCAATTGCTGCTTCAGGAAGCTCTAATGCTCTTTCAATCAGTGGAGTAAAATCATCATTGGTAATTTTCTCAACATTTTCAAGTCCTGCTACTTCATATGTAAACATTCTATCTGCGTAGGTTCCTTTGATCGGCATCACACAGTTAGTCGTTGCAAGAATGGCCCCAGGGAATGCTTCAAACAAACGCCGTTGGTCGTACCAAGCTTTTCCAATATTCCCTTTTAGGTGAGAATATTTCTTCAGTGCTGGATAACCGTGCGCAGGAAGCATTTCAGAATGGGTATAGATGTTGATACCTTTACCTTCTGTTTGCTTTAATAATTCTTCTAAAGCAAATAAGTTGTGTCCTGTAACAACAATACATTTACCTTCGATTTTGTTTTGGCTGACACGGATTGGCTCTGGGATACCTAAACGCTTGGTATGAGCTTCGTCAAGAATTTCCATGACCCTAACCGCTGATTGACCTACTTTCATTGCCATATCAATATGTTCCTGAACATTAAAATTGGAATTCGTTAATGTCATGTATAGAGCTTCATGTGTAGTTGCATCAACAAATGGATCAGTGTAACCAAGTTGATTGGCATGTGTCCGGTAAGCTGCAATTCCTTTTAACCCAAAAATAATCGTATCTTGTAAGCTGGCAATAGTTTCATCCTTTCCGCATACACCAATAACATTACATCCGCCTGAAGGGGTTTGTTCACATTGATAACAAAACATATATATTCCTCACTTTCCATTAATTACTGCTAGAGTATACAAATCCTTCCTATTTTTTAATGTGATGTATATCACTTATAAACAAACTGTAATAATTCGTTCAAAAATTTGTTGCAATAATATGGCGGCACCTACCTAATTTTGTCAGCATATACTAGCGAGTGAAATATTGGAAAGTGAGGGGAACCTAATGTCATCTAAGGTACCAAGTGATAAGAATGACTCTAAAAAGCAAAAATCAGAATCCTTTGGAGAATTAATAAGAATAATGAACGACTTTTTCAATGAGAGACCAATTAAAGGCTTTCTGCAGTCTATCGATGATTTTTTTAAAAGTCCCTTTCCACCGGGGGCAAACTTCCACGTTGACACAATAGAGGCAGATAACGAATATATTATCTCTGCTGAACTGCCTGGGGTTAAAAGGGAGCAAATCCATTTAAATATTTCGGGTAATTATCTTACAATTTCCGTGGAAAATAGAGAACTTGAAACATCTGAAGATGAGCAAAATCAGATCTTCCGAAGAAAGTATTTACAACAGAAATCATCCAGAACCATTTCACTGCCTCATACAATTATTGAAAAGAATGTGAAAGCTTCCTATCGGGATGGCTTATTAAAAGTTCGAATTCCTCAGGAAAAGGGGAACATGATTGAAATCGAAGACTAAATGACATTTCATCATCATCATCATCATATGAAAAGACGGCTCGTAAATAAGCCGTCTTTTTTATTACACTTTAAATATTCCACCAAAGCCTTTTACAAGTGATGAAACTTGACTTACGGCATTCATCATTTGACCTGCTGTATTCACCATTTTATTGATATCCACCGACCCATCTTGGGACTTGAAGGAATTCATAAATGTTTGAACTCCGCCTGGCTGTTTAGGGATTGCACTTTGCTTAGGGTAAGGGTTCATTACCGGATAACCATTCATTGGCATATATTGTGGTTTTTGAACGATTTCATCTTGAGGCTGCAATGGATTCTGGAATAAGAATTGCGAATCCTTTTGCGTAAATGGCTGGCTAGTGTATTGCGTATTTTGTGAAACATAGCCAGGTTGATAGTTTTGCCCATATGACTGGTACATTGGCGGATAATAAGGAATTTGTTGATTTGGTTGTTGGTAAGCGGTCCAATCATAGTTTTGAGGTGGACCTTGGTAATGAACTGGTTGATTACTATTATAAGGATGCTGATTCCTGTACTGACCAACTGGACCTTGGTGCACCATTTGCCCCGGGTATCCATTATTGAAGTAATTCGTCGGTCTTTTCTTTCCAAACATGGGCAAACATCTCCTCCGCAATTTATCTACTACACTTTATGTAGTGAATGAAGGAAAGGTGATTCCATTGGGAAGATACCCAATGTCATAAAGACAAGAATTTTGTCTAAAGTTTAAATATTTTAAAAACTAGAAATCCTTTCTTTTCATGATACGATAGAAAAAAGGATGAAGGAGGAGAAAATAGAGATGGACATTCGCGAATTAAAAGGCAAATTTATTCAAAGCAGGGAATATACTACTGATGATGTTAATGCATTAATGGATTTTGCTAAGAAAGCGTATATTCATAACGATATTACTATTAAAGAATATCGTCTTCTTGTCCGTGAACTTGAAAAACAAGGCGCGGTAATTCCAGATATGGAAAATGAAAACTCCCTCATCGAACATTCTTAATAAACATTAAAGAGATGCAAAAGCATCTCTTTTCTATTTTTTTACTTCTTTTAAAATTTCTAAGAGAAAATAATCTACCGTGCGATTCGTATTTAAAAATCTTGTTTTGCTAGTTTCCGGGAAAAAGGATTGGATGGATAACTGGTTAATGTGATCAGATGTCGTTTCGATTTGCTTCAGATGAAGATGTTTATGATTTGTTTCTGAAAGCCATTTCTTCATGGCCCGATTCCATTGTTCAGTGATTTCCTTTACTTCATTGGCAAAAGGTTTAATCACTTCATGAAAGTCAGGCTTGACCCCCGTCTCTCTTCCCTCTTGAAAGTACTTCATGAATAAGCCATTATAAGCTAACAGTTTTTCTGTTAATTGGACGATTTCATCAGATATCATTTTAAAACCCTTTCTGAAAAAAAATAAATAGCAGCATGAAACTATCATGCTGCTTTAATCGTTACTCTATTTTAACGGTAATTAAAAGCCCATTTCAAGCTGTAAGGCTCTGGGCAGATGATTTGGATTGGAGCCGGCGACTTCTAAATTAGAAATGGAGTTAACTAGATCGATACTTTCTTCTAGTCCCTTTAATTTTTGTTTAGATACAATTAATTTAGCCTGCTCATCCTTGTCTAAATTTTTGCGCAGGTCTGAGAAGGATGCTTCAAGCACCACTTCCAAATCCTCTAACTGAACATATATTTCAGTCAGCATCGAAATCAACGTTTCCTTATCGGACAATGGCTTATTCATCTATTGACCCCTCCCAGCGTTTTCTACTAAGTATAATTCTCTTTCTTTTACTAGCTTCCTTCCACCATGACAAAACTAGAAGCTATTCGTCAAAGGTAGTGGTAAAATGGCATTTTTCCCTTATGTTTTCGACATCAATATAGCCTGAATGAAAAAATAAAAATGCGCACAAGCTATGATTGGAGGTGTTTTTTAATGACAAAAAATAAGAAACAAAACAAAAAGCAGCAAACAGTTCAATCTAATGCGGAAAAAAAGACAGGCTTTGGTGATAAAAAGCTTGTCGGTGAAAACCGACCTGCAGAATAAGAAAAGCGGAAGCGCCCGTTTAGCGGCGTATGGACTGGAGCGCTTCGACTGAGATAAAGGAAACACGGAGAGCGAAGTACACTAGCCGCTGGGCGCTGGAGCTAGACACTATCACACGAAAAGCAAGGGTAACACGCCCTTGCTTTTTTATTTCCACTTTTTTAACTGTAAGGTCCTTTGCAGGGCCAGCATTAATTGAAGCTGATTTGATTTAGCAAAATACCAATCAGTAATGTGAATAGGCTGACGATGTTTTGCGGGTAAATGCAGCCAAACAGGGGATACCCTGCGATGCTTACTCCAATCCTCATAAACATGTTGGTTATGCTTTATTACGGGAAAACTTGCTCGTAAAATCGGTGTTTTCTGTCCTGTTTTTGTCCTAAAATATTGTTCATAATCATTTCTTGAGCCTGTATGCGGTGTTTTTTCAGCAAATTCATAAAAATAGGGAAAGAGCCGTGGATGAAAAAGGATGCTAGCAAGCCTTTTTCCTAAGTTAATTCTTTTTGAAAGTGACTTGAAACCATTTGCACTGGCACCATATACTTCGCCTCCGCAGGTCGGAAATAGCACACAACTGAAGTGAAGCCAATCTTGAAAAGAAAAAATCTTTGATTGGAACACTTTTTTCTTATAAACAGGGTGATCAATGATAGGAGTTTGAATGACGTTTTGTTCATTTATAATTAAAGAAGTGGTTAGTCTATCCTTATCATTTTCTTTCCAATATCGAACCCATTCTTTTTGAATAAAAGTTGACACATGAAAATGAGGAAGTAAATGAAACATTTGTTGATTTAATTTCGTCGAATATTGATAGACCAATAATTGGGGAAAGATATCATGAAAAATCAACCAATTTGCCCGCTCATAGGTAAGAAAAAGCTGCTTTCTCGTCATATCTGAAAGTAATTGTGGGAAGATTGACCCTTGGAGGTCACACATATTCCATCCGCCATTTCTAGAAACCATACTTGCTAGGAAAGACCAAATGATATCTGGATTTTTTTTAAAAAAAGAAAAGTACGCTTCTGTCCGCGAGATGTTATCAACATTTTTTTTATTCGTTTCAGCTGCAATTTGACGAATGATTGTTCGTTCCTGTATTGTAAGATGATTCATGTTCATCTTCCCTTAAATTTTTTTAATAGATTATTAATTCTATGAAAGAGGTTGTATTCAATTATGGCAAATGCATCATGTTAATATTAGGCATTCCAAGTACAATTGTTATTAGAGTGTGTATGCAAATGTATTTTATACACCCCTTTCTCACAAAGATTTGATATGATAAGGAAGAGCTTGAGAGGTGTAAGGCATGAATTTTAATTATCCAAACGGAAAAAGGTACATACCAAGAGAACCTGATTCAGAAAATAAAATGAAAAAGAAAAAAAATGGTTCTTATAGTAATAGAGGGATGACACTTGAGGAAGATTTAAATGAAACAAATGAATATTACCGTGTGAGAAATGTAGCGGTTATTCATAAGAAACCAACGCCCGTTCAAATCGTCCAGGTTGATTATCCAAACCGTAGTGCTGCAGTAATCAAAGAGGCGTATTTTAAACTAGCCTCCACCACGGATTATAACGGAGTCTATAAAGGAAAGTATATTGATTTCGAGGCAAAAGAAACACAGAACCCTACCTCATTTCCATTAAAGAATTTCCATCAACACCAGATACAGCATATGGAAGAAGTGTTGAATCAAGGAGGGATTTGTTTTGTCATCCTTCGTTTTACGAGATATGAGCAGGTTTTTTTACTTGAAGCCAAACACCTGTTAACATTTTGGGAAAGGATGACTATTGGAGGCAGAAAATCAATTACCAAAGAGGAAGTGGAACAACAAGGGCATCTGATTCCACTTGGTTTTCAACCGCGAATTGACTATATTAAAATAATAGATAAGCTTCATTATTGAGTGCAGGATCGAAAGGAAGGAATGTTACAATGTCAGATCAGTACCAATCAAGAGAGGAGCGCCGGAAGAAACTCCAATCCAAAGGTAACCCAAAATCCAAGAAGAAATCCGGTGGATTAGTTAAGAAAATTTTTCTTGCTTTAGTGGCCCTGGGTATAATTGGAATTCTTGCCGGGGTGGGTACTTTCGCCTACTTAGTAAAGGATGCTCCCGTGCTTGACCCGAAATTATTAAAAGATCCGATCCCATCGAAGATTTTAGATAAAGATGACAAGTTAATTACTGAAGTAGGTGCCGTTAATCGGGAATATGTAAATTATAAAGATATACCGCAGGTTGTTGAAAATGCGATTTTAGCAACAGAAGATTATCGTTTTTATAAGCATCATGGAATTGACCCAATTCGATTGGGAGGTGCTGTGTTAGCCAACATCCAACACGGATTTGGTACAGAAGGTGCCAGTACCATCACACAACAGGTAGTAAAAAACTCATTTTTAACTCCTGAAAAAACGTTAAAGCGAAAAGTCGAAGAAGCATGGCTTTCCTATCAACTTGAACAGCAATATACAAAGCACCAAATTTTCGAAATGTATGTCAATAAGGTGTATGTTTCTGAAAATAGTCATGGGATTGCTACCGCTGCAAAAATTTATTATGGTAAAGAATTAAAAGATTTAACTTTATCAGAAGCAGCCCAAATTGCCGGAATGCCGCAAAGTCCAAATAATTATAATCCTTTCGATCATCCGGATTTAGCTGAAAAGAGACGAAATATTGTATTAACATTAATGGAGCAGCACGGCTTTATTTCGAAACAAGAGATGGAAAAAGCAAAAAAGGTATCGGTTAAATCAACTGTTTTGAATGAAAAACAACGGATTGTAAATGAAAAACCTTTTGATTCATTTGTAGATGCTGTTATAGATGAAGTGAAGGAAACATCTGATTTTGATATTTTTACTGATGGATTAACCATCCATACAACCTTAGATCCAGATGCACAAACCTATGTAGAGGATATTCTCAATAAATCAGACATTATTGATTATCCGGATGATGAATTTCAAGCCGGGGTTGCCCTCCTTGATACACAAACAGGAGAAATCCGTGCAATCGGAGGCGGAAGAAACCAAAAAGTTAAACGTGGGTTTAATTATGCTATCGATACACAGCGTCAACCAGGATCAACGATTAAACCTGTTCTCGATTATGCCCCTGCAATTGAATATTTAAATTGGGGAACCTATGAAATGATAGAGGATAAACCCATCACCTATTCATCCGGGAAGAAATTTGGAAACTGGGACCAAAGCTACAAGGGAGCTATGACAATTAGAACAGCTCTGCAACTATCTCGAAACTCACCAGCCGTTCAAACTCTTCAGCAAGTTGGTCTGGATAAAGCCAAAAACTTTGCTGTGGATTTAGGTATTCCTTTAAAAGAAATTTTTGAATCCTACGCCATTGGCGGATTTAGAACAGGTGTTTCCCCACTTGAAATGGCAGGCGCCTATAGTGCTTTTGGGAATAAGGGTATTTACACCAAACCACATGCGATTAGGAAAATCAAGTTGCGAGATGGTACCTTTATTAGCACTGCACCAGAACCGAAGGTAGTAATGAAGGACTCTACCGCTTTTATGATTACTGATATGATGACGAGTGTCCTCGAATATCCCGGTACAGGTACAAGGGCGAAAGTTCCCGGACTTCCGATGGCCGGAAAGACAGGAACAACAAATTATACAGATGAAGAAATTCAAAAATGGGGTATACCAAGCAGCAGGTCGGTTCCTGATGCATGGTTCACCGGATATACCACCAATTACACCGCATCTATTTGGACCGGTTATAAAGATCGAAGTACCCCTATTAACGCAGTAGGAGATAATCAACGTTTAGCCCAATTATTATTTAAAAACATAATGGCCTATGTATCGAAGGATATCGATACACCTGACTTTAAGATGCCAAACAGTGTTCAAAGAGTCCGGATTGAAAGAGGCTCGATGCCGCCGGTATTAGCTAGTCAATACACTCCGGGAAGCCAAATTGTTACCGAGTATGCTGTGAAAGGTCATGCACCTAATAGAGTCTCAAAAAGGTATGATAAACTGAATACCCCGAAAAAGCTAAATGCCAAATATGATGAAGTAAATCAAAATATTACCTTAACATGGGATTACAAAACAAATGTTACTTTCTCAATAACGGTGGATAGCACTTCTGGTCAAAAGCAATATACTCAATCTGGAACATCATTAACAATCCCTGCAGTACCGGGTTCTAAGTATACCTTCACTATTGTTGCAATCAGTGGCAATCGAACAAGTGCCCCCGCAACAAGATCGATTGATATACCACTGCCAATCCAGGAAGAAAACCCTGGCACTACTCCCCCTGGTAATGAAACTACTCCTGGTAACGGGAATGGGAATGGGAATGGGAATGGAAATGGCAACAATGGAAACGGGAATGGCAACAATGGAAATGGCGGTAATACTGGCAGCGATCCAGGTACTGGAGACGGTACCACAACTCCAGAGACTCCCATCAACAATGGGACAGGTGAAGGAGCAGTTCCAGTAACCCCAGGGACATAGTAAGAAAAGCGAAAGTGCCCAATCTATATTAAAAAGCGTCGAACCATTATGGTTTCGACGCTTTTTTTAGTATATTCCTTTTCATAAACAACTTTTCTTGCTCAATCATTAACTCAGATAGTTGGCGATAGGCATGATAGAGATTGGGTCTAGAGATGACAAAACCTAACCTTTCTTCCACATTTACAGGTTTAAACTCATATTGGGTAAAAGTTAAAGGTTCACCCTGTCTTACCGGCACTTCATTGGACCAAGACAAAAACTGAATAAACAATGTAATACCCTTTTCCATTAACACTTTTGCGTTTTTATATTTACGTTCACGGAATAATGTTTCGAGTTGGTCTCTACTATTTTCCCATTCCTTAAGAAGGTTGGATATCTGGTCTGCCTTATTATCCATTCGAGGAAACCTGACCTTTCATCCGCTTTTTGCCCTCCCTGCATATCTCTATGAGTGGGCAACTTGGACATTGTGGATTTTGGGCTTTACAATGATAACGTCCAAAGAAAATTAAGCGATGATGTGTGACTGACCATTCGTCTTTTGGAATCTTCCTCATTAAGGTTTTTTCTACTTCAAGTACGGAATCCTTCCATCGACATATGCCTAAACGCTTACTTACTCTTTCAACATGTGTATCTACTGCTATCGCTGGCACATTAAAAGCAACAGACACAACGACATTTGCAGTTTTCCTGCCCACACCAGCCAGTTTGGTTAATTCATCGCGATCCATTGGAATTTCCCCATTATACTCTTCTAAAATCATCCGACAAAGGCTTTGAATATTTTTAGCTTTATTTCGGTAAAGACCAATCGAACGGATATCGCTTTGTAATTCTTCAAGCGTCACCTCTAGATAATCCTTAGGTGTTTTGTATTTTTCAAATAATGTTTTGGTTACTTTATTTACGAGCACATCGGTACATTGTGCAGACAAGGCCACAGCAATGATTAGTTCAAATGGATTTGAATGATTTAATTCACAGTGGGCCTCTGGAAACATCCTTCCCATCTGATCAAAGCAATAACGGATTTGGGTATTATTTAACATAATTCTCACCTACTACGATTAAATGAATAAAACGAGAGATAACACTCTCGTTTATTAAAACTATTGTTCCAACCAATTGTAAAAGGGAACTGTCGGTTGGTGTGTCTCACCCTTCACATTCCCTTTAGGTGTTTGCTTTTGTCGGAATTTAAGTCCGTGAGTTTTCGCCTGCTCTATCGTTTTTATCCCGCTTTTCTTCCAATCAAAAAGAATTCTATCAATATAACGGAAATTTAATTTTCCGGACATTACGGCTTCACGTAAGGCAGCTTTAATAATGATAGGATCGTGATGATCATCATCCATCCACATGGCCAGAGACTCACATTCAAATGGCGATAACGGACGGCCAAATTCCTTCTCGAAACAAGTATATAGGTCAGTTTCATCATCTTGTTTATCAGTTTCTTTAGTATTTATATTATTTTTAAGGAAATGTTCTACAAGTCTTTCCCATAAAGGAATGACAGAATACTTTTCATAACGAATACCTTCGTTTGTATATTCATCGGTAATTTCGATAAACCCTCTTTGAATCAACCTTCTAAGCATATCATTACATTCCGAAATCGAAATTGTCATTCGTGCCGATAACTCATCTGGAGTAGGGAATTCATGCCCCTTTTCTAAAAAGGTCAGTATATTTAATAAAAGAACAAGTTCATATTCATTTAAATTTAGAATGCGGTATTCAGAAAATAATAATGTTGGGATTGTAATATTCCCTTCTTGAATCCATGCTAATAGGTTTGTTTTCATCATTCGGACACCTCCTGTTTAGTATACCACGAACAAATAACCGGAGTAAGAGTTTTAGGCATCCATCTTTGGTAACTAAAAGCAAAAAGTCTGCAAGTTATTGGCAGACTTTTTTTCGCTTTAATTATTGACTATGCTTGATTTGGATGTAACAAATTGATGGATTCTCTCTACTGCTTTCTCCAATAATTCTAGAGACGTTGCATAGGAAAGCCGAATATTGTCAGGTGTTCCAAAGCCCGAACCAGGGATAACTGCAACTTTAGCATCTACTAGTAAAGCTTCAACAAAAGCATCCACATCATGAAACCCTGTCAATTCTGCTGCTTTCTTTACATTTGGATAAAGGTAGAAGGCTCCTTGCGGTTTCACACATGTGATACCTGGAATCGCAACCAGTTTATCAAAGATAATCGATAATCTTTCTTCAAACGCCTGACGCATATCTTCTACAGGCTGTTGTGAGCCATTGTAAGCAGCAATTGCTGCATACTGGGCAGTAGTTGTTGGATTAGAAGTACTATGGCTAGCGAGGTTTGTCATCGCCTCAATGATTACTTTATTCCCAGCCGCATACCCAATTCTCCAACCTGTCATTGAATGTGATTTAGAGACACCATTGATCACAATAGTTTGCTCTTTAAGTTCAGGAGAAAGTTGTGCAATCGAGATATGTTTATTTTCTCCATAAACAAGCTTTTCGTATATTTCATCCGAAACAATTAGGATATTCTCCTCAAGACAAACTTTTCCGATGGCAAAAAGTTCATCTGCCGTATATAACACACCGGTTGGATTACTTGGTGAATTAATGATGACGGCTTTCGTATTTTTTGTGATGGCCCTTTTTAATTGATCCGGAGTGACTTTGAATTGATTCTGCTCTAATCCTTCGATATAAACAGGTACGCCACCTGCTAATTTGACTTGTTCTGGATAGCTGACCCAATAAGGCGTAGGAATGATAACCTCATCGCCATCATTTAATAGAACCTGAAATAATGTATAAAGAACGTGTTTAGCTCCATTTCCGACAATGATCTCATTTAGTTTATAGGATAACTCTTGATCCATTTCAAATTTCTTAATAATCGCCTTTTTTAATGCAGGTAAGCCCGCTGAAGGTGTATACTTCGTATGCCCCTCATTCATTGATTGCAACGCGGCATCTAAAATATGCTGCGGGGTATTAAAGTCAGGTTCACCAGCGCCTAAGCCAATCACATCTTCTCCTTGTTCCTTTAATTCCTTTGCTTTTGCAGTAATTGCTAATGTTGTCGAAGGTGTAAGTGCCTTCACTCGATTTGCTAGTTCCACTACCATGCCAATTCCTCCAATTTCCTTCTCTTTTATAGGTTTTCAATTTTCTTTAGCCATTCACCTGTGTCAAAGTGAACATAGTAATAATTTATTAAATTATTGTCAGAACGATAATAAATTTCCCACAAGGGGATATTTTTTTCCATGCCAAGTCGCACTGAAATAATCTTTTTAGGGTTTTTTTCTTGTAAAAGTTTTTGAATAGCTTCTTCTCTTGAAAGGCCATCCTTTGCTTTTCTTACGAAAACTTGCTTACTTTTTTCTGGAATCCATACGATGATTTTTTCATCCTTCGTACTTTTCCCCTCAATGACATTAACTGTTTCTATGTCATTATAAATATGAAAATCCTCAATTTCCTTCAAAGATATTTCCTTGGTGGCTAGTGCGACAGCTTTTTTCTCTGCCGTGTTAATTGGATTCATAGATTTGAAATATACATTAGTTAATAAACCAATAACCACTAATACAAATAAAACGCAAAATATAATCCACTTTTTCATTAAACAATCACTTCTTTATGTACGATAAATGGTAAAAATCGCTGTATTTTTATTTTCTTGATCCAGAGCAAGTCCGAACATAAGATCTTTTTGCTTCAGTGTCCGATTAAGGGAATCAACAATTTTATACAAATCCGGACTATGCTGGATTTTTACGGTTGATAAAACTTCAATTTTACTTTCCATCCTATTTCCTCCAATATTTACCTATTCATTTATAACTTTTGATAAATCTTATCCATTATTATAACAGGTAGAAGTAAAAAGAGGGCCTGTGATGATATTAATTTTTCTAATTTTTTCTTATTCCACTTCTTCAATCGGGATTGTTATGACTTCATAGTTAGAATCTGTGAATTTAATAGTTACGGTACCATGTTTTTTTGTTGAATAGATTTCAGACCAAGTTTCATGGAGGTCAATGAGTATATCTGGGTCATGCTGCTCTGCTTCAGGTGGAAAGAGAATCGAAATTTGCGGATTTAAATACTGGATTAGTTTCTCTGATAAAGAGTCCTCCGCTGCATAATTAGGAATCTTAAATACATTTATGTTTTCCAAATTCTTCTTCAAAAGAGTTTCCTCTGCACGCTGCGTGAATGAAGTCATCAGGAAAATTCGGTGATTAAAAAAATTCAATGTAAAATCCATACCTTCGTTGGGTTCATTTCCTACAAATTGAACCACTGCAGTGACTTCAGGAAGAATCTTTTCCTTTGTTCCCTGCTCCCAGGAGATAACTGCAGGTTTATTGGTTACGTTTAGTTTTTTAGATAATTGAGCAGATATCTCCCGAGTAGTAATAATTTCTTTAATGCTAAACTTTGTTATTAACCTATTGATTAGCTTATCAGAAAGCTCATGCTCATTGCTAGTCAGAATTAGCTTTGATATTTCCTTTACATCATAAAGGTTTAGCCAGCCTTCCAATTCCGCATCTGTTTCCTTACCCCCGGTATTTACCAAGATATTCTCCCCACTTGAACCTTGAATAAGGGTGGCTTCGCCTTCAGTAAGTCCTAAAAATGTAACAGCTAATTCATGATCCCGAATATTTAAGTCAATGTTTTCTATATTTGAAGTTGGCTTTGCTGCCTCTACCAACAAAGTGGATTGGATGAATATGGACAATAATAATAGTAAGGTTCTCATGACACACCTCCCATAATATATAGGATGTGCAATTTACCAAATATTATCCTGTATAATAATCATCGGCTCCCATTAATTAATGACCATGAATCATAACCAAGAGTCAATAATCTCAACTAAATCATCCATTCTACCTTTTTTTATAGGAACATTAGGAATGGATTTCAAAAAGGCCTTGCCATACTTGGTCGTTACAATCCTTTTATCAAAGACAACAATAATCCCACGGTCATTTTCCGTACGAATGAGGCGTCCAAATCCTTGTTTAAATCTAAGGACTGCTTCAGGGAGTGAGTATTCTGAAAAGGAATTACCCCCGCGTTTTTCGATTAATTGGCACTTTGCCTCTGTCAGCGGTTCATCTGGCGGACTAAATGGAAGCCTAACAATAACTAGGCAAGATAAATCCTCACCAGGGATATCTACCCCTTCCCAGAAACTACCTGTCCCTAGCAATAAAGCCTTATCATACCTTTGGAAATTCCTAGTTAGTCTTGTTCGACTCCCACTGGTTATCCCTTGAGCAATCATTGCATAGTCATGCAAAAAACCACTTTCTTTAATTAGTTCATAGGTTTTCTTTAACATCTCATAGGCAGTAAAGAGGATAAGCATTCTTCCTTTGGTTGCCTCTGCAATGGTGATGATATGTTCGGTAATAGAAATAACATAATCCTCTAACGAAACTGTGTTTATTTCCGGTATATCTTCAGGGATTAACAGTTGAACCTGCTGATTATATTGAAATGGAGAAGGAATGGTTAGTTGTATCGTTGAAACAGGATCGAGCCCAATTTCCTTCATAATATAGTCAAATGATTTATTCACGGTTAGAGTAGCAGACGTAAGGACCACCGCTTTTTTGAGTTGAAAAAATTGCTCCTTTAATTGGTCGGCCACTGACGCTGGCTGAGCTATAAAGGTAGTCACATTCTGCGTTGAACGAATATCTATTTCAATCCATTTTACATCACTTGTTTGTTTGATAAAGGAATAAATAACTGTGTTTCTTAATTCTATCAGTTCATTTAAAAAAGATTGAATCTCTTCCATTTTATTTTCTTGGGAACGCGTAAACGTATCACTTTCTTTTTTAATCCATTCGAGTCGTTCAATAATGACTGAATGAAAATCCTTTAGTAAAAAGGCGAACCTTTCTGCACTATGGACAAGTGCCTTTTTTTCCTTTGCCTCATCTTGAAGAGAAAAGCGAACTTTGGCACGGTTCATTCCTTTTTTATTAATAAGCTTAGATTTCGCAAATAGAGCAATCAATTGAAAAAATTCATCTGTTTCAAAAGCAAGGTCAACATTCAGTTGATTTAACTTAGTGACTGGTGGTACCATCTCCGTTTTCTTTGGTATTGAAGCGATAAGCCGCTCCAAGTCATAAAAGAGCAGTTTTTGTTCATAAACACCAAATTGACTTAATAAGAGCCTGGTAGACAAATAATCTAATGTATGGCCAAAAAACTGACTTGCCACTTTTTCAAATTGATGCCCCTCGTCAATAATCGCAAAAGAATAATCAGGCAAAATTGTCCCTTCGCCTTTAATATCACTTAAAAGCAAAGAATGATTGGTAATAATTATATCGGCGGATTGTGCTTTTCTTTTGGCATTCAAATAAAAATCTTTTTCCTGCCATACTTGATTCTGCAAAAATAAAGCAGGTTCGTTCTTAATCTTATTCCAGAATAATTGCCCGCCACTTGATAGGTTCAATTCATCCCGATCACCTGTCTCAGTTTCAATCAGCCAAATAAGAATTTGCATTTTGGTTAAACCTGTATCGTAATTATCATTATCATCTGACAGCGTTCGGCTGAACTTTTCTAAACTAATATAATGGTTCCTTCCCTTTAAGAGAACAGTGGTCAGATTAAAGGGAAGAATTTTAGCCAAGAGCGGGATTTCATTTTTTAGAATTTGTTCTTGTAATTGGATGGTATGCGTACTTACGACAATGGGAAGTCCCTTTTGTTTTGAAAAATAGGCAATCGGAAGCAGATATCCAAGTGATTTTCCGACACCTGTTCCCGCTTCAATCAATGTATGCTTTTCCGTTTGAAAGGATTGATACACCATATCCATCATCGTAAATTGACCTGACCTCATTTCAAAGGCTTCAAAAGCATGGTTAACCAACCCTGTTTTTTCAACTTCACTTGCTGGAAATTGGTATTCTTTACCCGAATTAGTCGTTCCTGTCTGCTCAGCTGGCCTTTTCAGGGCAATTCCTTTAAAAATCTCGATGGACTCCGTTAATTGTTCAAGTGTGTCCTCTTTGTTTACCAGTATGTCATCAATGAATTGTTGCAGGTCACTTTTAAGACCACCTGATAGATAAGAAAGCTGCTTTAGCGTTACTAATGGTAATGAGGTCAAACGATCTAGTAGAATTAAAAAAAGTTCAGCAGTCACCTGTGCATCACTATCCGCTTGGTGCGGGCGATCATGATTAAGATTTTCTTTCTCTGCTAAATCGGATAATTTATACCCATCTGCTGTCGGATAAAGTATTCTAGCCATTTCAACCGTATCAAGGACAGGGCCAAAGAAACCTTCATGACCCGATTGGATTAATTCATCTTGAAGAAACGACAAGTCAAATAAAACATTATGTGCAACAAAATAAGCTCCATCCAGCAAATTCATAACTTTTTCCGCTATTTCCGAAAATAGCGGCGCTTCCTTCACCATGTCATCATTTAAACCGGTCAATTCTTCAATAAATATAGGAATGGATTTATTTGGATTGATTAATGACGAAAATTTTTCTGTGATTTTTCCATCTTCAATGACCACAGCACCAAATTGGATGATTTTGTCACCCTTTTTTGGAAGGTTTCCCGTTGTTTCCAAATCAATTACGACGAATTTATTTATCATTTCATTAACACCCCAAACCTTCGTTCATTAAAACGGTATCACATTATCTTTAAAAGAAAAAGTATATACTTATAAGAGCTGCCAACTCTACTATTAAGTTTACGCTTATTATTATGTATATTATATAGAACTCCCATTAAAAAAGAAAAATCCCCGGAAATGGGGATTACATAATCGTGAGGGCCGGTTCTTTATTGATCAGTTCTTTTATACGATTGTCTTCATCCATTATTGCTACTTTAGGTGTATGTGTTGCTGCTTTTTCTTCAGCAACAAGCGCATAGGAAATGATAATAACGATATCACCCTTTTGCACCAGGCGGGCAGCTGCACCATTTAAACAGATGACACCACTGCCTCTTTCGCCGGGAATAATGTAAGTCTCTAGCCGTGCACCATTGTTATTGTTCACAATTTGCACCTTTTCATTTGCAATCATTCCAACTGCATCTAATAAGTCTTCATCAATAGTGATACTGCCTACATAGTTTAGATTAGCCTCTGTAACAGTTGCACGATGGATTTTTCCGTTCATCATGTTGCGAAACATTATATTTCTCCTCCGTTCTCTTTTTTCTATCAATCTATATTCGTAATGTAATTGTCTATTAATCGTACCTTCGTAAATTTTACAGCCAATGCAATAATAATTGTACCCTCTAATTTTTCCAATGGCTTTAATTGTGGATAGGAGTAAATTTGGACATAATCAATTGTACCCGTTGATTCATTGGTAATCATGTTACTAATCAAGCCAATTAAATTGGCAGGATTTCGTTCACCTTGCTTAATAGCTGTCTCTGCTGATTGAAGGCTACGATACAATACAGATGCTTCTTGTCTTTCCTTAGGCAGAAGATTAACATTCCGAGAACTCTTAGCAAGTCCGTCGTTTTCACGAACGATATCGACTGGAATAAGTTCTACAGGAATATTAAAATCTGATACTACCCCCTCAAGTACCGCCACCTGCTGGGCATCTTTTTTTCCGAAATAAGCTCTTGTTGGTATGATGATATTAAAGAGTTTGGTAATGACTGTTGCTACACCATCAAAATGCCCAGGGCGCGATTTCCCGCATAAAACATCCGTTCGATCCTGGACGGTAACTTTGACTGAAGGTTCGTTTGGATACATTTCTCCAACCGATGGATGAAAAAGAAAATCAACCCTTTCACTTTCAGCCAAGGCACAATCACGTTCAAAATCACGTGGATATTCCGCATAATCCTCTTTTGGCCCAAACTGTAATGGGTTCACGAAAATACTTAGGACAACGATATCATTATCTTTGCGTGCTTTATTTAATAGCGTTAGATGACCTTCATGCAGAAATCCCATCGTTGGTACAAAACCAATCGACTTTTCTTGTAACTTCAGTTTATTCATTATCGTCTGCATTTCTTTAATGGTTGTGATAACCTTCATTTCGTACCTCCATAAAGCTCTTTCAGTTCCTGTTCCTTCATTGTGAATGAATGTTTATCTTCAGGAAACCGTTCATTTTTAACGTCAGCTGCATAGGCTTGAATTGATTCAATCATAAATGGGTTGACAGCATGGTATTGTTTAACGAACTTTGGTACTCGATTAACGCCATAGCCTAGAATATCATGATAGACGAGAACTTGCCCATCGACTGCAACCCCTGCTCCAATTCCGATAACTGGAATGGAAATGGTTTGTGCTACTTCCTCTGCCAGTTGTTTTGGGACACATTCAAGAACAAGTGCAAATGCACCGGCTTCTTCACATTTCTTAGCATCTTCAATCAATTTCCTTGCAGCCTGGACATCTTTCCCCTGTACTTTATACCCACCCAAAACACCCACTGATTGAGGGGTTAACCCTAAATGGGAACAAACAGGAATACCGGCTCTAGTAAGCGCGGAAATTTTTTCAATAACATCATCTGCCCCTTCTAATTTAACCGCATGTGCTCCTGTTTCTTGAATGAGTCTTGCGGCGTTTAATAAGGTATCCCGAACGGACAAATGATAAGTTAGAAATGGCATATCAGCGAGAATAAATGTATCTTTTGCTCCACGTTTTACAGCTTTTGTATGATGGATCATATCGTCAAGCGTTACGGGTATCGTTGAATCATAGCCTAGGACTACCATCCCAAGTGAGTCTCCCACCAATATAACGTCAACTCCCCCCTCTTCAGCCTGTTTAGCTGACGGGTAATCATACGCAGTTAACATGACGATTTTTTCATTATTCTCCTTCATTTTCAAGAAATCTGTTGTTTGCTTCATCAACTTTCCCTCCTTTTATATGGGAGAGGGGAAAAAGATATATCGAAGAGCAAATAAAAAAGATCCTTCTGAAGGCAGAGGATCCCGATTACTCTTTAACATGCTTCATCCCTCTGTCCCGGTCCGCATTACGGATCTAGGCAGAAACCTTTTTAATTGTAGTTTCATAAAGGTGCAGTTCTCAGTGGATACTGCCCATTGGAATGAATTATAACAAATTTCACGAAAAGTTCAAGCTTTTAAATTTCAATATCCGCAGAATAGATATGGTGAATCCTTCCAGTCCCATCCTCTAACTGCAGGACTCCATCATTGGTTATTCCTAGTGCTTTTCCTTCAATCGTATTGTTCAGTGTTCTAGCCTTTATGTATTTGCCGATACTGCTGGCGTATCCTTCCCATAATAGTTTTATCGGAAGAAAACCTTGGTCTAGATACAGCGTATATAATTTTTCAAACTCTTTGAAAATAGTCCTAATTAACTCTGCTCTAGAAAGTGTTTTTCCTTCCTCTTCTATAAAAAGGGAAGTGGCTATCTCTTGAAGTTCAAGCGGGAAATCTTCTTTCTTCTGATTCACATTTATACCAATTCCAATAATAATTGAATGAATTCGGTCCGCTTCAGCTTGTAATTCCGTTAATATTCCCGTTACTTTCCTTCCGTTAATAAGAATATCATTGGGCCATTTTATTTCCGGGATAAGGTCTGTCATTTCTTCAATCGCCTGTACAATTGCAACTGCTGCGAGCAAGGTCAATTGTGGGGCATTACTTAGGGGGATGTTCGGTCGTAAAATCATGCTCATCCAAATACCGGTATATTTAGGTGAATGCCATTTACGGGCCATTCTCCCCCTGCCAGACAATTGCTCTTCGGCAATGACAACTGTGCCTTCAGGGGCATTTTCTGAGGCATGGTGATAGGCAATCTTTTGGGTAGACTCCACACTTTCTACATAATGAATATTTCTCCCTATAAAGTTAGTTGTTAAGCCAAGCCTTACCTCATCAGCAGTAACCTTTTCAGGAGTTTTTAAAATCCGATAACCCTTGTTTCTTACTGCTTCTAATTCAAAGCCTTCCTTTCTCAATTCCTCTATATGCTTCCAGACTGCCGTCCTTGAGCAGCCAATGATTTCTGCTAAATGCTGCCCAGACAAAAAGGCGTCACCCGCAGTTGTAAAGGCATCAAGTAATTCTTTTCTTATTTCTGATTGCACTTCATTAGCCACTCCTTGATTTTTTCTATGTCGTTCTCTAGTTTTCCGGTTAAGATATTTTCTTCAATGGTTAAAAGCGTCTCCTTAAGCCATGGACCACCTCTTTTATTGAACCAGGCCATTACATCATTTCCAGTCACATTCATTTCGGAACGTTCTTTTATCGGCAGGTTTTCATACAACTTTAGCCAATGCTCAATTGATTCTACTTCGTTGTTTCCATTAATAATTTGGTAAAGCTTTTCTGTTGAAAGGATATGATCACGACCAGCACTGTATAGGTCATAAATGGACCAATCTTGTTCAAGCCTTTTGGAAAGAAAATGGACAACTAGTTGAATTTCCCGGATGTCCTTCAGTGCAAGCCGCCATTCTTTTAGAAATAACTCGATCTCTTTTGGCTGTAAATTTAGACAATAAATTAATAGGGACCACATTTCATTTTTATTAAGATTCGTACTATTAAAGCTAATTAATTTCTCTAATTGCTGCCGTTGCTCCTTCAAGTCGGGTAAAAAAGAATGAATGTTTGCATCAAGAAGAATCTTCAACGCATTATTCTTATTTTTTCCAATGAGAAGTTTTTCAAACTCCGCTCTTTTTCTCTCTACTGCAATGTTATCAAGCAAATGGACAAGCTTTGTTAGTGCTTGAATTGTTTCATTTTCAATTTGAAATGAGAGTTGACTTACAAACCTAACTGCTCGCATCATTCTTAAGGCATCCTCTTGGAACCGGTCATTCGGACTTCCCACGGTTTGAATGATTCTTTCTAGTATCGCTTGATATCCATTAAATGGGTCAATTAATTTTCTATTTCTATCCATAGCGATGGCATTCATCGTAAAATCTCTACGTTGTAAGTCTTCTTTTAAGCTGCGGATAAAGGAAACCTCTTTGGGTCTTCGATAATCTTGATATTCTGATTCAGTTCTAAACGTGGTAATTTCATATTCTCCATTATTAACAAGGACCAGAACAGTTCCATGTTCAATTCCAATATCAACTGTTTTTGGAAAAATCCGTTTCACCTCATCAGGTGTGGCACTTGTTGCAATATCAACGTCATTAATCTCTCTATTTAACAGAAAATCTCTAACGGAGCCACCAACAAAATAGGCTTCAAAACCTGCATCCTCCAGCTTTTTTAATACCGGACTTGCAGCTACAAATGGGTCTATCATTTACTTCACCTTAATTCAGTAAATTAAAATATATTTGTTCATATTGTTCAACGATTTGGTCAGCATTAAATTTTGTTTTTGCTGTCTCTATCGAATGATTGGAAAATTGTTTATGAATATTCTTATCATTTAAAATAGCTAGGGCTTTACTGGAAATTTCCTCAATATTTCCAACTTCACAAATAAATCCATTCACTCCATGATTAATAACCTCTGGCAAACCGCCAACATTCGTACCGACACATGGAACTCCACATGCCATCGCCTCTAACGCAACAAGACCAAAGCTTTCTTTTTCCGATAATAGAAGCATTAAATCACTGATAGAATACAATTCCTCTAGACTCTCTTGTTTCCCAAGGAAAATAACCTGACTATCCAACCCCAACTTTCTTACAAGTTTGCAGATGATAGTCATTTCTGGACCATCACCGACCAACAGTAATTTAGCCGGCATCACAGATGCAATCTTTGCAAAAGATTTAACTACATCTTGTACCCGTTTTACCGGACGGAAATTGGAAACGTGAATTATTACTTTTTCATCTTCTTTGATTTCAAATTCTACCTTTAATGCATGTGCATCACTTTTTTGATAAATGCGGTCATCAATAAAGTTATAAACGGTTTTGATTTGTTTATCAGGATTGATCAATTCATACGTCTGGTCCACTAGTGCTTTGGATACAGCTGTAACAGCATCTGATTTTTCAATCCCAAATTTTATTGCATCTGTCAAAGATGGATCATAACCTAAAACGGTTATGTCTGTACCATGTAAGGTCGTGACGATTTTTATTTCTCGATCGCACATTTGCTTTGCTAATATTGCACATACAGCGTGAGGAATCGCATAATGGACATGAAGCAAATCTAACTTTTCACGATTCGCTACTTCCGCCATTTTACTTGCTAAAGCAATATCGTAAGGTGGGTACTGAAATACGGAATATTGATTCACTTCAACCTGATGATAATAGATATTATGATACATTTTATTTAATCGAAAAGGGATACTTGAAGAGATGAAATGTATTTCATGTCCCTTTTCAGCCAGCATTTTCCCTAATTCCGTCGCAACCACACCTGAACCACCTACTGTCGGATAGCAGGTAATTCCAATTTTAAGTTTCCTCATGTTTATTCTCCTATCAAATCACGATCCAAAAGGATTGGAACTTTCGTTTTGAACCCTTCAGCAAATGTAACACCAACTTGCTTGCCAAACATTCTTTCCCTTGATTCAACGGTTTCAATATACCCATTAACCAGCGGGGTGCTAATGCTGACTTCCGTTTGCTCAAATTGACTCTTGTACGCCCTTAATGCTTGGAGTTTTTTTTCCATATATTCAGTGGTATCAATGGTGAAATCTGGTTTATGAAAGCCATTAATCATATAAAAATAAACTCTTTCAACCCGGTGGGCAGGTTCATTTCCTTCTGTGACATATTTTCTTATCGCAGAAGAAAATACTGCCTCCTCCACTAAAACAGCACAATTCCCATGGTCCGGATGGCGGTCTTCAAAATATGGCGCAAACACAATTCGAGGCTTGTATGTTCTAATAACCTTAACAATCTCTCTTATGTATTGGTCTTTAAGATATAATCCCCTATCTGGTAAAGACAGTGATGTTCTCATCGAGACCTTAAGTATTGCTGCAGCCTGTAAGGCCTCCTCTTTTCTTAAGGTAGCATTTCCATTGGAAGAAAGCTCGGCATCTGTTAGGTCACAGATACCGACTAGCTTCCCTTCTGAAGTCAACCTTGCTATCGTACCTGCCATGCCAATCTCGACATCGTCTGGATGGGCACCGAATGCAAGGGCATGAAGGCTCTGATTATTCATTCATTCCACCATTCTCTTTAACTATATTTCTCCACTCAATAAGTCCAAGTTCTAAGCCTCTAATTAATAATTCTGCCGTTCCCATATTTGTGGCAAGTGGAATGGAATACACATCACATAATCTAACCAATGCTGTTACATCTGGTTCATGCGGCTGTGAGGTTAATGGGTCACGGAAGAAGAAAACAGCATCTATTTGATTTTGGGCAATCAATGCACCGATTTGCTGGTCACCGCCAAGTGGTCCAGATTGAAAACGAGTAATACTAAGACCAGTTGCTTCACTTATTCTCTGTCCGGTTGTCCCTGTTGCGAATAATGTGTGCTTTGCAAAGATATTTTGATATGCAGTCGCAAACTGAACCAAATCATTCTTCTTTTGATCATGAGCTATTAGTGCGATATTCATAAAATTACTCCCTATTCTAAAATATTTTCAAGTCCATAAACAAATGTATTTTGTGACATTACAGTCTCCACTGCCACTTTTACCCCCGACATAAAAGAGCCACGATGATATGAATCATGCCTGATTGTGAGTGTTTGACCATCAGAACCAAATAACACTTGTTGATGTGCGACTAGTCCGGGTAAGCGAACCGAGTGAATATGCATGCCGTTGAACCTTGCCCCTCGCGCCCCTTGGATTGTTTCTTTTTCATTTGGGTGCCCTTGGTTTTTTTCTTCTCGAACAGCTGAAATCATTTCAGCTGTTTTTACAGCTGTCCCCGAAGGAGCATCCAGTTTTTGATCGTGATGCAATTCAATAATTTCGATATCGTTAAAATACTTCGCAGCCATTTGTGAAAATTTCATCATTAACACCGCACCAATAGCAAAATTAGGTGCAATAATACATCCTAGTTTTTTTTCCTGACAAATCCGTTCTAATTCTTCTAAATCACTTGTGGTAAAACCAGTGGTTCCAACCACTGGACGCACATTATAGGCAAGTGCAGTTTTTGCATGGTGCATGCCTACTTCTGGTGTAGTAAGGTCAATTAGTACATCCGCATGAACATTTTGCAGACATGTTTCGATATTTGAATAAACAGGTACATTATGTATTGAATGAAAGCCCTCCAAATCGCTAAGCATCATTCCATCATATTTATGATCGACTACAGCTGAAAGTTCAAAATGATCCTGATTGGTTACCAATTTTACAGCTTCACTACCCATTCGGCCACGGGGTCCAGCGATGATAATTTTAATTTGTTCCACAATCCTCACTCCATTTTTTCTTCATTAATTCTTGTCCAACGATTTTTGTCCCTAGTCTTAAATTTTTCCATTACATAATCATGTGCATCTTCTAAGCTGATATTTAAAGAGTTTGCAAAACAAATTAAAACAAATAAAAGATCACCAAGTTCTTCCTCAATTGCTTTTTCAGTTTCACTAGTTTTTTTGGGTTTCTCTCCATAATAATGATTTATTTCTCGAGCAAATTCCCCTAGTTCCTCTGTAAGTCTTGCAAGCATTGCCAGCGGACTGAAATAACCCTCTTTAAATTGACTAATGTACAAATCCACTTCATGTTGAAGGTCTTTCATCGTCTTTTCTTTGGACATGGATTTCACCTCATTAATCAGACTGATCATTATATTCATATCTTTATCCAATGTTTATGTTAGCTAAATTAACGATGATTTACAAATATTTTCACTAATAACCTGCTCTTTTTAACTACTGATTGCTCTATCATTTTTAATTCGATATAATAAAAGCCGCCATATAAGAGAATTTATGGTAGAGGGGGATTATTAATGTTGCATGGTCTTAAGGTTAAAAACATATTATTTATCCTAATAGGAGCCGCAATTATGTCGTTTGGCCTAGTCAATTTTAATATGCAAAACAAATTGGCAGAAGGCGGATTTACAGGTATCGCACTCCTATTTTATTTCTTGTTCAAATGGGATCCATCCTATACGAATTTATTTTTAAATATTCCTCTTTTTTTTATTGGATGGAAATTATTAGGACGAAATACTTTTTTATATACAATAATAGGAACAGTCGGTGTATCGATTTTTTTATGGATATTTCAACGCTATTCAATTGATATGCCACTACAAAGTGATTTAACATTGGCCGCATTATTTGCTGGAGTTCTTACAGGGATTGGTTTGGGAGTGATCTTCCGCTTTGGAGGAACAACTGGAGGAGTCGATATTATCGCCAGACTTGTTCAAAAATATGCAGGCTGGAATATGGGGAAAACAATGTTCATGTTTGATGCGTGTGTAATTGCCTTATCTTTGGTTACGTACTTAAATTATAAACAGGCCATGTATACACTAGTAGCTGTGTTTATTGGTGCGAGGGTCATTGACTTCATTTTAGAGGGTGCTTATTCAGCACGTGGAGCGATGATCATTTCGGAAAAGAACGAACAAATTGCCGCTAAGATCATGGAAGAAATGGACAGAGGAGTAACGGCCCTAAGAGGATATGGCTCATACACTAAAAGTGAGCGTGATGTCTTATATTGTGTTGTTGCCAAAAATGAAATTGTCCGTTTAAAAAATGTCATAACCTCAGTAGACCCCCATGCATTTGTTTCCATCACGATTGTCCACGACGTCCATGGGGAAGGTTTCACATTGGATGAGAATAAAATGCCTTTAATAGACTAATGAAGCAATGTCCGCCTTGGACATTGCTCTTTTTGTTCTATTCAATCTTTTTTGTCTCTTGATCGGTCTTTTTCCAAGTTCTTATCACCTTGATATTTTCTCCAGCCAACGTAGGACAAGGTCATAATGATTATACTTCCCGTCGAGATAATAACCCACCAAATGTTTGGATCCGCCTGATCCTCCTCCATGTTAGAGAATAGATTAGCTAAATCCGAATCAAGTTTATCCAATTCCTGTTGACTTTTAGAATCATTTACCACTTGGGAACGGTATTCATTAATAAAATCAATCCGTGCGTCTAGTTTTTGAACATTTTCTACGGACACATCAATTTTCATACTAGGATAGATTACGTTATATAAGGATAAAAAGGAATTAAAGTTTGAATGAAAATGACCGGAATCACCCTTAATGGCAGCATCTTTTGCTTGATGAAATGCCGTCATAATTTGATCTTCCATTTCAACCCACAATGGTCGATGATTTGTTGCAATGGCATCAATGACAAGGCGAAATTTGACTAATTTATTTATTCGTTCCTCATATTTCATGTTGGAACTAACCGCTGCTTCCATTGCTTCATCATGGGAGGTATTTATTATTCTCACCTCATCCATTGTTAAGGGCTGTTCATTACCAGTAATGCTCGTGAACTGGTCAGAAAAATAATCCAGCAGTCTTTTTGCATCATCATATCTATGAAACTTTACCATTTGGAGAGCTTCATCTGAGATATCATCAAGCTTCTCCATTGGTGATTGTTGTTCAGCATTAACAGATATGGGAGTTAGCATTATGATCATTGCAAAGAAAAATATCCATTTGTTTTTCAATCCTTGTCCCCCCTTTCATTACTAATAAAATGTATGTAGGGATGGACAAGGTTAGACCATCTAAGATTATTTTATTTCAAGTTTGAAACGATTAGGCCGAATTGAAAAATAATAGGCAATTCCAATGGATAGAATCGAAAGCCAGAATGTGAAATAGCCGATTTGTGGTGTGTAGCGATCTAGCATGGAATAGCTCGGCATCATGAAAAACACATAATCAATTACGTCATTATGTAATGTCCAAATAGCTGTTACAATTAAGTGCCACCATTTAAATCGATAAAATGGTGCAAAAAGAATACCTTGAACAGCCATGGCAAAATGGGACAAGATTAACATATAACCAACCGCATCTAGTTCTCCTTGGACAAAATAGACAAGTAAGTTCATAACCACTGCCCAAATTCCATATTTAAAAAGTGTTACCACAGCAAGTGCCTCAATTAAAGGCCAATTTTTCCGCAATAGGAATGCAAGCAGCACAAATACAAAAAATAAACTAGCTGTTGGGCTGTCAGGAACAAACGGAAGGAAAATAGCAGGTGTCTCCTTTAGCTGCCAACCATACCAATAGTATCCATAGATGGTTCCGAATATATTAACAATTAATAAAAGCATCAATATTGACCGATGAGCCAAGAGAGGATAAATCCAACGCACGTATACTCCCCTTTCATAAACATAATTGTTTTCCATGAAGAAAAAAGCTGACGATCCCCGTCAGCTTTTCAATATTTCGATTATTACTTACCAAGGCCTGAGATAAATTCAGATAGTGTTTTAAGTTCTTCGTCTGTCCCTTTGAAGATTCCGGCTGGCATTTTACCGCCTTTACCCTCTTTGGCAATCTTAGCAATTTCCTCTGGTTTTAGACCTGTACCAACTAGTGCGGGTGCACCGGCACCGCCTGAAAGGTTTTCACCATGACAGGTAAGACATGTATTGGCACTAGCTATTTTATATCCTGGACTTGATTTATCAATATCTACCTTTGCAACAATTTTACCTTGGCGTTCAGCAGCTGCCCAGTCATGCGTCGCAACAGATTGATAAGTTAAAAATACGGTGGCTGCTAATGCCAAAAGCATAGCTCCAGTTGCAACCGGGCGCTTCATTGCACGGCGTTCCGGACCATTATCCAGGAACGGAGCTAATAATAACCCTCCAAAAGCAAGTCCTGGTATGATCATTGCTCCGATTACAGTGTAAGGACCAGATGCGTATGTGTATTTCAATAATTGATACAAAAATAAGAAATACCAGTCTGGTAATGGAATGTACCCAGTATCGGTCGGGTCCGCTATCCTTTCAAGCGGGGCCGGATGGGCAACTGTTAAACATAAAAAGCCGACAAGAAATACAGCTCCTATCATCCATTCTTTCAAAAGGAAGTTAGGCCAGAACGCCTCTGTTTTACCAGGGTATTCAGAGTAATCTTTCGGAATCATTTTTTTTCGTTCAGAAGGCGCTAAAACACGTGAATCACCAACGAACTTTAATCCTTTACCGCGATGCATCGAACAATCCCCCTCCTTTTTCCGTAGTTAGCAGAAAACTTCGATTATTATATAAAGCCGTTTTTTATAGTGGTCCGGAAATACCTTGTTTACGGATCATTATGAAGTGAGCTCCCATTAAACCAAGCAATGCACCTGGTAGGAAGAACACATGGATTGCGAAGAAACGGGTTAATGTTTGTGCACCAACAATATGTTCATGTCCTGCTAGCAATACTTTAACCTGAGTACCAATAAATGGCGTTGCTTCGGCAATCTGTAGACCTACTTTTGTTGCAAATAACGCTTTCATATCCCATGGTAATAAGTATCCCGTAAAACCTAAGCCTAGCATAACGAAGAAAATAAGAACTCCGACGACCCAATTCAATTCACGAGGTTTTTTGTAGGCACCTTGGAAAAAGACGCGTAGTGTATGTAAGAACATCATAACAAGTACTAAACTTGCACCCCAGTGATGCATTCCACGTACAATTTGTCCAAATGCAACTTCATTTTGAAGATAATACACAGATTCCCATGCATTCTTAATATCAGGTACATAGTACATGGTTAGAAACATACCTGAGAGAATTTGAATTACAGTTACGAAGAATGTAAGACCTCCAAAGCAATACACAAACGCTGAAAAGTGATGCGCCGGATTAACATGCTCAGGTACTTCATGGTCTGCGATATCGCGCCACAAAGGCGTAATATCTAAACGTTCATCTACCCAGTCGTAAATTTTGTTTAACATAGTTACGCCTCCTTCCGTGGTTTAGCTTTACCAAGATAAAGATAACCATCTTTTTCCTTGAATGGATATACATCAAGTGGTGCTAATGGTGGTGTTCCTGCAATGTTCTGCCCATTTTTCTCGTAGCGACCATAATGGCACGGACAGAAGAATTGACCCGGATGTTCCTTGTCAGTATTCCAGTTAACCGTACAGCCTAAATGTTTACAAGTAGGCGAAAGGGCTACAATTTTACCCGCATCATCCTTATAAACCCAGGCAATATTCGTTACTTCTGACTCATACCAGGCATCCTTTTGTTTAAAGGTAAAATCAACTTTAACCGGATCTTTTGTTAAATCAGCAACCTTTTGCTTTGTAGCAACAAAATCACCGCCTTCTTCAGCCTTTAAAACAGGATCAACTGCAAAACGTACCATTGGCATTAACATTCCGGCTGCCATGAATCCGCCTACCCCTGTTAATGTATAGCTTAAAAATTGACGTCTTGAAACGCGTTGCTTACTCATGCTTATCCCCCCCTCTATTCACGAAGTTAAGTCCAACGGACATAAATTAAACACATATAAAACTAGGACATAACAATGATATATCAATCTTCAAGTTAGGTCAATATCATACTATTTTAAAAACATGATTTCTAGACGGTTTTACACATTTTCATGCCATTTTTGCGTAAACAGACTAAGGAGTTGCTTTACTTGACTATCAATAATCGCCACTTTTTGAGAATCGTTCATATGCTCAAGCGGAATAGCCGGAAGCCAAATTAACGTTCCTTTTAGTTCTTTTTCACGATCTCTCCAATCAATGTCTGAGGTTATGTAAAAAATGTGATGAATCTCCCCCTTTACTAGGCTAGCTTCCCAATCTTTCAAATCACTTAAGATTCTATCGCCATTTTTGGAATTTAGATATGTAAATGGCGGGAATAGTAATAATCTACCCGTAAATTGCCTCTCTAAATACCCTGTTAACAAATTAATAAACTCAAGCGCTGCCGCTGACTGCTTCATTTCCTCCCCAATAGAAACTGAAAATAACGGAATCACAGCAGTGTCTACATACTCTTTGGCATTTAAATACGTCTCAATATCTTGAGGTATCCACTTCATATCATTGCACCAACCTTAAATTTCACTACTAATATAATATCATTTTCTCCGTAAACAATAAAAGTTAAAGTCGAATATTTAAAAAATTTGTTCTAAGTAGAATGAAAAAACAAAAGGAAGCTGCTTATCGCAAACTTCCTTTTTCTTCAAGGGTTTTCAGTGTATTTAATTTTTGTGTTAATGCTAGGAATTCTGTTCGATCCTGTTTATCTAATGCCTCGTCAATCAACTGAAGAATTTTTTCACGTTGAAAGTGATCAATGCTGTGCTGCAACAATTGTTCTGCAACGATTCCATCTTTTTCATTCACTTGCAAATGTTTTGGAACGTATAAATTTTCTTCTAGAACCGCAGCATACTGGTGTGCTTGATTGGCAGCATGAAAGTTTAATTGGATAAAAATATCCTCGTCTCGATTTAACCGAATATCATGAAAGGACTTTTCTGCGTCCGTGGTCATCACATTTTCTTTATAAAAACGAAATGGCACTTTATCAACGCAATGTGTAGACATAATTAAACCTCTCGGACAATACTGTGCTTGCTCAACAAAATGAACCTTTTCCATTAGTTGATCGTGGCTCATTAGATAGTTGAGGATCCAGACACATTCTCTTCTCTTTAATTGGTAATGATTTAGAAACCAGCGAATAAAGTCCTTCTTCTCGTTGACAGAAACAGGGGTTGCCATGGTAGTTTCCCTCCTCTGCAGAATCAGCTTTTTTAATTTTTCAACCCTGTAAGACGTTCAAGTAAATCCAAATACTCGACGTTTGTTGGATCTTCAATAAGTAGTTGTTTAAAAATTTCGGCGGCTTGGTCGGTTTTTCCTTCTTCAATCAAAAAATAACCGTAATCATTTAAAAAAGTTTCATTTTTCTTAAAAAAAGTATATGCACTTTCATATTTGTCTAATGCGTAAGAAAATTCCTCTAACTTTTGAAAGCTACGTGCAGAATCCCATAAAAGCTGCGGTTCTTCATCTTCCTTAATATCAAGCTCGGAAATTAACTCAATGATATCCTCATATCTTTCTTGGAGAAAAAAGAGCTTATTTAATGTTAGTGCTGCTTCTGCAAATCCAGGATCAAGGGCAAGTGCCTCACGAAAATACTTTTCTCCTTCCTCCACTTTCCCTAATTTAATGGCAATTTTCCCGCCAAAGTAAAATAAGTCTTTATTAAATTCATCTTGTTTTATGCCTTCTTGAATGGTGAGTAAACTATTCTCAAGCTCTTCCTCCCGTTCATAAGCTAGCGCAAGATGTAAATAAAGTGAATGATATTCAGGATCAAGCTCTTTTAATTCAATAAACTTTTCTATGGCAGTTCGATTATACCCTGCCTGCAATGCTGTAAATGCGTATCCGAATAGTGTGTTAATTTCTAGTTTTTCATTTATTGCCTTATCGTAATAGACCAGTGCTTCCTCAAACATTCCAGATGCACTTAATAGATCTGCAATCCGTTGGTCAATATTTACTCCTGCTATTTCATTTACTTCTTTTAGGACCTTTTCATACGCATCTAACGCCTTGGTTATTTCACCTTGTTCACTGTAAAGTTCACCTAAAGCAAAATCTATGATTACTTCATCCGGCAATAACTCCTTTGCCTTTAGAAGCTTCCGTTCACAAACCTCATATAATCCCTGAACCTGATATAAATCTGCTAACAATAGTAATGATTGGCCAAAGTTTGCGTCATGTTCTGAGATCCTTTCAAGAACAAGTATCGCTTCTTCATCCTCCCCGGCCTCAACTAATATTTCACCTAGCAGAACAAGGAGCTCACCTTCCTCAGGAAATATCACAAGTAAATTTTCAATTAATGCTTTAGCCTCATCCAGAAAACCGTATTGATACAGTTCTTCTCCCAGCAGGAATTTTTCATCTGGCTTTCCGCTTTGTAATACCTCATTATATTCATTTAAGGCTTCCTTATGTTGGCCATTTTCTAACATGTTAATAATTTTATTAACTCTTTCCATTGACACTTACCTCTCGTTCTCCTAGATAGACAGAGAAAAAAATGAGGGGGTTCTCACCCGAACAAATTCTCCATTTCCAGGTTTAAATATCACGTTTTCCCCTGCACGCACCACCGTTCCCTTGTGGACGGTCACCATGAGTCTATTACTATGATAATGAAATAAATTCAATTCATCAATATTCATGATCTCATTTGTTTTTGAGTATAGATTATAACTTACCTCAGTTCCACTCATTAAACTTGCTTTTTGTGGGTATAAGCCGATTTTATTTAATACAGGAATGGTCAATGGGAGGTTTTCTTCAATTTCCTCATAAAGAGCCGGGATGTTTTCTCTTTTCATGATACTATTCCATTTCGACAAAACACTCTTCACTTCCTTCTTCTGAACGGAAGAAATTATTGGAATTAACGGACTATTAAATGGAAACATGGCTTCTCTTATCCAGCCCCAAGGTATTTTTTCCAATTCATGGACGTTTTGCAGATCCACAAAAATAGCTGGTATTTTTTCTTTCTTACATTTCCTAATAAACGACTGGGTTATCAAGTGAATGGGTATTCTTACCCCAATCAAATAGTCAATCGGACTGCTAAAGAGAGCTGTTTTTAATGCGGTAATTTTTGTAGTTAATTCATTTTCGTAGGAAACATTTACATAGGTAAATAAGGTGGTACATCCTTTCATCAAAAATTCCTTGATTAAACATTTTTTTAGTTCTTGAAAGGATTTCATTTGTGGAATTGTTGAGTTAAAAAGGACATATGTCGGGGTCATTATATATGGACCTGCATTCATTTTTATCAGCTGATAATGACTAAAATGAGTATCAATTTTAGCAATGCGGTTCTTAGAAATTAATAGGGAACATGTTTTCAATTGCTTGTCTTTAAGGAGATTGGCATTTTCAATGATATACATCGTCCACCACCTTTTTTCTTTCGTGTTAAACTTTATTTCCTTTGTACAAGCTATGAATAAACCCTAAAAATTATGACATTTAGGCAAAATCTATATCGTTAATAAATAAAAAAAGCTGCATTAAAACGCAGCTTTACTTAATGAGGCTGTTTAAATGTTCGAAGAAGTTAGGGTAGGAAACTGAAATCGCTTCGTGATTCTCTAGTTTGGCTTCATTTTGACATAGGAGTGCCGCGATGGCCAGCATCATTCCTATTCGGTGATCGCCATGACTCGAAACAGTTCCCCCGCTTAAATCAGATTTTCCATATATGATCATTCCATCTTCAGTTGCTTCGATTTTTGCACCTAATTCTTTTAGCTCATGAACAACTGTATCGATCCGATTGGTTTCCTTTACTTTTAATTCTTCAGCATCTTTAATTATGGTTGTACCTTCAGCTTGGGTTGCTAATAGGGCAATAATCGGAATTTCATCAATTAATTTTGGAATTAACTCTCCTTCAATAACTGTTCCTTTAAGTTTTGAAGTTTTGATGATGAGCTCGCCAGATGGTTCAAATGATTCTTTATCGTTTTGGATAATTTCTAAGTTTGCACCCATCTTTTTCATGACATCGATAATTCCCGTTCTTGTAGGATTTAACCCGACATCCTTCAGGACAATTTCACTTTCTGGGATAATTGCTCCGGCTACGAGGAAGAACGCAGCAGATGAAATGTCCCCGGGAACCTGAATCGTTGTGCCCGTTAGTTTTTGACCGCCCTTAACAATTATCTTTTGGTTATCCTTATGGATTTCCCCACCAAATCTTCTAATCATTCTTTCTGTATGGTCACGGGTTTCTTCTGGCTCGATAATCGTACTTTGTCCTTCTGCTTGTAGTCCCGCTAAGATAATAGCGGATTTTACTTGTGCACTAGCAACTGGCAGACGGTAGTTAATCGGTTGTAAGCCACCACCACGGAGGGAAATAGGCGTGAAGGAACCATTTTTCCGCCCATCAATTCGCGCACCCATTTCAGTTAAAGGGTTCGTTACCCTTGTCATTGGCCTTTTTCCGATGGACTCATCGCCGACAAGTGATGAGAAAAAAGGTCTTCCGGCTAGTATCCCCATTAATAAACGGATAGTTGTTCCTGAATTACCAACATCTAATACTTCAGTTGGTTCTGTTAATCCATCAAATCCTTTTCCGATAATGCGAAGTTGATTATCAGTTTCGTCAATCGTAACACCTAGTTTTCGAAAGCATGAAATCGTACTTAAGCAATCCTCTCCAGGCAAGAAATTAGTTACCTTGGTTTCACCGTGTGCGATTGAACCAAACATAACCGATCGATGCGAAATCGATTTATCCCCTGGTATTGTTATCTTACCATTTAGACCTTTTATGTTAGTTTTAAGATTTAAAGACGTCATTAAAAATCACCTTTTATTCATATCATTTTAGGAACCAATAGATGTTGCATAATTGGAATAAGTGCTAATACATCGTTCAGCTTTTTGTCGATCCTCTTCTGTTTGAAAACTAATAACTAAAACTCCAATAATATCTTCACGTGTTTCTAGAATTCGAATATTTGTGATACTAATAGCTTCCTTTGCTAAATAGCCGGTAATTTCCGAAATCACACCTGGGTAATCTGGTATATCGACAAATAAATCATAAAATGCAGGAATCGCACCTTTTTCTTTCATTGGTAAGCCATCACGGTATTGTTTTGCCTGCTGAAAATAGTTGTAAATCGCAGAACTATTTTCATTTTCAAGCATCGTTTTAACTTTATTCATTTCTTCTTGCCATTGATCTAGTAATTCAATTAATATTTCACGATTATGCAAGAGGATATCCTTCCACATCACAGGACTGCTTGATGCAATCCTAGTAATATCCCTAAACCCGCCTGCTGCTAAACGTGGAATAAGGCTTTCTTCTTCTGCAAGTTTTTCAGTTTGGCGTACTATAGAAGCCGCGATGATATGAGGAAAGTGGCTGACAATCCCTGTGAGATAGTCATGATTTTTTGGAGTAATCGTTAAAAACTTGGCATGGGTCCCTTTTAACCATGTTATTAATAATTCTACCTTTGTATTTTCTATATGTTCTTGTGGTGTTAACAGGTAAAATGCATTTTCAAATAGTATTTCCTTGGCTGCAGATACACCGCTTTTATGCGAACCTGCCATTGGGTGCCCGCCAATAAAGGTAATTCCCCGATTCTTTAAGATTTGTGCAGTTCCAACAATTTTGCTTTTTGTGCTGCCTGTATCTGTCACGATTACCTCTGGATTGAGAGGGAGTGTGGCAAGGAACTGAATAATTTCCTCTGTTTCATTCACCGGTGCAGAAATAATGATTAAATCAGCATCCATTGCACCACTGTAGATATTTTCTGCTATTTCATCTATGACTCCAAGCATCTTTGCAAGCCTTGCTTGTTCACTATTAATATCAAATCCAATAATAGTAGCATCCTCATGTTCCTTTTTAATACAAAGGGCAAGAGAACCGCCGATTAATCCTAAGCCAATTACAAAAACTCGGCCTTTCATTGAAAACTCCCCCTAAACAACAAAGCACCATTCTGTTTTACTTTTGTGCTAAAAATTCTCCTAATGCTTTTAGGACACCTTCATTTTGTTCAAAGGAGCCTACGGTAATTCTTACAGCTGTAGGAAAACCAAGCGCTTTTCCGGAGCGAACGATATATCCTTTCTCCAATAAAGATTGGAAAACCTGATCCCCATCAATTTTACAATCAATTAATATAAAATTTGTTTGCGATGGATAAAACTCGAGTTGATATTGGCGACAAAATTCATAAAATTGTTCAAGACCCTGCCTATTTTTTTCTTTGCAGGTATTGATAAAATTCTGATCCTTTATTGCCGCAGACGCTGCTAATTGACCTAATGAGTTAACATTAAACGGTTCCCTCGCAGGCTCCAGCGCTTTAATAATTGTACGATGGGCAACCCCATATCCGATTCTTAAGGCAGCCAAACCATATATTTTAGAAAAAGTTCTTAAGACAATTAAATTTTCATATTTTGAAGCTATTTTAACCGAATCATAGTAATCATCAGCGACAACATATTCATAGTAGGCTTCATCCAAAACAACGAGAATATCTGATGGGACTTTATCTAGAAATGCTATTAATTTACTTTCTGATATATATGTACCTGTAGGGTTATTAGGGCTGCAGAGCCAAATAACATTGGTCTGTTCATCAATAGCTGCAAACATTGCTTCTAAATCATGATCTCCATTTATTAGCGGGACTTCCTTTATAATTGCCCCTTCGATCACAGCATTATGCTTATACTGTGAAAAGGAAGGCGTTGCCATAACTGTACTAGCATTTGGATGTAAGAGTGCCCTTGAAATAATTTGGATCAGATTATCTGAACCATTTCCAAAAATTAATTCTTCCTCGTCAACCTGTAAAAATGAGGCAAGTGTCTCTCTTAAAGTAGTGGCATATCCATCTGGATAAATAGCCAAACTTGTTTGATTCAATTGAAGTGCCGTCAGCACCTGTTCTGAACATCCAAAAGGATTTTCATTTGATGCCAGCTTAACAATTTGGTCAAGTTTATATTGCTTCTTTACTGCCTCTATTGATTTACCTGGTTGATAAGGAGTCAGCGTTAATAACTGCTCTTTCCATCTCATGCTCATTCTCTCCATTCTTGTAATCTTGGACTAACATTCATTCAAAAATGATTCTCACATTACGTTAAACGATTGCGGAGGTCAGGTCTAAGGACCTGAGCCCCTTTTAAATATACATGGTTAATTTCATCTTGAGACTTTGCAGTATTTACATGCATCATGATTCTAACACACATGGTTAAAGAATTAGGGACAGGTATTTCCTGCATACACATGACGGGAACGTAGGTCCAGCCCTCAAATTTACGCAATGCCCTCGCTGGGAATACCGCATTAATGTCCTCGGTTGTCGAAATGAAAACAGAGGCAACTAAATCTGGTTGAATCTGATTTTCTTCGATTATTTTTTTCAGCAGTTCTTCTGTGGCAGTGACAATTTCTTCCTCGGTGTTCTGATTAACTGTGATTGCTCCCCTCATCCCTCTAATCAAGAATAAGCCCCCCTTTTAAAAACTATTTAACTGGTCTAATAAAACTGGTTCCGATACTTCTTTTAGGATTGGTAGCCCTAATTGTTCTAGTAATACGAATCGAATCGAGTGTTGAACAGATTTTTTATCCTGCTTCATTTTATTGATTAACTTTTCATAAACCAGATTGTCAGGTATTTTCGATTCATACCCAAGTCCTTCGATCCAATCGATAAATTCTTCTATATTGAAAGAAAGCCCAAGTAATTGTTTACTAACTTTTAAAGCAAAAATCATACCTATCATAACTGCTTCACCATGAGTAAAGTTACCATAACCCATTTCTGATTCAATGGCATGACCTAACGTATGTCCTAAGTTCAAGTATGCTCGAATTCCTGTTTCTTTTTCATCCTGACCAACAATTTTCCCCTTGACCTTTATCCCTCTTATTAAGGACTCAGATAACAGCTCCATTGGTAAGGTTTGAAGGTCTTCCACATTGTTTTTCAGCCAATCAAAAAAATCGGAATCATCAATAAGTGCATGTTTAATAACCTCAGCAAATCCCGAACGAATTTCATGTGCGGGAAGTGTTTTTAAGAATTCTAAGTCGTAAAAGACTGCTTCAGGTTGATGGAAAGCTCCGATCATATTTTTCCCAAGCGGATGATTAATTGCTACCTTTCCGCCAACAGCACTATCATGAGCTAAAATGGTTGTTGGGACTTGTATAAATGGTATCCCTCTCATGAAGGAGGCTGCGACAAATCCTGACAAATCCCCAACCGCACCACCTCCAAAAGAGAGAATGACAGATTTCCGATCCAGTCGGTTTTCAAGCGCAGTTGAAAGAGCAGCATAATAAACCTCAAAGGTTTTTGCTTTTTCGCCACTAGGAGCAGTAAAGATTACGGGGTCAAATGATTTAAGTTCTATCAACAATTTTTCCAAATGTAGTTTAGCAACTGTTTCATCTGTAATAATTAATATTCTGGTTAGACCCGAAAAATGATTGACCAAAAAAGTGCCCAGTTCTTTACGTACACCCTCCCCCACAAAGACATTATAGTTTTTTGACTCTGTTTGGATATGAATGGTTTCCATTAAAACTCCCTCGCATATTCTCTTTGCCTTTTTATTTCATCAGCAAAAGCCTCAAAACGGTCGCTGTAAAATTGTTCAATCAAAGCATTTGCTAGTTCCCAAGCAACCGCATGCTCGGCAACCACCGCAGCAGCAGGGACAGCACAACTGTCTGAGCGTTCAACGCTCGCAGCAAAAGGCTCTTTAGACTCAATATCTACGCTCATTAAAGGTTTATATAAGGTTGGAATTGGTTTCATCACACCTCTGATAACAATCGGCATACCTGTCGTCATACCACCTTCAAAGCCACCAAGTCGATTGCTCTTGCGATAGTAACCTTTTTCCTGATCCCAGGCTATCTCATCATGAACTTCGCTCCCCGGCTTCCTTGCAGCTTCAAATCCAATGCCGATTTCTACCCCTTTAAACGCATTTATGCTCATTATAGCGGCTGCTAATTTTCCATCCAATTTACGATCATAGTGAACGTAACTACCAACACCAACAGGCATACCCATGGCAATCACTTCCACAACACCGCCAATCGAATCCCCATTTTTCTTCGCTTCATCAATGACAGCCTTCATATCCTCTTCCACAGTTGGGTCAGCACATCGAACAGGCGAATTCTCTGTCATGTCTTTTAATGCTTCAAAAGAAATGGAGGGATCGACATTCGCTTTAATTCCGCCTATTTCAACGACATGGGCAACTAGTTCAACGCCTACTAATGATAAAAGCTGCTTGGCAATAGCACCTGCAGCGACTCTTACAGTTGTTTCGCGGGCAGAAGAGCGCTCAAGGACGTTTCTCATATCCCTGTGCCCATATTTAATTGCTCCATTTAGATCAGCATGACCTGGACGAGCACGAGTAACCTTACGTTTAACCTCATCCTCCTGGCCTTCCTCTAGGGGCTCTGCTCCCATAATATTGGTCCAGTGCTTCCAGTCATTGTTATGTACGACTAACGCAATGGGAGAGCCAAGTGTGTAACCGTGCCGGACTCCCGAAACGATTTGGGCTGTATCCTTTTCAATTTGCATTCTTCTTCCGCGTCCATACCCTTTTTGTCTTCTGGATAATTCATTATTTATATCTTCTAATAATAATGGCATTCCAGCAGGGAGACCTTCAACTATTGTTGTTAATTGCGGTCCATGGGATTCTCCTGCTGTTAGGTATCTCATTCCCATACTCTTTCCCCCTTCAACTCATTAAAGAATTTTTTTATCAATATACCATATTGAACAAAATAAACATAGTATAACTATTCAGAAAATAGAGTTATATTTTTGATAACAATATAAAAAGGCACTTGTATAATTGCTATACAAGTGCCTCGCTTTAGCAGGATTAATAAATCCATTCGTTAACTAATTTGTTGTACTCTACCACACCAGAATCTTTAAAAAATAAGCCAATTTCACGTTCTGCACTTGCAGGTGAATCGGAGCCGTGAATAACATTTTTACCAACAGTTAATCCGAAATCACCGCGGATTGTACCTGAAGCTGCATCCTTTGGATTGGTAGCACCCATCATTTGACGGGCAGTAGCGATGACATTCTCACCTTGCCAGACCATTGCAAAAACTGGACCAGAAGTGATGAAATCAACTAATTCACCGAAGAATGGACGTTCCTTGTGCTCACCATAATGTTCTTCAGCAAGTTCGTTTTGAATGTTCATTAATTTTGCCCCGACCAATTGAAAGCCCTTTCTTTCAAAACGTGAAACGATTTCACCAATAAGGTTACGCTGTACTCCATCTGGCTTTACCATTAAAAATGTTTTTTCCATGAATTCCACTCCTAAAAATTAATAATTATGTATATTGATTGTTTAGAATCAATCCATGAAAAATATTATCATTTTTTTGAATATTTAACAAGTTGTTTAGAATTTTCTTCTTCCAATTACTTTTGCAATATCATTGAGTGTCTTTTTTGCTTTATTCCCTGGTAACCCATTTAATTCCGCTAAAGCTTTTTGCAGATAAAGATCGCTCAGTGTGAATGACTTTTCTATTGCTCCTGATTGTTTAATTAACGAAATAATCTTTGTTACTTCAGCAGGTTCCATTTTCTCATGGACCTTTTCAATTTCTTTCCGGATAAGATTATTTTCCATCGCATAAAGGGCTGGGGCGGTTACATTTCCCTGTAATAAATCTCCACCCGCAGGCTTCCCTAGTTCCTTCTCAGTTGAAGTAAAATCTAAAATATCATCAATTATTTGATAAGACATGCCGACGTAATAACCGAATCGATAAAGTTTTTTATGAATGGACTCTTCAACATCTGCAGCTATCGCTCCTAATTGGCAGCTAACGGCAATTAATAGGGCGGTTTTTCTTTTAATTCTCCGCAGATAGTCCCGAAGATTTTGATTAAAGCGGTATTTATCTTTAATTTGTTGGATTTCGCCTACTGAAACTTCAACAATTGTATTCGCTAAAATTTTATGGGCAAGCGGGTTTCCGATATTAGTCATCAATTCAATCGCAAGAGCAAAAACAAAATCACCGGTGTACATAGCAATCTTGTTATCCCATTTCGATTTCACTGTCGGTTGACCACGGCGAAGATCAGCATCGTCTATCACATCATCATGGACAAGTGAGGCCATATGAATTAATTCAAGTGCCACGGCTACATTCTTCATCACATGTATATCATAATTACCAAATTTACCTGCAAGCAAAACAAATACAGGACGAATTCTTTTTCCGCCGGCTTGTAATGTATGCATAGACGCTTTCCTTAGGAGAAGGGAATCTGCCTCTATTGTCTCTTCTAACTTTTTTTCTATCAAGTTAATATCCGAATTTAAAAATGAATACATCATTTTTAATTTCATTTGAATTCACCCAGCTTTTCATCCTGTCTTCAAGTTCCATTAATTAGTTCTTTTTACCAATATGAACAGCTGCAGCACCGCCGCTGTATGGCCTGTATTTCACATCTTTGAAGCCGGCTTGCTCAAACATCTTAGCTAACTCCCTCATTCCCGGAAAGTCACGAGCGGACTCATGGAGCCAAGCATATTCACGATAGCTCTTTGCAAGCAATTTACCAAACATCGGCATAATAAAACGAAAATAAAAATAATAGAGCTGTTTATAGCCAATAAGTGTAGGTTGTGATGTTTCTAAACATACTGCGATTCCACCCGGCTTTACTACACGGTGCATTTCTTTTAATACTTGAAGATAATCCGGGACATTCCTTAAACCAAAGCCAATTGTGACATAATCAAAACTATTATCTGGGAAAGGGAGTTCCATGGCGTTACCATGTATTAATTTAACCTGGTTTAAGCCTAGGTCTTTAACCTTTTCAATGCCAACATTGAGCATATTTTGGCTAAAGTCCAACCCAGTAACTTCACCTGTTGGACCGACTGCCTCAGCTAAGGCGATTGTCCAATCAGCAGTACCACAGCAAACATCGAGAGCTTTTGAACCTGGCTGTACATTCATTTTTTTCATCGTGTCTTTTCGCCACTTGATATGCTGTTGAAAGCTGATAACAGAATTCATTTTATCGTAGTTATCAGATATCTTTTCAAACACATGGTGAACTCGCTGTTCTTTCGATTCCTGCATGTTGTTATTACCCTTCTTCCACAAAAGTTTTTGCATTTGGCTGGTATTGGCTTAAGATTGAAAGAATCCTACTTTCAAGTAATTCATTCAAATAGGGCAACTGCACTATCCCCTTTTCGATAACCTTTTTTGACCTTTCGAGATATTGGTCGCAACACAGAAATAAGTGACTTTGCTGTTCCTTTGACAACTCAATCACTTTATTATTATTGATTGGGAAAATAATTGATTTCAGGGCCTCGAATAAAACTGAACTGCCTGTTTGTATAAATTGACTCTTTTCATGGAGTAAACGTTTAAATAAAAGCAGGTTTCCTATAAAATCATTCCATAAGTCTACTTTGAAATATTCGGAGAGATGGGCAAGTAAGGAACTTTCAATGAGCCCAATCCTTGTCATAAGTTCTTCAATCTCTTGAATCTCTTTTTGATAGACAGAAATTTTGTTTTCATTAACCTCTTTAATTCCTCTAGAAAGTGCCTTGATCATCTTTATTTCTTCCGAATCTGCTAGAAGCTTATAATATAATCCACTAAAATAATCACCAGCTAGAACAGTTAATTGTCGATTTTTTTCCTCTACCGATGCATTTGATATATGTTCATGAGTATCAAGGGCGATTTGAATTAGCATCGTTGATAAGGCGTAGTTCTGCATATCACTGTATGACAATTCGAGGCGGTCCATTATTGAGACAAGAATAAGCAGTTTATCTTCATCAATAATCGGAATTTCAATATATTTAAGCAAGTATGGGTCACAAACTCTTTTTTCGACCTGCTCTCTAATATTTGTGAATTTTTGTCGAATGTCCAGCAATTTAATCACCCTTGCTTCCCCGAAGTAATGTCTTTATGTATTCTTATTTCCTATTTGCATAGTAAAATTCATACCTTTTAATAAAGAAAATCCTAATCATTCTTTAAAAACAAGGCAGTCACCATTATATCATAAAAGGTTTTCTTTAGGCAGAAATTCACAAAATAATCACTAATGCTCATATGAAATAAGATGAAAACAATGTGGTTGGAACTGATAAACTTATTTTTTCAATTCACTTTCTACTTCACCAAGTTGGGTAAGAATTTTTGCGTTTCCCCTGATTTTTATTGCAGAAGTATGCTCAGTAAATTGAGCAATTAGCACTTCTCCTTTATCCAACTTCTCTGAATGGTGAAATTTTGTATCTGATCCTCTAGTTAAGCCGATCACGCTGACACCATCATCATTTGCTTTTATTACGATATATTCACTATTTGCAGTATTACGTTTTTCCATTTAATCACCTCAGTTGCTTTAAGAAAAATTGGCTAATATTTTATTAAAGAAAGTACCTCTGATCGAGAAATAGCATCATCAGCAAGAACGCCGCGGACTGCAGTTGTTACGGTTTTAGAGCCAGGTTTTTTTACACCGCGCATGGTCATACACATATGTTCTGCCTCGACCACCACCATCACTCCGTGTGGCTCTAACTTTTCCATCATACTGTCAGCAATCGTTGATGTAATCCGTTCCTGGAGTTGTGGTCTCTTTGCAACTGCTTCTACAGCTCGTGCTAATTTGCTTAAACCTGTAACCCGGCCATTTTTGGGAATATACGCTACATGTGCTTTACCAAAGAAAGGTACGAGATGGTGTTCACACATGGAATAGAACGGGATATCTTTAACCAATACTAATTCTTCGTGATCTTCACTAAATATTGTTTCAAAATGCTTCTTCGGATCCTCGTTTAATCCGCTAAAAACTTCCTCATACATTTTTGCTACCCGTTTAGGTGTATCAAGCAAGCCTTCACGGTTTGGGTTTTCTCCGATTGCTTCTAATATTAAACGTACCGCTTCTTCAATTTGGGCACGATTCACTTGTGACATAGTTAGATTCCCCCTAATGTTCTGTCAAGAATAGATGACAAATACATATTAGCACAATCTTTTTAGTTCAAGCAAAAAAAGTAGAAAAAAGGCCATGGACTAAAGCCATGACCTTTTTGCTTAAGCACTCGCTTATAGCAATAAATTTATGTAATTATTTTACTGCATCTTTAAGTGCTTTACCTGGTTTAAAAGCTGGAACTTTGCTAGCAGCGATTTCGATTTCCTCACCTGTTTGAGGATTACGACCTTTACGAGCTGCGCGCTCACGTACTTCAAAGTTTCCAAAACCGATTAGTTGTACTTTATCACCATTTTTCAAAGCATCTAAAATCGCATCAAAAACAGCATCAACTGCTTTAGTAGCGTCCTTTTTTGAAAGTTCGCTTGCTTCAGCAACTGCATTAATAAGTTCTGTCTTGTTCATGCCATTCACCTCCTCCCAAAGAATTATCAAGATTCGCAAATAAGATTACTTATCTACATTTCTAAACAATTTTTCTAATTTCTATACGTCATAGCGCGGTTTTATTACCAAAGTAACTATAAATACCTAAATTGGTAACTAGAATCTATTTTTTTAGAAAAAAACCTTATGAAATAAGGGTTCAAGCGCTATAATGTAATCACGTTAAAAGATTATCATAATCAATTCAGCATATCAAGAAGATTTCATGAAATAATGGTAATCTTTTCTTTTGTTCATCATAATTCTACTTAATTTGACCCTTTTTGGTACTTTCTCACATCTAAGGGCTTAGTAACCATTGGTATGACTCCTATTAACAACAAAAAAAAGACCCCGATAAGGAGTCCATAGCCTATAGGATAATGGCAATTAAACCGCCTGAGCCTTCGTTGATAATTCTCTCTAACGTTTCTTTCAGTTTATATCTTGCATTTTCCGGCATTAAGGAAAGCTTTGCTTGGATTCCTTCACGGACGATAGAGCTTAATGAACGCCCGAAGATATCAGAGTTCCAAATGGATAACGGATCATCCTCAAAATCCTGCATTAAGTATCTTACAAGCTCCTCACTTTGCTTTTCTGTACCAATAATTGGAGCGAATTCTGATTCAACATCCACTTTAATCATATGAATCGATGGAGCTACGGCCCGCAGCCTTACACCAAACCGGGCACCTTGACGAATAATTTCCGGCTCTTCTAGGCTCATATCAGAAAGTGTTGGAGAGGCAATTCCATAACCTGTTTGTTTCACCATTTTTAAGGCATCCGCAATGTGATCATACTCTGCTTTGGCATGGGCAAAATCTTGCATTAATTCGAGCAAATGATCTTTCCCACGAATTTCTACCCCAACAATTTCTTTTAAAATATCATCATACAATTCATCCGGGGCAATTAAATCAATCTCAGCAACGCCTGAACCCATTTCAATTCCTGCTAATCCTGCTCTTTCAATGAATTCAAACTCACTAAAATGTTGTACAACTCGATCAACATCTCTTAATCTCTTGATATCTTTTACAGTTTCCTTGACAGCTTCTTGGTAGCTTTCACGCAGCCAATGGTTTTCTCTAAGAACCATTACCCAGCTTGGCAAATTCACATTAACTTCAAGAACCGGGAATTCATAAAGCGCTTCACGCAGGACATTCAAAACATCACTGTCGCGCATACTTTCAACACTCATCGCAATTACCGGGATATCATATTTCTCTGCTAAACTAGACCTTAGCGTTTCAGTGCTTGGATGGTAAGGCTGGGCACTGTTTACAACCATGATAAACGGTTTGCCAACTTCCTTTAGTTCGTTAATCACTCGTTCTTCTGCCTCAATATAATTACTTCTTGGAATCTCTCCGATTGTTCCATCTGTTGTAACTACCACACCAATTGTAGAATGTTCCTGAATGACTTTCCTTGTGCCAATTTCCGCAGCTTCATGGAAAGGAATCGGCTCCTCATACCAAGGGGTCGTAATCATTCTTGGCCCATTTTCATCTTCATATCCTTTAGCACCAGGGACAGTGTAACCCACACAATCAACTAGCCGGATATTGACATTTAATCCGTCATCGACATGAACCGTTGCCGCTTGATTAGGCACGAATTTCGGTTCTGTGGTCATTATCGTTTTTCCAGCTGCGCTTTGCGGAAGTTCATCTAGTGCCCGTGATCTCTCTGCTTCACTGTTTATATTCGGTAAAACCACAAGCTCCATAAATTTTTTAATAAATGTAGATTTCCCAGTCCTAACTGCTCCTACTACGCCTAAATAAATATCACCGCCTGTTCTTTCGGCAATATCTTTAAAAATATCAACCTTTTCCAAGTGATCCCCTCCCGATCATAGAGTAAAGTGGGATTAAACATCCATTTTAGGTATTTTTGGACAGTATATGTTTATGACGTTGTCCTATAATGTTATGACACTTTTCTAAAAGTTTTTTACCCCCTTATTAAAAAATTCAATAGGTTCGCTTGTATCTGTAGTGTCTGAACATTTGGTATTATGGAGGGTTTCAATATATGTTTAACGTTTATAGATATAGCAAAAAAACCCTTCTCCTACAATATATTTCTTAGGATAAGGGTTATGACTATTTATTCTTCTAAAAAAACTGGTTCATTGGTCTTAGGATCCCAGGTATATGGCAATGAGTAGGCTGGTACAAACATAGATTCATTAACCAAATAGGTACGAATATCTTCGCCGGGCTTAATTTTAATCTTTTTCTCCTTAAGTTTCTGATATAAGTCGGGACGATAATCAACATATACCTCTGCACTGCCTGTTATAACAAAGGATAAATTTTGATTTGAAAAAGGACTGACAATATATGGGGCTTTTTCAAACCCTAGTTGTTTAAAATCAAGTGAAAAAACATTTTTAGCTAGTTGTTTTTTATAAGGGGGATACCCTTTTGTCTTTATTCGTAATTTAATATCACGAATCGTATCAGTTATTCTTAGATCAAACAATTTTACAGTAGGTCTGGTCTCAACATCGACGAGCACATATTGAAAGATACCCCCATTTTCAAATGCATTTCCGGGGGGTTCAGCTATATATTTTGGCGTAATTTTTTTAAATTCAATCGGATACTTCTGATAAATGGGCGTTTCAGCTTCTTTTGTTTTTATCGGAAGGATCCCGCCATTATCCTCTCTAAAAGAATCTACAGCTGTTTGAACAGCTTGGATTTGATCCTGATAAGGGACTTGATTCTTTGTTAATTCCTTTTCGGGATACATGCATCCTGCAAGTAAAATAGCAGTTAATGCCAGAAAACTACCAAGTACATTCCACTTCATTCAATCACCTTTTTTATTTATGTATTTAACCCCACTATGTTAAGAAAACAATTAGTAGCGTTAGTCCTGAAACAATCATTAATAAGTAAGCGATAATTGCAGTAATAATACGGAAGATTCCTTTTAACTTATATCTGCTAAAATAAATTGTCATGATTGCAAGGAACATAAACCCCATGCCGGCAATCGATACCCACATTTTAAACATAGCTGGCGACACACTAAACTCCCCCTTTTTCGAAAATTAATTATATCACAAGCTATTACTTTTCTAGAAAAATTTTAAACTAAAAAACGTTCATCATCCTATCTACACCAAAAAAAAAACTGAAGTAAAGAGGGGCGAATTCTTTACTTCAGCTTTAAAGACTAATTACCCCATACTCCAGTGTCATACTACCAGGTTGCTTCGTTGCATTGTATGCAATCTACACACAATAGGTCTCACCGAATGTCTATTTATTAATAAAAATATTCCTCCGCAAGACACGGCTCCATCGCTGGTTTTGATTTTATTTTGAATATTTTTTAGTTATCAATATTTCGTTCATCTAGAACATTAACTAAATCTTCCATTTCATGCGTTTTTCCACGAGCCATTAAAACATCGACGGCATCTATTGCGCTCTTCCCATTAAATAAAACATCATAAAGCGCAAAGGTTATCGGCATCTTTACATCATACTTTTTAGCTAATTGATAAGCTGCTTTGGTGGTTCTCACACCCTCTACAACCATCCCCATGTTATCCAAAACCTCTTCAAGGGTATTACCTTTACCTAATAGGTTTCCTGCTCGCCAGTTCCTTGAATGGACGCTTGTACATGTAACGATTAAATCACCGATTCCAGCTAGGCCAGAAAACGTTAATGGGTTAGCCCCCATTTTCGTACCTAGACGGGCTATTTCGGCTAAACCTCGCGTCATTAAGGCTGCTTTTGCATTATCCCCATAGCCAAGCCCATCTGTTATTCCCGCTGCAAGCGCAATAATATTTTTTAATGCACCGCCAATTTCAACTCCGATGATATCGGAATTCGTATAAACTCGAAAATTGTTATTAATAAATAAATCTTGAATTTTTCCGGCAGCATCCATATTTTCTGAAGTAACAGTTACCGTCGTTGGGTGGCGAAGGCTTACTTCTTCAGCATGACTCGGGCCAGAAAGAACCACGACATCCTTTAACAATTCATTCGGCATTTCTTCTTTGATAATTTCAGAGATACGCATTAAAGAATCAGGTTCAATTCCTTTACTTACATGTGCTATCGTAATCGGAGCTATTTGTACGGCTCGAATTTTTCCAATTACCTCACGTATTGCCTTGGTTGGAACTGCCAATATAATTGTATCTACACCAGTCAATGTATCACTTAAAGAAGCATACCCAACAATTAACTCTGAAAGAATAATTTCAGGTAAATATTTCTTATTCGTGTGCTTTTCATTAATTTCTTTCACTTGCTCTTCATTGTGGCTCCACAGACGGACCTCATGTCCATTGTCTGCAAGCACCATTGCCAATGCCGTTCCCCAGCTACCTGCTCCAATTACGGCTATTGCTGTTTTAGTTTGGTTCAATTTAAATCACACCTACTTTATATTTATTTTCTTTCTCTTGCATAAATTTTGATAGGGGTTCCTTCAAATCCAAAAGCATCTCTAATTCTGTTCTCTAAGAAGCGTTCATAAGAAAAGTGCAATAATTCAGGTTCATTAACAAACACAACAAAGGTCGGTGGTTTAACAGCCACTTGTGTCGTGTAATAAATTTTTAAGCGTCTACCATTGTCAGTTGGTGTTGGGTTCATTGCTACCGCATCCATAATCACATCATTAAGCACGCTTGTTTCAACTCTCAACGAGTGGTTTTCACTAGCCGTGTTAATCATTGGTAAAAGCGTGTGGATTCGTTTTTTTGTTTTTGCGGATAAAAACACAATGGGTGCATAACTAAGAAATAAGAAGTGCTCCCTAATCTTCTGTTCAAGTTCCTTCATGGTTTTCTCATCTTTTTCGATTGCGTCCCATTTATTTACAACAATTACAATCGCCCTGCCTGCTTCATGTGCGTACCCGGCAATCTTTTTGTCCTGTTCAATGATTCCTTCTTCGGCGTTAATAACAACAAGAACAACATCAGACCGTTCAATGGCTCTTAGGGCGCGGAGAACACTGTATTTTTCCGTAGTCTCATACACTTTTCCCTTTTTCCTTATTCCTGCTGTATCAATTATGACATATTTCCCACCATTAAATGTATAGGGAGAATCGACTGCATCTCGTGTTGTACCTGCAATATCACTGACGATTACACGTTCTTCTCCTAATATCGCATTGACTAACGAGGATTTCCCAACATTTGGTCGCCCAATTAATGAAAACTTTACGACATCTTCACCATATTCAATTGGTTTGGTTTTAGGAAAATGTCTTGCTGCTTCATCCAATAAGTCACCTAATCCTAGCCCATGTGCTCCGGAAATAGGAATAGGCTCACCGAATCCTAATGAATAGAAATCATAGATTTGATCACGCATTTCAGGATTATCTATTTTATTAACAGCTAATACCACAGGCTTTTTAGATCTATAAAGTATTTTAGCCACTTCTTCATCAGCTGCTGTTACCCCTTCTCGTCCATTTGTTAAGAAGATAATTACATCAGCTTCATCAATCGCAACTTCCGCTTGCTGTCGGATTTGCTCTAAAAAAGGTTCATCACCGATATCAATTCCACCGGTATCAATGACATTAAAGTCATGTGTTAACCACTCACCTGAACTATAAATTCGATCTCTTGTAACTCCGGGAATATCCTCAACAATAGAAATACGTTCACCGACAATTCGATTAAAAATAGTTGATTTTCCTACGTTGGGCCGTCCTACAATGGCAATAACAGGTTTAACCAATTACAATCGCCATCCTTTCTTTTCTATAATCAAATACAATTTAGTATGTTAGCATAGAGTGAAACTTCCTTCATGGGAGCTTACATCCCGTTCGTGCGGGATAATTCCCTTAAGTTCTTATTAAGTAAAGAAACCCTTCTGTCATCTAGAAGGGCCTAACTATATTATCTTATCAATGTTAATCCTTTCCCGCAATGATAAGCTGAATAAGAACTGTAGTTTACGATGATTTTTGCTTTCCTTTTTCAAAGAAATGAAAATAATTTTGCATAATTGTACCGACGTTTTCTAACGCACTCCACCCTACAAGCAAAAGTGCAGTTAACGAACAAACATCCAAGGAAGCGTATGCCCCAATCAAATAGGGAAATTGGAATTTATTTAATATAAGGGCATATAAAATCTCTCCTTGCATCGCACCAGCAAATAGGATCAGCAATCTCCCTTTTAACGTTTTTTGCAATAGTATGGCTAAATACCACAACACTATTCCCATCATCCATTCCTTCTTAAAAATAATCCAAATAGGATCAAAAATTTCAAATAAATGGAAGGTTACATAGGTGATTGAAATAATAACCGCACAAATAAAATAATAAATGATTGCTGTCCGTTTTTCCTGGCTTATGAATAAATAAGAAATGCCTAAAATAAATAATCCACTTACCTGTATTTCAAATACACTGACCTTAATTTGAATATTAGATAAAATTAATACAATTAACACAATAGCTGCCAGTTTTATTCGATATGGATTTTGTTTTTCTAAAAGAAAGGTAAGATAAATCCAAAATACCCAACAGGTCCAATAAAAAATTTCCCCTTCCACTTCATACACCTCCTATTATTTTCATTATTGGTAATCTTTATGTAGTTTCATACTTCCTTGAATAATATTTCCTTAGTGATTCATCTTATTAAGAGGAGGTGTGTAAGAATGGGAAAAGACCGACAAGAAAAGAAGTTACGTGAAAGTAGAAGAGTGGAGTCAGACCGTGATCAAGCATTGCACTACCCTGGTGCTACTAAGTTATCAAGCCCGGAAGAGGCACGGGGATTAAACGACGGGAAAAGGTAAGTAAAAAAGCTCTCGCGGTTGCGAGAGCTTTTTTACTTGATGGAACGCTGGGCAAAATTCTTCGTATCTATCCCTCTTTGATTTAACCAATGATAGGTATCACCGGATATAACCAGTGGTGCATGTTTTAATTCTGAAATGGTTTTTGCTCCTACAGCAGTCATGATCAGTTTTAATTCCTCGTGAAGGGTTTCGATTTCTGCTTGCAAAGCCTCGATCCCTTCTTTAACAAGGATTTTCAAGAAATAGCCTGCCAATCCAATTGCATCTGCTCCTATCGCTAATCCTTTTGCGATGTCATGTGCTGACCTAATTCCTCCCGAACCAATGACCGAAAGATTATTAGAAACAGACGCTGCTTCAAAAATTGAAATTCCTGTTGGGATTCCCCATTGATTAAAAAATGATAGGGCTTTTTCCCTGCGCTTATTTTCAATTTGAGCAAAATTTGTTCCCCCGGAGCCGCCCACATCAACCACTTTAACGCCAATTGATTTGAGTGAATGAACCGTCTCCTTTGCCATCCCGAAACCCACTTCTTTCACTATAACCGGGACTGCAGTCTCTTTAACAATGGATTCAATTCTTTTAAGTGCACCGGAAAAATTACGGTCTCCCTCAGGCATAGTTAATTCCTGAATGACATTTAAATGAATTTGCAGGGCATCCGCTTCAATCATCTCAATAGCAGCTTTTGCGTCTTCTGATGATGCTTCGCTCCCTAAATTTGCAATAATAACGCCGGTGGGATTCTCTTTGCGGACGATTTCGTAGGTATATATTTGTGTTTTATCCTTTAAAGCAGACATTTGTGATCCAACTGCCATTGCTACGCCAGTCCTTTTAGCAACAATTGCCAATTCTTTATTGATACGATATGTTTTATCACCGCCGCCACCGGTCATCGCATTGATAAAAATTGGCGAACTTAAATAAAGTCCGCCAATTTCATGGTCTAATCCAACATCAAATACACCAATATCCGGTAATCCCTGGTGAATAAATTTAATATCATCAAATGCCGAAGAAGGATTTTGCCTATTTTCAAGAGCATAACGAATGTGGTCCCATTTTCGTTCAGATCTAGACACTTAAATCACCATTATTTTCCTAGATTCTTTAATTTATCACCAATAACTTCTCCAAGCTGGAAGCCTTTTGACTCTTCAGGGAGCTCATAATCATAGTTTTCCTCATACTCTTTTTCAAGAAGTTCTTTAATGCTTAAGGATAAACGTTGGTCCGACTCATTTGCTTCAAGGACTTTGACATCAACTTCCTGTCCTTCTTTCAATACTTCATGTGGAGTACCAATATGCTTATGTGCAATTTGAGAGATATGAACAAGACCTTCTACACCAGGAAATACTTCAACAAACGCACCATATGAAACTAATCTTTTCACTTTCCCTTTTAGGATGCTTCCCTTAGGTGCTTTCTCGGAGATATTTGCCCATGGTCCTGGAAGTGTTTCCTTAATTGATAAAGAAATTCTTTCATTATCACGGTCCACACTTAGTACTTTAACCTGTACTAGCTGTCCTTCGTGAACAACATCTGCTGGCTTATCTACATGCTCATAAGATAGTTGGGAAATATGAACAAGACCGTCGATGCCGCCAATATCCACAAAAGCTCCAAAGTCAGTAATTCTTTGTACTGTACCATCGATGATTTGGCCAACTTGGACTGCACTAAGGCGATTTTGTTTTTGTTTACCTTTTTCTTGTTCAACAACTGCTCGATGAGATAGAATTAAGCGATTCTTTTCCTTATCAAGTTCAACAATTTTAAAGGTTAGGAAGCGACCTTTATAATCACTGAAATCTTCTACAAAATGAGCTTCAACAAGGGATGCCGGTACAAAACCACGAACCCCGAGATCCACCACTAAACCACCTTTTACAACGTCCTTAACCTCTGCTTCAAAAACTTCTCCCGTTTGGAATTGTTTTTCTAAACTCTCCCAAGCTTTTTCTGCATCTACTTTCCTCTTAGAGAGGATGATTGCTTCTTCCTCAACTTTTAAAACTTCTAACTCTAGATCATCACCATCTTGGACGGCATCAGATGCTTTTTCAATATGCAGACTTGAAAGTTCACTGATTGGGATAATCCCATCAAGTTTGCTGCCTTGGATAGCCACATGCACCTGCTTTTCTTCTACTTTCGTAACTTGTCCGGTTACTTTATCCCCAATTTCAAAGCTTTTCACTTCTACTTGATTTAATTCTTCCGACATATGTATTCCTCCTTAATCCATTTACTCCTAAAATTCTATATATGAACTGGTGGATGCCACGCAGCATACAACAACATATACAACAAACCTAAAAGCAGTGAATTTTCAAAAAAACTCTTTCCACTAACTTCTTACAAATAGCCTTTTTTGTCAAGCAGAACCTATTGATGTTCTTTTATAAGTTTTTCAATCTTTGACATGATTAATTCAGTCACTTGTTCTGCAGAAGCTTTCTCTTTTCTCATTTCTTCTAGATCAATTGGTTGTCCATAGACCACCTTTAATTTCCGGAAACTTTTATAAGGGCCAATTACTGCACAGGGCACGACCGATGCTGTTGACCTTAGAGCAAAAAAACCAGCCCCGGAAAGTCCCTTTCCTAATTCCCCGTTCTTACTCCTTGTTCCCTCTGGAAAAAGACCGAAAACATGGCCATCCTTAAGAATCTTTAAGCCTGTTCTAAGTGCTTCTCGATCATTAAATCCCCTTTTCACAGGAAAAGCATTACATTTTCTAACGATATTACCCAAAACAGGTACTCTAAAAATCTCTTCTTTTGCCATGTAATGCACAGGGCGCGGTGCCATTATTCCAACAATAATGGGATCAAAATTATGGATGTGATTCGAACAAAGAAGGACTCCGCCTTCTTTAGGAAAATGTTCTAATCCGATAGCTTCAACCCTGTAAAGTGGTTTAAATACACCCGTAACCACTGATTTCGCAAAATCATAAAACGTCACACCTATCCAATCCTTTCATGCACCAACACCATTATTTTTTCTACAACATCTTGAATGGTTAAAGAGGTTGTATCGATTTCAACTGCATCATCGGCTTTTTTCAATGGTGCTACTTCTCTCTCTGAGTCGATTTTATCTCTACGAGCAATTTCTTCTTTTAACTTTTCTAAGTCAGATGGAAATCCTTTTTGGATATTTTCATTATGACGTCTTTCCGCTCTTTCCTCGACACTAGCAAGTAAAAATACCTTTACCTCTGCACCTGGTAGTACATGCGTACCAATATCTCTTCCATCCATTACGACTCCGCCTTCAGTTGCAAAAGCTTGTTGTCTTCTGACCATTTCTTCACGGACCTTCGGATGTTTAGCAACATAGGAAGTCGAATTTGTTACTTCAGCAAAACGAATTTCATTGGTAACATCTCGATCATCCAAGAATACTAACTGACCTTTATCAGATGGTTGCAATTGAATAACTGTTGAAAGTAATGTCTCTAATAACATATCTTCATCTTCTAAATTCAGTTGATTCATAATTGCTTTATATGTCAACGCTCGGTACATCGCACCTGTATCGATATAAATATAAGAAAGTTTTTCCGCCACAATTTTTGCAACTGTACTCTTACCGGCTGCAGCAGGGCCGTCTATTGCGATTGATATTTTTTTTTCCATAAATCCTCCTATATGCCATCATGATTGATTCAGATGTTGTCTACTATTTATTTTACCACAAGATATATCAATGCCTCTTTTTTTTACCCGGATAAAAATGAAAATTAATAGTCATTTGTTTATTAATCAAAAGAAAGCAGGCAGGCCTGCTTTCTCATTTTCCCTGGAAGGTCTCAAGAATTTCAGTATATGTATTTTCATTTACACCTTCATATTTTGTCAATTGTTTTACTCGAGGAAAGACATCGAGTTGATGGAAAAATAATTGCGCAAAAAATAGAAAAATAAACTGTATGATAATAACTTTAATTAACACTCTTTCTACCTTTTTCATACGATCCACTCCAATAATAAATATATATATATTTATTATTGGAGTTTATTGAAAAAAATATAAGGAAAAGCAAATGCTTTTCCTTATAACACATCTTCATATACAGCCTCAGCATTCTTTAATTTTTCAACCTCTTCTTCTTCACCACTTTTTGCATTTATAAAAATACGATAGGTATCGTTATCGATTGTCCCAAGGAATTCGTAGCATAGCACTTCTTTGTTCAAGTCATTTATTATTATTGCCTGTCGGTTTTCCATTACTTTAAAGTTAGGATTAACCTTTGCTTGAGCTTGTTTTACGGAAATGGAAGGTTTTTCAATTTTTCTTGTCTGAAAAGATTTTAAATATTCCTCAGCGGATACACCAATAATATCCCCATTGTCCAATGCAACCTTAACTTTAATCGCTTCTGGGTAAATTCTAATACCATTAATTTTCGAAACAAAATTGAAAACACCGATATTGTCATATTGTGTGCTTTCAAAAATCTCTAAATCTTTAAAGCCCGTTTCTTTAAGGAAAGATGCTGCCTTATTATCGGCATCATTTAAACTAAGAACTTGTTTTTTAACATCTCGATGGTGAATAAACCAAATTGGATGGCCCGCTTTTTTGGTAATGTCCATACTTGCTTCATCATTGGTTTTCTTATTCTTTATCGATACACTATAAAACCCATAGTCGGAACCTTTTCCATTTTCAGTAACCTTAACCTCTGAATTCCCATCAATCTTCATATACCTTTTGGCGATGTTGATAGCCTCTTGTTTGGAAATGGTTTTTCCACTTATTTTTTGATAGTTTTCATCCTTTTTTTGCATATTTACAAAAGTAGGACCCATATCGGTTTCTTCGTACCCTGTTACAGTCTTTTCTACTGATTTAAAACCATCAATGATTGTATTGTCAGTTGTTTCCTTGCCAGAGGCTAAGGCAAGCTCTACATCCATCCAGCGAAGGTTATTTTTTAATACCATATGCTGTACGTTTCGTAGGCCATCCTGAATATCACCAGACTGCTTATAAAGTACCTTTAATGTGTTATATTCGTCTTTTGACAATGGTTCCTTGTCCAAATCTCTAACAGCGGTTCGATAGCTAAAATTTCCAATTTTCGCTAAGAATTCTTCTGTCTTGTTAAAGGGCAATAATGTTAATGGCAGTTGGCCAACATCACCGTGTGCTTCTGAAGTGATTCTCCACACCTCTATTAACGATGGAGACAAGGAATGCCTTGAATTCATTGCAAGAGTTGTACCAATCTTATCGTGTAATAAATCCACTTGATAGGAAAGGTCATGGAATGCGCGTTGATAAGAATTTTCCGCATTTAAAAGAATTGCATTTTTTTCTTGATGCTCTTGATAACCCCAATAAGCTGTCCCCGCAACACCTATAGCGAGAACTCCTATTAATATTCCTCTAATCATTTCTATTCACCTCTCTACTTGCAAAAAATATGTTTCCCGATTCGTTTTATTTGTGGTCTGCCCCATATCCAGCCGCTCGTGGCAGTATCCGGGTTAAAATAGTATAAAGCCTCACCAGTTGGATCCCAGCCATTGATAGCGTCTATAACCGCTTTTTTTGCATTTTCATTTGGTGTCAGCCAAATTTGCCCATCCGCTACAGCGGTGAAAGCACCTGGCTCGAATATCACTCCTGAAACGGTATTTGGAAAAGTTGAACTATTTACTCTGTTGAGAATAACTGATGCAACAGCCACCTGACCGGTATATGGCTCTCCTCTTGATTCTCCATAAACAGCATTAGCCATCAACTGGATATCATTTTGTGAAAAACCATTTGGTGTATTAGCAGCTGTAGGCTTTTTAGGTGCAGTTTTTTTGGGTGCTGTGTTTTTTTGTGGCGCCTTTTGTTTTGGTGCTTGATTTGCTGGTGCTTTGTTTGCAGGGTTTGGGGTGCTTTGCTTACTTTGATCTACCCCGCCATAATGCGTAAAATCATTTCCGGCATCCATTTGTTTTTTTACAAACTGTTCATTGTACTTGCTTGCTTTAGCTAGTTTTAATTTTGTTGGCCATCCCGCTAATCCATCAATCGGCAGCCCAAATTCAGATTGAAAATTTCTTAGCGCCCAATACGTACTCCATCCGAATACCCCATCGATTTTCCCATTATAAAAGCCAATATATTGAAGTCTGGATTGTAATTCGATCACGTCATCGCCTACAGCTCCTTTTTGGATAATCTGATTAGAGAACGCTCGAACCTCCTTGCCTTCAAAAAAAGATGATGTCCCAAGCACAAGAAAGATTAGTATGAAAAGTTTTAGTAGGATTTTTTTCTTTAACATGGAATATTAACCCCCAATGTAAATCTTTTTGCAGTAAACCTATTTTTTGTTTTATTGGTATTTTTATTCCAAGTAAGTGAGAATAAATAAAAAAACCCTTCTTTATAAATGAAGAGTTTTTTGGACAGAATATTGTTTTTTCATATGATTTGCGCTTAATATTTTAGCTTTCTTCACTTGCCTTAATCCAAACCACCAAAGGAAAATCATAAAAGGAAAAATAATAAAGAGCCAATTTTCTTGTGAAATTAAAATAAAGTCGTAGGAACCATGGAGAATAAATGGTAAAAGCAGGGAAAGGATAACCCATTTAGCTTTATTTCCCTCCGTAAACTTTGCCTTTCCAATATAAAAGCCCATAATCACACCAAATAAGGCGTGACTTGAAACAGGTAACAATGCCCTTGTCACCGCATGTTCAATCCCATTCGCTATTAAATAAAAAATATTTTCAACTGTAGCAAAGCCAAGTGAAACGGCTACACCGTAGACAATTCCATCAAAGGGTTCATCAAACTCTACATGCTGATAGACCACATAAAAGAGAATAAACCATTTAAAAAACTCCTCAAAAAGACCTGAACTAAAGAATGCATTGAAAAGTTCAGATTTAACGATATGCTCTGTTTCAAGTACATGCTGAATAAACATGATTGGAAACACGAGAAGGGCACCGTACATAAATGTCCTAAGTACAAAGGATATTGGCTCTGAGTCATATTCATCCTTTAAATAAAAATAGCTTAGTAAAGCCAGTCCGGGGGCAATACCGGCTGATAATATTCCCAGCATGAAGAACCTCTTTTCCAACCATTTTCTTAATCGTAACATGTATTCTCTATAAAGAAAATGAAAGATTCATTCCATTTGTTCAAAGGACTTCAACCGATTGGCCTGCAGTTAAAATTTAATTTCTTTCAAATTACTTGCAAGAGCTACAGCCAATTTAATTCTTGCCTTTTTAGAGTCATTGTCACTACCAAGAATAACTCCTTTATTAAAAAGATCAAAGGCACTTCCTTCATAATCATAGGTTGTGTATACAGAACCCTCTTCTGCGCTAGTAGTGATAACTAGTTTTATTCCTGCGGCAAGTGTCTTTTCTATTTCTGACATCATTTTAGGAGCTACCTGACCTCGCCCCACGCCTTCAAGGATAATTCCTGCTATCCCTGCCTCCCGAGCAGCTTTAATAAATTTCCCATCTGCTCCAATATAGCATTTAATGATTTCGACTTGAGGTATAGAAGTTTTCAATTCAAAGTATTCTCTTTTAATTGGTTTCTGAAATACATGTACTTGGTCGTTATCAATAATGCCCAGGTACCCAAACCCAAACGCATTAAAGCCCTGAATATTAGAAGCATGCTCTTTTTTAACATATCTCGCTGCAAAAATCCGCTCATTAAAAACGACAACAGCTCCAGCATCCCTTAAATCACCTGAACAAGCACAATAAATTGCATGACGTAAATTAATAAACACATCACTCCCTAATTCCTCTGGAGAGCGCTGAGAACCTGTTACGATAATCGGTCGTGGGTCTTTTATGGTTAAGTCAAGAAAATAAGAAGTTTCTTCCATTGTATCTGTTCCATGTGTGACAACAACACCTGATACTTCTTCATCCTTAAAATAATTATCAATCTTGTCCTTTAATAATAGTAAATCATCAAAGGTAATATGAATACTGGCTTTTTGAAAAACAGATTCAACGACCACTTCGATGTCTTTCGGCAAATTACACATACTAGCCAATTCTTCACCCGTTAAAGCGCCTGAGGCTAATTTTCCAGATTCTTTATTTGGCTTGCTGGCTATTGTTCCACCTGTTGTTAATAAAATAACCTTTTTCATTATTTAGTCACCCTTTTTGCATCATTTTCGATGATTGATTTGGCTATTTCTTCACCGTGGAATCTTCCATTTTCAATAAATATTTCATTTGCGTTATTCCCCGCCGCAATTACACCGGCAATATAAATCCCTTCAACATTCGTTTCCAAAGTATCCGGATTAAAGTATGGTCGACCTGATTCCTCATCAATTTTCACGCCCATGTTAATTAAAAATTGATGATCTGGATGATAGCCAGTCATTGCAAAAACAAAATCATTGCTGATTTCTGTTTCAATCCCGTCTTTATTATATACCACCTGATTTTCTGTTATTTCTTTTAAGGTAGCGTTAAATTCCATCAATATGGTTCCTGTCCGGACCAAGGCTTCAAATTCAGGAAGAATCCACGGCTTTATGCTTGGTGAATATTTATCACCACGATATAACACAGTTACCCTTGCGCCTGCTTTTACAAGTTCTATTGCCGCATCCACACTAGAATTCTTCCCGCCAATTACACAAACATCCTTATCATAATAGGGATGGGCTTCTTTAAAATAGTGGAATACCTTTGATAGATTTTCACCAGGCACATTCATGTAATTTGGATGATCATAATAGCCAGTTGCTATGATTACATAGCGGGTATAATAAGTATTTTTATCGGTGCAAACCTCAAACAATTCGTCAGCTTTTGAAACACTAGTAACCTTTTCAAATGCATTAATTCGTAATTGTTTTCGTTTGGCAACTTCTCGATAATAAACAAGAGCCTGATTTCTTTTAGGCTTATAATTTTCTGTAATAAATGGAACTTCACCAATTTCCAACTTTTCGGCAGTACTAAAAAATGTTTGATGTGTTGGATAGTGATAAATGGAATTCACCACATTTCCTTTTTCTATAATCAATGATTTTTTACCTTTTGCCTGAAGGGCAATGGCCGCTGCTAAACCACATGGTCCACCGCCAACAATAATGATATCTTCAATCTGCATATGAGTACACTCCCAACTAGCAATCAGTTAAACATGATGCAAAAAACTCCTATCGTCTATGATAGGAGTTTTTTCACTATGTTTCAATGGTTAATTTTATTAAATCCAGCCTCTAAAGCGGCTTGCTTCTGCCATTTTTCTAACTCCAACCATATAAGCAGCAAGTCGCATATTGACTCGGCGTGTCTGAGCCGTGTCATAAATATTTTTAAACGATTTAACCATTACCTTTTCAAGTTTTTCTTCTACTTCTTCCTCAGACCAGTAATAACCTTGGTTATTTTGAACCCATTCAAAATAAGAAACCGTTACGCCGCCTGCAGATGCTAATACATCTGGAACAAGGAGAATTCCACGTTCTGTTAAAATCTCTGTCGCCTCTAATGTAGTTGGACCATTTGCAGCCTCAACAACGATGAGCGCACGGATGTTATGAGCATTTTCTTCAGTAATTTGATTTTCAATTGCAGCAGGAACTAGAATATCACATTCAAGTTCAAGCAATTCCTTATTTGTTATCGTATTATTAAATAATTTTGTAACTGTTCCAAAGCTATCACGTCTATCCAAGAGATAATCAATATCCAAACCATTTGGATCATGTAATGCACCATATGCGTCAGAAATTCCAATTACTTTCGCACCTGCATCGTGCATGAATTTTGCTAAAAAGCTTCCGGCATTACCAAAACCTTGAATAACGACCCTTGCACCCTCAATTTGAATACCTTTCTTTTTTGCAGCCTCTTGGATACAGATGGTCACTCCTTTTGCAGTTGCAGATTCACGTCCATGTGACCCGCCTAAAACAAGTGGTTTACCTGTAATAAAGCCGGGAGAATTAAATTCATCGATTCGGCTATATTCATCCATCATCCATGCCATAATTTGTGAATTGGTAAACACATCAGGGGCTGGAATGTCTTTAGTTGGTCCAACGATTTGACTTATTGCTCGTACGTATCCACGGCTTAATCTCTCAAGCTCTCTAAAGGACATATCACGAGGGTCGCAAACAATACCGCCTTTACCACCACCATATGGAAGGTCAACGATACCACATTTTAAGCTCATCCAAATTGAAAGGGCTTTCACCTCTGTTTCTGTCACACCTGGATGGAAACGGATTCCACCCTTTGTAGGCCCCACAGCATCATTATGCTGGGCACGGTAGCCAGTAAATATTTTTATAGAACCGTCATCCATTCTAATTGGAATTTTAACTGTCATTAAACGTAATGGCTCTTTTAAAAGCTCATAAACCTCTTCAGGATAACCTAACTTTTCAAGGGCCTTATGTATAACTGTTTGTGTTGATTTCAACACATCATGCTTTTCCGCTTGATTAGTCTTTTCATTATCTTTATCGGCTGCCATTTGTAATCCTCCCTAAAAAAATGCTGCGACTATTGTCAGCTTTCAGACACAAGTATACACCTTTAATCAATTTATGCAAGAAGAAAAACACCTCTTAGAACCATTATGTAAACGTCGCCAATTGCATTTTTAAAGGATTTCTAAAAATTGCAATGGCTACATAGTATATCTCTATACCTATTAATGTATGCAAGGGTGATGGTAGCCCTTTGCTTGCTCCCTCGCTTAAAAATAGGCCTTTATTTGAAATATCGTAGAATAGTTTCTACTGCTTTAGTTTCGATTATTCGTTTACCATACTCAGCTAAGACGAAAGGACTTAAAATAGAAGCATTACCAAATTCAGAAAGAACACAAGCTGCTTTAATATTATTTTCAGCTTCTAAATTTTCCATTAACAAGTAGTAGCGGTTATGCATTGCATATAGGCTCCCGCCAAAAATTTTGACATTGGACAGTCTTTTTGAAAGACCGATTATATCCTCAAATTCAGCGAACTCATACAAGAGGTCATCAAAGCCCTCCATCCTAACTTGCATTTCAATAAAACCATCATATAGAATTTCTTCATCATCAATTGTTTCATCAACGGTAATGATCAATATCATCCCTTGAGCTTGGAGGGAGAACACCTCTACCGCTACAGAACCTTGGATATCAACATCAAATTCCTCACTTGCCTCTTCTAGCATATCATGAAAAAGCTGATTCCATTTAATCGAGTCTTTCCAAATATCTTCTTTGGAGAGTCCCCTGTCAAATAAATCATCAGAGGTTAGAAAAATTTTTATTTTATTGGCCGTTAAGCGTTCTAAGCGCATGATTTTGCCCCCTGCCGTGACATAACTCTTGTTTTCAGTGTATGCCCTGGGGTCTTGTTGGTGAATTGTCTATATTTATCCTTACATTTCAGAATTCGGAGCTAAGTGTAATCAAGTGACATTCCGCAGGTGCCCCTAACCTTAAAGGTATGGTAGTAGTACCGTAGCCATTACTAATAAGGAGAATTGTATTATCTAATCTTTTTAGGTCTCCTCTTTCCTTCGGACTATATCCTAAAATATGTATTTGCCCTCCGTGTGTATGACCACTTAACACTAAGCGGATTTCATGTTTAGAGAGAATTTTATCTGTGATATCGGGATAGTGGCTTGCTAAAATTTTAAAACTTTTCTCCTCTGCATCTATTAAGGCTAAATCTAGACGATCTCGTTCTTGATTTAAATCATCCACACCAAGCAAAGATAATTTTTCTCCTTGGTCTGATTCAAAAGTAACTGCTGTGTTATCTAACACTTTAATACCTAACTCAAGCAGGATGGCATCTAATTTATGATAATCTACTTCATAATCATTGTTGCCCCAAACAAAGTAAACAGGACCAATTTGCTTTAGTTTCATTAAGTTTCTTTTAACTCTCTCAAAAGGAACACCTTTTTCTGTTAGATCCCCTCCAATTACAACTATATCTGCCTTCCCCTTAACAGAGTTAATAATTTTATCGGATATCTTCCTCCTGTGAACATCCGAAATAAAAAAGACCGAAACACGTCCCAGGGATTTAGGAAAGTCTGAAAAAGACAACTCATGTTCGATTACATTATTTAAAAATGCCTCATGCAACATATATACAAGAAGGCATCCACAACCGATAAATAGGACAATTAAAATAATAACCATAATCCTTTTTCCCCATTTCTTAACTTAAGGTTCAATGGAAATCATACCATAAAAGAGGCTTAAACTAAAAAAGACAAAGGTTTGCTGCCATCCCAAATTAAACAGCAGGAAAAAAATAATCAATAAAAAGAGATATTCAAAAAAAAGGGCTGCACCTAGTATCTCCCGTTTCTGCCACTTCTTTCTAGTCCTATGGAAAAGCTCACATATAACTCTTCCTGTAATGAGAAATCCAATAAAATAAACCACTAAAGCTGCAAAAAATTTTAATGGATTCATGACAAGTCCAATAAAGAAATCAGAAAGGACAAATGGTTGAGGAATCGTGATCCATTTGATAAGGATATAGCCACATAGAAAAATAGCCAAATACTTGAATATTTTTTTATACATAAAAATTCCCTCCCATATAATGTATGAGAGGGCTTAAAAATATTACCTATTCAGTTTATTGGTCCTCTTCGATACTTAAAATTCTGAACCCATGTTCTTCCAGCTTTTTTGTAAATTTATCAATATTGTTCTTCTTTTCAATCTTCATAACAATTCTACGGACAAGTTTATCTGTTTCATCAAAAGTAACAAGTGAAATAATATGTTCATGGAACTGATGGGCTATTTCAGAAAGTCGGGCGATCCGTCCTTCGGTTTCAACAGATGTAAAGGCAATCCTTACACCGGGACGGTTAACACCGAATGCACTTTCGAAGGAACTAATTACATCCGAGCGCGTGACTACTCCAAGAAACTTTTTGTTAGAATCCACAACGGCTAATAATGGGAAATCCTTCAAATCAAGGAGGGTTTTCTCAAATAATTCTCCACCCTCTAAAAATTTATTTTGGTGTGTAACAATATCTTTTACAAAAGTTGAGGTTAAATACTCATCTTTTTGTTTATCGGATTGAAAGTAACTTTCAAAAATGCAGTATCTTGTCGCAACTCCAACATAATTATCTCCATTTAAAACTGGTAGTCCATCAATTTGATGTTTTTCTAAACTTTCTAATGCTTCTTTCAATGTCGTATTTTCCTGTGCAGTGAAACATTCATGCTTTGGAATCATAATATTTTTTACGAACAATTCCCATCACCTCTAAGTAATAATCCTACTTTACTAACTAGTATACTTCGACATGGCTTGGATAAAACCCTTTATATTTTAAGGATAAGTCATAGAAAATTGAAAATTTCATATTATTAAATGATGTTGAATAAAGGGAGGGCTAAAATGAATACACATTTCAAAACCTATCATCCATACGCCAGTCCGTTCGATCCTTGTCCGCCAATTCTTGAAAAAACATATTCTACCCCGCCACATTTATATATGGGCTTTCAACCACCTAATCTTCCTCAATTTACACCATTGGAAGCACTGAGAGCAGGCACTCTCTGGAAAGACTTTTATGATCCTTGGTACAATACGTTGGAGAAAGCAAAAGGGGGACTGCCAACATGAAACAGGTCCCTGAAGAATATTATCAAATTATGGAGCAGCTTCAAGCCGTGGATTTTGTGTTAGTAGAACTCACTTTATATTTAGATACCCATCCAGACGACCTTGAGGCAATCAATCAATTTAATCATTACGTAAAAGAAAGAAAACGCATTAAGAAGTTGTTTGAGAGTCAATTTGGTCCTTTGCAACAATTCGGGAATAGCTACTCTGGATTTCCATGGAACTGGAAGGATGCCCCATGGCCGTGGCAAGTCTAATATAGGGAGGTAAACATTCAATGTGGATTTATGAGAAAAAGTTACAGTACCCGGTTCGAGTCAGTACATGTAATCCAACATTAGCAAAATATTTAATTGAGCAATATGGGGGTGCCGACGGAGAACTTGCTGCTGCACTCCGCTACTTAAACCAACGATATACGATTCCCGATAAGGTAATTGGCCTTCTTACAGATATCGGTACAGAAGAATTCGCCCACCTCGAAATGATTGCAACGATGGTCTACAAATTAACGAAAGATGCCACTCCTGAGCAAATGAAAGCTGCTGGACTGGCAGCACATTATGCTGATCATGATAGTGCATTATACTACCATAATGCTGCAGGAGTTCCCTTTACAGCTACTTATATCACTGCAAAGGGTGACCCCATTGCAGATTTATATGAAGATATCGCCGCAGAAGAAAAGGCACGTGCAACCTACCAATGGTTAATTAACTTAAGTGACGATCCTGATATTAATGATAGTCTCCGCTTTTTACGTGAACGGGAGATCATTCATTCTCAACGTTTCAGGGAGGCTGTGGAAATATTAAAAGACGAACGTGGCAAACAGACAATTTTCTAATAACAAATAAGAAGCAGTTGTAGTCTGCTTCTTATTTGTTTTCATGGTATAGGTTAATGTCATACAACTTTTTCATCAATTCAAAAACTAGGTGACGATTTTTCCATTCCTCTTCTTTTTTCCAATAATCCTTACTTCGGTCGACAATCTCGCGTCTTAATTCATGATATTCCTTTTCAGCTTTATCCTTTTTTTCTTTCATTAAATTCATTGTGCCGTACATTCCTACACAAAAAACCAACAATGTTAAATTATTGGAGTCATTAACAAACGCGGAAAACATTGCGGCAAAGGAATAGGAATAAATGCTGGCAACTGTGATATACAAGTAGGTCAGGAAACTAGCTGCTAAAATAATGGTTGCCCAAATCGTGAGAATGTGCCTATGCTTAAAGCGGTCAAATTTTTCTTTTCTTTTTCTAACATTTTCAAGAGCTTGTTTCGTTGCTTGATCAGTATTTTCAAGTAATTGGATTGGAGAATCCATTTTATCACCCTCCATTTCTCTTATATTCATATGAACTTGTCCCTGCTAATATGATTTTCCATAGAAAAAAACCGATCCCTTTTGGAATCGGCTAATTATTTATTGGTATTTTCAAAACCTGCCCTGCATTAATTTGTTTACTTGTTAGATGATTAGCCTTCATAATGATATCCATTCCCTTGGGGGAATGAAAATATGTCATTGCAATCCTATATAAGTTTTCATTTGGTTTAACCCTATAAGAAATAATTTTAGTCTCTTCAGATTCTGCCGATTTTGCATTAGTTTCAGACGCTTTTTCTTTTTCGCTATTACTGTCAATTTCCTGAGAATTCGTTTTGTTTTCATTTGTACTATCGGGATGAGCAGAGGCTTCCACCGTTTTTTCAGTCTGCAAGACTTCGTCACTAGACTCTTTGACTAGTTCTTCCGAATCATTCGTTTCAGGAATTGCCTCGTTCGTTTCAGTGGAGTTTTCTAAGGTTTTTTCCTCATCTTTCGACTTTTCCAGATGAATTGTTTCAAACCCTACTGATTCTTCTGATGCTTTTTCACTCCCATTTATTTTTTTGTCACCGTCACGATATGAAATCACACTAAATATGATGACAGGCAGGAGGATAAAAAACAAAACTAATAGGCGGATCAGTGGATACTTTAGCTTCCATTTAGTTTTTTTCTTCTTTTGACGATGAATTTGCTCCCTTGGAGGCAAATCTTCCTTGTCATCGACTTTTTCATTAATTTTTTCTATACGCTGTTTTAATCTATCTGCTTGGTCTCTATATGGTTCTTCATTATTCATGGCGCCACCCCTCCCTGATCATCTTCTCTGATTGGACGTCTAAATTTTATATATACTCCTAATAAAAAATCAATGACAAAATGCATCGCAATTGTTACAGCTAAATTGCCAGTCCACTCGAATATTAAACCAATAAAAAAACTTAAAACCACAATATTGACAAACAAAAACCAATTAAAAAGATATCGATAGTGAATAATTGCAAAAATAATGCTTGCAAGAATTAGACCTAATTTTGTTTGAATGATTCCCCGAAACAATAATTCTTCACTAAAAGCAACAAATAGGGCAATGAATAAAATATGAAATATATTTCTTTTTTTAAATATTCTTTCATTCAAACCACCATCATCATAATAAGACGAAGGCAGCGATTTCATTAAGAGAATATCTGCTAACACCACGGCTATTCCAACAGGGACACCTATTGTAATTATTTGAAAATCTTGCAAAGAAATATGATTTAAATAGGATAAATGGTCAAAAAATATTAACCCTAGTAGTATTGAAATCACGCAGAGAATGACCTGTGTCATGTAAAGGTGAAAAAGCAAATCTTTATCCGTTAAACTATTAATTAATTCAAAGTACTTTTTTTTCATTCCCTCAACTCACCATTGATTAGAATTTTCGAAAGATAATCATTCCAGTTATTTTCATCTGTTTTCGCTGAAGGAACGGTTAAATGATTAATCGCTTGATAATCATTTAATTGAAGACCGCAGATATCGCAGCAAGGGTTTACCTCTATTGTCTTTACTTCATCAAAATATTTTAATATATTTTCACGTCTGCAAAAATTGGTTTCAACCCATTTTTTCATAGAATAAATATTATTTTTCTTAATAGTCAATCTTTCCTTAACAAAATGATTAATGGTCCATTGTAACCCTTTAAGATTAGCAGTTTCTAGCGATGAATTTTTAACAAAGTCCTCAATAATCCTCCATTGGATCTCAGTAAAACCCCCAAGTTCCATTAGTTTCATATCTAAACTACTATCTCCATTCTTGAAAAGCGGTTCATCGGTTATCTTCTTAAACAACCAGTCGATTTGCTGTTCTGATGGCAATTCATTCTCAGCAAGCTGGATTGGAAGCTGTTCATCCCCTGGCGAATATAAAAGGATGGCAATACTCGGGTCGCCATCTCGTCCTGCCCGGCCAATTTCCTGGAGATAAGATTCAATTTGCATTGGCATATGATAATGAATAATAAAACGGATATTTTCTTTATTAATACCCATGCCAAACGCACTGGTAGCACATATTACATCTAATTGACCATAGATAAACTGTTGTTGAATCAGGATTCTTGTATTTTGATCTACTCCGCCGTGGTAGGCCATTGCCTGACAAATTCCTTTTTCTGTTAGTAGACTTGCCATCTGTTCAGCAGTTTTTTTACTAGAAAAATAAATAATTCCCGGTTTTTTTAAGTTGGCAACTAACTCAAGGATGTTTTCCTGCTTATCGCGATAATCGTTTAGTTCTTTAACATAAAAGCCGATATTAGGACGGTCAATGGTTGATTCGATTTTTACTATTTCCTCTAAATCCAGTGAGGCAATAATATCAGCTCGGACCTTTTTGGTTGCAGTTGCTGTCAAAGCAAGCGTTAATGGATTCCCAAGTTTCTTTCGAATATCACCAAGTTTTGAATAATCAGGGCGAAAATCAAAGCCCCACTGAGAAATACAATGGGCTTCATCGACCACAAATAACGCAATGGGAAGCTCCTGAAGTTTGCGGAGAATATAGGGAACTCTCATCATTTCGGGTGATATAAAGATAAATTTATATTGATTCAAATGATGTAATGCCCTATTTCTTTCCTCTGCAGATAGAAAGGAATTTAACGCAATGACTCTTTTTTCCCCAAATCTCTTAAATTGCTCCACCTGATCCTGCATTAGTGACAGAAGTGGTGAAATTATTAATATCTGACCTTCTAAAATAATCCCAGGAAGTTGGTAGCACAATGATTTTCCTGTCCCAGTTGGGAGCATGGCCAATGTGTCGTGACCAGCAAGTATGGAGTTGATGACCTCTTTTTGTCCAGTCTTAAACGAAAGATAACCAAAGTGCTTTTTTAAAACCTTTTCAATTTCCATTATTTATCACCATGTTTCGCCAGTACTAACCTTATTTGAAAATAGGTTGCAGCACCTATTTTTTCTTTTATCACTTTTAGCTGTTTAGATGCCTTTTGCCTTGAAACTTCCAAAATCTCATGCTGTAATTCTCTATCCACATAGGTATCAATGGAAAAATCAGTAGTATTTAAGGCTAATTCAACAAGATGATCTTCTATTGTACTTAATTTTAAGTGTCTAAGTTTCGCGATTATGTCAGGGGAATGTCCCTGACGTAACAATTTCTGGGTTTTCCGTGAGGAAAGAGTTAATTCATCATCCTGTATTAATTCATCGAAAAGATAAGGTAAGACCTTTAACTGATTTTCTTCTTCCATTATTTTGTGTATCAAATAATGGAGAATATTAGTAAACTCAACCTGATAATTGTGAATATTTAAATTCACCTTTGCAGCTACTTGTAAAGGGGTTAATCCAATCTGCTGATAACCAGTTAACCGAAACACTAATAAGGATGGGTCAATAACTTTCGCAGTATTAAAACATTCATTTAACTCTGAATATAAAGCAGGACCCAATTCCAGCCTAGGTACGGTGATATCCTTTAAAGTAGATTTTAACCAGTTATGGACATCTATGTTTTTTTGAATTGGTATATATCTTGATTCACAAAAAGCAAGATTGGATACCACTTGAATTAGCAGGGACAATCTCTCCCAAAATAATGAGGTTATTTGATGAAAGTTCCAGCCATTTATATATTGGGGTAATGGATTGTTTTCTAGAAGTGTCATTCCAGAGGTCGTTAAACTATATCGTTGATCCCCTTTATTTATTAACCAATTTTTTTCTACCATAGCTTGATATATTTCATCAAAGGATTCTCTGGATAACTGTTCATAAATTCCAAAAAATTTTTTCAGTGAGAATAGGTGGGCATCTTGGATTGTTTGTGATGATTTTTTTCCATTCAATAAATGGTAAACAGAGTAAATCGTCCGTTCACTTTTTAATTGTTTAATACTATATAGAATAATGGATTCAATTTGCATCATCCGAGTCCCCCACCGCTTTTTCGCGCATTATCGACAAAATACCCATTTTTCTTCTTTATTCTACCATGAATAAGAATGGATTGTTGCTTGAAAATGTGGAAGAAATAGAAATTCATCTATTTAACAACAGGAATAAGGGCATTTTTCTATTGAAAAGTTGCCGATACAGTTTTACAATAGATATGAGTTATCCGTTTTCATCTTGATAATGGAAAATGTGTTAGAATAATTTTTTTTATATTACTGGGAGGTTTTTTTCATGGCAAAGTACACAATTGTGGATAAGGAAACTTGCATTGCATGTGGGGCTTGCGGCGCAGCAGCACCAGATATTTATGATTATGATGATGAAGGGATCGCATTCGTAACACTTGATGATAATGAAGGAATTGTTGAAATTCCTGATGTATTAATCGATGATATGATGGATGCATTTGAAGGTTGCCCAACTGATTCTATTAAGGTAGCTGACGAATCTTTTGACGGAAATCCAACTAAATTCGAATAATATTTAAGTAAAATAAACTTTAAGCTACTGCCCCTCTCCATTTTGGAGAGGGGTTTTTATTTCAACAAAAAAAAACGGCAGGGAATGGTTCCCCCCCTGCTGTTTTCTATTAGACGCTTTTAATTGTTGTATTTTTATTAATCCATGCCTGCATCCGAATAAACAGGAGCATAAAGATCGCAGACATCATCACACCTTTTAGGATGTTAAAAGGCAAGATGGCTGGTACAACCAAATTACGCATATCTGGAAAACCCATTAGAAGGGTATATGCAGGTAAAATAATTAAGTAATTTAGAATACTCATTATAACTGCCATCGTTACTGTCCCAGAAATTAACGCCAGTGTCATACCTTTTCTAGTTTTGAGTCTATTATATATATAATATGTGGGCAGGATAAACACAATTCCAGCAGCGAAATTGGCTATATGGCCAACAGGGATTCCTGTAAAGCTTCCTGTCTGAATATAATTAAGGATATTTTTAAAAAGTTCTACTAATATTCCTGCAATTGGTCCAAAAATCAATGCAGCAATTAATGCCGGTATGTCGCTGAAATCGACAAATAAGAAATTTGGGAATAGCGGCAATGGAAATTGTATTAGCATTAGCAGAAAAGCAATACTGCTCAGCATTCCAATTGACACATAAGCCCTGACATTCATTTTTCTTTGTTTCTTCATCTTCTTCATCTTCCTCTCTCCTCTTTTTGATCCATCGCGTTTAGGAAGAGAGGTTCAGCAACAGTCGAAACCTATGTAAATAAAAACTCCCTCAAGAAATAAGCTTGAGGGAGTTCACAAAGGCACGCTTAATAAACGTTCATTTCATTAGAAATTTTGAACGTCTGCAGAACCTCCATCTTCTCCCATCCAGACTATACTGTCGGCTTTGGAATCACACCAAATCCTGCCAAAATACGGCTCGCGGGCTCATGAGTTTTACTCAATTACCGCCGATCGGGAATTTCACCCTGCCCCGAAGATAGATCGATATTTAATTACAAATATAATTATACTGCAGTATGCATAATTTGTTAAGCAAAGAATTTAGTATTTAATAGTATTGACACTTTTTTATTATTTTTTTAATAAACAAACCCGCAGAATCCTGAATCTGCGGGTAGTTCATTATCTTAATTTATAGTTAATATTTGTTTAGGTTTAATAAGGTCTGAAGACAGATCGTTGAGTTCTTTAATGCGTGTTACCGTCATATTTGTTTTTCTCGAAATGGAGTACAATGTATCACCTTGTTTGACGATATATTGTTTTTTGCCCGTCCTTGAATGATCCTCGTTCTGCTGTTTTACATGGGTACTGGCTTCTAATACAACGTTTTGGATTCCTGCAATCCCACCTCTTACCATAAAGCCTGTATCAACGTTTCCTAAGAGCTTTTCAGGATCCATTGCAAATTTCTTATCATATCTCCACACTTGCTGGTGCGTTTCAAAATGAAGATGGGTTCCGGTAGCTTGTCCAGTTCTCCCCATTTTTCCTATTACAGTTCCTTGCTTAATCATTTGTCCCTCAATTACTATTCGTTTGTTTAAGTGAGCATAGACAGTAACAAAATGACTTGGATGTTTAATAAATACTACATTTCCGTATGTATTCGAAAAATAGGATTTCACCACTTGACCATCAGCGACAGCAAGAACAGGTGTGTTTATTTTTCCAGCGATATCAATTCCCTTATGTTTCCCCATTCTTGTTCCATATGTATCAGAAATAATCCCGTCTGTAGGCCATATCCACCCATCCTTAATCGCTTTCTCATCCTTCATACTTGCTTCTGAATGCTTTCCACCTAAAAATAATAAACTGACACATAGCGCCATAATTAGGGCAATGAGAACCCTTTTTATGTAGTCTCGCATTTTCTTCATTAACCTCCTTTGTTCTTTTCCTCCTCCACACCATATGTAAATTGTTTCACGTTTAGAACACTTTCCATGTGGAGGAACGCTTAGGCATACTTGTTATAATTGGGAGATTACGGATATTTTATTCATAAAAAAAAAATCAACCTCTTTGGGTTGATTAGGATTCATTATTGAATCGTTCGAAAGTTTGGAGCCAACGGGACTTTATTTTCTTTTGATAGGTCAAATGGCCCGATGTTTTTAATTGATGAATTCTTAATTATTACTTTGTCTAAACCAAATTCTTTTGCTGTCAATAATAAAGACTCATACGCATTTAGGGTCAGTTGATTATCACTCAGGGTCGAATTATCCTTAAGTGTAACATATAATGTTTTTTCATTTGTGGAAACATCCTTAATCGGAAGTGCTGGTAAAAGTGAACTTTTTAATCCCAATAAAGGCTGATCATTCTTCATTGCTTCCAAAGCAGTTTGAATATCTTTATACGTGTCAATTGATGGCACTAAATAAGGAATTTCATTCCCTTCGGAATAATAAAAGAAGAAAGCATGATTCTTCTCTTCAACAACTTGGATTTCTTCTTGCCTTCCATAGTTCCCTAATTCGATGCCAGGCTTACCATTTGTTGAAAAATGTATCTTTTTCATTTGACTATTTGAAGAAATATCTTTTTGTAATACTTTAATAAAATTGGTTTCAGTTGTTGAGCCTTGTCCGTACTTATGATTTGCCGGCACATCAATCAAAACACTTTTGTTTTTCTCATCAAGCTTCAGAGTAGCATTTAGAGGATAAAATTCACTTAACCCCCAGTCCTCTTCCTTTAAATCCACCATTTTTTCAATGAATAAAGTAAACGATAATTTATCATTTGAATTATTAACTAAAGTGGATACTGGAACTAGTATTTGCGCTTGTGAATCTGGGATCCAATAAGTTAAGACTGTTCCATTGTTCACATCATCATCATAGATGGCTGTTTTTAAAAGTTCATTATTCCCGGCTTCTGAAAATGTTTTTGCTTGTGAATTATCACTTTCTTTTGCAAGCCTTGAATTTTCATCCGCGTTTTGCACTTCCTGCCCAGCTGAAGCATCTTTTTGACTCGCCTTCTCCTCAGCATACTGATTTCCAATCATTAATTTAGGAACTAAGATGAAAAAAATAAGCAATGCACATGCAGTAGCGAGGCCAGGCAGCAACCATTGTTTCATTTTCTTTTTTCTAATATTAAGATTTTGATAAATGTCACGAGGATTGCGATTATCTAGTATCTTAGGCATTTGCCTTAATAATTCTTCGAGCTGCTTATCGCTCCACTCTGACTTTTTCACTAGCCGCCCCCTCCTTTTCATATGACATTTCCATATGTTTCTTCAAGACCTTTAACGATCGGTGTTGTGTGGTTTTCACTTTACTTTCTGACCATCCTAATGCTTGGGCTGTTTCAGCAATCGATAAATCTTGTATATATCGTAGAATAATAACAGTACGTTGGTCCATTGTGCAATATTCAAGGCAGTTATAAACCCATCGGATTTCTTCCTTTTGGACCGTGATCTCTTCTGGTATAGGATATCCATCTTTCAGCTGATCGGTGGACCAATCAAATTTTTCGAATAATCGTTCTTTCCATCCTTTTTGTTTTCGGAAGAAATCAATGGCTACATTTCTTGCGATTGAAAACAACCAGGTTTTCTCACTGCTTTTCCCTTCGAAACGACGATAAGATTTATAGACCCTAATATAGACCTCTTGGACAAGATCCTCCGCATGTTCTTTGTTTCTGACCATATAAAATAGAAATTGAAAAACGTCATGATGATATTTTTGGTAAAGTTCATCGAAAACGGAGTCCATCAATTCCCCTCCCCGTTCATAATATTAGTCGATTTATATGTATAAAAAGTTTCACCTTATAAATATAGACTTTTTTGTGACAAAAAGGAAGGTGTGAATTGGAATATATTTCCCAAAATCATGACATAAAAAACTCATCCTTAATGGATGAGTTTTCGCTCCGCTTTAAGTTGTATCTAGCTGCAGCTTTAAGTTGTATCTAGCTGCAGCGACCAGCGACTAGTGGATTGGCCCTCTCCTTCTTGCGATAAGTCAACATCGAATCGCTTACGCTCTTCGTGTTTCCTTTATCTCATGCGGAGCGGTTCCAATCCATACGTCGCAAAACGGTCGCTTCCGCTATAAGTTGTTCCTCGTGAATCAAGAACAATCGGCAAAATACTTGTTCTTATTACTATTTTCGAGGCAGTAAAAAGGAAAATGTCGTTCCGTGATTTAGTTTACTCTGAACAGAAATATGACCACGATGTGCATCAATAATATTTTTAGCTATGGCTAGTCCAAGTCCTGTTCCAGCTCTTCCTCTCGTCCGAGCTTTATCCGCCTTATAAAACCTTTCAAAGACAAAAGGTAAGTCTTCATCGGGAATACCAGTACCAGAATCCTTCACTCTAATCATTATGCCCTTATCATCCGAAGTCACACTTAATTTAACAGAGCCACCCTTTGGTGTATGTCTGATGGCATTATCTATTAAATTGGTGAGTACCTGTTCGATTCGATCGGGATCGAAGGAAATAGTGGTGGTTTCATTTTCTATTTCGGCATACAATTGAATTTCATTTTCTTTAGCTAGTCCCTGGAACTTATGAATAATTCGATTAATAAATGAAGAAATATTAACATCTTCCATTGTTAATTGCAGATGTCCTGCTTCCATACGGGCTAAATCCAGCAACTCATTGACAAGCCGGCCCATTCGCAATGATTCATCATAGATGACCTTTGCCATTTCCTTTTTCTCTTCCTGTGATTCCGCGATATCGTCTACTATTGCCTCGCTATAGCCTTGTAACATCGATATAGGTGTTCTAAGCTCATGGGAGACATTAGCAATAAAGTCTTGTCTCATTTTATCTAACTGTCGTTCCTCAGTCATATCCCGCAAAACAGCAACTGCACCACGTATAAACCGGTTACTATATAATGGACTAACCAGGATAACCCAATGCCTGCCTTGAAATGAAATTTCACCGACTTGTTCTGCTTCCGTATCGACAGCTTGTTCAAACAGATCCATTACCTCTGGTGGTGTGGCCTCGGAATCAGTACTAATTCCACCCATTTCATAATACCAGTACTGAAGAAAACGGTCAGCTGGAGGGTTGGTAATCAGAATTGTCCCATCCCGATTAAAGGTAATTACTCCATCTGCCATACTGCTTAAAATACTCGATAATTGCTCTTTCTCTTGGCTAAGAGCACTCATATTGAACTTCAACTGTCTACCCATCTGATTAAATGCCGTTGCTAGTTCACCAATTTCATCATGGGTAAGGATAGGGACTTTTGTATCGAATTTCCCTCTAGCCACTTCAAACGCTGCTTCTCTCATTTTTCTTAAAGGGGCTGCAATTCTTGTGGACAAAAAGAAGGCAAAAATAGTCGTAAGAATAATAGCAACACCTGCAACAAGTAAAATAAATTTTGTTGTTTCATGGGTGGTTTGTTGCATTATTTCTACTGATTGATAAATAAAAACCGCACTTTTTTCTTCCCCAGGAAGATGTAAAGGTACACCTATAATTGAATACTTATCTCCGTCTTTCCCATCATTAAACGAAAGGGTAGAAACCTTTTCAACGGATAAATCTTTAGTAAATACTTGTGATAGTTTGGGATCCTTTTGAATATCAGTTAGAGATAACCTATTTGAAATATCCGTGTTTGGAGAGTAGTAGATTTCTCTGTCATTTTTAATAATAACTACTTTGTTAACTTTATCGATAATTTCCCAGGATATCTCTAGTCCAAGTGGCAATTTTTCTTTAGGATGCTCTTCTAAAACGTTTGCTATCTTCTCAGCTGTATTGGTTAAATCATTTTTCATCCCAAGCGTATTTTGATTTTGGAAAAATTCGAGAAGCATAATGGTTAAGATGAAAAGCACAAAAGATACTAGTAAAAGGATCGTTAACCATAGCTTTCCAACAACACTTCTTAAAAGCGTCATTCATTAATAACCTCAAATTTATAGCCTACGCCCCAAACTGTAACAATCATTCTGGCAGCTTGCTCGGAAACCTTGTTTAATTTTTCACGAAGACGTTTTACATGTGTATCAACTGTCCGTAGATCGCCGAAAAATTCATAATGCCATACTTCTTTAAGTAATTGTTCACGGTCAAATACTTTATCCGGTGCTTTCGCTAAGAAATAGAGCAATTCATATTCTTTTGGCGTTAAACTTACTTCTTTACCGTCAGCAGTTACCCTATGTGCATCATTATCAATGGTTAAGTGCGGGAATACAATGACGTCTTTGGTTGTCGTTTCCGTTTGCAGGTAACTTGTTTGTGAAGACCTTCTTAACAAGGCTTTGACCCGTAAGACAACCTCTCTCGGACTAAAAGGTTTGACAATATAATCATCGGTGCCAACTTCAAAGCCTTGGACACGATTAATTTCTTCCCCTTTAGCAGTAAGCATGATGACCGGTGTTGCCTTCTTTTCTCTTAATTCACGACAAACCTCAATTCCATCTTTCCCTGGCATCATCAGGTCAAGAAGAATAACATCATAATCATTAGCAAATGCTTTAGCTAATGCCTCAGTTCCATCTTCAGCTTCATCAATTGTATAGTCTTCACGCTCTAAATACATTTTTAATAAACGGCGAATTCTTTCCTCATCATCCACAACTAAAATTTTCACGTCTTTTTCCATTATTAATCCCCCCATGGAGTTTATTTTACAAAACGGGCTGGTTTTATGCTATATTTTCGTACTAATTACTCCTATTAAAAGTGTCAATAATTTGACAACTGTTGTTACATTTGAAGATTTTATAAATAACCTTCACTTATTAGTAAATGAAGGTTATTAAATTATATCCTTATCCGATTTTCAAATGATTATCCAGCATAGGAATGGAGTCCGGCAATAACGAGATTGACTGCCACAAGGTTAAACATAATAATAACAAAGCCAATTACTGCTAACCAAGCAGATTTTTCGCCATGCCACCCTTTTGAAAGACGAAGATGTAAAAATGCTGCATAGAATAAAAATGTTATTAATGCCCAAACTTCTTTTGGGTCCCATCCCCAAAATCGTGACCAAGCCATTTGTGCCCAAATCATCGCGAAAATAAGTGCACCCAGAGTAAAGACTGGGAAACCGATTAATACCGAGCGATAGCTAATTTCGTCAACAAAGTCTAATTTAATATTTTTAACAATCGGTTTTAGTGCTGCAGCAATTCGTTTTCGTAAAATTAATCTAATTAAACCATAAATAACAAGTCCCGCCATTAATGACCAAATAACGGTATTTAATTTTTTTGCATTAATAAAGGCAGGAACCTCGAATATAGGCCTAAATCCGTCCTTTGTTAGTAATTCTCCCTTATGCGGTCCTGAAAGGGCTGGCATCGTATATTCAGCAACTGCGGCGTTATCATGTTTATCAATCCAATTAAATTTTTCATGGTAACCCATACCTGAAAATATGGATGAAACAGTAACAAAGCCTAGCACAGCAACTAACGCAAACATTACCATTTCAAGCCAAAATGTTTGTTTGCTGGACTTTGTTTGATCAATTGCCTTTACGAGATAAATAAGCCCTGCTGCAAAGCTTATCGATAGAATGGCCTCCCCAATAGCTGCAGTAGTTACGTGAATATGTAACCAATAACTTTGTAATGCCGGTATTAATGGCGTAATATCCTTTGGAAACATACTCGCATAAGCAATAACCAATAGAGCCACAGGCATTGTAAATAATCCAAGTAAGGTTGTACGATATATAAAATAAATAACGATAAATGCACCTACAAGGGCCATCCCGAAGAATGTTGTGAATTCAAACATGTTACTAACAGGTGCGTGTCCCGCAGCAATCCATCTAGTGATAAAGTAACCCAGTTGTGAAACAAAACCAATAATAGTTAACAGAACAGCAATCTTTCCCCATCTATTGGTTCCTTCCTTTGCACTCGAATGCTTTTTTGATTTAATAGACCCGCCGTAAAAAAGGGTTGCAACTAAATATAAAATAAAAGAAATAAATAATAAATTACTGCTTATTGTAACCAACTAGACACTCTCCTTTTCTTTAGATTTATCTGTATCTTCCGTTTGAACTTGATCATCTGGCAAAACAAGTTTTGTATCTTTTAATACTGTTTCAATTTCTTTTTTTAGTCCATACCAATTTTTGTTTGTATGTGCCGCAACCCAAACTTGTCCGTTTTTATTTTGAATCCAAATTCGGCGATGGTTCCAATAAGCTCCTTGGATGACACCAATCATAAATATGATTCCACCCAAAATAATTGCCCATAATGTTGAATCCTTACGAACAATAAAACCTGATATATTTTTTGTTTCAATTCCTTTAAATGCCATTTTATATTGATTATCCCCAAATGGCTCGATGGTTTGCTTGATGGCCACAAAACTAGTTTCTCCTTTTGGCTTTTCAGGAGAAACCATTTTAAAGACAAATGCAGGATTGTTTGGGACTCGAGATTTCGTTGTAGGCTCCCCATTCTCTGCAAACTCAAAGTCAGGAAAATAGTTTAGAATTTCAACAGAATATCCATTCCCTAGATCATACTTCGTCTTTGGATCTCTAAGGTCAACCTTAAGCTCGCCTACTGACTTTTTAGTCTGTTTATTTGTCAATGCAAATGACATCTTATTTAATTCACTCCTGAAGGAAGCTTGGAAAACGGAATAACCTTCATATGTGAGCGGTAAATTAACTCGGACCTTATAATCTTCAATCTTCTTCAGTTTGGGTTTCTCACCTGGGAGATTTTGTCCAACACGCTTATATAAGACAACGTTGGATTGGTAGTTTTTCACAACCTCCCCTGCCATACTAATCGCTTTTTCAAAGGTCTTATCTTTATTTTTATCGTAATGCTCTAGAATGAATTTGTTATTTTGAATATAGAACTGTCCATCTGTTTCCGGCACTACAGCTGTTTCACCTTCCCGTACCCAAAGATCTTCATTTACATACATCCCCGGAATAAAGCGGAGCATTCCGCCAAATAAAAAAATGATTAAGCCAACATGGTTTACGTATGGACCCCAGCGAGAAAAACGCCCTTTTTCAGCTAAAATATCCCCATTTTCTTCACGAACCTGATAGCGTCTTTCCTTAAGATGCTTCTTAATTGCCATGAAATCCTTTTCATCCGTACTATCGTTTACGCCAAAAATACGCTGACGTTTTAAAAAGCCTTCATGTCTTGTCACCCGTTGGGCCTTCAGGGCTTTATATAATGGCACCACCCGATCGAGACTACAAATGACCAAGGATATACCTATCATTGCAATTAATAATAAGTACCACCAAGAGCTATATAAATTATTGAAGCCTAATTGGTAATAGAGTTTACCAACCCACCCGTATTCCTGCTCATAATAAACATCTGCCGGCAGGTCAATATACATTTCTTGCGGAAGAATTGTTCCAAGTGCGGAAGCAATTAAGGTAATAATTATTAGCCAAACGCCGACTTTAACGGAGGAAAAAAAATTCCATATTTTATCAATAAATGTTTTATTGTATGTTTGTGAACGTCGTGCACTTCCTTCATAACGCATGTCAAGAAGCTCTGCAGGGTTATTTTGCTCATCCAGAATCTTTCCGCATGCTTCACATAAAACGGTTCCATGTGGATTTACATGTCCGCATTCACATTTAACATCTTTCATTGAAAAAACTCCCAACAACCTTAAGGTTTTATTTTCTCCATAAACTCCCTAATTTTTTCTTCTGTTAACTCACCCGTATAATACTTTACTACCTTGCCATTTTTATCAATCAAAAAGGTGGCTGGCAGCAAATCAATTCCATAGGTATTCATGACCTCTTTGTCTTTATCAATCATAATCGGAAAGTCTAGCTTGAGGCGTTCTGCAAATTGATTGACTGCAATTTCTGATTCTTGTATATCAACTGACACTACTTGAACCCCATTATCCTTGTATTGATTATATTGATTATTAATATAAGGCATTTCCTTTTTACAAGGCGGGCACCACGTTCCCCAGAAATTCAAGAATACCCCTTGTCCTCGATAATCTGAAAGCCGATGTTTTTTTCCCTGCATGTCAACCAGTGCAAAATCAGGTGCTATGCTATTAACCGTCACTTTTTGTTTATTATCTTTTGTAAAATTAGCATAAAGCGTATAAGCAACGGCAGCCGCTAATAAAAGTAGGATTATTGTTCTAATAACTAATCGCCGTTTTTTCATTAATTCCCCTCCAGTAGATCACACAACACAGTTTGTCTAATTATAGCACTTTACAACACAAGTACTGTGGAAATGAAAAATACTAATTGTGACATTTTTATGAATTTTTTTTCGTAGTTCCATTCCCCAATGCTCTAAGCTGCTTTACTTCATGTGGCGTAAGTTCTCTTGCATCGCCCGTTTTTAAACCATTCAGTGTTAAGAATGCATATCGTTCACGCTTTAATTTCAATACATCATGACCAATTGCTTCAAACATTCTGCGAACTTGACGATTTCTACCTTCATGGATGGTAATTTCAACAATCGCAGATTGTTTTTTATTATCAGCAGAAAGCAATTTCACTCTTGCCGGGGCTGTTTTCCCGTCTTCTAGACGAATTCCTTTTTCAAGCTTCCTAAGATTTTCTTTTGATGGTATTCCTTTAACCTTTGCAACATACACTTTGTCAATTTCACTTTTCGGATGCATGAGTAAATTAGCAAATTCTCCATCATTCGTTAATACTAATAATCCTGATGTATCATAATCAAGGCGTCCAACTGGAAAAATTCTTTCTTTAAAATGTTGAAAGTAATCAGTAACCACTTTTCTACCCTTCTCGTCATTAACACTTGATATAACTCCTCTTGGTTTATATAAAAGGAAATAAACAGGTTCTTCTTTTTCAATCTGAATTCCATTCACTTCCACCCTATCAGATGAAGATACCTTCAGACCAAGTTCTATAACAACCTTTCCATTAACCTTTACTCGCCCTTCTTTAATTAATTCCTCAGATTTTCTTCTTGAAGCAATGCCCGCTTGAGCGATTACTTTTTGCAATCTTTCCATTCATTCCACCTCGAATTTATCTGTATAAAAAGATAAGATGGCTGTATTTAGCTACTTGTTTCCTGCTGAGTAACAGTATTTTCCTATTACCAGTGAAGCGAACACAGAAACCTATCCTTATGAATTATGACACAATTACTTCACTTTTCAAAGTAACGGGTATTATTACTGGAATATAAAATAGCATGTTCAAAATGAACATGCTCATGACTTTAAGATTATTTTGTTCCAAAAATCATCGCAACAACTACTATCGCCACAATAATTCCAACTACATCGGCGAGGAGGCCAACTTTTAGGGCATCCCCCATTTTTTTTATACCTACTGCACCGAAATAGACAGTTAACACATAAAAAGTCGTGTCAGTACTTCCTTGTAAAACAGATGCTAGGCGGCCAATAAATGAATCCGGTCCATATACAGCTATCAAATCACTAGTCATTCCCAGCGCAGCATTTCCAGATATCGGTCTGATGAACAATAATGGTACAATTTCAGCGGGTACTCCAATAGATTTCATGACTGGGCGTATCCAATTCATTAAAGCATCTAGTGCACCGGATGCCCGAAATATAGAGATGGCCACTAGCATTCCAACAAGAAAGGGGATAATGGAGAATGCGATTTTAATTCCTTCTTTTCCACCTTCAACAAAGCTTTCATAGGTCGGAACGTGCTTGAAGGTGCCATATAATAGAATAAACCCAATGAGTAAAGGGATAAATGTTAATGATATAACCGAGATCAGCTCCATGTTTCTTCATCCTTTTCTGCTTCTGCGATAATAGAAATAACGGTCAATGATGATTGCACCTAACGCAGAGATAATGGTTGCTATAATCGTCGGAACGACAATCTCTGTAGGTGAAGCAGAATGATAATTCATTCTAATCGCGATGACAGTTGTCGGAATTATAGTAATACTAGCCGTATTAATTGCTAAAAAAGTCACCATGGACCTGCTCGCTGAATCCTTTCCTCCATTTAACTTTTTTAATTCCTCCATCGCTTTAATACCAAGAGGAGTGGCTGCATTTCCCAAACCAAACATGTTTGAAATCATATTAGATAATATATAACCCATTGCCGGATGATTTACTGGTACTTCAGGAAATAATCGTTTGACAAGTGGTCGAAATAGTTTAGATAAACGTTCTAACAGGCCAGACTCTTCTGCGATTCGCATCATGCCAAGCCAAAAGACGAGGACACTAATGAGTCCAATGCAGAGGGTCACCGCTTCTTTCGCCCCGTCAAAAATGGCTTTATTCACTTCAGCCATCGTTCCATTAATTAATGCAAAGATAAATCCAACAACCGTCATAAACACCCAGATATAATTAACCATTGGACTTTACACCAATAATCGTAAGGAAAATTTCCCTTACAGAATTCAGCAGCCCTTTATTAGGTTCTGGCATATTCTGATAGTAAATGGGGGTTTCTTTGATTACCCTTCCATCCAAGTAAACGGCTGCCTTACCCACAACTTCGTCAGTTTTCTTATCCTTATCAAACTTTTTGATTGGCTTGTTCAACTTATATTTAATAGAAAATAGATCCATTTCTTCGCTTGTTACGGGATAGACAATTGTTTTTTTAACATATAAATGGTTCTTATAATACTTATTTTTAACACCCTCAATTTTCCCTTGTGAGAGGACTTCGGCCATATCAAACCCTTTAAATCCACTTTCATACATGGAAATATGATCATTCCAATCGTCTGGTCCGTCCAAGGTTACCGCTATAAGGTTCATATCTCCTTTTGTTGCAGTTGTTACCAATGTCCTTTTTGCTCGTTTTGTAAAACCGGTTTTCCCTCCGGTTGTATATTTATATTTTGTAAGTAAGCGGTTTTTATTTTTCCAGACACGATCCCAATCTTCTGTCGGGTTTGGCGCTCTATATACCTTTGTGCCGGATATTTTCTTAAAGGTTTTATCTTGCATGGCATAACGCATTAACACTGCCATGTCATAGGCAGTTGAGTAATGATTTTCATGGTCATCTAAGCCATGTGGATTGGAAAAATGAGTATTTAACATCCCGATTTCCTTTGCCTTTAAATTCATCAAGTAGGCGAACCCCTCTACACTGCCTCCAACATACTCGGCAATCGCTACCGCCGTGTCATTTCCGGACCTTAGCATCAAACCATAAACCAGGTCCTTAAGCTTAATTTTTTCACCGGGCTTTAAATAGACGGACGAACCTTCCGCACGAGTGGCTTGGTCGCTTACTTTTACGTATTGATTCATTTTCCCGGATTCAATCGCTAGTTTCGCAGTCATTATTTTAGTTATACTCGCAATCCTTCGTTTGGTATGAGCATCTTTCTCGTAAAGGATTCGACCTGATTTCTGCTCTATCAACACCGCACTTGCTGCACTTACGGAAACAGAAGCATCCACCTTTTGAGGAATGTTAGCAATGAATATTGAGACTATGAGAGAAAAAATAACTAGCTTCCATATCATTCTCATTAGATTAACCTCGTCCCCTTGTATAGTTATCTGGCTTCCATGCCAAGGAAGGCACTTCTGCTTTTCGTTTTTCTTGTACAAGTTTATGCAGGACAAGGCTCGTTATGACTATTTGAGATAGAAAAACGAAAGCAGACAACATTTTGTCGTCTGCTAAACTTTTTAATAGGCTGGCCATTTGATGTCTGTTGCTTTTTCATACCGCATCTCAACATCATGCCAATTGACTATGTTCCACCAATTGTCGACATATTCCGGCCTTTTGTTTTTATACTGTAAATAATACGCATGCTCCCAAACATCCAATACCAGGAGCGGAATAGTATCCCACTGAGTCAATAGCATATGTCGTTCAGACTGCAGTATTTCTAAATGCCGCGCCCGTGGAGACCAAACCAAAATTGCCCATCCCACTCCTTCGACTTGCTTGGCGGCTTCAGAAAATTGTTTTTTAAACGCCACAAAACTCCCAAAGTAATTCTCGATTCCAGCTTTTAAAAGACCATGAGGAGCCCCACCGCCATTCGGGCTCATGTTTTTCCAAAAAATTGAATGAAGATAATGTCCTGAACCATGAAAGGCAAGCTCCCGTGACCAATGCTTTATTAAGGAAAAATCATTCGTTTCCCTGGCTTTTTTTAGGTTAAGTTCTGCTTTATTTAACCCATCCACATATGATCGATGATGCTTATCATGATGAAGCTTCATGATTTCCTCTGAAATATATGGTTCTAATGCATTATAGGGGAAAGTGAGGTCAGGGAGTGTATGGCCCCCAGGGGGAACCACTTTTTCTGACGGCACAAGAACTCCACTGTCTTGTTTTCTTTTAAAGTAATTTTCCATTTGCTCATGAATATGCTCGGCCTTCGCTTGAAGGCTTAACAGCTCTTCATTTGATAATTGTCTGCCTGTACTTTCAATTAACTCCGTGAAATGATCAAGATGTTCCCATAATTCAGAGTTCCCCCCCTCCTTTTCGGATTGAAGAAACTGTTTCATTTGTTCATTCCATTCAAACAATTCGTTAACATATTGACTAAAACGATCCATACTTCCCCTTCTTCCTGACAATAGATTATAACAACCTACCTAGATGGTATGAAGGATACGGTTAATTAAGAACACGATAAAAGACTGCCCTATGAGGACAGTCTTCAAAAATATTTCTTATTTGGATTGAATCATTTTAGTTCGGTAATCTGTTTCATAGTATTCAAGTTCTTCTCTAATCCTTTGAAACTCACCTTCTAAACTTTTGACTAACTGTACAATAGGATCAGTTACATTTCGATAAAACTTTATCGAGTTTCTACCGGTGTAGGCGGACCTGCTGTCCTCGAACCAAGCATCATTCTTAGGCGAGAAAAATTCTTCAATACATTGATGATAAATTTTATACAGAGTTTTTTCTGCGGCTGCTTTTTGAAATGGGCTGCCTTGCAAAATAACAGAGCACGCATCCAACCCTTCTTCACTATAGACCGCTAATTTCCGTAAATTTGCAAAGATCAATTTATTATACTGAAGGTCCTCTTCATTTTCTAAATTCAATTGCGAAATTGTTGCTTCATTTAAAAAATTCTCTAACTTTAAGATAGAATCCCCTAAAAAATTCTTTACATCATTTAATTGTGTTTTTACCAATGTATTGCCCATTGTTTACCCCCTAAATTTTTACTTCGTATACTTTACTATTTTGGCTGTAAAATGAACTCAAGCGGAGAACGAAGCTCATATTCTTTCTTTTCGTTAAGAGAAAGAAAAATTTCAGGTAATTTATTATAGTTGATATCTTGAAAATAAGTAGCAAATTCCTGCTTTGAATTGATATAAAGCCTTTTTCGACTGCGCAAGCCTGGATTTTTCAAGAGACATACAAGTCCTACAATGTCTTTAAAAGTCGTCTCATGTCCTTGCTGAACAAAAATAGGATCTTGCTCGTATGGTGTGAATTCGTGACGGATCTCATCAAAATACCTAACATACAAAATATGAAGTGTTTTTTCTACACCATCTTCAACAAAGGTAACTTCGCTCCTGTTAAAAAAATCCTCAGAAGTATTTGATTTTTCTTTTTCTAATTCAATGCCTTTACAATCTTTAATTAACAAATGAATTCCACTCCTTGGCCAATGACAATATTGCATGTAAATATTTTAAACTTGTTAAAAAGAATTGAATATTCCACTTACATTTATTTTATCATAAATTCAAGCAAGTATTGGAAAATTAAGAGTTAATCGTTTCTGAAAATTTCTCAAAAAATAGATCTGCTTCTTCTTGAATAAATTCATCATCTGCCTTGTCTGGAAGCTGTGGAAGTTCTTCAATACTTTTTAGACCAAAGTAGTCAAGAAACTCCTTCGTTGTCCCATATAAATAAGCTCTACCAGTACCTTCGGCGCGGCCAACCTCTTTAATTAATGCTTTTGCCATTAGTGTATGCAACGGACGTTCTGTTTTCACCCCGCGGATTTCCTCGATTTCAGCACGGGTGATTGGTTGCTTATAGGCAATGATTGCCAATGTTTCTAATGCTGCCTGTGACAAGGTGGAAGTATGGGGGGAATCCACTAGTTTCTTGAGATATGCAGCATTTTCTTTCTTGGTTGCTAACTGATAGGTACCAGCAAGCTGGACCATCATAATTCCCCTTTTGGTGTCTCGCTCATATTCTTTTTTTAGATCCTCAATGATTTCACTTGCCTTTAGCTCATTTACCTCTAGCACCTCAGCAACCTGTTTCAGTGAAAGCCCTTCATCCCCTGCAGCAAATAACAGGCTCTCTAGAATACTGCTCCAATTAACGATTTCCAATCATTTCTGCCCCTTCCTGTACGGCTTTAACATAAATGTCTCCAAAATTCTCTTGTTGCTGGGCGTCAATCTCTTTTCTTTTTATAAGCTCCAAAACAGCTAAAAAGGTGACCACGATATGATCCTTAGCAGGATAAGGAAATAAATCATTAAAGTTTATTTGAACTTTAAGCTGCTTTAGTTCAACCATAATTTCATTCATTCTTTTTTCAATGGATATTTCCTGACGTGTAATTCTTGTCGCCATCGGGCGCTGAAGTTTCTTTCGTCGCATTAATTTTTGAAAAGCTGCCAGCATATCATACAGAGAAACATTTAGCTCCGCTTTTTCCGGTTGTTTCTCTTTCGCAAACTCAGAAAGATCACTTGGCGGCTTCGTAAACATTAGCCCGCGGTCTACTTCCATGGTTTTTAAGTCATGAGCTGCTTCTTTATATTTTCGATACTCAATAAGGCGCTCAACAAGTTCGTCTCTTGGATCTTCTTCATATATCATGTCAGTATCGTTTTCTTCAAGAACTTCCGCATGCTTCGGTAAAAGCATTTTACTCTTGATTACGAGCAATGTGGCTGCCATAACCAAAAACTCGCTTGCAACATCGAGCTTTAGTTCATTCATCGTCTTTATATAAATTAAGTATTGCTCGGTAATTTGGGCAACAGGAATATCATATATATCAATTTCCAGCCCATTAATTAAATGGAGCAGCAAATCTAACGGTCCTTCAAATGCATCAATTTTCACCTGATATGGCACGATATCACCAAAATTCTTTAATTAATAAGTTCGTTAAGTATTTACTTCGACTATTAATAGTATAGAGGATTAAATAAGGTTATCCAATAAAAAAATCAAATTGGCGAGGGAATATTACCAAAACATGATGTTTGCCCATAACAATGGACAAATATCCTACATATGATGACAAGGAAAAGAACAAAACATCTTTTAGGAGGTAATGAATATGTCTGAACACGGATTTGGATCCGGATTTGCTTTAATTGTAGTTCTATTTATCTTGTTAATTATTGTTGGTGCTTCCTGGGTATATTAATAAACATTAGGTATATGTACAGGTATACACATAAAACTGTCCACTATGGTGCCAATTTTATTTAGAACTACTTTGCCCGTCAATCATGACGGGCTTTTTTTGAAGATTATTTTCTTAGGGGACCCCTTCAAATATGATAAACTAGACTATACATTTTATTAGGGGGGGAATTGCTTGTACCCGAGTGAGTATATCGATTTTTTAGCCCATTTTCATGGGGATCGTGATTATTTCGAGTGTCATGAATTACTTGAGGATTACTGGAAAAAGACAGACCCCAAAAATAAAAATTCCATTTGGGTCGGTTTTATTTTATTATCTGTATCTGCTTACCATCATCGTCGAAGTAATTTTAGCGGTGCTCGACGAACATTAATAAAAGCAATAAAGATTTTTGAATTACATTCTGATTTCCTGACAAAACTCGGAATCCATCATGTGGATTTCCATCACTTATTAAATAGACAGATTACCGCACTGCAAAAAGGTGAATTATATAGGAGCATTTTTTTACCGCTAAGTAATTCAACCTTACTAGAAGCAGCAAAAAAAGTAAGTGAACAAAAGGGTTTTACATGGGGTAATGAGAGTGATCTTACTAATAATTTACTAGTTAACCGTCATAAATTACGCGACAGATCCCCCATCATTGAAGAAAGAAACCAGTCATTAAAGATACGAAAAGGCAGTGAATAAATTTATTCACTGCCTTTTGAGTGTAAATCTAGCAAAGATCGCATTTTTCAATAAAAGCGGCCGTATTTTCATTAGCCGTAATTTCCTTTTCTGCATACATTTCTGTCAGTGCCTTCACCATTTTTTTACCAATCCCCTGAAAACGATGTGAAGGATTAACGGAGATATGAAGGATTTCTAAAGTATTGGTATCATTGTGATTTAGGACACCTAAAAGCCCAATGATATCTTCTTCTTTCCAGAGGAATAGGTGCCAATCTTCTTCTGTTTCATATTCCTTCATGGTATGCTGGAGCTTTTTTAAATCTTTTTCGCTGGGCATAAAGGACAATAAACCCATGGCAATTTTTTCGAATGTCTTTTTATAACGAATTAACATTTAGATCCCTCATTATATTAAATAAACCGATGTAATTATTTGGTTTAACAATAGTATATTTTTACCAAGAAAATCAATATTAAACATTATTCATTATATGTAGTGGCTGATATTATGTTTCATTAATCATCATGATACATATTAAAAGGCCAATCATCAATCAAAATTATTCTTAATGTCGTGGTCCAATAAAAATCCAATAGATAATCCCCCATAAAGCGGACAGACCAATAAGAATACTAAACAAAATCCAGTTACTTCTCTTCATGAAATTGCTTCCTCCAAAAATAGTTTTGAAGATGTTTGTCCACGACCTCCATTCTACACTAAATTACAAAAATAATCTATTCTGCTTACAAATTTTGCATTTTCCCAGTTAAGATTTACTATCTATGAAACTTCCACGTTGTTATTTACGTTATTATTAGTGGAATCGGTTATATTATATAAATGAACGATTCATTACTACCTTTTAGAGTTGACGAGGAGGAAACTATGAAAAAAATTCTTATTTATTTACTGTTAAGTTTGTTAATTTTCAATCCGGTCCACACTTTTGCTGACATGGCTGAAGGTGATATGATTGTTACACTTGGTGAAAATTTAACAACTAGTCAAAAGGAAACACTATTATCGGAAATGGGTGCCCCAGAAGATGTTCAAATAGTAACGGTATCGAATCAGGAGGAACATCAATATTTAGGGAAATACGTATCAAAAGCGCTTATCGGTACAAAGGCAATATCATCTTCTGCCATAACGATTCAACCTAAGGGATCTGGGATTTCCGTCAAAACCAAAAATATTAACTGGGTTACGGACGAGATGTATGTCAATGCCCTTATTACAGCGGGTGTTAAGGATGCAAAGATTTATATTACAGCCCCCATTACGGTTTCTGGAACTGCTGCGCTAACTGGCATTATAAAAGCCTATGAAATTTCAGCAGATAAGACGATTCCTGAAGAAGTAAAACAAGCCGCAAATCAGGAAATGGTCGAAACCGCTAAACTAGGTGATTCCATTGGTAATAAAAATGCTACAGCATTAATTGCTAAAGTGAAAGAAGAGATTGCCAAGAATAAACCAAAAAATGATCAAGAATTACAAAAAATCATTGAACAAGCCGCCAATGAATTAAATGTTACACTTACTGATGAAGAAATGAAACGTTTAATGGACTTTTTTAATAAGCTTAAGGATTTAGATATTGATTGGAACCAAGTTAGTGACCAGCTAAACAAAGCCAAAGATCGTATTTCAAAATTTCTTCAATCGGAAGAGGGGCAAGGATTTTTAGAAAAATTAAAACAGTTTTTCATCTGGCTCATTGATGCCATTAAAGCATTGTTTTCTTAACAAAAGGCTATTTTCGCATAGATTGTTGTCTTTCGTATAAGTTTATAAACCCGTATAACTAGATACTTCGTGGCATCTTTTCGTAAGAACATTTGCGAAAATTGCCCAGGAACTAAGTAAGTGAACAGTATTATGCTCCAAAAACAACAAAGTTTACGAAAAGAGCCTAACAAAAAGATGCCGCTATTTTTAGCGGCATCTTTTTCTTAGTGTTGAAAAACAAATTGGTCAATGAAATTCCTGTGAAATTTCACATGGAATTCATTGTTTGAAAAGTTATTCTGAATCTTCTATAATTTCATTAGTGAGGTGTAGACCAATTTTCTGTAACGAGCGGAGTTTGGTCCACTTTTTCAAGTTTTGAATGATGGCTGTCATCAAAACTTGCGTCTCTACTTTTAGGACTCCACGGTAACGCGCATAGCGCATACCGTGGAGTTCTTTACTATGCGCGAAACTTAATTCTACCGTAGCAGGTCGAACAAAACGTAAGATTTTTCCACGGTACGATAGACGTTGTTTACGTATTTGGTCGTAAATGGCGTGGTGAATCGATACCCGAAGTGTTCGGTCTTCTCCAGCCTCTTTTACAAAAGAACATCCCTCGCACCCACCTTTTGGTGGCTTGAATTCGTGGTAACCGTCGCGTGTTGTGGTTCGATAGGAAAACGGAACACCACAGGGGCAACTGTAGAAGTCTTCCCTTACTTTATGAAACTGGATTCTACGACATTCTGGATGCTCTTTATTGGGTTGTCTGCGATACGCAATATAAGCAAAAATCTCTCGATTAAATAATTCTTTCGCCAATCGTGCATTATAGTAACCCGAATCTAAAGCAATCTCAGCAGAGTAACGACCAAAAAGATTCCGTAAGGAATCCAACTGGGATGGAAGAATTTTATGCCCTGGCACATTTGCAGCTGTGACTTCAGTTGCAATAATAAAATTATGAAGGGAATCAACCACCCGGTGTTCAAAGTACGCAAACTGTCCACGTTTTTCGTGTTTTACTGATAATCGAGCATCTGGGTCAACAGGGCTCCTATTTTCACGTTTAAGCTTTTTCTGGTCTTCTTTCTCTTTTAATGGTTTCTTGCCATACCTGTTTCGGAACTGATTAATTAACAGTAAATTTTCCCTCTCTTCTTTGCTCAACTTTTCAATGATATGTACTTCTCTTATTCGTTTATTAGCATTAGCTTTTAATTCTGTTTCATCTGCAACCCAAGTTTCGTGTGAGAGGAATCCTTCTTGATTAATCATGCTTAAATGAAAATTGAACAGCTTTCTCCAGAAAGTTGGTCCACCTAGTCTTATCCAGAGAAATCTTGAGATGGTAGAATGATCTGGTACTTTTTTAAATGGGGATATTCCTAAAAACCACCGATATGTCGCGTTTGATTGAACTTGCTTACATGTAAAGCGGATCGAACGAAATCCTTCCAAACCTTGAATCATAAGGATTTTTACCAATACAATTGGATCGACAGTAGGTCGACCATTTCGCTTTGGAAAATAGGGTTTTAGTTTTTCATAAAGATCATACCAATTCATCGTTTGATCCAGCTTAACTAATTGATGTGTACTATCATACATTTGGAAATAAAATTTTCGATTCTGTTCAACTTGATGAGGAGAATGCGAGAATAGCATAAAAAAACCTCCTCTTTTTTATATAGCTTCGAGGAGATTTTATAATTTTTTTACTATTTTGTCTATTGACAAAAGACTTTTTCAACAGAATGAAAAAGATGCCGCTATTTTTAGCGGCATCTTTTTCTATTTCAACGGTAAGTCATGCTGGATTAAATCTGCAAAAGTTTCTCTTTTTACTACAAGAGTAGCTGTCCCGTTTTCTACAAAAACAACTGCTGGACGCGGTATTCGATTATAGTTATTTGCCATAGAATAGCCGTAGGCACCCGTGCAAAAAACGGCAAGTATATCTTCTTCTCCAGTTTCCGGAAGCGGTAAATCCCAAATTAACATATCCCCAGATTCACAGCATTTCCCTGCGATGGAGACTGTTTTATTTGCTTTCGTTAACGGCTTATTTGCTAGAACAGCCTCATACTTGGCCTGATAAAGGGCCGGTCGAATATTATCACTCATTCCACCGTCAACTGCTAAATACTTTCTAACACCAGGGACTTCCTTGGAAGAACCCACTTTATAAAGGGTAATTCCTGCGTCACCAACAAGCGAGCGACCAGGCTCTATCCAAATTTCCGGCATTTTTAATGAATAGGTTTCAGTTAACTTTTTGACCTCACGTATAATTTCACTTACATATTGTGAGGGTTGTAAGGGTTCATCCTCTTTTGTATAGCGGATTCCAAAGCCCCCACCTAAATTTAATACTTTGGCTTCAAAGGTAAGCTTATGCTTCCATACTTCCATTTTTTCAACAATCTTTTTTGCCGCTAATAAAAATCCGGTTGTTTCAAAAATCTGTGATCCAATATGGCAATGGAGTCCAAGGACCTCAAAGTTTTCAACTTCAAGTGCCATTTTTAGCGCTTCTTCCGCTTGTCCATTTTGAAGATCAAACCCAAACTTCGAATCTTCCTGCCCAGTTAAAATGTAATCATGCGTATGTGCTTCAATACCCGGAGTGATCCTTAGCAAGATGTTCACATGGGCATTTTTTTCGATGGATATAGTTTTCAAAAGTTCAAGCTCAAAATAATTATCAACCACAATACAACCAATTTCCTGATCCAAAGCCATTTCTAATTCTTCTCTGCTTTTATTATTCCCATGAAAATGAATTCGCTCAACCGGGAATCCTGCAACCAATGCAGTATATAATTCCCCACCTGATACTACGTCGAGTGACAACCCCTCTTCCTCAGCAAGCTGAATCATCGCTATAGTAGAAAAAGCTTTACTCGCATAGGCAACTTGAGCCTTAATATTTTGTTCTTCAAATGCCTGCTTAAAGGACCGGGCCCTCTCTCGCATTAATGCAACGTCATATACATAAAGGGGAGTTCCAAATTCTTTTGTTAACTGGACAGAATCAACTCCGCCAATTTCCAAATTCCCATTTTTATTTACCCCTGTTGTCCCGTAAAAATACATTCCCTTCCCTCTCTCCCAATCACTTACTATAGTTTATGCGTACAATCCCTAATGATAATAATAAATAGACAGAATCTCCAAAAGAAACTGCCTATTTTTACACTTTATTCCTTTATTTAATTAAAATATTCTAGCATACCTGTTTGAAAAGTGCAATTATTTCTCGTTTGCTTTAGGTGGTTGTCGGTAACGGTTTCTTGGATGGACAATACTTGGTCTGAGTACGGAACCTGGTATGGCTCGGCGCACAATAATTTGTAAAAATCCTTTTGGCTCAAATGGAAGAAACGGCCATAGGTATGGTGTATTTAGGGCACGGATTTTTACTATGCAGAGAAAGAACACAGTCGTCCCAATCACAAATCCTGGCAAATGAAACAACGAGACAAAAATCAACAATGTCAATCGACCAATTTTGTTTGCAACGCTTAACTCATAACTAGGAGTTGTAAAAGAGCCAATCCCTGCAACTGCGACATACAAAATTACCTCAGGAACAAACAGCCCAACACTAATCGCTATCTGTCCAATTAATACCGCAGCTATTAAACCCATGGCTGTCGATAGTGGTGTAGGTGTATGTATGGCGGCTAACCGTAAAAACTCAATCCCAAAATCAGCCAAGAAAATCTGAACAATAATCGGGATATTTGTTGTTTCATTTGGTCCAATAAACGAGAATCTTTCAGGTAATAAGGATGGTTCTAATACGAATAGCATCCATAGTGGGAGGAGTAAAATAGACGTTAGTACGCCTAAAAAACGCGTCCAACGCAAAAATGTTCCCATTGCAGGAGATTCGCGAAATTCCTCTGCATGCTGTAGATGGTGGAAATATGTCGTAGGAGTGATTATGACACTTGGGGAGGTGTCAACATAAATTACAACATGCCCTTCCAGAATATGCGTTGCAGCGATATCAGCACGCTCCGTATATCTTACGAGCGGGAAGGGATTCCAACCCTGTTTTAGAATGAATTCTTCTATGGTTTTATCGGCCATTGGAATTCCATCTGTTTTAATAGCTTGAATTTCTTTGCGGATAATATTTATCATATCCGGATCTGCCACATCTTCCAAATAGCCTAAAGCTACATCTGCTTTGGACCGTTCTCCTACCTTTAGCATTTCAAAGCGAAGACGTTCATCTCGAATTCGCCGCCTCGTTAAGGCAGTATTCAAAATAATATTTTCAACAAACCCATCACGAGACCCTCTAACCACCTTTTCTGTATCGGGTTCTTGAGGCTGCCTTCCTGGATAGCTTCTAACATCAATGACAAAAGCTGTATTTTCCCCTTCCATTACTACAGCAACTAATCCAGACAAAACCTTATCAACAATGTAATCAAGTGTGGTTGCTTGTTCAACCGATTGATTAATTAGCCTATTTTCAATTACCTTAAAGAAATCTGATGATAATTTTTCATGGTCATTGATTTCAACTAATTCTTCAATTAATTCAATTACGAAGCGGGAATCACATAAGCCGTTTACAAAGTAGATATGTACGTCTTTTTTGAGAATTTTTAATTTCCTAACGCCAAAATCAAAGCTTACCCCAAGACCTACCCGTTGTTTCATATAATTTTCAATTTCATTTACTGATTCGGGGATTGGCCATTTATGTTCATTACTTCTTGACATGGAAGCCACTCCTTTCAAGTATAAGCTCCACTGCTTTTTTCGTTATTGGGGACCCCTTCTTGTAGGAGTCATGTCTAGACATTTTGCCAATATCGCCAATTCCTACGATGATAGGGACCTCCAATTCATCCAGACAGTACACGGTGTCACCATTTATTCTTCCAATTTCAAGCTCAGGTATACCATATTTATCTACACCATATGGAGTTAAATTCCCATCACGATCGATGCTTACATCCACTCTTGTCCATTCCTCATGCCTTGATTTTGCTGCAACCGCAATGATGCCCAGGACATCAATATCTTCATGTCCGGCAACAAATTTCAAAGCATTTTCACCTGCACCTTCTCCAACTATTCCACTATCATCAAACATCACTAGAACAGGATCGTGCGGAGTTTTTTTTATTAACTGGACTATTTTCTGACCAGTTAAGGTTGACGGATTACCTTGGGAACTAGAAATACACCTGCCGCCAATTTCCTTAGCAACAAGCTGTACAGCCCTCTTTGCATATTCATCACCATCAGTTATTAAAATAACACGCCTCCGATTGCTCATTCTGTGATGTCCTTTCATCAGAAAAGCGTAAGCGCCCTGCTAAGCGCTGGTGCTAGACTGTTTTCAATAGTTTTTAATGATGGACAAAGTAAACCCATTGGAAGATAGATCCGAAAATCTTCCCTAATACAATCGCCATAATTAATATGGCAATTTCTCCATCTAATCGGATTCTTTTGGCAAGGATAGGGAAGACATTTAATACCTCTGTAAGGGCGGCAGCCAGCATTCCATAAAAAATCCCACCAGTGATTCCTAAAAAAATTAGCGGAAAGGAAGGAATATGTAAAACAGGATCTCTAAGACTCGCTCCTACCCCGGTTAGCGCACCTAAAACCACGGCCCATTCATATTGTTGAATCATTTTCATCGTCTTGCTCAGCTGTGTTAGTCTTGGGATAACCCCGAGAACGGTAAGAAAAGCTACAAAACCAGAACCTACTGCCAGTCCGCTTGCTACACCTAAAAAAATAATCGCTAAAATACTAATCATCACTGATTTTTTTCATACTTTCTTTATTTTCATGAATAATTACGTAGTTATCTAAATCCATTTGATAATTAAACATTTCTACCTCTAGAGGACTTGGTTCATCATTAATCCGTTTCTTAAAAAAGTGATTAAAAAATAGAATCATTCCCAAGCCTAGTCCAACAGAATAGGGGATTTGAAAAAGTAAAGGTTTTGTTTCTTTTTTTCCTGTTATGATAGTGTATATTTTTTCTTGGACACTTTGCATACTTACATCATCATGAAAATTCATTATTGCCATGGCTGAACCAAAAAATAAGAGAAACCATATTAACAGAAAATAGGGAATGGAAACTCCTTTTTTCTTATAAGTAACTTCAATAATGGTTTGAGCTGGGCCAATGGTCTGAACTTCCATTTCTCCAAATTCTCTTTTTATTAAGTAGATTACTTTCATGACATCTATGATGACAATATTCTGTTCCGCATCTAATAATTGATGAATCATCATAGTTTGTAAATGTGAAAGAACTTCTTCTGGGGCAATGACTTGGGCAATATCTTTTAACAATACTTTTTCTTCAGGCGGAGATTGGACACGATTCCGCATGCGGATGTATATTGTTTCTTCCAAAACATTCACTTCCCACACAAAGATTTCCTCGTAAAAATAGTATGAGTAATAAGCAACTTTTTCATGAAATCCAAAAAAATCCAGTATACAACAAAAAAAACCGTATGAATCAGAGATCCATACGGCCTTTCATTTGCTGCAATATCTTTTTTTCAAGTCGTGATACTTGAACCTGGGAAATCCCAAGCCTAAGGGCAACCTCAGATTGTGTTTGGTCCTTATAATATCTTAAATAGACAATGAGTCTTTCACGTTCATCTAATTCACGGATAGCTTCCTTTAAAGCGATTTTATCAAACCATTTCCCATCATTACCGTCATCAATTTGATCAAGTAATGTAATCGGGTCCCCGTCATTTTCATAAACGGTTTCATGAATGGAAGATGGTGTCCTGCTTGCTTCTTGAGCAAGGATTACATCCTCCGGTGTAAGCTCCAGATGTGCTGATATTTCGTTAACGGTTGGAATTCTTCCAAGCGTTTTCGATAAATCGTCCTTTGCTTTTCTGATTTTGTTTCCCATTTCTTTCAAAGAGCGGCTAACCTTAACGGTTCCATCATCACGGATAAATCGCTGAATCTCACCAATAATCATCGGGACGGCATAAGTCGAAAACTTCACATCATATGAAAGGTCAAATTTATCAACTGATTTTAATAATCCAATACAACCAATTTGGAACAGGTCATCCGGATCATAGCCCCGATTAAGAAACCGTTGAACAACAGACCAGACAAGACGCATATTTTTTTCGACGATTAAATCCCTTGATGCTTGGTCCCCGTCCTGGCTCTTTTTGATGAGCTCTTTTACTTCATGGTCCTTTAAGTATGTTTGACCTTTATCGTTCTTAACCTCCACATCCATTGGCAAGTCTCCTTAATTGCAAAGCATTTTGCGGTTTTGTAAATGCTTTCGTAATCTAACCTCGGTTCCTCGACCTGGCTGTGAATGAACCTCTACCTCATCCATGAAATTCTCCATGATAGTAAAACCCATACCGGAACGCTCTAGGTCCGGTTTTGTTGTAAATAATGGCTGACGAGCTTCTTCCACATCTACAATTCCAATTCCAACATCTTTAATTGTCAGATCAATTAGACTATCTTCAATAATCAATTGAATATAGACAATTCCATTGGGATCATTTTCATAACCATGAATAATCGCGTTAGTCACGGCTTCTGAAACGACAGTTTTTATTTCGGTCAGCTCATCCATATTAGGGTCTAGTTGTGCAATAAACGCTGCAACAGTTACACGGGCAAAGGACTCATTTTGACTTAACGCACTGAATTGAAGATTCATTTCATTCTTCACTCAGGCCACCCCCAATCTTTGCAATGCAAATTCTTCTGTCGGTTCCATTTTGATGATTTTAAATAAACCGGACATATCGAATAATCTTTGTATTGCAGGGGAAATTGCACAAACGACCATTTCACCATGCACCTGTTTAATTTGTTTATATCTGCCTAATATAACTCCTAAGCCTGAACTGTCCATAAACGCAAGATGTTCCAGATTTAAGACAATATGACGAATATCATTTTTTTCAATAACGGTTATCGCTTTTTCGCGAAGTTCATCCGCGGTGTGATGATCTAACTCACCGCTTAAACGAATACATAGAACGTCATGTTTTGTTTCCATATTAATATTAAGACTCACTATCCACGTCCTCCTTAATCTGGGTATAGTGAGTCAATTCTCTTTACGTGTGGTAATATCCTTCTCCAATTACAAAACTAGTCGTAATTCGCTAAAAGAAGTGACATATCTTGTAGTTTCGACACATCGAAAAGCGGAAACCCCGTTATTTTCCAGCCTTTGTAAACATCCCGAATGAACGCTTATAAAGGGTCCACCAGCCTGCTTCCTTTACATTTTTATTTGCTAATATAGGACTTTCCAGAAAAACTTCTCCATCCTTAATCAACTTGATGGTACCTATCTTATCTCCTTTTTTAATGGGAGCTTTAAGATTTTTTTTGATCGTTACCTTTCGTTTTACATCCTCGGATTTTTCGCCTTTTTTTGTCAGTAAGGAAATTGGCTCACTAGTTACAGCTTCCACAGACTTTTCCTGTCCTTTGCTTATTCTCACCTTGGCAATGGTCTGGTTTCGTTTATACATTGGATGTGTTTGATATTGATTAAAGGCATAATTGAGCATTTTTGTTACTTGTGCATTTCTTTCCTTTGATGTAGGCGCACCAAACACAACTGCAATTACCCGCATGCCATTCTTTTGAGCTGTCGCTGTTAAGCAATACTTTGCTTCTGCAGTGAAGCCTGTTTTAAGTCCGTCCACCCCAGGGTAAAAGCGCACTAACTTATTGGTATTAACAAGCCAGAACTTTTTGTCTGTATTTTCACGAAGGTATGCTTCATACAAACCAGTGAATTTCGTTATGTCTTCATATTTTAATAGTTCTTTCGCCATAATAGCCATATCACCTGCTGTGCTAAAATGACCGCTGACCGGAAGTCCTGTCGTATTTTTAAAAAATGTATGTTTTAATCCAAGTTCTTTGACCTTATCATTCATCATGTCTACAAAAGCTTCTTCTGAGCCTGCAATTCTTTCTGCCATTGCAACAGAAGCATCATTTCCAGAACCAATTGCAATTCCTCTTAACATTTCCTTGGTTGTCATTTCTTCGCCAGCTTCAAGGAAAATTTGTGAACCGCCCATCGAGGCAGCATACTCACTTGCGCGGACTTTTTCATTCCAAGTAAGCTTACCCTGATCAATTGCCTCCATAATTAAAAGCATCGTCATTATTTTGGTCATACTTGCAGGGGGGAGTTCTTCATTACTGTTTTTCTCATAGAGTACTTTCCCAGTATCACGTTCAATTAAAATAGCGGATTTTACATTGTTGACGATATCAGCATTCTTCTGTTCGTCAGCATTCTTTTTTTCTTCAGCCGCAAAAGCAGATGGACCCCATAAACTTGTAAGTAAAAAAAATGTCACTATCAAAGAGACAAATCGTTTCATTCGCATAACCCTCCATTCTTTATAGCATCCATTTTTTCCAAAATTAATAACTTTATACAATAATTACCTTCCGAGGAAAATAAAAATAGGGTGTCAGGCACCGTGTGAAAAATTCACATGGTGCCTGACACCCTTTTTGATAAAATCATTCGGTTATTTCTTCATGAACGAGTATCGGTGCGTCTATTTTTGTTGGTGAAATTTTAATATTATGATAAAGCTTTGTTTTTACTTCTTCTACATTTTCGAAATTGCTGTAAATCGTTACTAACGATTCACCTTTTTTAACTTGGTCACCGATTTTCTTTCTTAAGACAAGTCCCACTGCTAAATCAATAATAGACTCCTTCGTTGCTCTTCCAGCCCCAAGAATCATCGCGGCTGTGCCAACTTCATCTGCAACAATTTCGGATACATAGCCATCTTCTTTAGCTTCAAGTTCAAAGGTATATTTTGCTTGAGGCATTTTTGAAGGGTCATCAACAATGGATGCATCTCCGCCTTGCGAGCTTAAAAATACTTTAAATTTTTCAAGTGCTGAACCATCCTTAATGACACCTTCTAACAGGGTGCGTGCTTCTGCTAATGAACCCGCCTTTTCTGCTAGGTAAACCATATGACTGCCAAGGGTTAAACAAAGTTCTGTTAAGTCTTCAGGACCTTCCCCTTTTAAAGTATCAATTGCTTCTTTTACTTCGAGGGCGTTACCGATTGCAAACCCCAGTGGCTGGCTCATGTCAGAAATAACCGCCATTGTTCTTCTGCCAACATTATTTCCGATTCTCACCATAGCTTTTGCTAACTCTCGAGAATCATCAAGTGTCTTCATGAATGCTCCTGCTCCGGTTTTTACATCAAGAACGATGGCATCAGCTCCAGCAGCTATTTTTTTACTCATGATAGAACCTGCGATTAATGGAATGCTATCCACAGTTGCGGTAACATCACGTAATGCATAAAGTTTCTTATCTGCAGGAGTTAAATTTCCACTCTGACCAATAACAGCAATCTTATTTTTATTAACGAGTTCGATAAATTCTTCATTTTTAATTTCAACATGGAAGCCTTTTACTGCTTCTAATTTATCAATTGTTCCCCCGGTGTGACCCAATCCGCGTCCAGACATTTTTGCTACGGGTACCCCAAGTGCAGCAACAAGTGGTCCAAGGACAAGTGTAGTTGTGTCACCTACCCCTCCAGTAGAATGTTTATCCACTTTAATGCCTTCAATTTGTGATAAATCAATTTGATCACCTGAATTGACCATCGCCATTGTCAAATCGGCTCTTTCCTGTTCAGTCATCCCTTTAAAAAAGATTGCCATCGTTAGGGCGCTAACTTGATAATCTGGAATCGACCCATCGGTATATCCATTAATAATAAAATTAATTTCTTCGGTGGATAGTTCCTGCCCATCTCTTTTTTTCTCAATTAAGTCAACCATTCTCATCCTAAACACCTCTTTACGAAATTGTTTTTACGATTTCTTTTATATATTGAAGAAAGTCAGCTTTCACTCTTTCGGTTGTTTCAATCACTTCATCATGGGTAAGGGGTTGGTCAAGAATACCTGCCGCCATGTTCGAAATACAAGAAATACCAAGTACCTTCATCCCACTGTGCCGGGCAACGATTACTTCTGGAACAGTCGACATTCCGACTGCATCTCCGCCCAAAGTACGTACCATTCGTATTTCAGCAGGCGTTTCATAAACAGGTCCAGGGTTTCCGAAATAGATACCCTCTTTGACACTGATATTTAAGCGATCGGCAATTTCTTTTGCAACAGCACGTAATTCTTTCGTATATGCCTCTGACATATCAGGAAAGCGGACACCTAACTTGGAATCATTCGGTCCGATTAATGGATTGGTGCCCATATTATTAATGTGATCAGATATTATCATTAAATCTCCCGCAGAAAAGCTTTCATTTACGCCGCCAGCTGCATTCGTAACGATTAACATGTCAACACCTAGTTCCTTCATGACGCGAACTGGAAAGGTTACTTTTTCCATACTATACCCTTCATAGAAATGGAAACGTCCCTGCATGGCAATAACCTCTACCCCGCTTAATATTCCAAATACTAATTGTCCTGCATGACCTTCAACCGTAGAAACTGGGAAGTCAGGTATTTCATTGTATGGAATCTTAACAGGATTCTCAATTTCATCAGCTAGTACACCAAGTCCGGATCCTAAAATAAGTCCAATCTTTGGAGTAGTTGCATATTTTTGTTTTAAGAATCCTGCGGCATTTTGAATTTTTTCAGTATTCATTTTTATACCCCTTTTGAATTTAATTCGTTTAAAAAACTTTTTCCAAAGTTCGGCAGTTTCACATTGAAATTTTCAGCAACAGTTGCCCCAAGGTCAGCAAAGGTTTCTCTAATTGGGAGCTCTTTCCCTTCACCCATGCTCTTTGAATAAACAAGTAATGGTACATATTCCCGTGTATGGTCCGTACCTGGTGCAACAGGGTCATTCCCATGATCTGCTGTAATCATTAATAGGTCGTCTTCTTTCATTTTTGCAAACACTTCTGGAAGGCGTGCATCATATTCTTCGAGTGCTTTTCCATAGCCTTCAGGGTCACGGCGATGGCCGTATAAGGCATCAAAATCAACTAGATTTACAAAACTAATGCCGGTAAAATCCATATCCAATGTTTCTATTAACTTATCCATACCATCCATATTAGAAACGGTTCTAAGTGATTGAGTAACGCCTTCTCCATCATAAATATCAGATATTTTCCCGATCGCAATTACGTCAAGCCCAGCATCTTTTAATTCACTCATTACAGTACGGTCGAATGGTTTTAATGCATAATCGTGACGGTTAGAAGTCCGTTTGAAATTTCCTGGTTCTCCCAAGAAAGGTCTCGCAATCACACGGCCCACCATGTACTTCTCATCCAGTGTCAATTCACGTGCAATTTTGCAGATTTTATACTGCTCTTCAATAGGAATAATTTCTTCATGGGCAGCAATCTGAAGGACCGAATCTGCAGAAGTATAGACAATCAATGCTCCAGTCTTCATATGCTCTTCGCCCAACTCCACAAGGATTTCCGTACCGCTTGCTGGTTTATTGCCGATAATTTTACGGCCCGTACGTTTTTCTAATTCAGAAAGAAGCTCATCCGGGAAACCTTCGGGAAACACTTGGAATGGGGTTTGAATATTCAAACCCATGATTTCCCAGTGACCTGTCATGGTATCCTTTCCGTTGGAAGCCTCCATCATTTTTGTAAAATATGCTAATGGTTTCCCTGCTTTATCTATACCTTTTATTTCACGGATATTGCTTAAGCCCAACTTGCCCATATTCGGCATGTTAAGACCGTTCATTCGCTCCGCAATATGTCCAAAAGTATCTGCACCTTTATCACCAAACTTTTCAGCATCCGGCGCTTCCCCTATGCCTACCGAGTCCATTACGATTATAAAAATACGTTTATATCTATTTGCAGCCATTTAACTCTTCCTCCTTTATCTATAGAAAACGTTTGCAAATAACAAAATTACACATAAATATGTTGCCCTCATTATATATGTTTATGAAATTTAATATAATTCTATTCGTCAGAAGTCTGACATCTATATTGTACTAAATGTTTCAGAAATTACAAGAAAAAAGCCGCCAATATTTAGGCAGCTTTTTGACAATTATATTTTTAGATACGAAACTCACATTCTATTAAGCTCGGGGGTGGAATTTGCTATATACGTCTTTTATCTTTGTTTTCGATACTTGTGTATAGATTTGTGTTGTTGAGATGTCAGAATGACCTAACATTTCTTGAACTGCTCTTAAATCAGCACCATTCTCTAACAAATGCGTTGCAAATGAATGACGAAGAGTATGTGGTGTAAGATCTTTTTCTATTCTGGCTTCTTTAGCAAGTCTTTTTAATATTTTCCAAAATCCTTGGCGTGTCAACCGCTTTCCTTGATGGTTTAAAAACAAAGCATTGTCCTCTTGCTTCATGGAAATAAATCGAGGTCTTCCATAATCCAGATACTGTTTTATAGCATCAGCTGCTGCTCGCCCGATCGGTATAATTCGTTCTTTATTTCCGTTACAACGAACAAACCCCATCGTTAACTGGACATTCTCAATCTCAAGTCCTATTAATTCACTAACACGGATACCTGTAGCATAAAGCAGTTCAAGCATGGCCTTGTCTCTTATCCCAAAATGATCCTCTAGGTTGGGTGTTTCCATCAGAGTTTCTACTTCTTGCAAACTCAAAACATTAGGAAGTGACCTTTCAAGTCTGGGTGTCTCAATTTGAACAGATGGGTCTTGACCTGTTGCCTTGGCCCTTAATAAAAATTGATGAAATGCACGGATAGAGGCGATATGCCGTGCCAATGTTTTCGAGGATTTCCCCTGTTCTTTTAGAAATCTTAAAAAGTGTACGATATGTCCACGTTGTACATCATTTAAAGAAAGGACGGATTCAACATTTTTCAAATAATGAAGATAGCTTTTTAAATCTCGCTCATACGCCATAATTGTGTTTTGGGCTGAACCTTTTTCAATGAATAAATAATTCAAAAAAGCCTTTAATTGCTCGTCCATCGTATTTACTCCCCATTTAAATAAAACCACATCAGCCGATCTAACAAGGAAGAATCCTCATGCACTGCGCTTGAAACTTTAAGTGCAGCTCCTTCCGGTTCGTCATAGCGATGATAATTTTGATATTCTTCATTCACCAACATGATACCATAATAGAAAAGAATCGTGCATCCTGTGAATATTATAAAAACCTTTAAGGTTTTTAGTGCAGCTTTAATAAATGAAATCATCCCGCTTCCCCCAATTTCCTTCGTCTAGTAAAATGTATGCCAAAATAGACAAATTTTATACCTAGTGATTGGTATTAAAGGGGAAGTTCCGTTTCATCAACTTTACATCAAAAAAAGAAAAAGCCCTTTCAAGGAGCTTTCGTTGGTTAATCTACTTTTTCGACCTCTTTGTCTTTATCCTGGCATCGGTAACAAATCCCATGAAAAGTGAGGCGATGATCTTTTATTTTAAAATTCCATTTGCGTTCCACAACGGATTCAACATCTTCAAGTAAATCCTCTTGAATTTCATCAACAGCACCACATTCAATACAAACAAGATGATGATGAAAATGGGCGGCACCTTCCTGGCGAAGGTCATAACGGGAAACCCCGTCCCCAAAATTTATTTTATCCACGATTTTTAACTCTGTTAATAATTCAAGCGTTCGATAAACTGTTGCTAAACCAATTTCAGGCGATTTTTCTTTTACGAGGAGGTATACATCTTCCGCACTTAAATGATCCTCTTCATTTTCTAATAAAACTCGAACGGTTGCCTCACGCTGAGGTGTTAATTTATAACTTGCTGAATGCAACTGTTTCTTAATTCTTTCAATCCTAGTTTCCATCCTGAAGCCCCTCCCTCGCCACTGTTAATTCTCATTATAACAGATGACAATTGAGAATCAAAATAAAATTATTATAAACTAGAATAAACATTTTTTATAATAATTATTATATGGTATTTACTTTAAAATAGTTGAACTTATGACGGTTTTCATTAACCACGGTGAGAGATATGCCTCTATTCCTGATGCAGCAACTATAAATATTACTGCTACAAACAAGGTGAAAATGTATCCCTTAAAAAAGGGAAGTATAGGCTGTGCATATTTTTTCATAAATTGCTTTTTGATCATTCGAAGTGAGAAAATTACTGATAATGCTGCCATCATGATGAACACAGGAATAATGATCAGATTCTGAGGCAAGATCGAAACAAAGGCAAGCATAAAGCCTTGCCAGCCCATTTGACTGACTAGAAAACCAACGGTAAACCCAACTACCATTCCTTTAATAAATAATAGAATAAGTATAACGGGAAGACCGATGATGGAAATCCCTAGTATCCACATAAGACCAATAAACTTGCTATTATGGAAAAAGCTTTGTAAGAATAAATCATTGTCTTCGCCTTCCCTGCCGCTCGACACTTGGCCAAAAAATTGTGATAGATAATAGAATAAATCTTCCTTCTGAGTAATGCTCATACTGTTTACGACAATTGCTCCAAAAATTACTCCCATTAAAAATAAAACAACAATAAACAAAAAAATTGAGGAATGCTCACGGAAATAACTAGCGGCATCGGACTGGTACAATCGTTTTTTCATTTGCGTATCCCCCTACTCTTCTCAGTTCAGTTAATACATTGTATGCCAGTCTAGTAATTCTATGCTCAAAATTTAATAGATTACAGAACAAAAAGCGCACGCGCCCGTTTAGCTGCGTATGGGCTGGAGCGCTCCAACTGAGATAAAGGAAACACGGATAGCGGTAGCGCATTCGTGCTTGACTTATCGTAGGGTGGAGAGCGAAGCCCACTAGCAGTTGGGCGCTGGAGCTGGATTCAGAAAACATTTCAAGTTATCCACAACAAGTAATTTTATAATTTCTAATCAATAATAAATCCCGATAGCTATAAGCTACCGGGATTCAATTTTTTTAATCAGAAATTTTTCCGTATTTCCCACCGCCGCCGGCTGCTAGATTTACTTTACCCTCCCTGGCTTTCAGGATAAGGTCAGCGATTCTTTCCGGGACAACCTCTTTCAACCCTTCATATGGTACATCGTGCAAAATTGCCATTTCACTGCCAAAGTGATCCACCAATTTCTCAAGTAAGCGAGGCCCTAAACCAGGGATAAACTCAAGTGGGACTTGGTGGATATAGGGCGGACGCTCTTTAGGGCCTTGTTCGTCCGTTTTCAGTTCAAGGATTCTGTCAGCTACACCTTTGATAATTTTCTTATTTCCACAATGCGTACATATTTGATCCTCATCAGCGGCAGGATGATGACACTGGGCACAAACTGTTTTATGATATTTACCAAGCAATGGATCAAGACCATAATTTGCGATAATCTTTCGTCCATCCTCATTCTTTAAGGCTTTCTGCAATTCTAGAAATGTTGGTTCCTTCATCGCAATGACCTGATATTCACGCGCAATTTTCGCAAGAGAATGGGCATCAGAATTTGTTACAAACGTATAATCATGTAATTCCTTTATTTGATCCGCCATATTCGTATCGGAGCTTAAACCAAGTTCAATCGCATCAATCAATTCCGGGTCTAATACCTCTGTTAGTGATTGATTGACTCCTTTTCCATATAAACTTTTAAAGGGCGTGAATACATGGGCAGGAATGAAGATTCCACCTAACTCTTTGACCTTCTTTTGCAAAGTAAGACCCGTCACATAGATTCTTTGTGAGCTTAATTGAATATTTTTCAAGTGACCGGACAGCCAGGAGGAAAATTCCCTCATCACAGAAAGGTTTGGAAAAAACATAAGTAGATGGATTGGACCATTGCATTGCTCATCATAAATCTCTAACTCTGAACCGGGAATAACCGTTAAATCTCCAAACACTAAGCCCCCATCCGGATGTTCCACCAGATCCCCACTTTGAACCAAACTCTCCATTTCAAGGATGACTTCAGGCGAATGGCTATCGATGATCCCAACCATATTAAGTCCCTTTTCATGTCGTGCATGTTCAATGATATTCGTAAAGGTTAGTGACTTGGCACCAGTAATTTTTACAGGCTTCCCTGTCCATGTCCGTCCAATGTGTATATGTAAATCTACATAGTAGCGATTCATTTATTTTTCAACGCCTCTTGTAATTGTAAATACTGAACTGCAAATATCGTCTTAGCATCATATATTCTTTGTTCTTTTACATATTGGATAGCTTCTTCAAGGGTCAATTCCTTAAGAATGACAAACTCATCCTCATCAAGTGCAGCTGCATTTTCTTTTTTTGTAAGTCCTGTCGCAACATAGACATGAACAATTTCATCAGCAAATCCTGGTGATGTGTAGAAGGAAGTGAGCCATTCAAGGCTCTCGCACTCATAACCTGTCTCTTCCTCTAGTTCACGGCGGGCACAAAGTGCAGGTTCTTCGCCTTTTTCCAGCTTTCCTGCGGGAATTTCAACAATGGTCCGTTCTAGTGCCTTCCGATATTGCTCGACCATTACGACTTTTTTATCATCAGTAATGGCTAAAATAGCAACAGCCCCGGGATGTTTTACAATCTCCCGTTGCGATTGTTTCCCGTTCGGAAGCTCAACTTCCTGTAAATGAAGACTAATGACTTTTCCTGAGAAAATTTCTTCACTATGAAGCGTTTTTTCTTCGAGATTGCTCATATGGTCACTCCTGTTCTATTCCTATAATCTGCTCATACATTTTACCATACTTTATTTGGAGGGGTATGGATGAAGGTGTACGTTCATGAGAAAGGAATCATTCTTGTTGGGAAAGGCTGGGAAGTACTACAGAAACTAAAAGAATACAACAAAGATCATCTCACCGTTTCCGAATGGGTTAATAAGGTAAACTCAAAATAATAGCTTTCGATTGTAGTCTGTCCTTATCTTTATTAATATTGTAAAAAAGGACGGGTGATATTATGAAAAAAAGAAAACTTGGAAATTCAGATTTGTTTGTAACGGAATTAGGGCTTGGTTGTATGTCCATTGGTACCGAGGAGAAAACAGCCAGAAAAATAATTGAAGCCGCCCTTGAGGAAGGGATCAATTATTTTGATACGGCTGATTTATATGATTTTGGTGAAAATGAAAAAATAGTTGGGACAGCATTGAAGGAAGTCCGTGAACACATCATTATTGCAACCAAAGTTGGAAACCGCTGGAGTCAAGATAAAAAGGGATGGTCATGGGACCCCTCGAAGTCCTATATAAAAGAAGAAGTTAAACAGAGTCTTAACAGACTGGGTACCGACTATATCGATCTTTATCAGCTGCACGGCGGGACAATCAATGATCCTATTGAAGAAACGATTGAAGCGTTCGAAGAATTAAAAGCGGAAGGTTATATTCGCTATTATGGCATTTCATCGATTCGCCCGAATGTAATTAGGGAATATGTTAAAAAGTCTTGTATCGTATCAGTAATGATGCAATACAGTATCTTAGACCGCCGCCCTGAGGAAGAAGCATTACCATTTCTAGAGGAACATGGGGTAAGCGTTGTGACCCGAGGCCCTCTCGCAAAAGGTCTTTTAAGTGAAAAAATGCTTGAGAAGGTATCTGAAAGAGGCTTTCAGGATTACAGCTTCAACGAGTTAAATGAGGCCTTGCCATTACTGAAGGAAAAATTAGCATCCTCACGTCCCTTTACTGAAATAGCCCTTCAGTATAATCTAGTAAATCCTGCCGTTTCCTCTGTTGTTGCTGGTGCAAGTAGTCCTGAACAAATTCGGAGTAATGCGAAGGCTGTCAGAAGTCAACCGCTGTCTGAGAAAGAAGTTTCAGTAATTAGAGAGTTAACGAAGGCTGGCATTTATAAAGAACATCGTTAAAAGGAGAGCGTTCGTACGCCCTCCTTTTTATATTGTTTTATTTAAATTCCTTCCAGTTCATGCCGCTCTCATTTAATAGTTCTGCAAATGATTTGTTTTTTTCTTTTAGTCTTCGCTCTTCCCGCTTTATCTTTTCTTCTTCTTCTTTTTTTCTTTCTTCTGCTGCTTTCAGCTGCTCCTGTTGTTCTTTTAATTGTTTGAATAAATTTGGATTAATCATATCGCCAAGCGTGACCGCTGATTCATCTTTTTTGGGTTTCGATTGATTTTTTTGTTTAGATTGCTTTTTCATTCAAAACACCTCCATTATCAAAATTTCACTTATATTATACCATGTCACCAAGCATCGCCCATATAAAAAAGCAGGCTATGCTTAATCATAGTCAGCCTGCTCTTACTCGTTTTATTTAATAAGCGTCAAGTACTACATTTTCGTCGTCCACAGACAATGTGGCTTCGGTTGAATTGACAACGTCCTCAACCGTATACCCTTTCGCAACTTCCACAAGCCTTAGCCCTGATTCCGTTACATCCATGACTGCGCGCTCAGTGATAATCCGATTGACTACCCCTTTGCCTGTTAGAGGAAGCGTGCACTGTTTCAATATTTTGGACTCGCCTTTTTTATTGACATGTTCCATGATGACAATTATTTTTTGGGCTCCATGGACAAGATCCATCGCGCCACCCATACCTTTAATCATCTTTCCAGGGATCATCCAATTCGCTAAATCACCTGTTTCGGATACTTCCATTCCACCAAGGATGGCCAAATTGACATGTCCACCGCGAATCATCGCAAACGATTCCGCGCTATCGAAATAGGCTGCACCACTAATTGCCGTAACGGTTTCTTTACCTGCATTGATTAAATCCGGGTCCACCTCATCCGCACCAGGATATGGGCCGATGCCAAGGAGACCGTTTTCAGATTGCAAGACAACCTGTTTATTTGCTGACATATAATTGGCTACGAGAGTTGGCATACCTATGCCTAGATTTACATAAAATCCGTTTTCTATTTCCTTCTCAGCCCTTATCGCAATTCTCTCTCTAACGGAGACAATTTCATTCACCATTGCGCTCTCTCCCTTCTCCCAACACTATTTTCTGACTGTCAATCTCTCAATTCGTTTTTCCTGTGTTCCTTCGATCATTGTTTGTACATAGATACTAGGGGTATGAATAAAATTAGCATCTAATTCGCCAATCTCACAAAGTGTTTCTACTTCAGCAATCGTTACTTTCCCAGCAGCTGCAATCATCGGGTTGAAGTTTCGTGCTGTTTTGTGGTAAACGAGATTCCCCATTTTGTCGCCCTTCCACGCCCTAACCAAACTAAAGTCGGCAGTTAGTGCCTCTTCTAGGAGGTATTCTCTCCCATTAAAAGTTTTCGTTTCCTTCCCCTCAGCAATCGGCGTTCCTACCCCTGCAGGTGTATAAAACGCTGGAATTCCCGCGCCGCCAGCCCTAATTTTTTCTGCCAGCGTACCTTGAGGCGTCAATTCTACTTCGAGCTCACCAGTTAAAACCTGTCTTTCAAACTCTTTATTTTCACCGACATAGGAGCCAATCATTTTTTTGATTTGTTTATTATTTAATAGCAGTCCTAAACCCCACTCATCAATTCCGCAGTTATTCGAAATAACCGTTAAATCCTTCACGCCTTTTTCAGCGAGTGCAAGAATCAGGTTTTCCGGAATGCCGCACAATCCAAATCCACCAACCATTAAAGTTGCTCCATCCTGTATGTCGGCAACTGCATCCTGAAAGGAAGTACAAATTTTCTTCATCCTGCTTACCCTCCTTCATCTCTTTTTCCTTTACTATTTCTAGTAATCACGCAGAAAATCCTCTTGCTTTGCCAAAATTCCTATTATTCTTGGTTTTCGAAAAATTAACACTACTACACTGAAAGTATGATTGTCGCAGCTGGTAAATGAATGCTAAATTTACTTTCTGTGAATAATCAGTTCTCTTCTAATGCATCTTATTATTTGAGACTAGCTTGAAAGGAGACTAATTATTTTGAGCCAAAAACGTGATAAAGGTTCCAGTCAAAAGGGAAAAAACTATGCAGACACTGCAGATGGAGGTCAGCGGGTTATTGCCGCTGAAGAAGTCGAAAAAGCAATTCACCCTACGAAACGACAAAACGCCCAGCAGTAAATTTCTCAAAACTCGGAAACCGCTCATTGGTGTCAGCGGTTTTCTTTGTGTTACAATTAAAACTGTTAATTTATGGGCGCTTGGTACTTATTTTACATATGTTATATTAAATTTTACGGGAGGTGCCAATGGTGAGGAAGACATTTCGAACTTTGTTTGTTTTGTTGTTTTTCTGGTTATCTCTTGGTTTGTATTTTACAAACCGTCTTATGTATATGAAAAAGAAGGATGAGGAATTAATTTTAAGGCGTGAAAAAGAAGCCGGCCGGTATAATCCCGATGAATTTGATTCTCTCCCAAAACGGGAGGTTGATATTTCTTCACCTTTTGGATACACGATTAAAGCCCATCTCGTAGAACCGCACCAGACCAACCGCTATATTATTATTTCTCATGGAGTAACCGAAACGAAAATTAATTCAATTAAATATGCGAATATGTTTTTAGCGCGCGGGTTTAATACGTTAATTTATGACCATCGTCGTCACGGGGAATCTGGCGGTAAAACAACTAGTTTTGGTCATTATGAAAAATTTGATTTAAAGACCGTCGTTGATTGGCTCAAAAAAGAAAAAGGATCAGAGCTCGAACTTGGAATTCATGGCGAATCGATGGGTGCCGCTACCATGCTGTTATATGCTGGACTCCTGGAGGATGGGGCAGATTTTTATATTGCCGATTGCCCGTTTTCAGATTTTAAGGAGCAGCTTGCTTATTTGATTAAAAAAGACTTCAAGCTTATCCCTGGTCTTTTGCTACCGCTTGGGGATGCCCTTTTACGCCTTCGGGACAAATATTCGATCCGAAATGTTTCTCCGATTTCGGTCATTGAAAATATCAAACATCCGATTTTGTTTATTCACAGCCAAAAAGATGATTTTATTCTCCCTACCATGACAAAGGATTTATTTGAGCATAAAAAGGGGCCTAAAATGCTCTTTTTAGCAGCGAACGGCCGCCATGCCCAGTCCTTTAATGAAAACCGTGCCGATTATGAACGAGTGATTGATGAATTTTTACAAAAATATGTTGATCATCCATTGCCAAGCTAAAAACAGACTATCCGTCATGGATCAGTCTGTTTTTTCTTTAATGATTAAACTCATATGGCCATTTAAGATTTGCTGCGGACTCTTTAGTTGAAAGCAATTGGATGCTTGCGAAAAATCAATTTTCATTTGCTCATCGAAAAAGACCATTTTTGATTTTTCGGCATAAACCGTCCGGTCATTTGTTTCGATTGCAATGTCATCAGTTTCTAACTCTGGTATAAACCACAAAGCCACTACCCCATTAACGGCACAGCCACAGTCGTCTGTATCGTATTTTAGCTTTAAGTAGCCGTCTCGATTATTAAGTCTTTCATTTATTTTTTCAGTTGCCGCTTCAGTTATATTAATCTCCACGTGTTTATTGCTCCCCTCTGTTTAGCATATGGTGATTGTACCATATGTTACGTGAGGTTGATTCAACTTTGCTCATAGCTTTAGGTCCCCGTCATCCGGATGTCAGCAATGGCATCTACTGGAATCCGGTGCACCTCTTTAAAGTGATCGATCACATGAAGCCTTTGCGTCAGTTCATCCCAGTAATGAATTTTACCAATCACGATTTCATAGTTCCTATTCCGGTAATGGGTAATTGTCACGTACTGGTCATACTCAATCGCTTCAGATAAGGTTTCGTTCATGAGCTCCAACTGCTGTTCATCCATTTCTCGTTTCTGTTCGTACCGATCTTCCTTCACCCAATCTCTGAGCAATTTCACATGCTCAGGAAGCATCATCGATGTCCATTTGATTCTTCCGCGGTCGCGAATCATACGGCTCTTCCCCCCTATCTTTTATGTCCTCCAACTAACGTGGCCCGGTGCTTAGCCGTTCCGGCAGCTGTATACGAAACCGCACGCAGCAAGGAACTAGAGCCAAAGCGTTTGCGCAGAGTATCGACTACATAGCCAAGCTCGCGCCTTTTATAGGCACCCCTGTCGAAAAGATCAAGCTGGAGCTCGAGGTCATCAACAATATTGCTGATGGCAATCGAAATTTGCCGGACCGTCTTTCCGGTATAATGCTCATGAAATAATTCCAGACAAATACGGTAAAGCTCCATTGTCACATTGGTTGGCTGCCCGATCGTTCTTGAGCGATGAAAACCGCCGCCAAATTCATCCTGGCTGTAGCCGACCCCGAGACTGATTGTTCTCCCTGCCTTTCGATGCGTTCGTGCCCGCCTTGCCACTTCCTCACACATTTCTAAAATGACCGTCTTAATTTCCGCTTCCTCCTTATAGTCCCTTAAAAGAATTTGACTTTTTCCAAAGCTAATCTGCCCTTGGATAAGCGGTGCACCCAACTCAGAAAGATCAACCCCCCAGGCATGATGATAAAGCTGGTTCCCCATGATGCCAAATTTCTTTTCGAGCTTTTCTAAATCATAGCGAGCTAGCTGCCCGACAGTAAAAATGCCCATTCCATTTAATGTTTTTTCAACACGCCTGCCAATCCCCCACATTTCCCTGAGCGGTGACACATTCCAAAGCTTTGTTTGAACGTCTTCATATTTCCACTCAGCCACTCCTATTTTCTTAGCATCAAGATCAAGACAAAGCTTCGCCAGTAACATGTTAGGACCAATTCCAACGGCACACGGCAGTTGAAACTCCCGCTCAATATCATCCCTTATTTTTTTGGCAATCGTGTGGGCATCCCCCCACAAATGAATGGCACCATCCACTTTAATAAAGCTTTCATCGACGCTATAGACATGAATGGCTTCTTTGGGGACATAGCGGTTAAAGACACGAGAAATTTCGGTGGCGATCCGCAAATACGTGGCCATTTTCGGCTCCACAATTTGAATCCTAGGGTCTTTTGGAATCTCAAACATCCGCGAACCCGTTTTAATGCCAAATTCTTTTTTCATCCGCGGCGAAGCAGCTAGAACAATACTTCCCTGCCGCTCTTTTTGACCGACAACCGCTAAATAACACTCCATTGGATCAAGGCCTCGCATAACAGCCGAACAACTGGCATAGAAGCTCTTCATGTCGACACATAAAATTTTATTTTGCGGCAGTACGCTGTAATCCACCATGGTTTTCCCTCACAATCAGAGTATCGAACATTCGTTCCTTTTCATTATACTCATTATCATAAGCGAATATGCGTTCGTATTCAATGGAAATTTTTTGAGACTTTTCCTTTATCGATCCCGTATGAAAAATAGTATAATGTTGGTGAGGTGCATTTTTGTGGATAAAAAACTAGTGGTTAAGATGATAAAAAATTGTTTTAAACAGTATTATGAAGAGGATGCCACGCCGATTGGTGATCGAGCTTTGGAGGATCTTGTAGAGCGGATAATCCAAACAAAAAAAGAAGAACCGTCTGCGGATTTATACGAAGTTGTGAATGATATGGTATATGAGTTTTTGGCAAATTAATGCAAAAAAAAAAAAAAAAACGCACTAGTGAAATTAGTCAAAAGTGCGGTCATTTGAGGGCTGGAAACTTCTGAATTAGAAACCGACCATTCAACATTTATACGGGTAAAATGATATCTACAATCGTCCCCAATCCCTCTTTGCTTCTAATAAGGATGTCTCCATGATTTTCTCTAATAATTTTAAAGCAAACCGTGAGACCTAACCCTGTCCCACGCTCTTTTGTCGTATAAAATGGTTCTCCTAATTTTTCTAACACAGACCTCTTAATCCCGCCTCCGTTATCAATGACACGAATTCTTATTCTGTTCTCTTGAATTTTTTCAGATTTAATTCTAATCCTTCCGCCCTTTGACACAGCTTCCAAGGAGTTTTTAAAGATATTAATTAATACCTGCTTTACTTGTTTTTCTTCGATAGCGGAGGTTTTTAACTGATTATCAACGGCTTGAATTTCGATAGAAGCCTGAATAAGCATTGCCGTCGGCTCCAGTAACATTTTTACATCTTGAATTACTTTAGTCATGTTTACATTCTGCCAAGTTTGGATGGACGCTTGAGGCTTAGCGATAAAGAGCAATTCTCCGACGACCTCATTTATCCGGTCAATTTCATTAGAAATAATCGACAAATAAAACTTCTCGTTTGAATCGGAAACGCTTTGATCCAACAGTTGGATAAAACCCTTGATTGACGTAAGTGGATTTCTTATTTCGTGAGCAATTCCCGCAGCCATTTCACCAAGGACTCGTAAATTTTCTGACTTTACCAGCATTTCTTCATCTCTTTTTCTTTGCGTGGTATCTGTGCCAAGACCAAGAGTATGGTTGTGGTTCCCTTTGAAATAAATCGGAAAAAATTGCCACTCAACCGTCCGTAGTTCCCCATTGGAGTTGATCACTGTTTGATTTAAATGATATTCTTCCTCTAATAAAAGAAAATCCTTGTTGAAGATATTTTCTTTTACACCAATTATTTCATCAGGACTTTTATGGCAAAGCTTTGCAAGGGAATCATTTACAATCGCAAGCTTGTCATCCCCGTCTTTCACATAAATATAATTCGGATTGATATTGAGGATAATTTCTAAAAAGCTTCTTTCTTCTTCTAATTCCTGATTTATTTTTGCAATCGTTGTATTTTGGAGCATAAAGTAAGCTGCAAATAAAACAATTGACGCAAAAACCGTGTTTAAGATGGAAAAGAATAAAGGTAAGACTAAAAAGCCGCTCAATATTCCATTAACAAAAATAAATAGTGAAGCAAAAACGAGTGAGCGGAAAAATTTTTTTATTTTTCTATCGGAGATTTTTTGGCAAATAAACAACAGGAAAAATGAATGAACAAATACAAGAATGATATTGACATAAAATGTAATGTTCAGCGCCCCGTAAGCGGGGATATAGTGGGCAGGAAAGGATGAATACTCCTGAATCCGATATAACCCGGTAACGCCAGTATTAGTAAAGTTCACAAAATAAACAATCAAACTAAACAACACAACGAAATAAAATATCCACTTATTATAAAACAGCTTATAATGCTTTTTCATGTTTTTATTAGCGATTCCGGTTTTGAAGATTGAATAAGCAATAGAGTATAACAAGGGCATAATCATAATCTGACCGAAGCGAAAAATTCTGAAGAGAATTTCAATCGTCGGCTTAGATAAAAAATCTTCCGCATATAAAAATGCGATATCCATCTGCCAAATGGATAATAAAAATAAAAAATATGAAATCGATCTTGCAATCGAAATTTTATGTCCCCAAAAAATGATGAGTCCACAGAAAAAAGAGATTAAGGATACGGAAAACAGTAAGATAAATTCCAATGGATTAACAGCCCTTCTACAGCTTTGAAAGTAATAAACAGGAGTTGTTGCCGCCATATCCATGAGAGGTGATAGCAACTTTGTTTACTTCACTATAATTTGTTTCAGTTACGATTGGTAAATCTGCATAATTTAATGGATTTGATTTTATCGTTGCGGGGATAAAATTATTTTCTATACTGATTAAGCTTGCGATTGCCTGAATGGCACCAGTTGCTCCAACAGATTGAATTTTTGGTGCCTTAAGACCGTAGCCTGTGATGTAAACCCTCATTATTCGCTGCCCCTTTAAAATATATTAATCTATCAGAAGTATAAACTTATTAATTGATTTTGGAAATGGATTTTCTTAGAAAAGAGAGGACTGTGCCTTTAATCTGAGTCTTTCTGGAATGGGTAGTTTCACTGGCGAGATTTGGTGAAACTATTTATCCAAATTGAATAATAATAGGATTTATTGAGAGAGAGAAACAAGACATTAATGACAAAATAAAAGGCCACCATACGAACAGGTAGATTAGTGTATAAAGAATAATGGAGAGATGTAATTAACAGTCGGAGACCTAGGGAATTTCTCCCTAAGCCTCTCTAAAGAAGTGTACGTGCCACTCTCAATTACCTTATTTATTTTCGATTAAGCATCTGTTTGCCAATCCGCTCAAACAGCCGCGGGAAGAGGACGTACACAACGCTACCCATATTCATCCAGCGGGGAAGATTAATCTCCCTTGTTTTCGTCAGCATGCTGTTGACGACCTTCTCGGCAACATACTCAGGCTGGAGCATAAATCTCTGTACATTTTTAACATAGGTGCCTTTTTCGTCAGCAATATTGAAAAAGTTAGTGGCAATTGGCCCAGGGTTCACCGAAGTCACTTGTACATTATAATCGGAAAGCTCCATTCGCAGTGAATTCGTGTATCCGAGCACAGCATGTTTCGAGGCTGAATAAACACTCGATTTAGGAGTGGCAATTTTCCCAGCTTGTGAAGCAATATTAATAATATGGCCGAAGCGTCTTTCGCGCATTTTTGGCAGCACCATGCTTGTGCAGGCCATAAGCCCGACAACATTGACATCAAACATTCCCTTGATTTCATCCATTGTCGCCAAATGAGCTTCCTTAAAAATTCCAAATCCGGCATTATTGACAAGAATATCAATATCTCCGATGGTATCAAAAATCTGTTGAAAAACCGCCAGTACCTGAGCTGTATCAGATACATCCAGTTGAAAGACATCCACTTTCACCTGATGCTTTTGCTGGAGGTCCATTCGCAGTTGTTCGAGTTTCCCTATGCTCCGTGCTAAGAGCACAAGATGGGCACCACTTGATGCACATAGCTTGGCGATTTCCGCGCCGATTCCTCCTGATGCACCTGTAATCACGATATTCCTACCTTTTAATTGTTCCCTAACCATTTCTACACCTCATCTGAGTTGATCCGCCACTGCCTATAATTTAGCTTGATAAAGCATGGGCTTAGTATCCCTACTACTAATCTCCCCGATAGATGATAAATAGTCAAGTTGTGCTACTGTTTCCGAAATGGTCAGCATTAGTTCGCGCTGATAAACAGACGGGAACAGTCGTTTACAAATTTCAAATACGGTCAGCTCTTCTTCTTTTAACCAGCTATGGACCGTCATTGCTCGTTCGTATTGGCGTGTCAGCCGCTTTTCAATCAGCTCTGCTAACTTGTATACTTCCTCGCCATGACCTGTGTAGACACATTGAATCGGATACGATAGCAGCTTCTTCATGGAGTCATTATGCTGCAACTGCGGCTTCGGACGTTCAGTTTTACCGGGAGCAGGCGGCTCAAGCAAGGGATTCGGCGAAATATGAGCTAAGATTAAATCTCCGCCAATCAAAACCCCATCCTTTTCCCGGTAGAGGGCAATTTGGCTTTGGGCATGACCTGGGGTTTCAATGACCTGCCACTCACTAAGCCCAAGAGGTCTCATTCCCTCAACAAGATGTCCAGTCAATGAGCGGTTACATGAATATTTCAATGTTTTTCTTAACTTAGAAAGTAACGGAAAATATTCCTCAGGCAGACCAAACTCTCGAAAGTGGACACGGAAGAATTCTTCTTGTACTTGAAAAAAGCCTTCTGTTTGACAAATCCATCGTTCATTCAAATGATGACCATATACTTCTAAGGAATCCGGAAAAAAGTCCAGCATCCCAACATGATCAGGGTGATGATGTGTTAGGATCACCTGCTCGATATCGGATGGGCTTAATCCTAACTTCCCCATTTGTTCCTTAAGCGACTCCCAGGACTGTTCCGTTTTTACGCCCGCGTCAACGAGTGTTAAGCGCTCACCTTTAACCAAATAGACATTGACATCTCCGACCGCAAAAGGAGTCGGAACCGTAATCTTGGCAATTCCATCTTTCCATTCTGTCATTTATAAATCCCCTTACATTATTCTCAAATAAAGAATTCGATTTTATAGATATGAACATTATGTGACATTTATTGTATAAATTAAAGTGTACTCATTTTTAAGTCAATTGTCATTATTTCTACATAACTTTTTAGAAAAAATAAAAAATTCAATAAACTTAACTCTTGACAGATAGGTTGTTTATCTTGCATAATCACTAGTAAAATTTGATTCGTTAAAGCGATGAATAAGACTAGTAAATGAGAAATGGCGCTAGAGAGTGAAGTTCGATGGCTGAAAGACTTCACCGCCCTCTTAATCATTGAACCTACCTTAGGAGCACTTAGGAAAACCTAACGCACGTCCGGCGTTATCGGAGTCGAGTAAACCCTTCTTGAAATTTAAGCAAGGGTAAATGAAGGTGGTACCACGGAAGCTAGACCTTTCGTCCTTTACGGATGAGAGGTCTTTTTGTTTTTTTCGGAAAAAGAAGAGGAGGAAGATACATGAAAAAAATCGCAATTATAGGTGCAGGATCGATGGCTGAAGCATTCATTTCAGGAATTCTCGAAAATGGTTTTATAGATAAAAAGAATATCTGGATTACAAACAATTCCAATCAAGAAAGATTAGCAAACTTAGAAACAAGGTATGGAATTCAAACGACTTATAATCTGAATGAACTATTTAATCAAGCTGACATTGTCATGTTAGCTATGAAACCAAAGGATGTCGCGACTGCCATCCAATCGATTCGTGAACACTTAACGGAACAAATGCTCGTCGTCTCTGTCTTAGCCGGGGTCTCCATGAATACGATTGAAACATTGGCAAAAATTCCACTTCCGATTGTACGGTCGATGCCGAACACTTCGGCAGCAGTTGCAAAATCGGCCACTGCCGTTGCCGTAAATCAGCGCGTGACCGAGCAGCAGCTGGAAACTATCAAAAAACTATTTGGAACAGTTGGCTTGGCCTCATTTGTGGAGGAAGAGCAGTTGGATGCCGTTACGGGCCTCTCCGGGAGTGGACCCGCCTATATTTATTATCTAATCGAAGCCATGGAAAAAAGTGCCGTTGAAGTGGGCCTGGACAAGGAAATGGCCAGTGAATTAATTGTTCAAACACTGCTTGGGGCAGCAGAGATGGTGAAAAACTCAAGCAAATCATCTACACAGCTGCGCAAAGAAGTAACAAGCCCGGGAGGAACAACCGAAGCTGGCATTAAAGTTCTAGAAGAACACGGAGTCCAGCAGGCCTTTATCTCGTGCATTAAAGCAGCAACTGCCCAATCAAAAAAAATGGGAGCTGAATTAAGTTCCAAGCTTCAAACTGCAGAACAGCCTTCCTAAATTTGATTTTTGCCCTGATTACATTACACTAGTAAAAAAGGCAATAGGGAAGTGTCAGGCATGCTAACCATCTTATTTTCTTTAGGAATTCTAGTCTGGATTGTTTTTCTTTTCGATGGATTGGTTGGGTTACGAAAAATAGATCCACTGGAAAAAGAAAAGGACTTGGAACTTGGACCACTATTATCGGTAGTCGTTGCCGCCCGTAATGAGGAAAAACAAATAGCAGCAAGTATCCTCAGTCAGTTGGAGCAAACCTACAAAAATGTGGAATGGATTCTTGTTAATGATCGGTCAACCGACACAACTGGAACCATCATGGAAGAATTAACAAAAAAAGACTCGCGAATAAGGGTTATCCATATTGAACAATTGCCAGAGGGCTGGCTTGGGAAGAATAACGCCTTATATAGGGGCACGCTTCAGGCATCAGGTAAATGGCTGTTGTTTACCGATGCCGATGTAAAATATGAGCAACAGGCCTTCGCAAAAGCACTTCATTATTTTGAAAGACACCGGCTGGACCACCTAACCGCGGCGCCAAACCTAAGCGCGAAAGTATTTTGGTTAAAGACATTTGTTGCTTTTTTCCTGTTTGGCTTTTCTTACTTTAAACGCCCTTGGTTAGCAAATAATCCAAAATCAAAAATTGGCACAGGGATTGGTGCGTTTAATCTGGTATTGAAAGAGGCGTATGAATCGTTTGGAACACATGAGAAAATAAAAATGCGTCCGGACGATGATTTGCAGCTCGGGATGAAAATGAAAAAAGCCGGCTACCGCCAAAGAATTGTGACTGCACTGCATTTAATCGAAGTGGAATGGTATGGAAGTTTAAAAGAAGCTTTCATCGGTCTAGAGAAGAACACATTTGCCGGATTGCATTATCGAATCAGCATGATAATCTTTGCAGTACTAGGGGTATTTATCACCAACGTCCTGCCCTTTGTAATGATTTTTTCAGGAAACAAAATGGTTGCTCTTTTAAGCTTCGGAAATATCGTGCTTTGCGGAATACTTTATGTGGTGGTCATAAAAAAGTTAACCTTATTCTCCCCTTTGATGTTTTTAGTCTTTCCAATTACTGCCTTGCTGTTTATTTATTCGATCATACGGGCAAGTTTTCTTACCTTTAAACGCGGCGGAATTGTTTGGAGGGGGACCACCTATCGTTTAAGTGAACTAAGGGAAAAAGAGTAAAAGAACACTAATCATAATGGCCCATGAAGGACAAAACTCAACAAATATGCGATAGAAATGTCCTTCATAACGCCGATGAAGGACAAATCTCAACAAACATGTGATAGAAATGTCCTTCATAACGCTGATGAAGGACAAATCTCAACAAATATTTAATAGAAATGTCCTTCATGATTGCGACAAAGAGCAAGACGCAACTATATTCAAATAAATTAGCATGTAAGGCCTGTTACCCTAAATTAACTATGATGAGGAATAGTTATTTCTTTAAAATCCTCGGCAATATCTGTATTCGGAAATACTTCCTTTGCTTCAGCTACCAATTCTCGCCAAGCATTCCGGTCATAACGGGAACTTATGTGGGTAAGACACAATTGCTTACAACCGGCCTTCTTTGCAACTTCCGCCGCCTGATGCGTGGTCGAATGAAAATAGTCGTGGGCAAGTCTTTCTTCACCCGCTGAAAAAGTCGCTTCATGAACCAAAAGATCGGCATTTTCAGCCAATGAAATCGCATTTTCGCAGTACCGCGTGTCCCCTAATATCGTGACTATTCTCCCCTTTTGTTCGGGACCAAGAAACTGATTCGGATCAATGGTCCTGCCATCTTCAAGGGTAACGGTTTCACCATTTTTAATTTTTCTAAAAATAGGGCCCGGTTGTACACCCGCTTCCTTCAGCTTATCTGCAAGTAAGGTTCCAGGTCGATTCTTTTCGACGATTCGATAACCATACGAAGGTATGCCATGATCAAGTCTGAGGGTTTCCACCGTAAACTGCTCATCTTCAAAAATCATTCCCTCGTCAATCTCAATGACATCAAGCGGGTATTTCAAATAGGTCTGGCTTAATGAAAGGCTGACATGAATATAGTCTTTAATCCCCTTAGGGCCATAAACCGTTACCTCAGATTCCCCGCCTTGAAAAGAACGGCTTGATAATAACCCAGGCAAGCCATAGATATGATCACCATGAAGGTGGGTAATAAAGATTTTTTCAATCCGGCGTGGTTTTATCGATGTATGTAGAATTTGATGCTGGGTAGCCTCTCCGGCATCAAATAACCAAACCGCTCCCCGCTCTTCTAACAATTTCAGTGCGATTGACGTTACATTGCGAAGTTTTGCCGGCATTCCAGCCCCTGTTCCCAGGAAAAATATGTCCACTAATAATAGCTCCTCTCCATCCGTTCCTTTTATCCAATATTGTTAATATAGCACAAAAAGAAATCAATTTCTCCTAGAGGACCTTTAAGAAATAAGTGAATAACACAGACTATTAAATGAAAAATAATCGTGATTTGGAGTTTTATTTTTGCGAAGGCTAACGGAATACTATAAAATCAATGAATGCGATATTAATTGAACCAACAAATTACATAACTAGAAAGAGGGTCTTTACTTTGACGCAAACTAGAAACGTGACTTCATTAATTATGATTTTTGGTGCGACTGGTGATTTAGCAAAACGGAAGTTGTTTCCTTCCTTATACCGGTTATTTGAGAAAGGTAAATTAAATAAATTTGCGGTTGTTGGCGTGGCAAGAAGATCCCTTTCTACCGAAGAGTTTCAACAATCTGTTAAAGATTCCGTTTTATCTGCATTAGGAAAAAAAGACAGGATTGATGAATTTGTCTCCCATTTTTATTATCAATCACATGACGTCTCTGATTCCAATTCATATGCCAGGTTAAAAAATTTAGCAGATGAGATTGATGAACATTATCAATTAGAAGGCAATCGCATTTTTTATCTCGCCATGGCCCCTGAATTTTTTGGAACCATCGCTCTGCATCTAAAATCAGATAAACTGACAAATGTAAAAGGCTATAAACGGCTTGTGATTGAGAAGCCATTTGGACATGACTTAGCCTCTGCAATCGAGCTAAATAAGCAAATCAGGAGTGCATTTAAAGAAAAGGAAGTATATCGTATCGATCATTATTTGGGCAAAGAAATGGTTCGAAACATCGAGGTAATCCGTTTCGCCAATGCTATTTTTGAACCGCTTTGGAATAACCGCTATATCTCGAACATTCAGATCACCTCCAGTGAGGTCCTCGGGGTGGAAGAACGCGGCCGTTATTATGAAACAAGCGGAGCTCTTAGAGATATGCTGCAAAACCATATGATGCAAATGGTGGCATTACTTGCGATGGAACCGCCTATTAACCTTACTACCGATGAAATCCGCTCTGAAAAGGTTCGTGTATTTCGAGCTCTTCGAACGGTTGAAGGTGAACAGGTAAATGAATATTTTGTTCGCGGACAGTACGGTGAGGGCACAATCGAGGATGTCCAGGTTCCCGCCTATCGTGAGGAAACAATGGTGGACAAAGAATCGAATACTGAAACCTTTGTTGCTGGTAAAATCATGATTGATAATTTCCGTTGGGCTGGTGTGCCATTTTACATTCGAACTGGAAAAAGAATGTCGACAAAATCAACTAAAATTGTCATTCAATTTAAAGATATTCCGATGAATTTATATTACCAAACAGAAAAAATGTTAAATCCGAATCTCTTGGTCATTCATATTCAACCCGAGGAGGGAATTACCCTGCATTTAAACGCCAAGAAAGCGGGTGGACATTTGGATGCACAAGAAGTAAAACTAAGCTTTGCCAATACAGGCATCCATGCGATGAATACACCTGAAGGTTACGAAAAACTCCTTTTAGATTGCATGCGCGGTGATGCCACGAATTTCACCCATTGGGATGAAGTCGCCTATTCGTGGAGCTTTGTAGATAAAATTTCGGCTGTTTGGGAAAGCACAAAGGCTGACTACTTCCCTAATTATCAATCTGGAACGATGGGACCTAAGGAAGTGGATGATCTGTTAGAAAAAGACGGCTACTTCTGGTGGCCTGTAACTGATTTAGAGGTTGATATGTGTAAGTAAATATCAAAAGCACCACTTTGTTTTGACAGCAAAGTGGTGCTTCTTTAATCTGGATCCTCATTTTTATTAGGAAAGGTTCGGAGAAAATCTTTATTAAAGCTCGTTCCTGTTCCGATATTTTGAGAACCGTCCGTTTGGTGCGCCCCTGCATTTTCTATGATACTCTTCCCGTACTTTTCACGAAGACTAGAAATCGTATTTAGTAACGGTTCTTTTTTCGCATCCTTTTCATAGGAAAATAAATCTAACTGTTTATAGGCATGGTCAGAATCCACTAAATCAGTGCCTGTGATTCCCAACAATCGTATCGGGTCTCCATTCCATGATTTTAGAAAAAGTTGCTTTGCAAACGATGAAAGATCTTCTTTATGATCGATTGGGTTAGTAAGTTTTTTACTTCTCGTAATCGTCTTTCGATCTTTATAACGTATCGTTATACCGAGCGTAGACGCAAGGACCTTCTTTCGCTTCAGCCTTACAGAAACCGTTTCAGCTAGTGATTCTAACACATGGAAAAGTTCAAGTTGATTACTAACGTCCTTAGGCAGGGTCGTTGAATTGCCGATACTTTTAAATTCTTCAATCGATTCCGGGTCAACAGGGCGATGATCCATCCCATTGGCTCTTTCTTTTAAGCGAATTCCATTAATGCCGAGAAGCGTTTTAAGTTGAAGTTCATTGCCATTTGCTAAATCACCAATTGTGTGAATCCCAATGGACGCTAACTTTTCGGCTGTCTTTTTTCCAACACCATGCATTTCGTTCGTGTTCAAGGGCCAAAGGACTTTCGGTATATCACGCTTTCGAAGAACGGTAATCCCCATTGGCTTTTTCATGTCTGATGCCGTTTTTGCTAAAAACTTATTTGGAGCGATCCCAATACTGCAAGGTATATCTAGTTGTTCATGAATCCTTTTTTGAATACTTTCGGCAATTTCTATCGGACTGCCGAATTCAAAGCTTTCCGTTATATCTAAGTAACCTTCGTCAATCGAAACAGGCTCAACAAGGTCAGTATAATGCCTAAGAATTTCAAACATCGCAAGGGAAACGGCACGATAACGTTCAAAATTTGGCTTCATGACGACTAACTGCGGACAAAGTTTTCTCGCTTCCCACAGAGGCATCGTGGTTTTCACACCAAATTTTCTCGCCTCATAGCTGCAGGTAACTATGATTCCTCTTCGCTCCTCAACATTTCCTGCAATCGCAAGTGGTTTCCCTTTAAGCTTAGGGTCATAAGCCATTTCAACCGATGCGTAAAAGCTGTTCATATCAACATGTAAAATAACCTTTCCATTTTTAGGATACATTTCCTTCACGCCGGCACTTCCTCAATACAGTTTCATCGCTAATTATATCAAAAGGAGAACCATCAGTTAGGTTCTCCTTACAAAGTATTATTGATTGGCCACTTCTTCGATAATGGCAAGTGTCATTTCAGCTAGCTTGTACAATTCTTCTACTGGCATCCGTTCGTTAGTTGTATGAATTTCTTCATAACCGACAGCAAGGTTAACTGTTGGAATGTTAAAGCCGGCAAATACGTTGGCATCACTGCCGCCTCCGCTATGCTGCAATTCGCAGCTGCGACCGATTTTTGCCGCAGCCTTGCGAGCGACTTCCACAACATGATCGCCTTCAGCAAATTTAAAGCCAGGATACATGACTTCCACATTCACTTCGGCTCTGCCGCCCATTTCTGCTGCAACCGTTTCAAATGCTTCCTTCATTTTGCTGACTTGAGCCTGCATCTTTTCAGGGATAAGTGAACGTGCTTCCGCTAAAATATCGACACGGTCACAAACGATATTGGTTGCCTGACCACCTTCAAAGCGGCCAATGTTTGCCGTTGTCTCGTGGTCAATTCTTCCTAACGGCATCCTTGCAATCGATTTTGCTGCAATCGTAATCGCAGAGACCCCTTTTTCAGGTGCTACACCAGCATGAGCTGTTTTCCCATAAATAACGGTTTTTACCTTTGCTTGTGTGGGCGCGGCTACAACTATGTTACCAACTAAGCCATCGCTATCAAGGGCATAGCCAAATTTTGCTTTCATCAATGAAGGATCAAGCGCTTTTGCACCGACAAGACCTGATTCTTCCCCAACGGTGATGACAAATTGAATCAAACCATGCGGAAGATTCTGTTCTTTTAATTGACGAATGGTTTCTAGCATGACAGAAATACCTGTTTTATCATCTGCCCCCAAAATCGTCGTGCCATCAGTAACCACATAGCCATCTCTAATCGATGGTTTTACACCCTTTGCTGGTGTAACTGTATCCATATGGCAAGTAAAATAAATCGGGTCCACACCCTCTTTAGTTGCTGCTAATGTACAAACTAAATTGCCTGCCCCATGTCCTGTCACAGAGGTCGTATCATCTTCAAAAACTTCGAGACCAAGCTCAGTAAATTTTTGTTTTAATACTTTTGCAATTTCTGTTTCAAATTTCGTTTCTGAGTCAATTTGCACAAGTTCCAAAAATTCATTCAAAAGACGCTCCTGATTAACCATTCTATTGAACCCTCCAATTATGTACTCACTATATCAGTATACCTTTTAATAAATGTATCATCAAATGAAAGGGAGTTGGCTAATTGGTTTTGATTTACAGCGGGATATTTCCATGCTTTTTATATGGTCTTGACTCTTTTTTGTTTCTAAGCATTTCTAATCCTTGAACAATCTTCATTCTGGTTTCTCGTGGATCGATGACATCATCAACCATGCCTCTGCTTGCTGCCACATAGGGATTGGCAAACTTTTCACGGTATTCATCGATTTTTTGCTGCCTTGTAACTTCAGGATTTTCGCTATTATTAATATCCTTAGCAAAAATGATATTAGCTGCCCCTTGGGGACCCATAACAGCTATTTCCGCATTGGGCCAGGCGAATACCAAGTCAGCACCAATAGACTTACTGTTTAACGCCACATAGGCACCACCATAAGCTTTTCTTAAAATAACCGTCAACTTCGGCACGGTCGCCTCGGAATAGGCAAATAATATTTTAGCCCCGTGGCGAATGATTCCCCCGTGTTCCTGTTTAACACCCGGGAAGAAGCCAGTAACATCTTCAAACGTTATGATTGGGATATTAAAAGAATCACAGGTTCTGATAAATCGAGCCGCCTTATCAGACGAATCGATATCCAATCCTCCTGCCATCACCTTCGGCTGATTACAGACAAGGCCGACTGATTCGCCTTTGACCCGAGCAAAGCCAACAACTATATTTCTAGCAAAATCCCTATGAATTTCCATGAAAGAATCCTCGTCAACAACATGCTCAATTACCTTTCGGACATCATAAGGTCGTACCGTATCGAACGGAATCACATCCATTAAATCTGGTCGATAATCCTCGTCCTCTTGTACCTCAACTCTAGGTGGCTTCTCTTCATTATTCTGTGGAAGATAACTCAATAGCCTGCGGACGTTTTGTAATACCTCAACTTCTGAATCGGAATGAAAATGAGCATTTCCACTGATTGAACTATGGACATTTGCACCGCCCAATTCTTCAGCTGATATTTTCTCACCTGTCACGGTTTCGATGACTTTAGGTCCGGTAATAAACATTTGACTCGTTTTTTCAACCATAAACACAAAATCAGTAATAGCAGGTGAATAGACGGCTCCACCTGCACACGGACCTAAAATCACCGAAATTTGAGGAATGACACCCGAATAAATGGCATTTCGGTAAAAAATATGCCCGTATCCATCTAACGAAACGACGCCCTCTTGAATGCGCGCTCCGCCCGAATCATTTAGGCCAATAAAAGGTGCTCCATTTTTCGCAGCTAAATCCATCACATTAGCAATCTTCTTGGCATGCATTTCCCCTAATGCACCGCCAAAAACAGTAAAATCCTGCGAAAAAAGATAGATGGGACGACCGTTTACTTTCCCAAAACCGGTCACAACCCCATCCCCGGGGCCCTTTTGTTCATCAAGACCAAAATCATTGGTCCGGTGCTCAATGAAAGGATTCAATTCAAAAAACGAGCCTTTGTCTACTAATAGTTCGATTCTTTCTCTAGCAGTCAATTTGCCCTTTTCATGCTGCTTATCAATTCGCTCATCACCACCACCCAGTTCAACCTCGCGACGTTTATCATACAATTCATTTATTTTTTCATAGATGTCTATCATTTACCCCTTCATCCCCCTTCTTCTCGCATAACTCAAATAAAACCCCAGCTGCCGATTTTGGATGCATGAAGGCAATATCTGCTCCACCGGCACCGCTTCTTGGCTGGTCATCGATCATACGAACTCCTTTTTCTTTTATTTCTTTAATTCTTTCCTCAATCGATTCCACACCTAGTGCCACATGATGAATGCCCTCACCGCGTTTTTCGATAAATTTGGCAATTGTACTTTCCTCCGAGATAGGCTCAAGCAATTCAAGTTTTGTACTCCCTGCCTGTAAAAATGCCACTCTTACCTTTTGAGTTTCAACCTCTTCGATACCTATCAATGGCAGATTTAACACATCCGTATAAAAAGGAAGCGTTTTCTCAATAGACTTCACAGCAATTCCAATATGGTCGACCTTTTTAATCATTCTTACCCCTCTGTTCTAAATATTAAAATTAATTCGACAATTTACTTATTCGTGAAAAAGTTCATAAATCCTTCCTAAAATACTTTGTTGTTCCGTTGTTCATTTTTGTTTTTCCTTGTACAATAGATATAAAGCTCCAAAATGTTAAGGGAGGTACCCATAATGAAAAGTAAGAAAACGAGAAAAATTATAGTTATGTTAATGTTATTCGCTATGCTTGCCTCAACTCTCCTAATAGGAATTGGTTCATTTCTATAATAAAAAATATATGAAAAAGGGACTGTTCGAATTGAACAGTCCCTTTCCCTATTTTATTGCGCCGCTAGCTTTGGCAAGTGCCTCAAATGATTTACTTGAAGAGATAACTAATACCTTTGTTCCTAATGGAATGAACGGATAAAGCGAGGAAACTACCTCATTCTGTGTGCGAATACAACCTTGAGAGACGTATTTTCCTATGGATGCAGGCTGATTCGTCCCATGGATGCCATAGGTTCGACCATCGGTTCCTTTTGCATCAAAGCCTATCCATCTCGCCCCAAGAGGATTCTTCAGATCCCCACCAGCAATATTCCCTTTCCGAAAATAAGGATCCTTTGCTTTTACCGTAATCGTGAAAAGGCCTTCCGGGGTTAATTCTTGTGTTTTACCAGTCCCGACACTTACCACCGTTTGGACTTTGTTTTCATCAATAAACGCCATTTCATTGTTGCTTTTGTTAACAATAACAAATGGGCCACCAGGCATAGGATTTGGCCCTAACGGCCAAAGGGGTGAAAGGAAAAAAGTAATCAGGATTGGCGATAAGATTTTTATCAAAGCAGCCACCTGCCTTTTTTTCCCTAGTTTGCTTCAATCTTTTTCTGTTCATTCACTTTTGAAAAAGTTTTTACACCTTTAAATGAACTTTTTATAATCAGATATTCGTTCATTTCATTTACTAGTTGAAGTAGAGCTGCCCGCGTTTCAAATTCTTCTCTTGTCTTCGGGAGATCCATTTCCTCAAATTCCTTTTTCATTTCTCTTAATTTTTTAAGATAAATATGAGCTGTATTTCCTGGATGAATATTTTCAGAGAGTTCTTCCAAAAACTCCGCTACCATATGCCCTTGCTTAACTGTATGAGTAATTGAGGTCATAATTGGTAAAACACGTTCAATAATTTCAAACTGCTTTTCTCTCATATTAAAGTAATGAAAATAAATATTCTCATCACGTAAAAGGTGATTTTCGACATCCTGAAGGGCAAGTGTTATCGCTTCTTCAAGTAAACGAGCACTAACTGTAATCTCTTTTCCATCCCAATCACTGGCTCCAGTCCGTAAATAACGAACCATTTCACAGAAAATGATCTTAAAATTAGCCTCTATTTCACTTTGGTAGTCTTTAAGTTTTTTATCGACGCTCGGCATATAAAGATTAATGAGTAGTGCCACACCTATACCTATAGTGATAACTCCAAGTTCATTATAAAACATAGCCATAGTTATTTTCTCTGCTAAATAGATATGTAAAATAATAACACTGCTTGTTACAATTCCATCCATCGCCTTCATCATCACGAGTGTTGGTATAAAGAAAAACAACATAACCCCGATAACAATTGGGTGATAGGAGATACCTTCAAAAAATAAAGCCGAAAAAGGCATTGCTAATACACAGGCTAAAAATCGATCCCAGGCTGTTCTAAGTGATCTTCGCTTCGTAACCTGAATACATAAAATGGTTAATATTCCTGCAGAAGCAAAATTAGCCAGTCCAAGCTTCTGAGCAATTAAAATAGAAATGGCGGTTCCAACAGCTGTTTTAATCGTCCTGTATCCGATGCGAAATTTCATATTAATCTCCCCAAAATGAAAAAAATAAAAAGATGATCGATAAGACCATCTTTAGCATATCCTTATTAAAGCATTTTTTGCAAGAAATCTTGTGCCCGCTGGCTCTTTGGCTTAGTAAAAAATTCTTCTGGCGGGGCATCTTCTACTAGCACTCCACCATCTAAAAACAAGACTCTGTCTGCAACCTCTCTAGCAAACCCCATTTCATGCGTTACAATTGCCATGGTCATTCCGGTATGGGCAAGTGATTTCATAACCTCCAACACCTCTTTTACCATTTCAGGGTCTAGCGCGGAAGTGGGCTCATCAAAAAGCATCACTTCGGGCTGCATCGCTAGGGCACGTGCAATCGCCACCCGTTGCTTTTGCCCTCCGGATAACCTTGTTGGATATTCACCTGCTTTTTCCGTCAGACCCACTTGTTCTAACAGTTCATAGGCAATCTTCTCCGCCTGGTCCTTAGACAATCCTTTTACCTTCATTGGTGCATAGGTAAGGTTTTGTAGGACTGTTTTATGAGGGAATAAATGAAAGTGTTGAAAGACCATCCCTACATTTTGGCGGACCTTCATGATATTTGTTTTTTTATCGGTCAGCTCATGATCTCCTACCCAGATTCTACCGCTAGTTGCGTTCTCGAGAACGTTCATGCAGCGTAGAAAGGTCGACTTTCCAGAGCCTGAAGGTCCAATTATGGCGACAACTTCCCCTGCTTTTATGTTAGTCGAGATTCCTTTTAATACTTCAAGCTTTCCATAATTTTTGTGCAAATCCTCTACCTTAATCACTGCGTCTCATTCTCCTCTCAAGCGCTTTTCCTAAGAAAGTTAACGTGATAACCATTAGGTAATAAATTAATCCGGCAATTAAAAGCGGTTCGAAAAAGGAGTAATTTTCTGCCCCTACCTGGTAGGAACGGCGCATAATATCCATAACACCGATTGTTGTAACAATCGCTGATTCCTTTGTCAGTGTGATAAATTCATTCATTAAGGCTGGTAAAATATTCTTCAGGGCCTGAGGAAGAATGATGTCCCACATCATTTTTCCGTATGGAACACCTAACGCCATTGCTGCTTCCTGCTGTCCCTTATCAACGGCAAGAATTCCTGCTCGGATAATCTCTGATATATAGGCCCCTGAATTAAGAGCAAATGATAAAATCGCAGCTGTATATGGCTCGATTTGATAACCAATAATCTGCGGTGATCCATAATAAATCAGCATTAACTGTAAAACAAGCGGTGTACCCCGGAAAATCGAAGTATACAAGTCAGCAAGCCAGTTTAGAATTTTAATCGAACTAATTTTAAATAAAGATAAGATAATCCCTAATACAAACCCCAATATCCCCGCTAAGATAACAATCTGAAGGGTAACTAAAATACCTTTTAAAATATATGGCATGGAGGGAATGAATTGAGTAAAGTCTAAGTTCATTCATCATCCGTCCTCTCTATAAGAATAAGAATAAAAATCTTAGAGACGTTCAGAGTGAACGTCTCTAGGTAATGTTGCATTACTTTTCCCCACCAAACCATTTAACAATCAATTTTTGTAATTCACCGTTTTCTTTCATGTTCTTTAATTCATTGTTGAACTTTTCGGTTAAATCACTGTTCTTAGGGAATGCGATGGCTGAACCTGCTTCTTTTGGATTGTCACTAAGAGTAAATCCTTTGAATTCCTTTTCTTTTTCAAAATAACCCTTTGCTACTGTATCTTCAATAATAGCTGCATCAAAACGTCCTGATTTAATTTCTTGAATAAGGTCTGGGATACGGTTACGATTTTCAATTTTAATAGGAATTTGCTTATTAATTTCCTGTGCTTTTCCTTCTTGAATAGAACCTAGCTGAACTCCAACTGTTTTCCCTTTTAAATCCTCAACCTTTTCAATTCCGCTGTCCTTTTTAGAAACAATCATGTGCTGAGCACTATAATAAATATCACTAAAATCAACGTTTTTCTTTCTTTTTTCAGTAGGTGTCATTCCTGCTAATACAAAGTCTGCCTGTCCTGATTTAAGCGATTGTACCAATCCGCCAAAATCCATATCCTTTACTTGAACCTTATATCCAAGTTTTGAAGCGATTGCTTTTGCCAAATCCACATCAAATCCGATAATTTCATCACTTTTCTTTGTATCAACATATTCGAATGGTGGGTAGTCGGCAGATGTTGCCATCACTAATACCTTTTTATCTCCACTTTTTTTGTTCGCTTTATCACTAGAACCACATGCCGCTAAAACTCCTACCGCCAAAATCATTGTTAAAAATAAAATAAGTCCCTTTTTCATTTTACTTTCCTCCTATAGTTCTTTCAGAAAATTATAATTATTAATATTTGCTTTAAAGTCTTGATTTACATGCCCTTTAACAAGATTAATAGTTATTTCTACTAATAATTATTCAACATAATGAATTTTAACACATACTTATAATTATGCAAATATATTTTTAAAAATTCATTTATGTTTTTTTGCAGTAATTTTTTCCAAATAAAAAGGGCTAACCTCCATTATAGAGGTTGCCCTTTTTCCAGGTTTCTTATTAACTTAAACTTCTTCACAATATTCATCAAATTCTTTTTGGAGCTTCGCAACCACTGCTGCAGGGTCATAGCCTTCAATTTGATGTCTTTCGACCATTGTGATAATTTCTCCGTCTTTCAATAACGCAAAGGAAGGAGAAGATGGAGGAAATCCTGTAAAATAACTTCTTGCCTTTTCCGTTGCCTCTTTATCCTGCCCAGCAAAAACTGTGACAAGGTGATCCGGACGCTTATCATAATGAAGGGCATGGGCCGCTGCAGGGCGTGCAACGCCACCGGCACAACCACATACAGAATTAATCATTACCAAAGTTGTCCCTTTTTGCTCCAGTGCTTCCTCAACATCACCAGGTGTTTTCAACTCTTTATATCCGGCAGACACGATCTCTTGACGTGCCTGATTTACAACATCATTCATAAAAAAGTTAAAATCCATGCTCATTAAATTCACTCCTTAAAATCTAGATAACTATATCATAACAGTTAAAATGTGTTTTTTCCAAATGTAATATCTTATTTGCTATTGAAGAATTTAATGGCATGTTCCTATCTCTATCCTAAAAAGATTGTAAATAAAGTATCTACAGCAGTAGCCACCGTTTTTTCACCAGCAATTACTTCTTTTTCTATGGTTGGAAGCGCATTTTTTACCCCATTGTTATGAAAAAAATAAAATTGCAGCTGATCGGTAATCATCGCATATAGCCATTCTTTAGCCTGAGTCTTTCTTCTTTCGTCTAGAACCCCTGATTTTTTTCCGTTTTCTTCAAAGGATTGAATCACATTCCAAACATCGCTTATCCCCTCTTTTGTTAAAGATGAACAGGTATAGGCTTTTGTTGCCCAGCCCTTAGTTGCAGGATGGAGAAAGTGAAGAATTCGGTTATACTCTTTTCTAGTTTGTTCTGCTGCCTGTTTGTTTGCTCCATCTGCCTTATGAACAAGGATGGCATCCGCAAGTTCGATAATCCCCTTTTTCATCCCCTGCAATTCATCCCCTGCACCCGTAAGGACCAGCAGCATGAAGAAATCTACCATATCTCTGATAATTACTTCACTTTGCCCCACACCGACGGTTTCGATTAAGATGACATCAAAACCAGCCGCCTCACAAATTAACATGGCTTCTCTCGTTTTCCGATGAACTCCGCCCAGTTTTCCTGCTGTAGGTGAAGGGCGGATAAAGGCCCTTGGGTTCCTTGACAATTGTTCCATCCTTGTTTTGTCACCCAGGATACTGCCGCCGCTAAGGCTAGAGCTTGGGTCAATCGCTAATACGGCTACCCGATGTCCTAAACTGCATAGGTACATCCCAAAAGTCTCGATAAATGTACTTTTCCCTGCACCTGGTACACCTGTGATTCCAATTCGGATGGCATTACCGCTCTTAGGCAAGAGTTTCTGCAAAAGCTGCTGAGCTTTTTGAAAATGATGTTCAGCATTACTTTCTACTAGTGTAATCGCCCTTGCTAATAGACTCCTATCACCCTTTAACACCCCATCATAGAGGTCATCGACAGTTGGTTCGAGTGTTCTACGTTTTTGAAAGCGTACATTTTTTTGAATAGAAGCGCTCTGGTCATCATGCTCTAGACCTTTTCTGACAACACTGGAGCATTTATCTGGATGATTCGGGTCGCTCCATTCCGGCTTGTGATCAGTGGCCATTATTGGTCCACTTCCTCATAGCCCAGTTTGCTATAAATTTCCTTGACTACCTTCTGAGCCGCTACTGGAATAATCGTACCCGGTCCAAAGATGGCAGATGCACCATGGTCAAATAAAAATTGGTAATCCTGTGCGGGGATAACGCCGCCAATGACAACTAAAATATCCTCTCGATCCAGTCTTTTTAATTCCTCTACTAATTGCGGAAGAAGTGTTTTATGTCCAGCCGCAAGCGAACTGAAGCCTATAACATGTACATCATTTTCAACCGCCTGCAAAGCAGTTTCTTCAGGTGTTTGAAATAATGGTCCAATATCCACATCAAACCCAAGGTCAGCAAAAGCCGTCGCAATTACTTTGGCACCGCGGTCATGGCCATCCTGACCCATTTTTGCAATCAGTATTCTTGGTCTTCTGCCTTCATTTTCCAGGAATTCATCGGTCATTTTTTTCACTTCAACAATTTCTTCTTCGTTGCTAAATGCGGTACTATACACGCCGCTAATCGAACGAATGACGGCTTTATGTCGACTTGCAACCTGTTCAATTGCATCGGAAATTTCTCCTAGTGTCGCTCTCGCTCTTGCTGCTTGGACAGCCAATTCTAATAAGTTCTGCTCACCGGTTTCTGCAGCTATCGTTAATGCAGTTAGCGTTTCATTTACTTTCTGGTCATCTCGGTCTGCTTTTAATGCATTTAATTTTTCAATTTGTTTTAACCGTACAGATGTATTATCAATATCTAAGATATCAATTGCTTCTTCCTTTTCTAATCGATACCGATTCACTCCGATAATCGTTTCCTTCCCGGAATCAATTTGTGCTTGTCTTCTCGCAGCTGCTTCTTCAATTCTCATCTTTGGCAGTCCGGTTTCAATTGCCTTAGCCATCCCACCGAGACTTTCAATTTCTTCGATATGTGTCCAGGCTCTTTTTACCAATTCATCCGTTAACTTTTCAACGTAGTATGAGCCTGCCCACGGATCAATGACATTGGTAATCCCCGTTTCCTCTTGTAAAAACAGTTGCGTGTTCCGGGCAATCCGTGCCGAAAAATCTGTTGGTAATGCAATGGCTTCATCCAAGGCGTTTGTATGCAGGGATTGGGTATGTCCCATCGCGGCAGCATGTGCTTCTATCAAAGTACGGGTGACATTATTAAACGGATCTTGCTCCGTCAAACTCCAACCGGATGTTTGCGAATGAGTCCGTAACGCTAATGATTTTTCATTGGCTGGATGAAAAAATTTCATCATTTTTGCCCAGATTAAGCGAGCGGCACGCATTTTTGCTACTTCCATGAAGTAATTCATCCCAATTGCCCAGAAAAAGGACAATCTTGGCGCAAAGGAGTCGATTTCAATTCCAGCCATAAGTCCCGTCCTCACGTATTCCAAGCCATCCGCAAGCGTGTAAGCCAGTTCTAAATCTGCTGGTGCTCCCGCCTCTTGCATGTGATAACCGGAAATACTAATACTATTAAACTTTGGCATGTATTTGGATGTATACTCAAAAATATCCGCTATTATTTTCATCGACATTTCTGGAGGATAAATATAAGTATTTCGGACCATATATTCTTTTAAAATATCATTTTGAATCGTACCGGCGAGTTTCTCCTGACTTACCCCTTGTTCCTCAGCTGTGACGATGAAAAAAGCCAGAATTGGCAGAACCGCCCCGTTCATGGTCATCGAAACGGACATTTGATCCAAGGGTATCCCATCAAACAACGTCTTCATATCAAGGATCGAATCAATGGCCACCCCTGCTTTACCTACATCACCAACCACACGCGGATGATCGGAGTCATAGCCACGGTGGGTGGCTAAATCAAAGGCAACCGATAATCCCTTTTGCCCCATCGCTAGATTCCTTCGATAAAAGGCATTGCTTTCCTCTGCCGTCGAAAAGCCTGCATATTGTCTAACGGTCCACGGACGGTTCACATACATTGTTGGATAAGGACCTCTCGTATAAGGAGGCAGCCCCGGAAGATTACCGATATGCTCAAGTTCTTCACGATCTTCTTTTGTATAAAGCGGTTTTAACTTGATTTGTTCATTAGTCTCGGACAATAAATCTGTAATGTTGGTATTTATTTCTTGCTGTACTTTTTGCTGCCACTCTTCTTTGGTCATAAATCTTTGTTCATCAAATAAAGCGATATTTTGAAAATCAGGCGTTTGTTTCTTCAACCTTACTCACCTCCAACTCGTTAAGGATTGCTGTAAGTGTTTCGTAGCAATTATTTTTTATATGGATAAATTCTTTAATACCTGCCTTTATCCATTGCTCTTGTTTTTCTTTTTCTGGAAGGCCGGCTAAGTAAAAAGTCAGCTCAGGGAATTCAGTTTTTAGCGCCGTTAGAATCTCATATCCGATGATTTCGTACTGGTCATCCGTTCCACAAAAGCAATAGTACTTCGTTGGATGATCTAGAACGAATTGTCTGGCATTATCTATAGACAAAATAGGTTTACTTTCGGCTGCTTTCAAACCACCTGCTGCAAGAAACCCCTTCATAAAATCCAGTCTTGCTTTATGCTGCTTTAAACCACCCAGACAAATCATCCCTACAGTCGGCTTTGAGCCAAATTTCTCTTCGAGATAAGAAGCCTTACTTCTCAACTCTTCAAATGGTATCGACAATCTTAGGTCCGGAATGGCCTCCACTTTTACAAATGAATATTTGTTTTGAGTAAAATATGAAGTTTTTGCTTGTGTTTTTTGATATGTAACTATTTCATCCAGATTCGCGTAGACATTCGTTCCAACCATGCTTTTCTTTCTTGTTTGAACATCATGATTCTTTTTTTGATAAACTTTAGCAATTTCTTGCTGCAGCCAACTAGATTTTAAAACTTCTAGAATGCCGCCATTAGCTTCAATTGTTTGAAAAAATACCCATGATTTTTCGGCCAAATTATTGGTTAGTTCTTCCACATACCAAGAACCTCCTGCAGGGTCAATGACTTTTTTGAGATGTGCTTCTTCCTTCAAAAGAAGTTGAATATTTCTAGCAATTCTTTCCGAAACTGAAGTGGACCCAGTGAGCTCATCGAATGGACTCACATGTAAGTATTGTATGCCCCCAACCACAGCCGCAAAAGCTTCATTTCCGGCACGCAGAAGGTTTACATGCGGGTCATTGATTGTTTTAGTGAATGATGAGGTTTCAGCGGCAATATGCATCTTGCTCTTATCATCAGCAGCTCCGTATACATTGCTGATACGATTCCAAAGGATTCGTGCCGCACGTAATTTTGCGATCTCCATGAAAAAGTTTCCGCCAATTGAGAATTGAAAAATCATTTTTTCAAAAATTTCATCGAGTTCCAGTCCCGCATCCTGAATGTTCTCTAGGTAAAATAATCCCTCGGCCATTGCGATACCAAGTTCTTGATCGGCGCTTGCCCCGCCACGATGATAAGGAGTGGTATCAATTAGAATGGTACGCAAGTTAGGAAACTTCTCATTTGAACGGACAATGTTCTTAACCCAATCATTCATAAATTCCTCAGAAATACACCCTTCTATAGCAAACACGGCAACCGGGTCAGCTCCAATATATCCATTGACTTTGTCAAAGGCCCCATCTTGTTCAACTATTCTTTCTAATTCAGCTAGAAAAGAAATATGCCTGCCTTTTGCGTTAATAGAAAATGGGTATTTGCGATAGGATTTAGCTAACACTTTCGCTAGATTTGTTTCCGTAATTAACAAATTGTTTGAGACATCAAATGAGATTGCTGTTTGGCCTTTATCAAACGATTGATTGAGTTTTTGCTGCAACTCTTCCATCGTTTCATAGGATAGCTGTTGGGCGACCACCCAGTCATTCGTCAAGTAACCTAGCGGATAGATCCCTCTTCTAAAATCTGAACCACCCGGATAATCAGGTACTGGCCTCTCATCTTGATCTGTATAAAGCGGTTTCAAAATAATGTTTTCATATGTAGTAGTTTGTAAGGTTTCAACCGTTTTTCCCTTTAATGATTGTTCGGCTTTTGCTTTCCATTCAAGTGTGGTACATGAAGGAAAGGCCTGAGTTTTAATTGTTTCCAAACTGTTCATCCCCCTTACTCGTGCTAATTAAAACAAAATTCGAATAATTCTACTAAATACTATTTTATGGTACAAATACAATTCTAGCAATCAAAAACAAACAACCGCTGCCAAGTTTGGAAGCGGTTGTGATGTGTTAATAAATCGAAGTTGTTGATTTTGAAGTGTTTTCTAAGATTTCCTTCACACGTTGCAGGAATCGGCCGCAAACCAGCCCATCTAATACTCTGTGATCTAGTGACATACATAAATTCACGATGTCTCGCACAGCAATCATTCCATTATTCATGACAACTGGACGTTTAACAATGGACTCCACTTGCAATATAGCTGCCTGAGGGTAATTAATGATTCCCATTGATTGCACTGATCCAAAAGAACCTGTGTTGTTTACAGTAAAGGTTCCGCCTTGCATATCATCTGATTTTAGCTTACCTGTCCTCACTTTTCCAGCAAGTTCAGAGATTTCACGAGCGATCCCCTTGATTGTTTTTTCATCTGCTTGTTTAATCACAGGAACATAAAGAGCATCATCTGTTGCCACTGCAATCGAAATATTGATATCCTTCTTTTGGATGATTTTATCTCCTGCCCACATCGAATTGATTTGTGGAAATTCTTTTAATGCTTGTGCAACGGCTTTAACAAAGAAAGCAAAGAAAGTTAAATTAAAGCCTTCCTTTTTCTTAAAATCGTCTTTTAAAGAGTTACGATATTCCACCAAATTAGTAGCATCGACTTCAATCATTGTCCAGGCGTGGGGTGCTTCGTGTTTACTCCGCAGCATATTCGCAGCAATCGCTTTGCGGATGCCTGTCACAGGGATTTCAATATCACCAACTGCAACCGGGATATTGACTGCAGGTGCAGGGGTTGTCTGCGTTGAAACCGGTTGGACCGCTTCTTGTTTTGGGGCCTGCACGACAGCTGGTTCTATAGCAGCCTCTACAATTTGTCCTGCAACCGGAATAGTTCCTGATTCAATTAATTTCAAGAGATCTTTTCTGGTAATCCGTCCACCAGCCCCGGTGCCTGACACCTTTGTTAAATCAATACCATGTTCTTGAGAAATTTTTAGAACAGCAGGTGAGTACCGAGCCTTGTTTCCTTGGTCTACCGGTTCTGCATTTTCTGTACTATTTGTTGAAGGGGTATCACTAGTTATTGCTGCAGGTGCATCTTGGGCTATTCCACCTTCCATTTCAATCGTGCAAACTATTTCACCAACTGCTAAGGTTTCGCCTTCCTCTGCAATTAGCTCCTTAATTACACCCGTAAAGGAGGATGGGACTTCCGCATTCACCTTATCTGTCATTACCTCTGCAAGTGGGTCGTATTTGTTTACTTTATCACCAACCGATACGAGCCATTTACTAATCGTACCTTCGGTGACACTTTCCCCTAACTGAGGCATTTTGATTTGTTCAATTACCACTTTTTCACCCTCCTTTTCCTAGTACTCAGCCAGCTCGCGCATAGCTTTTTCAACTTTATCCGGATTGACCATAAAGAATTTTTCCATTGTTGGAGAATATGGCATTGCTGGTACATCTGGCCCGGCTAAGCGCATAATTGGTGCATCTAACTCAAATAAGCAATTTTCAGCGATTATCGCAGCGACTTCGCTAATAATGCTGCCTTCTTTTGTATCCTCTGTAACAAGTAGGACTTTTCCAGTTTTTGAAGCAGCCTCAATAATCGCTTCTTTATCAAGGGGATAGACCGTTCGCAAATCAAGAATATGCGCAGAAATTCCATCCTTCGCTAATTTTTCAGCCGCTTGAAGGGCAAAATGTATACATAGACCATAAGTAATAACGGTAATATCATCGCCTTCTCGCTTAACATCCGCCTTTCCGATTGGAACAGTGTAATCCTCCGTCGGAACCTCACCTTTAATTAATCGGTAGGCACGTTTATGTTCGAAAAATAATACCGGGTCATTGTCACGAACGGCTGCTTTTAACAGTCCTTTCGCATCATATGGTGTGGATGGCATTACAATTTTCAATCCGGGCTGATTAGCAAATATAGCTTCAACAGATTGTGAATGGTAGAGTGCACCATGGACACCGCCGCCGTAAGGAGCGCGAATAACCATCGGACAACTCCAGTCGTTATTGGAACGATAGCGGATTTTTGCTGCTTCCGAGATAATTTGATTTATAGCCGGCATGATAAAGTCGGCAAATTGCATTTCAGCAATCGGTCGCATCCCATACATCGCTGCACCGATTCCTACCCCCGCAATTGCTGATTCGGCAAGCGGAGTATCAATCACCCGCTCTTCTCCAAATTGTTCGTACAATCCTTGCGTCGCCTTAAAAACACCGCCTTTTAGGCCCACATCTTCGCCAAGAACAAATACCCTTGGATCTCGTTCCATTTCTTCTCGCATTGCCATTGTGATTGAATCAATATATGAAATTATCGCCATGTTTCATCCCCCTTACATGTCCGCATAAACATATTTCAGCGCGTCTTCAGGTGCAGAATATGGAGCGTTTTCTGCATAGTCAGTGGCCTCGTTTACGAGCTTCATTACACGGTCATTGATTTCCTTTTCCAACCCGTCATCCATAACGCCCGTTTCCTTTAAGTAGGCACCAAAAGTTATGATCGGATCCTGTGTCTTTGCTTTTGCAACCTCATCTGGAGCACGGTAGGAACGGTCGTCATCGTCAGAAGAGTGTGGTGTCAGACGGTAGGAAATAGTTTCTATCAATGATGGTCCTTCCCCGCGACGGCCACGTTCCGCTGCTTCTTTCACTACTTTATAAACTTCTAATGGGTCGTTCCCATTAACAGTGAAGCCTGGCATACCATATCCGATTGCCCGGTCAGATACCTTTTCACACGCTAATTGTTTTTCAATAGGCACTGAAATGGCGTACTTATTATTTTCACACATGAAGATTACCGGAAGTTTATGGACACCTGCAAAGTTTGCACCTTCATGGAAATCACCTTGGTTAGAGGACCCCTCACCAAATGTAACAAAAGTAACCAGATCTTTTCTTTCCATCTTCCCGGCAAGGGCAATTCCGACAGCATGGGGAACTTGAGTTGTAACTGGTGAAGAACCAGTTACAATTCGATTTTTCTTTTGACCAAAATGCCCGGGCATTTGACGACTGCCTGAATTGGGGTCTTCTGCTTTTGCAAATCCTGAAAGCATCAGTTCCCTTGGAGTCATCCCAAAAGTCAACACGACACCCATATCACGATAATATGGAAGAACATAATCTTTCTCACAATCAAGCGCAAATGCTGCTCCTACTTGTGCCGCTTCTTGACCTTGACAAGAAATAACGAATGGTATTTTACCAGCACGATTTAATAACCACATCCGTTCATCAATTCGGCGGGCTAAAAGCATTGTTTCATACATTTCCAATACTTTTCCGTCGCTTAATCCTAAATCATTATGACGCTTTTCTGTCATTTATTTCTTACCTCCTTTTGTTCGCATAAAAAAATTATTTAAGAATGGATAGCTTTCCCATCCACAGCAAGTGCAGCCTCACCAATTGCCTCTGACAATGTCGGGTGCGGATGAATCGTATGCGCAATTTCCCATGGTGTCGCATCTAATACCATCGCAAGCCCTGCTTCTGTAATCATATCTGTTACATGCGGACCAATCATATGTACCCCTAGAATATCATTGGTCTGTTCATCAGCAACAATTTTTACAAATCCATCAGATTCTCCAAAAACAAGCGCCTTTCCAATTGCACGGAAAGAAAACTTACCAATTTTCACTTGATGCCCTTTTTCAAGTGCTTGATCTTCTGTAATCCCGACGCTTGAAACTTCGGGGTTACTGTAGATGCATCTAGAAACCAAATGATAGTCAAACGGAGAAGGATCTTTCCCAGCGATATGTTCAACCGCTACAATACCTTCATGTGAAGCAACATGGGCAAGTTGCAATCCACCAATCACATCACCAATTGCATAAATATGTGATTCTTTGGTTTGGAAAAATTCATTTGTTTCAATAAACCCCTTCACTACTTGTATTTCTGTATTCTCAAGCCCAATTCCTTCTACATTTGCTTGACGTCCAACCGAAACAAGAAGTTTTTCTGCTTTAAACTCCTTCAAAGCACCCTTCACTTCTGCAGAAATTCCAACCCCATTGTCCTTTACAATCGTTTCCGGAAGCACTTTTGCACTTGTCACAAGCTTAATTCCTTTTTTCTTCATCAAGCGCTGCATTTCTTTCGAGATTTCTTTATCTTCCGTTGGAATTATACGATCAGCATATTCAATAACCGTTACTTCCACCCCAAAGTCAGAAAGCATAGATGCCCATTCAATCCCAATTACGCCCCCGCCGACAATAATAATGGAACTAGGGAGTGAGTCGAGTTGCAATGCTTCATCCGATGACATTACATATTTACCATCAATTTCAAGCCCTGGAAGTGTCCTCGGTCTGGAACCTGTCGCAACAATTACATTTTTCGGAAGGAGCATTTCGTTTTCTTCCCCATTATTCATTTCAACAGAGATTGTACCCGGCATAGGAGAAAAGATTGATGGTCCCAGGATTCTGCCTAATCCTTCGTAGACATCGATTTTTCCTTGCTTCATTAAATGCTGGACACCTTTGTGAAGCTGTTCAATTATCTTATTTTTCCGATCCTGTACTAGACGAAAATCAACCGATACATCACTGGTGATTACTCCAAAATCTTTACTATGTTTGGTTGTAGAATAGACCTCTGCACTTCTAAGGAGCGCTTTACTTGGAATACATCCTTTATGCAGACATGTACCGCCAAGTTTTCCTTTTTCGACAATTGCAGTTTTTAATCCCAGCTGGGAGGCCCTGATAGCCGCTACATAACCACCGGTTCCCCCGCCAAGAATGACTAAATCATATTCTTCTGCCACTTTTTTTCCTCCCCATATACCTTAAATTTTCGCTATTTTAAATTTTCCGGGATAAACCTTCTCCTCTTCTTCTCCACGTAAAACTCGAAGTGCACCTTCAGCTAACGCTTGTAGTTCGTTTTCTCCCGGCTGAACGATAACATCTGCAATCCAATTTATTCTATCGGTGATTGATTTCACGAATCCTTTCCCGTAGGCAAGGCCGCCAGTTAGAATAATTGCATCTACTTTTCCTGATAATACCGCACTAGCAGCCCCGATTTCCTTTGCGACTTGATAGGCCATTGCCTCATACACAAGCTTTGCCACATCATCACCAGCTGCTATTCTTTGTTCTACCTTTACCGCATCATTGGTTCCAAGGTAACCAACAAGACCACCTTGACCAACTAGCATCTTCATTATTTCTTCCCGGTAATATTCACCAGAATAACATAGTGCTACTAAATCCCCTACCGGTACGGTTCCAGCCCGTTCAGGACTAAAAGGCCCATCCCCATGAAGACCGTTATTAACATCAACGACTTTGCCGTGCTGATGGACACCAACAGTAATCCCACCACCCATATGGGTCACAATTAAATTTAAGTCGGTGTATTTCTTTCCTAATTCCTCTGCTACCCTTCTTGCGACTGCTTTTTGATTCAGGGCGTGAAAGATACTTTTCCTTTCAATTAAGGAAAATCCAGAAATTCTTGCAAGTGGTTCAAGCTCATCCACTACAACTGGATCAACGATAAAAGAGGGAATATTTAATCTAGATGCGATTTCGAAGGCAATGATTCCGCCTAAATTAGAAGCGTGCTGTCCGGCAAAACCCGACCGCAAATCCTTTAACATCGCACCATTAACCGGGTAGGTCCCACCTTCAATTGGTCGGAGCAACCCCCCGCGTCCACATACAGCCGATAGTTTGGATATATTTATTCCTTCATGATCCAGTATTTCCAAAATGACGGTTTTTCTAAAATCATATTGATCAATAATATTTGTAAAAGTATTAATTATTTCTGCCTCATGGCGGATTGTCTTTTCAAAGATCGAAATATCATTATCAAAGACTCCAATCTTAGTGGATGTCGAGCCAGGGTTGATGACGAGAATTCGATATTCATTATCTTGCAACGCATTGACCTCCATTTAGGAAATTCGCTTTATGAAAGCAAAGACGCTGAATTCCCATTCAGCGCTCTGCAGGTCTATTTTTGAAAAAAAGTTCCTATCCTATCTTGATATTCTATGACTAAGAATATGGTGGCCATTTTGGAGAAATTGGCTACGTGAATTACGTATTCTTGCAATTCTTTCTTCTGCCATCCGGTCTGCTGCGACGTATGTTGGAATGCCATCACGTTTTGAAATTTCGATTATTTTTTCAATTGTTCCATAAAGTTGTTCCACTTTTTTCATTGCCCGTTCTTGGTTGTAACCATAAAGTTCATCCGCAACATTGATTACTCCACCCGCATTAATTACATAATCTGGTGCATAAACAATTCCCATTTCGTGGATGATATCACCGTGACGAGTGTCTTTTAATTGATTGTTAGCTGAACCGGCAATAACTTTTGCCTTTAGCTGCGGAATCGTTTCATCATTGATTGTTGCACCAAGAGCACATGGAGCATAGATATCACATTCAACACCATAAATTTCATCAGGATCTACAGCAAGTGCACCAAATGCTTCTACCGCGCGGTTTACAGCCTCTTTATTAATGTCAGTTACAATGAGTTGAGCTCCTTCTTCATGCAAATATTCGCATAGCGTATAGGCTACATTTCCAACACCCTGAATAGCCACAACTTTTCCTTCAAGTGAATCAGTTCCAAACGCTTCTTTCGCAGCCGCCTTCATTCCGCGGTAAACTCCGAAAGCAGTTACAGGGGAAGGATTTCCTGAAGAACCAAAGGCTGGAGAAATCCCGGTTACGAAATCTGTCTCTTCATGAATTAAATCCATATCTGCAACCGTTGTTCCTACATCTTCTGCTGTAATATATCTACCGTTTAGTCCTTGAATATAACGGCCAAAGGCACGGAACATTGCTTCATTCTTATCTTTTCTCGGATCACCAATGATTACGGTTTTACCGCCGCCAAGATTTAATCCTGCTGCAGCATTCTTATAAGTCATTCCTTTTGCAAGGCGTAGTGCATCCTCAATTGCTGCTTCTTCAGAGGCATACGTCCACATACGAGTTCCACCCAACGCAGGGCCTAGTGTTGTATCATGAATCGCAATAATTGCTTTTAATCCAGATTGTTTATCCTGACAAAATACCACTTGTTCATAATCGTATTGTTCTAAGTACTTGAAAATTTCCATGGGTAATTCCTCCTCGAATAGTGAATATCTATTTTGTTGTACAACATAACGCTAGTGCAAGAGAATAAAGCTTACTTTCAGCCGTATCAGCCCTGGATGTTAACACAATTGGTGCTTTTGCCCCAGCAATTACCGCCCCAACTTTTGCATTTGCGAAATATATTAATGATTTATATAAGGCATTGCCTACTTCGATGGTTGGCACTAATAAAATATCTGCATTTCCTGCCACTTCACTATGAATCCCTTTGTGTTCAGCAGCAAGAGTTGATATGGCATTATCTAAGCCTAACGGTCCATCAACAATACAGTCTAAGATTTGTCCTCGTTTATTCATTACAGTTAATGCCGCTGCATCTAAAGTAGCTTGCATAGCTGGATTAACCACTTCCACTGCAGCAATTGGGGCCACTTTAGGTATTTCTATACCAATTGACCTCGCAAGGGAAACCGCATTTCTAATAATTTGTGCTTTTTGTTCTAAATCGGGAGCAATATTCATGGCAGCGTCAGTTATAATCGTAAAACGATTGAAGCCAAGGATCTCAAATACCGAAATATGTGATAAAACATTTCCAGTTCTAAGTCCATACTCCTTATTCAAAACAGCTTTTAAGAAAGTATTGGTTGAAATGTTCCCTTTCATCAAGACACTCGCTTCTTTATTAAAAACTGCCTTCACAGCTAATTCTGCCGCTTCAGCATTCGAATGAGCGTGGATAATTTTTAAACAATCACTGCTTATATTTTGCTTTTTTGATTCAAAAATAGAATTGATTTTCTCTTCGTCCCCAAACAGCATAAATTTGGCGAGATTTTGGTCCAACGCAGCTATTACAGCTTCAATAACTTCTATATCTTCAGCAGCAGCAACTGCCACAGTGCTTGAATTTCCTTGGGCTGCTTTGTTAATTAGTGAATCAAGCAACAAGTAGTCATCAACCCTTTCTCCTATTACTGCAACTCCCACTATGTAATATGCAATTCCCGTGCCAAAGTAACTTCTTATGAAAACGCTTTATTATCCATTTTATAACACGAAATTTTTTTCCTACCTTGAAATTTATTGCATGCTATTCTTTTCAATATTGTATTTTTCAAGCTTATAATATAAATTCCTAACGGATAATCCCAGCGTTTTTGCTGTTAATGTCTTATTTCCCTTTAATCTGAAAAGTGTCTGCTTGATAATTTCCCCTTCAAATTCATCCATCATATCTGATAAGGAACGGTCTTGCACAAAGGAAACATTACTTTGGCTTACGGAAGACTCACTTGTGGTTTGTTTATTTTTTAATTCTGGTAAGTGTTGTACATCAATAAGAGTCTCATTATACTTCATAAAAATGATCGCTCTGCCAAGAATATTTTCCAATTCCCGTACGTTTCCTGGCCAGTCATAATCCATTATTTTTTTTAGTGCAGCTGGGGTAATTCCTTCTACATTTCTTCCATAATCCTGGCTGATTTTTTGTATAAGCCTTTCATTTAAAAGAGGAATCTCCTCTTTCCGTTTCCTTAACGGTGGAATGTGAATTGGCATACGATTTAAACGATAATATAAGTCTTCCCGAAAGGAGCCTTTAGCAATACCCTTTTCTAAATTGACATTAGTTGCCGCAATAATCCTAACATTAATGGAAATTGGCTTTGTCCCACCGACTCGGACAATTTCTTTTTCTTGAAGAACCCTAAGCAATTTTGCTTGTGTATTAACTGGAAGTTCACCAATTTCGTCCAGAAAGATACTGCCATTATTAGCTTCTTCGAAAAAACCTCTTTTTCCGCCTCTCATTGCTCCGGAAAAAGCGCCTTCCTCATATCCAAATAGTTCACTTTCCAACAATGTTTCCGATATAGCTGCGCAATTGACCCTGATAAATTTGTTATATTTACGGTCACTCGCATTATGTATAGCATGTGCAAAAAGTTCCTTCCCTGTTCCTGATTCCCCGCGAAGAAGGACGGTAGCAGGTGTTTTTGCTCCTAGTTTAGCTTGTTCGATTGCAAGCATCATTTCATCTGATTGACCAATAATATCCTCAAAGGTGTATTTCGCTTCAAGCTTGCGAATCAATTCCCGGGCTCGGTTCAATTCCCGATTCAGTGATTTCATTTCGGACATATCATGAATAACACCAACACTGCCTTTTAATTTCCCCTTTACAATAATTGGAGCCACATTTACAATGACCTCCCGTTTGTTTGGCCCCACTCTCATCGGTACACCACGTACAGCTCTCCTGGTTTGCAGCACCTTCATATGCATACTTTCACCCTCCGAGATATCGGCTGTGGCTGGTTGGCCAATAATCTGATCGTGGGTAAGCCCGGTAATACGGGAGTATGCCGGATTAATAAGAATCCCTCTGCCAGTTTCATCCACAACAGAAATGGCATCATCACTAGAATGGATAATCGCTTGCAGCATCGTTTGAATTTCCTTTAAATCCGTAAGTTCTTCAGCAAGATTAACAACCTCAGTAATATCTTTAAATACAGCAAAAGCACCTATCAAGGTCCCATTTTCCTCTATTATTGGAATACGGGTTGTTATGATTTTTCTATCATTTTTTAGAACCATTTCTTGGTTAGCTTCAATTCTTCTTGTTTCTAGAATTAAAGGCAGTCTTGTGGTTGGAATAACTTCAACAACATATTTCCCAATCGCCTGCTCTCTCTTTACACCCATTATTTCTTGTGCCCGTTTATTGAAAATAATGACTTTTCCATCCTTATCAATTACGATCATTCCATCATTAGCCGCATTAAAGATCAATTCCTGCTGGTAAGATTCATTTTTATGCTTCTTGATTAGTTCTTCTTTTTCTTGCATAATCTTAGAAACTAGAAACGCCACGCTTCCGGGAATTAGAACGGTCTTTTGATTTTTGGCTTCTCTTATCTTCTGAAAAACAATGTCACTACCTGTTACTTCAATGATGATATCAATTGGTTCTGCTAAAAAAGGAAACCAGTCTTCCCCTGTTTTGATCCCTTCTTCTTGTGCTAATAAAATACCTGGCGCTTTCGGGTTCGGGTCAATAACTGCATCAACCTTTAATACCTCTGATTCTTTTAAGATTTTTAAGATTGCCGTACCACCTTTTCCAGCACCAACAATCATGACATTTTGCATTTTTTCTACCCCTTTAAGAAATTTTTTTCATATTATCTTAAGAAAAATATGCAACTTATTTCAATTCTATTTTATATCCAAAACACAATCTTTGACAAATAATATCTAGGTAATTATATTTTCATGAGATATAATCTAAATATGACTGATATTACAGTAAAATTTGATATTGGAAGGATTAAGTATGAAACGAATTATCGCCCTCATCATCGTGTTGATTCCCGGTGCTTTAGCTGCTGTTGGTATTAAATTAATGCGTGATATGTTATTCGGGATTTTGCAATCCCCATTCCCTAACTTATTATTTCAATTTCTATCTGGATTCATCTTTTTTGTTGGCGGTCTAGGCTTTGTGGCAGGATTTATTTTTCATCGAGATCGGAAAAGAAGCAAGGTACAAAAAAGGTTTAAAAATACAAAATAAAAAGAGGCCTCTAGGGTCTCTTTTCATATTGCTTTCGTAATTTTAACGCCTTTATTGGGTCATCAGTAATAATTGCCGTGCAATTTATCTTAAAAAGGCGATGTATATCGTCCTCTTTATTAACAGTATATGGCCTTACAGCAATCCCGCTATTTAGTGTATTTATCATCACATCATCGGGCATGGTCGAGTATCTAGGATGTATCCCCTTTGCTCGAATGGCTTGGGAATAGATCCAAGGCATGTAGATGCCTTCCAGAAAGAGAGGGGCCGTTTCAATTTCAGGTGCCAGACTATAACAATAGACTACACTATAGTGGTTAAAAGAGGAAAGAATAATCCGATCCATTAAATTAAATTTACGAATAAGATGTATCACTTTTTCTTCCATACCTTTATAGGGAAAAAGCGCGTTTTTTAATTCAATATTACATAATAACTTATTTGAGGTAAGCCACTCAAAAACTTCCTTTAAAGTAGGTATTGGCTCCGTTTTGGGACTTTTTTTATTGGCATTCAATTTCCTAAGATCCTTAAATAAAAAATCTTTTACCAACCCGTTCCCGTTTGTTGTTCGGTCAACTTTTTCATCATGAATGACAACTAATTCGCCGTCTTTTGTTAATTGAACATCTAATTCTACCCCGTCTGCACCGGCTTTTTCCGCTTCAAGAAAGGCACCAAGTGTATTTTCTGCAAATGAAGCCGAGTAGCCACGGTGTGCAAAAATTTGAGTCATATTTTCACTTCCCAACTACAAAATTGGAGGAATTTTTTAATGAAACCATTACAGTTATCACCGGAAACAGCAATAAAACTTTCCAAAAAGTTAAATGTGCCGTTAGAACAGCTTATGCATATGCCCCAACATATTCTCATCCAAAAACTTATGGAATTGGAAAAAGAGAAGGAAAATTAACAAATTCCTAAAAATAAAAAAAGCTCCTTTAGTTTTATAGAAATGAAAAAGCCTTCATTTCTTACGATGAAGGCTTACAATTTTCACCATTCATTTCATGAGGCCTTATGTTCAAGACGAAGCTTATCAGCAACCATGGCAATAAATTCTGAATTTGTTGGTTTTGCCTTAGACATGCTGACGGTGTATCCGAAAAGGCTTGAAATGGAATCAATGTTTCCACGACTCCAGGCCACCTCAATCGCATGACGGATTGCTCGTTCAACACGGCTCGCTGTAGTATTATATTTCTTAGCGATATCTGGATACAACACTTTCGTAATTGAACCTAGAAGTTCGATATCATTATAAACCATGGAGATCGCTTCCCGTAAATAGAGGTATCCTTTAATATGTGCCGGGACACCAATTTCATGAATAATGCTCGTAATACTTGCATCTAAATTTTTCGGTTTTTGCTCTGATTGAGAACGATATGAAGTTGATGTTGATTTTCGTGTAAATGTATTGCTATTTCCGCTAACTTGTCGAATATGGCTTCCTAGATTCTCCATATCAAATGGTTTCAAAATAAAGTAGGATGCACCAAGTTCAACGGCTTTCTTTGTCACATCTTCCTGGCCAAAAGCAGTTAGCATAATAACATTAGGAAGTACTCCTTTTTTTAGATCACGGAGGCGCTCAAGCACAGCCAAACCATCGAGATGTGGCATTATTATATCCAAAACCAAAACGTCAGGGTCTGTTGTTGATAACATTTCTAGACATTCTTGTCCATTATGAGCAATACCAACAACTTCCATATCATCTTGGGACGAAATAAAGTCCTCTAATAATCCAACTAGTTCCCGATTGTCATCAACTACACAAACTTTAATTTTCTTCACTTCGAGTTCCTCCTCAGGTTTAAATCATAAGCTCTATTTCAAAACTTACATTTCTTATCAGTTTTAATCTCTTAATTCTATTCTAAATTAGAAATTCGACAATGCAACAAAAATTCCTCTCATTTTTTTAATATTTCTTAAAATAGTGATAAAATCTCAACTTTTCTTTGTTTTTCTCAACTTTTCGACGTAAACCGCGTTATTTCCAAAATACAGGATTATTTTGTCGAAAAATGTTTAAATAAAAAGCAAAATAGGGAAATTTCCTATTTTGCTTCCAAATGGTCCTAACTTGCTTTATTTTTTGGCATTTCATATATGTTAATTCCAGCTTCATTTAACATCCATTCAATGTGTACCCCATATCCTGAGGTTGGATCATTAACAAAAACATGTGTAACAGCTCCAATTAGTTTTCCATCTTGGATAATTGGGCTACCGCTCATCCCCTGAACAATACCTCCTGTTTTCTTCAGGAGCTTAGGGTCGGTTACTTTTATTACCATGCCTTTGGTTGCTGGAAACTTTTGCGGGATTGTGCTAACAATTTCAATATCAAATTCTTCGACACGGTCATCATTAACAACCGTTAAAATCTTTGCTGGTCCTTCTTTTACTTGATGTGATAATGCGATAGGAAGCGGTTTATCCATAACACCATTTTTTAATTCTTTTGCCATTTCACCAAAAATTCCAAAAGGGCTGTTCTTTTGGATATTGCCAACAATTTCACGATCCGAAGAAAAGCGGGCAAGTTTTTCACCAGGGTCTCCATTACTTCCCTTTTCAATCGAAGTTACGGTAGACCGAACAATTTGTCCGTCTTCAACAACAATTGGTTGTTTTGTATCCATGTCTGAAATTACATGCCCTAGGGCACCATATTTTTTAGATTGTGGATGGACAAAGGTCATTGTCCCAATTCCTGCTGCAGAATCTCTAATATACAAACCAAGCTTATAAATGTTTTCCCCTTTGTCTTTTAAGGGGGTTAATTTTGTTGTAATTTTTCCACTCTCTCGGCTAATAACCATATCAAGAGGTTTACCCTCTTGTCCGGCAGCTTGCACAAAGGGTGCTACATCTGTCATTTTTTCAATTTTATTACCGTTAATTTCTGTGATAATATCCCCAATTTTTATTCCTGCAATTTCACCTGGGGACTTTTTTCCCGATATCGTATTGATTAAATGGTGACCTACAACCAAAACGCCCACAGTGTTTAATTTTACACCGATTGACTGACCGCCTGGAATAACCCTAAAATCCTTTAAGACATGTACATCGACCTTTTTTATCGGAATCCCTGCAAATTCTAACAGCATTTCACTTTTGCCATTTTCAGATGCCTTCATTGAAACCGTATGTGATTCTTGATTGAGTGTGATATTTGAATGGTGAGAACCCAAAGCGGCTGATACCGGTGCAGCCTTTTGAAAACTATAGTCTTGTCCTTCAAAAACTGTAATCGTCTTAGGTATTGCAAGGTATTGCTGTATAGGCTGAAAAAATATTAGGCTAATTAATGAAACAAGGAGAATTCCACCAATAATCTTTCTAATTATTTCTAACTTCAAATTCTTCACTCTCCTCGCTTCTTTTCATTACATTGAAAAATGGCTACATCTTTAATTTTGCCTCCTTGACAATCATTTATAACTTCGTTCTACATAAAAAAGCTACCCAAAATGGATAGCATTACAATTTTTATTAAAAATATAGAAATTTTAGCCTTTTTAAAAGCAATTTATCTCACTTTATTGCCTTGTCAAGGCACTTGCACTTTTTTTGTTTTCTACAGCTAAATATAATAATTCTTCCGCATGTTTTTTAGTTAGGTCAGTTATTTCTGTCCCAGATATCATCCGGCCTATTTCGTTAATCTTTTCATCCATCTGTAAGGGAGTAACAGAAGTTTTCGTTCTTCCCCCTTTTATAATCTTTGAAATGAATAAGTGCGTATCAGCCATTGCTGCTACCTGAGGTAAATGTGATATACACAAGACCTGTGATTCGGCAGCAACTTTATATATTTTTTCCGCAATAGACTGAGCAACCCTGCCGCTAACACCAGTATCGACCTCATCAAAAATAATGGATGTAACTCCCTGATGTTTAGAAAAAATACTTTTTAATGCCAGCATTATTCTTGATAATTCCCCACCAGATGCAACCTTTGATAAGGGTTTCAATGGTTCACCGGGGTTTGTTGAAATATAGAAAGCAACATGGTCGACACCGTTTTTTGCAAATTGCTGTGAATTTGATTCAAATCTTATTTCAAAAACGGTTTTCGCCATATACAATTCTTTAAGTTCTTTATGTATTAACTTTGTAAGTTTTTCAGCCCATTTCAGACGAATTTCAGTTAACTGTTTCGCTTCGAGAACTAAGTCCTTTTTTATAGAAGTTAATTCTTTTTCTAATTCCCCTATATGAGTTTCTTTATTTTGTAATGTTTCAATTTCTTCTTCGATTTTCACAGCATACTCTACGATCTCATTGATTGTTTTTCCGTATTTCCGCTTTAATTGGTTAATTTCAGTCAAGCGATCTTCGATTTCATGTAACCGAAGTGGGTCGAATTCTAATTCATCTAAATCATTTCTTAAAACACTTGCTGCATCTTCCAATTGGTAGAAGCTATTCGACACAGCTTCGTAGATGCCCTTGTAAGCCGTATCAAGGGCAGCGGCATCTTCAAGGTGCCCCATAACCATACTAATCCAATCAAGCCCTTTTTGTTCACCTTGCAGTGCTAAATGGCCGGATTGCAAAGATTCAAATACTCTTTCGAAATTACTTAGTTTTCTTTTTTCCTCAAAAAGTTCTTCATCTTCATTAAGTTTTAAATTCGCCTTTTGAATTTCATCCAATTGAAATTGAATTAAATCTAGGCGATGGGCAGTTTGCTGATCATTTTCACTTAATGCTTTTAACTTTTGTAAAGTTTGCTCATAACGTCGAAATACTTGCTGGTATTCACTTAGTGAAGGCAATATATTATCGGCCCCAAATTGATCTAGCAGGGAAAGGTGCCTTGAGTCATCCATTAATTCCTGATGCTCATGCTGGCCATGAATATCAACGAGGGTTGCCCCGATTTCCCTAAGCGTCGAGATTGTCACAAGCTTTCCATTGATACGGCACACACTTTTTCCTGTTTGGGAAATATCCCTTCTTAATATAACCATTCCTTCTTCCACATCGATCCCAAATTCTAAAGCTTTCGTAATTACTGGATGCTTATTATCATCAACCTGAAACAGTCCTTCAATTTCCGCCTTTTCCTCGCCATGACGAACAAATTCTGCGGATCCTCTGCTGCCAACTAATAAGTGAATCGCATCAATGATGATTGATTTTCCCGCACCGGTTTCCCCGGTTAAAACCGTTAGTCCTTTTGAAAACGTTACTGACAAAGTTTCGATAATAGCAAAATTTTTAATTGATAATTCAGCTAACAAGAAACACTCCCCCCATTAAAGCATGTCTAGAAACCGGTTTGTAATGACCTCAGTATCTTCTGGTGTTCGACAAATGATTAACATCGTATCATCACCACAAATCGTTCCTAATATCTCTTCCCAATCAAGGTTATCAATCAAGGCACCAATTGCCATTGCATTACCAGGTAAGCACTTCATAACAAGCAAATGACCTGCAGAATCAATCCGTACAAACGCATCTATTAATGATCTTTTTAGCTTTTGTAAAGGATTAAATCGTTGATCGGCAGGTAAGCTGTATTTATATCGTCCATCGCTTAATGGAACTTTAACAAGATGCAGTTCTTTAATATCCCTTGACACGGTTGCTTGCGTTACATTATAGCCGGCACATTTCAGTTCATCCACTAAATCATCCTGTGTTTCGATATCATTACTTGCAATAATTTCTCTTATTTTAATATGGCGTTGGCCTTTATTCATTATTTCACCCCGTAAATTGTTGAAAACCTCTAAGTCATAGGTCTAAACTCTCTCTTCTACCCATATGTTAGCCGATTTTATCAAGCTTGTACATTTTTTCTTGTAGAAAATGAAGAAAAGGATAAGCATTTGCCTACCCTTCCGAATTTTGTTTTGTTTTAAATTCTAAGTGAGATTCCTTTACGATTTCAATGGGGGTAACAAGTAATTGATTGACTCCCATTTCTCGTTCACCTTCCCATCTTAAGTGGAGTAAGAATTCAATATTCCCATCCCCGCCAGTAATGGGTGAAAAGGATAAGTTTTTTATTGTGTACCCTTGCTGGAAGGCAAAATTAATAATTTTATCAATCACTTGCAAATGTACTTTTTCTTCACGAACAATCCCCTTTTTACCAACCTGTTCACGCCCGGCTTCAAATTGTGGTTTCACTAAAGCGACAACATCACTTCCAGTGACTAAAAGTGTTTTTAAGACAGGCAATATCAGCGTTAATGAGATAAACGATACATCAATGGTGGCGAAATTTGGCATTTCTCCAATTAAATCAGCTGGTGTGACATAACGAAAATTTGTCCTTTCCATTACTACGACACGTTCATCTTGCCTAAGTTTCCAAGCAAGTTGATTATAGCCTACATCCAAAGCATATGACATTTTCGCGCCGTTCTGTAAAGCACAATCTGTAAATCCCCCAGTGGACGATCCAATGTCGAGAAGCACTTTGTCCGCGACGTTTACATCAAATACCTTTAATGCCTTTTCCAGTTTTAAGCCACCGCGGCTTACATAAGGAAGAATCTTCCCTTTTATATTCAGTGGAATATCCGTTTTTACTTTTTCTCCGGGTTTATCCAATCGCTCTTCATTTGAATAAACAAGCCCTGCCATGATGGTCCGCTTCGCTTTTTCTCTTGTTTCAATCAAGCCTCTTTCGACTAGTAACACATCTAAACGTTCTTTATTTTTCATTGCTTAAGCCCTTTGTTGTTTTTTTCTTGCAAGAATGGATACCCGTTTGATAACTTCTTCTTTCGTTAAACCAATTTCTTCAAGAAGGGAGTCCACATCTCCATGTTCGATGAATTGATCAGGAATACCAATTCTGTCGATGTGTGCGTGATAAAATCCTTGGGTCTGTGCGTATTCGAGAACTGCACTCCCAAAGCCCCCTTGTAAAACGGCTTCCTCAATGGTAAGAATCGGCATATTTTTCTCAAGAAGATTCGTTAGCATTTTCTCATCCATAGGCTTAATAAATCGGGCATTAACAATTTTAACGGATATCCCCTTTGTTTCAAGCACTTCCGCTGCTTTTAAAGCCAGTGGAATGGTCGTTCCAAAAGTTAAAATAGCCGCATCATCACCTTCTTTAAGAACCTCCCAAGTACCGATTGGAATGGCATGTAAATCCTTATCCATTGGAACCCCAAGGCCATTTCCACGTGGAAATCTCATGGCAATTGGACCATCATCATAATTTAGTGAGGTGTAAACCATATGCTGTCCTTCATTTTCATCCTTTGGCATCATTAACACTAAATTTGGAACATGTCTAAGAAAAGCTATATCAAAGACTCCCTGATGTGTTTCACCATCTGCACCAACTAGACCGGCGCGGTCTATTCCAATAAAGACATTTAAGTTTTGACGGCAGATATCATGTACTACCTGATCATATGCACGCTGTAAAAAAGTTGAATATATAGCCAAAAAAGGTTTCATATTTTGTGTAGCTAAACCCGCTGCTACGGTCGCTGCATGCTGCTCTGCTATCCCTACATCGTACATTCGCTCAGGGAATTCACTGGCAAAGCCTTCGAGTTTAGACCCAACAGGCATAGCTGGCGTAATGGCGACAATTCGTTCATCCGTCCTAGCAAGCTTACGAACCGTTTCACTGACAAGGCTGCTCCATGCAGGTGGTGGTGTTTTTGAGGGTTTTGGGAATGCACCCGTGTCCATTTTATATGGGCCAGTTCCATGCCAGGTACCTGTTTTGTCACTTTCGGCAGGCTTATAGCCCTTTCCTTTTTTAGTAATGACATGAAGAAGTATCGGACCTTCTGTCTTTTTGGCATAGCTGAAATTCTCAAATAACGCTTCAAAGTTATGACCATCAATTGGGCCTAGATAAGTAAAACCTAATTCTTCAAAAAACATTCCTGAAACAAATAGATATTTAAGGCTATCCTTCACTCTTTCAGCAGTTGCAGCTAATTTCCCACCAACTGCAGGTACTTTTTTCAATAGGACTTCCAGTTCATCTTTCACCCATTGATATTTACCCGCTGTCCGCAATTGGCCAAGAATATTATGCACTGCACCTACATTAGGAGCGATTGACATTTCATTGTCATTTAAGATAACAATCATATCTTTTTTCTCATGCCCAATATGGTTTAAGGCTTCCAATGCCATACCACCGGTTAATGCACCATCACCGATTACCGGAATGACAAAAGATTTTTCCTTTTTTAAATCTCTAGCAATTGCCATTCCCATTGCAGCTGAAAGTGAAGTGGAACTATGGCCTGTTTCCCATACATCATGCTTGCTTTCAGACCGTTTCGGGAATCCGCATAACCCTTTATATTGGCGCAATGTATCAAACTCACACGCTCTGCCAGTTAGAATTTTATGAACATAGGACTGATGACCTACATCCCAGATAATCTTATCAGAGGGACTGTTAAAACATTTATGTAAGGCTATGGTTAACTCGACTACACCCAAATTCGGTCCAATATGACCTCCTGTAACGGATAGCTTTTCAATCAAAAATTTGCGAACATCTTGACTTAAAGCCTCCAATTCAGTATTCGACATGCCCTTTAAAAAAGATGGGTCTTTTATTGATAATAGATCCATGTTTGGATCACTCGCTTTCATACTTTTATGCATTCTTCTTTTTGTTGCCGTATTATAATACACATTTTCAAAATTTTATTTTATTAAAAAATAGCCGCTAACACGCGAGTGATAACGGCATTGACAACATTTTCTACAATGAAAACAATTATAACACACTTATTTCAATGCCTCAAACACCATTTTCTAATGATCTCTTGAAGCGATTAATTCCGTTATTTCCATAAGTAGACCCGTATTCAAGCCTGTCATACCCAGGTATTCCTTCGATAGGTTTATTTGTTTATTTAATGCTTCAATAGCTCCGTCTAACGATAACAACTGTGGATAGGTACTTTTATCATTTGTGGTATCACTGCCAACAGGTTTCCCGATTAATTGTTGATTCCCTACCAAATCAAGAATGTCATCCTGGATTTGAAATGCGAGACCTAGATGATGGGCAAAGGAAGAAAGACTTTTTAATTGTTCCCGATTTGCATTTGCTAGCAATGCTCCTGCAAGAACACTAAATCCGAGCAACTTACCCGTTTTATGTATGTGGATATACTCTAGCTCATCAAGGGTTAAGGATTTCCCCTCCCCTAGCATATCTGCCACTTGGCCGCCAACCATTCCTTCTGTCCCTGCAGCCTTTGCTAGCTCCATCACTAATTTTAGTTTTGTTTCCGCAGAAGCAAATTCAGAAGGGATATTTCCAATTACCTCAAAGCTATAAGTTAATAAACCATCACCTGCTAATATCGCAATAGCATCACCAAAGACTTTATGATTGGTTGGTTTTCCTCTCCGCAGGTCATCATTATCCATGCTTGGTAAATCATCATGGATTAGGGAATACGTATGAATCATCTCAATCGCTGAAGCAGCTAGCAGCCCCTTTTTAGGTTCAGCCCCAAATGCATCTAGAGTAGCGAATAGTAAAAGAGGACGAATTCGTTTGCCGCCTGCTTCAAGTGAATAAACCATGGATTCCTTAATGATAGGAGGGGCATTAAGCTTATTAACCAGAGTTCGAAGCTCCGAATCAAGCAGAAGTTTATATTCTTGTGCAAATGCATCTAGTAACTCGGTTCCCAAGTCTTATTCCTCCTCATCAATCGTAAAACTCTCCGTTCGCCCGTCCTCATGTATTATTTGAGTTAATTGTTCCTCTACACTTTTTAATTTATCATGGCAAAGTTTAGATAATTCCATACCTTCTTTATAGAAGATAATTGCTTCTTCTAAAGGTACATCCCCTTCTTCGAGCTTATCTACGATTTGCTCTAATTTTGTCATAGCATCTTCAAAGGAAATTTTATTTTCATTCGTCACGTTCTTCGCTCTCCTTAATATTCTCAACTTTACAGAAAAGACTTCCATCTGTTAATTGTATCTGGATTTGCTCATTCATATTAACTTGATTTATGCTCTTAATCAGCCGGTTTTCTTCCGAATATGCCAGACTATATCCGCGCTCCATAATTTTCAATGGGCTTAATGCCCCTAGAGTCGAAAGAATCCGGTCAAAATCGGTTTGTTTTTTCGAAAGAACTTGTTGCATCGCCCGTTTTATCTCTTTATTGGTTAGATCTAAACGTTTTTGAGCTTCAAGTAATAGTTCACTTGGATGATTTCTTTGCAAGCGTTTAGATAGGATTTCGTGTTGACCTTTTTTTATTAGTGACAATCTAGACGCCCCGCGAACAAGCATTTCTGTTAATTTATCAACCTGCTCAAGCTTCTGTTCATAAAGTCGATGTGGATAGCGAAAGGCATATGATTTCTGAACTCGGATCAATCGTTCTTTTTCAAACTGGAATTTCCCCTTCATCGTGCGAAGAAGGCGAGATTGCCGCTGTAATACTCTATCGAATAACTCATCAATTTGTGGGACGGCCAGTTCTGCAGCAGCTGTCGGAGTTGGGGCTCGTAAATCCGCCACAAAATCTGCAATGGTAAAATCGGTTTCATGACCGACAGCGGATATGATGGGGATCTCTGAAGTAAATATGGCACGGGCAACGAGCTCTTCATTAAAGGCCCACAATTCCTCTATTGACCCTCCACCTCGTCCGACAATAAGCACATCAATTTCATTCATGCGATTCGCTTTAGTAATAGCACTCGCAATCGAAGGTGCTGCTTTATCCCCTTGTACGAGGGCAGGGAGAACAAGAATATTTGCAATTGGATAACGTCTTTTAATTGTCGTGATAACGTCTCTAATCGCTGCTCCTGTTGGTGAGGTAATCACACCAACTGTTCTGGGATATAAAGGGATTGTCTTCTTTGTTTCCTTCGCAAATAATCCCTCTAATTCAAGTCTTTGTTTTAGCTGTTCATAAGCTAAAAACAATTCACCTATGCCATCCGGCCGCATTTCCTTAATATATATCTGATATTGACCACTTGGTTCATAGAGGGAAATTTCTCCGCGGACGATTACTTTCATGCCGTTTTCCGGAGTGAATTTCATTGTCCTTGATTGACTCGAAAACATAACTGCCAGAATACGGGCTTTTTCATCTTTTAAGGTAAAATACATATGACCGCTCGAATGCTGCTTATAATTTGAAATTTCACCTCTTACATGAACATCCCGTAAATGTGGATCTGCATCAAATTTTCTTTTTATGTATTTAGTTAAAGCATTCACAGATAAGTATCTTTTTTCTTGCATAGGTAACTCCTTTTTTGACCAACCAAGTCAAATGAAAACTCTTTGATTAGCGAAAAACTGTCCTTATCTAATAAAGTTGATAAAAGATAAGGACAATATCGTAGTTAATTGCGATTAAGGCTTTCTGCTGCTGATTTTAATGTATTGAACATTAGCATCGTAATGGTCATCGGTCCAACTCCCTTTGGAACTGGAGTGATGTATCCGGCTTTTTCACTTACTTCAGCAAAAGCAACATCACCGCAAAGCTTTCCCGCTTCATTACGATTGATACCAACATCAATAACAACTGCACCGTCTTTAACATGATCAGCCGTAATAAAGTTCGGAATCCCAACAGCTGCTATAAGGATATCCGCTTGATTTGTATGCCCCTTTAAGTCCTTTGTTTTAGAGTGGCAATAAGTTACTGTTGCATGTTGATTTAAAAATAATTGACCGACCGGCTTTCCGACAATATTACTTCTTCCAACCACGACCACATGCTTCCCTGCAACTGAAATCCCTGTTTCTTCAAGTAGTACCATAATGCCGTATGGTGTACATGGTAAAAAGGCATTTTGCCCTGTCATCATCCTGCCGATATTAATCGGGTGAAATCCATCCACATCCTTAAAAGGAGAAATTGATTCAATTACCTTTGTTTCATCAATGTGTTTGGGGATTGGTAACTGAACTAAAATGCCATGGATTTGATTGTCCATGTTTAATTCTTCAATTTTTGATAATAATTCCTGTTCAGAAGTTTCCTCTGGCAATTCAATTAATACTGAATTCATCCCAAGTTCCTTGCAGGCTTTTTCTTTATTGGTTACATACGTCCGAGAAGCATGGTTATTTCCAACAAGAATAACGGCTAGTCCGGGAGTTACTCCGAGCTTTTTAAGTTTGCTGACTTCTTCAGCAATTTCCATTCTTTTCTTTTCAGCAATTTCTTTTCCATTAATAATAGTAGCGGTCATTTTCTCTTCTCCCTTTGTACTTAGCGAGGACCTAATCAATTAATCGTTCAGAACCATTTGCTTTACCTTTGAAAGAACCCCATTAATAAACTTACTTGATTGGTCGTCACCGAATATTTTTGCAATCTCAATGGCTTCATCCAAAACAACATTTTCTGGAACTTCATTCCGAAAAAACTTCATTTCATATGTAGCTATTCTTAATAAATTTCGATCAACCGTTGCCAGCCGATCTATGGTCCATTTTTCGAGATTTTCACCTATTAACTTGTCTATTAAGGATTTTTGTTCGACTACTCCTAGAACAAGTCTAGATAGATACTCGTCACCCGCCTCTCCTTGTAACACATGTTCAATCGCTGCAGACGGCTCAGTGTTGCTGATATCGATTTGAAAAAGTGCCTGCAATGCCTTTTCCCTTGCTGTTCTTCTTTTCATTATACCTTTAACTCCTTTAGAGAAATTGATTTATTTTTGTCTATTTTTCATACGGTGAAGCTTCTATAAGTAATAAATATTCATATAGGATGCACATAAAAGATAATAGCATAACTAAAAACGATTAGCACTCTAAGGTTAATATTTTTCCAATATGTAAGCACTTTTATTTAAAACTTCTTTTTCGAAAAAGAAAAACCAAAGGATGTGCTCCTTTGGTTTCCAAATTTTAGACTTCTGACTCCACGATCTCCGGTTCATTTTTATGGTTTTCAAATTGAATTCCAACCACATGAATGTTTACTTCTTCGGCATCCAAAGCAGTCATATTTAGCAATGCTTGACGAATATTATCCTGTACTTTTCCAGCGACTGATGGAATAGAAATTCCAAACTTCATCATGCAATAAACATCTACTTTAATTCCCGACTCAGTTAGTTCAACTTTAACGCCTTTGCCGTGGTTTTTTTTCCCTAAGCGCTCAACCACACCAGTTGCAAAATTCCCACGCATCGCAGCTACTCCTTCTACCTCAGACGCAGCAATGCCAGCAATGACCTCAATGACTTCAGGAGCAATTTCAACTTTTCCATGACCGTTACCGCCTTGTTCCATTTCCAAGACACTAAACTCACTCATTCAAAACACCTCCAGATATTAATTAGACTTCATTACATCATGCAATTCCAAGAACTTCGTATTAAATCCGCCCTCGACAAACTTTTCATGATCCAACAGTTTTAAATGGAACGGAATCGTTGTATGGATCCCTTCAACAACGAATTCACTTAATGCACGTTTCATTCTTGAAATTGCCTCTTCCCTGGTTGCACCATATGCAATGACTTTCGCAATCATGGAATCGTAATAAGGTGGAATCGTATACCCTGGATATGCTGCTGAATCGATACGTACACCAAATCCACCAGGAGGAAGGTACATGTTGATTTTCCCAGCAGAAGGGAGGAAATTCTTTTCTGGATTTTCAGCATTAATCCGACACTCGATTGCCCATCCAGTAAAAGTAACATCTTGTTGTTTTAACTTTAACTTCTCTCCGGAAGCCACTCGGATTTGTTCTTTAATAAGATCTATTCCAGTGACCATCTCAGTAACAGGATGTTCCACCTGAATCCTCGTGTTCATTTCCATAAAGTAAAACTTTCTATTGCGGTAGTCATATATAAATTCTACTGTTCCCGCACCTGAATAATCAACTGCTTTCGCAGCTTTTACTGCGGCATCTCCCATTTCTTCTCTTATTTCTCCATCTAATGCTGGTGAAGGAGATTCTTCAAGAAGTTTTTGCAACCTGCGCTGGATTGAGCAATCTCTTTCTCCTAAGTGAATGGTGTTTCCAAAGGAATCGGCAAGAACCTGAATTTCAACATGACGAAAATCTTCAATGTATTTTTCAATATAAACTCCAGGATTACCAAAAGCAGTCATCGCTTCTTGCTGGGTGATACTTATACCTTTAATTAATTCCTGCTCATTCTTGGCAACACGTATCCCTTTGCCGCCACCGCCTGCTGTTGCTTTTATTATCACTGGGTATTGGATCTTTTTCACAAGTTCAAATGCCTCATCAATATCATTAATAATACCGGTTGAACCTGGAACAATTGGGACGCCCGCTTTCCGCATCGTTTCCCTTGCGATATCCTTTGTACCCATTTTTGTAATGGCTTCTGGGCTTGGGCCAACAAATATTATGTTACATTCGCGACAAAGATCTGCGAAATCAGCATTTTCGGCTAAGAAACCATATCCTGGGTGAATCGCATCACAAGCTGTAAGCTTTGCGACACTAATCAAATTTGTAACGTTTAAATAACTGTCTTTTGATGGGGTAGGACCAATGCAATAGGCTTCATCTGCAAGTTGGACGTGCAATGCTTCACGGTCCGCTTCCGAGTAAACGGCAACTGTTTCAATCCCCATTTCCCGGCAGGCTCTAATAATTCTAACTGCAATTTCCCCTCTGTTTGCAATTAACAGTTTTTTGATCATGCTGTTATCGCTCCTAACTTAAGGCTTTACTAAAAATAAAGGCTGCCCGTATTCTACTAATTGTCCACTTTTAGCAAGAACTTCAACAATTTCGCCGTTTATTTCCGCTTCAATCTCATTAAATAATTTCATTGCTTCGACAATACAAACAATTGAATCCTTTGTTACAGTCGAACCAACTTTAACATATGCGTCAGCGTCTGGAGTTGGTGAAGCATAGAATGTCCCAACCATCGGAGAAACAATTTTATGAAGATTTGTAGTGTCTGCTTGGTTAGCCGTTTCTGCTTCCTGAAGTTCCTGCTTTGATTCTTGAATGGTAACAGAAGGTGTCGCTGTCGCTAAAACCGGTTGTGGCGTTAATACAGTTTCAACTTCTTGTGGAACTGAATTTATTTGTGAAACATATGTAGCAGCAACATTTTTTTTCATTTTGATTTTTGAACCTTCGTTTTCATATACAAATTCATCAATACTTGACTGATCCACCAATTTTATCAATTCGCGAATTTCTTGTACTTTTAACATTGAGTTACACCCCTCGTACTACTAGATTATATTTTATTTAACTGAGCATACTGTTTAGCTTCGGCACCTAATGACTTAATGAAACGGTGCTTTTGCTTTTCTTAAGACTAACTACTAATACTATACGATAATATCTAGTGAAAGTTCAATGATGGATATAATCACCATTTAAATTTTCGCCTTTCGTCTCTCACCTTTATCATAATATTTTTCTTAACAAAAGGGAATTTTTACAGTGAAAGCCGTTCAACATATTATTTTAACCTATTTCATAGCAAACAATCAAAAAAGGAAAGTCAGCGACTTTCCTTTCAGGCTGTCGAGAAACACTCGACAGCCTTTTATTTTATGCTAATACTTTAATAATTCACCGCGTTAATCTGTTATAATATTATTAGTATAACCTTTGGGACTGGTCTGTTGATTGGCGCTCCAGGCACTTCGCTTTCCGCGGGCGTGCCGGGGAGCCTCCTCGGCGCTGAAGCGCCTGCGGGGTCTCCCCTGCCCCGTACTCCCGCAGGAGTCTTCGTGCCTTCC
>NTXX01000013.1 GCA_002559145.1 Bacillus sp. AFS006103
ACCATGTGAATTTTTCACATGGTGCCTGACACCCTAATTACTTATGATTAAAAGATATAATTCTTCAGCAATTCTTTTGTATCGGTATCAGCAAAGCTTGCTTCAACACTATTAAGGTAAATTTGCTTATAATCATCTTCACTTATATTGAATTCTTTAAATACGATGTTACATTCATTCGCCATCGTTGTATTAGATACCGTCCGGTTATCGGTATTAACAGTTACCTTTATTCCATCCTTATGAAACTGATAGATTGGATGTTCACTATACTGGTTTACTGCTTTGGTTTGCACATTACTTGTTGGACACATTTCAAGCACAACCTGCTTTTCCTTCACAAGGTTATATGCCTCAGGACAATCCTTGATAAATACGCCGTGTCCAATTCTTTCCGCGCCCAATAATTCAACAGCCTCTAATACATTCCTTCCAACCCCCGTTTCACCCGCGTGGATCGTTACTCTATATCCATATTGTCTAGCTAAGGCAATCGGTGCCACGAACTTTCCACAAAACCCTTCCTCTTCCGATGCACATAAGTCGATGGCCACTACACCGTCTCCAAGGAATTTCTTCCCCTTCTCTACGACCTCAAAAGCATGGTCCACAGACATGGTTCTCATGCAGGAAAGAATCAAGTTTCCCTTAATATCAAATAGCTTTTCGGCATCTTTCATTCCGGCTAAGACGCTTTGGATGATCTCTTCAACGTCTAATCCCTCAACCGTATGAAGGAGCGGAGCAAATCTTACCTCCATGTATTTCACATTTTCTCGGGCCGCATCCTCAAAAAGTTCAAAGGTAATCCTTTTAAGATTTTCTTTTGATTGCATAACTAAATTAGGGATAGCAAATTTCTCTAAATATTGGTCAAGAGATACGCATTCTATTGGCGCAATGAGCTCGTTTTGAATCCCGCCGATTTCCATGGAGGGTAAACTGATACCCTCTCTCTTTGCGATATCAATAATAGTTTTAGGTCTAAGACTACCATCTAAATGGCAGTGAAGTTCAATTTTGGGTAAAGTCGAGAAATTCATTTTGGGGTTACCTCCTAGTTTTTTATAAAAAAAATTCCTGATTACGAAGAAAATACAAATACATGTACCTTCTTCGTAATCAGGAATTTATAGGTTCCTGGTAGAGACCTCCAAACCATATCATTGGAGTTATACGAAAGTTTTATTAAATTAATATTGGTCAAGAATAATAAATTTTATTATTAAAGTCAAGCGATTAAAATTGGAATAAAACCCAAAAAATATTTGCGCCCCATCAGGAAGTATCTTACTTATTTCTATAGAAGCGCTCTCTTACTTTTTTCAACCGGGCGTGATATTTGAGAATGTCGAGTCTAGCTTTTTCCGCCTCCGGTGCCATGGGCCTTAATTTTTCCAATTCCCAATAATCAACAATCACATCTAGTACTTGATCAAAGTATTCCAGTGGACCATAGTTTGCCTCTTTTGCAATAATCGCCATCCGATCTTCAAAGTCAGGCATGACTGTACCGGGCATCTGAAAGTTTTTAATGACATGTCCTAAGTGATAACAGTAATTAGGTTCCAATTGCAGGTGATATTTAATCACATCACGATAAAAGGCATAATGCAACGTTTCATCCTTTGCCAGACGGCGAAGAAGGCTAGCTAAATCCTTATCATGGGCTCCAGCTACTTTCGCCACATTATTATAGAAGACCATGGTTGCTAACTCTTGGAGCGAAGTATAGACCATCGTTTCAAAAGGCGTATGGTAATCAGGATTCCAGCCATTCTCGACCGTTTGTTTGTGCAATTGGTGGAGGCGCTTTGGATCTACATTGCGTGTAATTAGTAGATACGTTTCAAGCAGATTGGAATGCTGATCTTCTTCTGAAGTCCAGGTATGGACAAAATCTTTAATTACGGTTAATGACCCCTTAAACGTTTGATCTAGATGGGAGGTAAACCATGGCAAATTCACTTCGGTTAAAAGTGCCGTCTCCACTGCAGTAATAATGGAAGCAGGCAGTGTAACCTGGCTTTCCTCCCAGGGCACCCGCCTGAAATCCATTGCCTTATCCCATGGTAAGAAATCATGATAACCCCAATCTACTTTCTCAGACCGCTTTTTATGTTCTTCATATAAATCAATTAGTTTAGGCTCTAATCTAAAGTCCAAATCATTTGTTAACATCGTAGTCCCCCGTTGTTGTAAAATTCGTTAGTTTTCCGTACAAATTCTCCAAAGGTGAAAATACTCCCTTTTTATACCCGTTTAACCTTCCGGGGTACACAATCTTTTGTGCCATTCTTTTATATCAGATATTAGCACCTACTACTAAATTAATTATAACACAATTATTCTGAATTTTACTAACAAATTGATTTCCTTTATCTTCATTTCAGCCGCACGCAACTGGTTAGAATTCCATTTCGATCCTTTGCTGGCAAATTTCATGGGGACTGGTGCTTTTTCTAATTCTTGCTCTTAACTAATGATGAGTTGCGAGACCAGATGGGAATCGCCGGAAGAGAGTATGCATTAACACAGAGATGGGATCAGATTTTCGAAGATCTGAATTGGCAGTACAAGAGTGTGATCGAAGAACAAAACGGGCAAAAATATGCGTAATTAAATGAAAGAAAAAAAGTGAAATAGAAGGAGATCCTTCCATTTCACTTTTTCTATTTTTACGGATTTACCTTAGCGTTAAATACTTGCTTACCGTCTTTATATTCTAAAACGGTTGCTGATTTGATTGGATTGTGGTCTTTATCGATTGTGATCTTACCTGTAATTAACGACAGATCTTTTGTTTGCTCTAATGCATCCTTAATTTTCACTGTATCCGTACCACCCGCACGCTTAATCGCATCTGCTAATAGATAAACAGTGTCATAGCCAAGTGCATTAAAGGCGTTAGGAGCTTCACCATTGAACTTTTCTTTATAGGTTGTTACGAACTTTTGAATCGTTTTATCAGGATCTTCAGACGCGTAATGGTTCGTGATAAATGTGTTGTTTAGCGCATCCTTACCAGCTAATTCTACTAACTTTGGTGAATCCCAGCCGTCAGCACCCATTAATGGAACCGTGATACCCAATTCACGAGCTTGTTTCACGATTAAACCAACTTCTTCATAGTAACCAGGAATAAAGATAAATTCTGGATTTTTTGACTTAATGCGAGTTAATGTTGCACGGAAATCTGTATCCTTCGCCACATAAGCCTCTTCAGCGACAACTTTACCGCCATCTTTTTCAAATGTTTCTTTAAATGAAGCCGCTAAACCCTTAGCATAATCACTTGCACTGTCTGCAAAAATAGCTACATTCTTTACATTTAATTTCTTTGCAGCAAAGTTACCAGCCACAATTCCTTGGAAAGGATCAATATAAGAAGTACGGAAAACAAATTCGTTTAATTTTCCATCATCCCCAACTGTTACATTTGGGCTTGTCCCTGAAGGGGTTAAAAGAATTGTTTTTGTATCATTTGCGATTTGTGCTTGTGCTACTGTATTACCACTAGTGGCTGCACCAATAATAGCCGTTACTTTATCTTGGCTTGTTAATTTAATGATACCGTTTGTCGCTTCAGCTGCCTCGGATTTGTTATCTACTTTAATTAGTTCTAGTTTTTTACCCTTTACTCCGCCAGCTTTATTAATCTCATCCACTGCAATATCGACACCGTTTTCGAGTGACTCCCCGTAAGAAGCAACCCCACCGGATAACTCTAAGTTTACGCCTACTTTAATCGTTTTACTGTCACTTCCAGAACTTTTTGGTGCTCCTGAACAACCTGCAAGAACTCCGGCTAATAAAGCGGAAGCCATAAACATTTTTGCCCATTTCTTCTTCATCCTAAGGACCCCTTTTCTTTTGTCTGAGTTTTCTGACATATAACAACGTAGTTTGTTAGATTAACTAACAAATCAACCATTAATGCCAAATCTATTTAATAAATATTATTTTAGAACAATTTTATCGATTCGTCTAGTATATTTTTTATTTATTTAAATATTTCTGAAACTTACGATTTATCAGTATTAATGATAACGCTTTCAGTAATAGGGTCTCGAAATAGTTATTCAAATCCTATCTTACTTTTTTAAAAAGTTATTCTAAAATTAAATTGGGTTTCCTTTACACAACTTACAAATAAATACAATTCTAAAGACGAGGTCCTTTTGGCAAATAAAAGAGTGTCAGGCACCGCTCGTGGACATTTGTCCACGAGTGGTGCCTGACACCATGTTCTTAACACCTGAGTTTATTCTTTTACAGACCCACCTAAAATCCCAGAGATAAATTGTTTTTGGAGCACTAAAAAGAAAATCATGATTGGAATTGTCGATAACGTGGTTCCTAGCATTAGCTGTCCGTAGTCAATCCGCGCCATCCCGATTAAACTAGATAATGCCACCGGAAGTGTGAACATTTCCTTTGAATTCAGCGTAATAAGCGGCCATAGTAAGCTGTTCCATTGGGACATAAATTGGAAAATTGCTACGGCCGCCAATGCTGGTCTTGTTACTGGCAGAATAACTGAGAAGAAAATTTTCAGCTCCCCTGCCCCGTCCACACGTGATGCTTCAATAATTGAGTCTGGTACGGCCTGCATATTTTGTCTCATTAAATAAATGGCAAATGGTGAGGCTAGACTTGGTAAAATAATCGCTTGATATGTATTTAACCAATTGAAGGAAACCATTAATTCAAACAACGGAATCAAGGTCACTTGAAAAGGGATCATTAAGGAAAACAAAATAATGAAAAAGAAAAAGTTCTTCCCCTTAAATCTAAATTTCGCAAAGGCATACCCGGCCATTGCACAAATAAATGTGCTGGCAATTGTATAAACGATCGCAATAAATATGGAGTTCCAAAATATTTTAGCGATGCCTAATGACTCATTTAGCGACTGAAAGTTCTTTGCTAAGTAATCGCCAGGAAGAAGCTTAGGCGGGAGATGGAAAATCTCTCCTGAAGGAAGAGTGGAGCCAATCAGCATCCAATAAAATGGACCGATGGAAAGAATGACACCCAAGACCAATAAACAATAGATCCCTATTTTTGTAGAAAGCTTCTTCTGAGTAATCATTCTTTAATATCACCTACCAATTTCATTTGAATCCAGGAAACAAGCGCAGTTATAAGGACAAGCACATAAGCGCTAGCTGACGCATATCCAAAGTCAAAAAATTTAAATCCTTGTTCATATAAATAAAGCGTAATCGTCATTGTTGCGCTATTAGGACCACCATGAGTTAATATGAAAGGCTCATCGAAAAGCTGAAGTGTTCCGATTGTCGACATAACGACAGTAAAAATAAAGACAGGCTTTAATAGCGGGATGGTAATCATAAAAAATTGCTTGACCTTACCGGCCCCATCTATACTCGCAGCTTCATAGAGTTCAGAGGGAATATTCTGTAATCCTGCTAAGAAAATAACCATGTTATAACCTGTCCATCTCCATGTCATAACCACAATCACAGAAACTTTTGCCCAAAAAGGCTTCGTCAACCAATGGATGGAGTCAATTCCTACTAATGATAATAAATAGTTTACTAACCCAAAATGTTCATCTAATAAAATCATAAAGACGATGGATGCTGCTACAAGCGCAGTAATTGCTGGCATAAAGTACGAAATCCTGAAGAATGCTTTCGCTTTTATTAAGGAAGAATGAAGACCAACAGCAATTAATACTGCTAGAAAGAGCATGATGGGAACTTGGATAATTAAAATTTCAAAGGTGTTTAATAGGGATTTATAAAATATGGGATCATGAAACAATCGTGAATAATTGGCAAAGCCAACAAAGGATTTCTCCACACCACGGACCTGTTGAAAACTAAGGAATAATGAAGAGATGACTGGATAAACAGTAAAGATTAATATAAAAACAAAAGCTGGTCCAATAAAAATGTACGGAGCACTTTTAGGAGTTAATAGATATTTTCTGTTTTTCACTCGAATGTTTGCAGTCGTTTCTGCTATTTTTTCAGCTTGAGCCACCCGATACACCTCCATGACTTAAAGAACTATTGAACAATAGAGCTGAAAAATGTTGGTTCCATTCAAACTTCACCATTCACCTTCCAGCTCTGTTCCTATTCCTTATTTAATTTCATTTTCTAATTGTTTTTGAGCATCCGTTAGTGCTTTGTCCACTGGTTTATTTTCAAGCAAAATTGCGGCTTGAGCATTAATTGTAATAGAGCTGGCCTTTGCATAGTTCTCATTTAAATAAATTTTTGGAACCTGACTGACAATATCAGAGAACTTTTTGAATACTTGACCATTATTGAAGTACTCACTTTTTGCCGTAAATTGTGGTGCACTATATGTTTCCTTTAAAGATGGGAATAGCCCATATTTTTCAAAACCTAAAAGCTGTGATTCTTGATCGGTTGTGAAGAATTCAGTAAACGCATAGGCTGCCGATTGATTTTTACTAGTTGAAGGAATTAACAAGGAGGATCCTCCCAAATTAGCAAATCTTGCTGCTTCATCTGTAAAGCTTGGCAGATAAAATACGTCCCATTTTCCCTTTAAATCTGGAGCTTGGTCCATTATGGTACCAGCATACCAAACACCATATGGTATCGTTGCAACACTGCCATTTACTGTTGCTGTTACTATACCGTCCCAACCATTATTATTTAGGATTAAATCTTCTTCGTGGAGCTTCTTAATGGTTTCCATTGCCCGTTTAGCTTCATCTGATTGAAGATTAATTTTCCCGTCTTTATCAAAGTAAGAAACACCTTGCTCCTGCATCATCATTTGGAAAACACCATCATGGTTTGCTATATCAATTGGTAATAACTGAGCACCTGTTGCCTCTTTAATTTTCTTACCTGCTGCAATATAATCATCCCATGTTTTGATGGAATTAGGATCAACCTTTGCTTTCTCAAAGAAATCGACACGATAGAATACACCTGCAGGGCCGATATCCCACGGAGCGGCAATAAATTCTCCATCCTTATTCTGAACGGATGCGACTTTTGCTGGACTGAATGAATCAGTGTACTTATTAAATCCATGCTTGTTTAAATTTAAAAATCCTTCGGGGAATTGCTGAACATACCCTGGAATCCGTTCATCTTCCATTAGCACGACATCCGGTAAGCCTGAACCTCTTGCGGCTAATCCAACTGTCAGTTTGTCATAGAGGTCGGAACTATTAAAATCTTCGACTTTCACTTTTACATCCGGATACTGTTTCTGAAACCTCTCAACGGATGCTTTCATTGTTGCTGCAGCGACATCCCAGCCCCAAACCGTTATGGTTCCTGATGGATGTTTTGAATCCCCTGTTTTCCCCTGATCACTAGTTGTTTTATTGGAGCAGGCAGCTAGTAGTAAAAGAAGCATGACGAGCATTAAAGACATGTACTTTTTCATGTTTCATTCCCCATTTACTAAGAATTTATGGTTTCGGTTTTCTTTATTTTTTTCAAATAGGAACGCCAAGTAATGGCCCACTTTTCAGGATTCTCAAAAAAATCCTGCTCATCGACACGATGAATGGTACTATTATGCGGTGCACTTTTCACTACTTCAGGATTGGTATACGCCTCGTCAGAAATATGTGTTAATGAGGCAATGTACTCGTCTAAATCTGCTTTTGAAGTCGATTCTGTCGGTTCAAGTGTAAACGGCTCAGGTACAACATAGGGGTGATGACTAGACCAATAATGATGGGCAAAATCAGCCATCCGGTGGGAAATATCCTCTGTAGTGACACCAGTATCTTTCGTTAATTGCTCCCAGCTATAACGGACTTGCTCCAGCCTTTTTCCATTAATATAAGGAGCATCCGCACCGCGGATCTTTAATATCTTGTGGTACAAATAATTGTTATTTAACACGGCGACTTTAGCTACATCTTTTAACCCTTCTGCACCCAGGGATCGAATCCAAGCATATGCACGTAACACGGTTTGTGGTACTCCTTGAAACGAACGCACTTTCCCAATACTATGATGCAAGTGATCATTCAAACTATAATTCTCACCTTGTTTTTCAACGATCGGTCCCGGCAAAAATTCTTTTAGCTGATCAACAACACCCAAAGCACCCGTCGCCGGTCCGCCGCAGGCATGCGGTGTGGAGAAGGTTTTATGGAGGTTGAAGAAGCACATATCAAATCCAGCCTCTTTCGCTCGTGTAATACCTAGCAGCCCATTGGCATTTGCCTGGTCATAATAACAAATCCCGCCTGCTTCATGGACAATTTTTGTAAATTCTTTGATACGTGGATTATAAATCCCCGTATCTTCAGGATTAGCGACAACAAATCCTGCCGTTCTGTTGGAAACGGCTGCTTTTAACTTTTCGATATCTGGGAAGCCATCTTTATCTGGGTACAACGTGATAATTTTATACCCCTTTACAGCTGCGGTTGCGGCTTGGGAAGGATGCGAAAAAATGGTCGTGATGATTTCATTTCGCTGTTCCCCTTCTCCTCTCGACTCATGATAGGCTCGAACGATGGAGGCCATTGTGAATAAGGATTGCGTTCCACTCCCCGGCTGGAAAGAAAAGTAGTCCATTCCAGAAATCTCTCTCATGCACAAATCTAACTTATAAATAATTTCAAGCATTCCTTGGACTGTGCTTACATCTTGCAAAGGATGCAGTTCCGTCATTTTGGCTGAGGAGGCAAAGGTTTCGTTGATTTTCGGAGAATACTTCATCGTACAAGTTCCTTGTCCGATTTCAACGTTAAAGGCCGCTCCTAACGTTTCCTGTGATAAACGTAAATAATGGCGCAATACTCTATTCTGAGAAATTTCCGGTAAATTTGGTTTCCTTTTTCTAATCATTTCCGCTGGTAGGGCAGAGACTCCATCCCCTACATGATTTTCAATACCTTCTTCCACCATAGGGAGTGTGACTCCTCGCTCTCCGTTTTTATGAAGTTCAAAAATAATCGGCTCATCCCATTTTGCTTGATGAAAGTTTCTTACCTTCTGATTCCTATTAATTTTTTGCATTTACATACACCATCCCTTTCCTTTATTACTTTGTATCTATACATTCCTGAATCACAGTTACTAGTCGATCGATATCTTCTTTTGAGTGAATTTCTGTGACACAAAATAATGCACATTGACCTAGTTCTGGAAAGTCTTCGGATAAGTCCTTTCCGCCAAAAATTCCATGGTCTAATAGATATTTATTAATTTCCTTCACAGATTTCCCTGTATAGCCAAAGTCAACGACGAACTCTTTAAAATTCGTGGATTCAAATCGGGACGCTACGACATTTGATATATTTCCAAGCTGCCCCATCGCATATTGTGATTTTTGCAGGATGGTCTTCCCAAGTTTATACATTCCATCAGGACCTAAGAGCGACAAATAGACTCCAGCAGTGATCCCCCATAATGCCGTTTGTGTTCCAACCGATTCCTTTCCTTTCTCTCTTAATGCAAAGGAAGTACGGTCATAAAGAACATCTCCGAAGCCATATTCACCTTCGACAACCGTTGGTGCAATCCCAAATAAACGGGAAGGATATTCTTGGATAAACGTTAAATCATCGTGGGTAGCGATAAACCCTGATTGACCACCGCCATAGTTCATGTGCATGCCGAGCGGCTGTAAATCACCACAGACAATATCAGCGCCGTAGTGGCTTGGCGGTGAAAGTACGCCTAATGAGCTCGGGTCCACACCAACGATGGTTATCGCACCGAAACTTTTTGCTAGTTTACTAATCTTTTGTCCCTTTGTTTCAATAAATCCCAAATAGGAGGGATTTTCAAAGTAAACAGCAGCGGTACTCGACGATAGCTTGGCTTCTAGATCGCTTAAATTTATTTGTCCTGAATCTTCTTCGTAATCAACCAGAATGCATTCAATATGTGGTGAGCAATAATTTTTGATGACTTTCAGTCGATCAGGAGAGATGGTTTTTGGTAAAAGCACCTTGTTACGGCCATTGATCCGGCTCGCCATCCGGATGGATGTTGCCGCGGCCTGCGCCCAATCAAACGTTGGAACGTTGACCACATCCATGTCTATTAATTCAGCCATTAGGCTTTGATATTCAAACAATGCTTGATATCTGCCGTGATCTTCATAGGGATCACCAGCATAAGCCGTTAAAAATTCCGCTCGCTGATTCACTTCATCACAAACTGCAGGTACAAAGTGGTTCCAGCATCCTGCACCTAAAAAGTTTACATACTCTTTCGTGCTTTTGTTCTTGGCTAAGATTCGGTCTATATATCTTCTTAGTTCGTATTCAGAAAGCGCTTTCGGAATATTCATCTCTTTTTTATACTGTAATTCTTCAGGTATGCCATCAAAAAGCTCTTCTATCGTTTGTGCACCAATCTCTCTTAGCATTTCCTCTTGTACTTCCGGAACTGTGTTTGGTATATATGGATGAGCTTGTTTTTTCATCACTTTCTCTCCTTTGATTAGTTTTACGCTAAACCGCCGCCGTCAACTGTTAAAACCGTTCCTGTCACCCAGGATGACATATCACTTGCTAAAAACAACACGCCTTTAGCAATATCTCGAGGCGTTCCAATTCTTTCAAGCGGCCGGCCGACAGCCGATGAAGCAAGAAATGATTCTTCTTCAAATTGCAATTGCTTCGCTTCATCTCTCAATAACGGAGTATCTGTGTCACCAGGGCATATACAGTTGACACGTATATTCTGGTTTCCATGGTCAATGGCCATTGCTTTTGTTAAATTTACGACACCTGCTTTTGCTGCACAGTAGGAGACCGCTTTATCTCCTCCTTTTAACCCCCAGCCTGACCCTGTGTTGATAATGCTGCCCCCGCCGTTTTTAGCCATAATTGGGATGATGTATTTCGATAATAAGAAGGCTCCTTTTAAAGAAACATTAAGGACTAGGTCCCAGTCTTCTTCGGTATGTTCGACAACTGTTTTTCTTCTAATCACACCTGCATTATTAAAGAGAACGTCAATTTTCCCAAGTTCTCTTTCCATTTGATTTGCTGCCAATTCACATTCAGTCGAAGAAGTAACATCACATTTAAAAAATGCGGCTCTTCCGCCTTTGTCATTTATTTCTTTAGCATGGATGATTCCCATTTCTTCATTAATATCAATCATGGCAACATAAGCCCCTGCTTCACTGAACAGCTTTGCCGTGGCTAATCCAATCCCAGAGGCAGCTCCCGTAATCACAATAACTTTAGTTTTCAATCCGATGAGTTCTTCATAGTTCACTTTAATCTCCAACCTTCCTAAACTATTTGTTTAACAAATAAATAATTGCTGTTCTTCCTCCTTTATCTTTCACTTAATTAGTTTGCAATTATTGTGCCAAGATTGCGATATATCTAAAAATAGGAAAGAGAAAGCTTCCTTCGTCCTATTTTGCTAAATCTCTGCTTAGACCTGTGTCAGAAATGACATATCTTTGTCACTATCGTCAAAACTATTTAACTATTCTAAATGTTATAATAAAATTAAACTTACATAAAAGACAAACAACCACAAGTGGGAGGAAATGATTTGTTACTGTTAAATTCAATTTCAAAAGTCATTCAGGCTTTTTCCAAACTCCTTCACGTAGATATTGCTTGTTTTAATCCGGAGGGAAAACTAATTGCTGCCACAGAGGAATATGTCCGCCGGAAAGGCAAGAAGGTTTATGTCCCGTTCTTCAACACTTTGTATGGACATCACATTACTTTCCTCCACCAACCAGGAAAAATGAAAACATGTGATGGATGTCATTTTATTAATAATTGCCCCTCTAAGATAGAACTGGTTCAAGACATGATTATTAATGGGAAGAAATATGGTTATTTAACATTTGTCAGTTTTTCTGAAGAAAATGAAAAGAAACTTATCGAAAACAAGGAGTTCTATATTGAATGGCTCTCGCGCTTGAAGGAAATTATTATCTCCATATTACGAGACACCGATGGCTTCAAAGTAAAAGACTATATGGACCTCGCTAACACAAACTATATTTTTGGCAAAAGCAAGTCACATACTCAAATTCATAATCTCATTAAGAGCATTCGTAATAGTACTTCCTCTGTTTTAATTACAGGAGAAACTGGCACCGGGAAAAGTTTGCTAGCCCAGTATATTCATAAAGGAAGTCTTGTCAGTAAGGGGCCCTTTGTTGAATTAAACTGTGCCGCCATTCCAGAGAGTTTATTTGAGAGTGAATTGTTTGGCTACGAAGACGGAGCCTTTACGAATGCAAGAAGACAAGGAAAACCCGGTTACTTCGAATTAGCCGATAATGGAACCTTATTTTTAGATGAAATTGCTGATTTACCCATGAGTTTACAGCCAAAACTATTGAAGGTCTTACAGGATGGTATTATTCGGCGTGTGGGAGGGACTACTGCCAAGAAAGTAAAAGTTCGTGTTATTGCTGCAACGAATCAGTCTTTTGATGAATTAATAGCTGGAAAGTTATTTCGCCCCGATCTTTTTTACCGGTTGAATGTCATTCCAATCATGGTTCCGCCATTGAGAGAAAGAATGGAGGACATCGAATTACTAGTAGTAAACTTTTTAGAAAAATTACGAGACCGAACAGGTAAGTATATTAATTCCTTTACGGACGAATACATCGATTTGGTAACTTCCTATCACTGGCCGGGAAATTTACGCGAGCTTGAGAATGTGATTGAATATAGTCTGAATATAGAAACGGGGCAAAGGTTAACCAAAAACTCTCTTCCCCACTATCTATTAAATAAACAACAATTACTGCAGGATTCTAAACCTCTCCTGGAACCTTCTCTGGCAGAAGCAGAAAGAGAGGTTATTATTCAAAAGCTAAGCCATTATGGCAGCAGCTATAACGGTAAACAAAAAGCCGCCAAGGATTTAGGCATAAGTATCCGGACATTATACCGAAAAATGGAGAAACTTAAGATTCATTCCTAAAAGTTACAAAAAAGCGAAGAGCCATGCTCCTCGCTTTTCTCAATCCACTGTCCACCCCTCGCGGAAAACTACTAGAGATTGTCCACGGCTAGTGCCTGACACCATTATCGACACCATTATCTTGAAACCAATATCTATAAGCCATTAGCACTTTTCCCTTCCAAGCTTAACCGCTGTGGTTTTTTCAGCGTCGAAGGAGGAGATCCGGAAGGCAAGGGTAAAGTCTTCAAATTTACAACGGTATTTTTCTAGTTGATCCTGACCGCAAGAATTGCTGCCGAGGCCATTTTGTTTGTAGTCAATATTTAGGACTACGTAGTCCTTTGGCTTCAAATCGACTGTATGCTTGGCAAGTTCTAAATCACTAACTTCAAAGGTTGAAGCACTGAAGTCAAATTTGCCATCAGCGATGAAAATGAGACCATTAAACTGACGATCTGTTAAACTTACCCATTCGCAATCCGAACGATTTCCGTTTTCTTGTGGCTTCACATAGTTTGTGAACAACTCATCAACTGTCTTACCGTAAACACCTAAGTGATTTGCTTGCTTCGAATCTACATAACTTTCACCAGGTCCTCGGCCACGCCACTGAGTATCGGTAAACTCTTTTGTCAAGCGCATATTCACACCGAGACGTGGAATCATGACAGGTGCATTTTCTTTCATCCCCGAAGCAGTACCATCAATGCGGCAAACAATATCTCCGTCTGGATAGATGCTGTAATGATATTGAAGCTGATAGTACCAAGAACTGTTTGTGGTTCCATATAAAGCATCTGTCTGCCATTCAAACACACCTTCTTTCAGCTTCCAGCGAACATCTTCCACGATTTCATGACCTAAATGCATGAAGTACTTTGTCCGGTAATCCGTGACATAATACATATCGTTATCAATAGGCGCACGCCAGAAGTTGAACTGCGGTCCCTTCTCAATTTGAACCTTTCCATTACGAGTTACCCTAGTAATAGCGCCTTTAACAGAATCAAAGGTTACGTCAAAATCCGTTCCGCTAACAGTTACGAAAGCACCTTCTATTACAACCTTAAGGTCTCCAGCCGCATGTACCTTTAGCTGCTTTTCTATACCAGAAAGAACAAAGGACGCATTGGCTAACTCATGACCCTTGGCTGCCCATGGAGTAGATTCCTTTAATGTATAAGAAAATACGAAATAATAGTTAGCACCGCTTATTTTTTCGATATCTTGTCCTGCAGGAAGCTGAATTTCTACTGCTTCACGTCCAGAAATATCCGGTAAATCTACCTTAAAGGATTCAAGCTGTATATCATCTTCGTATAAAGAACAGGTTAATTCTAAATGATCAAGTGATAAAAAATCATAGCGATTAATCAGCCGGAAAATACCCTTCTCACTATCAATACATTCCGTTTGAACTGGTTCAATCACCTTTTTATATTCATAAAGACTTGGGGACGGCGTGCCATCCGGCATGATTAAACCATCGATACAAAAGTTTCCATTTGTCGGGTCATCACCAAAATCACCGCCGTACCGATAGTAGACCGTACCATCCTCTGCCACCGTTTCAATTCCGTGATCAAACCATTCCCAGACAAATCCGCCTTGAAGCTTATCATACTTGTAAAATAAATCTTGATATTCTTTAAGATTTCCAGGTCCGTTTCCCATGGCATGCGCGTATTCACAAAGAATATGCGGTTTATTTGATTTTTCAATCACCTGGTCCATGGTCCGTCTTTCCTTGTGCTCAAGCCATGTGTACATTGTACTGAATACATCGGTCACTTCCGCTTCAGAATCTCCCTCATAATGGACAAGCCGGGTCGGATCCATTTCCTTTGCACGCTTAGCCATGGCCCTGAAATTATCACCAAAAGAAGATTCATTTCCAAGTGACCACATAATAATACAAGGATGATTTTTATCACGCATGATCATTCGTTCAATCCTTGAAACATAAGCTGTTTCCCATGCTGGGTCATTACTGATCCAATCATACGTCCCTGTCAATTCAAAACCATGACATTCTAAATCAGCCTCATCAATCACATACATCCCGTATTGGTCACAAAGATCATAAAGGAAATGCGCATTTGGATAATGTGCCGTACGAATGGCGTTGATATTGTTTTGCTTCATCGTCTTAATATCCCGTTCAATTTCTTCTCTTGTAACGACTCGCCCTGTCTTAGGGTTGTAGTCATGACGATTGACGCCCTTGAACTTAATGGCAACCCCATTGACGAGGAAGGTATCATTAGCAATAACGATCGAGCGGAACCCTACCTGCTGATGAATGACCTCTATAATTTCACCATCTTCCTTTACCGTCAGATATAGATGGTATAAATTAGGCTCCTCCGCACTCCATTTCAACGGAGACGGAATAGATTTATTAAAAGATGTTTCTGCCTTTTTTTCCTCGCTAAAAACCAGCTTGCCTGCTGGATCGATTAACTCATATGAAATGGTTTGGCCCCGTTGTTCTGTTAACTCAACAGAAACAGTTAGGGTCGAATCCTTCCATTCCCTATCAAACACTGTGGTAACAGTAAAGTCATATAAACCAGCTTTTGGCCGGGTATAAAGTTCAACATCACGGAAAATCCCACTGAGCCACCACATATCCTGGTCCTCTAAATAAGTCCCATCTGACCACTGGAATACACGAACAGTCAGGGTATTTGTACCTTGTCTGCATAGATTCGTAATATCATATTCTGATTGGATACGAGACCCTTTGCTATAACCTGCGAATTCTCCATTAACGTACAATTCGAACGCAGAATCGACACCATTAAACCGAAGGATTAATTGTTCATTGTCTAGGTTTCGATCCAACTCAAATTCCCGTCGATAGATGCCCGTTGGGTTTTCTGTCGGGACACGGGGCGGGATAATCGGAAAGTTATACCACAGATCTGAATAATGCATCTTTCCGTAGCCCTGCATCTGCCAGTTGCCGGGGACAGCAATGTCGTCCCAATCGGTTGTATCTAAATCGTCTTGATAAAATCCTTCTGGCCAATATTCCGGGGCTTCCAAGAAAGTGAATTTCCACGTTCCATTAAGATTTTGATAGTAGTGGCTATTGACCGGGTCATCTGTTTTTGCAGCTGTTAGCGAAGGAAAACTGACAAAGTGCGCCCGGGCACTCAAGCGATTTATTTCATCTATATGGATGTCTTCCCATCTTTTCAATTTTTTCATGATTCAACCTCACAATCGATAAGTTTATATTCCCTTACGGAGGCAGCGTAAACTATTAAAAGAAATAGCTGCCTTTCCTAAACATCAACGGGTTTCCTCTGTAGCGAGTAGTTGGCCTAAGATAAGAAATACGCTCGAGGTCCAGGTAAATGCCGGATCACGAAGTCCTTCTCCAGTTAGAGCATTATAGTTTTCGGCCATCCCTGATTTGGCTGCCATGGTGCAGAATTTCTTAGCTATCTCAAGAGCTACTTCCTTTTTGCCGGAGGAAATCAAGCCATCGACAAGCAGCATAGTGGTTGGTGCCCAGATAGGTCCCCGCCAATAACCATCTTCCTTGTAAAACGGACTGTCTGGCTGCTCCGTAGCTAATCCGTATTCTGTTAAAAATCCCTTTGTCGTTATATCCTCTGCCAGCCTATTTAGAATATCTGGTGGAAGCCTATTACCAAGAATCAGAGGGATATATAAAACTAGACTGTTAGATTCGATAATTTCATGTGTTCCGGACCGTTTTGCGACAAAGCGATGGCCATCCCAAAAATGGTCAAGCATTCGATCTAACAATGCTTGTGACTCACTCATCCATTTTCTAGCTTCATCATTTTTTCCAAGCCTACAGGCTATTTCCGCCAGCACCTCCATTTGCAGCACTAGGAAGGAGGATAAATCTGGGCTTTCTACCGGTGTCCCTTTGTGAAAAATCGTGCTATTATCCCAGCCACTATCATTTCCATGATTATATTGCGGAATCCCGTCTTGGTCACTATCTTGAAAAGTCAGCCACCACATCGTCCATTTTTCAAGTGGCCGATAAACTTCTCGAAGCTTTTCCTCTGTCACAAAATCGTTTTGTTCCCACATACGCCTTAGTGTCCAGCCATGGATAGGCGGTTTTGTAAAGTTCCATAAAGCGGACCTATTATTAACGAAGTCAGGCAGCATCCCGGACCCATCCTGTAAATCAAAAAAGATCATAAATTGGTCCCAGGCGAGATCTGGGTTATTTTTTGCTAATGCCATGGCATTAAAACAGTGGTCCCAGCTCCAAATGTTTGTCATCCAGTTTTTCGACATGTACATCGCAGGCCTAGTCAACATGCCTTCAGGCGGCACCACGCATGACCAGGTAATATAAGAAGCCTGTTCTTTTCCGCGTAAATACTTTTCTGGAATCTTAAGGGTTCGCTCCAGCCAAGCCTGATATTCCTTTTTCACAAGCTCATGCCCTTCTGAAAAAGCTGCGTACGATCGTGGCTGATGCACGGTCGTAAACTCCTCAATCACACCTTCCATTTCTCCCAATGGGTTCCCTGGAAGAAAATCAACAATAATTTTTTCACACCTCTGTTCCATGAAAGGTGCATCCACTACGAGGCGTCCCTTTATCGAAGTAAGCATGTAGCGCATTTCCTGACGGGAATGGTTAACTTCCCAACGATGGTCCTCCTCAGGGATTGCATAATCATAAGCACCAGTAATTCCAGTTAGCCTTACCCCGGTTCCCTGACTTCTTATTTGTAAAACGTGGGTTTCTGTTATACAAAATTCAGCAAACCCAACCGCACTTTCGAGCCGGAGCAGAGTCGGACTAAGAACCGCCTGATAGGGCAGGGGGGTCCCCTCATGTACAAGATCAATCCGAAACACCTCACCAAAATCATTGTCCCCATTGCGGATATTGCGGAGGTAAAGCGGCCTATCCCCATCCTCGTGATGATTGGGTGAAATGGTGATAAAAGAACCATAGCGGCTGAAGGGAATTTTTTTTATATCAAACATATGAACAACTCACTTTCAACATTCATTTGTGATTCCATCCTGGACGTTCACCCGGAATTCATGATCCGTTTCAAAGAATTTCGGCCGGATGACATAAGTAAAATACACATAACCGAGAAAAAGAAGCAGACCCGCCAAAATAAACGGAAGTGTATAGTTCTTTCCTGCTAAGATGGTGCCGACTAGAAATGCGGCTAATGCAGATCCAATGCTTCGGAAAACGGCTCTCATTCCCGCATACAAATCCCGTTCCTCATCCTTAAATGAGGACATGGATAGGCTGTCAACCAGATTGGTCAGCATGGTAAATACCCCGCCCCTAATTATTAAAAGCGTGGAAAAGATATAAGGGTTGATATTTAAAAATAAAATAAAGCAAAGAATGATATTTACCATGTAAATATAAAGAAAAGTCTTTTTCACCCCGAAGCGATCTATCAGAGCTGGCGAAAAAACAGAACCGATGAACAGTGACAGACCGTTTAGAGCCAGCAGTATCGACACAGCCTCATTCGAGAAGTCGAAACGAAACTTTATAAAAAGATTCAAATATGGCTGGAGGCAGGATACGGCCCCGCCAGTAATCAGTGCGAATATAGCAAACAACAGTATTTTTTGCTTAAGATCATTGGAATGCTTACCTTCCTGTTGAGGGAGAGTCTTCCGATCCACTCCATTCTCGTTGGGCTGGTCTTTATCTTCTTCTGTAACAAGTTTTTTTCGCTGTTCAGCGGGGAGCAGACCTCCCCTTACAAAGGCTAATAATAAAAACAAGATCGAAGTGGCTATTAATGTATTTTGGTAGCCCTTCTCCGATAATTCAATCCAGTGGGGCAAAAAGCCGCCAATTAAAGTTCCTGCTCCCGTAAAAGCTGTAAATACTGCGAATAAAAAGCTATAAGCCTGAGTTTCTTCCCTTTTCGATCGGCTATAATGGAACAACAACTGTATTTCAGTGGTTTCCACAAGCGTAAAACCCAGAGATACCACAAATTGAGCCAAAAAAAAGAATGCAAAGCCTTCTGCAAAAGCAAAAATGCTGCATCCAATCGCAATGCTCGCAATCCCTATAACCAGCAGCTTTTTTCGACCGGTTTTTTTAGCCAAAAGGCTTACAGGGATTGCAAGGATTCCCATTACTAAAATCCCCATTGAGATGATCAGACCAATTTCCTTTTCAGTTATGCCCATTTCAATTAAATGCAGATTTAAGATCAAGGTAAACATTCCAATGCTCAGCCCGTACAGTGATTCAGTGGCCAAAAAACGTTTCACGCCAGACGGCAACGTAAGAAATCCTAATGACTGTATCATAGAGTGTTTCAACCTTTCATTTTTTAAAATATTTTAGGGGTGTATCTCCCTATCTTTAAAACTACCAATCAGAAGGGATTGCGCCCCTTCCTATTCGTAGTTGTTATTCAACTCCTATTCACCAACCCGTTATCCCTTTACGCCTGACTTCGAAACATCCTCGACAATGTAGCGCTGGGCAGCAAAGAAAAGAACAAGCGGCGGGATACTGATTAGGAAGGTAATAGCCATGATTCCCTCCATATCGACACCAAACATTCCTTTGAACTGCGCAAGACCAAGTGTCAGTGTATATTTACTCTGATCATTCAAAAACACGAGTGGTCCTAGGTAATCATTCCAGCAGTTCAGCATGCTGAAGACTCCAACTAGGATTAATATCGGCTTCATAAGCGGAAGATAAATTTTATAAAAAATTTGAAAAGAGTTAGCACCATCTATTCTTGCCGCTTCATCAAGTTCCTTTGGTATACCCATGATGAACTGGCGCATCAAAAAGATATAAAACGGAGCACCGAACCAGGCAGGAACAATCAGCGGTTTCAACGTATTGATCCAGCCTAGGAAGTTAAATTCCATATATAAAGGAATCATTGTCACTTCCCACGGAATCATCATCGTGGCTAGAAGCACCATAAATAAGAAATCTCTTCCCTTAAAGGTAAATCTCGCAAATCCATAGGCGACGAGTGCTGATGAAACGATTTGGCCAAGTGTTGCTAAGATTGTTACCGTGAGTGAATTCTTTAGAAATTGCGTAAAAGGCTGGGAAACCCAGGCTTCCTTAAAGTTCTCAAAGTGAAAGCTGGAAGGAATCCACTTGGGCGGGAACAGATAGAGCTCTTCTGGGGATTTTAACGATGTCGTTACCATCCAAAATAATGGTGCCAAAAATAACAGTGAGAAAAAAATTAAGATTCCGTATATAAAGGTTTTTTCAACCCTGCTTTTCATTTTCATAGTCATACCCCACGTATCAATAGATTGGCTGCAATTTTATTTCTTCTTCACTTTCTTCACTTCTCCTTCGTAATACACCCAGGCAGACGAGGATTTAAACACTAGCATCGTTAAGCCTAAAACAATCAAAAACATAAACCATGCATTTGCGGAGGAATAGCCCATTTTAAAATATTTAAAGGCATTCTCATAAACATACATGGCGTAAAAATAAGTGGAATTGAGCGGCCCTCCGCCCGTTAATAGCAAGGCTAACGTCAATTGTTGAAAGGCAGCGATTATCGTTGTGATAACATTAAATAGAATGGTTGGCGTCAAGAGCGGTAAGGTGATTTTGAAAAACTGAGTTAGTTTATTTGCTCCGTCAATGGATGCCGCTTCATAAATTTCACCTGAAATTCCCTTTAAACCTGCCAGGAAGATTAACATCATTGTCCCTTGACCCCAAAGGCTGGCAATCACCATGGCCACGAGTGCCCAACCCGTCTCATTCAGCCAGTTTGGACCTGTAACATCAACCAAAGATAGAAAGTAATTAAGAATACCGTATTCACCATTGAAAACCCATGCCCAGATCATCGCTAAGGCCACACCTGAAATAACGGATGGGAGATAGAAAAAGGTCCGGAAAAAGGAGTGACCTTTTACATTTTGGTTTAATAAAATCGCTAAAACTAAGGCGACAATAATATTTAAAGGAACGAACAGTGCAGCGAATTTCACCGTCACCCACAATGATTGCCAAAACAACGGGTCGTCCATAAACATCGTTTTATAGTTATCTAGACCGATAAATGTTGGCTCACCGACAACTGGCCAATCATAAAAACTAATAAACAGCGAATATAATAAGGGTCCGAGCGTGAAAGCAAGAAACCCGATTACCCATGGGGAGATAAAAAGAAGCGGGACCAGAAAGTCCCACTTTATTTTCTTTTTCTTATTTATTTCCACATAGGGTGTTGGTGTGGCAGGTAAAGATTTCAACATGAACACCCCATTTATTTAATATAGTCTACTTCTTCATGTATTTTTCAGAGTCCTCAACAGCTTTGTTTAGTAGTTTCTCTGCATCCTGTCCAAGCATAACTGCATTAACGGCGGCAGAAAGATTGCGGTTAATTTCATTCCAATTGCTGTTCAAAAGAAATGCTGGTGTATCATCAGAACGTTCAAGCATTTTATAGAATGGACTTACTAATGGATCTTGCTCCATATTCATTTCCTTTACCACACTGATTCGAACCGGTAAATCGGCGGTACGCATTTTAATGGCTTCCGCTGAGGAATAAAACTTCACAAATTTGTAAGCAAGATCTTTATGTTTAGATTCCTTTGCAACAGAAACAGCAGATGAAGCAATAACCCCTTTGGCCGGCTTGTCGCCAAAGGATGGAACTTCAACCGTTCCAAAATTAATCTTAGCTTCTTTAAATCCTGCTAATGGCCAAATACCACTTTCCCACATGGCGATTTTTCCTGCTTTGAAAATATCATCACCACTTTGTTGGTTTTTCCCGCCAACAAGAACAGCGCTTTTCTCTTTAAGAAGATTGCTTAAAATTTCAATTGATTCAATTGTTTCAGGACTGTTCATATAGCCCTTAACTGCTTTCCCATCGGCACTGATGAAGCTTCCGCCATTGCTCCATACCAACCCTTGAAGGTCATACGTATCTGGTTCTGGCACGATCCCAACCCCATATTGCTTTTTGCTCGGGTCTGATAATTTTTTTGAAATTTGCTGGAAGTCATCCCATGTCCAGCCATCCTTTGGATACGGGACGTTAGCCGCATCAAATAAATCCTTGTTATAATAGACTACTCTTGTTGTAAATCCAGCAGGCATTCCATAGACTTTTCCGTTCATGCTGGAGTAATTAAATAAACCTTGATAAAAATCATCCATATCCATTTCTGTATCGCCTTCGAGGTACGCATCAAGCGGCTCGAGAGACTCGTAGTATGCAGGGAAATTCCACATATACATCATATCTGGCGGATTTTTCGCCCCAAAGGATGCGGCTAGCTTCTGATCAAAACCATCACCGTAAGCTTCGACTTGAACCTTTACACCAGGATTTTTTTCTTCAAATTTTTTGGCAATATCCTGTTGAATTTTCAGGGCCTCACCGGAATCCCAGGTAGCAAAACGAAGTGTAGTATTTCCTTTTCCATCCTTCTCTTCCCCAGTTCCTTCAGATGCCTTATCTCCTGAACTGCTGTTCGAACAAGCGGCCAAGGAGAAGGCACTAACTAGTACTAAAATCATCGCTAGCAAGCTTATTTTTCTCATTTCTGAATCCCCCCTCTTTAGATAAAAAATTAACCGCTTTCATTGTACTTCGAATGAAAGCGGCCACATACTGAAATTCATCTTAACTTGTTCGTAATAATGTTTTAATTTTCTGTAAGGTTTACAGGATAGGGGTAAAATCGTTCGAATGGATTCCCCTTTTTGTTTGACGGTAGTCTGATGGTGTATGTCCGGTACATTTTTTAAACCATTTACTAAAATATTTACCGTCCTGAACTCCAATCTTCTCCCCAATTTCCTGTAAAGTGAGAGTGGTAGTTTCAAGCAATTCGCAAGCAGCATCGAGCTTTAACCTTTCCGTAAATGCATGGAAGCTTTCCCCTACGGATTTACTAAAAAGGGTACTAAAATGGCTTCTACTTAGGCATACTTCATATGCAATATCAACCGATGAGTAGGATTTTGAAAGATCCTTCGTGATTAGTTTAACGGCCTTTTGAATCGGTTCCGGCCATTTTTCATCAATGCCATATGTTAAGACCTCTGGTTCATTTGAGTTTTGCTCATTCACTCCTGATTGTATTTCAGCTGAGAATTGTTTTAGATATTCTTCAAATTCATCATCTTGAAAGGCTGTTTTTAAGATATAACCGGAAGCACCAAGCTTAATGCCTTCCTGAGCATATTCAAAATCCCGATGGCAGCTTAATAGCAGAATTTTTGTGTTCGGGGCAGCTTGTTTAATTTTCCGAGCCAGCTCAATACCATTCTGTTCTGGCATGACAATATCTGTAATGACGACCTCAGGAGAATGTTCAAGAAACGCTTCCCAGCCTTTCTGACCATTGGATGCATCCGCTACCACTTCCATATTGTATTTCTGCCAATTCACCGTTGCCATTAACCCTTTTCGGACGATATATTCATCATCAACCACTATGACTTTGATCATTATTCATCCTCCTTTTTGGCCAGCGCATTTTAAATGTTGTTCCACACTTTGGTTCGGATTCAATTGTTAGACCATATTCACTTCCAAAATGTAGCTTAAGCCGCTGATCGACATTATAGACGCCTATTCCCCGCGCTTTTTCATTTGAAGAATGGTCATTAAGTAAATTTAGTGCCGTTTGTTCATTCATTCCTTTTCCGTTATCACTTAAGGTAAGCTCAAGGAAGTCTGATTGATCCTCAATCGATAATTCAATGATTCCCTTTCCATCTTCAAAAGCATGGAAAAAGATATTTTCAAATAATGGCTGCAGGGACAACCTTGGTATCAGAAACTCTAAGCATTCCGGACTAACCCTTTCATGGTAGTCAAACATATGGCCATAACGGATTTCCTGGACTTTCAAATAGTGACTGATCGTATCGAGTTCCTTTTTTAAGGAAATCAGTTCATCAGAAAAATTGAGATTTTCATGAAGAACCTCCGTAAGATGATAAATCATTTGCTGAACTTCCTTGGCATTACTGAGCCTTGCCTTCCACTGGATGGAGTTTAACGTATTAAACAACAAATGTGGATTAATTTGATAATGAAACGCCCTTAACTCCGCTTGCCGTTTTAACCGTTCTGTCTCACCGATTTCATCAATTAATTCCTTAATTTGCTGAACCATCTGATTAAAGCTAATCGTTAATTTCCCAATTTCATCGTTTTCTTTAACAGGAATCTGAGTCTGCAGCTCCCCTACACTAACCAGCTCCATGGATTCCTTTAATTTTCTGATCCGTTTTGCCAGTGGGGCTGAAAAAACAATCGCTAAAAGAATAGCTAGGATAATTAAAAAGAAAATGCCTAGCAACGTATAATTAAAGATTACTTCAGAGGATTGATAAAACAGCTTTTTAGGGACACGGATCTCAATTTTCCAGCCATAGGCATCAATATTTTTTACCCTGACAACATCACTTGAGAGTGGCTCCCTTTTCGCTTTTGTTCGGTAAATGACTTTACTCTTTTCATTATGGATGGTTACAAAGGCATGAACATCCCGTTCAAGATACTTAATATAGGTAAATAGTTCCTCGGCATTCGTCTCAATTAACAACTTGCTTCCTTTTAAAATTCCATATTGACTCTGAATAGGTAAAACCAAGCCAATCATTGGTTCAGGAGGTTTATTGCTTTCGTAATGATCTGCAAGATAAAAACCAATCCAGCGCTCCCCTTGTTTTATTTGGCTCGCTTCCTTCCAAAATGGCATTTTAAATAGTTTTTGAGAATTGAGATGGTTTCCCCCGTAATAATAACCGGATTCTGTGATCAAGTAGATACCTTTTGTATTAAAAGTTTTATGGGCCTCAAGGAATCGTTCAAAATTCTTTTTCTCTATAAATCCTTCATAGGTCTTTGGAATCTCCTCTTTAATTACAATTAAGGTAGGATCGGACAAATATTGATGAATATCATTTGAAACAACAAACATCTGATTAATCGTATTTTCCAATTGGTTTTCAAGCTGAGCAACAGCAAAGTTTTCATATTCATTAAATTGTCTGTTCACAATTGTGGATGACTTTTGATAGGAGAGATAACCGAATAGTAGAAGAGGTATCAGTGCCACCACAATGAAAAACAGCATCAGCTTGGTACGAAAGCTGCCATATAATTGATTCTTAACCTTTATCGTAAAATTCTTGATAACTTCGACACTCATCTTCCGCATCAACCTTTAATATTTTCGCATGTTATCATATTTTTCATAACCGCATGTGTCTCCCTTTTTGTCTCGAAAATATTTTCATAAATCTCCCTAAATCATAAACCAGAGTTAGTACAATTTCTATAGACATTTTTTAAGGGAGAACGACTTTTATAGATAAAAAAATGAAGGAACAAAGAAAGAAAAATCTTCCTTTATCCCTTCATTCGGCCATCTTTCAAAACCGCCTATAATTTAATTTTATATTGCTGCTCACTTATCCCATCCTTAGTGAAGACCCGCTCCACATATTGAATAGCTTTATCTGCCATTAGCATGACGGTCGAACTCCTCGTCCCGTAGTTCTCGCTTTTGATGAACAGCGGGGAAAGCCTTCTTTCCCATTCTAAGGAGACGCCTGTGTGCGGTAGAAGTTCATCAGGAGCTTGGTCTGCATTTTGGAGCATGGTCAAAAGTTTCTCGACAAGTTCATCCTGTTCGCCGTTAATAATTTTGGACATACCTTCCTTACCCTTCTGCACTTTTGGCCACTCGGTATTTAATAAGTGATTGCTAACACCATAAATACCTGGGTCCACCGATTGCAACTTCTGCCCCATATTTGAATAATAGTATAATTCCGTTTCATCCCCTGCTAGTAGGTTATAGCCAGGATAAAGATCCTGCTTCCCTACAAGACTTTGCGTATAATCTTTTACATTTCCTTTGTATTTCAGGGCATCGGCCACCAATTCACCCCTTGAACGCTTACCTTCCGTTTCTTCCTTTGGATCGCGGTAATTGGTCAACGCCGCAAAGCGTCCTGCTCTGGTAACCCCCATCCATGTGCCCATTTTTTCTAAATCCCTGCCGGCGAGGATGTCAGGCTGGTCTTCCCAATAATGCGCCGGGGCAGTTGGCCTCCCGTAAAATTCATCTCGGTTGGCTGCTACAATTAGCTTGTAGACTGGGTGGACTTTATAAGCAAATAGGATTAAACACATTACAATCACAGCCTTACTAATAATTTACCGTTTAAGTTTTCGGAGCATTTTTTTGATTAGACGAATTTGGCCTCTATGACTTAGTTCATCTTCGAACACATGGAACCATTTAAAGAAGTTATTTGCGGGGCGATCTCGCCAAAACGGTGTTTGTTCAAATAACCATTCATCAGGGAGCGTTTTAAACATGGCGATTGTCGTGTTTCTAACAGCGGCTAATTGCTCCAAGTAATAATCAATCGTGTTTCCTTTAATTTGTTCTCGTCCTAAATTCCCTAAATCTAAGCCAGGAAGTAAAGGGAGTAGCTCTTCATCAGTGGGTTCACGATTCTCAAAGGTTAACACTTGATACACCTTTTCGACCGCTGCCATATGGGCTAACAACATCCCGATTGAATTTGCGTCCTCATCAAAAAGGAAGTCTAACTCTTCTACTGTTAGATCCTTTACTGCATCCATCGTCGTGAACCTGGTAAAATTCATCATCGAGACCAATTTACTGAACTCCTGACCCAACCCGTCTTTTTGATCGATTAGATATAATGTATCCAAATTCATTTAATTACCTCCACATGAAAAAATGATGCACCAATTATTATTCGCTATCTATATTAAAATCCCTTTTAACATAGTGGAATCCCTTCAGGCTTTTCAATCTTTTCATAAAGCTAATTTTGTTAAAATAAAATAAGAGGATTCCTGATGTTTGTTCGCATCTTTGGAAATGATAATAGCTACGACCTAATTTCATTTGGAGGTGTGTTTCCATGTCTGAATTCGAGCCGTTAGAATACGAAACTGGGACCGCGATTCGCGAATATGACATTATTGACATTAGCCAAACAGCCACCGGTTATGAAGTAGTCCTTGATATAGAATTGGCCAGCGGTTATTCCTTAGCGGGAACAAAGTTGGAGGTCACCCATGAGGACCTTTTAGGATATGAAACCAATGATATCGAAGAAGGAATTAAATTTGCCTTGGGGTTTTTCAATCATTAACGAACTAAATTTTCAGGGCTAATCGCCATAAACTGTGTTAAACTAACCAACGACGGTTAGGTATACGTACAATAATTTTGGAGTGGTTAAATGAGTAACGCGAAAGGGAAAGGCGGAACAGGCAGAGGAACCGGCAAGAAGGGCTGGACTCGCTGGCAAGCCGGTGTTAAAAAAGCAAAGAGCGCCAAACCATATGTAAGCAAAGGTGTTAAACAAGCAACTGACGGGAACGCCACTAGCAAAAGTAAAGGTGACACATCCGATAAATAGCGATATTTCAAAGACCTAGGGAGGTCCCGTTTCCCTGGGTCTTTTATTTTTGGCTGTTATTTTGGAACCCGAATATTACACACAAATCCCATACTACTTCCTTGTTTCCCTCCTCACAACAGGGGCTACTTCTGTTGCCAATCGTTCGATGCTTTCGGCTACTTTTTTAAAGGGCATTCCGCCGATATCCATTTGGGCGATAAACCGCTGGTGTCCGTACAGCTCGTATTGGTGGAGGATTTTTTCGATGATTTGCTGGGAACTACCCACAAATAAAGCTGTCTCCGGTCCGGCCATCTGCTCAAAATCTTCTCTCGATATTTTTCCACTCACTCCACGCTGGCGATTAAAGTATCCCCAATAATTCGAATGATACGGATAGAACTCATCCTTTGCCTTTTGGGTGGTTTCCGAAATAAAAGCATGACCTGTTACTGCAACCTCCATCGACTCAGGATCATGTCCTGCTTCTCTCGCTGCCTGACGATAAATGTCTACCAGCGGCTTAAAGCGAATATGTTCTCCTCCTAGTATTGCGATGGCTAAGTTGGTCCCTAATCTTCCTGCTCGTGCTGCACTTGACGGGGTTCCTCCTACACCTACCCACATTGGAATATTTTCCTGTAACGGTCGTGGGGCAATTTCAGCATCCTGTAAAGAAGGGCGAAATTGACCCTTCCAGGTAACTCGCTCTTCTGCACTCAACTGCTGAAACAGCCTGATATTCTCTTCAAATAGTGCGTCATAATCGTCTAAATCGTATCCGAATAGCGGAAAGGATTCGATAAAAGCCCCGCGTCCGGCAATGATTTCGGCTCGGCCGTTAGAGAGGAGATCAAGTGTCGCAAAATCCTCAAATAGTCGTACTGGATCGACTGTGCTTAAAACAGTTGTGGCACTTGCCAATTTAATTTGCTTTGTAACTTGCGAAATAGCGGACAAGACGACGGGCGGTGCGGATACGGCATAGTCTAGGCGGTGATGCTCACCCACGCCAACTACATCCAAGCCTGCCTCATCAGCCATTTTCGCTGCTTCAATAATTTCATTAAGTCGCTGCCGTGCACTGATCGACTTCCCTGTTCCCCAATCTGGAACTAAATCCCCTAACGTATAGATCCCTATTTCCATTCCTGAATTTTCGTCTTTAGATTCTGGTTTCACTTCAGAAACCTCCCAAATGCATTTATAGAACTAATCGAATTTGATTTCCTGATGGATCACTTGTTAAATAGAAATCTGCTTCTTTCGTAACTGGCGCACCTAATTGCTTCAGTTGTTTCAAAGTCTTCTCTCTTGTTTCCTCATTAGGGAATACGAGCGAGTACCAGTTTAAACCGACACTGTTTTCCGGTGGTGTTTCTGCCCCTTCACCCTGCCAAGTATTGATGGCAATATGATGATGATACTTCCCTGTAGAAAGAAAGGCAGCTTGTGGATAATAGCTTACAATCTCAAAGCCAAGCCCTTTGGTGTAAAATTCTTCTGCTTTTTTTAAATCGGCTACATGGAGGTGAATGTGGCCCATCAGAGTGCCCGCAGGCAGACCTTTCCATACCGCATCACTTTCAGCAAGAATCCCATTTCCATCAAGTTCTTCTGTTGCCATTTCTACTAAACCATTGTTCCATCTCCATTCTGATGAGGGGCGATCACGGTACACTTCAATTCCATTACCGTCAGGGTCGTTAAGATAGAGCGCCTCACTTACATAATGGTCTGCGGCACCGAGTGGGTATCCTGTTTGAATCATGTGCCGTAAAAAGATTGATAGATCCGCTCGTGAAGGAAGCAGGATTGCAAAATGATACAACCCTGTCGTACGTGGGGTTTTCGCAATAACCTTTTCAGGCTGTTCAAGTGTAAGTAATGGTTTTTTTCCGTCAGTCGTTAAGACTGCTTTACGAGCTGATTTCTCTAATATTTGAAAGCCGATAATATTTTGATAAAAAGTAAGGGCATGGTCTAAGTTTTTTACCTTAATATTGACTTCTCCGACATATATATTTGGTTCTTGGTGAAACTTTTCCATCTTTTCCTCAACCCTTCCTCAAGTTTCTTTATTCAAAACCTTTTACAATTAAGACCTCTTTATTAATATGGATATTTTTCATTACATTAAACCGATTGCAGTTTGTATCTCTATACTTTCAGCATACTTCAAATTTATCTCGAATTCAAGTATTGTAAATTTGAAGTATATTTTAAAAAAAGCCCATTTTTTACCCCTGCAAAAGAAAAAAGGACTCATCCGCTAAGCAGAAAGCCCCTATCTATTGTTTCTCGTATGTTATGCTTCGACAATGTCTGGCTGCTGGTAAACCTCTTTTTCGAATTCACCGGTTACTTTACTTGTTAGTATGCCTGAGGTCATCGCTCCGCTGACGTTTAGGGCCGTACGACCCATATCAATGAGCGGCTCAACTGAAATAAGCAATCCAACAATCGCTATTGGCAGATTCATGACAGATAAAACAATCAAGGCTGCAAAGGTTGCGCCGCCCCCAACACCAGCCACACCAAAAGAGCTAATTGCAACCACTAGAATAAGCGTGAGGATAAAGGATATGCTCGTTGGGTCGACTCCTGCCGCTGGAGCCACCATCACCGCTAACATTGCCGGATAAACACCTGCACATCCGTTTTGGCCGATGGTAAGTCCAAATGAACCTGCAAAGTTAGCAATACCTTCGGATACACCAAGGTCCTTTGTTTGCGTTTTAATGGTCATCGGCAAGGTTCCTGCACTTGTCCGTGAGGTGAAAGCAAAGGTTAAGGTTGGCAGTCCTTTTTTCACATAACTTACCGGGCTAAGTTTGGCAAATGCTAATAACAGAAGATGGATAATAAATACAATAATGAGCGCCACATAAGAGGCAATCACAAACTTACCTAATTTGGCAATGGCAGCATAGTCACTCGTTGCTGTCACCCTGGCGATGATTGCTAAGATACCATAGGGAGTTAAACGAAGAATGAGTGTGACAACCCTCATAACAACAGAGTAGAAGGTATCAATGATTTTTGCGAAAAACTCCCCATGCTCTGGATCCTTTCTCTTAACACCAAGATAAGCAATCCCGATAAATGCCGCAAAAATAACAACTGCAATCGTAGAAGTGGCGCGGGCACCCGTTAAATCCTGAAACGGATTACTTGGAATTAATTCAATGATTTGTTGCGGGAGTGTCATATTTTCGATTCCTGCAACTCTTTCTTCTAACTGAGCATTACGGGCAGCTTCCGCTTCTCCTTCCGTTAGCTGCACCCCGTCAAGACCAAATCCTAAGGCAGAACCAATTCCAACCGCAGCAGAAACGGCTGTTGTTGCAAGCAGTATGCCGATGACAAGAAAACTGATTTTCCCGATATTTTTAGTTAACTTTAATTTGGTAAAAGCCCCGACAATTGAAACAAAGATCAGTGGCATAACCACCATTTGCAACAGTTTGACATAGCCATTTCCAACAATGTTAAACCAATCAATCGAACCTGTAGTTACTTCATGTGTTGTGCCATAAATCAGATGAATGATATACCCAAAAATAATACCTAAACCCAAGGCACTAAATACACGCTTTGAAAAAGAAACATGCTTTTTTTGCATCGTAAATAAACAAAACATGAGTAACAACAACACCGCGACATTTACGATGATTAGAATGGTATTCATTATATTCCTCCTCCTTCAATTTTGGAAAATTGTAACCCAGCCTCAATATTCCAATGCAATAAGTCGGAATTATAATTAATAAGATCTAGACCTTTATTCATTTTGCAACAATCAAACGTTTGATATGGTAATAATATGACAGGACAACACTATATATTCCAAGCCCCTCACTAATTTAATCAAACGTTTGATTAGTTTTTTCCATCATCCAAAAAGTGCGTGAAATAATCGGGGATGTACCGCGGATAAACTCAAATCATTTCATTTGGATCCGGATGAATCGCATCATTTAAAATAGTTTCTAATTCTTCCCTGTAAATGGCCTTCTCCTCATTTGTCCATTCAAGAGCATCATTCATAAATCCAATAATTGCTTCTTTCCACTCATATACCCACTTAATATCAAAAAATAAAGCTCCCGTTCGACGAATAAAAAAGTCCACTGGTTTCACTATCATTTCTTCCTCTAGTGAATAAACAATTTGAACATATATCTCTTGCGGCAAGCCATACTTATTGTTTGGCTCATACGTTTTCGCAATCCCAAAAATACGGTCAATATTGGAACCATAACGATGTACTAGCTTTCGGTATTGATCCTTTGAAAATCCTAGTAATTCGGCATCGTTTTCCTTGGCCTCAATAAATGAAACAAAGTTATGAGAACCATCAAAATGCCCTCCTGAAATCGGTAAATGCTTTGTTTGGCAAGCTTTGTACTTACTTGTGTCTTTGCTCTGTAAAGCAATTAAGTCAATCACGGTTTCCGCCATTTTTCTATATCCGGTCAACTTTCCACCTGCGATTGTGACAAGCCCAGATTTAGATACCCAAATTTCATCCTTTCGCGAAATCTCAGAAGGGTCCTTGCCTTCTTCATAAATTAGTGGTCGTACCCCTGCCCAGCTGGATTCAATATCCTCCGACTTAATATCTACGGTTGGAAACATATAATGTATCGCATTAATAATGTAATCACGGTCATCAGCGGTCATTTTCGGATGAATTGGATCGTTGCCATAATAGGTGTCTGTTGTTCCCACATACGTTTTCCCGTCTCTTGGAATGGCAAATACCATGCGTCTATCTGGTGTATCAAAGTACACCGCCTGTTTTAGGGGAAATCTCGACTGATCAATCACTAAGTGGACTCCTTTGGTGAGCCGCAGTTTTTTCCCGGATAACGAATGATCTTTGTCACGGAGCGAATCGACCCAAGGTCCGGTGGCATTGATGACTTTGTTCGCGTAAATAGTATGAACCGATCCATCTAATTGATTTTCAACTATAGCACCGATTACTATTTCATCTCGATAAAGAAGGTCGATGACTTTTGTATAGTTTACTGCTCTCACACCCCGTGTGACCGCTTCTTTTATTACTTCGATTGTTAACCGGGCGTCATCGGTCCGATATTCCACATAATACCCGCCACCTTTTAATCCCTCGCTTTTAATGAGGGGCTCCTTCTGAATGGTAGCATCCGATGACAGCATCCTTCTTCGTTCACCTTTTTTTACATCTGCTAAAAAGTCATAAATTCTAAGTCCAATAGATGTACTAATTTTTCCAAACGTTCCACCTGTATGTATAGGCAGAAGCATCCATTCTGGTGTGGTTACATGCGGGCCATTTTCATAGACAATCGCTCGTTCCTTCCCTACTTCCGCGACCATCTTCACTTCGAATTGCTTTAAATACCTGAGACCACCGTGAACAAGCTTCGTTGATCGGCTAGATGTCCCAGCAGCATAATCTTGCATTTCTACTAAAGCCGTTTTCAGTCCCCTTGTTACAGCATCTAATGCGATTCCAGCGCCTGTAATTCCCCCACCAATGACAAGCACATCAAATTCTTCTGCAGCCATTTCCTTTAGGATCGTATTTCTATTTGAACTCGAGAATTTTAACATTTCCACTATGGTTACCTCCAATGGGGATAAAAAAAAGAGACCACAACAAGCACAATGTAAAAAAACATTGCTTTGTTGAGGCCTCTCGAGTTTCTCCCGCCAAAATATTAACTTAACTACATTTTACCATAAGTTACGATTATTTAAAAGCCCTAGCAGCGTTTACGGCCTTTTTCCAACCAGTATATAAATTGTCTCTGTCCTCTTCAACCATATCTGGTGTAAATGCTTTATCCATATTCCATTGAGTAGCAATTTCTTCTTGGCTTTCCCAATAACCAACAGCTAATCCTGCTAAATATGCTGCACCTAGTGCAGTTGTTTCCTTAATTTCTGGTCGTTCAACTGGTACATCTAACACATCGCTTTGGAATTGCATTAAAAAGTTATTGGCAACAGCGCCGCCGTCGACACGCAATGCTTTAAGCGAAATACCTGAATCAGCTTCCATAGAAGTTAGAACGTCTTTTGTTTGATACGCAAGGGATTCTAATGTTGCACGTACAAAGTGTTCTTTCGTTGTACCACGAGTTAAGCCAAAAACAGAACCACGTACATCGCTATCCCAATAAGGTGTTCCTAACCCCACGAATGCCGGAACAACATAAACACCGTCAGTAGAGCTTACACTTGTAGCAAATTTCTCGCTCTCTTCAGCACTTCTAAACATTTGGAGCCCATCACGAAGCCATTGGATCGCAGACCCAGCAACGAAGATACTTCCTTCTAATGCATATTCAACTTTTCCGTTAATACCCCAAGCAATCGTTGTTAACAAACCGTGCTCAGATTTTACTGCTTTTTCTCCGGTATTCATTAACATAAAGCAACCAGTTCCATAAGTATTTTTCGCCATTCCTTTTTCATAACAGGCCTGACCGAATAACGCTGCTTGCTGATCACCTGCAACTCCGGCAATTGGTACATTGCAGCCAAAGAAATGGTAATCAACTGTTTCTGAGTATACTTCTGAAGAAGGGCGAACTTCTGGAAGCATCGATGCTGGAACAGTGAGAATTTCTAATAGCTCTTCATCCCATTTAAGGTCATGAATATTGTACATCAATGTTCTCGAGGCATTTGAATAATCTGTTACGTGGGCTTTTCCACCAGATAGTTTCCAAATCAACCATGTGTCAATCGTTCCAAAAAGCAGTTCTCCGCGTTCTGCCTTTTCTCTTGCACCTTCCACATTGTCTAGAATCCATTTCACTTTTGTTCCAGAGAAATAGGCATCAATTAAAAGACCTGTTTTATCCCTAAATAATTGATCATATCCTTTTGCTTTTAATTCTTCACAGATCTCAGCAGTTTGGCGGGATTGCCAAACAATTGCATGATAAACTGGTTGACCTGTTTCTTTATCCCAAACAACGGCTGTTTCCCGTTGGTTTGTAATCCCAATTCCTGCCACTTGCTCCGGCTTTACATTCGCTCCAGCTAAACATGAAGCCATTACCGCTAAGATCGAGCCCCAAATTTCATTTGCATTATGTTCTACCCAACCTGGTTTTGGGAAGTATTGTTGAAACTCCTGTTGAGCTACATGGACGATCTTTCCTTCTTTATTAAATAGGATGGCACGTGAGCTTGTTGTACCTTGATCTAATGATAAAATGTATTTTTCCATATGTGAACTCTCCCTTAAATTAAAATTATGCACTAATTTTTTCTACGCGTACCAAATCCTGGGATTTATTTCCAAATACGGAAGCCACTGCAAGAACAACGACAATTGCCCCAATGACAAACCATAGACTTGTTTCTGTCTTTCCTAGGAATGCTGCTTTATAAAACAAGCCTCCAAGGCTTCCACCAAGTAATGGACCTACAATTGGAATCCATGAATATCCCCAGTTCGAGCTTCCTTTCCCTGGAATTGGAAGAAGAGCATGTGCTAATCTAGGACCAAAATCACGGGCGGGATTGATCGCATATCCTGTTGTTCCCCCAAGGCTCAAACCGATACTAACAATAAGGAAACCTACCACAAGTGGATTTAGCCCATCTGTAAATTTATTTGCCCCGATCGCTAATATACCTAAAACAAGAATAAATGTACCAATAATTTCACTAATTAAGTTTGCAAAAGTATGAGGAATAGCAGGACCTGTTGCAAATGTTCCTAATTTTGCGCCTTGATCTTCTGTTACTTTCCAGTGTGGAAGGTATTGGAAGTAAATAACTATAGCTCCAATCATTGCCCCAATCACTTGACCGAAAATATAAGTTGGGACCTCTTTCCACGGAAGATCACCGGTAAATGCTAACGCAACTGTTAATGCAGGATTTAGATGTGCGCCACTGAATTTACCCACTGAGTACGCAGCAACTGCTACCGCAAATCCCCATCCAAAGGTAATAACAATCCAACCACTACCGTTGGAAAGTGTTTTCTTCAGATTTACACCTGCGCAAACACCTGCACCTAACGTAATTAAAATCGCCGTACCAATTAATTCACCCCAAAAAGCTGTCATTATAAACCTCCTCTTTTTTAAAAAACCTTTTACCTTGGAACCTGTTGTGAATAAAATAGAAAAAGAAAAAAGACGCACAGAAATATCCCAGAAAAATGGGTAATCCCGTGAGTCTCTAGCACTTCTTCACATATTATTAACTTAATTACTAGTATAATGTTTGTCTGAAAACGCTGTCAACAAAATTCACAAAATATACATATTCTTCTTCATTAATGCTTTTTTCTACACCTTTTGACAATAAACAACATAAAAAAAGCATTCTCTATAAAAAAGAATGCGGGTTGAGTGTACAGTTCATTTCTTCAATTATTTTTCTTTTCAGGCTCAAAATATTTCCATAATTCTTTTTTGGATGTTGTTACTGTTATTGCTCCAGCCAAAAATGCTTGTTCTACCTCTTCAATCGTGTCAATAAATCCTCCAGCAAAAACTTCCCTTTTCGTGCGATTCCGAATATCCTTAATAATTTTCGGCATAATTCCTGGTAATACTTCAATATAATCTGGCTTGGTCCGTTCAATTAATGCAAAACTCTTTTCGATTGAACTGGTATCTAATAAAAACAGACGTTGAATCGATTTTACACCTTTTTGCCTTGCTTTCAGAATAACGCTTCCTTTAGTTGAAATCAGTCCAAATGGTTTAAATTCCTGACAAATAAATTCTGTTGAGTATTCATCACTCTTTAACCCATGAATTAAATCCATATGGATAATCAACTTTTTATCGTTGGCCTGCGCCATTTGAAAAATGGGTTTCAGTCTGGAAACATGCATATCCAAAATCACTAAATATTCATAATTACTAGACATCATTTTTTCGACATCTTCTATTTTTCGAATCGCAGGTAATACCTTTTGTCCAAAAAAGCTCATCCCATTGTTCACCTTTCATTTTCGACCTCTTTAAATATATTTTATAACACTTCTATCCTTCAATACAGTCTTTATTAGATATACCATGATTGGTAATGTCGAAACTGTGAATATGTGGAAAATTCACCCACCAAGGCCTGATTGAAAACAGATTATATACCTGCTTGCCAACTAAACTAAATCATTATAATAGAATTTAAGTCAATGCTTTTGCTCGATCATAGGATTCTGCTACGATTTGCATGGGATGTTTAACCACTTTTTCAGTCAATTGATCGAGTTGATTTTTACACATACCACATTCTGTCACCGTGTAATCGGCATTTGCGTCCTTCACTGCTTCAGCCATCGGTCGGCCAATTTTCATCGAAACATCATATTTTTCAGTTTTAAATCCAAAAGTGCCACATTGCCCGCAACAGCCTGCTCCCACATCATTTATTTCATAGCCGGGAATAAGCTCTAAAATATCCATTGCCGGATTTCCAATTCCTTGTGCTTTCAAATGGCATGGAGCATAGTATCCTGCTTTTTCTTTCATTGGAGCAAATTCCATGTTAAGCTCTCCATTTTCTTTTAGCATGAGCAAATACTCATCCGCATCATAAACATGGGCGGCTAATTCCTTTGCTTCCATTGTCTTCACATACGCTACATACTCCTTTTTAAGCGCAAGGGTGCAACTTGTACAGGTGACAACAATGTCATAGCCTTGGCGGGTATACTCTAAAAAACTATTAATATTGTAGTTCGCATTTTTCAATCCTTGTTTCATTTGACCGTTGGCGAACATTGGAACACCGCAGCATTTTTGGTCGGGTTTAACCACCTCGATGCCATTATGCTCCATCACTTTAATGAAGCTGTCTGCCACTTCAGGGGCATTATAGGTCGCATAACAACCAACAAAATAGGCGACCTTGCGCTCTGTATAAGCGTACTTTCTGGTATAAACACGGTTAAAGTTATTAAAACGATACTTTGGAAATTGCCGCTCTGCTGGAATTCCCATGACCAGTTCCATCACTTTTCTTACCGGTTTCATGCCCATTGCAAGATTGGTTACTGGAGCAAAAGCTGAAGCGAGTTTTCCTACCATCTCCGCGTTACTTAACACCAAATCTCGAAATTTTGTTCCCGACCGCTCCGCATGAATTGCTTTTGCATAAGCCGTCAATGTCGACACATGAACATTCTCCGAACAAGCCATGTCGCAATTGCCGCATAACGTACATAATTCGATTCGTTTGTCGTCGATAAGTTGTTGATTATCCATAAGCCTTTTTAACTCAGGACCTAAATGTTTAGGGCCGCCGAACTCTAACGACGTATTGGAAACAGGACAACTTGTGACACAGGCATTACATTTAAGGCACTTATCAAATGTGGATTCAGCAAATTGCAACTCAAGCACTACGAGTTCCCCCTATCATCATTTGCTGGCGCAGTTGACCGATCATTTCATGGATGGATAAGAGGGTAAACACGCCTCCAGTAATTCCGTTATGTGTTACCTGAATCCCCCTGCCTGCACCGACTGGGTAAAGATTTGAAGGACAATCAAGTAGTTCTCCCCATTCATTTGTCTCAAGGCGTAAAGCCGTTTCCTTTAGTCCGTCCGGGGTTACTTCCAATCCACCACCTAGAACCCCTCCGGTTGCGAGTATAAATTGTTTCCCAGTAAGGTTTGTCATTCTATTTGCCGTTTGAATCGTCAATGATTTGATTTCATCTCCGTCAAAGGTGCAACCCGTAACAGCGGTGTCAGCATAGAATCGTATCCCCAATTTCACTGCTTCCTTTTTCAAACGCTCATGCAGACGGATGGCGGTTGTATTGGGCGGCATACCCGGGGCCTCGGTTATCTTTGCATTTAGTTCAAAAGAAAACTGGTCGATGGTCTCTTTCCAATTTTCGACTCCAAGTGAGGCTGGAAAAATAAACATATCCCGCTGACTAATATTCTTTTCAACGATTTGCTGTTTAATTTGGTTGATGCAGTTGTTCCGAATTTCCTTTTGATCCAATAGCCGTGCCGCATCTAGTTGGGTCATCGTCCGTTGCGAGTGATTTCCCAACTTAATTTTTAAAACATCGATAGCTAATTGAGGTCTGGCCTTCTGTAAATTTCCTTTAATATAAGCAGGCTGGAAATCAACTACTTCCTCGAATCCAACGATAACAACATGACCTTCTTCTGGAAGGGGAGAAATAGTCTCCGGATACAAGGCCGTCTTTTTCACATGACCGGAGCCGGTAACAATGGAAGAGAGTTTCTCGATTTCACCTTTGTAAGGATATCCTAATTTTTTCATTAAGGTTTTAAATTGCTCCATTGCCCCTGTTAATTGAGATAGTTGCAAATTACTCAATTGATAAAGGTCTGCCCACTCATCCAATCCCCCATATGATCCAGGAATGAGGTCCATTACACCTGTTGATTGAATAATTTTCCCTGTACCGTTAGCTACTAATGCCGTGCTATACCCTTGTTCTTTTGCCCAAATGGCGGAAAGCAGACCAGATAACCCTTGACCTATAACAACTACATCATACATGTTGATAATCCCCCTCTACGAATCCTAAAGAAACCTTATAAATCGTTTCCATTAACTGCAATTGCTTCGCTGTTTCACCCGTGGCAACCACATCCATCCCTTTTTTTCTTTCAAAAACAGCATGGTGAAGTGCCCATTCTGCTTCCTCAATGGTCGTCTTACCTTTCTCAACAGCTAGTGCTGCTGCCCGGTGATTGCAGAAGGTTCCTTGACAAGGCCCCATACCCAAGCGGGTTCTACGACGAATATCCCCTAGATGAAATCGACCTTCCTCTGGTAGAACGGATTCAATTTCTGCCCATGTAACTTGCTCACACTCACAAACGACAACGTTTGAATTCTTCTCTTTTAAGGAGGACTCGATTTTCTTTGCCTTTGTACCGGCCCAATGAAACAATTTTTGTTTCGCGGCAGGTGCCATATCGACTTCTTTGAAAAACTCATCAGCTTTTCGGTGCGGGACCATTTCCTGGTCCGTAGTGCATTTTGCCCTTACCCCGAGCTTTTCACAAATTAAATCGACTGTTTTTTCCGCCATAAAACGGAAGGTTGTTAACTTCCCACCTGTAATCGTAACTAATCCATCCATTCCATCCCGTGTATGATGGTCTAATAACGCAACTCCGCGGGTTACATTTCTCCCATTAGCATCAGCCACATTCGATTCTTGATAAAGGGGGCGGCTCCCGCTAAAAGCACGAATCAACCGTAAGTCATTGATCTTTGGAATTAACTTTTTCCCTTCTGCTAACATTCCCTCGAGTTCTTGTCGGTTTAAGGAAAAGTCATTCGGATCTTCGACATTTATTCCCGTTGTACCAAAGATCGTTACATTATGGGCTGGAACAAAAATATCGGCATCTCCGGGCATCCGCAGACGATTAATGACTTGTTTGTTGATGCGATGGCTAAAAATCGCGAGCATCCCTTTATTATTAATCATCTTTAATGGAATACCGGCTAACTGTGCAATTTTCGCCCCCCATGGACCTGCTGCATTGACAACCAGAGAAGCGGAAATTTCCTTTTCCTCCCCTGTAAAAACATCGCGAACTCGTACACCTCTGACTCGATTTTGCTCCGTTAATACTTCGACCACCTCATGATAGGTCAACGCTTTTGCTCCATGTTTCACCGCATCGGCTACTACATCAACAACCATTGTAAAGCAGTCTACCGCACCATCTGGAACCCGATACACCGCTTGCGCTTCCTTCGTTAAAAAAGGTTCTTGCTGCAACGCCTGGGCAACTGGAATTTCTTCAACAGGAATACCCAAATTTTCACAAGATATCAGCCATTTTTGTAAATATCCATCTTCATCTTCAGGGACTTTTACGAATAAACCTCCTGTTTGCTCGATTGAACCTGGAATCGTTCTTTTTAAGATTAGGTTTTCTCGGTAACTTTCAATGGCTGCTTCCTCATCACGAACAGCATATCGTGCACCCGAATGGAGCAGACCGTGATTTCGTGTGGAAGTACCATGTCCCAAGTCCTGTTGCTCTATTAATATTGCTTTTATGCCACGTAAGGAAAGATCACGAAGTACTCCTGCTCCTGTCATTCCTCCACCTATTACAATTACTTCCGTTTCTAGTCTTTGTCCCATATCCAATTCCCTCCCAAGTTCGTTCTTAAGGGTTATTTTTGCACACAAAAAAGCCATAAAAACGCATAGGAATAGTAATGACCCATTCCTAATGGTTTTTATGGCTTTCTCCAAGTCTCTAAGCCTGCTATTATATTTTCTATTTAAGCATACCAAATATATTCCTTTGCACAAAGCAATAGCATGTCAAAATTGTGAATTTTAATTAGAAACGTACCATAGGTTTTTAAATAAGGTGTCAGGCACCATGCTAACGCCCAAATTACAATGTGATAGTAAAGGTTGTCCCCTTCCCTTCTTCACTGTCAACAAGGATGGTACCGTCATGCATTTCGATGATTTTTTTCACGATGGATAGTCCTAAGCCACTGCCGCCTTTGGAGCGATCTCTCGCTTTATCTGCTTTATAAAAACGTTCAAAGATATGAACCTGATCTTTTTTTGAGATGCCAATCCCCGTATCGGTTATTTTCACCACCGTTTTGTCATCGACCTGATGGAGATGAACGCGAATCGTTCCGAGCTTTGGAGTAAATTTAATACTATTGTGAATGAGATTGGTCCATACCTGGCTCATCAAATCCTCATCCGCAGTGATGTCGATCCTCTCTAGGGACACATCCAGTTCCAGTTCCTTTTCTGTCCAATGCGGTTCACACGCCAAGATAATCATCCGTATTTGTTGGTCTAATCGATAGCTATGCCTCTCAAAGGGATGATGCTTTGTTTCTAGTGAGGTTAACTTCATGAGATTATCACTTAATTTCGATAACCTTCTACTCTCCGTTTCAATAATACTAAGATAATGGCTTCTTTCCTCACCCGAAAGTTGATTTAATTGAAGCGCCCTTGCAAAACCCATGATTGACGTCAAAGGCGACTGAATTTCATGCGAGACATTAGAAATAAACTCCTGCCGCATCTCTTCTAATTGCTTTAATTGCTTTGCCATATGATTAATATGGTCAACCAGACTAGTGAACTGGTTTCTTTTACCGGAATTTAATTCGAGATATACATTAAAGTCGCCTTTAGAAATCCTTTTTAAAGCATCAAGTACTTCAAGAAAGAGATTGCGGCGTCTAGAACGAGTAAATAAAGAAATAAAATATCCTACTATACTCATAACGAATAAACTGATAATTACTGTTGCCATATGACGAAAATAATCGGATGTATGAAAATCGAATAAATGATATATGCCAGAGACGATGAAATAACCTGCTGAAAAGCCAAAAGAAACAAATACAAAGAAAAAGACAATCCCAAATACATGTTGAAAAAAACGCTTAATTTTCATGATCTTACCTCAAAACGGTAGCCTAATCCCCAAATCGTCCGAATCCTGAACGGGAATTCTCCCTCAGGAAATCGCTCTCTTAACCTTTTAATATGGACATCGACCGTTCGTTCGTCTCCTTCATAGTCGTAGCCCCAAATGTCTTCAATCAGCACCTCTCGTGAAAATGTTTTCCCCGGATAACTGGCCAATTTAAACAAGAGTTCGAATTCCTTCAACGGAAGGGTAATTTCCTTATCTTTAAAGGAAATTTCATGGGTCTTTCGGTTTAACTTAAATTCTTCAATCGTGATTGTTTGCGAAACGGTTATATTATATCGTTTTAATAATGCTTTGACTCGAGCAGTGAGTTCCATCGGGTCAAAGGGTTTCACAAGATAATCGTCCGCTCCCAGCTCGAACCCTTTGAGTTTTTGTGAGGTTTCTCCTTTAGCCGTCAGCATTAAGATAGGAATATCACTGAACACCCGCAGCTCTTTGCATAATTCCCAGCCATCCATATTTGGCATCATGATATCAATGACCGCTAAATCGATCTTTACCTTTTCCAGCAGTTTTAATGCCTGTAAACCATCTGTGGCTTCATAAAGTTCAAATCCTTCTTTTTTTAAAAAAAGGTGGATTAATTCGCGAATATTGGCATCATCGTCGACTAGTAGTACCTTCGTCATTCCAACCTCATTCCTTTCCTTCTATTAAACAGTTTCATTCATCCGTAATTGCTGTTCGGCAAATTCACGATACAAAGAGTGGTTCCTAATCAACTGTTCATGCGTACCCCTGCCAGTAATTTTCCCCTTATCCAAAAAGAGAATTTGATCCGAATCAATCACGGTCGATAGACGATGCGCAATCACGAGTGTGGTTCTTCCCTTCATTAAATTTTGCAATGCCTGTTGGACAACCTGTTCAGATTTGCTATCCAGACTCGAAGTCGCTTCATCTAACATTAAAATTTTTGGGTCTCTTAAAAAGGCACGCGCAATCGCAATCCGCTGTCGTTGCCCGCCCGATAGCTTAATTCCTCTTTCACCCACTTCTGTAGCATATCCGTTCGGCAGTTCGGAAATAAACTGGTCTGCAAAGGCCATTTTGGCTACCCTTTCGATATCCGACTGGTCTACTTTTTTATCCATTCCGTAACAAATATTATCAAGAATGGTCCCCACTACAATGGGACTTTCCTGTGATACATAACCAATTTGACTTCTCCAAGAAAACAGTGAAAACTGGTTAATTGGTACGTGCCCTAGGAGAATCGCCCCTTGCTGCGGTTGATAATAACGCTCTAATAAAGAAAACAGTGTCGTTTTTCCGCTTCCGCTCGGACCGACAATGGCTGTCACCTTGCCTGCTTCAGCGGAAAAACTGATATCTTTTAGTATTTCATCCCCATTCTTATACGAGTAATTCAGGTGCTCTACAATTATGGATTGATTCACATGATCGACATCCCTCATGGACTCATCCTGTTCCTCGCTCATATCCATGATGGCGATAATTCGTTCTGTGGCACCGGTTGCCTTTTGAAATTGGGTAAAAAAGGCGGCTAATTGCCCCATTGGCATGACGATTTGAAATAGATACATGATAAAGGCAACTAAATCACCCGCCTTTAATGCACCTGAGGATACTCTCATTCCACCGTAACCGAGAATAACCACAAGTAATACCATGATGACTAAACCAATCAGCGGTGTGATTAATGCTTGAATTTTGGCCTCTTTCAAGCCATATTGAAACAATTGAGTAATCCCGTTTTTGCCATTTTTATACTCGAATGCTTCTGCATTTGAGGCTTTGACTAAGCGTATTTCTGAGAGTACTTGCTGGAGGACTGAGGTGAACCGTGCTGTTTCGGTTTGCATCCCTTTTGATACCTGATGCATCCTCCTTCCAAGTGTCATTAAGATGACTGCTGCAAGTGGCAATGCGATAAACATTAACAAAGCCATTTTCCAATCCAATAGCAGCAATACCACAATTGAACCAATGATGGAAATGGTTCCTGAGAGGAAATTGGCGAGGTGATCGGTAATTAATCCTCTTACAACGGCCGTATCATTGGTCATTCGGCTGACCGTTTCACCTGTTTGATTTTCATCATAGAACGGAATCGGTAAGATGAGCAGTTTTTTCCATAGACGGTCGCGAATTCCTGCCACCACGGATTGGCCGATATGATTTAATAAATAGATGGATACGCCGCTTGCTACTGCTTGGATTAAGAGCGCAGAAACAAGAAGAAGAATCCTTCCCGTACTTAAAGAGCTAATGGTAAAATCATTGATCAGGTTTTTTGTAAAAAGCGGGACCATTAGCCCCACCAAGGTGGTACCCACACTTAAAAGGAGGGCAATCCCCATAAACCATTTCGAGGGCTTGGTGTGTTGAACCAAGCGAACAAATTGGCGCCAGCCCTTCTCTTTCTTCACTTCTGTCATATATATTTACATCCCTTCTTCGGATCACGAACTTCAAACTTCGATTCTCGACTACAAACTGAATTATACAAAGAATATATGAATTGAATGTGAACTTCTAGTAAGCGGAACCGTAAAAAAGGTGTCAGGCACTGCTCGTGGACATTTGTCCACGAGCGGTGCCTGACACCCAAACATAACACCTAATTTCATTTTCAACTTACGGATGGTAATTTTATTTCGACTACAGTTCCTTCTTTGCCGTTACTATTAAACGTAAGGCTTCCGTTGTGTTGTTTAATAATTTTATTACTAATCATTAGTCCGAGGCCTGTTCCCTTTTCTTTCAATGTATAAAACGGCTCGCCTAAACGAGGGAGCAGTTCTTCCGGAATCCCGCAGCCCTGATCTTGAAATGCTATTACACACTTGTCTTCCGGCCCTTTTCGAAGGTTGATTTGAATTTCTCCTCCTTCTTTCATGGCCTCCATAGCATTCTTTAAAATATTAAGGAATACTTGCTTTAATTGATTCTTCTCACAAATAATAAAATAAGAGGATTCTTCAAACTTTAGGTTAAATTGGATATTACTCATCATGGCCTCAGGAGCTAAAAGCACAAGTGTCCCTTCAATCAATTCTAAAACATTCGTCCTATTTAGCTCCACTGCTTGCGGTTTTCCCAGCGTAAGCAGTTGGCTTGTAATATTTTCAATACGATCCAGTTCACTTAGCAGCAATTCATCAATCGAACTATCTGCTCTTTTATAAAGCTGCATGAAACCTTTTATGGTTGTTAGTGGATTCCGGATTTCATGAGCCACTCCTGCCGCTAACTCCCCGACAATTGATAGCTTCTCAGAGCGCAATAGAATATCTTCCGCCTTTTTACGTTCAGAGATATCCCTGCTGATAATCACAATATTCTCAATTAAGCCAGTTTCTCCCCTAACGGGCATACAGCGGGACTCAAAATCAAGCCATCGTCCATCTTTGTGCATCATCCGGAATTCCATGGATTGCGATTCTTTATTTTCATACATCAGCTTGATCGTATTTTTAAACATCTCAACTTCGTCCGGATGAATTAATTGATATTTTTCTAAGCGTTCAAGCTCATTGCATTGAAACCCTAACACATTTTCATGTGATGGGGAGAAGTAAATAACCGCCTGCTCTTCATTCATAACAATGATCAGGTCTGAAGTATTCTCAGCAATCAAGCGATATTTTGATTCACTTGCCTCAACCATTTTATACATATCAGTTAACTTATTATTTAATCTAAACAACTTAAGATATGATTCAATAAGTAATACTCCGATAAATAATCCTAACATCACAAATAGTACATACTGTATGTGGAAGACTGGTTTATCAATAAATATTTTAAACATGAACACAATGATTAGATAAAAAACTAGATATGTTCCAAAAAGGATTACACTTTTTTTCACTGCTGTGAGTCGTTTCGCAAACAAATGGATGACGGAAAAACCAATCATAATCATCGTCCATCCCATAATGGCAGGTGTCCATTGACCACTTGTCACTAGTCTTGTAAATAAAGAAATGCCTCCTGTAATTAATCCTGCTACTGGTCCAAGATAAGCAAAAATTAGCATCACAGGGGCATACCTGATGTCAAAGGAATAACCTTGCTGCTGGATTGCTAGCAAACTAAGGGCTGAGGAAACGACTCCTGCATAAATACTGACCCAAATGGACGCATTCTTAAATGGTTTTTGTTTAGTAAAAGCACCGAAAACTAATGGGGTACTCACCAAAAGAGAAAAAATTGCGAGGTTCATAATGTAGTCTAACAGGATCAAGTAACTCCCACCCACTTTATATGATGTTCAAAATATTCCCTCTTATCATAAACCAGTCCTGTTGCTATTTCCATACAAATTCTTTTCGCAGTAAATAAAACCTAGGATTAATTACTTGTATCTACAATTAATAATTTTAAAATTCCCCTATACAATATGAAAATCCTACTCAACCAATTGAATAGGATCCTTTTGTATGATTTACTGGGCTGTGTAGCCGCCATCTAGAATGACTGCTTGCCCTGTAACCCCTCTTCCTTTTTCACTTGCTAAAAAGACAGCGTAATCAGCAATTTCAGTTACGGACAAGAGCCTTCTTTGTGGAATCAATGGGAAGAGTACTTCTTCAATAACACGGTCTAAGCTGACATTTCTTGTTTTAGCCAAATCTGCCAATTGGTTTCTCACAAGCGGTGTATCGACGTAACCAGGACATAAGGCATTTACGGTAATTCCGTCCGCAGCACCCTCCAATGCGGCGACCTTTGTTAAGCCAATAACACCGTGTTTTGCGCTATTGTAGGCAGCTTTACCTGCAAAGCCGATGACACCATTAATGGAAGCAATGTTGATGACTCGGCCAAAGCCTTGTTTTTTCATGATAGGGAATACGTTTTTGATGCCAATAAATGGGGCGGTTAACATAAGTTTTATCAGTAATTCAAATTTTTCAGTAGGAAACTCCTCAATTGGTGATACATACTGCATTCCGGCGTTATTGACTAAGATATCCATGCTGCCAAATCTTTTATACGCCGCTTGAAGGCTATTTTTAAATGCTTCCTCATCCATCACATCACAGGGGGCCGATAACGCTTCAAATCCTTGTTCCCTTAATTCAGCAGCTACTTCCTCACTTTTATCAGCGTTTATATCTGAGATTACTACCTTCGCGCCTTCCTGTGCAAAGGTTTTTGCCATTTCTAATCCAAGCCCACTTGCAGACCCTGTAATAAATGCAGTTTTTCCTTCTAATAATTTGTTCATATGCATATCCTCCTCATCAACTATTCTTTTATATTTACGCGCAACACTCTTAGGTCATCCCTGTACTCCATAAAGAAACGAGAAAATTTATAAAAACTCTTACTTAATAAAAAAAGCATCAAAGAATGTCTCTCTGATACTTCTTTTCTATTTATCTTACCTCATTCTTACTTTTATCAATATTTTTCCAAAACTCTTTTGCGATTAGTTGATAGCCTTCTTTACTTAGATGAATGTTTAATGGATTGGGAAGGTAGGTTTGATACCCCTTAGCGATGATTGTATCTGTTTCAACAAAAGTGTCGCCATTTGCGATGGTTCTTGCTTCAATCAGTCCATTAAATGTAGCTAACAGTGGTAATAATGCAGCTTGTTGTGCTTGTGGAAGGTATGGAAATGGATTATAGTAACCCATCACATACACCTTAACCGTTGGATTTAACTGGTCAATTGTAGCTAAAATGGTTTGTAAATTAACGGCAACCGTTCCTAATGCAGCAGGGATTTTAGATTGATCCGTTATTGCTGGTAATAAATCATTTGCACCTATATCTATTGTAATAAACTCAGCTTCTTTAATTTTTGTCTGAACATCTGCTCTAGTAAGAACATCGGTTGCTAAATTCGTTGATTTATACCCAGGAAATCCAAAATTCTTAAAGTCCACGGTATATTGGGATTGTTCAAAGCGGTTTGTAAGGTAATCAGGATAACCCAAATCCATTCCACCCGCAGGTGTCATCCCTGCTGCTAACGAATCACCTAGTGCTACATAATCTATGACCTTCTTGGCAGGTCCATTGGCAAAAGTGGAAATTGGCACAGCAGTGAGTAAGGCCCCGACGAGTACTGCACTTGTTACCTTTCGAAAAAACTTCATACACGGTTCATCCCCCTTTGTTCTTTATTAATACCATTTTAATCTTAACAGAGAACCACTATTCTGTAAAATAACTGCCTGAATATTTAATAAACTAACTGTATCAAGTAAGCAAGATTGAAAATGTCCACGGACGGTGCCTGACACCATATTTTTGACATCTTATTTTGGACTATATTTGATATAGCCCACTTCTTCCACTAGCTTTTGGCCTTGTGGTCCTTGCATCCATTCGAGGAATGGTTGGATGGTGCTCACTTTTTTGTTGTCCTCCACTGTAATTGCATAGAGAGAGGCGGTGAATGGGTAGTTACCACTCGCGATGTTTTCAGGACTAGGTGCAATCCCATTAATGGCAAGCAGTTTAATATCTGAATTGGCCTTCATTCCTGTTGCAAAAAAGCGAAAGGAAAAACCAATCGAGTTATCGTAGTTTCGGTAGTCCGCTACTTGTTCGATAATCCCGCCCATTCCTTCAGGCACATCTTCTTTTAAGGGCTTCATAATCGGTGTATCGCCCATAATTTTCTCCAAAAGTGTTTGGCTTCCTGAATTTTCGGGGCGTTGAAAGGCAATAATTTTTTCGTTCTTACCGCCAAGTTTTGACCAGTTTTTTATTTTACCGGAGTAGATGTCTTTAATCTGGGCTCCTGATAAGCTATCAATTTTATTATCCGGATTGACAAAAAAGACAAACGCTTCCTTGCCAATTGGGGTCATGACAAGCTCTTTTCCTGCCTCTTGTGCCATTTGCTGCTGTTTCTTCGATGGCTCTGCACCGAAGTAAATATCGACATCCCCTGCTAAAAGCCGTTCGTAGGCATAAATAGTATTGGTAAAGGTAACGACTTCGCTTACCTCTTGAGAGACTTTTTCAATATTTTCATAGGTTGCATTCGCAAAGGCAGAGTAAACCGGGAATGCAGCTTCTGCTCCATCTAATATAGGCATTTCACTTGGGTTTTCGATGGTAAAGGTTGAAGTCGTTTTTAGTTTTGGCAGGATATTATCTGGATTGTTTACATCATAAGGATAGAGGTCCGTACTAGAGTATCCTCCTCCATATTCGAAACCATAGGATGGCAAGACCGTTTGACTCCGGTGCCAATGAACTGCCACACCCGTACCCATTGCAAGGATAAATACCATACCAACAGACAACAGATGCTTTTTATCAATGACAGGGAGCCTCCTCCCGTTCAACAAGGCAAAAAGTAAACCTAAAACAAAGGAAAGCTCATAAGCGAGCGGCGCCCCAAGAAATAATCTTCCCTCTCCCAAAAGGAGGGAAATAAAATAGATGGGTGCATAGGCAAGATGAAAGATACTATAATACAACCAAGCTTCTGCTCCGTAAAACCCGCTGCTAATCAGCATAAATACAGCCCACAGTATAGCTGTATAGGAGAGGGGAATAAGGAAAAGGATCAATTTCTCTGTTAATTTTTCCTGCTTCATTAGTTTCTTGCTAACTAGAAACCCAGCGAGCCCCCCAACGATAATCAGGGCGGGTAATGAGACCAAAAAGATATTATCAAACTCCATTAGTATCGCTAATTCTAAAAATGAGACCCCAAGTGGCACAATTCCAAAATACAATAATATGAACTTTAGTTTTTTCCCCATATCCCCGCTCCCTTTCACCTTTGAAGTGATTATTCCGTCATATTTCATAGTGTAATTTTACACTTTTAGATAATATTTTACAACAGATTAGTATTAAATTTCCAGATTCGTATGGGGGAACGATTCAATCAGTTATACATGAGAGTTCCGATTGTAAAAAAAGAGACCCTTCCGCATCGCGAAAAAGTCTCCCTACTACCTACTTAAATTTAGCTATAACTATTTTGCTAACATCGTTAATACCGTATCTAATAAAACATTTATCCCTTTTTCGCAATCTTCCCATGTTGTTAATTCTTCTTCACAGTGGCTTTTTCCGTTAATACTAGGTACAAACAGCATCGCCGTCGGAACGAAGCTGGCAATAAACTGTGCATCATGGCCGGCACCACTGACCATTCTTCGATTAGAATAACCGAGTGACTGTGCTGACTCTTCTAGGAGCTGGCAGATTTCCGGCTCGAACCATACGGTGTCCCGCTCCCATAATTTTGTTGTTTTAACCTCACAGCCTTCATTTAAAGAGGTTAAATTTGGAAGAGTCTCGATGAAGTCTTTAACCGTTTGGACAATCACCATGTCTTTATGGCGTGCTTCAAGCGTAAAGACGACCTTATTCGGAATGACCGTGTGGATGCTCGGGTATACATTCACTCTGCCAATCGTGAAGACCAAATCTTCATCTAAAACGCTTAATCGCGTGCGGATTTCGTTAATTAAGTTATTAGTGGCAAACAGGGCATCTTTTCTCATATTCATTGGGGTTGTGCCGGCATGGTCAGATTCCCCTGTCACTTCAATCTCATAGCAGGCCATTCCCACCACGCATTCGACAACACCAATCGAGAGGGCCTCTTTTTCAAGAATTGGACCTTGTTCAATGTGAAGCTCCAAAAGGGCCGAGGCCCCTTTCAATCGATTCTCCACATTCCCTTCGTACCCGCTCGCTTTTAGGGCTTCCCCAAAAGTAACTCCCTCTGAATCTATTTTATTTAGCATAGTAGACTTATCAAATTTACCGGATAGCACCCCAGAAGCCATCATCGAGGGCTCAAACCTGGCACCTTCTTCATTTGTAAAGTTAATAATCGTAATCGGAATTTGTGGTTTGATTTGGTTCTCGACCAACGTTCGAACCACTTCTAAACCTGCGACAACCCCTAAGACGCCATCAAAACGGCCACCTTTTTTCACCGAGTCTAAATGGGAGCCAATAAGAATTGGCGGCTTGTCTTCAATACCCGCCAGTGTCGCATACATGCAGCCCATATCATCAACCGTGACCGTCAGTCCTAATTCCTCACAGCATAAACGGAAGTAATCCCTAACCCGAATATCTTCCATAGATAAGGACAACCGTGTTACTCCATTGTTCTCTGTCCGGCCAAAGTTTGCAAATTGCTCTAATGTCGTTTTTAGCCTTTCCCCATTAATCACTAACTTTTGTCGTTGCATGATTAAACACTCCCTTTTTTTAATATGAGATTGTCTGCAATATTCAGAGGTGAAAAACGTAAATTCATTTGCAAAGGCCTTACGAGCCAATTTGTATTTATGTAAATATTCAGTTAATAATTTAATTATACACCACGGACAATACCTGTCATTAGACAAAACAGCAAATCTTACCTACAAATTGTTTTATCATTTGTATGAATTAAAACATCGTTAAATAAAAATTGGTGTCAGGCACCACTCGTGGACAAATGTCCACGAACGGTGCCTGACACCAATTTAACAGCAAACTATTAATCTATTTATTTTTTCTTTGCGTGTTTGCGCATATCGAAGGCTACTGCGACGATGATGATTGCGCCTTTTACGATGAATTGGATGTATGGGCTTACGCCTAGGAAGGCTAGACCGTAGTTGATTACTTGGAAAATCAGTACCCCTGTGATAACACCAGGGACGGTTCCGATACCGCCTGATAGGGATACCCCACCGACGACGCAGGCTGCGATAGCATCTAGTTCATACATGTTACCTGTGTTGTTTGTTGCACTACCTACACGTCCTGCTTCCAGTGTACCTGTTAAGCCGTATAGAAGACCGGCGATTGTGTAAATGATGATAAGATTTCTTGCTACGTTTACACCAGAAACCTTTGCTGCTTCCGGGTTTCCACCGATCGCGTACATATTTTTACCGAGTTGCGTTTTATTCCAAATCACCCAAATGATCAGTGATACGACGATTGCATAGATAATGAGATATGGAAATTCATATTGGCCAATTTTTATTCCGCGCTGTGCAAAAGTTGTAAAGGCTTTACTTAAACCACCAATAGGCTGCGCCCCATATGGCGGGCGGTCAAAATAAATCGAAGTTAGACCGTAAACACCAATCATCATACCTAAGGTTGCAATGAATGGAGGCACGTGGAATTTTGCTACAATGACACCGTTTAATGCTGCAATAAGACCTGTTGCTGCCATTGCAACCAAAATCGGAACAATTAGTGGTAATTCAGGCAGGTTCGGATACATACGATATGCATAATCGCCAGCCTGTAACATAGATGCTGAGATTACCGCTGCAAGTCCAACCATCCGGCCTGCTGAAAGGTCTGTTCCTGCTGTAATTAAGATACCGGCAACCCCAAGTGCGATAATAATACGCGAAGAGGATTGACTTAAGATATTAATTAAGTTTGTCATCGATAAAAAGTCTGGAGAAGCAGCGACGATCCCGACAACAAGAAGAATTAAAACTACATAAATTACGTTATCAACAAGCCATTTAGACATGTTTGATTTTTTCGAAGCCTGAGTATTCATATCTATTCCTCCTAATACAAAGCTGCTAATTGCATGATTTTTTCCTGAGATGTTGTGGCCGTCTCAACAATTCCGGCTGCTTTTCCATTACTCATTACTAAAATTCGGTCTGTTACACCCAAAAGCTCAGGCATTTCGGAAGAAATCATGATAATCCCTTTTCCTTCTGCGGCTAATTGGTTAATGAGCTGATAAATTTCAAACTTTGCTCCTACATCAATACCCCTTGTGGGTTCATCCAATAATAAAATATCTGGTTTCGTTAGGAGCCAGCGACCAATAATTACCTTCTGTTGGTTACCGCCTGATAGACTTCCAATGGATGTCTTTTGGGAAGGTGTCTTTACTTTCATGGAATCAATTACCCACTGGGTATCATCGGCCACTTTCCGATCAGATAGAAAACCGCTTTTTGTTTTATATTGTTTCATGTTTGAAATGATTGAGTTAAAGCTAATGCTAAGTTCAGGGAAAATACCCGTTGATCTTCTTTCTTCCGTCACTAGGGCAAAGCCATTTTTGATCGCTTGCTGCGGGGAATGATTTTTAACAGCCTTGCCATTTAATTCAATCTTTCCAGCTGTTAGCGCCCTCATCCCAAATAAGGCTTCTACGACCTCGGTCCGTTTCGAACCAACCAATCCGGCAATACCTAAGATTTCACCCTTTTTTAAGTCAAAGCTCACATTAGAAAAAGAAGGCTGTGTTTCTGCTGTCAGGTCAGTAACCTTCAATATTAATTCGCCTGGCTTGTTTATTTTTTCAGGGAAGCGTTGTGAAAGGTCTCGTCCTACCATCAATTTAATAATTTCATCGGTTGTTAGGCTTTTAGAACTTTTTGTTGCGATATACTGACCATCACGCATGATTGTTACTTCGTCGGAAATCTTTAAGATTTCCTCCATTTTGTGTGAAATATAGATAATTGCTACATTCTCACTTTGAAGCCTTTTGATGATTCTGAACAGGTGATTTACTTCCGTCTCAGTTAAAGATGATGTTGGCTCATCCATGACGATAATTTTGGAATGGTAGGAAACAGCTTTTGCAATTTCGACCATCTGCATTTCGGAAACAGAAAGCGTACTTACCTTACTGCGTGGATCAATACTGATATCCAGACTTTTAAAAATAGCTGCTGTATCCTGGTACATTTTCTTTTCATCGATAAAAATGCCCTTCTTCGGATAACGACCCAGCCAAATATTATCCATAACATTTTGTTGACGTACCTGATTTAGTTCTTGGTGGACCATGGAAACACCGTTTTCAAGTGCTTGCTTCGAATTGGCAAAAGAAATTTCTTTCCCGTCAAAGAGGATTTTGCCCTCGTCCATCGAGTAAATCCCAAATAAGCATTTCATTAACGTTGATTTCCCTGCACCGTTCTCGCCCATTAAGGCATGCACCGATCCGGGTTTTACTTTTAGTGAAACATTGTCTAAAGCGAGTACCCCCGGGAACCTTTTGGTTATATTAAGCATTTCTAGTAAATTAGTTGTACTTGATTCTGACATGAGCGAACCTCCTCTGAAACCATTTAGAAAAATATGAGATACTCCACTGGATGCCTCTCAAACTTTTAAAGAGAGTAATAATTTTTTGCGGTATCCGGCTCCATTTTCTTGGAGTCTTACCCCGAACGAAGGAAAAGCGTCCGCTTTTCCTTTGTTCGAGGAGCGCCAAGGGGCAGAGTGCCCCCGGACAGGCGCTTCTGTCTTTCTTACAGTCTAGCTGCAGCGCCTAGGGGCTCGCAGGTCTACAGCCAATCCGTCAAGAAGGTTAAAGAGCAACCTTCTCGCCGGCTCGTCTTATGCCTGTCGCCCCTGGACAAGGCGCTTCCGCTTTCTTATTTGTATGCGTCTCTACCCACTTGGATATTTTCTTTTGTTACTTCGATGTAAGGAACACGAACGGCTTTTTTATCATCAAGTTTCCACTCAGTTCCGTCTAAAACATCCTTACCATTAGCTGCATTTGCTGCTAAATCAATCGTTGCTTTCCCTTGGTTTTTCGCGTCATTTAAGATTGAACCAACCATTTTGCCGCTTTCGATCATTTCAAGTGCTTCTGGAATCGCGTCAACACCTACAACTGGCATGAACTTGTCACCAGAGAAGTAACCTGCTTTTTCAAGGGAAGCAATTGCACCTAATGCCATACCATCGTTGTTAGCGATAACGAATTCAATTTTTTCATTGTATTTTGCAATCCAAGCATCCATTTTCTCAGTAGCTTTCATTGCATCCCACATTGCTGTATCCATTGCTAATTCTTCTACTTGGATGCCTTTTTCTTTTACAGTATCAATAGCAAACTTTGTACGTGCTTCTGCATCTGGGTGTCCTGGCTCACCTTTAAGTAAAACGTATTGAAGCTTGCCATCTTTATTTTTGTCATATTTATCTTTGTTAGCTTCCCATGCTTTTGCGATCAGTTCACCTTGAAGGACACCTGATTCTGAAGATGTGGTTCCAACATAATAAGCTTTATCATAGCCAGTTAATACAGTTGCATCCGGCTCTTTGTTAAAGAAGATCACCGGAATATCTTTAGCTTTCGCTTTGTCTACAATCGTTTGCGCTGCTTTTGGATCCACTAGGTTAATAGCTAGTGATTTTGCTCCTTTGGCAATAAGTGTGTCAACTTGCTCAATTTGTTTGGCTTGGTCGTTTTGTGAGTCATTCAACATTAACTTTACTTTATCTTTTGCTGCAGTATCCATCGCACGGCGTACATAGGACATAAAGTTATCATCAAATTTGTAAATCGTCGCACCCACTGCCGGTAGCGCGTCGCCCTTGTCTTTTCCAGAATCTGTACCGCTGGTTGAATTACTACTGCAGCCTGTAGCTAATAGAATGCTAGATGCAACCGTTAAAGATAGAATTAAACCTTTTTTCTTTTTAAACATGTTGTCATTCTCCTTTTACTATTTAGTAAAGACTCTGGTAAGGCAGCATGACTGCTCCACTTAACCTTGGTGTAAGCCCTTACACATATGTTAGCATGGGGGGAATCCCCGCAATAGGTCAAAAGTCTAGCATAAATTTGTGATTATCTAGACTTTTTTGCAAACGCTTTATTTTTCAGTGCTACAATTGACCTCGAATTAAAAATGAGACCAATCACAGCTAGGATTGGTCTCATCGGTGAAATCTATTAACTTACGGTTACTTTTCGAAATTCAGTAGGTGATAAACCTGTGTGCTTTTTAAAGACGCGGCTAAAATAGTTTGGATCCTTGTATCCAATCGAGTAGCATATTTCCTTCAAGCTTTTTCCCGGGTCCACCATCTCAGCCTTAGCACGATTAATTCTTATTTCCGTCAAATAATCAATAAAGGTCATCCCGAAGCGATCTTTGAATAATTTACTAAAATAATAGGGACTAAGCTCCACGTATTCTGCCGCTGATTCCAAGGTAATTGACTCTGCATAATGCCTTTCGATATACTCCTTCGCTTTATGAAGCATACCCTTTGCATGATTGTTCCGCCAAATCTGAACATGATGGACGACCGACAACAAATGGGCTTTCCCCTTTTCGAAAATCGCCATGATGTCTTCAGAAGCTTCAACTGTAGGTGTTCGTTCATAGCTAATCCCCAAATCATGGAGCATTCGAGAAACGAGAATAAACAATTCATCAAAGGACTTTTTCACGAGGGAACCATTTGTACTCTTTTCCTCAACCAGCATCTTGGCAAACGATTCAAAAATAAACAAGACTTGATTGACATCTCCCTGCCGAACGGCTTCTAATAGCTTCTTCTCAGTCTCTAACACTTCAGATGAGGACGGCAGTTCAGCCGAACCTTGTTTAACCGCAAATAAATACTTACGATTCGAAGTTTTTGCGAGTTGCTGCAAGGCCATATGCGCTTCGAGATAGGATTTATTTAGCTCATGGGCATGGTTATATGGCAGCCCAACCCCAATCCTCAACTCGGCATTAAATCCTTTCTTTTCAAAAATACGGTTCAATTGATCGATAATCATCTGGGCATTTGTTTTAAGATGAACCTTTTCTATAGTCTTTTTAGTAAGGAATAACACAGGAACCTGCAAATCGGTTAACGGTCCAACCATCATTTCCTGGTTCATCCCGACTGAATGAAGGGTATCTTTCAGCCACAGATACCAATTCTGTTTTTGATCTATTGATATTTCGGTCCCTCCTTTAGGACGGAGCAAAAACAGCATAATATACCCTGAAGTAATTTCAACTCCAAGCAGCTGACCCCATTCATCAAAAGTGATATCCTGAACTTGATTCACTAATACAGTCGATACCCATTCCTTTTGCGCGATTGATACCGCACGGTCCAGGTTTTGGCGCAAGTTATGCTGCTCTTCTCGCTGCTTACTCTCCTCAAAGATCTCACTAGAAACGCGCTCTAATGCTGCAAGAATATCTTGCTTTCTGCTAGGTTTTAGGATGTATTCCTTCACACCCTGCTGCATCACTTCTTTTGCATACTCGAACGTATTAAAGGCGGAAACCATGATAAAACGAATACTTGGATCCATTTTCCTAATGGCTTTAACAGCCTGAACCCCATCAATTCCAGGCATTTTTATATCCATGAAAATAATATCTGGCCGATGTTCTTGCGCCATTTCAATTGCTAACCTACCATTAGGGGCTTCCCCTATGACAAGTACGTCCCCAGAAGAACTGTTTATTATTTTTGTTAGAGCTGTCCGCTCTAACACTTCATCATCCACTATTAGAATTTTTAACAAGCTCGCGTCCCCCTTTTACAACCCTAGGAACAGTCAGTCTAAAATTTGTCCCGTGCATAGGTTTGGATTCAATCTCAACAATGTCATTTCTCTGATAAAAGAGCTGCAGCCTTCTGATTACATTTTTTACGCCAATACCATTGGAGTGACTTTTTGATTGATCCGGTTCGAACCCCTCTTCTGGTTCGGTACCTTCTACGTATTTAAGCAATCTTTTTTTAGTTCTTTCATCCATCCCCATCCCATTATCAATTACTTCAACATTGACCCGGTCATTATTTAGGTAAATACGAAGCCTGATTATTCCATCTTCTTCGTAGGATTCTACCCCATGAATGAAGGCGTTTTCGATTAAGGGCTGCAGAATTAAACTAGGGATTTCAATATCTAAACAATCATCCTCGATGTCTGTTATAAAAGTAATCCGTTCCCCAAATCGTGTTTGTTGGATGTAAAAATACTCTTTGACAATCCTTACTTCATCTCTAAGCGTGGAAGCTTTATCAAAATCACTCAAGTTGTAACGCAGGATAGCAGCCACTGCTTCTATTAATCGTGAAGTTTGTTCCGCTTCTTCCAAATAAGCCATTTTTGAAACCGTATTCAAAGTATTGAATAAAAAATGAGGATTAATTTGGTTTTGCAGGCTTCTTAACTCTAATTCCTTTAGAAGCTTATCTAATTCTGACTTTTGCTTAATTTCCGTTACCAGCTGTCGTAAATTGGTTCGCATTTGATTGAAGGTTTCCGTTAACGGCTTTAATTCATCTTTTGTTGTTACCTTAATATCCTCTCCTGCCAAATTCCCTTTCGAAATTTCCTTTGCAGCCTCTGACAACAGACTAATCGGTTTCGTAATCCCTCCTGAAATCCATAAAGCTAGCAATGTGCTGAGGAAAAAAGCTGCCGTAAAAAGAGAAATGGACAAGAGCTTGTAGTAATGGTTTTGCTTTTCCATTTGAGCATAAAAATTTTGATAATCCGTCAGTTTATTATTTAACAGCGCAAGGGTACTTTCTTGAAGGAAGGCAGCGATTTTCAAGACTCCATTGAAATGATTAGAATAGCTGTTAATATCATCCTTCTGGAAAGAGCCTACGGTTGCATCACATTCATCCAGAAAACTATCAATCATATTTTTATAATTTGTCATGGTGATGTCATGGCTGTTCATTTCCTCACTCAGGCGCTTTTGGTCTTTAATTAACTTGAGCTTTTCCTTTTTATAATCCTTTAGATAAGAAGTTTCCTTATCTAGGAGATAGCCACGGAGATTTTCTGTTATTAAATTCGTCCTCTTTGAAATATCATTCAGCAGGAGAAACCGTTCAAAGCTTTGATCATATTCAATCACAAGCTTTTCACTGCTGTTATAAAAAAAGAACCCAACAGAGGTTAACAAAACAACCAGGACGATGAAATAAAGGAGTAATTTTGATTTAATCCTAAATAGTATCAATTACTCTCCTCCATTCTGTACCGGTTGCTAACGGGTAGATCTACGATTCTCATAATTCGCGTGTTCGTATGGACGATAGGCTCGACCGTTTTCCCTTGAATGAGGTTAATCATCATTTTCACGGCCCGATATCCCATTTCATAGGGTTCTTGAACCACGGTTGCGTTGATAGTCCCATTCCGAATGTATGCCAGTGTTTCTGGTAGGGCATCGAATCCAACGATATAAATCTTACCCGGTTTAACATACTTATCCACCACTTGGGCAATCCCAATTCCGTCTAACGCACTTGTCCCGAAAAATGCATTGACCTCTGGATGATCCTTGATTATTTGATAGGCCTTTTCTGCCGCACGTACCCTGCTAATTTCAGATTCGACGACATCGATAATATGGATACCTTTTTCACCTTTCACCGCATCCTGAAATCCCTTGACACGCTGCTGTTGATGGTTTGCATAAAAGCTCCCTGTAATAATCGCCACATTGGCTTGTCCCTTTGTATCTTGAATCAAGGCCTTTCCAGCCAGGAATCCGGAATAATAGTTATCCGTGCCAATATATGCCAGTCGTTTACTATTCGCCGCATCGGTATCGACAGTAATGACTGGAATCCCACTTTCTACGACCTTGTTAATTAAGGGTGTAAATTGTTCGTCACTCAGTCCCTGTGTCAGGATTCCATCGACTTTGGAGGCCGCTGACATTTCAATTGTTTTTAAATGATTATCGATATTCGCTTGCTTAGGTCCAACATATTCCAGCATGACACCATAATCTTTTGCAGCAGTTTGTGCTCCTTGCTCGACAAGTCTCCAATAATCATTATCGAGCTCCTCTGGAATTAGAACGATATGATAGTTATACTTCTCAACCTGGCTTTTCTCTGTAGGCAAATCATGAGAAAGAACCTTATACCCATAAAATATCGCAAATGAGCAACTTACAAGAAAAAATATCGCCCCAAAAAAATACGCCAGCACCGATAACTTGCTCATAATAGCGTTCACATCCTACATCTATCTAGATAAAAACATTATACGGAACATACCAAAATTCGACAATGGTATATGGTGTCAGGCACTACAAAAAGACATTCCCACCATTTTGTCCGTGTCAGGAGTACACCTCAAAAAAACCCACCAATGGATGGTGAGTTTGATTTAAAAGCTGCTATTACGAATAATAAGCTCAGTCGCGATGAATATTTTCTTGGCTGTTTTTCTGCCTGCTATTCGCTCCAACAGGGTGTCAACGGCTGTTTCACCCATGGTTTCGGTGTACACTTTAACCGTGCTTAAGGCCGGAAAGACATATTTGGAGATACTAATATCATTCACGCCGATGATGTTCACACGTTCGGGAACTGGAATCCCTTCCTCCAGCAGGGCCCTTAAGGCTCCAACAGCTATCGAGTCATTACCCGCAAAAAAGGCGGTTGGCAATCGGTCGCCATGTTCGTGAATTGCCTTTTTCATTAGAGCATGACCATCCTCTGCTGAGAAGGCACCTACATACATAAACGCTTCATCCGCTAGCCCTTTGTCTGTTAAATAGCGCTTGAACGTCCATTCCCTTGGGTCTTCAATGATAGAGGTTTGATCTTTGAACGCTTCTCTTCCGCCAATATACCCGATTTTCTCATGGCCCTTTTTTAAAAAGTGATCTAGTACCTTTTTAGTGGCCCGTTCAAAGTCAACAACGATTGAATCAAACCGCTCTTCATCTGGTGAGGTATCGACAAAGACAATATTTTTGGTAATCTTAAGGAGCTCACTCACCTGCTTTTCGCTAAATTTTCCAATCGCAATCAGCCCTTGAATATCATCTTCCTTTAAATCCTCATAATTGTCCTGAAAATATTTGGTCACTTGAATCCCCTGCTGGCGGCATTGATTTTCAACGCCAAGCCGGATCGACATGTAATACAAATCTTCCAGCTCTTCTTTTTCGGTATACCATTGCAGGAGGGCGATTTTCCCGGACTCCTGCCTCCGAGCGGGTTTCTTTTTATACGATAATTCCTCGGCCACTTCGAAAATTCTTTTCTTGGTTTCATCCCCGACGGAAAGAGTAGTATCATAATTCAAAACACGTGATACCGTCGCAATCGATACCCCGGCAATTTGAGCAATATCTTTGATGGTAGCCATAAATCAATCCCCTAAGGTATTCGCAAAAAAACGAAACACGGTTTTGGAATGGTATACTTCTTCTGGATTTAAAACGACAGATGGAAGCTCCGGATGATGGATTGCATCTGGAAACCCTTGCGTTTCCAGACAAACTCCCAAATGTTTTCTTGATCGGACACCCGCAATGGAATAAGGACCCTCTAGAGAATTGCCTGTATAAAGGACCACACACGGCTGATCGGTTGTTACAAGAAGCGAGCGTCCGCTTTCTTCGTCGCTTAGGATCAACTTATTTTCTCCCTCTTGTGAAAGAATAATCGGGTGGTCGTAACCATTACCCACAAGCACATTTTGTGGATGTGATGAATTCAGCCCGGAATACAGCCTTCTGCCGTGATTAAAATCAAACGGAGTATTTCTAGATTCTATCACCTTACCAGTAGGGATTAGATCATCTCTCAACTCTAAAAAACCTTTACTATCTAATTTAAGAATGTGTTCAGAAATATCCCGTTTTATATTACCACTTAGGTTAAAATACGAGTGATTCGTTAAGTTGACTAACGTTTTTTGATCCGTTTTAGCTTCAAAAGTGATTTCAAGTTCATTTTTATTATTTAGAATGTACGTAACAGTGGTGTCTAGATTACCCGGATAGCCTTCTTCTCCGTCTGGACTATGGTAAAAAAACTTCAATCCGACCGTATGATCTTGCTCGATAATTTCGGTTTTCCAAATCACGGAATGAAAACCCTTCTTGCCACCGTGTAGATGATTGGGATAATTATTGTCTGCTAAATGATATCTTTTACCGTCCAACTCAAAACTTGCACCGCCAATTCTTCCGGCTACACGCCCGCAAACTGCTCCGAAATACGGAGACCATTCTGTGTAATCCTCGAAGTTATCAAACCCAAGGACAACATTCTCAAAGTTCCCCTGACGGTCAGGGACGATGATTTTCGTAATGACACAACCAAAATTCAGACAAGAGACCTCCATGCCATAATCATTGACTAAGGTGTATTCTGTAACGGACTCACCCTCGTAACTGCCAAATATTCTATCTAATATTTGCATCGATATATCACTCCATATTTTTTAAAAGTAGCAAACTCCAGTTTTCCCCCACACACTAAAATACCTAAGTCGGATTCATTCTTTTATAAACTATTGATAAACCGTCTGAACCCGGCTGCCCCTGTTTCATCTCGCTTATAAACTCCTGCATCTTCTAAGACTCTTGAAAATTTCTTCCCTACTTCTTCTCTTACCAAGCCTTCCACATTCGCTTCAGTGGCAACCGTTTGATAGCGAGTTTTTAACGTTTTCGCCCAGTCTAAATGATAGTCTGCCACTTCCGCTAATTTCCCGAGGATGTACTTTTCCACAGCTACAAGTTCTTCCTTTAATCGAGCTGGTAAAACAGCCAGCCCCATCACTTCAATAAGGCCAATATTTTCTTTTTTAATATGATGTACATCAGCGTGGGGATGGAAAATCCCAAGCGGATGCTCATCACTCGTGCGGTTGTTACGAAGAACCAAGTCTAGTTCAAATACATCACCATTTTTCCGTGCAATCGGTGTGACCGTATTATGCGGTGTCTCTCCGGTTCGAGCCAAAATTCCAACCGTTTCATCAGAATAGTTTTTCCAAAGGTCAAAAATATGTGAACCTGCTTCAACTAACGCGCTAATTTCAGCAGAACGGAGGCGAATGACAGACATCGGCCATTTAACCACTGAACAAGCGACATTTGGATAATCAGCCATACTAAATTTCCAGTCATCTGCTGCCTTTGCCATCGCAAATTGATAATTTCCGCCTTGATAATGATCGTGAGTTAAAATCGAACCACCTACAATTGGCAGATCCGCATTCGAGCCGACAAAATAATGTGGAAATTGTTCCACAAAGCTTAACAGCCGTAAGAAAGACGTTGAACTAACCACCATATCCGTATGTTTTTCTGACAATACAATACAATGCTCATTGTAATAGACATACGGTGAATACTGGAGGTACCATGGTTGATCTAGTAAATTGACCCGAATCATCCGGTGATTCGAGCGGGCCGGGTGCCCAATTCTCCCCGCATAGCCTTCATTTTCTACACATAGCAAGCATTTCGGATAGTCCGTCTTCTGCACCGACCGCTCGAGGGCGATACTTCTAGGATCTTTTTCAGGTTTCGATAAATTAATCGTAATGTCCAGTTCACCATACTCGGTGGCAGTTTTATACTCAATATTATTACGAATTCGCTTCATCTGAATGTAGTTGCTATTTTTACTTAACTCATAAAAATACTCGGTTCCTGCTTTTGGATCTTGTTTATATTTTTCATAAAATAGTTGATTTATAGTTGATGGCCGGGCAATCAAACAGTTCATAATTTTACTCGAAAAAATTTCCTTTTCATCAAACAATTCTTCAATAATCCCCTGCCGGCAGGCATAGTCCACGATCAAATCGAGTAAGTCAGGGATATCAAGGATACTATCCAATACTCGGTCAGTTTCCTTAAACTCCGATAGATGCAGGAACGACAGAATTTGGTTGCGGGCATAGATTTCATCTTCCCGCTCAATTAGTTGAGTGGCAATCGCTTGATTCATTAATTGTTGTAGTAGTTGATAGATCATATTGGTCCCCTTTATGAAGAAGCAATGAATATCTTTAAATTGCTTCCTCCAATTGAATTTCCTTTGCTCCGTCACCAATACTCGCCACATAAAATTCTGCCTCGTAGCCTATTTTCTCTAAATAAGCCGCCCCAACATTCGCAATAAAGTTCTCAACCTCTTCATTTCTGACAATCGCAATCGCACAGCCGCCGAAACCTGCACCCGTCATTCGTGAACCTAGAACTCCCGGCTGTTTCCATGCTGCTTCTACTAAACTATCCAGTTCAACTCCGGTCACTTCATAATCATCACGTAAGGAAATATGTGATTGATTAATTAATTGTCCAAATGCCTCTAGATTTCCGGCTTTAAGCTCTTCTAGAGCCTTAATGGTTCGCACATTTTCATAGACTGCGTGCTTGGCACGTTTACGAACCGTTTCATTAGTAATTAGGTTTTGATTTTCATCAAACTCCGCTTCTGATAACTGACCAAGCGCCTCAATTGGCAGCTTTTGTTGAAGCTGCGTTAGTGCCTCTTCACATTCTCCTCTTCGCTCATTGTATTTCGAATCAGCTAATTCTCTGCGCTTGTTTGTATTCATGATTAAGATCTTGTAATCTTCAAGATGAATCGGTGCGTACTCATATTTCAGTGTTTGGCAATCCAGTAAAATTCCCGCATCCTTCATTCCCATACCAATCGCAAACTGATCCATAATGCCGCTGTTTACGCCAATAAATTCATTCTCTACCTTTTTGCCAAGCTTGATAAGATCGAGGCGAGGAATTTCTAATCCAAATAAGCCGTTCACTAGCACTCCAGTCAAAAGCTCAATGGACGCTGACGAAGATAGACCAGCACCGTTAGGGATATTACCTTGAATTACACAATCAAATCCAGATGGAATTCCATATCCCGCTTCAAGAATATAACGGACCATCCCTTTTGGATAATTAGCCCAATTGTGTTCTTTCTGATAATCTAGCTCGTTTAAGTTAAATTCAATGATTCCTTTTTCAGGAAAGTTTGTTGAGTACAGGCGAATCACTTTGTCTTCCCGCTTCCTCGCAACAGCATAGGTACCGTAAGTAATCGCACAAGGAAACACATGACCGCCATTGTAATCGGTATGCTCGCCAATTAAATTAATCCTTCCAGGAGCAAAGAAAGCTTGTTTTGGTAAAACCTGAAATATATCTAAAAATACTTTATGAAGTGTAATAACGTCCATTTTGAGTTCCTCCAGCGTAATGTGTCTTGTTAAGTAATTTTAACTTTATTTTACTCTCTTTAGTAAAATCTTTCAATTATTTTACTAAAAATTTAACTAAAAAAGGACGGATACATTTCCCCCGTCCTGCTTTATTCAAATCAATTAGCCTCTATACTTTTTAAATAAAAGACATATGACTGGAAGTCGCCGCCACGCTCGGCACTTTCGCCATTACAACCATTAAATTCTGTCGGAAGCGGCAGGCCCACGGTCATTAGTTCATCACCATAAAACGTTCGCTCGCTCCCAGAGACTTTATACATTTTCGCTTCATCTAATCCACTTAGACGAAGCGTTTGATGTTTTCTTGGATTCGGCGTTGCGAGTACCTTATACCAGCCAACCAATGCTTCCGATTGATCTTGGCTAACCACCATCCATGCCGTTTCATTATTCAAAAACGGACTTAAGCAGCGATAAAATTGACCATCTCGCATTAATCCACGATGCTGTTTATAAAAAGCCACCTGCTCTTTAATTTCTGCGCGCTCTTCTGCTGTTAAGGTCAGTGGATCCAGTTCATAGCCAAATGTTCCAAAATATGCAGTGTTTGCCCTCGTTTGTAAGGGTGCCTGCCGTAATGTTTGGTGGTTTGGAACAGCCGAGACATGCGAACCCATACTATAAAGCGGATAGGCGAAGGATGTACCATATTGGATTTTAAGTCTTTCAATCGCATCCGTATCATCGCTCGTCCACCCCTGTGGTGCGTAATACAACATACCAGGATCAAACCGTCCGCCTCCGCCTGCACAGGATTCAAACAACACATGTTGGAATTCAGTGGTTAACCGGTCATAGAGACGATAAACCCCTAAGATATAGCGGTGGAAAAACTCCCCCTGCTGATCAACAGCAAGTTTTTGCGAAAACGCTTCGGTAATATTTCTATTCATATCCCATTTAATATAGGAAAGGTTTGCTTGTTTAATGATGGCGGACATCTTCTTATACAGATAATCTACTATTTCCTGTCGTGAAAAGTCTAAGACCAATTGATTGCGCCCCAAAGTATAGTGCTGGCCAGGCAGACCTACTGCCCAATCTGGATGCTCGGTGAATAATTCACTATTCGGGCTGATCATCTCCGGCTCAAACCAAAGCCCGAATTTCATACCCGTTTCTGCTATTTTTCCAGATAAACTTTCTAACCCATTAGGAAGCTTCTTTAAGTCGACATGCCAATCCCCGAGCGAGGACGTATCATCGTTCCGCTTTCCAAACCAGCCATCATCTAGGACAAGCAGTTCGATGCCTAATTCACTCGCGGATTTTGCAATCTTCACAAGTTTTTCTTCATCGAAATCAAAGTAGGTTGCTTCCCAGTTATTAATCAAAATCGGGCGCACAGCCTTCCTCCATTGAGCTTGAATGAGATGCTCGCGGTAAAGAGAATGAAAGGCCTGACTCATCCCGTTTAACCCTTGATTGGAATACACCATTACTACTTCCGGGGTTTGGAAGGTTGCTTGCGGTTGTAAATTCCACTTAAAGCCGAACGGATGAATCCCAACAGTAAGCCGAGCCATGTCATAGTGATCCACTTCTATCTGCATGAGGAAATTACTGCTATAGATAAAATTAAAACCATATACTTCGCCTGTATGTTCCGTCGCCTCGGGTCGTTTTAGGGCCAAGAACGGATTATGGTGATGAGAGCTGGCTCCGCGCAGACTGGAAATAGACTGGATGCCTGTTTCAAGATTTCTCTCCTTGACATGGCGCTCCCGTGACCATGTACCTGCTAAATGAGTAAATACAAAATCCTTATCCGGAAGGTCGAGCGATGCTCCCATTAATCGATCAATTATTAATCCCTCTGTACCCTTATTGATAAGAGCAGCACTTCTTGTTATGACGGGTTTATCACGGAAAATTGTATAATTCAAATGCAATTCCGCTTCAAGAAACTCATCTTTTAAAATAATCTGAAGTGTACTTGCATCATGATTGTCTTCTGTATAGGTGGCAGGCAAACCCTCAAGCCGCTGTTTTCCTTCTACCAGCTGATACGAATCATAGATGAAATTGGGAATATGGTTAGCCGTAGTCTTACTCACACTGATTGCTGGCTCGCGAAAATCAGAATTTCCGTAGGCCGGATATTCTTGACGCAAAGTTTCCAGACCAAAGGCCGGGTCGTCTGCGTATAGGTGAGTAGTTGCCCCGGTTGGCACATCATACGTTTGCAAATGGGAGAAATCCTCGCGATGACGCAGTGCCTTACCGTAATAAAGATGGCCCAATTGTCCATTTTTCATCACATGGAAAATATAACTTATTTGACCGTTTGTTAAATGAAACTGGCTATTTTCTTGATTCACATGAATAAGCATAACTTTCTCCTTTTGTTAAACTTAGTTGTTGATTTCCGCTCCAGGCACTTCGCCTTCCGCACCAATCAACTTAGCAAAAAAGATTTTCCAAAGCTTATTTATAAGGAAAGAGCCTGGCAATATCAGGCTCTTTTCTTTATTTGATCCAATTCTTAATTAGATTCTATTGATCACAAACTCGAATTCCATGTCTTTATCAGCATGAATGAGGTGTTCATCATGGACCGGTGCGCCCCAGCTGTCGTCTCCGCCAACGCCCATTTGCCTACCTGCTACCGTCACAACTGTGTAATGAACATTCGGAAGCTCAAATTGATGATTCGCATTCTCTAGTTCAAACGCTGTATACGGTGAAAAATTGCACTCCAATGGTTCGGTCACAGCAGAAATTCTTAGCCCTTGTCCATCCTGGTTTGTCACACTTACCCGGCGTACTCCCGTGCGGTTGCCTGACTCTTGCGGCATCACATATCCGCTCAAATTCTCTGATACGCTGTTGCTAAAGATACCAAGTTTGGCTCCCTGCGCACGGTCCGAGTAGTTTTCTTCAGGACCCATGGCGTACCATTCTAATTGATCATAATCCGCCGGCACCTTAAAGGATACGGCAAAAATCGGCATCTGCGGAAGATGATTTGCGCCATGGTACACCGATTTCACACGCACACTGCCATCGGCAAAAACCGTATAGCTTATTTTCACTACCACTTCTTCACTTATTGATAATTTATACGTAAAGGCAACGGTCACCTGACCTTTGTCATTTTTAAGATCAATAGCAACACATCTTCTGGTGAGACTGGCTGCGTACCAAAGCCCTGAATGGGTGCCTTGTGAGTAGCCGCGATCATTATCTGTTGTCGCCCGCCAGAATAATGGTGCTGGTGGAAGAGCAATCATCTCTTTCCCCGCGTAATTTAGCGAAACAAGGCTTCCAGCCTGTTTCGAGAACAGGATCGTAAAGTCCCTGCCATGGACACCTATATTGACATCGCCTTCGACGACCCTTAAATCGCCCTGAACAGCGGCAGACATTTCTTCCGCTTTTACCTGGAACACAAATTGTCCAAACGCTATTTCATAACCAGCATCAGCCCATAGTGTGTTCTCCTTTAAGACCAAGGAAGCTTGAATACAATACTCCCCAGAAGCACTCGTGACACCGGCAGGCAGCTTAAATTCTGCTCTTCCCTCGCTTAAAGGTCCAACATTTACCTCAAGCTTGTTTTGATACACTTCCTTGCCCTCAAGGTAAAGGACGTATTCCAAATCATAGTCCGTTAGATCAGAGAATAGGCTGTCATTGATAATGGATACTCCTGTCTGATCAGGGTTTAACTTAAAGTTTTGATATAAATATTTGACTTCCTGCATCTTAGGTGAAAGTTCTCGATTAGAATAAACGATCCCATTTGTACTGAAGCCATAATCGGTTGGCCGGTCTTCAAAGTCACCGCCAGTTGCGAAAAATTCATTCCCGTAACGATCCTTTTTGATAAGCGACTGGTCTATATAATCCCAAATAAAACCGCCTTGATACATGGGATACTTTTTTTCTAAATCTGTATATTTGTACATCCCGCCAAGTGAATTTCCCATTGCATGCATATATTCGCAACTAATATAAGGCTTTTCCGGATTTGCATTCAAATAGTCCTCAATATCAGCGGGCTTTGCATACATACGACTTTCCATATCGCTCGTTTCATTATATTCACGAGCATGAAATACACCTTCGTAATGAACTAAGCGGCTTGGGTCCACTCTCTTAAAATATTTAGACACGTTAAGAATGACCTCACCTGCATAGGATTCATTCCCGCATGACCAAATCAGGATGGATGGGTGATTTTTGTCCCGTTCAACCATGGAAACAGCCCTATCCATAACAATATTCTCCCACTCCGGCTTATTCCCAGGAATGTTCCAGGACGGCTCGACAGCCCCCATCTTTTGCCATGATCCGTGCGTTTCTAGGTTCATTTCATCGATTACGTAGACACCATATTGATCGCACAGCTCGTACCAATAACTTTGATTCGGATAATGAGACGTCCGAACAGAGTTGATGTTATTTTGTTTCAGTGTTTTAATATCCCAAAGCATGTCTTCCTTTGTAATCGCACGGCCCGTCCTGCAATTGAATTCATGACGATTCACACCCTTGAAGACGATCCGTTCCCCATTAAGATGCATGATTTTATTAATGAGTTCAAACCTTCTGAAGCCCACATTTTGCGGAACAACTTCTACTAAACTGTCTTTTTCGTTATACACTTGAATATAAAGCTTGTATAAATATGGACTTTCTGCGCTCCATAATTTGGGACATTCAACATCCATCGCTGCTGACCATTCTCCGTTATTATTGCTAATCGTACGGGATGCTACCAAGTTGCCTTCTGTATCGTACAATTCTGATACAATTTTTGAAGGAGAAGCGTTATCAGACAATAGCTTGAGGTCTACTTTAAGCGTGCCTTGCGTAAAGGCATCATTCAATTCCGCACGAACGCACGTATCATAGACATGAATCTCTGGGACGGTATAGAGATAAACATCCCGGAAAATACCTGAAAAACGCCAGAAATCTTGATCTTCCAGCCAACCACCTGTGCTGCGCTGATAAACTTCGACCGCTAGCTTGTTTTCACCTTCAGTAAGGAATGGAGTAAGGTTAAACTCAGCCGGCGTGAAGGAGTCCTCACTATAGCCGACAAACTCTCCGTTTAGCCACACATAAAACGCTGACTCTACACCCTGAAAGGAAATGTAGACAGGCTTATTTATCATGTTTTCAGGTACCGTAAACATCTTCACATAGCTTCCCACTGGATTATGGTCTTGTGGAATCTCAGGCGGACGAATCTCATTGAGGCCATCCCATGGGTACATCGTATTCACATATTGTGGTTTTCCGTAGCCTTGCAACTGGATATGCCCTGGTACAGTGATGTTTCCCCAGCCGGAACAATTAAAATCCTGCTCGTAAAAACGCTCCGGACGATTGTCAGGATTAAAACTATAGCTAAATTTCCAGTTTCCGTTTAAGTTATGGCGCATCGCCATTGGGCCTGCAATTTTTGCCTGCTCACGTGTTTCGTAGTACATGTGGTCCGAATGTGCTGGCAGTCGATTAACGGCAAACACATTCACATCGGTAAGCCAATCTATTTTTGGAATGGTTGTCATTATGATCACTCTTTCTATTTACATTTTTCAAAAAACTAATTATTTAACAGAACCCATCATACCAGCGACAAAATGCTTTTGCATAATGAAGAAGATGAGTGCTGCCGGCAAAGTCGCAATGACAATCGCTGTCATGATCATTCCAAAGTCAGGAGAGTAACTTGAACCGAGATTCGAAATTAACAGTGGAATGGTCTGATTCTCTGGTGACTGTAACACAACCAACGGCCATAAATAACTGTTCCAGCTAGCCATGAAAGTAATGATGGCCGCTGCAGCGTACGTTGTCTTCATTGTCGGAAGATAAATCCGAAAGAAACATCCCAATTCGGATAGTCCATCGATTCTTCCAGCCTCAAGGATTTCCTTTGGAAACATCTTGGTACTTTGTCTAAAGAAAAAGATTAGGTAGGCGGTTGTCACGGTCGGTAATATGACGGCTGCGATTGTATCAATCCCAATGAACGGTAAGGATTGTGAAATGGTCGCAAACATTCTAAAGAGCGGTACCATCAATGCAGCAAAAGGAATCATCATGGAAACTAACAAAATGTTAAACACAAAATCCTTGGATTTACTTTTATAAATTTCAAATCCATATCCTGCTAAGGAAGCAATCAGCATAGCAAGGATAGTAGTTATGACCGAGATTTTTGTTGAATTAATTAACGCAGGTACAAGATCTACCGTGTCCAGCAGATTGTGAAGGTTTTGCATAAAATGACTGCCAGGCAGCATCTTTCCTTGTGTTACATCGACAGATTTATTTGTCGAGCTCACAATCATCCATAGAAATGGAAACACAGAGACAATTGCTGCGATGATTAGGACGGTATAACTGAATGTGTTTTTTAGCTTATTCATTATTATCACCTGCCGCTTTAAACTGAATGATCGAGAAGATGACAATCATAATTACGATCGCGTATGAGACAGTGGCTGCATACCCAAAGTCCGGAGTATATTTAAACGATAAATTATAGATATACTGAGAAATGGTCATGGTCGCATTACCGGGTCCACCCTTGGTAATATTCATAACCTCATCAAATAATTGCAGTGTACCAATCGTTGAAGTGATTGATGTAAACAGGATAATCGGTTTCAACATTGGGATGGTAATTTTGAAAAATTGTTGAACTGGCGAAGCCCCATCTATTCTAGCTGCTTCATAGATTGATTCATCGACGTTTTGAAGAGCGGATAAATAGAAGATCATATTGTAGCCTGTCCATCGCCAAGTAATCGCCACGATAATGGCAATTTTTGCCCAAAAGGGATCAGTGAGCCATTGAATCGGTCCTGAGATTAATGAAATTTTCATTAACATCATATTAATAATGCCATCCTGAGCAAACAAATATTTGAAGATGACGGAATAGGCAACAAGTGAGGTTACGCATGGTAAGAAGATGGCTGTTCGGAAAAAGCCCTTAAACCTTAGCGTTTTATTATTTAGTAGAACAGATAGAAATAAAGCCAGTAAAATCATAACCGGTACTTGAATGATTAGATAGATGACTGTATTTTTCACTGTGGTAAGGAATGTTGGATCCTTAAATAAACGCGTATAATTATCGATTCCTGTAAAGGTTAGGTTCGCACCAACACCTGTTTGAAAGGATAAAATAAGAGCCTGAACCATTGGGTAGAAGTAAAACAAAAAGATCATTACGGCAGCGATAATTACAAAGGACCAGCCAATGACATTATTTTTCAACCGAGTTTTGCGACCAGAATTTGCTTTTGGAAGGGCTTGCGTGTGGTTTTCTTTCGCTGTTATCAATTTTAGTCAACTCCTTACGTTGTAAGTTTAAAGAAAACACTCGCCTACTGGCGAGCGGCCAAGAAAAGAAAACGCCTTAGAAAGTCGCCTGATACATCAGATAGCTCCAATACATGAATGGTAGAAGCCGGCGAATTTCTAAGGCATAATCTCTTTAAAAAGAAGATTTGATACTTTCTAGCTTATTGTGTTATTTAATTTGTTCTTCTGCTTGCTTTTGAGCATCCTCTAATACTTTATCTAGATCTTTACCTTTAAGGTAATCCTGCATGCTCACAGCTAAAATATCTTCAATTGCATAGGTGTGCATACCATAGTTGACTTGAGGAATTTTCTCTGTCCAAGCGGCAAAGTCAGAAACGACTTTTTGTCCTCCAAAGAAATCATCTGCTGCTGTATAAGCTTCGCCCTTAGAAGCTGGCTTATAAGTACCAATAGCGCCCATTTCTTTATTCAAGGTTTGATAGAAATCTGCATTGGATCCAAATGTTTTGCCTAAGAAGTCCGCTGCCTTTTCTTTACCATCGATATTTAACACATACCAAGAGCTTCCGCCTAAGTTAGAAGCGTTTACAGAATTGGCGATTCCTGATTGTTTTGGCATTGGAAGAACCGCCCATTTGCCAGCTTGTGAAGCTTCTGCCTTGATGGATGGAGTAATCCAGTTACCCGTTGGAACCGTTGCAACGTCGCCGCTGTTAAAGCCTGCTACGAATTGACCCCAGTCAGAAACAGGTTTCACTAAATCTGCATCTAAAATTGCTTTATAGGTTTGGAATGCATCCTTTAATGCTGCGTTGCCTGCGATATCAGGTGTAACGCCGTCGTTCTTTAAGTACCAAGAACCGCTCGTTTGAATCATCATACGAATAAGGCCAAGATCTTTTGGATCCTGTGTAAGCATTGATTTACCAGTTGCTTCTTTAACCTTTTTACCCACTTCAATATATTTGTTCCAGTCCATGTTTTGTAAGTCTGCCACTTTGTAGCCTGCTTTTTCTAAATAGTCCGTTCTAACGTATAGTCCCGTTACACCTGTATCGAATGGAAGACCATAGTTTTTGCCATCCAAGCTGGTAGGTGCAATTTTATACTGAGCGAAATCAGCTGCTTTAAAAGAACTAGTTAATTCATGGAACATATCTGGATACGCTTTAAGGAAGCTTTGCGCCCGATAATCTTCAATTAAAACAATATTCGGAAGTCCTTTGGTTGTCCCGGAACTTAAGCTCGTATTTAACTTTTGAATAATGTCATCTTGAGCATGTTCAACTATCTTAATGTTTACATCTGCATTTTCAGATTTATAAGCGTCTTTTGCTAAATTTAATGCTTTAATGTTGAAATTTGGATCCCATGCCCAAACTGTTATTTCATTTGTCTCTTTGCCTTTGTCGGAAGTCTCTTTATTTGATCCCGAAGAACAGGCAGTTAGCATCAATATACTAACTAGAAAGAGTGCTAGTACTTTTTTCATTGATATTCCCCCAACATTCTAGTTTTGTAAGCGTTATCTGACTTACAAATATAATGTTATCACCTGACAGGACCGAATCGTTAGGACGATATTTTTAAGGGTTGGTAATATTTTTGCAACATGAACGCGCTTCCAATTAATTAATTTGGATTATTTTTAGATTTTATGACTATTTTTATATGGATGAAATCGGAAGTTCTACACGGACTTTTGTTCCTTCGCCCACCTCGCTAGATATTGTCACCCCAAACGATTCTCCGTAAATCAACTGGATCCGCTCATGAACATTCCGTACACCGATTCCAGAAAACATCTGTTGTTTTCGTTTTGTATTGGGCAGCTTATTTTCAGAAGAGATTTCCATTCCATCTCCATTATCGACTACTTCACAAATCAACGTACTCTCCTCCTGCCAGACAAGAACATTAATAAATCCACTCATCTTACGATTGAAGCCATGAAAGAATGAATTTTCCATAAAAGGTTGAAGGATTAGCTTTGGTACGTGATATCCCAAGCAATCTGGTGCTACAAAATAATTAACTTTTATGCGATTACCATACCGCTTCTGATTGATAAGGACATAATTTTTTAAATTATCCACCTCTTGGCTTATGGTATTCGTCTCACTAACATTGCCAATGGTATTCTGAAGCAAGGAGATCAACGCATTAATCGTGGCCTCGGTCTCTTCCTTTCCACCTTGCTGCACCATAAATTTTATTGAAGTTAATGTATTATATAAAAAATGAGGATTAATTTGCTGCTGCAGCGCGGCCAATTCCGCATTGCGCTTTTGCTTTTGGGATTCCACCAGCTGATCAACATACAGATGGAGCTCATCAAGCATGGAATTAAAGGCATTGCCAATTTTCATGGTTTCGTAGGTGCCGGCTGAAGACACATATTGGTGGAATTCATGTTTGGATGCATCTTCTATCTGCTTAACAAGACTCGATAACGAATTGGTCAATCTCCTTGTCGCTAGAAAGACAATAATGAGCGCCACAAAAACGATCGCCATGGAGATAAGCACGATATCCTTTTTATCAATGAGGTCCCCGACTGCTTTTTGCTTGTCGATCATATTAAATAAGTACATGTCAAAGGAAGGAAGATATTCCATCGAGATAATTTGGTCCTTCCCCATGAAGTTCTCAATGATATAATGGTCTGAACTTTTTTCAATTTTTTCCGCATAGCTAAGCAAGTCCGCTGGTTTTTTCCCAATGAGCTTGGTCCGGTTGCTAGAAACAATGATCCCCTGTTTGTCGACGACAAACACATTATTACCAGGGCCTGTATAGCTTGTGAAGAACCTTCTAAATTCACTTTCCTCAAACGCAAAGTACATGGAACCATAAACCGTACCGTTAATCCGGTCCATTAGCACCTTGGATGCAACAATGAACCGGCGATTGGTTCCATCCTTTCGCTTGTCCAATTGGTAAATTAGTTTCTTTGGCTCCTTAAACGTATTACTGGCTAGTATGCTTGTCCTTAACTCTTCGTCCGTAATTGGCCAGTAAGCGCGGTTGGTTGCAAAGCTGAACCCATTTCTGCCCATGATTAAGATACTTTCCTCATATGCATCTAAATTGGTTTCGACATGCTTTAACTGCTGGCCCGTATTAAAATAGGCACTGAGCTTCTCTTTATTGCTGAATTGCTCATGTGTAAGAATATTTTTAATCATATTGCTTTGAAGGAGATTATTGGATGCAAGGACGACCGAATAGTTAAAGGATTCGAAGCTTTCCTTGACCTGACTCATTACTTTGTAGTTCGTAATGCTAAACTTCTTTATAAAAAATTGCTCGGACATCCGAATGGTTGTCCAAGTAATCGTTATCGAAACTGTGATAATCATCATAACCGTAATAAAAAACATAACGATAAACAATCCGTTATGTTTAAAACGCTCGGGAATAAATCTCATAATTCACCATCTCTTATCTTAGTTTTTGCTTCCTTTTGTATTGACTTGGAGACACTCCCTTTATTTTCTTAAAAACTTTACAGAAATAACTGTGGTCCGAATAACCAACCATTCCACTAATCTCAGAGATTGATTCTGTACCCTGTATAAGGAGTTTCGACGCCTCCTCAATCCGGATTCTATTAAGATATTCGATAAATCCTTCTTTATTATGCGTTGAAAAATAGCTAGAAAGGTATGAAGGATTAAAATGAAAATGTTTTGCTACCCCAGTTAGGGTGAGCGATTCAGCATAATGTTCTTCTATATAATTGATTAAGTTTTTCATATTTATATCTTCAGGCTCGCTTTGCACCGCCTCAAATAGGCAATTTTTTGCTTCTTCGGTAAAGCGATTCATTAATTCAACGGTGGCCATTGCTGAAGGAGCTTCATCAATCAGTTTAAAGTAGGAATACTTAGCATTTTCCAAAGCTGTTACGTTATATTTCATATTACTGAGGAGAATCGTTATGTTAAAAATAATGTTCCCAAAGAAAGCTTTAAATTCAAAGACATCCATCGTATAACAGGTCGACAACGCTGTAACATGGTCCTGTAAATATTGAAAAGCTGAATCAAAGTGTTTGCGCTTTAATTCTTCTGTAAACCAATCTAAACTAAAATTTTCAGGTTCGGCAGGCAGATTAGGGAGATTCTGTTTCATAAAGAATGATTGTTCGGGAAAATAAAAGCGGTAAGCTAACAATTTTAGCAGGCTTTCTTTGTAAACTGTCCCTAATCGTGAAAGGTCTGCAAACTCCTCCGTCAGAGCCAGGCTAATTTCCGGAAATGACTGTGCAAGTTGATACGCCAATTTTATGACCTGTGGTAGATTCTCCTCGTTTATATTAATTAAGTATCCAATGATACTTTCTTCAACGTTTAATGGCTCAAGAACAGCTTGACTTAGGTTAAGCTGAATGGCCTCTTCGATTTTCATGTTAATACTTGTTTGAAATTCTGTGCTCTTACTAGACGGGTGGTTCCTTAGATCCGCTCCGATAAAACAATAATAACGATATGGAAAAGCCAGAGAGACTAACTCTGAATCAAAATCTACTTCATAACCTGAAATAAGCTTCTCGATAATCTGCCCAATTGGAAGATTACGTTTTGATTTATTTTCCATTTTCTGAAACGAAGGGATTCTGCATGATGCCGTTTTCAAAGCTTTTAACAGCCCGTCTGCATTGAGCTTGGGCTTTAATATATAATCAACAACGCCACTTTGAAAGGTGGATCGTACATAATCGAATTCTCCGAAACTGCTTAAAATAATAATTTCAATGTGAGGATATTTTTCCTTCACAATTCTCGTTAATTCTTCTCCATCCATTATTGGCATGACGATATCTGTAATGATGATATGTGGGTCCGTGGCTTCGATTAATTCCAGTGCTTCCTGACCATTCGAAGCTTCACCGACAATCATAAACCCCTCTTGCTCCCAATTAATATAGTGCTTAATCCCTTGTCTGATTAACATTTCATCGTCTACAATAAGTGTTCGGCATAGTTCCCCGACTGTCAACGCAATCCCTCCAGAAGATGACCTGTACAATTAGAAATTTCAATATTTTTATTATACTATAACAAATTCATTTAATATTTTTTAATGGTTGTGTGCCTGACACCATGTTGGCGAATTATATGAATAAATTCCCAGTAGGTTTGGATACTATTTTTAAGAAGGGGTGTGTATTGTGAACATAAATTCATTATGCTATCTCGGATTAAGTTTGTTAAGTATCATTCTTTTGGGTTATGTATGTTATAAAAAAGGGGTAAGAAGGAGTTTGCTGCTTTTTTTAGCGATGGTCGGTTTAGGGTACTTCATTGAGGCGGTCATTTATAATTTCTTAGGTAGCTATCAATATTATCCGAAACTTATCAAGCACAATGCTATTTATGATAGTAATCTGGGAGCGATCGCATCGAATGCATTAGCCTTGCCTGTGACCGCCACCTTCATCGCAGCTTTTCACAAGAATTGGCTTTGGATTGTTTTTATTACCGGGAGTTTCGCAGGGATTGAGTGGTTATTCCTAAAGCTGGATATCTATACCCACAATTGGTGGGAGATAGAATACACCTCACTGGGGCTGCCTTTTTATTATCTGTTTGCAAAAATATTGCACAAAAAAATCAGGCTTCCGTTAAAGGGAATGATTCATTCCTTTTGTCTATTTCTCATTATTGGGACCTTTGCGGGAAGCTTTCATATTTTTCCGATTATATTTTTCTCCAATCGATATTATGAATTGGGCCTGTTTGAAAATCAAGCAAAGGATACAACAGCTTTTGGGGCCATCTTCTATCTATGTGCCAGTCTCTTCTATGTTGCCATCGCGAAGTTTCATTTGATGCCCAGATGGTTAAAGTACATTGTCACAGCCCTATCTATGTATACAGCCACAATCCTTCTTAGAAAAACAGGTATATTGCACAGTCAAGTTTGGTGGGATACATCCTATTACATTTTATTATCAATAGCAGCACTATTATTTGCAGAAACTATTAGCAAACAATTAGCTAAAGGGACTTAAGGTGTCAGGCACCGTACGNNCGTACGGTGCCTGACACCTTCTCATTCCATTTATACACAATTAAAAATGAAGCTGGATTTTTTGCGCTTCCTCGAGCCTTTCCTGTTTCTCATTAAACACGTCGCTGGTTAGAATTTTAATCCATCCTATCTTCTTACTCTCTGCTGTGTCTACAATAAAGCCCAGGCTTCCACGCTTAACTTGGCTCCCTTCGATTTCCCCATTTAAATGTTCAAGATACATATCCTGTTTCCAGTCCATTTTTATTCCTGTATTCGTTTCAAATAGGGCAACTGGGGCAAAATTCCGCGTTTCATTCGATTTATTTTTAATATCGGCACTTATTTTAATAAAGTCAAATTCCTCTGCCTCCGTTAATGGGTGGTAATAGTCAATTAGACTATAATCTGGCCGGTAGTGAAGCAGTTTCATTTCCTTGATTGTAAACTCGATATCCCCTAAATGATATACACTATTTATTGGTTTGATCGCCTTTAAGGTTGCTTCCCCCTTTTCATCGGTAACAGATTGGCCTACTTTCTGTAATGTTGAATCATCAGTCACCTGCGGGCTATTATAGTAGGCATCATGATCGTGTTCGGAAATCTTTTTTGTTACTGTGGAGATCTTTTCTATTTTTGAATCGGTCTTGTCTTTATTTGGTTGAATTGAAACAAATGAACAGCCCGTAAGTAGTAAAACTAATACAATAGTTATCATAGTTTGTTTCACATTGATTCCTCCCATTAAGTAAAGATGGCTTCGTAGAAAGATATCCCGTTGCTGCTAAGACAACGGGATATCTTACTTCCAAATTCTAGTCTACCTTATTGTAAGGACCTACTTATCTTCGATGATTGTTTTTTTGCTGCCATTATCAAGAATTTCAAAGATGATTTTAGCATTGTCTGTATTGTCAATTTGACCGGCGAAGCGCTCGCTGGCAGGTCCGAATGCATATACATTTACATCTTCACCTGTATGGCCCCCAGTCGTCCATCCAGTGAAGGAAAGGGTATCAATAATTTGCTCGATTGCATTATCGATATCTACAACTTTCTTAGCAGCAGCCGCATCTTTAACGGACTGAATCTCTTTATCCGTTAAAGGAAGATTGATAAATTTAGTCAGCGTATCTTTCACATCTGCGCCGCTAGCAATTTGTTGAGCCATAAAATCAGGCGTACGCTTTGCCGCGTTGATTGGCGCACTAAACCAGTTGTACTCGCCACGGGCCCCGATTGAGTAACCGCCGGTCGAATGGTCCGCCGTTGCTACAACAAGTGTATGTTTATCCTTTTTGGCAAAATCAATAGCTGCTTTGAACGCTTTTTCGAAGTCTTCCATTTCACTCATCGCACCAACGATATCATTATCATGACCAGCCCAGTCGATTTGGCTTCCTTCCACCATCAAAAAGAAACCTTTCTTATTTTGATTTAAACGCTCAATTGCCGAAGTCGTCATATCCTCTAGTGATGGCACTTCTGCCGTCCGGTCGATCATCTTTGGCATGCCGCGTTTTGCAAATAACCCGAGAACCTGATCATTTTTATCGTTCTTTAATTCTTGAAGGTTGGAAACATAGCTGTATCCATCCTTTTTAAATTCATCTGTAAGATTACGATCTTGACGGATAAACAAATCAGAGCCGCCTCCCAAAAGGACGTCAATTTTGTGTTTTCCGTTCACCCGTTCATTATAATAATCATCGGCGATCGCATTCATATTATTACGGTTTACATCATGAGATCCGAACGAAGCAGGTGTGGCATGTGTAATTTCTGAAGTAGCCACGAGACCCGTTGATTTCCCCTTCTCTTTCGCTGCTTCAAGGACAGTTTTGACTTCAGATTTGTCGTTATCCACTGCAATGGCAGCATTATAGGTTTTGACCCCTGCAGCCATCGCCGTAGCAGCAGATGCTGAATCCGTGACATTTTGCTTTGCATCCTCCGGATATGTAGTTTGTTGTCCCACTAAGAAATTATCAAACTCAGTTGGCTCCACTCTTTTAGTAGACGGATCGTCTTTTAAATAACGGTAAGCCGAGGTATAAGAAACGCCCATACCATCACCAATTAGAAAAATGACGTTTTTAATCTCCGCATTATTTTCAGCTGCCTTTTCCGTTTTGGCATTAGCCGTACCAGCTCCAACAAGACTGCTAAACGCTAAAGATGAAAGTACAGCAACTGGAAGAACCTTTTTCATAAGCTGTTTCTTAAACAATTTAATTTCCCCCTCAATTAAAGTTGTTCTTACGCCTCCCATTATAGCTGGGCTGTATTAAGCAAATGTAAACAATTGTAAAGGCGGATTTCACTGCCTAGCATAAATATAGGAAATTCGTCTGAGTAAAAATACATTTGAACAGAAAGGCTGTATTTTTCAATTCATTTCGGGGCTGTCTTGTCCTGAAAACGACCTACTTTTCTTTATATATTCTTAACAAAAATTGAACAATTGAATAAGAGTAGACCCAACTGAGATAAAGGAAACACGGANNTCGTAGGGCGGAGAGCGAAGCCCACTAGTAGCTAGGCGCTGGAGCTGGATTCAGAGAACTATTCAAGTTATCCACTACATTTAATTTTATAACTTCCTAGACGATATAAAAAAACTGATTCGACGATGCGAATCAGTTTCTTTCTTAGTTATTAATCATCATTTTTATCATACCTTCAACAAGAACCGGAACTTCTTCAAATGCACTTTTCATATGAAGACGTTCCGTTCGTTTGTGGGCGTCTTTTCCGAGTGGACCAACATTTAAGACAGGGGCTTGAAGTTCTTTCATCGCATCGAATGGGATGCTATAACCACTGCCCCATATAGGGGTATTTGATTTAAAGACGGACCATCCTTCCCCATCGTCCTGATAGTTAACATAGCTTAAGTCGCTAATTCCATTAAAATAGTGAACTTGTTGAACAGGCAAATTAAATTTTGCAAGACCTTGCTCTTTTACATATTCCACACATTGTGTAATGAGTTCATTATTTGATGAATTTACCGCCGGATAATAAGGTGGAGCAAATAGCAAAACAATCGCCGGTGCAAGTTCTTGGCACTGAATTATTAGTGTATCTGCAATTCGGAAGGATTTCTCACGGTCATCCCATTCTGAATTTGCATGAATGGCTCCTTTGATTGCTTCGACAAAATCTATTCCAAGTTTATTAATTGCGTGCGTTAGTAAAGCTTCATAACGTAAGACATGCACTTCACCAACGGGGTCAATAGAATGCTCTTTGCAGACATCCATATAGGCCCGGTTGCAGGTACTAGCCGCGTTAACAGCCACTTTTTCAAAGATATCCATAATTTCTTCCGCATTCCGCTCCATTAAAAACACATTATACAAGGCTGCTGCACGGTATGGTGTTTGAGTGGAATATTCAAGTTTTAAATCTTTTTGTTGAAGTGTGACCGGAAGCGGGGTTGTTTCACCCATCGCCGTTTCTTGGAAGCTCAAATTCCATTCCATCTTCTGCGTCAAAAACGATGCAATATATGGTGCTGTGATTCCACTGAGAGGTTCACCAACATGTGTCTCTTTCCCGTAAAAAAGTGCGGATGGCATTATTTTACCGATAGAACCTGAGTACACATAGTAATTTTCGTCACCCGGTTCTTGTGAAAATACCGGTTCTCCGTTCAAGAATAGCTTATAAGTGAGATCATGCTTTCCCTTTAGTTCTAATAATTTCGGTACTGCTGCACGCATCCCCGCCGAATTTACTTCCTCATCTGGCACGGTTAACAAGAGAAGATTAATCGGCCATTGTTCGACAGTTGCCTTTTCAATTAATCCAATATGCATTACAAGGCCCATTTTCATATCCATTGTGCCTCTGCCAAATAAATATTCTCCAGATTTCAGATCCTGCACCACAGCTTCCGGTAACCCGTCCAATCTTTCATGGAACAAGTTGGTTAGCTCTTCTGGCTGATAAGCAAAATCCTCTAGATCTCCATATTCCTCCGTATTCACTGTATCAAAATGACTGATGAGAACGATGGTTTCTTTTGCATTTGGATGTTTATATAAAGCTGTTAAAAACCGCCTGCCCTGATCGGCATTGTGAAGAAGCAAATGAGTAGGATTGTCCTGAAAATAACCCAACCTTCGCAGTTTTGCTTCTACCTTGGAAGGAAAATTACGTTCACCCTCAGTTAATGTCATGCTTCTCCAGCTCACCACTTCGCATAAAAGCTTACGAAGTGCCTCTGGTGTCCCCCAATTTAGCTGATTCATTACCCGATAGCTCCTTTAATTAATTTACAAAATGGCAAATCACACTTGTCCAACTGTACACCTGAGGTGGACAAATACAACCAACTGTCCACGAGTGGTGCCTGACACCCTATCGTTGACACCCTATCGATAGTCGACATCATTATTTGCGCTCAATTTGTCCTTTTTATTCTTAAAATAATAGGAAATATAGCATACGGCTAGAAATCCCAAACCTACTAGTAAACCGACTAATTGGGTCGGATCAAAGGCCAAGAATATTAAGATTGAAACGCAGAATACAATACAAATAATTGGTATTAATGGATAAAATGGGACTTTATATTGCAAATCCTCTAATTTTCCGCCAGCTTGCAGATATTTTCTTCGAAACAACAACTGGGAAAGGGCAATACCGATCCATGAAATCGTAACAGAAATACCGGCAATCGACATTAGCAATACAAACACAGTGTCGGCTGCAATGAAGCTAGTTAACAAGGATAATAGAGAAAAAATCATCGTAAATACTAGAGCAGCAAATGGAACCTTGCGTTTTGATAGCTTTCCAAATCGCTTTGGAGCCATTCCATCTTGTGCCATCGCCCATAGTAAACGGGTCGACGCGTAAATACATGAGTTTCCGACCGATAATATCGCTGTCAGTATAACAATGTTCATAATATCTGGTGCGAAAGGAATACCTGCCATATCCATAAGGGTTACGAATGGACTTTCCAATAATCCAAGTTCCTTAGATGGGAAAATGGCGGATAATATAACAATAGAAGCTAGATAAAAGACGATAATTCTAAAAAGGACGTTTCGAATGGCTCGGGGAATATTCTTTTCCGGCTCCTCGCTTTCCCCGGCAGCAATTCCAATCAGTTCAGATCCTTGATAGGAAAAGATAACATTCATCATCGTAACAAAAAGGATGACAAAACCTGCAGGGAACAATCCAGATGGGGCTAAATTTTCTAAAAATGGTGCAGGACGGTCAGCCAATGGAATGATACCAAAGATAGCAGCGAAACCAATAATAATAAAGAAAATAACAGCAACCACTTTAATACCTGCAAACCAATATTCTGCCTCTGCGAATCCCCTGGTTGTAAGAGCATTGAGGACAAATAATAGGGCTATGAAAACAGCACACCATATCCAGACTGAAACATCAGGAAACCACCGTTTCATTAAGATTCCTGCTGCGGTAAATTCAACCCCAGCCGTTGTGGCTGAACCAACGAAATACATCCATCCTAACGAAAATCCAGCGGAAGGACTAATAAATTTACTTGCATATGTTTGAAATGAGCCTGTTACAGGCATGTGGACAGCCAGTTCCCCTAGGCACACCATGACCAAGTATAAAATGATTCCACCAAATAAATAACCTATTAATGCACCACCAGCTCCGGCCTGATTAATGGTATAGCCAGCATTTAAAAACAACCCCGTTCCTATGACTCCTCCTAACGAAAGCATAAACAAATGACGACGTTTCATTGATCGATTTAATTGATTCTGCTGACCCTCTTGTTCAACCATCTCCCACACACCCCTTGTCTATTAGCAGTCTCCAATATTCCTTAAAAACGTAGTGACAAACAGCTTAAGCCGCCATCTAATTTACGGAATTCAGACATGTCGAGCTCAATCGTCCGAAAACCAGCCTCGTTCATTTTTTGCTTCGTTTGAGGAAAACCTGCTGGAATGATGACATAGTCATTCACGCGAATACAATTCGCTGCATATTCCTCTTCCGGTGGAACAATAATTTTTGTATAGGAATTAAAATCTGGGTGATCAATAAATTCCCCTGCGACAACAATTGTATGATTCCCCAGATAAGAAATACCTGTTTTAAGATGGAAAAACTTTTCTAATTGAATAATAGTCGCCTGGTAATGTTCCAATTCTAGAATTTGCTTTAATTGTTCAGCCCCCTCCAAATTTGTCCTTTCAGAAAGTCCGATATAAAAGTGATTATCAATTTGTAAAATATCGCCGCCGTCAAGGGTTCCTGGCGACTTGATATAATAAATGTTTTCATAATGAGACTTTATTGTCGGCTCCATTTCGAAAATTTCACCATTTCGTGAAGGAGCTCCAGGGTTTGAAATAACGGCAAACTCAGGTGTCAGCACTGCCGTATCTTCAACAAAAGTGGAGTCAGGGAAATCTGCATGACTAGGTAGGACCGTTACTTCCACCCCACAGGTTTTTAGTGCATCAATATAAGCGTTATGCTGCTCGAGTGCCTTTTCTAAAATAGGACTCCCTAAATCAGAAGTCGTTAGGCCATGAACGTAACTTTCACCAGGTGTTTTGACAATTGTAGTTTTAAACATATTTTTTCCTCCTTCAATTAAATGCGGATAACAGGACAAGTGAGACATGTCGGACCACCTGTACCTAAATAAGAGATTTCATTTCCTTCATATTCATAGACAGTTGCCCCCGCATCCATTAATTTCCGCTTGGTGTAAGGGCTTCCAGAAACCATCATACAAATTCGCGGTGCTAAGGCAAGGACATTACAGCCTAGTCGATGATATTCTTCGTCGGGAACTTCAATTAGCTCAACGCCACGTTTGATCAGCATTTGTCTTAAGAATACTGGCATTAATCTCGAATAAACAACAGCCAGGTTATCATCTACGATACTTATAAAAGACATAAGATGTAGACATTCGTCCTCACCTTGGTCATGTGGAAGTTGAACAACGATACATTCGTCCACTAAACCTTTGGTTATTTCCTTGATTTGGCGGATCGCTTCATCATTCGTTCGATAGCCACGGCCAATTAACAATGTGCGATCATCCAGCCAAACAAGATCTCCCCCGTCAGCTACTGCCTCACCAGTAAGTTCACCTAATATAGGAATGTCCTTTTCTATTAAAAATTGTTTATACACTTCTGCTTCAGGCTGTCGTATTTTTTTCCCTGATTTTAAAATAATGGCACCCTTATTCGTAAATTTAACAGGATCATGAGCATAGAGAGAATCTAATCCTACATGTTCTGACGCAGGTAAATATTCAATATAATCCACATGCTGTTTAACAATAGAAAGAAACTGTTCAAATTCCTGCTGTGCTTTTGAAAAATCAGGTTCCTGAATATAGTTGAACCTTTCCCACTCCTTTTTTAAATGTTCTTGACTAATAAATGCTTCTTTTGGGTGTTTAACAATAACGGTATTGAGTTTTTTATACATAGATGATGCCAAAGCAGGTCCTCCTTTACTTTTCCGTATAGTGGAATTAATTTCCCCTGACAGGAAAACTTATAATATGATATTATAGTAGTCATAATCTTACGTCAATATATTTCGAATTTACTGAATATTTTTTTCATTATTGCTATCGATACTGAATTTAAATAGGAGATGAAGATATGCAAACGATTGACCGAGCTATGCAGGTGATCAAAGTTCTTGTTGGAAATGAAACAAAGAAGTGGTTTTCAATTACTGATTTATCGAAGGAGTGTGACTTACCTGTAAGCACGATGCATCGTCTTTTACAATCAATGAAGCAACATGGACTGATACAACAGGATCCAAATTTAAAACATTATTCAATGGGAAACACTTGGTTAGAATACGGCTTACAGATGTATGATACCTTTGATTTTGTAGGGTTAATTCGCCCCGAGATGGAAAAATTAATGCTTGAGGTAGAAGAGAGTATTTATTTCAGTAAACCAATGGGGCTGGAATCATTAATCGTTGAAAGAATTGACTGTCAGCAAAATCCGATCCGTATATATGATCAATTAGGATTGCGAATCCCACTAAACATTGGAGCAGCAAATAAAGTCATGTTAGCCCATATGCCCTCAATAGAAAGACTAAAAATCGTAAATGAATTAGTAGCTGAAAAAGATAGAGATACTTTTTTATCTGTATTAAATCAAATAGTGAAAGAGGGCTATGGGGAGAGTCATGGGGAGAGAACGAAAAGCACGTCATCAGTGGCTGCCCCTATTTTTAACCAAATAAATGAATTAATGGGCGCTATTAGTATTGGTTATGTCAATTTCAACATATCCGCAGAACGAAAAAACTTCCTAATCGAGAGAGTCATCACGTACGGAAAGCAAATTTCCACCAAACTCCGATTCAAATAAGCACCTTTTTTATAACAAGTACGGTGTCAGGCACCGCTCGTGGACATTTGCCCACGAGTGGTGCCTGACACCCTTTTCTGTTACTATTTTGGATAGTATTGTAGTTTTATATGGATATGAATAGAGGATTGAGGGACATAGTTTATGTTGAGGAATAGGAATGTTTGGATTTTGTTAACAGGGGAATTTATCGCCGGACTTGGGTTGTGGCTCGGCATTATTGGTAATTTGGAATTTATGCAAGCAAAGCTGCCTTCAGATTTCTTAAAATCTCTCCTTCTCGCAGCAGGGCTTCTTGCCGGAATTGCGGTTGGACCCTATGCAGGCAGACTTACAGACGAAGCCAGTAAGAAAACCGTTATGCTGATTGCTGGATTTGTTAGAGCTATTAGTGTCATTTTTATGTTAATTGCGATTGCGACTGGCTCCATTTGGTGGATGGTCGTCTTTCTAGTCTTACTGCAGATTTCAGCTGCTTTTTATTTTCCTGCCCTTCAGGCAGCTCTTCCACTGATTGTCGCGGAAAAAGATTTGCTCCAATTAAATGGAATTCATATGAATGTTTCGACTCTTTCACGGATTATCGGAACAGCAGTGGCTGGAATATTGTTGGTTGTTCTTCCCTTATCTATGCTTTATGTCGGTTCTCTGGTAGCGTATATCGCGCTATTCATTTTAACTTGGTTCTTGAATATCGATGAAACTAGGGATCGTCAGACAGTTCAAAAGGACGTTTCAGAAAAAACGAGTTTTAATGAAGTTTTCCCGATTATTAAAGGTTTACCTATTGTCTTGATGACACTGATTATGACATTGGTTCCGGTCCTATTTCTGGGCGGCTTTAACCTTGTCGTCATTAACATTAGTGAGCTCCAAAATAGTGCAGCCATAAAGGGCTGGATTTACACAACAGAAGGGATTTCCTTTATGCTTGGCGCTTTTTTCATTAAATTAATCAGTGATCGAATTTGCCCCTATATCATCTTATTTGCCTGTTCCTTTTTGATTGGGGTTTCTCAACTGCTTCTTTATTTGGCTGACGTTCCGGTGTTGACGATTGTTGCGTTTGCAATTTTTGGATTTTCTGTCGGCTGCTTTTTCCCAACGGCTGCCACCATTTTTCAAACGAAGGTACCAAAGGAGTTTCACGGGCGCTTCTTTTCTTTCCGAAACATGCTTGACCGAATGACCTATCAGATTGTTCTGCTCATTAGTGGCTTTCTTCTTGATCTAATTGGTTTGCAGTTGATGTGTGTCCTGTTTGGGGGGGTATCGGCCATCATGACAATTGTTTTTTATGCGAGACACAGATACATTCAAACTCGTATAGCTAATCAAAATAACTGACATACGAAAAACCGGGTACTACCCGGTTTTTTGTGTTTATTTAATTACGCTGAGTCAATTTTTCAGCCTTCCTGAACACTTGTCACCTTCACTAGTTACTGCTGAACTGTTTTTTTACCCTACACGGGCACTAGTCGCCTCCACTAGTTACCATTGAACTGTTTTTTTACCATTCACGGGCACTAGTCGCCTCCACTAGTTACCGCTGAACTGTTTTTTCACTCTCCACCGGCACTAGTCGCCTCCACTAGTTACCGCTGAACTGTTTTTTTACCCTCTCCGGGCACTAGCCACCTTCACTAGTCTTAAAAATGGGTAGTGGAGTAGATGGGCTTGAGTTCTTTTTCGGGTTCTATGTAGGCTTTGGCACTATTTACTGCGATGGGACCTTCGGAGAAACCGCCTGCGATTAAGTGTAATTTATTGGGGTAGTTGGCCACATCACCAGCGGCAAAGATTCCTTCAATATTGGTTTGCATCCTATTGTCTACTTTGATATTCCCATATTCGAAGTCTAATCCCCAGCCCTTGATCGGTCCAAGGTCAATGCAAAAGCCATGGTTAACAAGGATTTCATCTACTTCAATGACCTGAGTTTCGTTAGTTTCGAGGTTTTTAACGCACACACTTTTAATCCGATCATCACACCCATGTAAACCGTCCAAAACATGCGGGGTCAGGATGGTTGCAGCTGATTTACGCAAATTACTTATATTCCGCTCAAGTCCTGAAAATTCATGCCTACGATGCACCACGGTAACATGTTTCGCAATTGGCAGCAGCTCATTCGCCCAATCCACAGCCGAATTTCCGCCACCAGAAATCAGCACATGTTTATCCCTGTAGTCATTCAGCCTTTCCACTCCATAACTTAGATTCCGTCCTTCAAACTTCTCAGCACCTTCAACATCCAGCTTGGCGCTTTTCAACGTCCCGAAACCAGTCGCTAGAATGATGGTCCGTGTATGATGTCTTTCCCCGTTGTGACTTGTTAATAGAAAAGTCCCATCTGCTAATCTTTCCAACCCGACCACCTGCTGATTCAAAACGATTGTCGGATTAAAGGTCTGTGCCTGTTCCGACAACTGTTTGATGAGATTTTCACCTGAAACTGCAGGGATCCCACCAATATCTCTGATAACCTTTTCAGGGTAGACGTAGGAAACTTTACCACCTAAATAAGGCAGGAACTCAATTATTTTCGTTTCCATCTCTCTCATCCCACAATAAAAGGCGGTGAATAGGCCAATGGGACCGCCACCGATAATGGTTACATCATAAATTTTCATTCCATTCCCCATCCAATCCCGCTCCTAGAAATTCATGACCCTTAGCTTATCTAAACTTTGCTCTTTCTCTAATAAATCATAGCAAAGACATACCGGCTTTTTCGTTCGCGGGTCTTTGACAATTTCCGCATCGATTTGAAAAACAGTTTTTAAAACATCAGAAGTCATTACTTCGTCTGCAGTCCCCTCTTTAACAATAGTACCGTTGCGAAGAGCAACCATATGGTGGGAAAACCTTGAGGCGTGGTTTAAATCGTGAATAACCATCACAATGGTACGGCTTTGTTCCCTGTTTAATTTTTCAAGCAGCTGTAAGATCTCAAGCTGATGCGCCATATCGAGGTACGTAGTTGGTTCATCCAGCAGCAAGAGGTCAGTTTCTTGTGCGATTGCCATGGCAATCCACGCGCGCTGCCGTTGTCCTCCTGACAGGGCATCGACAGGTTGTGCCGAAAAGGATGTCAGACCGGTCACCTCTAATGCCCAATCAATCACTTTTCGATCATTATCAGTCAACCTGCCGAACCCGCTTTGATGCGGGGAACGACCAAAGGATATCAATTCATAGACCGTTAAGCCGTTCGGTGCCTCTGGACTTTGCGGAAGAACAGCCATTTTTCTAGCAATTTCCTTGGTTGGAACTTTGTGAATCATCTTTCCATCTAAATAGATAATTCCAGATTTGGCCGAATGGACACGTGCTAATGTTTTTAAAATCGTCGATTTCCCGCAGCCATTGGCTCCGATGATCGTGGTAATTTCCCCTTTGTTTATCTGTAAATTCAAGTTCTCAACTATTGTCTTGTCTCCATAACCAATCTGAAGATTCTCGGTAGAAAGTGAAACCACAATCCGTCCCCCCTTATTTTGCTTTCATTAGTAAAAAGATAAAATATGGTGCGCTAAATATTGCTACAACAATTCCCACCGGTATTTGCGTGGGTGCCAGAAGATTTTTCCCAATCGTGTCTGCCAATAAAAGCAGGAAAGAACCAAGCACTGCTGTTATTGGCAGAAATAGTTGGTGCTTAGGTCCAATTAGTCTTTTAGAAATATGAGGAGCAACTAATCCAAGAAAAGCAATTCCTCCCCCAGCTGCCACACTAAAACCTGCAAGTGCTACAGCTACTAAAAGCAAGAGCCGTCTTTCCTTCTCGACCCGGATACCAAGGCCTGTCGCGACTTGATCTCCTAAATTCATAATATTTAGGGTGTGGGCTTTATATAAAGCAAACGGAAGAAGCAGCAGAATTAATGGGGCAAGTATGGCGACAAACTTCCAATTCGCTCCCCAGATATCTCCTGATAACCAAACAGCCGCTTGCATAAAGTCCTGCGGATTCATTTTTAACTGAAAAATAACAATCGCGGCGCCAAAACCTGAATTTACACCAATTCCTACTAAAATTAACCGAACGGGGTCAATCCCTTTTTTCCATGCCAATATATAAATCAGGAACGCTGCGATTACAGCCCCAACTAAAGCGAAAAGAGGCATGAGGAAAATGCCAAACGTAGTCACACTATTCATCGATCCTTGAAAGAAATAGATAAAGAGGATGACCATGAACCCTGCCCCTGCATTAATTCCTAAAATCCCAGGATCCGCTAAATCATTTTTCGTCACTCCCTGCAGAATGGCTCCGGAGACAGCTAAGCCAGCCCCAATTAACAGGGATAGAATCATTCTTGGCAGCCTAAAATCAACTAAAACGAGTTGGTCCCGGGCTGTACCCTGTCCAAGTAATGTCTTAAATACATCCAGTGGGGCAATCCGCACCACACCAAGATTTAAACTGATAATAAAAGTGAGAATCGTTAGAATAAATAATAGGCTAATTAGGACGATAAATTTTTTGTGTTTTGCTTTCGATTGAGACATTATAGCCCTCTCCTTTCCCCGCGTGCTAGGTATAAGAAAAAGGGAACACCTATAATAGCTGTTATTGCGCCAACTGGAGTCTCAAACGGGGCGTTGACCATTCTTGCCGCAATATCGGCCAAAACGAGTAACAGCCCGCCCATGACAGCGGATATAGGAATAATCCAGCGGTAATCCGATCCAATCATAAAGCGAGTAATATGCGGAATCACTAATCCAATAAAACCGATGGCACCAGCAACGGAAACTGCAACGCCTGTCAGTATTAATACCACAATTACCCCAAGTAATTTTACTAAAAATGTATTTTGGCCGAGCCCTCTTGAAACTTCTTCTCCTAAGCTAAGAATGGTGATCGACCTGGAGATGTACAGGGCAAGCAGTAGTCCAAAGCCGCCCGCGATGAGTAATATCTTAACGGATCCCCAGGTTGTTGTTGTTAATCCGCCTGCATACCAGAAGCTCATGTCCTTTGCAACTTGTGTATGAAGAGCGATTGCACTTGAGAATGCACTGAGCATTGAGCCTACCGCTACCCCGGCAAGTGCAAGTTTTACAGGTGTCAATCCACCCTTGGAAAAAGCTCCAATTGTAAAAACGAGGATCACGCCGAGTCCCGCACCTATAAAGGATGAAAAGGTTAAACCTAACATCGTCGCTGATGGAAAAAAGGCAAGTGTGATAACTAACGCAAACGCCGCACCGTCTGTCACGCCCATGATAGACGGTGATGCGAGTGGGTTCCGTGTCAATCCTTGCATCACGGCACCAGAAACAGCCAGTAAGGCCCCGACTAAAACGGCACTGATTGCCCTTGGCATACGAATTTCTTGGATTATTTGATGGGATGTCAGCTCTGGATTAAAATGTGCGACAGCTTCCCACACCGTTCCGAATTTAATATCTGCCGCACCGTAGGCAATCGATAAGCCCATTGAGATTAGGATTAGTATCGATCCGACGATTAATACAAAAGTTCCTTTGATTGATGTTTTTAATTTATTTTTATAAAGTTCTATAGAGTTGCCTTCTCGTTGATGTGCATTTCCATTCAAATCTTACACCTCTTCTAAATAAAAAAAGAATCTTTGGGTATATTACTACATTGAACATGAATAATTGTGGAATATTATCAAAGTAATGATAATCATTATCACTAAGTATAGATATTTACGAGCTATTTTTCAATACGTTTACAGTACAAAAGGCACTTCCAGAAATATCCTTCAAATTTCTTTCACAATATAGACTGATATGAATAGTATTGTTTATTGACTTTGTAATTGAAAATGATTATCATTACCATTATCAAAGGATTATACTATCTTAGGAGGTTTAATGATGTTTAAAAAGCGTTTTTATTTATCTTTCACTTTATTACTGTTGTTATTTTTGGTAAGTGCTTGCAGTAATTCCGATAATTCAACTACAGACAAGAAGACTGAGAAGAAAAATACCGAGGTAACATTAACAGATGCTAAAGGAGAAGTGGTGATTCCGGCCAATCCTAAGCGAATTATCGCCCCCTACTTAGAGGATTCATTAATAGCATTAGGAGTAAAACCTGCTGCACAATGGTCGATCGGTGATACAGTTTTGGATTATTTACAGCCTGAACTAAAAGATGTTCCAAAAATCGGTTGGGACCTTCCGCTTGAACAGGTAATGAACAACAACCCTGATTTAATTATTTTCAGCTCTCCTGCCGCCATTCAAAAGGGCCAATATGAAGAGTATAAAAAAATCGCCCCAACCTACGTTTTTAAGGATGAGGTCAGTGCAGATTGGCGCAAACAACTTTCGCAAATGGGAGAGATTTTAAGTAAACAGAAAGAAGCAAAAGAAGCCCTAGCGAATTACGATACGAAAGTCACAGAAGCAAAGGCAAAAGTCCACGATGCCATTGGCGATGAATCAGCCGCTATCCTATGGGTTATGGCCGATAAGTTTTATTTAATGGAAAACAATCGTTTCAGTGCCAATGTTCTTTACGGCGATCTAGGCATTAAGCAGCCTGCCTTCGTTGAAGGTCTTGGCGGCGCCGCTGTTCAGTGGGATCCGATTGCTCTTGAAAAATTGCCAGAAATCAAAGCAGATCACATCTTCCTCGTCAGCAAAAAAGGGGAACCTGGATTAGACTTATTAGCGAAAAGTTCCATCTGGAACGGGCTTGATGCCGTTAAAAATGGACATGTATATGAAATGAACGACCCAAGTAATTGGACCATCAACGGTTTGAAGGCCAGTGAAAAAACCATCGATGAAGTGGTAAAATCATTTACAAAATAAAGGTAAAACTATCGAATAAATAAAAGAGAGGATTTCCACGCTATGAAAGTCGTAGTGGAAATCCTCTTTTTTTGCTGATTTACTCATAGATTTAGTTATTTTTTAATGTTACCTACCTTTTTATACACTTTGCCTCTCTGTAGACGGATTGAAAAATAGTCTATTGGGGAATGATTAGGTTCTATCAGCGAATCGAATAAATCCCAAATTTTTACATAAATAAACACTGGAACTAAACAAGTCTGATACTTAGTCCATCACTTATATTTAAGTTTAATCAAACGTTTGGTTAGTTTATTAGCCTTTCTTAAAATACCCAGATATATCATAGCTTCAACACGATTTAATCAAACGTTTGATTAGTTTTCCCATTTTCCTAAAAAAATCAGATATATCATGGCCTCACGTACATTTAACCAATCGTTTGATTAGTTTTTTAATCCCTCCACGAAAAAAGTGCCTGACACCACCAAGCGAAATCGCAATCGGAGTGTCAGGCACCTTATTAAGGCAGTTCTGGTTTCGTGTAAACTGGAGGTTTTCCACCCAAGGTTTTTAAGAACGCCAATAAATCAGATTTTTCTTTCTCTGTTAGACCAATGGGATTCATAAATTTTTTCATAAAGAAGCTCTTATTTGGATGGTCGTCACCGCCACGGTCGTAATAATCAATGACTTCCTCTAGTGTAGCGATACTGCCATTACTCATATAGGGGGCAGTGTGTGTGATTCCATATAAACTAGGTGTTCGGATTCTGCCCAAATCCCTTTCGTCCTTTGTAACAGAGAAACGGCCTTCATCCTCGGTATTAAGCCCAATATTATAATAGTTGTTATCTGATAAATTTGAACCATTATGACAGGTGATGCACATGGCTTTACCCGTAAATAGGTCCAATCCGCGGATTTCTTGCTGTGATAAGGCGTCTGTGTCTCCCTCTAGGAAACGGTCAAAGGGTGTATCTTTTACAGTAATTAATCGTTCAAAGGCCGCAAGGGATTTGGCAATATTTTGTTCCGTAATACCATCCTCAAAAGCAGCATTGAAAAGCTTATCATAGCCTTGGACCCCTTTTAGCTCCTTTACTAACTCTTTAAGGGTTTGATTCATTTCATTTGGGTTTTGAATTGGACCTAACGCTTGCTCCTCTAAGGATGCAGCACGACCATCCCAAAAGTTTGTTTTGTAATAGCCTGAGTTAATGATGGTTGGACTATTTCTTGCCCCAGCTGTTCCATCTATCTTTTTCAGGGTAGGGCGATTGTCACCATAACCTAGATTTGGATCATGACATGTTGCGCAACTAACCTGGTTGTTTCCTGATAAACGAGGATCAAAATATAAAGTCTGCCCCAATTTAAGCACCTCAGGATTCATCGGATTATCCTTTGGAATAGGAACTTCCCCTATCGGCACAAGCTGTCCTTGACTCTTGAGGCTTTGCAGCAAAGCATTAGGGTCAATTTCACTTCCTTGCTGTTCAGTTGTTTCATCTGCAGGAAGCTTAGTCGGTGCCGCAACATCATCATCTTTCGAACAACCAATCAAAGACACACATAATAGACCAAGTAAAAATAAACTAGATAAAAATTTCTTCATATGAAGGAATACCCCTTTAACATAATTTCTTACCATAATTATAAGTTAATAAATTACGTTAAAGGTGTTGCTATTATGGAGATATTATTAAATGTTTACTATCTAAAATAAAAATGGTGTCAGGCACCGCCAAAAGACAAATGTCCACGAGCGGTGCCTGACACCATTAGTTTGTTTATTGAGTGATATCCTTAAGAAACACGCTTCAAATGTTTAAATTGCCCTTTTGATAGGACTGATTTTTCTAGGCGGTGAGCCATCATTCCGGCAAGGACGGCTAAGATAATGTCTTTTGGCAGAAAAGCAACCATCCATAACCATGCCATTTTATAAGTGAATCCTTCTGGTGCAGCAGCCCAAAGTTTATAGGCATAGTACATCCAATTTGTTCCGAAAAGGTAGTTCACAGCCATTCCGATTATAGACGCAATGATAAATGCAGCCACAGTTCTTTTCTTTTCAACAATTTTTCCAATGATAAATGCTGTAAAAATATACGAGAGAATAAAGCCGAAGGTAGGACTGAAAAGGGTAGAAGGTCCAGCTCCAAATTTAGCAAATACAGGGACGCCTACAAATCCTACGAGCATATAAACAGTCATCGCAATTGACCCTAACCGACTCCCCAAGATAGCCCCTGCTAAGATTGCAAAAAAGGTTTGCAGTGTAAGGGGAACTCCTCCAACTACCATAAAAGGTACAAAGGAGGTTATGTTAGCGCCAATCGCCATTAATGCAACGAACATTCCCACTAGTGTTAAATCCAACGCTCTTAATTTTTTATTCATTCTCTCACCCCAAATATTAATTGTTATAATATTAAAATAAGGGGAATAAACAGTATTGTCAACCAAAATTTAATAAGGGTTAACAATGTAAGGGTGAATTAGTTCTCACCAACTATTTATGATCTATTATTATTAACTTTAAAAAAGTGTCAGGCACCCACTTTCGACACCAAATTTTACTTTGTTGTGATGTCGGTCAGGACGGCGTACCCATTGTTTACTTTAAGTTTGGCTAGTATTTCTCCTTTAGCAGAGGCTTTTTCCCATTCTGTTCCGGTGTTGTCTTCTAGGTAGTAATTATCAAGATTGTATTCCAGGAAGGCTATTTCCTGTCCTTGGTTTTCTTTGTCGATATAGTTTATGGTGCCTTTTAGAAATAGCCCCTTATCAGGCTTTTCGAGGGTTACTCTCTTTGGCGTGTGGACACCCATCTTTTTCACCATAAGGACATATACTTCAAACGGTCCTCCCTGGTTCTGCATCCTATTGACTACTGCTTTATCCACCAAACCGACCGGAATTTCTTCCGCCTCATATCGAAGGGTCACGTAATCGCCTCGAAATGGGTCTGATGGGTCCAGAGGTTTTGTTTGGAGAATCATTTCCTCGCCGGTTAACATGGTATAAATAGGAGTAATGCACAGGCCTAACAGAATCAGCACTGGCAAGGAACAAGCCAAAACTAACTGCTTTGCTCGATTATTCATGCACACTCACCCCTTTTTTTCTTTGCTTTTCAAAGTAAAAACCGAAGCCAAGCAGCAGGAATCCGCCAATAATAAATACGAACGACTTTGGCAAAAATTCAAAGGATAAATCCAGGTAAAAACGGAAGATCATCACGCATAGGATGATGATACTGATTAAACTGCCTCGTTTGATTAAGTACAACACATAGAGGAAGTACAAGATAGAGAAAGGAATGTATACCCAATCCAGTGGCCAGGTATCCTCAAAAGATAACAATAGCGCTGCCGCCCCATGTAAGAGGTATCCCAAGACCACATAAATGTCTCTCACTTTCCCCTTTGAATGAACAAGAGCAACCCCAATAACCAAATAGATTAGTCCATACACATACGGAAAATCAGTATAGTCAGAGCGGTTGAGAATAAAGCTGACGACCGTCCCGATAAAGGCAAGCGAAACCAAGCCCGTGATAAAGCCTGTTACTTTTGAAAAACCAATTTTTTCATTAAAAATATAAATCGCCGCTATCCACAACAACGTCCAATACGGGATGTTTACGCCTTGCAGGTATTGTCCATCGAGCAGGTACTTGAGGACAAATATTGAAGAGGCAAGAAGAATCCATTTATCCCGTAATACCCAAGCTAGCGGCAATATTCCAAGCGACCACCATAAAAAGGCATTTTGTGAATTTGTACCGAGATGGAACATTTGCTCAATCAGAAAAATTCCCGCACCGAACACAAGAACACCTAAATAGTATAAGCTCCTAGAAGTTTTTGGATAGTTTTTTTCCATTTTATATCCAGTCAGATTACTGGCAAGGAAGATTGCAATTATTAAAAGGAGTTTCACTGTCTTCCCAATTTCATCCCAGTTACTCGCGATAAAACTGAGCACCCCAGCACCAATCAATATCGAACCAACATACAAAAGTGTTTTTGTAAAAGAAAGCTTCTGCACCTCGTATATCTCGTCTATCTCGTTTTCCTTTCCTGCAGGCAGAATCTCGGAATCTCCTAAGAACTTAAGCTCACGCTTTAAAAAATTTAATTCATGTTGTTTTATAATCCTCTTCGCCATCCACCCCACCCCTTTTAAGCTTATCTTTTATTGAGATTAACCGTTCTCAACTGTTTCAAAGCCAATGCCTCTATAGTTAAGTTTATTCGACAAATAGCGTTAATAATCCTTTTAAAACAAAGTGATTAACCATTTCTTTGATACAGATTGAAACAAAAAAAATGGTGTCAGGCACCGCAAAAAGACAAATGTCCATGAGCGGTGCCTGACACCATTGAATCACCTATTATTATTTATCCCGGCAAAATTTACAAACTTTGATGGTTTGGTTTGTTTCAGTCTTATGCGGATATAGCAATTTAATTCTTGTTCTTTCACACAGCGGGCATGTCCCGCGGCCATTTGAAGGCAAGTAGCTGATTGTTTTCCCTCGGTTTCTCTTTGCCATTTCCATCCATCCCTATCTAGATAAATTCTTGTTTCTTTATCTAATGATGGACTGGCACAAATATTGTTAGGCATTTAATTGTTTTTCGAAAAAAGGTTGTTGTTCGAATATGCCCTTATTCAGAAGCTCGTTATGGAGAATGTCACAGTCACTGTCATTCCCCCCACGGTGCCTGACGCCCCTCATGCATTTTTGCTCACTAATCTACATACATATCTATGAAGATCAAATACTTTCAATGGCTGCACGACAATAAATCACTTTCCATAAGATAGGAATAAGAGCCGAGACTAAAACTTTTTTAGTTGGAAAGGAAAGATGTGGTGCTTCAATATGAAAAAAAACGAGGCTTATCACGATTTGTTTCAAAATCTTCAGGAGGATGGGATGTCATTCGATCAGGTCTTTGACCGGATCGTAACATTCATGAAGTTAGATCCAAACGGAAACTACCGACTGATGGTCGGCACAGATTCTCAAGTCCATAAATCAACGACCGTTTTTATCACGGGGCTTGTCATCCAAAATAAAGGAAATGGAGTATGGGCATGCATTAAGAAGGTGGTCATTCCAAGAAAGATGACTCATTTACATGAGCGAATATCTCTTGAACTATCATTAACCGAGGAAGTCGTTTCGATGTTCACGGAGGAAAGAAAAAATGAGTTAATCAATCTTGTCCTTCCCAACATATATCAAGGGGCAACCTTCACGATGGAGGGCCACATTGATATCGGAGCAGGCAAACGAAATAAAACAAGTGAGTTTGTCAAAGAAATGGTCACCAGAATTGAATCTATGGGCGTCGAACCAAAAATCAAACCAAATGCCTTTGTTGCTTCAAGCTATGCCAATCGTTACACCAAATAAGAGTGGCAGGCACCACGAAAAGACAATCGTCCTTAAGTGGTACCTGACACTCTTTTTATATCTCTATGAAAGACATTCTAGTTCAACTTTTATCGTGGTGCCTTTGCCAATTTGGCTTTCGATTTTCATGGTACCGTTATGTTCCTGGATGATTTTGTTGCTGACCGTTAGGCCAAGTCCAATTCCTTTATCCTTGGTTGTATAGAACGGAGTTCCCAAATAGTGCATAAGTTCATCGTCAATGCCCATTCCTTCATCCGAAAAACAAACCTGCACTCGGTTTCCTTCTACCCTCTGAATATGTATATTGACATTTCCGCCAGAGGGCATAGATTCAATCGCATTTTTCAAAAAATTAACAAAAACCTGTTTCAACTGATTGGGATTACAAAGCAACTCAATATCATCATTTTGATATTGGCTGGTTATTTGTACATTATGTAATAATGCTTGTGGATGTAGAATATTAACCGTACTTTCAACAATTGAATTTAGATTTTCTTGATCAAATTGAATGGCTTGAGGTTTTGCCAAGGACATAAATTCATTCACTATCATATCGATACGGTCTAATTCATTCATAATGATAGATAAATAGTCATCCTGTTTTTCTTTGTTGGTTGTATCTTTTAATAACTTTGAAAATCCCTTTAAGGAAGTCAAAGGGTTTCGAATCTCATGAGCTACTCCAGCAGCTAATTGACCGATGATTGAAAGCCGATCTAAATTTCGGAGGACATCATCATTATTTACCCGGTCTGTAATATCTCTGCCGACTGTGACATAGGAATCAATCTCTCCTTGTTCATTAAAGATGGGAGAAATTGTGGTCTCAGAGTATATCACTCGATTATCACCTGTTTGTATCTTCGTTTGGAGCAATTGTGGCTCCTCTGTGTCTATTAACCTTTGACAAACTCTTTCAAAATGTTCCATTTCCTCTGGCAAGATAAGATCATGAGCGCTTTTACCAATTAACTGTTCAGAGGTATACCCAATTCCCTTTTCATGGGAAGGAGAAGCATAGACAATCTTTTTATCCTTCGTATAGACCTTAATCATATCCGTTGCATTTTCGGAAATAAGCCTGTACATCTCTCGAGTCTTTTTCAATTCTCTTTCAATATTTATATGCTCAGTTATATCACGAAAAATGGCAAGGACAGCAATGATTTCCCCACATGGACTTCTAAAAGGGGAATATGAAACAGCTATATCAAGGATGGTTCCGTCTTTATGGTACCTTTGGGTAACCATATCCGGAAATGCTTCACCGCATTTGACTGATTCAATAATATCATGCACATATTCAGGAGCAGAAATTTCTTCCACTCTTTTACCTATCACATCTTCCTCGGTATAGCCAAATATTTTGGTATACACATGGTTCACCCGAATAAATCGATTCTCCATATCAACGATACAAATCCCGTCCGCTGTACAGTCTAGAAATAAGTCAATTAAATCATCTGGATTATAAACCATAGATTCCTTCTCATTCGTAAAAATCGGGAAAAACTTTGACATAGAGATCTCTCCAAACGCATCATATATTCTCTTATTCTCCATTTTACAGAATTTTTCGGTAAAGAAAAGAAGTATTTTCAAAATGGTGTCAGGCACCACAGAAAGACAATTCCCTAATTTTGTCCACTCCACAAGTACAATCATATGAGGGAACTATAAAACGCTGGGACCACAGTTGTAGATTACATATTCAAAGGGAATACTCTGGCCATTCATAAAATATTATTCTTCCCGCTCATAATGGACTTCCTCCGCCTCATAAATTGGGCAATAGGAGGTGATACAAATGAAAAGAAGGCTATTCGTCTTAATCATACCCCTTCTATTGATGTTGTCAGGATGCTCTGGTGATCCAGTTCAGGACGACTTACTTAATTATGTAAACAAAGAAATGAAGGATGTAGGAAAATTGGAGAGTACTGCCGTTTCTGCCTATGAAGGGGCCTCGGGTACAAATTATCAGGATGATCAAACAATGTACGATACGTTAATGAATGACGTTATACCGAATTACTCCGAATTTATTAAAGAGCTAGAATCTGTAAAGATTGAAACAGATGAGGTACGAGAAATTCACGAAATATATATAGAAGGGGCAAATATTCAATTTAATGCCTTTGCAAAAATTAAACAGGCTTTAGAAAACCAGGACGCAGATTTAATCCAAGAAGCGAACGATATGCTGGCGGATGCCAGAACGCATATCCGGGATTATCAAACAAAACTAAATAAGCTTGCAAAGGAGCATGATGTAGAGATAAAAAACTAACAAGAAAAATACTACTAAACTAATAACGGAAACCACTGTTTTTCTAGTTTGCTGAAGCAAATGCATAAACTAACTAGCCAAAAAGGTCAGCCCTCTTCTATTAAAAAAACGGAAGGAGGACTGATCTTTTCAAATATATTTGGGACGCAACAGGCGGGGTTAACGACATGAATCGCTACCTTTACGGATCGGCATCCATTCGAAATAAGTCAGCATTCGCCACACCCATTCCAATGGGCCGTATCTAAAGTAGCGGAGCCAAATGGTACTGAAAGTCAGTTGGATGACAGAAATAGCCATACTTAGAACCAGTGATTGGATATAGCTCAAATGATCGACTAAATTTAGCATCTGCCCCAAAACTAGGATGAAGATTGTTTGCGAAACATAGTTTGTTAGCGCCATTCGTCCATAGCTCTTTAGAGGTAACAGAACCTTCCGGACAATTGGAAGGTTAAGAAGCAATATTAGCAGTCCCGCATAAAAAGCAGAGACAATGGGACCTATTGTAATTCCAAGCTGTAAGAATCGCTGTGTTTCCAAGGAATCAGTACCCGATCCATTTCCAAACACAGACGGAACATGTTGATATTGATACACAAGCCCCGCGACACTTAATACAAACATTATGCCAGTAAAAATTGCTATCCTTTTCCCTTGTAATGAAATTCGTTCAAAGAATCTATATTGCCCAGCAGCAACGCCCAACAACATTAGTGGAACAACCATGAAGATTTTTTCTGCAAAAAGGCCCAACACGACCAACATTGCCGTTCCAAACAAAAGATTTACTAGCTTATTAGCTTTGTAAAAAGGCAAAATGATCAAACCGCAAATGGCGTAAATTGTTAGGGCTTCCCCCGGGTGAAATTGTACATGCACTAACCCAAAGAGAAACAGTACAAGTAGCCGCCGCAAAAACATAACATAGCCATTTTTCCGCTTCGCATTGGCCCGTGAGATAAAAATATAGAACCCTACACCAAATAAAAAGGTAAAGATCGTATAAAAGCGACCTTCGACAAACAAATATAAAAATCTTAAATACGATGCATCCGTGGTTCCAGGAACGGGTAATTTAACCGACAATAACGGAATGATATTCACCAGAATAATGCCCAGGAGCGCAAATCCCCGCAAATAATCAAGTGTTTCAATTCGTGTGTCCAACTGATGTGTATCCATCCAAATCAACTCCACACTTATTATAACGGTTTACGCAGATTTCACCTATATCATCAATACAAAAAGGCTGACACATACTTCCTTGTTAGCCTTTTGTATCACTTTTCCAATTTTTAATCCATGCATCCGTTGATTACCGCCCTCTATTTTGAGAAAAAGTATATGCTTCACTAAGCCACTGATATACATCCTTATTCAAATCAGCTTCCATTTTAATAATCACATGGTGAATCCAGCGGCCAGGGTATGGCTCAACCGCTTCAACAATTTTTTCATCTTCAATATACCGGTCAACCACAAAGGTCAGGGCAAGGCAATCCTCAGGACGTGTACTTGACCAGGGCTGTGGCATCCATATCCAGGCAAATTTTGTTTTTGTTCCAATTGAGATAACGGATTTCTTCACTTCAATGGTTACTGGACCGATTGAATTTATCGTCTCTTCAACAGCTTGGAACAACGAAATGTGTTTTTCTTGGCCGGTAAAAAAACGTTCTACATCTTTTCGATAAGATGAATTCACCATTTATCCCACCTCGTTTTATATAATAGGATACAAAGCACTCCTCGCAACCCTTGACAATGACAATTAACTCTTCTCTCTTTAGTATAAAACCATAAATTGGATATAGAAAGTTAAATCGTTGTCCAAAGATGATTACAATATCTGCACAGTGGACCCATACCAAACACTGTCCTTTTTCATACCTTAATAAAAAAATGCAACTGAGATATTTGAAAAATGGAGGTAAATAGAGCTATGTTGGAGGTACGGCAATCTCAATACGGGAGAGGAATTTTTGCCACTCGGGATATAAAGAAAGATGAACTTCTGGAGGTTTCACCTGTCATCATTTTTCCAAAAGAAGAGTTTAAGTATTTGGAAAAAACAATCTTGATCGACTATGTATTCTGGTGGGGAAAGGATTTCGATGAATGCGCGTTAGCCTTAGGAATTGGGTCGCTATTTAATCATTCCCGCACACCAAATGCCATCTTTAAAAGAAAATTAAAAAAGAGAACCATTAACTTTTATGCCTATTCCGACATAGAAGCCGGCGAGGAAATACGGATTAATTACAATGGGGACCCTGATGACAAAACGCGATTATGGTTTGAGGAATAATTAAAAATATACTAAAAGAGTTCATATCCCCTTAGAAATAGGAAATGGACTCTTTTTTTAGACTATATCTCCCCTTTAGATTGACATTTATTTTGATGTATATTATTCTAGTAAAGTCATTTTATATAAAACCTATCAAAATACTAGGAGATGTTAAAATATGAAGAAATTCGCAGTTGTTTTTCTAGCTCTCCTTCTTACTGTCGCTTTAGGTGCTTGCAGCAGTAAAGAGGAAAAGGTAAGTTCTGCTAAGGCTAAAAGCTTATATGATCAAATCAAGGAAAAAGGTGAAATTACCATCGGTACAGAAGGTACATACGCTCCTTTTACTTATCATGATGATTCTCAAAAACTAACAGGTTTCGATATTGAAATTGCTAAAGAAGTATTTAAACGATTAGATATTAAGCCCGTTTTCGTTGAAACAAAATGGGATGGCATGATCGCAGGTCTTGATGCGAAGCGTTATGACATGGTAGCAAACGAAGTTGCTGTTCGTCCAGACCGTTTAGAGAAATATGATATGTCTGAACCGTATATCGTCTCAAAAGCTGTTCTTGTTGTTCATGAGAACAATAACGATATTAAAACTCTTGATGACTTAAAAGGTAAAAAAGTAGGACAATCATTAGATAGTAATTACCGCAAAATTGCTGAAGAACATGGAGCAACTAATACAGTTGTAGAGGGATTTAATCAATCGATCGACCTTATCACTTCAAAACGTATTGACGCAACAATTAATGATAGCCTTTCATACCTAGATTTAAAGAAACAACGTCCAGACCTTCCGATTAAAAAGGTTTATGAAGAAGCAGACGCAACAAGTAATGCATTCCTCTTCCGTAAAGGAAATAAAGAGCTAGTAGACGCAATTAATGGTGCACTTGCAGAAATGAAAAAAGATGGTACGTACCTAACAATCTCTAAAAAATGGTTTAATGCGGACGTATCTAAGTAAAGGAATGGAACAAAATGGTTGCAGATCAAGAACGCATAGATCGAATTATAGGAATCCTTAGTGATTCCTTTTTTCCTATATTAAAAGCCGGAATGGAGTTTACAATTCCATTAACACTGATCACCTTTGTTTTAGGGTTAATCTTAGCCTTCTTTATCGCACTGGCCCGTCTATCCAACATGAAAGCCATAAACGCCGTTGCCAAATTTTATGTTTGGATCTTCCGCGGCACTCCCTTACTCGTACAAATCTTTATTCTATTTTATGGATTACCAAGTATGGGAATAACACTAGATCCATTTCCGGCTGCTGTCATTGCTTTTACATTAAACAAAGGTGCTTACAGTTCGGAAATTATCCGGGCAGCGATACTTTCCATTCCTAAGGGGCAGTGGGAAGCTGCATTTTCAATTGGCATGTCCAAATCACAGGCGATGAGACGAATAATCATTCCTCAATCCATTCGTGTGTCTTTACCACCACTAGGAAACTCTTTTATCAGTCTAGTAAAAGATACTTCCTTGGCAGCAACAATTACGGTTACTGAACTCTTCCAAAAAGGTCAACAAATCGCTGCTGCTACCTATGAGCCATTGTGGATATACATTGAAGTCGCCTTTATCTATTTAATCTTCAGTACTGTACTTTCTTATTTCCAGACAAAAATGGAGATTCGATTTGAGCGAAGCGTAGCTAAATAATGGAGATGATACAATGATTCACATCAATAATTTGCATAAACGATTTGGTCAGCTTGAAGTATTAAAAGGAATTGACCTGACCATTCCTAAAGGAAAGACAGCCGTAATTATCGGGCCATCCGGTTCAGGAAAGACAACACTCCTTCGTTGTCTTAACCTACTGGAATTACCGAACCAAGGCTCAATAGAACTTGGAAATCAAACCATCAATTTTGACCAAAATAATAAATTGAAATCAAAAGAACTTGTTTCTTTTCGAAAAAATACGGGCATGGTCTTTCAAAGTTACAACCTATTTCCACATTTGACTGCACTTGAAAATGTAATGGAAGGACAGACAACTGTTCTTAAACGGTCAAAAGCGGAAGCAGAAAAGAAAGCAAGAACCCTTCTAGAAAAAGTTGGTTTGAAAGAGCGGGCCGAGATGTATCCCCATCAATTATCTGGCGGACAACAACAACGTGTTGGGATTGCCCGAGCTATGGCAATCGATCCAAAAGTACTACTTTTTGATGAACCTACTTCAGCATTAGACCCAGAGTTAGTTGGGGAAGTTCTAAAGGTCATGAAGGATTTATCTAAAGAGAACATGACGATGGTCATTGTTACCCACGAAATGAACTTTGCCAAAGATGTTGCTGACCAAGTCCTCTTCATGGACCAAGGAGTTATCGTGGAAAAAGGTACCCCGGAAGAGGTATTCGAGAACACCCAAAATCAACGGACCTTACAGTTTTTAAATAAGGTGGCTGCGAGATAATAATTTACACCAAAAGCTCTCCCTAATCATATTTAGGAAGAGCTTTTTTATATACATATAATACGCAGTGACAGCTGCCTAAATATTTAATATTTCCCTAATCTCTTGTTCCGTTATTCTTGGAGTTATCTGGTCTCCCGGTTGCACGACGGTTTCGATGAGTTCTTTTTTGTTTTGTTGGAGTTCATATATTTTTTCTTCGATCGTTCCCTGTGTGATTAATCTAATGACTTGAACAACCTTCTTTTGCCCAATTCGGTGGGCCCTTCCCGCTGCCTGTTCCTCAACAGCAGGATTCCACCAAAGATCATACAAGATCACCGTATCTGCTCCTGTTAAGTTAAGTCCTGTATTTCCTGCTTTTAAAGAAATGAGGAATATATCAGCCCCTCCTTGATTAAACTGATCAACCATTCTGATCCGCTCCTTAGGTGCTGTTTGACCGTCCAAATAGAAGAAGTTTAAACCAGAACTCGATAACTGTTCACGTATAATCGCAAGCATACTTGTAAATTGTGAAAAGATTAGCAGGCGCCTGCCGTTCTCTATGGCGTTACTGACAATCTCCTTTAGTTGTTGGAGCTTACCTGAATCCCCTTGATAATTTTCCAAAAACAAGGAAGGATGGCAGCATAATTGACGGAGTCTTGTCAAACCAGCCAAGATCTTCATGCGGCTTTTTTGGAAGCCTTCCCCTTGAAGCGATTCTTTTGTTTCCTTTTGGATTCTTTCAAGATAAGCCAGGTATAGCTCTTTTTGTTGCTTTGTCAGCTCAGAATAGTTGACCGTCTCAATTTTGTCCGGTAATTCTTTTAATACATCCTTCTTAACTCTTCGCAATAAAAACGGGCGAACCATTTTTGCTACCTTAGCTGGGGCAAGCTGGCGAAACGCCTTCTGATTCGGAAAGAAATCTGGCATAATCGTTTGAAAAATGGACCAAAGCTCATCAATCGAATTTTCAATCGGTGTCCCGCTAAGTGCAAAACATGTTTCTGCATGAATATCCCTTACAGCCTTCGCTGTTTTGGTTGCATAATTTTTAATCGATTGTGCTTCATCTAAGATTAACGTACTAAATTCAAGCCGTGCATAAGAATCAATATCCTGCCTTAAGGTTGGATAAGATGTAATCCAAACATCAGGCAACAAATCACTTTGCAGCCGTTCCATTCGCTCTTGTGGTGTTCCAATTAACACATCAATTGTTAATGATGGGGCGAATTTCTGAAATTCATTATTCCAGTTATAGACGAGTGATGCTGGTGCTACAATCAAAGCTGGTTTCGCGTTTTTGTTCCCATTTCTTTCTGATAAAATAAAGGCAATACTTTGCACGGTCTTCCCAAGCCCCATATCGTCTGCAAGAATGCCGCCCAGACGGTAGTAGCTAAGCGTTTTAAACCATTGAAAGCCATAGTTCTGATAATCTCTCAATTTAGCCTGCAGCAAATCTGGCAACTCAAATTCCAACTCTTCAGGGTTTTTCAAACGGTTTAATAATCGACGAAATTGCTTTCCGAATTTGGCTTTGCCGCCGTTTTCCTTATCAACCAATTCATCCAGCTGCATTCCTCTGTATATGGGAAGTTGAATCGTGTCTTTTTCCCATTGTGATGGTTTAATCTTTACCTCTTGAAGCATGTTTTGAATCGTTTGAAATTCTTCTGATTCCAATGAGACGAACGCACCGCTTGGCAGTCGATAATATTTTTTCTTCTCCACAACAGATTGTAGAATATTTCTAATTTCCTTCTGCTCAATCCCTTCCATATCAAAGCTCACTTCCAGCCAATTACCTGAGGAATCGACATCGATAGTGGTAACGGGTGCATGCTTGTCCGGTAATACAAATGACCTGACGGCACTTGTTAAGAAAATTACTGTTTTGTCTTCAAGCTGCGGTAAAATTTCAAATAAGAACTCGAATATCTCATCTTCACCCTTAACATAAACGAGTTTTTCATTGAATCTTAGAGAAGTAGATTGAAACACTTCCATGATCGCCTGTTCCTTTTCTGCATCTCTCATTAAAATAGGACCGCTCTTTTCAGGAGTCGTTTGCTCAAACGGATTTATATTATTCTCACCGTAATGGAATTCCAGTGAGGTCTGGAGGAAATCGTCGATTCGGTCAACATAAATCCTTGCCTCTAGGGGGAATTTTGCGATTTTGCTTGAGACATTTTCCGTAATCTCCAATTGACCAATCTTGTCAATTATCGGCACCACCTGGGAGATAAACGGTTCAATTTGATCATTAGCAATTGGCAGGACAGGATTGTTTGACTGATCCACCAGTTTTTTTAATTCCTTGATGAGCAGCTGCTGCTCAACCGAAATCTTATAAAAGCGATGATCTACGATGATATATCCATATAAATCTAAGTAGTCGAAAGTTGCTAGTGATGTCAAATCTAATTGAAACCCATCTGCTTTTCCTTTATCTAATTGAATCGTAAAAGGCAATTCCGATTGATCGATTTCAATCTGATTAAAAGCTTTTCTATCAAGTTCAAAGTGAACCTCTCCGTTTTCAAGCTTTCTAAGGAGTTCATCCGCAATCATCGGGGGAATAGTAAGCGCCCGTTCATCTAACGAACCATAGGTTCTACTATAAGGAGATTGGAATTCCTGGTAGATCTCCTCATACTTAATTGCCTCCTGCAAAAGGTTAATAATCTCCAGATCATTAGGAGTAAACTCGTGTTCTATCGGATCATAGGTAAAGCTTTTTGTAAACGGGTACTGCACCTGTATATTTATAGCCTTAAGAAAGTCCTTAATATGCTTTACAATATAGGCTCTCTTTTGGCCTACCTTCATTTCTAAGGTTAGAAATTGTTTTGTTGCGTAGTACGGCTTATATACTTTCATTATCCATTCTACAAGTAAAGGCTCCTTGATTCTCTCTATCTTCTGTTCCTTACTACCTTGTACTATACTAGAGAAGTTTTGAATAAATTGATTAGTCAGCTGCTTGACATAAGCTGCTTGTCTTTCTTCCCTTTGCCTTTCTAGTTCCAATTGTCGATTTTGAAATTCTTTCTCTTGTATTCGTTTCCTATCAAGAAAACTTTGGTTATCGTGATGAGGGTTACTAAAGACTATTTCCCCCTGGGTATTGTCGTGAATTTTCAGCATAACTGCAGCAATATGTTTACATGGCTCCCAGTATTTACCATAGGCAGGACAGTTGCAATCTGAGGAAATTCCGAACCCATCATCCTCAATTGTCACAAGATAGGTTTTTGACCCTCTTACTTTGGCACCCCAGATATTTTTAACGGGATCATGAGATAAATCTCTGACACGACCTTCTTGAAAGTAACCAAGTCCACGACGATAAACTGCATCTGCAAACATATCTTTTATATCAGCTTTTGTTAATTGCTCGAACATAAACTTCCCTCCACCTAAAGCATCCAAGGAAATAGACTATTACTTTCATACTTTCCAATTATCTAATATTCTAGACTATAATTATACAATTTTACTTATGTAGATTTTCTACAGTATCATGGAATATATTAGTTCCACTTATCTTTATTATCCTTAATATACTACTAATATTTGTAGGATTTTTACTGGTGATTTTTGAAATGAGTAATATTTAAATCCTCGCAAAAACTAAAATGCCCAAATTTAAAAAGAGAGAGGGATTTGTGTGTACCATAGGATATGGACGGTTACCAATGTGTTACTTATTATCGGCTCCATCATTTATATTTGGTTTTTTCGCCCGCATGACTCCATTTTAATTGTAATTAGCCAATTTTCTGCTCAAATAGCTATGATCTTATTTATTTTTAACGTGAATATGTATTTTATTTTTTTACTCATTCGTAAAACCAAACAAAGAAAAATGAAGATTCGGCTTGCCACCTTTTCCAGATATTTTATGAAGTGGCATATTAAAATGGCTATTACAGCTACCATCCTTATTATCGGGCATTCTTGGATTAATCTTTTTAAAATTGGACCTATCATTGGTTTTGGTCATATCAAACTGTTGATGGGTTATTCGTCCTTTATCTTTCTAATTATCACTTTGTTTGCCGGGTACTTACGCCATAAGAAAGCATCAGGATTTCGGAAAAAGTTCCACCGAATCATCGCAATGATCTTTACGGTTATATTTTTAATCCATATGCTCATTCCTATTTAATATTTAGACTCTGTTTTATATATATATATTAAGTGGAAATCCAATATAAAAAATGCCTGGAATGTTGTTTCCGGGCATTTCTTTAAGATTAATGAAAACTACTTATTTAATTTCTCTATAAAGCCTTCAAACATTAGCCAAAATACACTCCTACACTCCCTTCTATTTTGGCAGTTGCTAAACAATTTTGAATAAAATCCGAGATTTGTTTTTGATCCAAAGTTAAGAAATGACTATTTTTATAGAATTGCTGGTACCCATTCAAAGCCTTTTCAATTTGTTGTATCGAGAAGGTAGAACTGCCGCCTGATCCACTAACTCCTGCATAGTAATTATTTGCATCAAGTAAATTATAAAGTATGGTAGCATTACGATTTCCCATGCTAAACCGAGCATAAGCAATTTCTTCTCCTGCTTTATTGTATCCTGATATATCGTGACCCATTAATTCTCCTCCTTCAAATATATATAAGTTTACTTACCAAAAATAATTAGTTTTAGGGAACTTAACTTAGAATTTCATTTACTTTTTCCTTCATCAGTTTGAACGTGGAAATAATCGTCGTTTGCGTTGGGGAAAACCTCTGAATAACAAACAGAGATCCCTTTAGCCATCTTACTCAGCACTGCTTGCATAATACCGCTCCTTTTTCAATAACTTCAATTTTAGCGGCAAAATTCCCATTGATTTTAGTTTTTAAGTGATTTTATTCGCTTCAGCATTTTAACAAGAAGTTATTAAAGAGGCGCATGATAGTGGATTTAAAATGATGAGGATGAAAGGGGAAGATTGCAGATTTAATAGAAAGGGATTAAATTCGATAATATTTATTACTATTATTGTAGTTTCGACATTATTCCACCTCCTTTTCGGTAGAATTATATCATACTGCATTTCACGATAATTTTGTTTTTTCCAAAAATTTACTACAATTACGTGAACACCGTTCAGTTTATTTTCTCCAATTTTTTCAAATTCCTTTAAGGTATGACCGTGAGTTTCAGGAACGCTTTTCCGGATAAATAAAACCCCAAAATACAGCTTGTTAATCCGTTACAAAAAACCTAAAAAGGCAACGCCCAATGTAATGGGTTGTACTGCACCCCGAAAGTT
>NTXX01000014.1 GCA_002559145.1 Bacillus sp. AFS006103
AACTTTCGGGGTGCAGTACACTGAGGGAGTTGCCTTCGTTTATTATTTAGTAGTCAATTTTTCTACCAGCTCCGAATCGGAGGAGATCCTGGTGCATGCTGGGCCATATGGATAACGGGTATGGTGTAGGCAATTAAGACTAACACAATGGTAATCCCAATCCAAACCGACCATTTTTCCAGGATGGCAGGTGGTTTTGGCTGATCTTCTTCCAATTCACCAATCGGATAATCAACCGCACTTTCAGCTTTTGGAGCAAAGAACCATAAATAAACGATGTTAATTAGAAAAAGGACAGCACTCAGAAAAAGAATGATACTGCCAATGCCTGTAAACAATCTGTAAGGTTCCCACACCTCTGCCGCTGGATGGTTATTATAGGTGGTAAAGGCCGTACGGCGCGGCTCGCCGAGTACTCCGACGATATGCATTGCCGTCGACATGATTAACATCCCAACTGTCCAGATCCAGCATTGGATTAAACCCAGGTTATTGGCAAAAGGGGTTAATTGCCGATTCCGTAATGCTGGTACGAGCCAATAAGCGATGGCAAAAAAGGTTAAAATTACCGCTGCAGCAATGGTAATATGAAAATGCCCGGTAATAAATAGCGTGTTGTGAACGACTTGATCCAATTGGAAACTAGCATTAACAACTCCACCTGCACCAGCAGGAATGAAAATCAACATCCCGAGAAAGGTCGAGACAAATCTAACATCCTTCCAAGGTAATTTAGTAAACCAACCAAATAATCCTTTCGCCCCTTTGCTTCGTCCAGCCAATTCAAACGTAGCTATCAGTGCAAAGGCTGTCATTAGCGATGGGATGACCACCAACATTGTGAGGACCACCTGTAAGAATTTCCAAAAGGAAGAGACTCCCGGCTCCATTAATTGATGGTGAAACCCTACGGGTATTGAATAAAGAATGAACAAGATAAATGTTAATCGCGGCAAGGAGTTACTGAATATTTTTCCGCCAATAATCTTTGGAATCTGGACATACCAATAAATATAAGCGGGCAGAAGCCAAAAATACACGAGCGGATGACCAAAATACCAGAATAAAGTCCGGCTCAGTTCCACATTGATTTTATCCGTCCAACCCAATGACCACGGGATTAATTGAAAGACCACTTCAATTGCGACTCCAACCGTACAAATGAGCCAAAGTACCATTGTGGCAACGGCCATATACGCAAACAGCGGTGAAGATTCACCTGGGTGCTGCTTCCGCCATCGATAGTAATTCATAAAGACAACGATGCCGCTTAACCAACTCCCGACAACCACCAATGCTAGTCCAATATAAAAGATTGGTGAAGCCTGCATCGGAGCATAAAAGGTATAAAGCACGGTGGCATCATTGGTAATGATGACATATAAACCTAATAGCGTCCCAATGACCATCATGTAAAAGCCAATCCACGCAACCCGGTTAGCAGACGGCAATAACTTGCCGCCTAGGGTTTTGGCAAGTCCAGAATAAAGAAACCCTATTATAAAAAAGGTTGTAAAGATCAGTGCGAGCGACACCCCATGAGCCGTTAACAATTGATAGTACCCGATATTACTTGGCAGAGTAATAAATCCCGTCCGTTGTAAGGCCTGTACCAACCCTGCAACCACTCCAATTAGAAATGCTATAAAGGCAAAACCAAGATGCGCTAAGATTAGCCGTCGGTCTTGAACTTGAAAGCTGATTTGATCAGAAGAGTTGTCGCGTAACGTGTTCTCCATATTATGAACTCCTCCTTAAACTACTTTTAATTTTCCCATCATCACTTGATGCCCGGCCCCGCAATATTCATGACATAGCATTAAGTAATCACCAGCATGTTTAAAGGTGTAGGAATATTCGGCCACATGTCCCGGAATCACCATGATATTGACATTGGTATTTGGAATATATAATCCGTGCACCACATCAGGGCTGGTAATTTCGAAATGAACGGTTGACCCTGCGGGTACCTCAAGTTCACCTGGTAAATAGGAAAACATTTGAGCAACCATTGTCGCCTTGTATTCATTTGGTCCAATTTGAACCAGTGCAGGATTATTAAAAGGTGCACTTGTCCTCACTTGTTCAGGTGGGACAGTTTTCATATGACCTGGCGGCTGTAACCCAAGTCCAATCGCTAACGTCCCAAGTATGATTAAGAATATAAATAATGATGCAATTCCAATTGTTAGCCAGATTCGCTCATAACGAGGCAAATGCATATTACTAAACATAAAATCCTCCTGTAATTTCTTAGAATAGGAATCATCGTTTGATATAGATATAAAACATTACGATCCAAAAGAGAAGAATGAGGAACCCAATAATCAAAACCGAAAAAAACGTCCCTCGTAATTCTTCCTTATTCGTCGCATCGGAGGTTGTTTTTCCCTGTTGCGTCATAATACCACCCCTTCCATTATTTACCCACTAATCAGTTATTTACCAAAAAGGCAGTTTTCATAATGCTTTTGGAAAGTTTTTCTAGGAGGAAAGGGTGTCAGGCACCATGTGAATTTTTCACATGGTGCCTGACACCCTTTCCATAAGATAGTAAGCATTTATTTTTGATTTCTGCCTTCCTATTGTTACTATAGTAGTAATCTCTAATGGGAAAGGAATTGCTAAAATGGCAACAATTAATATACCTGTATCTGTTTTGAATTTAGCACCGATCCGAAAGGGGCAAAGTTCTAGTCAAGCGATTGAAGCAATGGTCGATCTTGCGCAAGCCGTCGAACAAATGGGCTATCAGCGCTATTGGATCGCAGAACATCATAATACCGCTTCACTTGTCAGTTCAGCGACATCAATTTTAATCAAACATGTATTAGAACATACAAGTACTATTCATGTTGGTTCTGGAGGAATCATGCTGCCGAATCATTCACCGCTCGTGGTGGCTGAACAATTTGGAACCATGGCAACGATCTATCCGAATCGTGTCGACCTCGGACTGGGCCGGGCTCCCGGTACAGATATGATGACAGCAAGCGCCTTAAGGCGTTCAAAAAATGATTCTGTCTATACGTTTCCAGATGATGTCCAAGCATTGCTAACTTATTTCGGCCCGGGAGAGAAGCAAAGCTATGTGAAAGCCTATCCTGGAGTTGGCACAAATATACCGATTTATATCCTTGGATCATCGACTGATTCCGCTTATCTAGCGGCAAGCTTGGGACTTCCATATGTATTTGCGTCCCACTTCGCACCAAGATACATGGAAGAAGCAATCTCGATTTATCGGAGTCGTTTCCAGCCCTCTGAATATTTAGATAAGCCATATATGATGGTCTGTTTAAATGTCATTGCTGCCGAAACGGATGAGGAGGCTCAATTTCTATCAACCACGATGCAGCAATTTTTCCTAAATGTCGTTCGTGGTACCCAAAATCCGTTACAACCGCCTGTTGAAAATCTGGATGAGATTTGGACCCCGATGGAAAAAGAAATGGCCGCATCGAAGCAAAGTGTAACATTGATAGGAAGCAAGGAGACTGTCAGACAACAGTTGACGAAGTTCCAGGAGTACTATAACGTCGATGAACTCATGGCCGTATCGTATATTTATGACACTGAAAAACAAAAACGTTCGTATGAAATATTAAAAGAAGTAGTCGACGGTAAATAAACCAAAACACCTTGAAATATAAAGTAAAATGCAAACAAAAAAACACCACAGCGGTGTTTTTTTATTTGCAAAAGATACTATTCAGAAAAGTTAGAGAACGTGTTTTATTGTTTTTACATGCTGAATGTGTATGCCAATATGTCCAATCCCAATGATGATTGCAGATGCAATCAGCCATATAACTTTACCATAAATACCTAATAGCAAAAAAGCCATGACAGGCAGACTAGCACCAGGTACGGGAATTCCATAAAAACTACGATAAAAATTTTCTTCTGTATGTTCATTCATAAAATATCGAATCCAACTAAGCTCATATAAAACCATTAGGAAAAATGATGCTAGTAGCCACCAGCTCCATCCAGAAAATGAAGCAATGTTAAAATCGCGAAAAAATAGAATGCTACCAGTACAGCATACTTGTCCAACACGCTCAAACACTAGTAATATTTTGTTTTCCTGGGAAGGGTTATAGTCAATTGGCTTATTCTTGCTCCATATGGTGTTTGGAATCCATAACATCAATAAATAGATCAGCCCTACATATGAAAATCCGAAATGACCTAACATATAGTACCTCCTGATTCTATTTAATCCTATCTTTAAAAATAAGTTCGCATGCTTCGTATTCCTTATTTTACCATTTGCGGAACAACCAAAACTTACATTAAAATGAAATTATTATGAATTTTTCTTCAGTACCATAAAAAATCACCCTCACAAAACAAAGTGAGGGTGATTTTCGATTTAACTATTTTCTGTTTGGAATTGAATCATGAACTCTTTGAAAGCCTGGCAGGCTTCGACTGGAACGGCATTATATGCTGATACCCGACATCCGCCAATAGAACGGTGTCCGTTTACGCCTACAAAACCTGCCTGCTTTGCTTGCTCGAGGAATTTCTTTTCTAAGTCCTTTGATGCTAAGTTGAAGGTAAGATTCATTAGAGAACGACTGTCCGGTGTTGCATGGCCAATATAAAAACCATTACTAGCGTCGATAGTCTCGTATATCAGGTTCGCTTTTTTCTCATTCTGCTCAGCAATGGCAGATAACCCACCTAACTCGCGGGCCCAGTTTAGGACCTCTCCGAGCATGTAGATGCCAAAGGTTGGCGGTGTGTTATACAATGAGTTATTTTTTGAATGCGTGCTGTATTTTAACATCGTTGGGATAGCTGTATTGGCTTGTTCAAGCAGGTCCTTGCGAATTATCACAACTGTTACCCCTGAAGGACCAAGGTTCTTCTGTGCGCCTGCATAAATAAGCGCAAACTTACTAACATCAATCGGTTTAGAAAGAATATCACTCGACATGTCTGCAATTAATGGAACATCTCCAGTGTCTGGGAAGTCCTTCCACTGAGTACCATAAATCGTATTGTTGGACGTTAAATGTAAATAAGCATCAGTTGAATCGTACTGTAATTGATCAAGCGTAGGGATGCTGCTGTAATTGCCTTCCTTCGTGGAAGCTGCATGGTAAACTTCACCAAATAGCTTTGCCTCTGTGAAGGCTTTCTCTGACCATGAACCAGTCATTACATATCCAGCTTTTTTCCCAGCTTGTAAAAAGTTCATCGGAATCATCGAAAACTGTAGACTAGCACCGCCCTGCAAGAAGAGTACTTCATGCGTATCAGGAATGGTCAACAGTTCCTTTAAGCTGGCAATTGCCTGATTATGTACGTCTTCATAAGCCTTGCTTCGATGACTAAGTTCCATAACCGACATGCCCGTACCTCGAAAATCTATCAGTTCCTCTTGAGCTTTTTCTAAGACAGAAATTGGTAACGCGGAAGGACCTGCATTAAAATTATAAGTGCGGTGGACTTGCAGTTTCATTTTTATCACTCCATTTTTTCTTTTCTATGACTATACCATACTTATAAAATTCCGAAAATAAATTTAATTGTGAAATCGTGAAAAATTTCACTTTTTAATTAAAATATCGAATTTTAACTTTTCTCAGTCAGTCTTTGACTTCTCCGAGACCAAATGACGACAGGGATGAGCAGAAGGGAAAGGAAGCTACCTGCAAAAGAGAGTCCCGCGTAACTTGTTTGTGCAACGACCATTCCCGAAAGTGCTCCACCGGATGCCCCAGCCAAATTAAAAAAAAGCAAAAGGTGTCTCCAATCAATGGAACGGCCCTTTGCTTCTAATTTTTATCAATAGTAATTAAAACCCAAATAGATAATATAAATAATGATTGCTGCGATTGCGATAATCCAAACAAGAAATACAGGATTCAGTAAGTATGGGTGCCTTTGAGTGCTTTTATTGATTTGCGTATCAAATTCACCGGTTCTGGTACTAACCATTCTCCCAGTCCCTAGCGTGAAAATTAAACCGCCAATCAAAACTAACAAAGCAATACCAGATAAAATGAGATGCCAATTACTCAATTATATAACCACCTTTTTTTCATATAATTTGAGAAAATGTGTTGAAATATGCATAAGCAGGTTTAAATTTCTTCAGGAAAACATGATTGATTATTCATTCATTTTTCGATACAGTTGTATTAACAATTTGGAAAATTCGAAAAAAGGGGGTGTAGTCAACTATGTTAAATATGTTTACTAATGAGGACGTTATCTGCGTAGAAGGAAATATTCAAAGCTCAGGAATCATATTAGGAACGGTTTATTCCTTTTTAGTTGATGGAATGCTAATCGATACAGGGCCGCAATGTCTTGAAAAAGAACTTATCCCTATTTATGAGGACCTAAGCTTTGAATTGGTTACATTAACCCATAGCCATGAAGACCATTCTGGTTTAGCTCCTTGGATTCAAACGAATAGGAATGTTCCAATTTATGTTCATCCGAAAGGAATAGGTATATGTGCGGAGTATTGTCCCTACCCGAAGTACCGGCAACTTACCTGGGGAGTTCGGTCTGCCTTTGATGCCTTGCCGCTTGGGGAGAACATTCAATCACGCAGTCAAGAATGGAAAATCATCTACACACCGGGACATGCCGAAGACCATGTCTCATTTTTCCATGAAGAAAGCGGCCGACTATTTTCAGGCGATTTATTTGTAACATCACGAACGAAAGTCATTATGGACAGTGAATCCATCCCAGTGATCATTCAATCGATTCGCACCCTGCTCAACTATGATTTCCAAGCGTTGTTTTGTTGTCATGGCGGCTATATTAAGGATGGAAAAAGCAAGATGACCCAAAAGCTAAATTACCTTGAAAATCTATCTGGTGAAGTGAATAATCTCTACAGAGAAGGTCGCTCCATTGAAGAAATCACTCAATTGCTTTTTCCAAAAAAGTACCCAATTATAGCTTTTTCAGAAGGGCAATGGAATACTAGACATATCATCGCCTCAATTGTCGAAGAAAGTTAACTAAAAAAGCTAAAAAAGGTTTCAAGACCTTTTTTAGCTTTTTTTAGTTTAAAGCGGTTAATTCTGATCGATGAACCAATTGAATATTATGCAGACTATCTACTTCCTTTATTTCACAAAATCCTGAAGTGTATTTGTAAAGGATAATATATTTCTTGCCATTGTAAAGAACATGTTCCATTTTATCTCCATCCTTTGACTTTCTTAAAATGATTGTATATCGGTCATACATAGTAATCTATGATGTTCAATTAAAGATTATGTAAATTATTTTTGAAGAGTGTGACTTGGTTGGATCATTCAAAAAAACAATCTGGTAGAATGAGTGTGATAAGATACTTATGCTAGTGTTTTTAGTTAGAGGAGGAAGCGGTTTGAGCAAGAAACCAGTGATCGGCATATCAGGTGCCTATGTGAAACATAACGAATATATGGAAGGTGTCTATGTACACCATGATTATCATAAAAGTGTTGCTGCTAATGGAGGGATCCCGATTATTCTTCCCTATATTAGCCCCGAAATCGCATTAGAGACGCTTGTCTTATGCGATGGAATAATTCTTAGCGGGGGAGAGGACGTTGACCCAAAACTTTATGGTCAGGACCCGCATCATCACTTAGGTCCAACTACACCCGAACGGGACATGGCGGAGATCGCAATGGTGAAATATGCACTTGAAAACAATATCCCATTGCTTGCAATTTGCAGAGGTGTTCAAATTTTGAATGTCGCCCTGGGCGGTTCGTTAATCCAGGACATCCCGAGTCAAGTCAAAGAACCTATCCAACACTCACAGAAAATAGATAGAAATCGGGAGACTCACTGGGTGACCATCAACACGGATAGCAAATTATTTGAAATCGTTGGTTCTAAACGAGTACGTGTGAATAGTCTCCATCATCAGGCAATCGATAAGGTAGCCAATGACCTTCGTGTCGTTGCCCAATCATCTGACGGGATCGTTGAAGGGGTAGAGTATATCCATCCAACCACATTTACGGTCGGTGTTCAGTGGCATCCTGAATCAATGGCTAACACAAACGATGAGATGAATAATGTGTTCAAAGAATTTATAAACAGCTGTGTAAAGGTCCCAATTTCGATTTAAGGGAAGGGAATGATTCAATTGATGGAAAAAATTTATTTGGATTACAATGCCAGTACACCGATTGCTCCTGAAGTCGCCGAGGCAATGAAACCGCTGTTAGATCATTTTTTTGGGAATCCATCAGCCTTACATTGGGCAGGGCTACCCGTGAAGGAATTATTACATCAAGCCAGAGCACAGGTGGCGGAATTAATTGGCTGTACCCCAAGAGAAGTAATTTTTACAAGTGGTGGCAGCGAAGCCAATAACCTTGCGTTAAAAGGTTTTTATTTTAAAAATCGACATAAAGGCAATCATATCATTACTTCTAAAATTGAACATCCTGCGATTATCAATCCTTGCAAATTTCTTGAACAAATTGGGGCAAAGGTCACATATGTAGACGTGGATCGGGATGGGAAAGTTTCACTAGAAACAATAAAAAAAGCGATCACAAAGGAAACAATCTTGATTTCGATTATGCATTCCAACAACGAAACAGGTACCTTGCAGCCCATCAAAGAGATTGGGGAAATCGCTCAAGAACATGGGATTACTTTCCATACGGATGCTTCCCAATCGGTCGGTAAGGTCCCGGTGAATGTGGGCGATTTGAAAGTAGATATGCTTACGATTGCCGGCCATAAGCTCTACGCACCAAAGGGAATTGGGGCACTGTATATACGAGAGGGAATCCATTTGGAACCGCTTATCCATGGTGCGGGGCATGAGTTTGGACTTCGCGCAGGTACTGAAAATACGTTATTAGCAGTGGGCTTAGGAACGGCTTGTGAAATTGCTAAGCAACAGGTGGGGAATACTGGAATAAAAGATTTAACCGATTATTTTTGGAATCGACTAAAGGATGCCTTCGGGGATCAAGTCGTTTTGAATGGGCACACGGAAGACCGTCTGCCCAATACATTAAATGTCAGTTTTGTCAGAAGAATAGGTCAAGAACTGTTAGATTCCATCCCTCAGTTAGCAGCGTCAACTGGATCGGCCTGTCATGCCGGCAGTATTGAACTATCACCCGTCTTAAAAGAAATGGATGTTCCTGAAGAGGTAGGAATGGGTGCAATTCGCTTTAGTTTAGGCAGGTATACGACGAAAGTTGAGATTGATCAAGTAATGGAATGGTTTAAAGAATTAAAATAATAAGTTTCCGGGACTAGCTCAGGGCTGCTAGTCCTTTTTCTATAGTTAATAGACTTTCAGATGGAGTCTATTTTACCGAAGCAAGAACCATTTTTTAGTTCTCTAATCATACATAGATTAATACCATCTAAAGTGGGTTTTATTACGGTTAAAATAAAGCAAACATGAACAGGATATATACGTTGTTGTAGTCAACAAAGGCCAATAAGAGAGGATGAGGCAGTTTGCTAAAAAGAAGGCTAGGGAAAAAGGGGATGGAAGTATCGGCGCTGGGTCTTGGTTGTATGGGGATGTCAGACTTTTACAGCGGGAGAAATGAGGAAGAATCCATTAAAACGATTCATCGTGCTCTTGAACTGGGAATAACCCTTCTTGATACAGCTGATATGTACGGAGTGGGGAAAAATGAAGAATTGGTTGGGAATGCTATCAAGGACCGGCGCAATCAAGTCGTCATTGCCACTAAATTTGGAAATGTAAGAGCAGAGGATGGGGCATTTTTAGGCATAAATGGCCGTCCAGAATATGTAAAAAAAGCCTGTGAAGCGAGCCTTCGCCGCTTAGGTGTGGACCATATTGACCTCTACTACCAACATCGAGTCGATCCAACTACACCGATTGAAGAAACAGTAGGTGCGATGGCCGATTTAGTCCGTGAAGGAAAGGTTTGCTATTTAGGACTTTCAGAGGCATCTGCGCAAACGATTCGACGGGCATATGCGGTGCACCCAATTACAGCGGTGCAGACGGAGTATTCTCTTTGGAGTAGGGATGTCGAAGATGAAATTTTGCCGGTCTGCCGTGAACTCGGGGTCGGTTTTGTCCCATACAGTCCCTTAGGAAGAGGCTTTCTTACAGGGCAGATTCAGAAGTTTGAAGACTTGGCTGCGGATGATTATCGTCGCTTTTCACCTCGTTTCCAAGGAGAAAACTTTCAGAAGAATTTGGAGCTGGTTAATAAAATTAATCAAATAGCGCGTGAAAAAGACTGCCAGCCTTCGCAGCTAGCATTGGCCTGGCTGTTAGCTCAAGGGGACGATATTGTTCCAATCCCAGGGACAAAAAGGACCAAGTATTTAGAAGAAAATGTCGGGGCACTTCATTTGTCCTTAACTGAAACGGACTTAGCGCGAATTAATGAAGTGGCTCCAAGGGATGTGGCTGCAGGGGAACGTTATCATGAAGCAGGCATGAAAGGCGTCAATTTGTAATAGATGATTGACGACTGACTTGCCTAGTTTTAGCTAATGTTTGGTCGCTAATAGGCGTGATTGAAGACCAAGTTCCCTCTTTTCTACAAATTAAGGTCGTCAATAGCTCTGATTGACGACCTACCCTAGCTTCTACCAGCAATTTTCAGTCATCAACTCGCTCCCGTTAAGAAAGTGTCATAATATTGAAGCTGATTTTGTGGGACTGCCGCTATGAAAATGGTAAAATAAAAAAAATCAGAGAAAAGGAGTCAAAAGGCATGAACCAAGTAGAAATTATCGCTCGGAGAATACTAGGTTGGAAGTTAAATAGGTGGGACAGATGGTTTGATTTTGAAAAGGGGACATTCATTCCAGTAACTGATTTTCAACCTGATCAAAATCTTGACCATGCGATGCTCATCGTAGAAAAATTAAAAGATTTCGGCTTTATTTATACAACGAATGGGGTTTCTGAAGTTTGCTTTAATAACATATGCGAAACGGGCGAAACATTAGCACAAGCCATCACTAATGCAGCCTTCACTATTGCTGATAACAGCACGATTGCAGAAGGATGGATTTAAAACTACGAAGTCGATCCATACATATAAAAAAGCTTGTAGAAACAAGTCCTATAAATGGACCAAATCCTACAAGCTTTTATTTTTACTTATTTCTCCGTAAAACAGTAATAAACCCATCCAATATTTCATGACTGACTGAAAATCCTTTACGTTGATAAAATTCCAGCGCGTCATTATTTCCATTTGAAACAAAGACAAAATAATCTTCGACCTCATCGAATTGTTTCAACCACGCCATCGACATATTGAGAAGTTTAGTCCCAACTCCATATTTGCGGTATTCTTCTTTTATATAAAATTGCGATAAACAACCTACATTAGGTCTAAGAACAGAAGATAGATCAAAAAAAGTCGCAAACTCATTTGAATAAGCCTCTTTAGGAGAAATATTGGAATAAACATATCCAACGATTTGTCGGCCATCTTTTACGACTACGATATAATTGTGTATAGCACTATGTATCGAAGGAACCATCCTTGTATCGAAATTCATGCTGTCAAACAATTCTGGTCTTATGTAAGCTCTCGACTTTTGAAAGGCCATTAGCTCATTACATAAATCACGGCAGTATTCTATTTCTTCAGCCGAGATCACTTCGTATGTTAAATTCAATTCTCCCACTCCTTACTTTGTCATTAGGCAACACAGAGAAGAGCCCTCTGTTTAAATTAAACCGAGACGCTCTAATCCATAGCGGACACCATCTTCTTCGGCAGAGAGTGTTACCATATTGGCCACTGCTTTCAACTCATCTCGTGCATTTCCCATGGCGACTCCCATTCCTACCAGTGATAGCATTTCCATGTCATTTAAACCATCCCCAAAAGCAACCGCCTCATCAGGTGCAATACCAAGCTTTTCTAATAACTTAGTAATCCCTACAGATTTATTTGACTTGGACAAATTCACATCACAGGTTCGTGCCCCTGAACTCCATCTGCGAAAATCCAGTTCTGGAACCTTTGTCTGATAGGATGACTCCTCCTCCAGATCACAATGAAGGAAGATTTGATAAATATCCTGGTTTTTCCAAAATTGCGGCGGGGCAAGCTCCGGTTTCCATGGATCATGCTGATACGCTTCTAAGACGAAGGGATGATCTAAATGTGTAACTCTAAAGCTGGTATCGCCTAAAAAAGTAAGAGGGTGATGATAGTCATTGGATAATTGATGGACTTTTTCTAGTACATGCTTCTCAATGGAATTTTTGTATATTTCTTTTCCTTCATGGAAGGCAAAGGCGCCATTAAAAAAGACCATAGAATCGACCCCGGTATCTTGAATAATTGACTCTGTAAAATATGGTGCTCTTCCGGTAGCAATAACCACTTTCATCTGTTTCTCTTTTAAGCGCTGAATTGCATCCTTTGTGGCATGACTAAGTGTTTTACCATGCGGGAGGATGGTTCCGTCTATATCTAAGATGACAACTTTATAATTCATAAAACACACTCCCAATATTCATTCACAGATATTTCTATAGCAAAGTATATCATGTAAGAGAAAAAATAAGACCCCGATACAGGGAGTCTTATTGTAAATTAGTCATCGTTATTTTGCATTCCAGTAAACATGAGAACAAAACGAAGTAACTCAGCAATTGCGACTACTGTCGCAGCTACATAGGTTAATGCTGCAGCATTTAGTACTTTCTTTGCTCGATATTCCTCTTCATTCCTGATAAGACCAGAACCAATCATTACATTCAATGCTCTAGAACTTGCATTGAATTCAACCGGTAAGGTAACGACTTGAAAGAGCACTGCAGCGCCCATTGCAAGTATACCTAGTAATAAAAAGTTGGCAGATGAAAGAAGAATGCCAATTAAAATTAGTATGAACGAAAAATTCGAGCCAATATTAGCCACAGGCACTAAGGCATGTCTTACGCGTAAAGGAACATATCTGTCCTTTTGCTGTAGACAGTGTCCAACCTCGTGAATCGCAACGGATACCGAAGCAATGGATGTACCATGGTAGTTTGTTGAAGATAATCTCACACTTCTACTTCTTGGGTCATAGTGGTCAGATAAGTGACCTCTCACTTCTTCGACCGTAACATCGTATAAACCATTTTGATCCAAGATTCTTCTAGCTGCTTGGGCCCCGGTCAATCCAGAGGAGGCTCGCACTTTTAAAAATTTAGAATAGGTATTTCGTAAGTACATTTGCACGAATAGTGGTATGATCATGATTAGAATAAAATAAACAATAAAACCCATGAAGTATGCTCCTTCTACAGATGACTAATTTATATCTTTAGTATACTTTATGGGTCAGTTTTTTAGTATTAAAGTGCTCGTGAAAAAGGGCTTAACCAGTATGGTAAGTTCTTTTTCTCTGGACTACTTTTTACTTCGTTTATTCCGATAAGCAATAATATTTGTTTTTAACGAAGCATATGTCCCGATCGCTGCATAGCCGTAAAACCAGCCCATAAATATACCGCCAAGTGTGTTGTGCTTGTGACTGATAAAAATGGAAATACCTAGTCCAAATAAAAGTGCAATCGTTGGTACAAACCATTTTGGTAATACAAAATACACCTTTATTAGTTGAGTTAACAATATTATGATGGGGATTGCAAAAATCGCATCCCAAAAGTTCGTTTTTATAGTAGGGAAATCCACAGAACAACACACCTTTTTAAGCTTATTATGTGTGTTCTACGATAGGAATATTAGTTCATACTGATATACCAAGCTAATCCTCCGATTGCACCTAAGATAACGATTACATAAATTGCTGTCAACCTTATTGTGTTTTGTTTTGCGGAGCTTTTATAGTTTTCATCTGGTTTCCCCAAGAGCGCAAGCGTACCAACAAGGGCTGCTATTAAAACGATAATAATAAGTGCCATACCGATCTTCATTTTTTTCATCCTCACTATATGATAAAATTATTTATTTGCTTTAGACAAAGTATAATTTCTATTTTAAGGTTAAAATGATAAAAAATGACCATCCAATTACTAAAAAAATTGACCATCCACTTTTTTATCATAGTAGGTCCCAATTAATTGGAGAGGAGAGGAAATTGTGAACTGGAAACCAGATCGAACAAATAAAAGACCAATTTATAAACAAATTGCCGATTACATTGAACAAGGTATTTCCACAGGCCTATTTTCACCGGAGACGATGTTACCTTCAGAACGGACCTTGGCTGAAATGCTTCATGTGAATCGCAGTACAGTGGTAGCAGCATATGAAGAATTACAGTCAATGGGGATTGTGGAGAGAAAAAAAGGGAGTGGAACCATTGTCAGTACAGATATTTGGGGACTCGAACATAGACGTATTCCAAACTGGAGCAGATATTTGGAGCGAGGCTCATTTCTTCCCAACCTTCCTGTTGTTCAAAGAATTCGTAAGGAAACACAGGAAAATGATCTTATTAATATGGCAAGTGGTGAATTGTCACCAAGTCTATTCCCAAATGAGCAATTTCAACGTATCCTGTCCGAGCGCCCCTTTACAGGCTATCTTGGATATGACGATCCACAGGGGAGTGAAGAATTAAGAGATACGATTGCTACGCATGTGAAGGAGTATAAGAATATAAATACAGATTCTTCTTCGATTCTAATTACATCCGGTGCCCAGCAAGCTCTCCATTTAATCGTTCAATGCCTACTTAAACCTGGTGACGCTGTTGCGATTGAGGATCCATCCTACTGCTATTCACTTCCAATTTTCCATACGGCTGGTTTAAAAATCTATCGATTACCTGTCGATTCACATGGATTCAATCCCGATGACCTTGTTCATTTTCATAAGAAACATCGAATTAGAATGATTTTTTTAAACCCTGACTATCAAAATCCAACCGGAACAGTTCTTTCAATGGAAAGACGAAAACAAATTTTAAACCTCTCGGCTGAATACGGTATCCCGATTATTGAAGATGACCCCTATAGTTTAACCTCCTTTGATGGAGTGGTAAATTCAACTCTAAAAACAATGGATGATAACGGAAATGTTCTTTATATAAGTTCTTTGTCCAAAATTATTGCTTCCGGGCTGCGTATTGGTTGGGTAATTGGTCCTACAAAAATCATTCAACGGCTTGCTGACGCCAAACAACAAGTGGACTTTGGACACAGTATTTTTCCCCAGTGGGTAGCCAATCAATTTCTCGGCTCCGAGTACTTTGATCCGCATATTCATTTTTTAAGAAAGCAGCTGAAACTAAGGAGAGATCAGATTGTTTCAAGCCTTAAACAATTATTGGATGACAAAATTTCCTTCTCTATTCCAAATGGCGGAATTCATCTATGGTGCAAATTAAATGAGCCTGTAGATGAACAAAAGTTACTTGAGGAATCAATTAGAAAGGGGATTGCATTTGTTCCGGGAGGGATATTAGGTTCTGAAAAGGGGTGTCAGCGTTTTACATATGGCAGGGTGGAAACAAGTTCCATCCATGAAGGGATCGAACGGTTTTCGGAAGCCTTAATCAAAATAGAAAAATGATTGAGAAGTAACATATAAGCAGCCCTCGACTCGTATCATGATTTTTTTTAAAAAATAAAAATACATTTAATTCGAGATATATTAATTGACGGATTTTGTCGGAAAGTTATAATATGGGTAGGTAAAGTGTAAAAAAAAGACACGCAAATAAAAAATCCAGTTTTAATATTAAAATCTAGAAAAGACTACTAAAGGATTTTATATCCATCTTAAAAAGATTTGTTAGAAAAATATAACAAAATATTGAAATCTTTGAGGGAAAACATATAAAATAAGTAGATGCAGCTTTAGATTTTAAAACAGCAACATAGTTATTGCTATTTCACTATTTATACGCCCGCTCCATGAATATTGCGGACACGCTGTTGAAAAAATAAATATTTTGGAGGAATTTTACTATGAAATTTTTTATCGATACTGCAAACTTAGAGGAAATTAAAAAAGCCTATAAAATTGGCGTATTATCAGGTGTAACAACCAACCCATCTTTAGTCGCTAAAGAAGGCGTGAAATTCGAAGATCGTATTGCGGAAATTTTAAATGCCGTACCAGAGGTTGAATCTGTTTCTGCCGAAGTAACACCAAATGCTTTGACAGCAGAACAAATGATTGCTGAAGCAGACGAACTCATTAAAATTAACGGCGGTGATAAAAATATTACCATTAAACTTCCAATGAACTTAGATGGACTAGAAGCTTGCCGCTATTTAACAAAAAAAGGTGTTAAAACGAATGTTACGCTCATATTTAGTGTGAACCAGGCATTACTGGCTGCTCGTGCAGGGGCTACTTATGTTTCCCCATTCTTAGGTCGTTTGGATGATATTAACGAAGATGGTGTAGAATTAGTAGCAAAAATCGCTAAGATGTTCCAGGTTCAAAAATTAGATTCACAAATTATTGCAGCATCTGTTCGCCACCCAGATCACGTGACTCGTGTAGCAATGGCTGGAGCTCATATCGCAACTATTCCATTCAAGGTAATTGAGCAATTATCAAAACACCCTTTAACAGACCAAGGTTTAGAGAAGTTTGCCGCTGACTGGAAAACTGTCTAATAATTAATAGAAAACATAAGGCGTTACTTCCTGATTTCTTAAGGAGGCTAACGCCTTTAAATTACAAGAATATCACAAATTCAAGATTCTTGATTTATAAATATTATCAATAATTTAATCAATTATTTGACATCATAATAAAACAGGACTGATTATGGGAAAAGGAATGATTTCTTTGCTTTCAATTGATCCAGCCTTAATGTCTGAAAGAGAAAATTATAAGTTTTTAATAGGAAGCATCATACCTAGACCGATTGCATTCGTCACAACGATTTCAAAAGAAGGCGTTTTAAATGGTGCACCTTTTAGTTATTTTAATATCGTGTCATCTAATCCCCCGATGATCTCCCTATCTATTCAACGCTCTGGGGGGAGACAAAAGGATACGGCAAGAAACATCATCGAGTCTAAACAATTTGTTATTCATATCGTTGATGAACAAAATGTTGATAAAATAAATAATACAGCAGCAAGCCTTCCGCCTGATCAGAGTGAAATAGAGTTAGCTCACTTAACACCAGTCGAAAGTGTGAAAATCTCTGTACCAGGTGTAAAAGAGGCCAAGGTTCGAATGGAATGTACTTTAGAGCATACCTTAGAATTGGGAGACCAGGATAAACCGGGTTGTGATTTTATTATCGGGAAAGTCGTTCAATTTCATATTGAAAGTGACATTTATGAAAAAGGAAGAATAGATCCAGGTGGTTTAGCAGCGGTAAGTCGATTAGCAGGGAATAATTACGCCAAAATTGGTGAAATTTTTGAAATAGAAAGGCCCAAATAACTCTTAAAATCTCTTTTTGAAAGGGAAAATAAAGATGCAAACTACAGCGGGCAATCATAAATTTTAGCAATGGGAAACGGTGCACAAAGGAATATCGAGTGTTTGGAGGGAAATTACTAATGAAACATATATTCAATAAGGGGAAAAATTCAACAAAACCAACGCTATTATTGTTACATGGTACGGGAGGCAATGAATTAGATTTGCTGCCACTTGCAGGAATGATTGATGACGAGGCAAATGTGCTTAGCATACGCGGGAATGTATTAGAAAATGGCATGCCACGGTTTTTCCGCAGATTAGCTGAAGGCGTTTTTGATGAAGAAGACCTTATTTTTCGAACAAAAGAATTAAATGAGTTTCTTGATGAAGTAGCGGAAAAGTATGGCTTTGACAGAGATAATATCATGGCAATTGGTTATTCGAATGGAGCAAATATAGCGGCAAGTCTATTATTTCATTATCAACATGCTTTAAAAGGGGCGATCCTTCATCATCCAATGGTACCGAGAAGAGGAATGGATCTCCCTGATTTATCAGGGAAAACGGTGTTTATTGCAGCGGGAACAAACGATCCTATCTGTTCCCCAATGGAATCAACTGATTTACAATCATTATTAGAAAAGGCTAATGCAAAGGTAGAAATTCATTGGGAGAATCGAGGTCATCAATTAACCATGCAAGAGGTAGAAGCAGCGGCTCAATGGTATCGAGAATTATAACAGGCCATAAGGAATACTTAAAAAAATTGATCAGATGGAATTAAAAAGTCTGATGGGATTCTCATCCCATCAGACTTTGTTCTATTGCCCGAACTAGTTCGCTTTTTTCATTTCGATAAGCAAAATATGCGACGTTTTCTCGGCCCGTATTGTCATATCTTCTTCAACAACCTCTAATCCATCTCTATCAGAGAGTTCTATACCGTTTATGAGTGAAGTTCCTTCTATTTGAACTAAATAAGCCTGCCTACCTACACTCACCGGAAAGCTTATTTCCTTTCCTTGCTGCAACTCCAAGGAGTAAATATTTGCGTCTTGGTTAATTTTAATTGGAGCATCGCCGTCTAATCCTGAAACCATGTGCAGCCAATTATTTTTTCGATCATCCCAATTAAATCTAAAATCACCATAGGCTGGTGTATGACCATATTTGTCTGGTAAAATCCAAATTTGTAAAAACCTTGATGTATCTTCTCCTAAATTATGCTCACTATGAAGCACACCTGTTCCTGCACTCATATATTGAACTTGTCCGCGTGTTATGGTATTTTTATTGCCCATGTTATCACCATGGGTCAATTCACCATTCACCACATAGGATATGATTTCCATATTTTTATGTGGATGTGTTCCAAATCCTGTTTGGGGATTAATTAAATCATCATTGATTACTCGTAACACCCCGAATTGAATATTTTCTGGATTATAATATTCTGCAAATGAAAAGTGAAATTTACTTCTTAACCAACCGTGATTACTAGAACCCATCGTTTTACTGTCCATTTTTCTTAACATAATATACTCTCCCATCTATTGAAAAATTAAAGTACGAATTTATCTTGAATTCGAGATAATCATATATTCTATATGGTCTAGTGTCAACGTAAATATTCTAGAGCAAACATCATTAGCTATTCTAATAGAATAATATATATTGGAAGCGGAGAAGAGGAAATATATCCTAATAGAGTTCTATTGACAAGTATAGTATATTATTATATTATTAATTCAAGATAAATGATTTGAAGATAATAAAATTAAATGTAAATAAAAGGAGAATAATATAAATGAATGTATTAGTAGTTAAAGCAAATAATCGTCCAGCTTCAGAGGCTATTTCAAGTAAGATGTATGAAACCTTTATGGAAAATTTAGAGGGTGTAAATGTCACTACTTTCGATGTTTTCGCTGAAGATATGCCTTACTTTGGCCAGGATTTATTCAACGCTTTTGGTAAATTAGAATCAGGTGAAGAAATGACGGATTTAGAAAAACGTCTTCTTGCTGCAAAACAAAAAGCAATGGATGCCCTAACAGCTGCTGACTTAGTTGTTTTCGCATTCCCATTATGGAACTTAACCATCCCAGCACCATTACAAACGTTTATTGATTATGTATACCAAGCTGGTTTCACTTTCAAGTACGATGAAAATGGACAAGCAGTACAATTAATGACACACAAAAAAGCGATTATCCTAAATGCACGCGGCGGCGTTTACTCAACACCAGAAGCAGCACCAATGGAAATGGCCGCTTCTTATATCAGAAACGTTGTCGGTTTAGTATTCGGTATGGAAATCGTCGATGAAGTAATTATCGAAGGCCATAATGCAATGCCAGCACAAGCCGAAACGATTATCGCTGAAGGACTAGAAAAAGTAAAAAAAGCAGCAAAGAATTTATCAGCAGTCGCTGTTTAATAACTAAATAAGCCTATGAAGTAAAAATAAAGGAGCTTGAATTTTTCAGGCTTCTTTATTTTTATCTATTTATTGACATTTATCAGCTAGCCGCCCCCACAAGTAAAGAAGGTTTGCACTTTTAATTATTGGTGCCTGACACCATTTTATTCGATAATGGAGAGAATCCTTTGGTGATGGTGCTCGAAATCAAATATAATAAAAGAATGAGAAATATTAGGTGAAGGGACTGATAGTATGACCTTTTTAGAAAAAATAAAACCGCACTTAATTAGTAATGATGTTTTAATTCAAGAAATAGTGCTACATGCATTACACGATTATCCCAACGTCCCAGAAGAGTGGACGATAGAATTATTGAAGGAAGCTTTTAAAAACAAGGACAAGCTCTCCTCTATTTTAATCTATATAGAAAACATGAAAATCAATGAAGACGCTGTTAAGGTTCTGCTAGAAAATATTCCTTTGATGGACAAGACCAAGATCCATTTAGCAGTTAATTTATTAAACCGTATGGACCCTGAGCTTGCATTAAAATATAAAGAGCCACTCCAAGGGTACATTAGTGAGGATAGTTGGTCATTATATGAACTCATAATGAATGGGACAGAGGATGAAGTTTTCAAGGAGTTTTTAAAAACAATCAATACCCTTGACCATGCCGAAACCTTTCAACATCCTATTTACATAAAAGCAAAAAAACTAGCCGCATGCATCGTTCAAAATGGCTGGATTACAGAAGATGAAATAGAAGTGATTCTTCAAAAGGAATTAAACGAACAATGGTTTACATATAATGGGATTCTCACGGTTTATATGATTGGATTAATGAAAATAGAAAAGCATATTCCCTTAGTAGCTAGTTTCTTGGACCATGATGATGATATCTTGTTAGAAGAAGTTGCATCAGCGTTAATTGGGTTTCAATCGGATGCTGTTGTTGACGCAGTGGGTCCTTATTTAAAGAAATCAAATTCGATTATTTTTGCTTGTTCTGTTATAGAAAATATTAAATCTGACCAGGCAATTCAAGTTTTAAGAGAGGCTTATCATTATTCAGATGAACTGGAAGACCAGGATCTACTGATTGAAGCTCTCTGTCATCAGCTTTCTAAAGAGGCACTTCCAGAAATTAGTGATCATATGAAAAAAGAATACACCTCAAGCCTGGTTGATATAGAACAGGTCGTTTATAGCTATTATTCTATATTAGGCGTGCAACATCCAGAATTAATGGATTGGAAACTGGCAGCACTAGAAAGAGAAATAGAATTTAGAAATGCAAGTAAACAGGGTGGAAGTCCTCAAAATGGTCCTATCTTAAAGGAAAATAAAGTAGGTCGAAATGATCCATGTCCGTGCGGAAGCGGCAAAAAATATAAAAAATGTTGCGGCAAATAAAGGAGAAGAGAGTGCGATGAAGTTGGATAAAGTTCGTTGGGGAATTATCGGATGCGGTGATGTAACGGAAGTGAAAAGTGGTCCGGCATTTCAAAAAATTAACCATTCTGAATTGGTTGCCGTGATGAGAAGAACGGGAGCCCTAGCTAGAGATTATGCAAAAAGGCATAATATTCCAAAATGGTACGATAATGCGGATGAACTAATAAACGATCCTGAAGTAGATGCGGTTTATATTGCCACACCCCCAGGATCGCATAAAGAATATACAATCAAGGCAGCCAAGGCTGGTAAACCAGTATATGTAGAAAAGCCAATGGCACGAAATTTTGAAGAATGTCAAGAAATGATCGCTGATTGCGAGGAGGCAGGAGTGCCATTATATGTTGCATACTACCGCAGGGCACAGCAGCGCTTTTTAAAAATAAAAGAGCTGTTGGAGAATGGGGAAGTTGGAGATGTTAGATTTGTATCATCGACGCAGTATCAAAAAGCATCCCCGGATGTATTGGACCCGCAAAATTTACCTTGGCGGGTTCAACCCGAATTGGCAGGCGGGGGACTATTTTATGATTTAGCCAGCCATACACTCGACATATTGGATTTTTTGCTCGGACCAATTACCTCTGTGCAGGGTTTTGCTTCGAATCAAGCGGACTATTATCGTGCCGAAGATATCGTCACAGGCACTTATAGGTTTGAATCAGGTATTCATGGTGTTGGAAATTGGTGTTTTACTGCTTTTGAAGATGTCGATGTCAATGAAATCGTGGGAAGCAAAGGGAAAATCACCTTTTCCACTTTCGGAAACGATCCCATCGTATTGACAACAACACGTGGAACGGAGCAATGGAGTTTCGAACCACCGGAGCACGTCCATCAACCCCTTGTCGAAACCATTGTGGCAGACTTAACAACTGGTAGTTCTCAGTGCCCAAGTTGTGGAGTTTCAGGTGCCAGAACAAACTGGGTCATGGGTGAACTAGTGAAGAATTATTATTTGTAGTATTGGATTAGGATCTACCTAAAGCGGTGGGTTCTAATTTTTTATCCAGAGTGTACGGGCCTTTCAGAGCATGGATGGTACCTGACACTTTTTTTATTGAATTCAGTGTTTTTAAGTTATGTAAGCGCATACATTTATAAGGAGCACTGGAGGTGATGTTGTTGATTTATCCTTATGGGAATGACTATATCAAATACTTAAATGATAAAGGATCACATGGCATCACGTATGAACAATGGAAATTTAAAAATGGTAAACAATACTCAGATAAGTGCAGACAATGCGGACACGGGAAAGACCGCTTACAACCTTGTCCAAAGTGTAATTATTAAACGCCTTTAGGCGTTTTTTCTTTTTTGGATCTGCTAAAAAGAATATTCGCTGATAGATTGTGTGAACGCTAAGAGAAACCGCCATTCGCCCATTGAATAAAAGAATTCGCCCATAAAAAGTAAAAATTCGCCCATTAATTACAAGATCCGCCCATTAAATGTGGAAATTCGCCCATTAAATCGAAAAACTGCATAAATAAGCCAAATTTTTATCATTCAAGTTAGAAATAGAAACAAGGGGGAATCGCTGTTTGACCGATTTGCGACAAAATCCCCTCGTTTCTATTAAAAAAACTCCTATTCTATCATTTCTAAGGTTTGAATTATCTCTTGAAGTGCTTCTATTTCATCGTCCCCGGAAGCCTCTAATATGATTTCTGCCCGTTTAGGAATTGCTAACGATAACACGCCGAGGACTGATTTTACATTGACTTTTCGTCCTTTGTAAGTAAGAAAAATATCTGCATTAAATCGCGAAGCATTCTGAACTAATTTATTGACCGGCTGAGCATATAAACCTGCATTTCTGTTAATTGTTACAGTTTGTTGTATCATAATTAACCTCCCTGGTGAGCTTTTGTAGAACATGTAAGTAATACATATCTCTTATGTATGAAACTACCTTTTAAAAAATGCTCTGCTTGAATCAATAAGGGCCAATTTATGTGGAAGTTCTCGCTTTTTATTTTACAGTCAAAATTAAACAGAACCCTAGGCACCTTGAATACTATGAATTTGAATACTGGTGATGGGGTATATTTAGCCGGTTAAATGATTTCCTGAATGTCAATCCAATCTGGTTCAGAAGATAAATCCCCCCCTAGATAATGACTTAGGCAGACTATGACATTATTCTTATCTATTTTACATATTTAACCTAATTTTACGGAATAGTAGTATATTTTGCCTGAAATTTCATGTGCATAAGATATAAAAATATGAATCCACTTCAAAAAAGGGTTAATGCAGGAATAAACTAGGTAAATTGTCACTATTTGACAATTCGACAGCGTATTAATATAATTTAACTTATTCTGAAAATTTCCAAAAGTGGAATTCGTGTATTTAATAGGTTTTTATCAGGAGGTTTGAAATGATTGAATTTAAGCAGGTAAATAAGTTCTATGGGGATTTTCATGTCTTAAAGGATATTAATCTCACAATCAACCAAGGGGAAGTAGTCGTCGTAATAGGTCCTTCCGGTTCAGGAAAAAGTACCTTGTTGCGCTGTATCAACCATCTTGAAACAATCACTGACGGGACACTCACCGTAAATGAGATATCAGTAGGGGATAAAAAAACAGATATCAATAAGCTAAGGCGAAATATCGGCATGGTTTTTCAGCATTTCTATTTGTATCCCCACAAAACAGTGATTGAAAATATTACTCTAGCTCCCATGAAAGTATTGGGCCAACCCGAAAAAGAGGCTAAGGATACTGCCAAGCATTATCTGGCAAAGGTAGGCATATTAGATAAGGCCGAATCTTATCCTTCCCAGCTTTCGGGTGGTCAGCAGCAGCGTGTAGCCATCGCTCGCGGCCTTGCAATGAAACCGGAAATCATGCTTTTCGATGAACCAACCTCAGCACTCGATCCCGAAATGATCGGCGAGGTATTAGATGTAATGAAAGCACTCGCCAAAGAAGGGATGACCATGGTCGTGGTGACCCACGAAATGGGCTTTGCCAGGGAAGTTGCAGACCGAATCGTTTTTATGGATGAGGGGCGAATATTAGAAGAAGCAATTCCGGCTGAATTTTATGAGAACCCGCGTGAAGAACGTGCTCGATTATTCCTCAGCCGTATATTAAATCATTAAATGGAGGTAAAGGAATGTTCAAAAGAAAGAATCTCGTAAAAATGGCTTTAGTATCAACAATGGCGGCATTATTGCTTGCAGGTTGCGGCGGGAACAAGGCTTCTAATGAAGGAAGTAAGGATGTACTTGCCCAGATTAAAGAAGATAAAAAAATTGTGTTTGGCGTAAAACATGACACTCGTTTGTTTGGATTGAAAAATCCTTCAACAGGTGAGGTAGAAGGGTTTGATATTGACCTTTCTAAGGCACTGGCAGAAGAAATGTTTGGCAAGGATGTTAAGCCTGAGTATGTGGAGGTTACATCGAAAACAAGGGTAGGTCTTCTAAATAATGGGAAAGTTGATGCGGTTGTCGCGACGATGACCATAAACGAAGAACGTAAAAAAGAAGTCGATTTTACGGATGTATATTTTGATGCCGGACAATCATTGCTAGTGAAAAAAGGCAGCAAGATTAAGAGTATTGAAGACTTAAAAAAGGGAACGAAGGTACTTGCTGTTAAAGGCTCGACCTCATCAGTAAATATCCGTGAAAAAGCTCCTGAAACAACCGTACTTGAATTCGAAAACTATGCGGAAGCTTTTACAGCCTTAAAGTCAGGTAAGGGTGACGCCCTGACCACAGATGATGCAATTCTTTATGGGATGGCAGAAGAAGATCCGTCATTTGAACTAGTCGGAGGAACGTTCACAAAAGAGCCTTATGGAATAGCTGTTAAAAAAGGCAATCAAGCGCTTGTCGATGAGCTGAATAAAGCTTTAAAAAGTCTGAAGGATTCAGGGAAGTACGATGAAATTAAGAATAAATGGATTAAAAATTAATTATTTATAACTGGTTTCATGTCAGGTTGAGCAGTGCCTGTCCTCAAGGTGACGGGCCTGCTCATTCTGATGAATTAGGAGGAGATCGTTTGCTGGATTTCTCGATACTAACGAATAATATCGATTCATTTTTAGAAGGATTAAAAATAACGATTATTTCCAGTTTAATAGCTTTATTATCGAGTTTTATTTTAGGAACACTTATCGCCGTTATGCGAATTGCCCCAGTTAAACTACTTAACGGGCTGGGTTCGGTATACATTGAATTTATCAGAAATATACCTGTACTAGTTATCGTGTTTTTTACATATTTATCTGGGAACTTTGGTGGAATGACAGCAGGAACAATTGGTTTAACTATCTATACAGCCGCTTTCATTGCCGAAGCCATACGTGCCGGTATTATGTCTGTTCCAAAAGGACAAATGGAAGCCGCCCGGTCGACAGGATTGAGTTACGGCCAGGCAATGAGAATGGTTATTCTCCCTCAAGCTATAAAGATTGTCATCCCTCCCCTTGGCAACCAATTTATCAATTTAGTAAAAAATTCATCTTTATTAGCAGTCGTCGCAGGCGGGGATTTAATGTATCAGGGAGATTTAATTTCGGCAAAAACATACATAACATTTGATACCTATGTGTTCGTGGCCTTATTTTATTTAATTTTAACGATACCTTTAAGCCTTGGCGTAGGATTTTTAGAAAAACGCATGGCTAAAAGTAATTAAGGAGGTGCATAGATGGAGTTTCTAGCACCGTTCATTGAAGTATATACACTGGACAATCTTAAATTTTTACTAGAAGGATTTGGGGTAACCTTAAAGGTCGCTGCCATTTCAATTGTCCTTAGTTTTATTATTGGCAGTCTCATAGGGACGCTCAGATATGCAAGAATTCCTGTTGTTTCGAAATTACTAGCCTTGATCGTTGAGACAATTCGTAACCTTCCTTTGTTGCTGATCATTTTTTTCACTTATTTTGCATTGCCCGAAATAGGGATTGAAATGGAAATAACATCAGCGGCAATCGCTGCCTTGACGGTTTTTGAATCTGCTATGATATCAGAAATTATCCGAAGCGGTTTAAACTCGATCGAAAAAGGTCAGATGGAAGCAGGACGTGCGTCTGGACTAAACTACATCCAGACCTTACGTTATATCATCCTGCCCCAAGCGCTGAGAAGAATGGTTCCCCCTCTGGTGAGTCAATTTATTTCTTTGCTAAAAGATACATCTTTAGCTGTGGTTATCGCCTTACCGGATTTATTGCACAATGGACAAATTATTTACGCGCAAAAGGGATCGTATGTGATTCCTGTCTTTGTTATGGTGGCGTCGATGTACTTTATCGTAAATTATACTTTGTCGCTAGTGGCTCGACGGCTAGAATTAAAGCGGACCTAAGAAACTCCGGCTCAGTATGTGGGCCGGAGTTATTGCAAATTATTTGACAATACAATTGGTGTTATTTATTAATTAGAACAGGGCAACATCGAACTGCTATTGCTTTTGACAAAAATTTCAACAATACTTTGGAGGTTCATCATGAAAATCGTCACAATTGTAGGTAGTTTAAGAAAAGAATCGTTTAACATGCAGCTTGCTAAAACAATACAAGATCGTTACAAGGACAGAATGGATATTGAAATTGCCGACATCCGTTCTCTGCCTCATTTTGATCAGGACGAGGAAAACAACCCACCACAATCTGTCAAGGATTTTAAGGCTGCAATCGCAAGTGCGGATGGGGTGCTCATCATTACACCAGAGTTCAACTGGTCCATTCCTGGTGTTTTAAAGAACGCATTAGATTGGGCATCTAGGGTGGACAAGGTTTTTATTGGTAAACCAGTAATGGCTTTAGGGGCGACCCTTGGTTTGCTCGGAACCGTCCGTGCTCAAATGCATTTGCGAGAAATTCTAGCAGCACCTGGTATTCAGGCTAAGATTCTTCCACCAGGAGGAAACGAGGTACTGATTGGTTTGGCAAATCAGAAGTTTGATGAACAAACAGGGAAGTTGGTTGATGAAGGAACACTTAGTTTCTTAGATAGTAAAGTAGATGCGTTTATTGATTTTGTAAAGTCAGTCTGAAATTAGACTGTATATCACTTAGAAAACGCCAAACCGTTGGATCATATCAATGGTTTGGCGTTTTTTTTAACGTGAAAGGATGGTTTGATGGTTATTATGGTTAGGCGGCACCATCGGATACACATTTTCTTCTTCCATAATATTAAACTCCATTAGAACGGGGCCGGTATGTTGAAATGCTTCCGAAACGATCTGTTTGGCTTCTTCCTCAGTCTGGGCACTAAATCCTGCAACACCATAGGCCTGAGCCACCTGGGCGAAATTTGGTGATCCCATTTTAACCTCCGAGTAACGGCGCTGATAAAACAGTTCTTGCCATTGACGCACCATGCCAAGGTAGCCATTATTCAAAATGGCGATTTTGAGCGGCAGTTGATACTTAACAGCTGTGATTAATTCTTGTAGATTCATTTGAAAGCTGCCATCACCAGAGACACAAATGACCGACCTTCCCGGACAAGCGGCGGCTGCTCCAATCGCTGCAGGCAGACCGTAGCCCATCGTCCCCAACCCTCCCGATGTAATCAGTGTCCGCGGCTGGGTAAAAGCATAATGATGAGCCGTCCATATTTGATGCTGGCCCACATCTGTAACCACAACGGTATCCTGAGTGGAATGGTCACTTAACAGCCGAATAACTGTTTGAGGGTTTAGCACACTGTTGGAGTGATCAAAACGAGGGACTGTCCTTTTCCATCCCACCACCTCAGTAGTCCAACTTTCTGTATTGGCAGTAATTTTTGGATAATCTAATTGATATTCCAAAGAAAGAAGAAATTCTTTTGCATCACTGACAATTGGCACATCAACAGAAATAATTTTATTAATTTCAGCGGGGTCGATATCGACATGAATCCTTTTCGACGAGGGTGAAAAACCGCTGATTCTTCCTGTTACTCGGTCACTGAAACGAACCCCAATACTAACTAAAAGGTCACAATGATGGACCGCTTTATTCGCGGCAAAGGTTCCATGCATTCCGAGCATCCCTAGGTACAACGGATTTCTTGCTTCCATCGCACCAATCCCTAAAAGGGAACTGACAACCGGAATTCGAGATTGCTTGATTACTTTTCTTAAAGGATCCGCAGCTCCTGAAGCAATAATCCCGCCCCCAATGAAAATCACTGGCTTTCTTGCTGATTCAATTAAATCAATAGCCATTTTCAGTGAATTTTCTTGGCACCGACTCTTACTAGCGATTCGTCCAAAACGATGATTCTGCGCTTCATTTATAGTTGTATTTGTTGTAAGTTCTAACAAAACAGGTCCAGGTCTCCCATCAGCGGCAATCGATAGGGCCTGTTTAAGGCCCTCTTGGATGCATTCGATGGTATTTATTTTTAAGGTGTGCTTTGTTATTGCCGTGGTAAGTCCAGAAATGTCCAAGTCATGAAACGCTTCGTGATGGTTATGAAGCGAATTATTTTGTATTTGTCCTGCGATGATAACTACCGGCACCGAGTCACTATAAGCAGTTGCAATCCCGGTAATGCTATTCGTAATACCTGAAGCAGTGGTTAGCAAGACGACACCAGGTCTGCCCGTAGCACGCGCGAAACCATCCGCAGCATGGACAGCAGCTTGCTCATGCTGGAGCCGGACATAACGGACCGTTGTATTTTCGTTTGAAAGCAAAAACTCATGGTCATCACAACCAAAGAAGCAGTTCACACCGAGAGAGCTTAACGTATCTATAAACATTTCAACATCTGAAAAACCTTTAATCAAAGTCATGCCTTCACCTAATTTCTATTTTTAAAGAATATTCTAAATTATTCAGATGGAAATGTATGTGAAATAAATCATGTTTCCGTTAATTTTTATATGTTTTCAATATCACAGTAATAAAAACAGTAAATTTTTAATAAAAAAGATTTCTAAATATTCAACAAATAATGTATAATAAAAAACAATAAAGAAGTTCCTGCAACAAAATTATTTTTTGAAGGATTTCCTGCACAATTAGGAGGAACATATGAAAAGCTTTGAAACGATTATTAAGGATAAATATGAAACTTTGTCCCCAGGGCAAAAAAAAGTGGCCAAATATCTAATAGAAAAACTAGATGAATCTGCGTTTACCACTGCTACGATGATTGGACGAAAGGTGGAAGTTAGTGAAACTACTGTCATCCGTCTTTCATATGCGTTGGGATTTAATGGGTTTAGCGAAATGCAGCATTACATTCAACAGCAAATCGTAAAAAAAAGTTTACATCCCTTTAACTCTGATCCGAAAACCGTAAGTCGATTAGAAGAACACAGCTCACTATTCACAGAACTCTTGGAAAAGGAAATTCTATCTCAGCGGCAAACCAATCATCAACTTAATGAAACTGAACTGTGGAAGGTTGTTGATGTATTAATCAAAGCAGATCGAATCTTCATTTTGGGTATGGGTGCATCCTATGCACCAGCACACTGGTTTTCTTTTCAACTTCATACGCTTCGGGAACATGTTACACTTTGCCCCTCAACAGGAGAAATCTATGAACGTTTAGCTGATTTGAGTGATCAATCTGTGCTATTTGTTATCTCGTTTCCTCGTTATTCGAAAGAAACCCTGCATATTGCAGAGTGTGCAAAAAAACAAGGGGTACCATTGGTTTGCGTTACCGATCGTTTATTATCTCCGCTTGGTCGAATGGCCGATTATACACTGACAACCGAAGAAGATTCTGAATCAGCTGCCCATTCTATCACCCCTGCAATCATTTTGTTGGATTATATTATTGCTGGGATGAATGTGAAAGATTCAGTGCAAATTCAAATCAGACAACAAAAATTAGAAGAACTATATTCGAACTACGGCGTTTTTGTTGAATGAACAAATTAGGAAGGGAGTTCCACTATGAGCCAGCTTATCGATTTTATAAACGAAAGGGAACAAGTGATACGAAAGACCTATACCGACCTGCACCAATTGGCCGAACCTAGCTGGCAGGAACAGAAGACCTCACAATATATACAGAAAGCATTAACAGAAGCGGGGATAAACTTTAAAACCTACGAAGGACATTATGGGATTGTTGCTGATATTCCAGGAGAAGGCCATGAAATTGTCGCCTTACGTGCTGATATGGATGCCATATTACAAGAAGTGAAAGGAACCATACAGCCCAATCATTCCTGTGGACACGATGCTCACAGCACGATTGCTTTACATACAGCCTTGGCAATTGCTGCAAATAAACCTGCACAAAACAAGCCATTCCGTTTTATTTTTCAACCAGCAGAGGAAAAGGGGGAGGGGGCACTGCGAATGATGCAAGAAGGAGCGCTAGACGGCGTCGATTACTTATTCGGTGTCCACCTTCGTCCGTGGATGGAAGTTCCGATGGGGAAAGTAGCTCCAGCCATCATTCATAGTTCGTGTGCTACCATTTATGGAGTTATTAAAGGGAAGCAAGCACATGCTTCAAGACCCCAAGATGGCAATAATCCAATCGAAGCTGCGTCCTATTTAATCCAAGCCCTGCAAAACATTCGCTTGAAAAATCCAAATTCTTTTTCGATTAAAATGACAGGCTTACAGGCTGGCGGAGATTCCTCGAATGTCATTCCAGAAACTGCAAATTTTATTTTGGACTTACGGGCTAAAACAAATGAAGCAATGGATGAGCTCCAGTCCAGAGCAATGGATTTACTAGAGAAGGTAGGTGCCTTGACTGGGACACGTATTAACGGAACCGTAAAAGAATTTGTTCCGGCTGCAAGATTAAATCGGGAAGCTATTAATCTAGCGAAGAGAACCGCGGTCACAGTTCTTGGAGAAGAAAATGTAGTCGACAACTGTATTTCACAAGGGGGCGAAGATTTTCATTTCTATACCCTGCAAAATCCTGATGTAAAGGCGACCATGATTGGTTTAGGCTGTGACTTGCGTCCTGGACTTCACGACCCGGATATGCAATTTAATCAAGAGGCGCTTTTATATGGAACGAAATTATTAGCCTATCTACTCCTAGAGGCCGCTTCAAAAAAATAAAAAATAAGGGGGATTCTTTATGAAAAAATTTATCGTGGGATTGTTTATTACTAGTCTAGTCTTGGTCATGTCAGCGTGTGGTGGGAGTAAAGAAACGAGTGGTTCATCAAACGGTGATACGCTTCAATCCATCAAAGATAAGGGTGAAATGAAGATTGCTTTAGAAGGGGCTTATCCTCCATACAACTTCATTAACAAAAGCAATGAGTTAGAAGGTTTTGATGCAGATATTGCCCAAGAAGTGGCCAAAAGACTCGGTGTTAAAGCGGTTTTAGTAGCTAACCCATGGGATAGTATGATCCCTGCATTAACCGGTAAAAAGTTTGATATCATCATTTCCGATATGGCGATTACAGAGGAAAGGAAGAAGAAAGTATCATTTAGCGAGCCTTATTTTACGACAGGTAATCAGTTGTTTGTTCCAAAAGAATCTTCCATTAAAGAACCAAAAGACATGAAGGGGAAAAAAATTGGTGTGACGATTTCAACGACTGCTGCCGAAGCAGTTACCAAGGCTGGGGCCGATGTAAAACTTTATAAAAATGATTTTCTTGCCTTTGAGGACTTAGTAAATGGCCGTTTAGACGGTGTATCCACAGACCAAGGTGTTGGAGCCAAAATTATTCTTGACCAGAATTACAGTTTAGTAGCTGTAGACGGATTGTTGAACACAGAATTAGCAGGTATGACGATTCGAAAAGAAGATAAGGATTTCCGCAAAGAAATCAATAAGATAATTGTCGAAATGCAAAAAGACGGTAAATATGAAGAAATTAGTAAAAAATGGTTTGGAAAAGACATCCGATAAGGAGCTAAAAATATGTTAGACTTTTCTCTCGTAACTGAATACATTCCATTTTTACTCAAGGCATCAATAATGACCCTTGAAATTTCGATTCTTTCCTTGGTACTAGGGTTAATTATGGGAATAATCATTGTGATTATGAAAATTTCAAAGTTTAAGATTTTGTCATTGTTTGCAGACTTTTATATTTGGGTCCTTAGAGGGACCCCCCTTTTGGTCCAATTATTCCTTGTCTACTTTGGACTGCCGCAAATCGGAATTGAATTAGATCCCTTTACTGCCTCTGTGCTTGCGCTAGGGATAAATGCCGGAGCCTATATTGCTGAAATATTAAGAGGAGGGATTTTGTCAATCCCGAAAGGCCAGATGGAAGCAGCACAGTCACTTGGATTGAGCTATCCAACCATCATGCGAAGAATTATTCTCCCGCAGGCCTTAAGAGTAAGCATCCCTGCGATTGGCAATGAGTCTATTACACTCTTAAAAGATTCATCACTCGCTTCGCTAGTTACCGTTTCAGAATTGATGATGACTTCACAAAGATTTGCTTCGACGAACTATGCATTTATCGAATTCTATATTACTGCTGCCATTCTTTACTTAGTAATGACAACAATTTTTTCATTTTTCTTAAAAAAGATAGAATTTAAGTTGTCGATTAGCGAACGTTAGTCAAGGGAGGACCTACCGTGTCAAACAAAGTGAAAGATCATCTTCACCCTATTATTGAGATTGAAAATGTTCATAAAAGCTTTAACCAGCTGGAAGTTTTAAAAGGTATTAATTTACAGGTGTATCCTGGCGAGGTAGTTGCCCTAATTGGTTCAAGTGGTTCGGGGAAAAGTACTCTCCTTCGCTGTCTGAATGGACTCGAAACCCTTTCATCTGGCCGAATCTCCATTGATGGAACGGAATTAAACTATTCGCCAAGGAGTATTCAACAAATTAGGCGGGAAGTGGGGATGGTATTTCAACAGTTTAACTTATTCCCGCATTTTACCGTTTTACAAAACATTATCGAAGCACCGATGCAAGCATTAAGGAAATCGAAAGCAGAAGCTGTCGAAAAGGCAATAGTTCTACTCGAAAGGGTGGGCCTTAAAGATAAAAAGGATGTATACCCACGGAAACTTTCCGGAGGTCAACAACAGCGTGTCGCGATTGCTCGGGCAATGGCAATGAATCCAAAAATTATGCTGTTTGATGAACCGACTTCCGCCTTAGACCCAGAACTGGTAAGTGAAGTTCTCAACGTTATGAAGGGATTGGCAGAAGAGGGAATGACGATGCTGATTGTGACTCACGAGATGAAGTTTGCAAGAGAGGTGGCCGATCGTGTCATTTATATGTGTGACGGCATCATCGAAGAACAGGGAGCTCCAGCCCAACTGTTTAGCAATCCTACTAGTAATCGTTTAAAAAGTTTTCTTAAAAATGTTATCTAATCAAGTGGCAGGAGGATCGTTACTCAAAATGAATTTTCAAGAATCGATTACAATACGCATGTTATATTCAGCAGAGGAATTGACTGCTGTGAAAGACTTAGAAAGTTTGATTTGGGCCGATGAGGATCCGGTCCCCGTGAATCATAGCATTGCCGTGGTTAAAAATGGCGGGATGGTAATTGGCGCTTTTTCTGGGGCGCGTTTAATTGGATTTCAATATAGCTTTCCAGGATTTGATGGGACAAATGTGTACCTATGTTCACACAGTATGGGAATCGACCCAGATTTTCGAAAAATGGGGATTGGAGAAAAATTAAAATTAGCGCAGCGAGAAGAAGCGCTAAAAATGGGCTATCGACGAATCGAGTGGACGTATGATCCACTGGAAACTGTCAATGGATATCTAAATTTAAGTAAGTTAGGCGGAGTTTGTACGAAGTATATTGAGAACTGCTACGGCGAAATGCCTGATATTCTTAATGCTGGTTTGCCATCTGATCGATTTTTAGTGGAATGGAATATTGCTGAAGAAACGTCCCAGTTGAGGTCAGAATCTATGGTTATCCATGAAATTCCGCTTTTGATTGATGTCGAGGAGGATGTTGAGGGCTTGCCGGTGGCGAAGAATGTTTATCTTAATTACGAGGAGAAGGCAAATTTCCTCTATGTTCCTGTTCCTAATCAATTCCAGATGATTAAATCAAAAAATTTGGAGGTCGCATTAGAATGGAGACTGAAAACACGTGAAGTTTTTACCCATTATTTAAGCAAAGGGTGGGCGGTTACGTCAGTAAAGAAGAGTGACCATCCTACTCTTCATCATTATGTATTAACAAGAAACTTTCATAACGGAGTGAAGGAGAATTAGCATGGAAATCGAACGAATCGTGTTAAGGCATATGAAAATGGATCTTTTACATCCCTTTACGACAGCTGTAGGGACTGAATATGATAAAGATTTTATCCTGGTCGAGGTCAAAACGAAGGATGGAATGACAGGCTGGGCAGAATCTGTTGCTGCAATTGATGCTACATATAAAGAAGAAACAGTCAAAACCAATTGGCATATGATGGAGGATTTCCTGATTCCTCTACTTCTGAAGGAGCCAATTTCTCATCCAGATGAGGTCTCTGAACTTTTTTCTCATGTCCGAGGGAATTACATGGCAAAGGCTGCCTTAGAAGGAGCGATTTGGGATGCTTACGCAAAACAGCAAGGAGTAAGTCTTGCGAGTGCGCTCGGGGGAACATTAGAAAAGATTGAGGTTGGGGTTAGTATTGGAATCCAGGATACAGTCGAAGAATTGTTGGCTTTGATTGAGGGTCATTTACAAGAGGGTTACAAACGCATTAAAGTGAAAATTCAACCGGGTTGGGACTTAAATATTTTAGCAGAGATACGAAAACACTATCCAGAGATTCCATTAATGGCTGATGCCAATACAGCTTATACCCTAGAAGATATTGATACACTCAAGGCAATGGACCAATTTAATTTAACGATGATTGAGCAGCCATTAGGCTTTGACGACATCGTCGATCATGCACAGCTTCAAGCACAAATGGAGACACCGATTTGTTTGGATGAAAGTATCCATAGTGTAGAAGATGTGAGAAAAGCGATTCAACTAGGCAGTTGTAAAATCATTAATATTAAAATTGGCCGTGTTGGAGGGTTAACAGAATCTAAAAAAATCCATGATTTATGTGAGGCAAACGGGATTTCTGTCTGGTGTGGAGGCATGCTTGAGTCCGGAGTGGGAAGGGCACATAATATTGCGATTACTAGCCTTTCTAATTTTACACTACCAGGTGACACAGCAGCGTCTGCCCATTACTGGAAGGAAGATATCATAGATCCCGAGGTAATCGTCGAAGATGGAATGATAACAATTCCAAAGCTTCCAGGTATCGGGTACGAACCGAACCGAGACCGGATTGACAAGTACACGCTGTCCAGTCGTACTTTTCATTTATAATTAAGGTTAATCACCCTTAATTTATTACGTTAATATAGCCTTTATCAAAAAATTCCAATCAGTAAATAAAAATAACCTACCTTTCTTTGAATCATTTAGAACGGTAGGTTATTTTTATTTACAGACCATCATTTCTGTGGAATGATATAATTTTGACGATTCCTGTGAAACAACCACACTTAGATTAGTTTTCTTGTTTCTTCTTGGAAATAATAATCACGTGAATAAACAGAATCAAGGAGATTACAAAATGAAAGATAAAATTCCCTCGTTATCGTCCAACTCCATTTATTTGGGTAGTTTGTTAGCCATAGTTGGCGGGTTTTTAGATGCATATACGTTTATTAGCCGTGATGGAGTGTTTGCCAATGCGCAAACGGGAAATATGGTATTACTGGCTGTTAAAGCAGCAAGCAAAGATTGGAGAGGCACTTTGCTATTTATTCCGCCTATTATAGCCTTCATTTTGGGTGTTTTGGTTTCAGAAATAGTAAAGATTCCTCATGTGCGCGAATTATTACATAGCTATCGAAGATCGATTCTTATCATAGAATGTTTGGTTTTAATTACAGTTGGTCTGTTGCCAGGAAACGTGCCTAACATCATAGTCACAGTGTGTATAGCATTTGTATCTTCTTTACAAATTTCGACGTTCAATAAATTGGATAAGTGGGCCTACAACTCAACAATGACGACAGGTAACCTTCGAACGGCGACACAAGCCGCCTACTTGGCAATAAAAGAACGTGATCGTGAAGCAAAAAAACAATTCATAGAATTTTTTATGATCATTCTCTCATTTTTATTTGGAGCATTGACAGGGACATTTTCAACCACTTATTTGGGGAACACCTCTATATTTATAGCATCAGGAATTTTAGTAATTGCAATTATTTTGTATCATAGGGATAGAGGGTACTTTAGTGAAACCATTAAGTTGAAATTAAAATAATTAAAGGGCGGGTTTTTTTCAAAGTAGGAAAGTTGAAAAATGAAAGGAAGATTTTGGGATGGAAAATTCAATTGGAAAGTTACAAAAGCTTCACAAGTCTGTACAAAAATTAGAGTCAGTTTTCCAAGAGGTTTGGAGTTTGATTGAAGAAATTGAAGAGGATGTTATGTTCAAGGAACTATTGAATAAAGCAAAAAAATATCAATCAAAGAAACAGCAGTCCGATGAATTCCTGGAGAATCTATGCGCAAGACTGAATGAATTTGAAAATAGTATCGAACAAATCCCAGAAGACGGTACAGCAGCAGTTGAATTAGAAGATGCAATATTAGAGTTGATAGATTTGATAAAAAACAATAAAGAGCTATGATTCAGAGGGGAAATATCCTTATTCCATTTTTACATTAATATAAGATAATCCCATATTATTACATAAATCCCGTATAATAAAAAATGCAAATTAGAAAAACAAACACCCATTATATAGGGAGAATTTATGAGTAAAAAAGACCCTCAGTTTTATAATAATAATGTAACCATTAGGAAATTATTTTATGAAACGCGAATTGCTGCATAAATAGAGGAATGAGTTTTATCACTCTTAAAAAAAGCACAAAAAATAATAAACATCTGTATGTATGGACTTTGATTGAATTTAGAAGCAGAGTACTTTTAGAATTTTCATAAAAGAAGATATGATAACTAGAATATATAGATAAGAAAAAAGACCATCTAGGATGGTCTTTAAACGCGTTTTGTTCCAACGTATCTTGAATGCCAATATGGATTGTTTGTGCTTGTAATCATGACTCCTTTTGATGAAGATGCCATAATCATTTTACCATTCCCAATATACATCGCGACATGTGTCGGCCGACTTGCTTTGGTTGGAGCAAAGAACATTAAATCACCCGGTTGGATATAATTATAGATACGATATCCGTTTCCGTAGTACATTTGAGCGGCTGTACGGTTTAGCGTTCTTCCAGCTTTTGCATAGGAATGCTTCACTAGACCTGAACAATCAAAACCACTAGATGACATTCCGCCCCAACGATAAGGTACTCCTAAATTAGACTTTGCAACCGCAACTGCCTTTGTATTATAATAAGCCGCTTCCGCTTTATCACCCATGTTAGCAAACAATGAGCCACAAGAAACGATGATGACAAATGCTGCAATGAATTTCTTTAGCATGATTGTTACCTCCTAGTGTGATTTGATAGGTTCAATATACTAGAAAGGTGTGACAGTGACATAACATCAATATTACAATTATATTGCAATAGTTATTTTGAAATAATTTCATGCTTGTCTCCTTTAGTTCATAATGAGGCGCTGGAAATTCCAATAAACAATAAAAAGCCGCACAGCAATTTGCTGTACGACTTTATTATTGAGCTGAGGGACTGATCACAATTTAACATAATTTTAAATTCATCTTTTGGGTCTATTCTTTTTTTAATCTTCCGGCCTTTTTGGCGGCATCTTTTAAAATGACTTCGATTTGGGCATTCACGCTTCTAATTTCATCTTCTGCCCATTTTTCCAGCACTCCATATAACTTCGGATCAATCCGAAGCGGAAATGATTTTCGTTTGCTCATTTACTACACAACCTTAATAGATGCTTCCTGTATTGATAATCGGCTGCGTTCCTTTTTCAGAGACAATCGCAACCATTAAGTTGTTGACCATTTGCGCTTTTTTCTCCTCGTCAAGTTCAACAATTTCTTGCTCTGCGAGTTGGTCAATTGCAGCTTTAACAAGCCCTACTGCACCGTCGACAATCACTTTTCGTGCAGATAGTACGGCTTGCGCTTGTTGTCTTTGCAGCATGGCAGAAGCAATTTCAGAAGAATAGGCAAGATGCATAATTCTAGCTTCGATGACATCGACACCTGCAACATCCAGTCTTTTTTGCAAATCATACATGAGTACGTCTGCGACTTCATCGCTATTTTGGCGAAGTGTTAATGGGTTATCAGGATGATCAAATGAATCATAGGCATATCTGCTCGCAATATGACGAAGGCCGGTTTCACTTTGAATCTGAATGAATTTATCATAGTTTTCAACGTCATACAATGCTTTTGCTGCATCATTCACTTTATACACAACAACAGCTGCAATTTCAATTGGGTTTCCTTCTTGATCATTTACTTTTAGCCGCTCACTGTTAAAGTTTGTCACTCGTAAGGAAACACTTCGTTTGAAAGTAAAGGGGATCGTGGCCCATAATCCTTGGTCTCGGATCACACCTAGATAGGTACCGAAGAAGGTTAATACCTTTGCTTCGTTGGGCTGAACAATCGTCAAACTTGTTGCAACAATCAATCCTATAATGATGACGAATCCACCAGTTATTTTTTCAGGGATAGTTCCGGTGGCGATTAAAAAGATTCCAAAGCCAATACACAAAAGCGCAATGATAAGTGCGGCAAACCCATTCATTTTAAAAATTGATTTTTCTCTCATTACATTCCCTCCAATTTTTAAAATTGATATAAAAGTGATATCATAATTATATCACATATGATGTGAAATAATGGTAAAAAACACTAAAATCTAGGCGAGAAAAATCGGATCCTAACATGAAAAAACGACATTCAGAAAAGATGTCGTTCGCTATATACTATTCAATTTTTCTTTCTTAGAAATATCACTTACTACATCCGCAATGGTTACATTTTCAAGAGCTTTCTCCATTGCCTTCTCAGCACTTGAAAACAGTGGACCAATCGCATCTTGAATATTTCTGCCAACGGGGCACTCAGGATTGGGATTTTCATGGATGCTAAACAATTCTTTCTCCTGTACAACATTAACAGCTTTATAAACATCCAACAAGGTAATCATAGATAAATCCCTTGCTAGGTCAGCACCAGCAATACCAGGTCGTATATTTATTAACCCTGATTTTTTTAACATGCCCATTATTTTTCTTATGACGGCTGGATTTGTATTTACACTTCCGGCAATAAACTCGGATGAGTTTACTCCGCCTTTATTTACCTCAAGGAGTGTTAATATATGAACTCCAACCGCAAAACGGCTGCTAATCGACATCTTTCTTCACCTTCCTTATTGTCATACACTTTAATATCACCAAATAATTGAAATGTAATCAATTTGATTACAAGTGTATTATACCAAATTTACGAACAAAATATATAATGCGTTTTTTAGTTGACAAAAGATCAACGTGTTATTAAAATGATTACAGGTAATCAAATTAGTTACAAGTAAGTGTGAGGACGGTTCTTGTGATTGTCACTAGCTCACAAAATGAACCAACCTAATGGTATAGAACAAGAAAGAGGAGGAATTTAATATGAAAATATTAGTTACAGGTGCAACAGGTAAATTGGGATCAAAAGTGGTCGAGAAGTTATTACAAAGTGTACCAGCGAATCAATTGGCGGTCAGTGTCCGCAATCCCGAAAAAGCTGCGGGCTTAGTTTCTCGCGGGGTAGAAGTTCGCCAGGGTGATTTTGACCAGCCGCAAAGCTTAGTTACGGCTTTTGCCGGGATTGATCGTCTATTAATTATTTCTGCGGATGGTGACAATGAAACAAGAATTCGTCAGCATACAGATGCAGTTGCAGCAGCTGAACGGGCGGGAGTGAAATTTATTGCTTATACAAGTTTGGCAAATGCAACAGAAAGCACAAATATAATGGCACCGCCTCATGTTGCGACAGAAGCAGCAATCATTAAAACTGGAATTCCATATACTTTCTTGCGTAACAATTGGTATTTGGAAAATGAAATTGGGAGCATTCAAGGTGTGTTAGCAGGTGCTCCGTGGGTAACTTCAGCCGGAAGTGGAAAAGTAGGCTGGGCCTTACAACAAGATTATGCAGAGGCAGCAGCCACTGTGCTTACAGGAAATGGTCATGAAAATAAGGTATATGAACTTTCTGGTCCGCTATTATCTCAAGAAGAATTAGTATCTGCTCTTGGAGCTGTATTGGGTAAAGAGATACCTGTAGAGCAAGTCTCAGACGAGACGTATGCCGAAATCATGAAAGGTTTAGGCTTACCGGATTTTGTCATTCCGATTGTTGTTGGAATTCAAGAGAGTATTCGAAATGGCTCACTTGCAGTGGAAAGTAATGATTTTGAAAAGGTTCTCGGACGTCCAATTACGTCAATCAACGAGGCATTAACCCAAATTGTTAACGAAATTTCGCAAACAAAATAAATTTTACTAGTTTATGGATTCGTTTTGTGGTCCAATGGGTAAGTTTTATGGCTCAATGAGCGGATTTTACGGTTTAATGGGCGAATTTGGCAGCTTAATGGGCGGATTTTACTATTCAATGGGCGAATTTTGCAGCTTAATGGGCGAATCCTAAAAATAAACAATCTCCAACTTTTTTTTAGAAATTCTATAATTTTTTTTGAGTGGCAGGCAAAAACGAGTTAAAGGAATCAATAAGAAAGCCAGAAGTCTCCTCCTGAAACAAGGTAGGAGACTTCTGGCTTTAATTAAGACCTTAGTCGATTATTTTTAGTGAAATTTTCATTCCTTCGTGGTCTTCCGTGGCACCACAAACTGTTGAACAAGTTAATTCGTATTCTCCTGTTGTATCTGCTGTAAATTCAGCAGGTGCGTCGGCTTTAAGATCAATTCCTAATTTTTCGTTACTAATTGAATGTGCTCCTTCTTTGTTAACCAGAGTCAATTTGACTTTCGATCCCTTTTTAATAATCAACTCTTTATCTGGAGTGAATTTCCAGTTAGAAGCTGTGATAGTGAACGCTTCCACATCTGATGCTGTTGTACTAGAAGTCTCTGCTGATTGAGCAGTTGTCTTTTCACTAGCATTGGACGTCTTGTTTCCTTCATCTGAATCTCCGCAAGCAGCTAAGCCTAATACTAAAAGACCCGTTAATAAAAATAATCCGAGATTTTTTTTCATGGTAAATAGCCTCCTATATAGTAAACAAATTTTTTGAAACCGCTAATCAAGGTTAGATTATGTATGCTTAACTCCTTTCAGATTTACTACATTTAGTTTAATGAATCGATTTTTTAATTACCTTGACATAAATCAAGGTAATTGAGGAAAACCATGGGAGACGGTTCGTCGCTTTTTCTTGGGGTGGAGGAATAATTCAAACCAACCTAAAATATTTATATAAAAAACAAGAGTAAGTTCGTCCATTAAGTGTCCCTGTAGAGCTTCTAGGAGGGAGCCAATTCTTTGAATCGAAATCGGAATAAAAATGTACAGCTAACCATTTTTTTACTTTTTTGCATACTGATCATTCTTATTATCCATGCCCTTCTTAATATTCGAATTTATTTTGTATACAGTACGGGCTTTGGTCCTATTTTCTTAATAGGATTGATTATTTTCCTCATTGCTTTACTCTTTTTCAAAGGGTGAGGACACAGGGGCGGATCTAGTGGTCGGTAGAACGTAATTCAAAAAAGAATAAGAACCGTCTCTCTGCTTCTAAAAGTGTTGATTAAACATTTATCAAATGGTAAAATATAACTCCAATCTTAAGAATAACATCTACTAAAAAGGGTAGATGTTTCTTTTTGTGCCGGTTCCATCCTTATAAAACTCATATTGAGAGGTGACGGATTAAGAGTATGAGCCCGAAAAAACAAAAATCAATTCGTGACCATAAAGATTATCAATCAGAAGTGGAGCGCCTGGAGTTTACTAAGGAATATATTAAAAGTGTTTTGGAAATGTCGAAGGGAAATAAGGAACAGTTCGTTGAGAACTTAAAAGAGGCCTTTGCAGATCTGGACACATCAGACAGTAGTTTAAGTTACATGAACCTACTGACGAATGCTCAGTATTTAGAATTGGCCGAGAGTGAATTGGAACGGCTATCAAGCGTCATCGGCAAACCTTACTTTTCTAGAATCAATTTTACTAGCAGTGGTGACACCAACGAAGAGATTTTATATATTGGCAAAGCCTCACTGTTTGACCGTGTCAATCAGATTCCGATTATCGTTGATTGGCGGTCACCAATTGCCAATGTTTACTATGATGGACGGCTTGGGGATGTGACCTATGACGCTTACGGGGAAACGCAAAGTGGTTATTTATCGTTAAAGCGACAGTACGAGATCGAGAATGGATTATTAAAAGATATTAGAGATATCGACTTAACCACACATGATGAGTTATTACAGAAATCCTTAGCGGGAAAAGCAGATAATCGCTTAACAGAAATTGTCGCAACCATCCAAAATGAGCAAAATGAAGTCATTCGAGCTTCACTGAAACACCCCATTATCGTCCAAGGAGCGGCTGGAAGTGGAAAAACGACCATTGCACTCCATCGAATTTCCTACTTTCTCTACTCTTCTGGATATCGATTTCCTCCAGAAAAATTAATGATCCTAGCACCTAATAAATTATTTATCGATTATATTTCCGCCGTTCTGCCTGATTTAGGGGTTAATAAGATAAAACAAACGACCTATATTGAATTTATGAGAAGTTGTTTAGGGAAGAAATTAACATTAATATCGCCGAATTCAAAATTAATGGCGCTTATTAACGGAAATGAAAAATCAAAAACAATCCAATGGGTTTCAAGTTATAAAGGATCGCTGGACTTTAAAGAGTTAATCGACCACTATTTAAAAGAAATTGAGTATAATTTGGCCCCTTCCGAGGATTTTATGATTGAAAAATCACGCCTGTTGAGAGGGGCGAAACTTAAAAAACTATTTATAAATGAATTTCAGTACTTACCTATCTATAAAAGATTGGATAAAATTAAAAATTTATTAGCCAATGATTTAAGATTAAAAAAATCACTGATTCTTTCTAAACTTAATAGCAAATATGACGATGCGTTAGAAAAGCTCCTTTTTAGCAGCAGGCCGGAGTCCGAAAAAAGAAAGGAAAAAGTAGTCAGCTTCATGGATTCGAAAGAAAAAAGAATCAGTTCGGTGGAGAAAGAGTCGAAAGTCGCAATAAAAAATTATATGGCTGCTTTTGTTAAAAAAGATATCTTTACACTTTATAAGGAACTAATGACCTCCCCTGAGTTGTTACAAAAATATTCTCGGACGCTTTCCGAGGCAGACTGCAAGAGGTTAAGTAACTATTGTCAAAGGATTTTTGCTAAAAAGGCGCTCGAGCTCGAGGATTTAGCACCGTTATTTTATATGAAGGCGAAGCTGGAAGGGATCGAAGAACCTTATAAAATGAAAAGTATTTTCATTGATGAGGCCCAGGACTATAGTTATTTCCAATTTGCCGCACTAAAAGAAGGTTTTGAAACAGAATTGTTTACGATTGTTGGAGATCTAGCCCAAGGAATTCATTCTTATCGAGGGTTGAATAGTTGGGAACCGTTAATAAACGATATTTTTCCGAATGCAAATTATCAAACGTTACAAAAGAGTTATCGAACGACAGTCGAGATTATGCACTTAGCAAACGACATTCTTTCCATCATGGAAAAAGACTTGCCAAAAGTAGAACCCGTCATTCGTCATGGGGACAAACCCCGTTTTACAAAAATCGACCCTGCCAATTTGGATCAGGTGAAAGCGATCCTTGAACAGGATATTCATTTACTCAAAAAGGACGAGCTTAACTCGATTGCGATTATTGGAAGAACTGACAAAGAGTGCTCACGAATACATAAAATACTTGAAAATAGCAAACTTCCAATTCAACTTCTAGAAGAAAAAGAAGATATGAAAAAGGGCAGTGTTGTAATCTTACCTTCGTACCTTTCAAAAGGATTGGAATTCGATGCCGTACTAATTCTTAACTTAGAAGAGTCATACAATGAGGAAGAGTTAGACATCAAATTGTTGTATGTAGGCATGACTAGACCGATGCATCGGTTGTATTTATATGCGAGTGAGGCATCGGATTTATTATTAAATAGGGTTTCATTTGTCCATTTTGATATGAAGTAAACTAATAAAATTGAAGTACACAATTGAATGGTGCCTGACACTTTTTTAATGGTATAATAAGGAATAATGGGTACTCAATAAAGTAGAGTGTACATATATATCTACTAATGTTTGATAGGGGTGAGTGTATGTTAGTAGTAACAACAGAAAATATCCAAGGTTACAAGGTAGTTGAAGTAAAAGGACCTGTTTTTGGTTTAATTGTTAGAAGCCGCGGCTTGGGTGCGGATATTATGGCAAGCTTAAAAGGGTTGGTAGGCGGAGAAATTAAACAATATACCGTGATGCTGGAGGATTCGAGAAAAGAGGCCATGGACCGGATGATCAAGAATGCCAATGCGATGGGGGCCAATGCAATAGTCATGACTCGGTTCGACTCAGGGGAAGCCGGAAAAAATATGACTGAAATCTTTGCTTACGGTACGGCAGTAGTAGTCGAGAAAATGTAATGAACGGACTTTGGATAATTATTGCCTATTACGGCTTGCAAGTCATCGCTGTTATTGTTTTTATTTTATTAGGAGTGTTTATTTATGACAAACGTTTCAAAGGTCGACAGGGTGAAAAAGTGCCCGCCGGATTTGAAAAAACGGATGAAATAAACATTGACCCTATCACCAATGAGAAAACAAGAGTGTACTTTAACCCCCAAACAGGGGAGCGTTTTTATAAAAAGGAAAAATAATAACCTTAAAATGTAAAAAATGACTCAAATTGTCTGCCAATTTGTAGTCATTTTTTTTAGCAACAATAAGCTTGGAGGAATAAAAATGCAAACACTGACGTCTTTATTTCATCAAAGAATAGGTTTACCAATGAACCAAACCATTACTTTTGAAAATTTAGATGAGGTTCTTGAAAAAACAGCACAAAATATACCGTTTGAAAATTTAACCATCATTGAAAACAAAACAGGTGAAATTACAAAGGAAAACTTAATGAACAAAATCATCGAAAGAAATGAGGGCGGTATTTGTTACGAACTTAATCCGCTTTTTTATTTCTACCTATTAGAAAATGGGTTTAACGCAGTCTTAACAAACGGTGTTGTCTATAATCATGCTGCCGATGAATATCATCAACTTGGTAGGACGCATGTAACAATTCTGATCAATCACGAGGACCAAATGTATTTAATAGACACGGGCTTTGGAGGAAATTTACCGCTAAAACCTGTTCCTTTATCCGGTGAGCCCATTTCTTCCTATAATGGGGAGTTCCGAATTAAAAAAGTAAATCATCCATATGGGGACTATTGTTTAGAAATGCAACTGAAGCATAAAGATACAGATTGGAAAATTGGCTATGCATTTGATACCAAGAAGTCTATTGAAGATCTATCGAAGCTAAATGAAATCCAAACAATTATTACCGAGCACCCGAAATCTTCATTTAACAAACATCCCTTAATAACCCGACTTACCAATAACGGGAATATCACCTTAACGGATACCACATTTACCCAATGGGCTGACGGGATTCTTACGAAAGAGAATATTGATAACGTGAAATTTAAAGAGCTGGCAAAACAACATTTTGGCCTTTAAAAGCTGGCAAACAGTGACTGTCACTGTTCGCCAGCTTTTATTTTTTTGATTACTCTTCATATTTAACACAATATTGTCAATATCTTCAATCCGTGATTAAAATGACAGACGTATAATAAAAGTAGGAAGGAAAGTTTAATAATGGGGAGATGAGAATAATGTTAACAAATTATTCGCGAATTGTTGTTGCATATGACCATTCTGACTTAAGCAAAAAAGCCTTGAAGATGGCAATGAATATGGCACAAGAGGATCAACAAATTCAATTGTTTGTCGTAATGGTCATGCAACCGGAAAAGCCCATTCCATACGCCGCCGGTTATGGAGTTGTTGCAATCTTAGAGTCTCAGCTTGAGAAAGCCAATGCCGTGCGTAATGAAATTGAACAAGAATTAAAGTCACTTCCAAATAAAACAAAAGCACTTTTATTACAAGGTAACCCAGGATTCATGATTGTAGAATATGTGAAGCAAAATGATGCAGACCTTGTTGTTATGGGAAGCAGAGGATTAAGTGGATTGAAGGAACTTTTCTTGGGAAGTGTTAGCCATTATGTTGTACAAAAGGCACATTGCCCAGTTTTAATTGTAAAATAATAATAGATAACATGCATGCTTTTACTAGAAGTTGATTAAAATTTAAAAAATATAACACTCTCAAATGTTGGTATATCAATGTTTGTGGGTGTTTTTTGTTTTGGAGAAAGGTAGAATCGGTCCCATAGAATTTGTTTGTCATTAAATTTCCATACTTTTTTCGAAAAACATGCTGTCCGTTTTCTTCCTTAAACTATATATCTTCTATGAATGGGATTTTACTTGAGAACTTGGATTCAATAAGCAATACGGAGAGTTAGTGTATAGATTGAGAGGAAAGAGGGAGTATGGATGCATAAAAAATTAATGGGAGTTGGTCTACTGGCAGCATCAACGGTATTTGCGTTTCATCCGATCGAACGGTTGGATGAGGTAAATCAAACAAAGGTTGGTATCCAGAAAGATGTGGTCCAAAACAATGGTTCTCTAGTGGGAGATGAGTCAAAATTGCCTATTAATCGGATGCCAATCACCTTAGTAGAGACTATTGATGGAGACACGATTAAAGCTAAAGTAAAGGGGAGTTTTGAAACCATCCGCTATTTGTTGGTGGATACCCCAGAATCGAAGAATCCTAGAATGTGTGTCCAACCTTATGCCAGGGAGGCTTTCCAAAGGAATAACGAACTGGTGCGAGAAGGCGGCTTAACACTGGAATTGGAACAGGGAGATACAAGAGATTCGTATGGACGACTGTTAGCCTATGTTTATGTTGATGGAAAGTCTGTTCAAGAAACGCTACTCACAGAAGGCTACGCGCGGGTAGCTTACGTCATGAATCCCCCATATAAATACTTACCACAATATACGACAGATGAGAGTTTGGCAAAGAGAAGAGGAGTAAACATCTGGAGTCGGACGGGATTTGTGACTAATTGGGGGTTTAGAGGGTGTGTGCCTTAAAGAGAAATGGCTCGTAATTAGCACCATCCCACATTGGGATGGTGCTAATTTTAATTGGATTCATTCAGTTTACTTTTATAAAAATCGTTGAAGGCATGGATGTGAATTCATTGTTTTTTGGTCATGCTTTAAAGCTGTCTTGCCATTTTAGTAAACGATTTTCTAAAAAGCGGACAATTGAGTCGGATATTTTCCCGGCAAGGGCAAAGATGATAATGCCTACAAAGACAGTGTCTGTCTGCATAAAAGAACGGGCATCTTGGATCATAAAGCCTACACCTCTATCTGCGCCCAACAATTCTGCGACGACTAAGCACATCCAGGCAGCGCTAAGAGCTAAGCGTATACCCAGTAAAATATTAGGTAATGAAGCCGGAATCATCAGCTTAGTTATTTGCTCTATTCGGCTGTACTCTAATATTTGAGCCACATCGTATAGCTTTTTATCAACATTACGAATGCCTAAAAAGGTTTGTAAATATAAAGGGAAAAAGGCACCTAAAGCAATTAGTAATACTTTAGATAATTCACCAAACCCTAACCACATGATAAACAGAGGTGTAATCACAAGCAGTGGGACCGTGCGGAGCATTTGGATACTTGGGTTTAAATATTCCTCCGCCCGTTTGTTCATACCAACAATGACACCTATTAATAACCCCAGAAAACCGCCGATAGTAAAGCCGAGGATTGCTCGGATTAAACTGATTTGCAAATGTTTAGCCATCTCCCCCGACTGAACTAGTTCAATGAAGCGCGTGACAATTAACAAGGGTGAAGAAAATAATTGAACGGACAAGATATTGATTGAACTTAACAATTGCCATAAAATCAATACGAAAACAGGCAGGGATAATCCGCGCCAAAACGAGTAGCTATTGGCTAATTGTGATTTCTTTTTCTTAATTGAAATGGCTTTGTTCTGTGCAATAGTTTGTGTAGACATGTATATCATCCTTTCTTTTTTAGTTAAATACTCCAATCTTCTATTTCATTATCTTGGTGATCAAGGAGTTTCAAGATAACGGTTCGGTATTCTTGAAATACTTTACTAATCCTTGTTCTTGGATAAGGCAAATCAATAGGTACAATCCCCTTTATTCGCCCTGGCTTTGCATCCATGGCGACGACTTTTGACGACAAAAAGATCGCCTCATCAATATCGTGGGTTACAAGAATCATTGTCGTTCGATTTTCCTCCCATATTTCAAGTAAAGCTTCTTGGAGATGATTGCGAGTGAATGCATCTAATGCGCCAAACGGTTCATCTAGCAATAACACTTTAGGATTCCGCAGCAAGGCCCTGGCAATTGCCACGCGTTGTGACATTCCCCCGGATAATTGACGCGGATATGCTTTTTCAAATCCTTTAAGTTTTACAAGTGAAATTAAATGGTCCACTTTTGATCGTATATCCGGATCTTTTAATGACTGATTACCTGCAATATTTTTTTCAACGTTTAGCCAGGGAAACAAACGATGCTCTTGAAAAATAAAGCCGCGATCCTTCGAGGGACCATTCACAGACCTTTCAGCTATCATAATCTCGCCTTCAAAATCTAAATCAAGTCCTGCAATCAATTTTAAAAGTGTACTTTTTCCGCAACCGCTGGGACCGATAATGGTCAAAAACTCCCCATATTTTACTGCAAGATTAAAATCCTCTAATACTTTAATGCTTTCGTTTTCACTCTTAAAAGTTTTCCTAACATGATTGATTTTCACTGTTGATTCCAATATGTTCATCATCCTTTCTAAAATAAAAAAAGAGATTCAGCGAAAAGACATAGATGTCTTTTCACCGAATCTCCAGTAGACTAGTCGATTCATTCGAATGAATTAATTGATAATAACTTACCATGGTAATTATTAATATTCAAGACTTAAAAACCAACTAAATTTATAGGATTACTTAAAAAAGTAATTGACAGACTATTTCGAACCCTGTTAAGATGCATTCATAAACAAACCACTTACCAATTTAGTCCAATTAAATAAAAGGATGAGAATCCACTAGTCGACTAGAGATTTAACAAAGAGAAGCTTTTACGTTCACTTTGTTGAATCTCTTTTTATTTTTTGGAGTTTAAACCAACTATATAACTAGGTTAAGTGGGAAATGAAAAGTCAGGAGGCGGTTCTAAAGAGATTTACATTGTATTTGAAATAAAATAAAACATGAAAATGAGGAGGAATTTGAAAATGACAGCTTTTCAAACAAAACAATTAAAAGTGGTACCGCAAGCAGGAAGAATTGGTGCAGAAATTCAAGGAGTTCAATTAAGCGGGGATATAGAATCTAGTATTTTGAATGAAATTAAACAAGCGCTAAACGAGTACAAGGTAGTATTTTTTAAGGGTCAAAATCATTTAACGGATGCGAGCCAAGAAGCATTTGCAACATTATTAGGCGAGCCATATGCACATCCGACCGTACCTGTAAAAAATAATACGAACTATATTTTTGAGTTGGACTCTGAGCAAGGTGCAAAAGCGAATCATTGGCATACGGATGTTACGTTTGTTCCTGAAGTTCCAAAATACTCTGTATTAAGAGGGGTAACGATCCCGGAAGTTGGCGGTGATACAGTTTGGGCAAATACGAATACAGCGTATGAAGACCTTCCGGATGGCTTGAAAAGATTAGCAGATAAGTTATGGGGAATTCATTCAAATGAATTTGATTATGCTCAGTTTAAACAAAGTGATATTAATGTTAATGACGTTACCAAAAAATATCGTGCTGTTTTTGAATCAACGGTTTTTAAAACGAGACATCCAGTTGTACATGTTCACACAGAAACAGGGAAAAAGCATTTGTTATTAGGAGGATTTGCAGGAAAGTTAGAAGGCTATACAACAAGTGAATCTGAAAGATTGTTAAGTATCTTTGATTCTTACGTGACACGTTTAGAAAATACCGTCCGCTGGAAATGGACGGAAGGGGATGTGGTCATATGGGATAACTTGGCCACGCAACATTATGCGGTTGCAGACTACGGAGATCGCCATCGCGTTGTTCGACGTGTAACAGTCGGAAAAAACGTACCGGTTAATCAGGAAAATGAAGTTAGCAGATTAATAGGTAAGAAATAGAATCTAACCAATTGAATAATTAGAGGTCCGATAAGTAGTTCAAGCTTATTATCGAACCTCTTTTCTTATCCTAGTCAGGATACACACATGCAGGCAGGTAAAGCCATGTGATATGAGGAGGTTACAAAATGGAGAACTATCGTAAGCATTTATTAGGATTATTCTTGGTCATTTCCATGATATTTATAGTATCAGGGTGCGGTTCAACCGCAGAAAAAACGAATGCCAAAGGTGATCCTGTTAAAGTGAATATTGCTTTAAATGGAAAAATGGGACCATTGGTCATTGCTCGGGAAAAGGGCTGGTTCGAAGAAGAGTTTAAGGCGATAAATGCTGAAGTTAAGTGGAGTGAATTCACAAGCGGACCCCCGCTTTTAGAATCACTTGCCTCAAATCGTGTGGATTTATCGTTTTTAGGAGATGGTGCGTTAATAGCAGGTATAGATAAAAAACTACCCTTTGAAGTGATTGCCCAAACTGGTACAGGAGAATCGAGTGTTCGAATTTTAGTACAAAAAAATGGGAATATCAAGAAGATTAAAGATTTAAAGGGCAGGACAGTGGGTGTGCCTCTTGGTACAACCGCCCATGTGTATCTAATTAAAGCATTGAAAGCGAATGGTTTAACAACTGATGATGTGAAACTCATCAATCTTCAACCCGATGATGCACAAGCCGCCTTCGAATCCAAAAAATTAGATGCATGGTCTGTGTGGAATCCTTATTATCTTAATAATGTTGAAAAAGGGAACGGAATCACTCTAAATGTAAACAAAAAAATATTTGCTCCAGGCGCAATTATTGCCAGGGAAGGCTTCGCGAAGGAACATCCTGAGATTGTTCAGGCCTATTTAAGAGTTTACAAAAAAGCAGCCGATTGGCAAATTGAAAATCCGGATGAAGCATCTGAAATCTATTCAAGTGCAACAAAACTTCCAGCTGTTCTCATTAAGAAAATCATCACAGCGGAAAAACCCAATATCCGTTTTACTGAAGAGTCTATTAACGCACAGCAAGATTCCATTGACACGTTAGCTGAAGCGGGGTACATCAAGAAAGCATTTAAATATAAAGAACAAATCCATAATGAGTACCTTGATGCAGCATTAAAAAAATAACATCAAAAGGTAAAGTGGAAATCTCAAAAAAAGTGCCTGACACCANNGATGGTGTCAGGCACTTTTTAGGTTATAAACCGTTCCATATAGTCCGTATTTCTTTATGTAAAGGCATCTTTAACGAATTAAAGCAGGTATTTTTCTAATTCTGTAGAAATTAAAGCCATGGGATATCCTCTAAAATTAAGAGGCATCTATATTCTTAGCCAATCGAATGATACGAGGGTGGGAGTAAATATGTTAAAAAAGCCAAAGAAATTACAAGCAGGAGATTGTGTTGCTACAGTAAGTCCGTCTTGGGGAGGTGCTGGTGATCCAGGACTGAGATGGCGGTATGAACAAGGGGTAAAGAGGTTAGTAGATGTTTTTGGACTAAAAGTTATCCCTATGCCGAATAGTTTAAAAGGGAGCGATTATCTTTATCTAAATCCACAAGCTCGTGCGGAAGATATGATGACAGCATTTAAGGATAATAGCATTAAAGGTATCTTTGCAAATATAGGCGGAGAAGATAGTATTCGTTTACTTCCCTATATTGATTTTGATGTGATTCGCGAAAACCCGAAAATATTTATGGGCTACTCCGATGTGACCGTTTCACATTTATTTTGTCATAAAGCAGGAATTTCTTCTTTTTATGGTCCGGCCATTTTAACTGATTTTGCTGAAAACGTTGAGATGGATCCATATACGATTGACATGGTGAAGCGAACTCTCTTTTCAAATGAGATGATTGGCGAAATTCAACCGGCCGAACAATGGACGAGTGAACGTTTAGAATGGATCGAAGAGAATAAGAACCGCCGAAGGGCAATGCAGCAAAATGTAGGTTTCGAGTTACTTCAAGGCTCAGGTGTAGCACATGGACATTTGATTGGCGGTTGTATAGAGGTACTAGAGTTTGCGAAAGGAACCGTGCTCTGGCCCGAAGAGAAATATTGGCATGAAAGTATTCTATTCTTTGAAACCTCAGAAGAAAAGCCGGAACCAAATCATATTAAGTATTGGCTGCGAAATTATGCCGTACAAGGAATTCTACAAAAGGCCAATGGAATCATATTTGGTAAACCGCAGGACGAGAAATATTACCATGAATATAAAGTGGAAATTCAAAAAGTCATGAAGGAATTTAATTTGGAGGATTTGCCGATTCTCTATAATCTCAATTTTGGTCATACAGAACCGAAAATCATATTACCATATGGAGCAAGGGCGGAAATTAATTGTGATAAAAAGACATTCACGATATTAGAAAGTGGCGTGGAATAATTAATTGCTTGATAATAATTACGATGCAGTGGAAATGATTATAATGGAAGGAAGTGCAAAACGATGGATTTTGAGATGGTTATGCAGGAACTGGAAGCGCTCAGTAGTGAGCGAATTAAAAAGACGTACATAAGCAATGGGGCACACGAGCCTCTATTTGGCGTGGCTACAGGAAAAATGAAGCCAATGTCAAAGATAATCAAGAAAAATCAGCCTTTGGCCGAGCAACTCTACGCCACTGGGAACTATGATGCCATGTATTTTGCCGGCATCATTGCAGACCCGAAGATAATGACGGAGGCGGATTTTGAGCGTTGGATCGATGCGGCATATTTTTATATGCTATCCGATCATGTGGTGTCCGTAACTTTAGCTGAAACTGATATTGCGCAAGCGGTTGCTGATAAATGGATCGCAAGCGGCGATGAACTTAGAATGTCGGCAGGCTGGAGCTGTTATTGCTGGCTTTTGGGGAATCGGAAAGACGCTGAATTTAGCGCCAGCAAGATTGCCAGTATGCTTGATCTGGTGGAAAATACGATTTACGATTCTCCTGATCGAACGAAATCCGCAATGAATAATTTTATGTATACTGTCGCAATTTCATATTTACCACTCCATGATAAGGCAGTTGAAACCGCTAAGGCAGTGGGACCAGTCGAAATCAAGCGGGACAAGAAAAAAAACAGCATCCTGCTTGCAGCAGAAAATATCCAAAAGGATTTAGATAGAGGGAGGAAACTTGGTTTCAAACGCAAATATGTAAGGTGTTAATATAGATTGTCGGATAAAAATAAGTAATGGGCACCTTCAAAGGGGTGTCCGTCACTTGTATTCTATTACAACAAATCTTACATAACATAAAAAAATTAATAGAAATCATTGAACTATTTGTCCAATGACAGGATATTTGGATGAGATATAATTTAGGATAGGTAGGTGGGTTTTGTTTTCGTGGTTTTGGCTTTTACAAAAGGGAGGGAGGTCAATGGAATCTTGCTGCGGAGGTAGTTAGACATTAGGGTGGTGACGCGATGTAAAATCATGAAAAACTAGTCTAAATTTTTTAAATATTCACTCAAAATAGATTTGTGCTAAGATGAGTTTCTTGCACCCAATGAAGTTGAAATCTCTCTGCCATTTCCATGAATATGTTCACTTGAAGAGTACGTCCAATAACAAAACAAGGGGGAAATTTGTTGAAAACGCAAATTGAACAAAATGGAATTGTTACCCTGACACCTGAAGTAGCCAATGGTTTAAGTAACAGTGAAATGTGGAATGATGACCTACGCCCAACGACACTGAAGGAACATTCCTGGAAGGGGATGAACTTTGCCACTTTATGGATTGGTATGTGTTTGTGTATTCCGTCCTACACGATGGCAAGTGGCTTGATTTCATTGGGAATGAATTGGTGGCAAGCCATTGGAACGATTTTTCTTGGGAATGTTATAGTCCTTATCCCTATTCTTTTAAATTCACATGCTGGTACTAAATTTGGAATTCCCTATCCGGTGTTTGCAAGATTATGGTTTGGCTCAAAAGGAGCACACATCCCAGCTTTAGCAAGAGCTATTGTTGCGGCTGGCTGGTTCGGGATCAACACTTGGATTGGTACGGGTGCAATTGATACACTATTATCAGCTTCATTTCCTGCTTGGAGAAACTTAAGTGGACATACGGCTATAATATTTGCCTTGTTTTGGGGGTTAAATGTCGTCGTCGCCTATAAGGGACCTCAAGCAATGAAAGTCCTTGGCTTAATCGCCACTCCGATTGTCGGTATCGCTTCGATCATCCTTCTTATTTGGGCATATACAAATGCTGGAGGCTGGGGTCCTATCTTGGACACACCATCAAAATTCACGACAACAGGGGCGTTTTTAAAAGTATTTTTCCCAGCATTAACAGGTGTCATTGCTTTCTGGGCAACCCTTGCCTTGAATATTCCAGACTTCTGTCGATATGCAAAAAGTCAAAAATCACAAATGCTTGCTCAAAGCTTTTCTCTTCCACTTACAATGAGTATCTTCTCCTTTATTGGAATCGCCGTCACCTCTGCAACAGTGGTGATTTTCGGAACAGCCCTTTGGGATCCAGTTCAACTGCTTGCGAAATTCCCGCCATACATTATCTTTTTGGGCACGTTGATCATTGTCATTGCATCCTTAACCATTAATGTCGGTGCAAATATCGTTGCACCAGCCCGTGCGATTGAAAATCTAAATCCAAGACGAATTACTTTCGGAATAGGGGCACTAATTACTGGAATCTTTGCAATCTTAATGCAGCCATGGTACATCATGGAGAACTTTGGAAATTATATTTTTGGCTGGTTGGGAACATATGGAGCATTACTCGGACCGATTGATGGTATTGCGATTGCAGATTACTGGCTTGTTCGCAAGCGACAAATGGCACTAAATGAACTATATGATGTAAACGGCCGGTATAGTTATACATCTGGTTTTAATAAAAATGGTGTATATGCCCTGATTATTGGTGTGGCTATTCCTGTACTTGGTCTTTTCATTCCTGGACTTCATTTTTTATGGGATAATGCGTGGACATTTGGATTGTTTATCTCTATTATCGCCTACACCTATTTAATGAGAGGAGATAAGAGCGTACTAAAACCAGGAGAATATGAGAAAATTACAAGCTTTAAAACCTCCACTTCTGATATTAAGACAGACGCAGTGACGGGGAATGAAACAGAGTTCTTTTATTAAAATTTGATAAATAAACAAAAAGCTTGGATTATTATTATTCCAAGCTTTTTAATGTGTTGGTAAGGCGATTAATCATTGGAATGGAATGCTTCTGTTTTTGGAGGATTAACATATTTGCCATCCATTTTGACGCCCACACCCTGGTCATAGACCATTTTCCCTCCAAAATATCCCACCGCAAGGATGCTAGCAGAACAGATTAAGGTAAGAAGACAATACATGACCATAGAAATCTTATAAAATTCTTTCTTTTTAAAAATAAAGAAAGCACGGAATGCGACAACTAGAAAGGCAAGGACGGTGGCAATATCAGCCAGACTTTCGTGATATTCGAATACATTAGTATTTCCTCTCGCATCATGCTCGGGTCCAGTGCCAATTGCTACCCAAGCACTAATAAATGCAATGGCCCACAGCCAAAAACCTCGCTTCGGTGAAAACCTCCGTTTTGTAACCATCCAAAATAAATCATAACACGTCGCAATAATGATTAAAGCAATTGGAAAATGCACCATAATAGGGTGAATATGAGAAATTAGTTCTTCAAACATTGCCTTTCCTCCTCTATTTAAAAGATGATCGATGAGTTTAAGAGACTGCTCTACTACCTAAATTTTACAATAGAAGTATGAAAATTGCCTGAAAATTACAACCAAAACCAATCTGTTTATTTTAGCGGCGGTCACAAAAATTTCTTTTTCTAAAAAAGGACGAGAGAACTCGCTAACAGCGAAAAAAGTGTCAAGCACCCACCAGGGAAATTGGATGGTAATTGACACTTTTTTTGATTTTTATAAAATATATCCTATTAATCATTTATAATATCATTAAGGAATGTGTTAATAAGAGCAACGCAGTCAATTCTGAAAGGGGATACATTTTCTTGAACGAGAAATTTCTAGATTTACTAGCCCAAAAATATGATAGTGCAGAAAAAGTCGCAACAGAAATTATTAATCTCGAAGCCATCCTAAATCTACCAAAAGGAACTGAACATTTTGTCAGTGATTTACATGGAGAGTATCAAGCTTTTCAACATGTATTAAGAAATGGTTCAGGGAATGTAAAAGAGAAGATAAATGACTTATTTCAAGATACGCTTTCTGAAAACGATAGGAATGAATTTGCCACATTAATTTATTACCCAGAAGAAAAACTGAAGTTAATAAAAAGTCATTTTGGGAATGAACTTGAATTAAACCAATGGTATACAGAAATCATTGAACGAATGTTAAAGCTCATTTCTTACGCCTCCTCCAAATACACACGCTCTAAGTTGCGTAAAGCTTTGCCGAAACCGTTTGTGTATATTATTGAAGAGTTACTCTACAAAAAGGATGATTCCACAAATAAGGATGATTATTATTCAAAAATTGTCCAGCAGATCATCTCCTTAGCACAGGCTGATCAACTGATCATCGGTCTTGCCTATACGACACAAAGATTAGTGGTTGACCATCTTCATGTAGTAGGAGATATTTACGACCGGGGACCCGAGCCTGATAAAATTATCGAAACACTAATCGGTTACCATTCGGTTGATATTCAATGGGGAAACCATGATGTCCTATGGCTGGGTGCCTTTGCGGGATCTAAGGTTTGTCTGGCAAATATTATTCGTATTTGTGCAAGATACAACAATTTGGATATTATTGAAGACGTATATGGAATCAATCTAAGACCATTACTTACTCTAGCGGAAAAGTACTATGAAGACAATTCAGCTTTTAGACCTAAGCTGCAGTCCGAAAAGAAACTATCTGATTATGAACAACTGCAAATTACGAAAATTCACCAAGCAATCGCGATGATTCAATTTAAACTAGAAATCCCGATCATCAAGAGGCGCCCGTATTTTAATATGTCAGAAAGGCGGTTGCTTGAGAAAATTGATTATGAAACGAAAGAAATAACGATTTATGGAAAGACCTACCCTCTAGAAAATAGTTGCTTTGCTACTGTTAATCCAATGCAGCCAGACCAATTATTAGAGGAAGAACAACAAGTGATTGAAAAATTGTTGTTTTCTGTTCAACATTCCGAAAAGCTGGCCAGACATATGAATTTCCTTATGAAAAAGGGAAGCCTATATTTGAAATATAACGGAAACTTGTTAATTCATGGCTGTATTCCTTTAGATGAAGAAGGAAATATGGAAAAAATGACAATTGAAAACAAAACGTATGCCGGCCGTGAATTACTTGATAGGTTTGAATCTTATTTACGATATTCGTTTGAACACCCAGAAATGACAGATGACCTTGCAACAGATATGGTTTGGTATTTATGGACTGGAGAATACTCATCCCTTTTTGGTAAAAGAGAGATGACCACCTTTGAACGGTACTTTATTAAGGAGAAGGAGACGCATAAGGAGGGAAAGAACCCTTATTATTATTTGCGTGAGAAGGAAGAAATTTGCCAAAAAATCCTGGCTGAATTTGATCTCCACCCTGAGCAGGGCCATATTATCAACGGCCATACTCCAGTAAAAGAAATTGATGGAGAGAATCCCATCAAAGCGAATGGACGAATGCTTGTCATCGATGGCGGGTTCTCAAAACCTTATCAATCGGTTACAGGTATAGCAGGATACACCTTACTATATAATTCCTACGGTATGCAGTTGGTGGCTCATAAACAGTTTCATTCCAAAGAAGATGTTTTAGGTGACACAACGGATGTATTATCAGTCAAAAGGTTAGTGGATAAAGAACTGGTGCGAAAAAAGGTAAGAGAAACGAATATTGGGAAAGAACTATTACAGGAAATTTCCGTTTTGAATAGTTTAAGGGAATATCGATATATGAATTAGAGCAGATTGTAGCTTTTCTCCTTTCTTTTTGTATAAAATAAGAAAGGAAAATAAATTAGAAAAGGTGAGAACATGAGTCAATTATCCGAGTTGTTATCCAATCAACATAATCAAAATGTTGAGGAATTAAAAGAATTGCTCCGGATTCCAAGCATCAGCTCCTTATCAGAGCATAAAGAGGACATTCAAAAGGCAGCTTCATGGATTGCCAACAAATTAGAAAGCATTGGACTGGAACATGTTGAAATCGTTCAAACAAAAGGGCATCCGATTATATATGCAGATTGGCTTCATCAGGAAAACGCCCCAACAGTCTTAGTATACGGCCATTATGACGTACAGCCCGTTGATCCTTTGCATTTATGGGAAACTCCTCCATTTGAGCCAACGATTCGTGATGAAAAGATCTTTGCTAGAGGGGCAACCGACGACAAAGGGCAGACGTTCTTACATATCAAAGCAGTGGAAACATTATTGAAGGTAGAAGGGAAATTACCGGTAAACGTAAAGTTCTGTATCGAAGGAGAAGAAGAAATCGGAAGTCCTCATCTGCCACCATACTTATCCGAGAATAAAGAGAAATTATCCTGTGATGTGGTCGTTATTTCCGATTCTGATATGTGGGACAGAGGAGTCCCAGCGATTACTTATTCCTTAAGAGGTCTGTGTGCATTAGAACTTTCCCTTAAAACTGCAAATTCCGATTTGCACTCAGGCATGTTTGGCGGAGGAGTTCAAAACGCCAACCATCTATTGGTACAGCTGCTTTCGACCCTTCATGACTCAAATGGTAAAGTCAATGTTGACCATTTTTATGATGATGTCGTCGAACTTACAGAATTTGAAAAGGAACAAATTAAAGCACTAGGCTTTGATGAAGAAAAGTTGAAAAAATCGTTAGGGTTAACCGATTTAACGGGCGGGGAAACTAACAATTTTCCTTACGCTGAGAGAATTAGTTCACGGCCTACGCTAGAAATAAACGGCCTATGGGGCGGATTTCAGGGAGAAGGAACAAAAACGGTCATCCCGAACGAGGCACATGCCAAAATCACCTGCCGACTAGTTCACAATCAAAACCCTGAAAAGATTCAAGGATTGATTAAAAATCATCTGGAAGAACAAGCACCAAAGGGATGCATGTTGAAAGTGTCTTTACAAGATACAGGAAATCCCTTCTTAACGCCGATCGACAGTCCGATGATTCAAAAAGCGGCCGAAGCGTATGAAACCGTTTATGGGAAAGCGCCTGTTTACAAAAGAGAAGGCGGCTCGATTCCGATTGTTTCGGACTTCAATCATTCTCTCAATGCACCAGTCGTCTTAATGGGATTCGGTTTGCCAGATGAAAATCTTCACGCTCCAAACGAACACTTTAACCTAGAAAACTTCGATAAAGGGATCTTAACGATTTGTTCCTTTTTAGAACTTGTGAATAAGTAAAAAAGTGCCTGACACCACCTTCGGTGGTGTCAGGCACTTTTTATTAGATTCTGGTGTTTGAATTTGAAGCTGCGTGTGTAGTATCGTATACACGAGGTGATAGTATGAACGAAACGATTCAATTATTAAAAAATCATCGCTCAGTTAGGGACTTCGACACTGAAAAAGAGGTAAGCGAAGCCCAGATCCAAGCGATTATTGAAGCGGCTATGGCTGGTCCCAATTGGATTAATGGTCAGCAAGTGACCGTAATCGAGGTCAGGGAGCCTGAAAGGAAAGTGGCATTGGCGAAAGCGGCAGGCAACCAAAGATGGGTTGAAGAAGCTCCAGTTTTTCTTGTGTTTTGTATGGATTTTTATCGGGCGAAGCTGGCAGCTGATAAAAATGGTACGGATTTTAAAATCATCGAGGACTTAGAAGCCATTATAGTCGGTTCAACCGATGTAGGGATTGCTCTGGGAAGTGCAGTGATAGCGGCTGAATCGATGGGACTCGGGATCGTTCCAATCGGAGGATTACGAAGAAATCCCCAAACCTTTGTGGACCTATTGAATCTTCCGGAATATGTTTTCCCAGTCGCTGGTCTGGTCGTCGGATATCCAAAATCTATCCCCGCTCAAAAACCAAGGCTGCCAATCAAGGCAACCCTCCAGAAAGAACAGTATGATGCGAAAATTCAAAAGGAAATCATTGACCAATACGATCAAACAATATCATCCTATATGTCTGAACGGACGAGCGGTCAAGATACCAGTAACTGGTCAAGTAAGATTGCTCAATTTTATGATACTGGCTTTGCCCAATACGAAAAAAATTCAAGTCCTACAGTAAAAAATCAGAAGTTCCGATATAAGTAAACGGATGGAAAGATAATTTGTTATTCAAGATGTGTAGGCAATGATTTAAAAAGGTTCTTACATAAAGCTGAATTTGGTTTTTTGGAAAGCAGAGATTCCGGCAAAAGTCCTCCGAAATGGATAAAGAAGTCCGGTTACGACCATCGTAACCGGACTTTTGTATTATGATGAATTTTTTTAAAGAAAATATAGTGAAGTTTTGGGTAATTATTGATAATATGTTTGTGTAAGATGATATTAAAATGAATCTAAAGGTGGTGAATAAGTTTTGATTAAAGAAAAGCGTATTAAAAAAATACAAGAATATGTTTTAGAATATCATTCAGTCTCATTAGATGAATTAGTAAATGTGTTTGATGTATCTAAAAATACGATTAGACGTGATGTACAAGAGTTGGTCGATCGTGGTGAACTAAAAAAGGTGTATGGCGGGGTATCGGTCATTCATAAAAAACTAGAATCTTTTCAAGAGCGGAAAAGACGAAACCAAGAACAAAAAGGATCAATTGTGAAAAAAGCTGCAAGTTACGTGGAAAATGGAGATATTATTTTCATCGATTCTGGGACGACTACTATTGAAATGTTTGAGTATTTAAAGGAAAAACACATAACCATTTTTACAAATAGTATTGACTTTATTGTTCGTGCCTTTCCATTTGAACATTTAAATGTCATCTCGACTGGCGGGATGCTTGACCCTAAAACCAATTCGTTTGGCAACCCGCGAAATCTTGATTTACTTAAAGATTACAATATAAAGAAAGCCTTTATGGCGTCAACGGGTATCTCACTTTCAAACGGTGTAACAAATGCATCTCCTTTAGAAAGTGAGTTAAAAAAGACTATTGTTCGCAGGAGCAGGGAGGTCTATTTATTGGTTGACCATGATAAATTTGATAAATGTGGTTTAATGACCTATTGCAGTTTAAATGAGATTGATTATCTTGTTACCGATAGGATTCCGAATGGGTTTTATCAAAAATATGCAAAGGAAAATGGCATACAACTTGTCATTGCCAATTAGAATTTATTATTCATGATATAACAAAGGAATTGTTTCATCCTTTTTTAAAAAAAGAAGCGAAGTTTTGGTTATTTGTTGGTAATATATATGTATATATATTATAATGTAATGTAAACGATAACAAAAAACTTATTGTTAGAACTAGGGTGAAATAAATGATTAAGGAAAAGCGCATAAAAAAAATACAAGAATATGTTTTAGAACATCAATCAGCCTCATTAGACGAATTAATGGAAGTTTTTGATGTATCTAAAAATACCATAAGACGCGATGTGCAAGAATTAGTCGATCGTGGGGAACTGAAAAAGGTTTATGGTGGGGTATCGTCCATTCATAAAAAGCTTGAATCTTTTCAAGAAAGAAAAGTACGAAATCAAGAGCAAAAAGAATTAATTGCGAAAAAAGCCGCAAGTTTTGTGGAAGATGGGGATTTTATTTTCATCGATTCTGGGACAACGACAATTGAAATGTTTGAATATTTAAAGGAAAAACATTTGACTATTTTTACAAATAATATTGATTTAATTGTTTGTGCGATTCCATATGAAAACCTAAATGTCATCTCCATCGGAGGTATGCTTGAACGCAAAACTAGTTCGTTTGTGAACCCGCGAAATACTGATTTACTAAAGGATTATAATATTAAGAAAGCTTTTATGGCTTCTACGGGTATCTCACTATCAAACGGTGTAACGAATGCCTCACCACTAGAAAGTGAATTAAAAAAGACCATTGTCAGCAGGAGTTCAGAGATCTATTTATTGGTAGACTACGATAAATTTGATAAATATGGTTTAATGACCTATTGCGGTTTGGATGAGATTGATGTCATAGTTACCGATAAGGTTCCCAATGGTACGTATCAAGAATACGCTAAGAATCATGACATTCAACTTGTCCTTGCTAACTAGGTATCTTGCTCAATCCCCCTCTTTGTTGGCTAATGCCAAGTATGGATGGGGATTTTTTATGTTATTTTTTCTTAAAAAGTGATAAAAAAATATTGATTGTTGGAACGATTCGTAATAGTATGTACTTATAGATAACCAAAAGTTAACCAACACATGATTAAAATGTTGGTTTTCTAATGAAAAAATGGAAGCGCTTTGGCCTACAAAAGAAAGGGGAGCATGAGAATGCGTTTAGCATACGATCCGTCACATTATCGTGACAATACTAATTTAAAAGAGACTATCGATGCAGTTGCTAGATTAGGGTATGAATGGGTAGAGTTATCTCCACGTAAAGATTTTATTTGGTTTTATGAATATCCAAAGGTTGATAAGCAGCTGATAAAAGATTTAAAAAGATATTGTTCAGATGCCGGAGTTCAAATCTCGTCCGTACTTCCTGTTCAACAGTGGTCTTCACCAAACGAAGCAGATCGCCAAGCTGCAGTTAGAAATTGGAAACGCTGTATTGAAATCACTTCTGAATTAGGAGTAGATTTAATGAACAGCGAATTTAGCGGAGACAAAAGTCGTCCACTAGAATGTGAGGCCGCCTTTGTAAAATCAATGGAGGAACTAATGCCGATTTTTGAAAAAGAAGGCATTAAACTAAATTTGCAATCTCATCCAAATGACTTTATTGAGTTGAACACAGAAGCCATTCGAATGATTCGTGCATTTGATAAGGATTGGATTAAATTAGTATATTCTGTACCACACGCTTTCTTTTATGATGATGGTATTGGCGATGTAGCCAAACACTTAGATGAAGCAGGAGATTTACTTGCGCATGTTTTAATTGCTGATACTCTTAATCATAAAGCTGCATTTGGCTTGCGATATATTATTAATCCCCCCAATGCAAACGTAACTATTCATCAGCATTTGAATCCTGGTGAAGGGGAAGTAAACTTTGATGCATTATATAAGAAATTAAGAGAAATGAGATTTGATGGAATTGTAACTAATTCAGTATTCGCCTATCCTGATAGACCAGAGTGGTCAAATGAAGTTACGTTGAAATCCATTAGAGAAGGTTTGTATATTTAGACCTGTGGCATATCGTTTAGGATTTATTTGAAATACCGATTTAAAATACAAAAGAGCCTTTTCTTATTGATTATGAGGAAAGGCTTTTTTAATTTATCCTTTTACATTCGATATGCATGATAAAAAAATCAGCATGATAAATCTGTTTATCAAACTGTTTCAAGGAATTCCAATTATTTAAACTAAGATGAAATTATTGATTGAATCCCAAATTAATAATATGATATAATCATAATATTACCAATATATACCCAATAAGTAACAAATAGTTGGTGTGATAATAAAAGAAATTGGAGGGAATCGAATGCCGTTAATTAGATTTGATTTAATAGAAGGTCGTAATGAAAACGAGTTGAAACAATTATTAGATGTTTCTCATCAAGCAGTTGTAAAGGCTTTTGGTGTCCCTGAAAGAGATCGTTACCAGATCGTAACTCAGCATCCAGCAAATGAACTAATCATTGAAGACACGGGGTTAGGATTTGAAAGAAGCCGCAATGTAGTTATTGTAACGGTAACAAGCACCCAAAGAAGTGATAAGCAAAAGAAAGATTTTTATAAACTTTTAGTACAAGAGTTAGCAGAAAATTGCGGAATCGAACCAAATGATCTAATGGTTTCCATTGTTACGAATGGGGCAGCTGACTGGAGCTTTGGATTCGGCGAAGCTCAGTTTTTAACGGGTAAACTTTAATCAAAACTTCCAAAATAATCTTAAAAAACAGTTGACTGAAAGCGTTTTTAGTATTAAGATGTAATCAAATATAACCAAAAGATAACCAATATATCACAAAGAGTTCAGGGTGATTGACCAGTTTTATAAGTTTTCTTGGTGATCTTACATTTTAAAATACTCAAAAACTACAATGGATTTTTTCTAAAGGAGGAAGAAAATATGTCTAAAGTAATGGTTAAGGTCGAAAAATTAAAAAATTATATAAATGGTGAATGGGTCGAAAGTCAAACGACACAATTTGAGGATGTCTACGATCCAGCTAAAAAAGAAATTATTGCCCAGGTTCCTCTTTCAACAAAAGAAGAAGTTGATTATGCTGTAGAAGTAGCAGCAAAAGCTTTTGAAAAGTGGAAAAACGTACCTGTGCCAAAGCGGGCGAGAATCTTATTTGATTTCCACCAACTTTTACAAAAAAATAAAGAAGAATTAGCACGTATTATCACGATTGAAAATGGTAAGAACCTATCTGAAGCATTAGGTGAAGTAGGACGCGGAATTGAAAATGTGGAATTTGCTGCAGGAGCCCCTACACTAATGATGGGAGATTCGCTTGCTACCATTGCCACAGATGTGGAGGTCACTAACTATCGTTACCCAATTGGTGTAGTTGGAGGGATTACACCATTTAACTTCCCAATGATGGTACCATGCTGGATGTTCCCAATGGCTATTGCTGTAGGTAATACATTCGTTCTCAAACCATCTGAAAGAACCCCATTATTAGCGCAAAAATTAGCGCAACTATTAGAAGAAGCAGGTCTTCCTAAAGGTGTCTTCAACATTGTTCACGGTGCACATGATGTTGTTAATGGTCTTTTAGATCACCCTGAAGTGAAAGCTATCTCCTTTGTTGGTTCAAAGCCTGTCGGAGAATATGTATATAAACGCGGAAGTCAAAACCTAAAACGTGTTCAAGCACTAACAGGTGCTAAAAACCATTCCGTCGTATTAAATGATGCTGATTTAGAACTTGCTACAACAAACGTTATTGCTTCAGCCTTTGGTTCAGCTGGTGAACGTTGCATGGCTTGTTCTGTTGTCACAGTAGAAGAAGGAATTGCGGATGCATTTCTTGATAGATTAATAGAAAAGGTAAAAGAAGTGAAAATCGGTCACGGCTTGGATGAAGGCGTATTCTTAGGTCCGGTTATACGCGAACAAAATCAGCAGCGTGCATTAGGTTATATTCAAAAGGGTATTGAAGAAGGGGCAACATTAGTATGTGATGGCCGGGAAAATGCACCAGAAGAAGGTTATTTTGTCGGACCAACTATTTTTGATGATGTAACAACCGATATGACCATCTGGAAAGATGAAATTTTTGCTCCAGTCCTATCCATTGTTCGTGTTAAAAACTTAAAAGAAGCGGTTGAAACTGCCAATCAATCCGAATTTGCAAATGGTGCATGTCTCTATACATCCAACGCTTCCGCCATTCGTTACTTCCGTGAAAATATTGATGCAGGTATGCTTGGAATTAACTTAGGTGTACCAGCGCCAATGGCATTCTTCGCATTCTCAGGCTGGAAATCTTCCTTCTATGGAACATTACCTGCAAACGGAAAAGACAGCGTTGATTTTTACACACGTAAAAAAGTAGTGACAGCTAATTATAAAGCTCCATCATTTGAATAAGTTTTTATGAATTATTATAATCGGCTATTATCCTGCTCAAGATCGCCAGGATAATAGCCATTACTAGAATTTTCATAAATAGGAGGAAACTACAAAGTGAGTAAATTGCTCCGAAAACCAAATCTTAAAGAAACATCACCGGGTGTGACCATCGTCCATGAAGTAACGAGTGAAAATTCTTCATTAGAATATGTGGGATTTAAAGTAATTGACCTTAATCCAGGCAGTACATATACAGAAAAACTAGCCAAAGCAGAATGCTGCATTGTCGCACTAACAGGGAAAATCAATGTATCCGATTATGAACAAGTATTTAAAAATATAGGTACTAGAGAAAGTGTTTTCGAAAAAAAACCAACAGATAGTGTTTACGTATCGAATGATCGTTCTTTTGAAGTGAAGGCTGTGAGTCAAGCTCGTGTCGCTCTTTGCTACTCCCCATCTTTTAAACAATTGCCTACTAAGTTAATAAAAGCGGATGATAATGGAATTGAAAATAGAGGGAAGTATAGCAATAAGCGTTTAGTTCATAATATCTTACCTGATTCTGACCCTTCTGCTAATAGTTTATTAGTGGTTGAAGTATTCACAGAAAGCGGAAATTGGTCAAGCTATCCTCCACATAAGCATGACCAAGATAACTTGCCGAGTGAATCCTTTTTAGAAGAAAGCTACTACCATGAAATGAACCCGCAACAAGGATTTGTATTCCAGCGAGTCTATACAGATGACCGTTCACTGGATGAAACAATGGCCGTAGAGAATGGTGACGTCGTGTTAGTACCTGCCGGATATCATCCAGTTGGGGTTCCTGATGGTTATGAATCCTATTACCTGAATGTAATGGCAGGTCCAACACGCATTTGGAAATTTCACAATGAGCCAGCACACGAGTGGATCCTAAACCGTAAATAAAGGAGATGTTATTAAAAAATGAACATTCAATTTCATTCTGATAGAGAATTTGACCTTATTGCCATTGGCCGCGCATGCATGGATTTAAACGCGGTGGAATATAACCGTCCAATGGAAGAAACAATGACATTTAAAAAATATGTAGGCGGTTCACCAGCAAATATTGCGATTGGATCATCAAAGCTTGGACTAAAAACTGGATTTATCGGCAAGCTTGCCAATGACCAGCACGGACGTTTTATTGAGCAGTATATGCGTGGTGTTGGAGTGGATACATCCAACATGGTCGTTGATCAAGAGGGTCATAAGACAGGTTTAGCATTTACAGAGATTAAAAGTCCGGAAGAATGCAGCATTCTCATGTACCGTGATGAAGTAGCAGACTTGTATTTACAGCCATCTGAAGTAGATGAATATTATATTAAAAAAGCAAAAGTTCTGCTTGTCTCCGGGACTGCTCTTGCCAAAAGCCCTTCCCGTGAAGCGGTGTTAAAAGCGATTCAACTAGCAAAGAAAAATGACGTGAAAGTAGTATTCGAATTAGACTATCGCGGATATACATGGGCTTCACTTGAAGAAACATCTGTTTATTATACTCTAGTGGCACAGCAGGCAGATATTGTCGTTGGTACACGCGATGAATTTGATGTCATGGAAAATGTGACTGAAGGCAGCAACGCAGCAACCATCGAACAGTTGTTTAAGTATTCTCCAGAATTAGTTGTGATCAAACATGGTGTAGAAGGGTCCTATGCCTATACAAAGTCAGGCGAAACGTTTAGAGGCCAGGCTTACTTAACAAAAGTACTAAAAACATTTGGCGCCGGTGACTCTTACGCTTCCGCTTTCTTATATGCGTTAATTACTGGTAAGGATATTGAAACAGCTCTAAGATTCGGCAGTGCATCAGCAGCAATCGTTGTGAGTAAACACAGTTCATCAGAAGCTATGCCAACCGTAGCAGAAATTGAACAACTAATTAAAGAAAGAGCTGAAAAGGCTGAACAATTAAGCTAGAGGTGAAAATAACCATGGGAAAAATGAGATTAACAACCGCACAAGCTTTAATCAAATTTTTAAATCAGCAATATATCCATGTTGATGGTCAGGAATATCCGTTTGTTGAAGGAGTCTTTGCTGTATTTGGACATGGAAATGTGCTCGGGATTGGCCAGGCGCTCGAACAAGAACCAGGACATTTGAAAGTTATTCAAGGAAAAAATGAACAAGGAATGGCTCTTGCCGCAATGGCTTACGGCAAACAAATGCTGCGGCAAAAAATTTATGCGGTAACAACCTCTGTCGGACCGGGGTCAGCCAACTTAGTAACTGCTGCCGCAACCGCTCTTGCTAACAATATTCCCGTATTGCTTTTACCGGGCGATACCTTTGCTACCCGTCAGCCAGACCCAGTATTACAGCAGGTTGAACAAGAATATAGTGCAGCTGTTACCACTAATGATGCCTTAAAACCGGTTTCGAGGTATTGGGATCGAATTACTCGCCCGGAACAGCTAATGTCGAGTTTAATTCGTGCCTTTGAAGTGATGACCGATCCAGGAAAAGCGGGTCCTGCAACGATTTGTATTGCACAGGATGTTGAAGGGGAAGCGTACGATTATGACGAGAAATTCTTTGAAAAGCGTGTCCATTATTTAGATCGAAAAGCACCGGTCGAACGTGAACTACATGGAGCCGCAGAACTAATTAAAGCTAGCAAAAAGCCAGTAATTTTAGTAGGAGGGGGAGCGAAATATTCGCAAGCCCGTGAAATCTTAATCGCTCTTTCAGAGAAGCATCATATCCCATTAGTAGAGACACAAGCGGGTAAATCAACTGTTGAGTCTGATTTTCAAAATAATTTAGGTGGTATGGGGATTACGGGTACATTGGCAGCAAATAAAGCAGCACGTCAAGCCGACTTAATCATTGGTATCGGTACAAGGTACACTGATTTTGCCACTTCTTCGAAAACCGCTTTTAACTTTGAAACAACGAAGTTCTTAAACATCAATGTTAGCCGTCTGCAAGCCTATAAATTGGATGCTTTCCAAGTGGTAGCAGATGCCAAAACCACATTGGAGCAATTGGCACCATTGTTGGATGGATATGAAAGTGAATTTGGTACGATTATTGCTGAATTGAAAGAAGAATGGACCGCTGAGCGTGACCGCTTGAGCCAAGTAATCTTCACCCGTGAAAATTTCAAGCCGGAAGTGAAAAATAACTTTACCCAAGAAGTCTTGAATGAGTATGCGGATGCTCTTAACACAGAGTTAGCGCAGACAACGGCACTACTAGCTGTTAATGAGACAGTTGCACCAGATAGCATCATTATTACTTCAGCGGGATCCCTGCCAGGCGATGTACAGCGTATTTGGAATCCAACAGTAACGAATACCTATAATGTGGAGTACGGTTATTCCTGCATGGGCTATGAAGTATCAGGTGCATTAGGCGCCAAATTGGCAGCCCCTGATCAAGAAGTCTATTCACTTGTAGGCGATGGCAGCTTCTTGCTAATGCACTCTGAATTCATTACCGCTATCCAATACAATCAAAAAGTTAACATAGTCCTATTTGATAACTCAGGATGGGGCTGCATTAACAATTTACAAATGGAAAATGGCAGCGACAGTTTCAATACGGAATTCAGAACACATGACAATAAAATCTTAACTATCGACTATGCAAAAGTGGCAGAAGGCTATGGTGCAAAGACGTACCGCGTTAATACAGTTGAACAGCTGAAAGAAGCTTTAGAAGACGCCAAACAGCAAGAAACATCCACACTTATCGATATTAAGGTACTTCCAAAAACAATGACTGACGGCTATGAAAGCTGGTGGAATGTCGGGGTTGCAGAAGTATCTCATAAAGAAAGCATTCAAAAGGCGTATGATGCAAGAAAACAAAAATTAGAAACAGCAAAACAATACTAAGCAGCTTTGTGGGTTGGATCAAATTCACTTGAATTTGATCTAACTCCAGTAATCTGAAAATTCAGATAAGAGAGGTGGGATGGAAATGATCGCAACAACAAGATTAGTTCCGATGAAAGAAATGCTAGAAAAAGCGAAAAAAGGAAAGTATGCGGTTGGGCAATTTAATATTAACAGTTTTCAATGGGCGGAAGCGATGCTGGAGGCAGCTGAAGAGGAACAGTCTCCTATTATTGTAGCCTCATCCGATCGGCTGGTAGATTATTTAGGCGGATTTAAGACGATAGCTACGATGATAAATAGAATTGTAGAGGGAAAAAAGATCTCGGTACCGGTTGCCCTTCATCTTGACCATGGAATGAGTGTGGAGAGATGTAAAGAAGCGATTGACGCTGGATATACCTCTGTGATGATTGACGGTTCGCACTATTCCATTGAAAAAAACATTGCTATGACAAAACAAGTGACTGACTATGCCCGACTTCACGGTGTGACAGTTGAAGCTGAGGTCGGAACCGTGGGTGGAAATGAGGATGGTCTTATCGGCGGCATTCATTATGCGGATCCACAGGAATGTTTACGACTTGCCGAAGAAACAAACATCGATGCACTAGCAGCGGCCCTTGGTTCTGTACATGGGCCATACCAAGGAGAACCACAGTTAGGGTTCGCTGAAATGAAAGAGATCTCAGAAATGACCAATGTTCCGCTTGTCTTACATGGCGGTTCAGGCATTCCATTACACCAAATCCATCAAGCCATTGAATTAGGGCATGCCAAAATTAATGTAAATACAGAATGCTTGCAGGCATGGGCAAAAGCTGTCCGAAATGTGCTTGAGAATGATAAAGAAGTATATGATGCCCGGACCATTCTTTCACCAGGTAAGGAAGCTGTGAAAGAAACAGTCAAAACGAAGATAAGAGAATTTAAATCAAACGATAAAGCATAAATTCAACCGGGCGATTTTTGTCCGGTTTCTTCTTAAATAATTAATAAAATGGAAGTGGTATGCTTGAGTACATTACGAATGAATAGAAACAAACATCTTTTTATTGTTGTTTCCTTTCTATTGTGGTTTCCGCAATTTCTTTATGTTCCCATTTTTTCACCTTATATGGAATCATTGGGCGGAAAGTATACATTTATTGGGATTGTACTGAGCAGCTACGGGGTTATGCAGCTATTATGCAGACTACCGATTGGGATCTTTTCTGATGTAAAGAAAGTGAGGAAACCTTTTATCATTTTTGGCATGGTGGGTAGCCTGTTTAGCTGTATGATTTTTTTACTAACAGATAGTTTAGGCTGGATTCTCGCAGCCCGTGCACTTGCAGGAATTTCAGCGGCTACGTGGGTTGCCTTTACAGTCTTATATCCAAGTTATTTTGCAGATCATGAAGTACACCGGGCAATGGGGGGTATTTCATTTATTGTCGTTCTTGCCCAGTTTTTAGGGATGAGTTTCAGTGGTTATATCGTAAGTGAATGGGGTTGGAAGGCTCCATTTTGGATAGCAGGATTTTTCAGCATCCTCGGCGTGATCCTATCCCTTTTTATTTTTGAATCTAAAGAAGGGATAGAGAGGGAACCGTTAAAAGTGAAGGATTTAACAACGGTTTTTAAAGAACCATCCTTGTTGAAGGTGGCCCTTCTTTCCATTTTGGCACATAGTATTATTTTTTCGACGATGTTTGGATTTACATCCAACTATGCTCTATCTATTGGTTTTTCGGCAAGTGAGTTAACTTTGGTAGTATTTGCGTTTATGATTCCTCATGCGATTGCGACTATTTTTATGGGGAGAGTACTTGTTCCGCGTTTTGGTAAATGGAATGCCCTTAAAACAGCCTTTTTCTTTGCCTCTGTTTTCACCTTACTAATTCCGTTTGTTCACAGTAAAGAATTATTTTTGGCCGTTCAAATTTTTAGCGGATTTTCACTGGGTTTAATATTCCCGTTACTATTAGGATTGGCCATTGAAAAAATTACACCCGAAAAAAGAGCGACGGCGATGGGGGCCTACCAGGCGATTTATGCAATAGGCATCTTTGCGGGGCCATTTTTTGCAGGAATATTTAATTCACTTATGGGCATTAGAGTAGGATTTTATTTCGTGGGGGTACTGGGATTATTGGCTACACTCCTCATTCTCATTTGGGGTAGGAATCAAGCAGAATTGGCAGTAGACAAATCTATCGAAAAAAGCAAGGCTGTTGCCAAGTAAATTTCGATGTATCCTTTACGACTATTTCTAAATTTTCACAAGGGGAACCGTTGTATTTTTGAAAAAATTAGGATAGAGAGTTTTTGAAATATACTGAAAAGGGAAAATGTCTTACTTTACAATAATCTAAAAAAGGAAGGGATACATGATGGAAAAGGTTAAAGTTGGGATTGTCGGTTTAGGAAGATTAGGGAGACAGCATGCAGAGAATTTAGCGTTTCGTATTCCAAATTGCGAATTAACGGCTGTTTGCAGTGTCATTCCGGAAGAAGTTGAACAAGCCCAAAAGGAATGGGGCATACGATACGCATATACCAGCTATGATGAAATGCTTAAAAATAAGGAACTTAATGCAATCTTTATTGCTTCTCCATCTGGGTTTCATTGCGAACAAATTGAGAAAGCTTTACAAGCAGGTTTTCATGTATTCAGTGAAAAACCTCTGGGATTATATATGGAAGAAGCATTGCATGTTCAAGAAGTAGTGAATAGGCATAAAGACCAAGTATTCATGCTCGGTTTTATGAGAAGATATGACAAATCCTATTCATATGCGAAAAAGAAAATTGAGGAAGGCAAAATTGGCGACCCTTACTTAATTCGCTGCTATGGTTTAGATCCTGCAAAAGCGATAAGCGGTTTTATGCAATTTGCAAAGAATAATTACAGCGGCGGTTTGTTTTTAGATATGGCCATTCATGACTTGGATCTTGCCAGATGGTTCTTAAATGTTGAAGCTAAACAAGTTTGGGCAATTGGCGGTGCCTATGGGTATCCTGAAATAGCGGAGTTGAACGATGCAGAGACAGGGACTGCCTTAGTGAAATTTGAACAAAATAAAATGGGCATTTTTGTTTCCGGACGTAACTGTGCGCATGGATATCATATCGAAACAGAAATCATTGGTACAAAAGGTACATTAAGAGTTGGAACTATTCCTGAAAAAAATATGGTCACAGTATTTGATGAATCGGGGGCTGTGAAAGAATGCTCAGATGGATTTTTGGAAAGATTCGAACAAGCCTATTTAAGCGAGGTTGAAGAGTTTATTTCTTGTGTGAGAGAGAACAGACAGCCATATGTTACGGTTGAAGATGGAGTATTATCAACAGCTCTTGGATATGCTTGTAAAGAGTCGTTTGAAACAGGAGAATTGATCACAGTTCAATCACCTTATAAAATATCTTCTTCTAATTAAAATAATAAATAAATTCTTTTTTGAATAGACAGTTTGCTTTAGCAGTACTGTCTATTTTTCTGACGTCATGGCTTTATAATGTAATAATCACAACAATAGAGTCTTTATCACTCTTGACCTTAATTATTATAATAAAACCTTCGAAAGATTTTCAATAATTAAAAAATGATATTGAAATATTCCTAATGGGAGATTAAAATTATTCAGGAAAGCGCTTAACCCTAATTTCAAAATTAGCTTTTTAATAGATTTATAATAAAGGAGAAAAAAACTATGAGGAAAATCCGTTGGGGAATATTGAGTGCAGCCAACATAGCGTATGATGAGTTTGTCCCGGCCTTGCTCCGTTCAGATGAAGCAGTGGTAGCAGCCATTGCTTCAAAGAATTCAGAAAAGGTTAAGCGTTTTAATTGCCCTATTGTTTATCAGCAATATGAACAGTTATTAGAGGATTCTTCCATTGATGCTGTGTATATCCCACTTCCCAATTCTCTCCATGCCGAATGGGCTGTAAAAGCAATGAATAAGGGAAAACATGTCCTTCTTGAAAAACCGGCCGCAATAACAGAGGCTGAGATGGAAGCAATCCATCAAGCTGCTATAGAAAACAATGTAGTTTTTATGGAAGCTTTTATGTATCAATTTCATTGTCAGCATAAACGGGTAAAAGAATTACTTAAATCGGAAGTTATCGGTGAGTTCAGCCATATTAAAGCTCATTTTTCATGGATGCTCGAGGATTCGGGAGATATAAGGTTAAATCTGGAATTGGGTGGAGGTGCAATGAGGGATGTAGGCTGCTACGGGCTTCATGCTGTAACTCAAATTATCGGCTTTAAACCAATTCAAATATCCATGAGTGGAAAATTTAATCCGGAATACGGTGTTGATACAACTTCGGTTTGTGTTTTAAAGGATAATCAAAATCGAATTGCTGAAGTATCTGCTTCAATGGAACTCCCGTTTATTAACCGCTATGAAATCATTGGAGTGAAAGGATCAATAACGGTCGAATCTTCTTTTCGTCCTGATATTTCTGATGATAAGTTTGGAAAAGTTACAGTAAGAGATGAAAATAATAATGTTGTTCTCTTTGAAAGATTCAAAGATGATCAATATTTAAGACAGGTTGAACATTTCCAGTACTGTATACTTAACGGGGAAAATCCAGTGTATCATTCAGTTCACTCCCTTCAAATGGCCCGCTATCTGGAAAAAGCGTACCAATCATTGTCGAACGGATCTGTTATGACAAATATTTAAATAACATAGTAGAAGGGTTAAAGTAATTACAAAATATGTTCAAAAGATATACAATAAATATTCAAAATATTGTTGCATATTGAGTATATGATGGTATAATTCTATTTAAGGGGAAAGCGCTTACCCAAAGGAAGTTTCGTTATTAATTAGGGGAAAAACGGAGAAAGGGGACTAGATATGGTTGTACATACAAGGAGCCTACTCGAAATAAAAGGAATTAAAAAGAGCTTTAATCAAAACCATGTACTAAAGGGGATCGACCTCGATGTAAAAGCTGGTGAAGTCCATGTTTTACTTGGGGAAAACGGAGCAGGCAAATCAACTTTAATCAAAATTTTAACTGGCGTTTATCAAAAGGATGCAGGAGAAATTTATTGGGAAGGGAAACTGGTTCATTTAAATAACCCAGTTGATTCAATGAAATTGGGTATTGCGACAATCTATCAGGAACTGAATGTTATTCCTGAATTAAAAGTATATGAAAATATCTTTCTTGGAAGAGAATTAAAACAAGGCGGAAAAATGTCCTTACTTAACCGCAGAGCGATGCGGAAAGAAGCAGAGCGGTGTCTGGAGTTGCTTGGCCAAGACCCAAAACTGGCTGATGAACAGCTTGGAAAACTAGGCATTGGGCAACAGCAGCTGGTTGAAATTGCTAAAGCGATTGCGCTGGATGCTAAATTAATTATTATGGATGAACCGACTTCTAGCTTAAGCGCTCAGGAAGTAGAACAGTTATATAAGGTTGTCGAAGAGCTTAGGAAAAAGGGAATTGGGATTATCTTTATTTCCCATCGTCTTGAAGAAATTAGGCACCTTGGTGACCAGATTACCATTTTGCGCGATGGATTCAAAATTGAAACTTTGCCAGTAAAAACGACTGAAACCGACTACTGGATAGAATTAATGGTTGGACGTTCACTGGATGAGAAGTTTCCAAAGCAATCCTTTAAACTGGGTAAAGAAGGATTCCGGGTTGAAGATTTAGTAGTAGCAGGCACAGTTGAACCGGCCAATTTTACAGTCCGCTATGGAGAAATTGTTGGATTCTCAGGACTTGTTGGTGCAGGACGTACCGAATTGGCCAGAGCGATTTTCGGTGTTGATCACCATAAAGGGGGGAAGATCTTTATTGATGGCCGGGAAATCCGGATTAAATCTCCACGGGACGCCATCAACGCAGGAATTGCCTTTATTACAGAGGATCGGAAAAGTGAAGGCCTTTTGCTTGATTTGACGCTCGACTTTAATATGGCCATAGCTAATATGGATAAGTTTAAAGGAAATATTGGATTACTCGATTTAAAAGCAATGCGCAGTGAAGCGGAAAATTATGTAAGAGAGTTAAAAATTCGCCCAGGTAATATTGAACTTCACTCACGAAACTTAAGTGGAGGAAATCAGCAAAAGGTTGTTATCGCCAAGTGGTTATGCACTCAAGCAAAGGTATTTATTTTTGACGAACCGACAAGGGGAATAGACGTAGGCGCTAAAGTCGAGGTCTACCGCTTAATGAATCAGTTAGTTGAAAACGGTTCCATTGTCATAATGATTTCTTCAGACCTTCCCGAAATTCTTGGGATGTGTGATCGAGTGTTAGTTATGAGTGAAGGAAAATTAACTGCAGATTTGCCGATTCAAGAAGCTTCACAAGAGAGAATCATGAAAGCGGCAACAGGAGGATGAGAAAATGAGTCAAGTTCAAGTAGCAACAAACCCGGAGACCGTTCTACCAAAAGAAAAAAACAAGTTTAAGAAAATAATCAGTAAGTTGGGCCCTCTATTAGCTCTTATCATCTTGGTTGTAATCCTTACATCCCTGTCAGATAAGTTTTTCACCATAAATAACCTTATGAATATTGCCAGTCAGTCATCCATTAACGCTCTCCTTGGGATTGGGATGCTATTGGCCATATTGACGGCAGGAATTGACTTGTCAGTAGGTGCCATTCTTGCTGTGTCGATTATGTTTATGGGAATTGTAACCGTAAACATGCACATGAACCCAATTATAGGCATCCTTGTTTGTCTTGGTGTTGGAACTTTCTTTGGCTGGATCAACGGAATTTTGCTGACAAAGCTTCATTTGCCCCATCCATTTATCTCAACTCTTGGAACACAATTTATTGGCCGCGGAATTGCACTTATTGTAACCGCAGCTGCACCGATTGCCGGTTTCCCGCTAATGATTCAATTTGCCGGAAATCAAACTGTTGGTCGGATTCCAGTAAGCTTTCTTCTTGTAATTGTTGTGTATGTAATCTTTCATGTTTTCCTTACAAGGACCAAGACAGGACGTTATATTTATGCGATTGGTGGCAACCCGGAAGCCGCCCGCCTCTCAGGGATCAATGTAGACCGCGTGCTTCTGATCGTTTATTCATTAAGTGGTTTGATGGCAGGATTTGCGGGATTGGTTATGGTAGGGCGTGTTAACTCAGCATTCCCGCTTGCAGGCCTTAACTATGAATCTGATGCGATTGCAGCTGTTATCATCGGTGGTGCTAGCTTCTTTGGCGGTGTTGGTACAGTTAGTGGTACATTAATCGGTGCGTTAACAATTGCTGTTCTTCGTAACGGATTAAACCTTCTAAACGTTTCTGCAGATTCGCAAATGGCTGTAATCGGTTTCGTTATCATTGCCGCAGTTTATGTAGACGTTATCCGTCAACGCAGAGCAAAGAAAAAGTAATTCATTTGTTACTATCTTGTTCGACGTATACTCGATACAAAATGTAACCGCTTTATCACTTTGAGATAGTATCAAAATTATTAAAAACAGAAAAAATGGGGGAATTTAAATGAATACGAAGAAAATCAAATTTGTCGGTGCTGCTGTTGCCTTATCATGCATGACATTTATCGCAGGATGTTCATCAAGTGCAAGTAAAAGCACGGGCGAGAATGAAAGCAGTAGCAATAAAAGTGTCACTGTTGTATTAAAAACATTATCAAGCCCTTATTGGCAATATGTTCAGGCAGGTGCAGAGGCAGCAGGTAAGAAGCTTGGTGTGAAGGTAAATGTAGTAGGACCATCTGCAGAATCACAAGTAATGGAACAAGTTAACATGATCCAGGACCAAATCAGCCAGTCACCAAGTGCACTTGTGGTATCACCATCACAACCAACCACGGTCGTACCGGTATTAACTAGTGCGGTAAAATCGAAAATACCGGTACTTTTAATTGATTCAGACGCTACATTTGATGGGAAAACTACCTTCATCGGAACTGATAATGCAACAGCAGGTGCTCAAGCAGGTAAAACGCTTGGTTCCATGCTTAATAAAGGTGACAAAGTTGTCCTAATTGCAGGGGCACTCGGTAACCCTGCGACAGACCAACGGATTAAAGGTGCAAAGGAAGAACTAGTTAAAGAAGGAATTCAAGTTGTTGCAGAACAGCCTGCCGATAGCGACAAATCAAAAGCAATGTCCGTAATGGAAAATATTCTTGAGAAAAATAGTGATGTAAAAGGCGTATTTGCAGCGAATGATGATATGGCACTAGGGGCATTGCGTGCGGTTCAGGCAAAACACTTGGATATTAAAGTAATTGGTACAGATGGAACGGAAGAAGCAGTTCAATCAATCCTTAGCGATGGTCTTGCTGGTACAATCGCCCAAAGTCCTTATAATATGGGATATCAAGGTGTTGAAAATGCCTTGAAAGTTGCTGATGGCAAAAAAATCTCCAGCCGTATTGACAGTGGAATTCAAGTGATTACGAAGGATAATGCCCAAAAACAACTTGATTTCTTAAAGAGTATTTCAAAATAATTGGTAATGGTGTTACCCGTAAAATTCCTTCATGGTAAAATGGAATTAGATAGGACAGTTTTAGAAGGAGTTTGAAAGTGGATGAAACCTACGATATACGATGTAGCTGAAAAGGCGGGGGTCTCCATTGCAACCGTATCAAAGGTCGTTAATAATTCAGGTCGAATCAGTGAAAAAACCAGGAACAAAGTGAATGAAATTATGAGGGAGCTTGATTATCAGCCAAGCAGTGTTGCAGCAGCATTAACAGGAAAGCAAACCTATACCATTGGAGTTCTTGTTCCTGATATTTCAAATGCGTTCTTTGCCGAAGTTGGGCGGGCGTTGGAAAACAATGCCCGGGAGATGGGCTATGCAATTATTATGTGCAGCACAGATTACCAGCTTGAGCGGGAAAAAGAATATTTGGATCTATTATTAAAAAAGCAAGTAGACGGAATCATAATCGCAACAGAGCCAGAAGATTGGAAGGTATATAAAAATCTTCAAAGTAAAAATATACCTCATTTAATGTTTTCCATTGATAACCTTGGTTTTTCATCGCATGTAGTTACTACTGATGATGTACGTGGCGGATATTTGGCGGGCCGTTACTTGTTAGATAAAGGGCATTCTGATATTGCGATCATTGCTGAATTAAATCGGGCCAGTGGACGCATGCGTTTAGAGGGATTTAAGCAGTCATTAGCTAATGAAGGAATTCTTTTGAAGGAAGAATGGGCTGTACACGCGATGTCCACTATTGACGATGCAAAAACCGCAGCAAAGAAAATATTTTCTTTAAAGGATAGGCCTTCTGCAGTGTTTGCCTCAACAGATTTGATTGCTGCGATCCTTATTAATGAGGCGCGGAAAGTAAATATTCGTATCCCTCAAGATTTGTCAATTGTTGGCTTTGATAATACCATTTTCGCTGAATTATCAGACCCAGGTTTAACAACGATTGCTCAGCCTAAGGAAGAATTGGCCCATTATGCTATTGATCAGCTCTTAAAATTAATGAAAGACCCTAAGATGCCACAGCAGCGGATCATGCTTTCACCCATGCTGGTTGAACGTAATTCTGTAAGAAGCTTAAAAAATTAATCAAGGAGAGCCAACCGGTGTGGGCTGGTGTTTTCCCTTTTTAAAGTAAGCGCTTAATCAATTTAAGCAAAATTTAGGGAATTTAAATGACAGCTTGATAAAAATTAATAGAAAGAGTATAAGAATTAATTGAAGAAAGCGCTTAACCATAGGGATAAAACTAGGAGGGATCACTTATGACATCATTAACAATTGGAATTATCGGAGCAGGACGTATTGGAAAATTGCATGTGGACAACTTGAAAAAAATTCCACAAATTCGCATTAAAAGTGTTTCAGATGTTTTTATAGATCACCTTGATTCATGGGCAAAAGAAAAACATATTGAGGTTTTAACATCTGATTATCACGAGTTGCTAAATGATCCGGAAATTCAAGCCGTTTTCATTTGTTCACCAACCAATACACACGCAACAATCATTAAAGATGCTGCACTTGCTGGCAAAAATATCTTCTGTGAAAAACCAGTAAGTTTTTCAGTAGAAGAAACAGAAGAAGCATTAGCAATTGTTGAAAAAGCAGGAGTAAAGCTTCAAATTGGTTTTAATCGCCGCTATGATCCGAATTTCCGGAGAATTCAAACGCTTGTGAAAGATGGCCAAATTGGTCAGCCACACATTTTACGAATTACTTCCCGTGATCCGCAGCCACCAGGTGTTGATTATGTGAAAGCTTCTGGCGGATTGTTTATGGATATGATGATCCACGATTTCGATATGGCCCGTTATGTAGTTGGGAGTGAGGTTGTAGAAGTATCAGCTGCAGGGGCAGTCCTTGTTGACCCGGCAATTGGTGAAGCAGGTGATATTGATACGGCTATCGTTACATTAAAATTCGCGAATGGAGCTTTAGGAGTCATTGATAACAGCCGACAGGCGGTGTACGGTTATGATCAGCGTCTTGAAGTTTTCGGTGCCAAAGGGGCAGCACAAGCTGATAACAATCGTGCCACTAACGTTGAAGTATCAACAGTAGAGAATGTTACGAAAGATAAGCCACTTTACTTTTTTCTAGAGCGTTACACTCAAGCATATATCGATGAAGTGGTAGAATTTGCTTCTGCTATTCTAGAAAATACAGAGATTACTTGCACAGGTTTTGATGGTTTACAAGCTCAAAGAATAGCCAGAGCCGCAAAAGAATCGCTTGAAAAAGGTGTTCCTGTTCAGTTAAAGATGAGTGTACCAGTAGTTTTATAGAAATGAAGGAACGTTACAAAGTAACAAGAAAAATAAAAAGGGAATGGGTAGGCGGAACCAGGTCCTGGCTCTTCTCTTTTTTCATTTGAAAAAATACTCTTGATGGAGGAAGATAGGATGTTTAACGCAAATCAAGTAAAATTGGCAATTGCCCCAATCGGTTGGACAAACGATGATATGCCTGAACTCGGCAGCGAAGTTACCTTTGAGCAATGCATAAGCGAAATGGCGCTTTCTGGTTTTTCGGGGAGTGAAGTGGGAAACAAATATCCGCGAGATAAAGAGGTTTTAAAAAAGGCACTTTCTTTAAGAGGTTTAGAGATTGCAAGTGCGTGGTTTAGTTCTTTTTTAACTTCAAAGTCAATTGAAGTAGTCGAAAAAGCGTTTTTAGAACACCGCGATTTTCTTCATGAAATGGGTGCAAAAGTAATTGTTGTCTCAGAGCAGGGTAACAGCATCCAGGGCCAAATGGAAACACCACTATTTGCAAATAAACCTGTTTATTCTGAAGAAGAATGGCGGCTCTTATTGGAAGGGTTGACTCACCTCGGCGATTTGGCGGCTGGAAAAGGCATGAAAATCGTCTACCACCACCACATGGGGACAGGAGTGCAAACCATAACAGAAATCGACCGTTTAATGGAAGGAACCGACCCTGAAAAAGTATCCCTACTTTACGATACAGGTCATCTTGTATTCTCTGGTGAAGATCACCTTACAGTGTTAAAAAAATACGCTGATCGGATTCATCACGTTCACTTAAAGGATGTCCGTTTGGAAGTTGTGGAAAAAGTACATAGTGAAAAAATGAGCTTTTTGCAGGCTGTAAGAGCAGGGGTTTTCACCGTACCAGGAGACGGCGTCATTGATTTCAAACCGGTATTTGAGATACTAAGCGAAGCAGGCTATAAAGGATGGTTTGTAGTCGAGGCCGAACAGGATCCGGCAATTGCCAATCCATTTGAATATGCAATGAAAGCAAGAAAGTACATCCGGGAAACAGCCGGCCTGTAAAGGAAGGAAAATACCTCTCTAGTCAAAATAATATTTCTAAAAAACAAATGATTCCGGTTCAGGGGTATTCAGTTCAGTAAAATACAGAAATAGTATCGTGTAATAAAGTGTCATTGCTGAGGAAGAACTCGTAAAGGGTTCTTTTTTTTGTAGGTGAACTGGGATTATCGGCTACATTGCTTATAATGATTGGAAGTAGAGATCAGAGGGAATCTTTAGTTTTGTTTGTCCAACAATCTGTTGAAAAAATTAAGGTTGGCGTCTAGAATGTATTTGAACTAATTAAAATATTATTTAAAGCATTTACATCACTTTGAAGAGGAGTGCTTAGATTGGATTTAAATAAATATCTAACCGGAAAAACTTCTTTGAATGATTATGTACATTGTTTGAACCAAAATGGCGCCACTTTTCAAATTCATTATTGGGGAGTCATGCCAAAACATTATGACAATCAATTACATAAACATTCTTTTTTCGAAGTGTGTTATGTCGTTGAGGGGGAAGGAACTTACATAGACGATCAAAATACCTTTACTCTTCAAGAGAATACCCTTTTTTTATCGAGACCTGAAATTTTGCACCAAATAAAAAGCGAAAAGGGGCTCTCTCTCTTATACGTGGCCTTTGAGCTGCTCGAATCAGAATCGAGTGAAAGCTGGATCAGAATCATGGAGACGGCCAAACAATGCACCGAAGTCATTTTAAATAATAAAGATGAAATGGAAACAGCTTTCTTATGGAAATCACTGCTGATCCAGGCCACAAAGCGACAAAATGAGTTTTTTGAAGAAATGCTTTCAACTATTTCTTATTCTCTTATTCTCTCCATATTGCAAGATTTTCTTCCTGCTTTGAATAGAAGTAATCATAAACATGATCGTGAACAACATTCAGTACTCCTTACTCAGGCGCAGTTATATATTAATGACAATTTATCAAATTCTTTGAAGCTTACGGAAGTAGCTAAACATTTACACATATCCGGAAGACATTTGTCGCGAGTTTTTGTATCTGAATTAGGAGTTAGTTTTTCAAAGTACGTTCAAGACGAACGAATAAAAAAGGCTATGATATTACTTAAAAAATCAAATTTATCGTTAAAAGAAATTGCCGAGGAAACGGGTTTTATGAATGTTCAATATTTTACCCGTGTTTTTACTTCTATGATGCAAACTTCACCAGGAAGATTTCGCTCTCTGTTTGTCGACCAAAATACAACTACCTTTTCACATAACTAACACTCCCACTTGTTGGGAGTGTTTTTGCTATTAAAATATTATTATTTATGAAAGGTGTCCTTAAAGTATAAAATCATGTCTTTAAAATTTAATTACTCTTCTGAAAACTTTTAATATAATTAACTATGTAAACGAGGTCATTTTAATATTATAGAAGGTGATTCATTGGAAAATACAGACAAGGAAAAATGAAAGCGAATTCTTTATAAGCGAGTTAAATTGTAAGATGTCCTTAAATGTAAAACCAAACACTTTTATTTAAAAAATGATTATTCATACACAACGATCAAAACAAGGAGGAAAGAATTCTATGAAATTATCATATGTAACGGATAGCTTAGGGTACTTGCCGTTTGAAAAAATGCTAGATACGGTGGCTGAAATGGGTATTGATACGATTGAAATGACAACAGGTGGTTGGTCACCGGCTCCACATTTGCGTTTAAATGAATTGCTGGAAAGTGAATCAAAAAGAAGTGAATTTCTAGGTGAATTAGAAAAGCGGAATATTAAGCTTTGTGCATTGAATTGTTCCGGAAATCCTTTAGATCCAGGTGAACTTGGCAAAGAGCACAGAGAAGTAACAGAAAAAACAATGGAACTAGCTGGTCTACTTGGTGTCAAGAAGGTTATTATGATGAGCGGTCTACCAGCAGGAAGTCCGGAGGATAAAATCCCCAACTGGATTACCTATACAGTTAGTTGGCCCCCTGTATTAAAAGAGATTTTGGATTATCAATGGAATGAGGTAGCCATTCCGTATTGGAAAGAGTTAGTGAAAAAAGCTGAATCATGCGGTGTTGAGAAAATTGCGCTTGAAAATTTCAGTTCGATGTTAGTTTATAATCCGGAAACATTATTTAGATTACGGAATGCCGTTGGACCAATGGTCGGTTTGAATTTAGACCCAAGCCATTTAATCTGGATGGGTGCTGATCCAATCTTGTCAGCTAGAGAACTGGGAGTAGCGATTCACCATGTTCATGGTAAAGATGTAAGAATTGAAAAACATTTATCAGCTGTTAATGGTGTATTGGAAACAAAAGAGGTTACGGATACAGCAAATAGAGCATGGAATTATGTGGCTGTCGGCTGCGGTCAAGATTTGCAATGGTGGAAAGAATTCTTCTCTGTTGTACGCATGATGGGATATAACGGTGAAGTTTCACTTGAAATGGAAGATCTTACAATGTCCGTTGAGGCAGGAATTAAAACGTCAATAGATGCTTTAAAACAAACACTTAGCTTTTAATTTTAAAGAAATTTCTGAAAACCACAATAAAATTGTTCAATGGAGAGGAGTTTTTACAATGTTAAATGGAGAGAAAAAAATCACAAGACCACTACGCTGGGCTATGGTCGGAGGCGGAAGAACTGGACAGGTTGGTTATAAACACCGGATTGGTGCACTAAGAGATAATACCGCTTTTCAATTAGTAGCAGGTGCATTTGATATTGATGCTGAAAGAGGAAAGGACTTTGGCGTCAATATTGGGGTAGATGAAAACCGCTGCTATCCTGATTATCAAACACTGTTTACAGAAGAAGCGAAACGGGAGGATGGAATTGAGGTAGTATCCATTGCCACACCTAACGGAACTCACTATGAAATTACTAAAGCAGCATTGGAAGCCGGGTTACATGTGATTTGTGAAAAACCTTTGTTCTTTACTGTGGCAGAGGGTGTAGAGATAAAAGCTTTAGCAGAGCAAAAAGGAAAAATTATTGGAGTTACATATGGTTTTTCTGGGAATCAGCTGCTGCTTCAAATGCGGGCCATGATTGAACAAGGCAGGATTGGTGATATTCGTGTGGTTGATTTACAGTACACACATGGTTTTAGTGCAACTGAACAAGGTGATAAAACAAATGCTGCCCAAAAATGGCGTGTAGATCCAAAGGTTGCTGGTCCAAGTTTTGTTTTGGGAGATCTTTCAACCCATACTTACTATATGTCCGAGCTGATTATGCCAAACATGAAAATTAAAAAATTATTATGTGACCGACAAAGTTTTGTTGGATCCCGTGCTCCTTTAGAGGATAATGCTTTTGTTCTGATGCAATATGAAAACGGAGCAGTAGGAAGACTTTGGACATCTTCTATCAATGCAGGATGTATGGACGGCCACAGAATTCGCATTGTCGGATCTAAAGCAAGCCTAGAATGGTGGGATAGCAAACCAAATGAACTTAAGTTTGAAGTGCAGGGAGAACCTATTCAAACTTTAATACGTGCAATGCCCTACTTGGATGAAACATGTGATGCTGATGAGCGTTTGGGAGCATTGCATCAAGAAGGATTAACAGAATCTTGGGCAAATATTTATCTGAAATTTGCCATTGCCATTGATGCCAAAAATCGTGGTGACGAGGAAACATTGAAAAATCTGGTATACCCTGATATTAATGCTGGGATTGAAGGGATTCGCTGGATTGAAAACTGTGTCCGCTCTGCAGACAACGGATCCGTTTGGGTAGAATATGGAAGCAAAAAACCACAGCTAGTGTAAATTAAACAGCCTTGTTTTAAAAGATAATACCGGGGAGCAATGTCCATTGATTGTTCCTCGGTTAGTTAAAATATTTTTTTTAACTGAAATGAAAGCGTTTTAAATTAGTTTTTAAATGAGCAAAGATCTTAATGGGAGTCTATTATTTCAATCTGACTTAATCAAGGAATCTGGCAGAAGAAATTGTTATAAAACAATAGACAAAGGGGAAATGTAACTTGCAAAATCTCAACGTTTCTGAAAAACCTATTCAATTGGAGCATGCCCAGAAAAAGAACCCAAAAAAGTTCTTGAAATTAATTACAACTGTATCAACATTTGGGGGGCTATTATTTGGATATGATACAGGAGTAATTAATGGAGCACTTCCATATATGGCTAAACCAGACCAATTAAATCTTAATGCATTTTCAGAAGGGTTAGTAGCGAGTTCATTAATTTTAGGTGCCGCGATTGGTTCATTAGTGGGTGGACGGTTATCAGATAAAAAAGGGCGCAGAAGCCTCATCATGTATCTAGCCATTTTATTTTTATTCTCAACAATAGGCTGTGTTCTTTCACCAAATGCATCCATCATGATTGTATTTCGCTTTTTACTTGGTCTTGCTGTCGGTGGTTCTTCCGTTATCATCCCCTCCTATCTTGCGGAAATATCTCCATCGGACCGAAGAGGCATGATGGTTACGCGAAATGAATTGATGATTGTAATTGGGCAGTTTCTAGCTTATATCTGTAATGCAGTCATCGGCAATACCTTAGGTGATACAGGAGCTGTTTGGCGTTATATGTTAGTAGTGGCAACTTTACCAGCTGTGGCTTTATGGATTGGAGTGGTTATTTTACCAGAAAGTCCTCGCTGGTTAGCATCAAAAGGAAGAATGGCAGAAGCACTAAAAGTCCTTCAATTGATTCGTAATGAAAGTGTAGCACAGCAAGAATTAAATGAAATAAAAGCACATATCCAAGCAGAGCAAAAAGCAGAAAAAGTGACGCTAAGGGATTTAAGGGTACCTTGGGTCAAGCGAATTGTCGTACTAGGGGCAGTAATTGGAGGAGTATCCCAGTTAGTGGGGATAAATTCTATTATGTATTATGGAACACAAATCCTAGAAAATGCCGGTTTTGGAACAAAAACAGCTTTGATTGCAAACGTAGCAAATGGTTTAATCGCTGTCATCGCTGTTATTACTGGTATGTCGCTTACAAATAAAGTAAATAGACGAACAATGTTGCTAACAGGTTTAACTGGTGTTACAGCTGTTCTCATTACGATTGGTATTTCTACTTTCGCACTTGCTGGTTCACCGGCCTTGCCATTGGTCGTTTTATCTCTTACCATCCTATATTTAGCCTTCTTCCAAGGAGCAATTGGTCCTTTGGGCTGGCTCATAATCGCTGAAATTTTCCCTGTTCGTTTGCGTGGTGTGGGTATGGGAATTGCTACATTATTTTTATGGCTTTGCAATTTTATCGTAGGTCTATTCTTCCCAACACTTTTGAAGGTTGTTGGACTTTCAGGAACATTCTTCTTATTTGCTGTTTTTGGATTCATTGGGGTAGTATTTGTAGCGAAAAACTTGCCAGAGACAAGGGGACTTTCATTAGAACAAATAGAGGATAACTTTAAAATGGAAGCATAAGAATAAATGAATAAAAACAGCGGAGTTGGTCAAGATGACTACTCCGCGTTTTTCTATTTAGGCATTGGTATATGGGATCATTAAAATAACTTTCTTACCCTTTGGATCATTTATGAACAGCGTAACTATAATAGTACTTTTCCAATACTTCCAAAGTTGTTTCTTTTGCTTTTTTTATAACTTCTTCAGGATCCATATGATAATACTCTGGTCTGAATAACTCAACGGATGCCACAAAATCATAATTCAATTCTTTTAATCTTTTCAAATGCGCTTCTAAATCAATCACTCCGTGCCCTGGCCATACTCTGTCACTATCTCGCATTTGGCCAATCGGATAACCCTCAACATCGTTGATATGGAATATAAACAATTTATCTGCTGTTTCAGCAGTTACATCTTCTAACCTTGACCCCATTCCAGTGAATTGGAAAGTATCATAGACGAGACCCACATTATTTCGATTAACCGATTTTACAATACTGTATGCTTGTGCGAATGTATTAACCGTATTCTCCTGAATTCCGATAAACTCAATCGCAATCTTTACCCCGTATGGTTCGGCTAAATCAGATAAATGGGTTAAAACGCGAATACAGCTTGCATTTACTTCTTCTGTCAACGTTTTTCCTTTTTCCGTCACATCGATATTAGAAGGTACCACGCAAATATATGGACAATCTATTTTTTTACAAATCTCCAAGTATTCTTTGAATTCCTCAATAATCTTCTCTTCGTTTTCCTTCGTCCGGTTATTAAAAAAGCATAGTGCGTTCAAAGAAAGTGGTTTAATATGATGGGTATCAAAATAGGCTTTTAAGTCATCTAAAGTATAGTCTTTAAGATAATCTTTTAACTGATCAATTGAACGAATTTCAATAAAATCGTAACCGTGTTTTTCACAATACTCTAAATTCTGTTGAAGAGAAGCACTTTCAAATGTTGTTCCTTCGTTAAATGATAATTTCATAGGAAACCCTCCATTTATCTTTTGTATGCGATTTCAGTTTAATGGAAATTTTCCTTGTTTATTATATATAATCTTGCTTTAAAATTATGTTTTGGTGCTATTTTATCAATTGTTTGTTAACTTTTGATAATCAGTTAGAGAGTTTACGAGATATTCAGAGAATTCACTGCACTATGTATAAAATATTAAAATAGTTCCGAAAAATAAACCCTTACCTTTTAAGGTAGTATAAAATATACTATATTTAGTACTCTTTGTGTTTACCATTAGTGAGAGGTGAAGAAATGAATTTCTATATTCCAAATGTAGAACCGGGCATCAAGTCAAAAGGATTATATTTTTATGAACCTTCCGCTTTAACGAAAGAATTATATCATTATGTCCTATGGGGCGGTGAATATATCGTAGATGTTCCCTACAGCATTAAGCGGGATTACATGAATTCCTTTATCATATTTTATATAAAAAAGGGATCGATGCAATTCCACTATTTGGACCAAACATTTGTAGCCTCGGAAGATGATATTGTTTTTTTAGATTGTAAAGAAAAAAATAACTACAATGCATTTGAGGAAACGACCTTCCAATTTTTCCACTTTACAGGTAGTCACACGCAAGTTATGTATAACGAGTTATACAAAAGAAAGGGTTGTATGTTTAGACTGCCGGCTGAAAAAAATAATATACCAACGATTTTATCCCTTTTAGCTTCAAACCAGGAAGTAGACTTTAATATATCCTTGGAAATTTATAAACTCCTGGGTAATTTAGTAGAAAGTACCCGTGATACGTTTGAAAACAGAGATGCAAACGGGGCAAAAGCTATACCTACCGAAATACAAGCGGTTCTATCTTACATAAGTAAGAATTACTCATCAAAAATGACCGTCGACCAGCTGAGTGAAATATCTAATATAAGTACCTATCATTTTTGTCGTACGTTTAAAAAGTATGTAGGGACCAGCCCTCACCAATATGTACTAAATTACAGATTGATCCAAGCGAAGAATCAATTGGTGGAAACGAATCTCTCCATCGAGCAAATCAGCATGAACTGTGGATTTAATAGTATTGGCCATTTTATTAAAGTGTTCTCCCAATCTACGGGGGGCATCACTCCCGGAAAGTTTAGAAAACTTCGATTTTGATTATCATTTCCCTCAATAAATACCCTTATTTATGGGTATTTTTTTGTTAACTTTTGATGATTTTTGTGAAATATTGATCAATGTTTAGCAAGAAATGATTATTTGATAGCAATTTTATATAATACATGGACTCACTATAATCTATAAAATAAGGACAACCGGTTAAACAGTCTTACTTTTATTAGAAAGAAGGTTATACGATGGAAAATAAAAAAATTTCATGGGGAATTGCTCCAATTGGTTGGCGTAATGATGACATTCCGGAAATTGGAGCAGACAATACATTATCACACTTACTAAGTGATATTGTCGTAGCTGGATTTGAGGGAACAGAGGTTGGGGGCTTTTTTCCAGAACCTAAAGTATTGAACAAAGAGCTTCAACTTCGCAATTTAAAAATTGCAGGGCAATGGTTTAGTAGTTTTATTATTCGAGATGGTGTGGAAGAGGTCTCTAAAGCTTTCCATAAACACTGCGAATATTTGAAAGCGGTTAACGCTGCTGTTGCCGTCGTATCAGAACAAACCTATAGTATTCAAGGTACAGATAAAAATGTTTTCAAAGAGAAACCATATTTCACAGATCAAGAATGGGACCAGTTATGTCAAGGACTAAATGAATTAGGAAAAATTGCTAAAGAATATGATTTGAAGCTAGTTTTTCACCATCATATGGGAACAGGTGTACAAACATTAGCAGAGATTGATCGTCTTATGGAAAACACTGATCCTAATTACGTTCATTTACTGTATGATACCGGCCATATTTATGTATCAGATAACGATTATATGACTCTATTAAATAAACATATCCATCGTATCCATCACGTTCATTTTAAAGATATGCGTCAAGCGGTAAAAGAACAATGTGAAATAGAAGGAAAGTCCTTCTTACAATCCTTCTTGGCAGGAATGTTTACTGTTCCTGGTGATGGCTGCATTGATTTTACACAAGTATACAAGAAGCTTCTCGAAACAAATTATTCAGGCTGGATTGTCATTGAAGCAGAACAAGACCCCTCAGTTGCACATCCGTTGGAGTATGCATTGAAAGCCCGTAATTATATTAATGAAGAAATAATTCCATTAGAGAATCGCTCATTAATGAAAGCTTAAAATAACGAACCTTGGGGGAGGAAGAACATGGGTAATCAGGCGAATTCAAAACCACGTGATTACGAAAAAGCTTTAAAAAAGATTACGGTTATATCAACATTTGGTGGACTTCTTTTTGGATATGACACAGGTGTTATTAACGGGGCACTACCTTATATGGCAAGAACTGACGAGCTAAACCTGACACCGGTGACAGAAGGATTCGTTACCAGTTCATTACTTTTTGGAGCTGCGCTTGGATCCATATTTGGAGGACGTTTATCAGACCGTTTTGGTCGTCGTAAAATGATTCTAAATCTTGCTTTACTATTCTTTATTGCAGCAATTGGATGCACACTTTCACCGTCTGCTGGTGTTATGATTGTCTTCCGATTCTTGCTGGGTTTAGCAGTAGGGGCTGCATCCGTTATGGTCCCATCCTTTTTAGCGGAGATATCTCCGGTTGAGAAGAGGGGGAGGATGGTTACCCAGAACGAATTAATGATTGTTTCTGGTCAATTGTTAGCATTTGTCTTTAATGCCATCCTTGGAAATATGTTTGGTGAAGGAGCTTCACATGTTTGGCGTTACATGTTGTCGATTGCGTCGCTTCCGGCAGTGGTTTTATGGTTCGGAATGTTAGCGGTTCCAGAGAGCCCGCGTTGGCTCGCATCCAAAGGAAAACTTGGTGATGCACTTAGAGTCCTAAAAGAAATACGTGATGCAAACCGTGCCGAATCAGAGCTTGCTGAGATTAAAAATAATATTTCTCAGGAATCAGGGATTCAGCATGCAACATTTTCTGATTTAAATGTACCGTGGGTCCGTCGGATAATTGGGATAGGAATTGGTATCGCGATTGTGCAACAAATAACAGGTGTTAATTCCATCATGTATTATGGAACGCAAATTCTTCAAAAATCAGGTTTTTCAACTAATGCAGCACTTATTGGTAATATTGCTAATGGTGCCATCTCAGTCCTAGCAACTTTTTTCGGAATCTGGCTTTTAGGAAAAATTGGTCGACGTCCGATGCTTATTGCAGGATTGGTGGGAACAACGGCAGCACTTGCTCTTATTGGGGTATTCTCGTTAGTACTTAAAGGATCACCATCACTTCCGTTTGTCGTTCTTAGCTTGACTGTTACCTTCCTTGCCTTCCAACAGGGTGCTATTTCACCGGTAACCTGGCTCATGTTATCGGAAATCTTCCCCTTAAAATTACGCGGACTTGGAATGGGTGTGACGGTATTCTGCTTATGGATCACGAATTTCCTTGTTGGGCTATTTTTCCCGATATTACTAAGTGCAGTGGGCTTATCGTTCACCTTCTTCATTTTCGCTGTGTGTGGAATTGGGGCCATTGTATTTGTGAATAAAATCTTGCCAGAGACAAGAGGAAAGTCACTTGAGCAGCTAGAAAGTTATTTCCGAAACTATGGACAAGAAAGTCAGAAACAAGCTTCCAATCAATAATCTGATTAAAACATGATTTAAATATCAATAGTCAAAAAATGAAAGCGTTATCTAGTGAATCGAAATAAATACGTAAACATAAAGGAGAGTTCAACATGACGTTAAGATTTGGTGTAGTAGGAACAGGTGCAATTGGCAGGGAGCATATTGATCGGATAACTAATAAATTATCTGGTGGAAAAATTGTTGCTGTAACGGACGTAAATCAGGAATCAGCTAAACAAACGGTTGAAATGTATCAATTGGATGCCGTTGTTTATCCAGACGATCAAGCCCTAATTGCCGATGAAAATGTGGATGTTGTTATTGTGACCAGCTGGGGACCTGCACATGAAGCAACGGTTGTAGCTGCTGTTGAGGCTGGAAAATATGTTTTCTGTGAAAAACCGTTAGCCACTACTGCGGAAGGCTGTATGAGAATTGTGGAAGCAGAAATGAAACAAGGGAAGAAATTAGTTCAAGTAGGCTTCATGCGCCGTTACGATAGTGGATATGTTCAATTAAAACAAGCGATTGATAATCATGCAATTGGTGAGCCATTAATGATTCGTGCTGCACACCGTAATCCGACTGTAGGCGAAAATTATGTGACGGAAATGGCTGTAGTAGATACATTAATCCACGAAATTGATGTACTTCACTGGCTAGTCAATGATGATTATAAATCTGTTCAAGTTGTTTTTCCAAGGAAAACAAAGTACTCACATGAAAAGCTGCAAGACCCTCAATTATTTACTATCGAAACAAATAGCGGAATTGTCATGAATGTGGAAGTGTTTGTCAATTGTAAATATGGCTATGATATTCAATGTGAAGTCATTGGTGAAGAGGGAATTGCAAAATTACCCGAGGTTTCAAACATTGTGATGCGAAAAGATGAAAAATTGAGCACAAGCATCTTAAATGATTGGAAATTGCGTTTTATGGATGCTTATAATGTTGAAATCCAAGACTTTATTGATTCCATTAATAAAACAGGGGAACCAAAAGGACCAACTTCATGGGATGGCTATATTGCGGCCGTAACCGCGGATGCCTGTGTGAAAGCCCAGCAAACAGGTCAAAAAGAACCGATTACCCTTCAAGAAAAACCGGCATTTTATAGTGAGAAGCAGCTTCAGAAGGCTTAAATTATTAAAAGCAATATTAGCCCTATTTAAACTAACTAATAACTAATGGTTATCATATCAGTAAGAATATTTACAATGATACATTTCTATTAGTCAATGAAAATTAGCTATGACAACCCAAAAATTGAACTGAACGCTAATTGTTAGTTTCACTATCAATTAGCGTTCAGTTTTTCTTAATTACGGAGACAGTTTAACATTTGAAGTATTTTTTCTATCAAGCTTTCAGCATCTTCAGCCTCATAATTTTGGGGGCAGTCCCCCGGTGCGTTAAAGCTTGGTTTAACGGGGGACTGACCCCATTTTACAATTTACACGAACGTTGAATCTGGTGAGCTAGGGATGTGGTTAATAGTACTATTTTACTATCTTTTTGACAAAATAAGTTCATTTTCAATATATTGGTATTTTTATAGGTGGATTATTAATCTTTTTTACGATGATCCTACAAAATTAGCTAATCTCTTCAGTAGCATGTGGTTTTGAAGGGAGAAGAATCTATTTTCTTTCAATAATAATCAACCTAAAATTAGAATGTTAAGAAAAATTAATAGGGGAGGTTTTTATTCATAAAGAATAAAAAAAGGGGAATGGCGTTGGTAGCTAGCAGTTTCTTGGCCATGTCTCTATTATCTTTTTCAACTAGCATTCACACATCGGCAAAAACACAGACGGTCAGCAAAAACTATTTGATTGCTTATAAGCAGTCATTGCCAAAGAACTATCAAACGGAAATCAATAATGCAGGTGGAGTGGTAGTAAAAGCCATTCCAGAACTAGGGGCTGTTGAGGTACGCTCTACAAACCCAGATTTTCTCACCAAGCTGAATACGACTTCCATTGTGGCAGCGAATGTAGAGCAATCGTTTAAACTGAAGGACATCAAACCAGAGGGGGCGGATGGCCAGCCTGTTACGCTTAATCCGGACTCAAATGGTACATATTGGAGTTCGCAATGGGATATTCGTCATCTAACAAATGAAGGGAAATCCTACGCAATTGAATCCGGGGGAACCAAATCAACTAGTGGTGTGAAACATAAGGCGGTTGTCGGTATCATCGACTCAGGTATCGATACAGGACATCCAGATTTAGAAGCAAACTTTATCGGTGGTGAAAACTTTGTTCCTGCCGGCGGCTATTATGGAGATGTTCCAGAAGAGAAGGGGAATGTAAGCGATGTAACCGATACGAACGGTCACGGAACTCATGTAGCCGGTTCGATCGCCGGCAATGGAAAAGTTAAGGGTGTCGGCCCAGACTTGGGAATCCGTGCTTACAGGATTTTTGATGCTAGCGGTAGTGCTCCAACAGGACCAATCGTCGCTGCGATTGTTCAAGCAGCCAACGACGGAGTAGATGTCATTAATATGTCCATTGGTGGATTTGATAGTTTGAAATATTACTATGAAGGTACTCGTTATAGTGATATTGCAGATGTTCTCCTTTGGAAACGGGCCGTTCAATATGCTGTTAAAAAAAATGTAACAGTTGTGGCTTCGGCAGGCAATGAATCTCTCAATTACGCTGATAAAAAGTCACTTACAGACTATATGAACGCTACCTATGCAGATTTGGGAATTCGATTTAGCGGCGTAACAATTGAGGTGCCTGGCAGCACTCCTGGAGTTATTAATGTTTCGTCCTCAAATAAATGGTCAAGCAATAAGCTTGCTTTTTATTCCAACTATGGAAATGAATTTATCGATGTAGCAGCCCCTGGAGGAGATAACGGACCAGTATATGCTTCAACACTAGATTTAAATCAACGTGATTTTACCTATCGAGCACTTTCCACATGGCCACGGTATCTGGATGCCTATTTCACGGTGCAAAAAAATGAAGGCTACGCCTACTTGCATGGAACATCAATGGCTGCGCCAAAAGTAGCCGGAATCGCAGGAGTCATTAAGGCTGCCCATCCAAATTATACTCCATCTCAAGTAGAGGCTCTTAACGAAAAAACAGCACTTGATTATGGAAAACCAGGCCATGATGAATTGTATAGATCAGGTGAAGCTAATGCGTTTACGGCTTTAACAGATAAATAATTAAATGTTGCCTTGGGCAAATGGTGCCTGACACCAAAACAAAAAGGAAGTCTCCTTCGTAAATTGAATGGGACTTCCTTTTTTGTATCTTAATCATAAAAGCGGGCTATAACAGGCTAACGGGTTCCGTTTCCTATCGCAAAACCCGTAAATGCAACTAAATTTGTACTGCCTTTTGTATCTGTTTTTGCAATTGAAAATAAAATGGCTCAGTTCACCATACTGAGCCATTTTTAATATTCATTTTTAGTAGCTTGTTGAAGTAACGCACCCGTTAGCTTAAGTACATTATTTCACAAACTGAAAGTAACTAATGGGCTTTCTGAATTGTAAAAACCTCACCGATAGCGAAACATTAGGATGGTTTTATAAATATTTTTGAAATGCACAAGTTATCGTTAGTTGCTAATGATTGAATTAGAAAGCTTATTGCTTCGTTACTACTGCTCCCCAAGTCAAAGTAAAAAACATACTTATTTCTTATTTTCCTTATATACCTCATAAATTTTATAAAATGACCGTTTGATTTTTCGGCTTCATTGTTCCAACTTTCATAAGCTTGCTTTAGTGTATTAATTATCAGTTGTTTCTCCTCATCACTTCCTGGTTTACTTAAAACTACTTCAAGAAGAAAATCGGATTCAATAAAACCTGTATACTCAACATCAAATGGAAATGTTTCGGAGTCAACTATAACGGATTTTTTCTTGGACATTCTTTTTAATTCATCAATTGGAAAATCTGCACACCAACTAAATGTTATATCCAATTCAGCAACATTACTTATTGGTGAAATTCTACTTTTTGTTGGCGAGCTCCACCTAATTGCAACATCCTTAGACATACTTCTCCAATCTACAATGGATATGAAAGTATAACCATTTCCGTCTTTATCAAACAACACCACAACTCCGTCAATAGTAAAACCCCAAATACAATTTATAAGTGGTTCACCTACTAACTTACTTCCACTTTCATCGAGTTGATTTATCATTTTCCCTATGAATGACGGGTGAAACTCATTCCACTGCGGAAACTCCACACATAATTCTTTCTTTTTTCTCCCCATATAAATATCTCCCTAAAATATTTGTGAATAATCGTAAGTTAATTATGCCTTAATTTCACACCCAAATAAATTGGTTTATTTTTTCTAAATCCTAGTTGTACTAAACTGCACCTTTAGAAACAAGAAAAGCTACCTAAATGGCAGCTGGTTCTTGTGCTATTGCACCCGTTAGTTGAGTAAGGAATTGTAACATATATAGAAAAATAAAAGTCTTTCTAATGTTTAACACCAGTTTTGAAAAATGCCTTATTTACATAGATTGTATAAGCCAAAACAATAATTGACCAAATAAAATTACCAATAAATAGCTTTTGGGATTGACTTGATACCAAAGATGAACTTATTAATCCAAAAAACACCGAATAGATTACCATTAACCAAAAGCCCCATTTTTTAAGTTTTATATACCCATACACCATAGCCAGTGAAAATAAAGCCACTATTATTCTCATAAGTGGTTCAGGCACATTGGGCATTCCAAACCTTCCAGCTATACCAATGGAATTAGCATCAGCATTATAAAAAACAGTAGTAAATAATAAGACAATTGCACCAAAGATATAAAAATAACTAATTAATAAAACGCCTAAAGGTCTCTTCATTTTTAGGACTCCTTTTAAATCACATTTTTCTAATCATACTTTTGATTTATATGAATTCTACATTTTTTTCCAAAACCCTTCTTCAACTCCCTCAGT
>NTXX01000015.1 GCA_002559145.1 Bacillus sp. AFS006103
TGAGGTGACCCCCGAAAGTTAGAGTTTTATATTATGCAGCTAATTGGCTGGTATGGATACGGTATTGGACCGGACTCATGCCTGCCAGTTTTTGCTTTATACGCTTGTTATTATAGTAAATCATATATTCTTCAATTCTCTTTTTTAATTCCTCAAATGTACACAGTGCTTCCCCATAATACATTTCTTGTTTCAATAAGCCGAAAAAGTTCTCCATAGGAGAATTATCCAAACAGTTTCCTTTTCGCGACATACTTTGGAACACCTTTTTTTCCTTAAGCGTTTTTACCCATTTATTATGTTGATAATGCCACCCTTGATCCGAATGTACAGTTGTTCTAAACTTTGAATCTTTTACAATTTCTAGAGCTTCCTCGAGAGGTCTAAGCGCTAATTCTAGGGTTGGGCGCATACCTATCCCGTACGATAGAATTTCCCCATTAAACATATCCATAATTGGACTTAAATATAGTTTTACACTGTCTGAACACTTGAATTCAGTAATATCTGTCGTTAATTTTTGATGACACATATTTGTATTAAAACGACGATTGATAAGGTTCTTGGCAACAGTACCCGTCGATCCTTTGTAAGAGCTGTACTTACGTGATTTTAATCTGAACTTATCTCCCTTGAGCCCACGCTTGTTCATAATGCGTTGAACTTTCTTATGATTCGCTTTTATTCCACGGTTCCTCAATTCTAAATGAACACGACGATAACCGTAATTTCCTTTATGTTCTTCAAAAATGGTTTGAATAATTTCTTCCAATTCCTGGTCTGGATTTTCCTTCTTCATGTTTTTAATATGATAATGGTAGGAGGATTCGGGAATGCCGACTACTTGTAAAACATCCTTTAATTTGAAGGTTTCTTTGAGTTCGAATGATAACGCTGCTTGTGCTTTTCGAGATAGCCCTCCGGATCCATCTGAAAAGCTCGCAACTTTTTTAAGTATTCTACCTCCAACCGAAGAAGTTCGTTATCTCTCTCCAATTTTTGTTCATACGTTAATTCTTTTTTTTCTGTAGATTTTTTATTTCCGCTGTTCTTAGCTTTATCTGACATAGATGGCCGTCCTTTCGATCTATCCAGGGCCTCGGCACCACCCTCCAAATAAGCTTTCTTCCACGAAGCTACCATAGAAGGGTTAGTTAACCCAAAATGAAGGGCTGTATCAACCTCTGAAGAACCTGTTCTTTTCATAAAGCTTAATACATCCAGCTTGAATTGAACAGAGTAAGTTTCCTTACTCTTCTTTTTCATTAAACCTTTCTCCCCCAATTTTTCGTAAACTTTTACCCATCTCATAATCCGTGTATGGTCCTTCATATTATGCTTTTGTGCTAAAAGTCTATATCCTAATTTACCTTCTAGATACTCCTTTACTAACATTAACTTAAATCCTTCACTATACTTAGCCATAAAGAAACACCCCGAAAATTAGATTTCACTCTAACTTTCGGGGTGCAGTACA
>NTXX01000016.1 GCA_002559145.1 Bacillus sp. AFS006103
ATTTTGTTACGTTGGCTTAGCTTCATTGCTAAAACTAATAATTTTTGTTTGTTTTGCACGATTTTGTTTGTTTAGTTTTCAAAGAACAATTCTATCATTCTACTTCGTCAGCCAATCAAGTAATTAGCGACTTTTATTATTTTAACATAACGTTTTTTCGATGTCAACTTCACCAGAAATAATTTTTAAATTACGTTATTTCGTTTCAGCGACAAGGAATATCATACTACCCTGACAACCATTCGTCAACCCCTTCTTTTCATTTTTTTATAAATTGAATAGTACTATAATGAAGTTATTTGGACTGGCAATAATCATATATAATTACATACCTATAGGTAAAGATAAGAAAATAGGTTTAGATTCCTTTTTAAGGGAAAAACTATTTCTGTAATTGTGTTAGCAAAAAGGAGATGACCAGATATGAGTATGTACTTCCAGAAAAAAGAGGATGAAAGTAGTTTAGTTACTCCTGTAGAACAAGAGCAATTGAATCCATCAGTTTTTGAGGAAAAATCACCTGAATTTGATGTAATTGGAACGGCCTTAAACGATGTTTAAATCACAAAAAACCCTTTGCAAAAAGAGCAATCCTCTCTTTGCAAAGGGTTTTTTTACCTTTTTACCGCCTTTAAAAGGACTGCTTCCCCTTGGAAGGAGTTCACATGATCATCAACAATGGAAACCTTAAATTTTTCTTTTACTTTTTGGGGTGCCTTGAGGATGTATTCAGTTAATTTATCTTTTTCACGTTCAGGTAAATTCATTCGGTTACACCATGACTCAAACTGAAATGATTTATCAAAACGATGCAATTCAGAAATTTCAAATCCATTCATTTCTAGCATCTTGATCCATTCACTCTTCTTCCAAGCTCGGAAATGACTGTAATCCCGCTGTTTTTCAATCGTATTATAAAAAACATCACAGTCATCTTCTTCCGGAACGACATTATCGTCAAGTAAAAACTGGCCGGATGGCTTCAAGACGCGGTGGACTTCTTTCACAAATGTATCCACATCAGGGAAATGGTGGGGAGCTATCCGACAGGTAACTATATCAAAACTCCAATCAGAAAAAGGCATATTTTCGGCATCCCCTAATTTAAACATTACATTTTGATGCCCGTTACCCAGGATGAATTTTTCTGCTGCTTGTAACATTTCGGGTGTTAAATCCATTGCTGTGACAATTTTTACAGAGTTAGCAAACGCATTTGCCGTATGTCCGCCCCCGGTTGCAACGTCCAATAGTTCCTCTTCTCCGGTCATCGTTGCCATTTCCAAAAGCTTTAATAAGTCATTCCCTTTTTTGTGGATTGGACTACTAACATAGGAATCTGCACTTTTTCCAAACTGTTTTTGAACATCCTTCTTTATATCCATATCATTTCCTCCCCGAATACCACTTTATATTTACTATAATAGAAATTATTCATAAAGAAAATGACACGGATTTTATAATTTGTCATAAGAAAAACTAATGGCTAGAAATTAATTAATTTCAAGTATCACCGGACAATGATCACTCCCCATCACATGGCAATGAATATCAGCATTTATAAGGCGATCCCGCAATTTTTCGGAGACAATAAAGTAATCGATTCGCCAACCTATATTCCTTTCTCGAACTTTAGCCATGTACGACCACCAACTGTAAGCACCAACCTGTTCCGGATAAAAATGACGATAGCTGTCAACGAAGCCCGCTGCAAGTAATGAGGTCATTTTCCCTCGTTCTTCGTCCGTAAACCCGGAATTTCCTACATTAGACTTTGGATTCCGAAGGTCAATTTCCTGATGGGCGACATTCAAATCTCCGCATAGGACAACTGGTTTCAGGTCATCTAATTCTTTCAAATACTGAAGGATACGGTCCTCCCAATCCAAACGGTAATTTATTCTCGCTAAATCTCTTTGTGAATTAGGGGTATAGACATTGACTAGGAAAAAATTATCAAACTCTAAGGTTAGAATTCGACCTTCCTCTTCACTCTCATCTGTTCCTACACCATATCGAACAGAAAGTGGTTTTTCCTTAGTAAACACAGCGGTACCGGAATATCCTTTCTTTATCGCATAATTCCAGTATTGATGATAACCTTCTAACTCAAGACTAATTTGCCCTTCTTGCAGCTTTGTTTCCTGCACACAGAAAATATCTGCTTCCACTTCTTGAAAGTATTCCAAGAAACCTTTTTTAACGCATGCCCTAAGGCCATTGACATTCCAAGAAACTAATTTCATTTTAACTAATCCTTCTCCCTTGCTGAAAGTGAAATTATTTGTGATTGATAGGTGACATTTTATCAGTTAAAGCGGATGAGTAAAAGTAATATGAAGATTTATCAAAGAAAAAAAGGCAGTTATTTGCTGCCTTTTTTGAAGGGGATAAAATACTTTTCAGATACCTTGTCGGAAAACAGTTTAGAAGCTGGGACTATTTTTATATTTCGTTTATTGAATTCGTCTATTGCTTGAAAGACCCCAATCGAACATACCTTCCCAGTTATTCCGACATGCCCTATTGCAATTCCCGTGCCTTTAATTTCTGTAATCTTAGCCAGTCTTATCATTTGGTTTCGAACATGTGCTGACGAGGATATATCGTCTAAAAACATATCTCTTTTTAATATGGGGACGCCCAGTTCTTCAGCTATTTTCGGAAATTTTGTATTTGGACTTGTTGCACTGTCGATTATAAATAATCTTCTTTCCTTTGCAACTTCAACGATTGCACGAACTATTTGTTCATTTTCAACAGCCAGGGAACCCATATGGTTATTTATACCTACCGCATACGGAACATCTTTAATCGCATCCTCGACAATTCGCCTTACTTCTGCAGGTGAAAGATCATTTGTAATGGGTCTTGGTCCGAGCCATGATCTTTTTCCTCTTTTTGGTTCCATTGATAAATGAATCATCACTTCGATCCCATATTTATGAGCCCATTTTGCATGTTCTTTTGTGTGTTCTGTAAACGGCATAACGGCCGCAGTAATCGGTATGTCCCCTTCGAGAAATTCCCGTACTCCACCCGTACCACCACCGAAATCATCAATGATAACTGCTGCCTTTAATTCTTTGGATTCCATTTTTTCCGCTGAAGTCGGTTGTTGAAAAGTAAAAATTATTAACGGAAGCAGGATAAACACAAATTTTTTCATAAATGACCCCCAATTATAGATTTTTGAGGTTAATTTACCCCATCCGATCATAAATTAGACCAAAAAAAAGAGAGCTAAAATAGCCCTCCTTGTGTTACCTATTCGGCATCAAATACTTTTACTTCTATCATTTTGTCACCATTTCTCATATTAAGTGCAGTTTCTAGACCTGAAGTAACTTGTCCAAAAACAGTATGAACACCATTTAAATGAGGCTGTGGCTCATGAACAATAAAGAACTGAGATGAGCCTGTATCTTTACCTGCATGAGCCATTGATAAAGAACCTGCTACATGCTTATGTGGATTTCCTTGAGTTTCACATTTAATAGTTGTTCCACTACCACCCATTCCTGTGCCAGTAGGATCTCCCCCTTGTGATACAAAGCCTGGGATTACTCTGTGAAAAATAACTCCATCATAAAAGCCCTCATTAGCCAATTTCTCAAAGTTAGCTACTGTATTAGGCGCTTCATTCGGGTAGAATTCAAGCTCCATTTTCTCTCCATTTTCCATTACTATGTATCCTTTTTTAGCCATTAGAAAACACTCCTTTATGTAAAAATCACTTTTATCATACACTTTTCATTGAAGAAAAGAAAGTTTAGGAACCCATTTTTCTTCTATTGGTTATATTTCTCCTTTGGTTGTGGTACTATAATAGTACCCCTTCCGAACATTCGCTTGTTGCGGGACACTTAACCACTGTACGGACGGAAGGGGCAAGGTGTAACTTAGGTTACATCGCAAAAGCCGAGATGTGAGTCTCGGCTTTTTGTATGTTAACCTTTTCGTTTTTTCATCCATGTGTAAAATAAATAAATCAACGTTAAAAATAATAGATATCCAATAAACGTATAGAGGTGTTTCCAGTTCGCGGTATGCTCAAACCACCCCATCACTTCAGCAAACTTTTCAAAAATAGGCATCAACAGGCTAATAAATAAGACAAGGCCCACTTTCCCCTGGCGATTAACCTGGTTCATCGCCTCAAGAAAGATAAAAACCAGCACTGGCAGTCCCCCCAGTGTAAACGCAATATTGATTGAGAAAGTATCCTTCATTGGCCTCATTGGAAATCGATAAATATCTTTTCCTACAAAAAATAGGTCTAAATATGTAGCCAGCAAAGTAGCTAAAAAAACTGCGGTAAGTGAAGGGTTAATCCAAAATCGATATCGCTTTTTTAGCGATCGCTGCGAGTTCGAGTCTTTCCAGTGTTTTACAGTATTCATTTCTAATCTCCCCGTCAATTTTTTCATTGTCATCTAGTAAATATTCAACAACAAGAGGATCTTCAAACCAATCCCCTTTTTCGGCTTCCGACTGACTCCTATTCTTCCAAGCATTTTCAAGGACCGGACTATAAATTCTTCTTGCTTTTGGCCTCAATTGACAGGCTTTTAAACGAGTTTGGTAGGCAAAGCCGGGAATTCCTTCATTGACGTTATTAAAAATATGCGGCCAGTAATCCTTCCTTGAGCCCGTATGCGGCTGTATTTTTGCCCACTCCAACACTTGTTTTAGACGCTCCTTGTTTTTAAAAAGGACATCATATAATCTTTTTCCAAGTAAAATCCGTTCATTCAATGATTCAAATTGATGAAGTGTTTGTCCGACAAGGTTTCTTTTTCCAAAAGGAAAGAGGATATGGTTAAAAGAAAACAAATCCTGGAGGAGAAATTCGAGTTTATTTATCACCCCTTTTTGGTAAATAGGATTTTGGACCACTCGCTTTTCCAAATAACTTTGTTCATTAATAATCAGCGCGATGGCGAGGATGTAGGTTTCTTGATTGCTCCAAAAGTGATTCCATATCGTTTCCATAAAGGTTGAAATGTTTAGATACGAACATAAATGAAACAGCGGTTTATTTTGCTTTAGGCCTTCCCTATACAACAAGAATTGCGGGTAAACATCTTGAAAGATCAACCAATTTCCACGCTCCAAAAAGGCAAAAAAGGTCTCTCTCTCTTTTTTTGATAGTAAGCGGGTAAGGAATTCGCCTTTAAGGTCCGTCATATTCCAACCGCCATTCCGTGAGACCATATGCCCGAGAAAAGCCCAATGGATTTCCGGATGGTGAAGGTAAAATTCTAGGTAGGCCTTTGTTCTTGTGACATTATTTAAGTTATGTTCCTGTGTCTCCTTTTTTATTTGTTCTAAAAGTGTCCCTTCGCTTTTTGTAATCAATGGCGGCAAATATGATTGTTTGCTTTTCTTCTTTAATTCGTCTCTAATCAATTCAAGTGGTGACTTCTCGCGATTTCTCGTAAAAAATATGGCACATGGCCTCCTTTCGTAATTCTCCTTCCACTATCGGAATATGTATGAAAGAGAATAATTTTCCGGGAGAGGAAGGAGTACTTAACTATGATTAATACAAAAAAGGGCATCGATTGGATTATTGAAAGGCTACGGAAAGACCAATCTCCCGATGGATCTTGGAACTACCCCTTTGAAACAGGGCTGTCAACTGATGCTTATATGATCATTTTATTGCGGACATTGGAATTAAATGATGAAGAATTAATTCAAGGCTTGGTTTCAAGGATCTTAAGTAAGCAAGAAAAAAACGGGGCATGGAAACTTTATTATGATGAAGGCGATGGAAACTTGAGTGCAACCGTGGAAGTTTATTACGCTTTATTGTATTCGGGATATACAAAGAAAGATGACAAACGCTTGCGTGCAGCAAAAAGGTTTATTTTATCCAAAGGGGGCTTAGAAGAAGTTAGCATATTTACAAAAGTGATGCTTTCTTTAACAGGGCAATATATTTGGCCGGATTTCTCCCCTCTCCCGATTGAATTCATACTCTTACCACACTACTTTCCGATTAATTTCTACTCTTTATCCGTATTTGGCCGAGCCAATCTTACTCCAATTATTCTACTTGCTGACAAGAAATTTTTTATTAAGACAAAGAATAGCCCTAATCTTTCCGAACTGCATATACACCGTAATCAGGATAATTCTTGGTTTCGTTCTTCTGAATATCGCTCCTTATTTTCATTTATCGAGGATGGAGTGAAAAGATTAATGGGCTTACCCGAGCAGCTTCATCAGCTAGCGATAGAACGAGCCAAAAAGTATATGCTCGACCACCTAGAACCGGATGGCACCTTTTATAGTTACTTCAGCAGTACCTTTTTACTGATCTTTGCGCTACTCTCATTAGGGTATAAGAAAACGGATCCTATCATTACAAAAGCCCTGAATGGATTGTTTGCGATGAAATGTGAAATTAATGGAACCCCTCATATGCAGTATACAACGGCTAATGTCTGGAACACTTCCTTGATTGGTTATTCCCTTCAAGCCGCTGGGGTTTCAACAGACGATTCAATTGTCGTAGAAGCCAATCGTTATCTGCTAGAGAAGCAGCAGCATAAATTCGGTGATTGGGTCATCCATAATCCAAAGACTTTACCTGGAGGGTGGGGCTTTTCCGAGGTAAATACAATGAATCCCGATGTCGATGATACAACTGCCTCACTTCGCTCGCTCTCTAGACTCGTTCCACACGATAGACATGCCTGGGATCGGGGTCTGGAGTGGCTATTGTCGATGCAAAATGACGATGGCGGCTGGGCGGCGTTTGAAAAAAACACCGATACAAAGCTGTTTGAATTCCTTCCACTTGAAAAAGGGGAATTTTTGCTAACTGATCCCTCCTGTGCAGATATTACAGGACGGACCCTGGAATTTTTGGGTAATTATACGAATCTATCAAGAGACCACAAGGCCATCCAAAAAGGAGTCAATTGGCTGTTGAAAAATCAATTAATGAACGGTTCCTGGTATGGAAGATGGGGTGTTTGTTATCTATATGGAACGTGGGGAGCCGTAACCGGTTTAGTGGCAGCGGGAATACCTACTGGTCACTCTTCGATTCAAAGGGCTGTTAATTGGTTACTTAGTATTCAAAATGGCGATGGCGGTTGGGGAGAGTCATGCCATAGCGATAGGAAAAAAACATACGTGCCCTTACAAGCAAGCACCTTAACCCATACGGGCTGGGCACTCGATACCCTGATATCTACTTCAGAGGAGCCCACTTCTCAAATTCGAAAAGGAATAACCTATTTATTAGATTCACTTGAAAAAGAAGATTGGACCACTGCTTATCCAAAGGGTCAAGGAATGGCTGGTGCTTTTTACATTCACTATCACAGTTATCGCTACATTTTCCCGCTCATCGCTTTGTCACACTATCAGAAAAAATTCGAATCGTAAAAAATGAAAAACATCGACGGCAACTGTGTACGTACCGTCGATGTTTTTATTCTGCAAGTATTGGGACAAGTCCTCTATAGATATCAATAATCTCCTCCATCTTCATACGAACCAAACCACTAGAAGATGGTACCACGAAATCAATCACCCCTGGAACCAAGCCATTTATTTGCTTCCCCCACGAAATGACTTTTACACCACTGTATTGCTGGTAAACTCCTTTTCCAACAAAACAAACGACATTAGGCTTTAACCATTCGATCTTTTTCTTTAAAGTTTCTCTCCCCTCTTTGTACTCTTCTTTCGTGATCTCATTTGCTGCCTTCGTCGGCCGTGCAACGATATTTGTAAAGCCATATCCTAAATCTAACAGCTTTTCATCCTCACTTGCTTCAAACTTCCGTGGCGTTAACCCTGCTTCGTGTACTATTTTCCAAAAGCGGTTATTAGGATTGGCATAATGATGACCTACCTCACTCGAACGGATGCTGGGATTAAAACCAACAAATAAGATTTTTAAGTTTTCCTTTAGATGGTCATTGATGGGATTCATAACTATTCCCCTTTTCTGTAAGCCTTCATACCTTTACCCAATATAACATTTATTATGTTTTTTTATTATATCCTACTGTTTTCAGTTTTTTTTCAGATTAGTGGACTAAAATGCTTAAAAAAGGTACAAGGAGGACAAAAAGGTGAACAAAAAATGGAAAAAGTTAATTTCGATGTTGGCTATCCTCATCACGGTAATTTCAATTGGAACCCGCGTGATAGCAGATGAAGGATACGACCGTGATGACGATGATGATGAAGGATCTGAATATTATCAAGAAGCAAATGAGGATGATGATGAAAACTGGCACGCGCCACAAAATCAAGTCACTAATCTACAACCATCAGAATATTGGAATGTCTGGACTCGCGAGGCAAGGAACAACCCCGACAATCCTTTGCCAATTAATGAACCTACTGAGTTAACTGTTCTGGTGGAAGGTAACGAAACAAGTGTCTTCTTTATCCCAGGGGAAGGACAGTTACTTGTTTCTGTTTATCGTATTTCCGAACTCTTAGGTGCTCGAGTCAAGTTCTATCAGCAAAGTAAGATAGCAGTCTTACAAAAAGGAGATCTAGAATTAGCCATTAGAGCAGGATCAAACGCAGCGTTTGAAAATAAGATTAAAACACCGATGCCAACTCAAGCAACCGCCTATGAGAATTCCATCTATCTCCCTATTTCAGTGGCTGCAAATGCACTTGGCTACCGAATTTCTTTCGATAACACAAAAAGGGCACTGGTCTTTCAATCAATTTAAAGGAGTGTAAACATTATGGCAAAATCTAAAAAATCAAAGTGGCTTATCGGGGTGACAGGTACTGCGCTTTCCGCATTTGTAATTAGTCAGGTTGGCACGAATCAACAGGGTCAGAACCTGACATCCGATCAATCCATCATTACAAATTCAATGAGCAAGGAGGAAAAGGATTTTGTTCAACTAGATTGGTCAAATTATTCGATTTATGGGGATGATGTTGTAACGAAAGGTGTTGAACAAAGTGATCGACAAACAAGTAGATCCTGATACATTTGAAACATTAACTTTTGACGCTATGAATACCACCTTTTATTTTGTTATTTCTAAATGTAAGATGTCGAATTGGAAAGATGTTATCGAAGGATGGGTCAGGTATGTTGAAATGGAGTGGTCTCGATTTCAAGGAGGAGACAATGAGTTAGGGCAATTAAATAATTTAGAAATAGGGCAAAAAATGAATTTATCACTGCCGCTTTACGATGTCCTACAAAGAGCAGACGATTATCGCCAGAAAACAAACAGTTCGTTTTCGCCCTATTTACTATCACAAATCCAATATCATGGATATCAACTATCTTTTCCCTTCCCAATGAATGGATTCGTTAAGGAGGAGGTAATTCCTCCGTTGATTGACAGCAAAACCTCTCCCTTTTTGTTTGATCCAAAACAGATTACCGTCACCCGGACGTCTGAAGGAAAGGTTGATTTAGGAGGAATCGGGAAAGGATATACCGTTCAAGCAGCTGCAAAATGGTTGAAGCATATTGGTGGGGCTTCAGCAGGGATGGTTGATGGAGGTGGTGACATGACGGTTTGGTCTGATGGATTAAAGGAATGGAAAATTGGTGTCGCCCATCCACTGCAAAAAAATAGAGAAATCGCCCAATTTCGCCTTAAAAATGGCAGTATCGCAACTTCAAATGTAATTTATCGGAGTTGGACCAAAGGAAATGAAGTGAAGCATCATATCTTAAATGGAAAGACTGGTTTTCCTGCTGAGAATCATATAATCCAAGCGACAGTCATTTCAGAAAATTGCCTGGATGCAGAAGTCGGAGCAAAACTTTGTCTCATCGAAGAAGTGAAAAATATAAAAAGCCAATTAAAAAAAATAAGTTCAGCGTTTACTTATCTTCTTGTAAATGATCAGGGGAAGGTTATCTCAGGTAGATTGGAGGAATTGATGTGACCGAATTATTTTCTTCTTGGACATTAATCCGTACGTCAGGATTCTTGGGGTACTACTTCCTAACCCTATCCCTTTCTCTTGGATTAGTTCAATCATTGTCAAAACTGAAGAAAAAGAAAGCAATGCTCCTTTCGTTACACCAGAAAAGCAGCTGGTATGGATTGCTTACGATCATCTTTCATATCATCTTAATTTGGCAGGATCAATTTGTTCCCTACTCACTAGATGAGCTATTCATCCCTTTTCATGCCGAAAACGAATCGTTATTTTCCGCATTGGGAACACTCTCATTTTATCTGTTTTTCCTTGTCGCACTATCCTCCGATTTTTTCATGAAGAAATTGGGGTTTAAGAAGTGGAAGTATATTCATTTTGCCGTGTTCCCTGCTTGGATTTTAATGCTTATCCATGGACTTGCGATTGGGACGGATTCAAGTGAACCGTGGGCGTTATTTATTTACTCTTTTTCGAGCCTTCTAATGATCGTCCTATTGTTTATTAGGATCACCGATAATGCTGAGAAACATCAAAGCTCCAGCCGCAAAAATCTTAAATGTTAATAAACGTCAGCTCTGTAAGCTGGCGTTTATCTTTTATCCTTAAAAATCACCGTAAACACGGTCCCCTCTCCTTCATTACTGGCAGCATATATTTCACCGCCATGGGCCTTAACAATGGATTGAGCAATCGAAAGACCCAAACCTGACCCACCTTTTTCCCTTGACAAATCGGCACGATAAAACCGGTCGAAAATAAAAGGCAGGTCTTTGGATGAGATCCCGCAGCCTGTATCACTAACAGTTAATATTTTCACCCCATTCTCTGAATGTAAAGATAGGATAACCTTACCTTCCGTTGTATACCTTATGGCATTATCTAGCAAAATATATAGTAATTGTTGAACTCTTACTTCATCACAGATAAAAGTGATATCCGTTTTGATATTTTGTTCAAATTGAATACTTTCCGGTGCAATCCTTGAGAACTTTTTAAAAACGATCATTAATAAGCCGGATAGGTTTACCTCTTTCATCTCCAAGCTTAATTGGTCATTATCACTTCTTGCTAAAAATAAAAGATTATTGATTAGACTGCTCATAAGATATGCTTCTGTTTTGACATCTTCCAGAACCTCTTGTCCGTAAGAACTTAAATTTTCTTTTTCTTCCCTCATCAATACATCAACGGAGCTATAAAAAATACTTAGCGGAGTTCTTATTTCATGAGAAGCGTCTGAAACAAATTTTTCTTGTTTATGAAAGGCATTTGTGATTGGTTTCATTGCTTGCCCTGCAAAATAATAGCCTAAGCCTGCAAATAACAAGCTAAAAAGTAAGGTTAAGCCAATGAGAGTCCATGTGATATTTTGAATCAGGTGCTTTTCGCTTGAAATATTCATCCCAAGAATAACAAAACCGTACCGGTTATCATCGAGTGACAGAGGTTGTTTAACTAAGAGAAGATGTTCCTGTTTCCACTCCACTCTTTCTGTAAATGACTTTCCTTTTGTCAGCATATTTTCTTCTATCCAACTAGAGAGGGATGGAAGTGATTCCTCTCCATAAATCAGTTCAGCCTGTCGATTGTATACGTAATAAAATATCGCTCGGTTTGGATCATTCTCTAACCTATGATGTTTTTTTTCATAGAGCTCCTCGATAAAGTCCGATTTTTCTCTATTAAAATAAACATTTATTTCATCTAATTCTTTTTCATTTATTTCATCTGAGATTAATAAATAAAGTAAGCCAATAAATGATACAAGTACACAAAGGAGCGATAAGGAATAGAGTATGGTTAACTTTGCTTTCACTTGGCTAAACATCGGAATGTCTCACTTTATAACCGATTCCGCGAATATTTTGAATTAACGATGGTCCCCCCGGCAAATCTATCTTTTTTCGAACTAATTTTACCAATGCATCCAAGGCATTATCAGAGACTTCTGTATCATAGCCCCACAGTTTTTCAAACAATAGCTCTCTTGTCAGTACTTGATTATGGTTTCGAAATAATAGTTCTAAAAGATGGTATTCTTTTTTTGTTAATTCAATAATGGAATCGTTTCTTTTTAAGACATGCGTATTTAGGTTAAGAGTTAAATCAGCGAGAGTGATTACTTCTTCTAGTGGTTTTTCTTTTCTGCGGCTAATCGCTCTTATCCGTGCTAATAACTCATTCAATTCAAACGGTTTAACAATATAATCATCGGCACCTGAATCAAGACCTGCGATGATATCTTGATTGGCATCCTTCGCGGTTACAAATAATATTCCACTCTGGATTCCTTTTTGACGCAGTCTTTTACAAACGGTTAAACCATCTTGTCCCGGCATCATCCAATCCAAAATAATGACATCGTAAGTAAGAAGGCAGGCATTGTCATAAGCTTCCTTCCCACTCTTTACCCAATCAACGCGGTGAAATTCCTTTTGAAGTAAGTGGGCCACTAATTTCCCAAGTCGGACATCATCCTCAGCCAGTAATATATTCACACGCTCCACCCCTTTTTCAAAAAAATTCCTTTTGCTATTATCATAGCAAGCTTTTCTGAAAAAAGAGTGAAAAATCCATGAACGTATTGAGAGGAAAGAATAATTAACCTAATCTATGTAAATTTGCTCTTTACGAAAAGAGGTAATCAGACTCGCTAATAGTCCCACAATCGCTACGATGATCAATGAATAAAAAAGCTTCACATCTTGAAGCAGATAGAGGCCAGTAATAATGTTCACGGCGTCCATCGCAAACATAATGATACCAACATTCACTTTTGACCATTTGGCAATGATTAATGCAAGCAAGTCCATACCTCCAGGACTAATATGATGTCGGAGCATAACCCCAACCCCACTGCCAATAATCATCGCCCCAATAATCACACTGCTTAAAATCGGCAAATGGAACATTCCATTTAATGGAACCAACAATTCTATCATGAGTCCTGTACAGATTGCTCCAATTACACCGTTGAAAAAATAACCAGGATCTGATTTAAATGCGAACATATACACAGGGATATTAAGAAAAATAAAAGTAACTCCCGTTTTAAAACCAAATATATAGTTTAGCAATAAGCTGATGCCTAAAAACCCTCCATTAATAATATTCAAAGGAAGAATAAACCCATTTATACCAATCCCAATCATGGTACTCCCAAACCCAATTATCAGCAATTTTTTTATCATTTGATTCATCCCTTGTCCCAATTCTTTATTACCACATATATGATAGAAAAAGGAACTTCATTCGAAAGGATTCATTTTAGATCGCAAAAAGGAGTCACAAAGGACTCCTTTTAAACAATTGCTGTTTGTTTTTCTTTGGACTTTCGAGTCTGTTTAACCAAGGATACCAACATCGTTAAAATAGGTAAAATCCATAAAAAGATTGCAAAGGGAAGATATTCGATGATTGGGATACCGACGATTGTACTGCACATAATGGCAAGGACACTCCATGGCACTACTCCCGGAAATAGCATCGTCGTATCCCCCATGACTCTTGCTAACTCCTCTTTTCCATATTTCCTAGACCAATGTGGTAGGAAGGACCTTCCGGTAAGAATAATTGGCAGGGTTTGATTAGCCGCTATTAACGTAATCAAAAGGGTTGCCAGAAGTGTTTTAAAGGTATCGCCAGTTAGTGAACGAGATGATTGTAACCACTTATCTAAATAAGGCTGAATGACATTCATTTCTTCCAACAGGCCATTATACGCACCTGCCAATCCTAAAAACAGGAGCAATTCATACATATGAAGGAACCCGCCGCCCAGGCCCTCGATGCCATGCCATAAAGAGAAGACGAATTTTGGTAAAGATGTTCCGCTGAAAAGTGCAATGACTGCAGCTGATATTATGCTAGTTAAAAAGGCATAAACAATGCTAATTCTTAATAGAACAAACGTTATTAAGATGAGCGGCGGGATAAATCGTACAACTGATAGTTCATTCCAACTTACTTGTTGCTGATTAACAGCAGCTGTTTGTGAGACCAGATAATCCGCAACTCCATAAAAGCAAAAGCATAGAATAATAGCTGCTATGGTGGTTATAAACATCGCCTTCCATTGTCTTTTTACCGGTAATTCCACCGTATGGGACAAAAGTTGATGCGCACTTGAAAACGGGGAAGTCCTGTCCCCTACAAACGCCCCCGATATCAGGGCTCCAGCCACTATTTCAACAGGAAGCTTAAGGACGATCGCTGTACCGATAATTGGGATGCCAATCGAACTTAATGTGCCGACCGTGGTGCCAAGCAGCATCGAAAATACCATTGCACTTAGAAACGATAAGAGAAGAAAATGATGTGGTGTAATAAAATGCAGAGCAATTTTCACCATTTGTTGAATAGTACCTGATAAGTACCATGACGGCAGTAAAAAACTAACTAGGAATAGAATTAGAATCACGATTCTTGTCTTGTTAACACCCAATATACTAATATGCAGGATCTTTTTTATCGATAGATTTTTCCTTTTTGCTAACCAAATGAGCAGGAGATAGCCTGGGAAAAATCCAACCACGAGGGGGCGATCAAAGATAACTGACCAAACCACCCCTGTTAAGGTGATGAGCAAAAGCAGCAAAACTTGTCTTAATGAAAACTTATCAATCATAAATGAACCCACCCTTTGTTTACCAAACATCTTTTATTATAAGGAAAAGTTCGACTTCCGAATAGGAAAAATTTAAACAAAAAGAGCCGCAAAACTGTCGGCTCCATTATTCCTTAAAATGCATTAAAACAATTGGACATTCTTTCCTTTTTTAGATAATTTCCTCTAGCTGTTGATAGAGGCGGTCCCGGCTGCTTTCCCGCAACTCCAACTCATGATATATTTTTTGCAGTAACTCAAGCTCGCTTTCTACTCCAAGTTTTTGTTTTAGATCTTGAATTTCTGCCTCAATTTCCACAATTTTTTCTTCAAGTACGCCCGCCTCATCCTTTTCCACCTTCGATCCTTTTGGCAAAGAAGTTTTGCTCAACGCAGGCTTTTCCTGTGGTTGTTTGATCGTGATTGTTTCTTCCAGTTTACGCTTCGCCCAATCATAGTTTCCATCGAAAAAGCGAACAGTCCCATCCTGAAGCCAGTAGATTTTCTTAAATAATTTATTGAGGAAATAGCGATCATGGGACACAGCTAAAATCGTTCCGTTAAACTGTTCCAGTGCTTCCTCTAACACCTCACAGGAATCAATATCGAGATGATTCGTCGGTTCATCCAGGACCAAAAGATTAATATCCTGGTACATTAACTGGGCCAATTTAAGTCTCATTCTTTCTCCACCGCTCAGTTGACTTACCTTGCGGAATACGGCTGGGCCGTAGAATAAAAACCGGGCTAAAATATGACGCGCTTCTCCTTCATTGACGACCACTTCAGACCGAAATACATCAATCAGCTGCTGATCGCCGATTTCCGTAAAGACATGTTGTGACAGATAACCTATTTTCACATTACTTCCAACCTTGACCACACCTTTATCCGGTTCCATTTCCTTTAGAATCATTTTTAACAGCGTAGATTTACCAGTGCCATTCTCCCCGACAATGGCGGTACGGTCCTTATATTGAACAAGCAGGTTCACGTGGTCAAACAGGGTCCTGCTTCCAAAACTCTTCGAAACGTCTTCCATTACGATCACATCTTTGCCGCTACGGTCAGCGGCTTCGAAATCAATCGCCATTTTTTTGACGTCTATCTTGGGACGCTCTAGTTTTTCAATCCGTTCCAGTGCCCTTTGCATATTAGTCGCTCGTTTATGAAGGGCTGCACTTGGTGGGTTGGAGCGGTTTGCCCACTCACGGAGACGCTTAATCGCCTCTTTCATTTTTTTTATTTTCTTCTGTTGTTCTTGATACTCCTGAAATTCTCTTAACAATCGCTCTTCTTTCTCTTTCACATAGCCGCTGAAATTCGTATGGTAGAGTTCAATTTCTCCATCTTCCATTTCCAGCACCTTTGTGACAACCTCATCTAAAAAGTAACGGTCATGGGAGATGAGGATAATTGTTCCCGTGTATTCCTTTAGGAACGCCCCTAGCCATTCAATCGCCTTCAAATCTAGATGGTTGGTCGGTTCATCCAGCAACAAAAGTTCTGGATTTTTCAATAAACTCAAACCCAGTCCAACTTTGGTTTTCTCCCCTCCGCTTAATGATGAGAAGGTTTTTTCAAGCAGGTCGGTAATATTTAACCCGTTTGCAATCCGTTCCAATTGGGCATCCATTTCGTATCCGCCATTTAAAATAAACTCATCTTGTAGTTTCCCGTAGTAATCCATTAATCTTTGGAGGTCACCAGGAGCAATTTCCTGCCCCATTTCAACCTCTAATTGCTGCAGCTTGGTTTCTGTTGCTGTTAATTTCTCAAAAGCTGTTTTTAACACTTCCTTACTTGTCAGCTCTTTAAAATCAGGAATCTGAGCTAGATAACCGATTTTGAGGCCCTTTTTCCAATGAATAACCCCTTCATCGACCGTTTCCTGATTGGCGAGTAATTTTAATAATGTTGTTTTGCCGCCGCCGTTTCGTCCGACAAGACCAATCCGGCTTCCTTCCTGAACTTCAAGGGATAAGTCTTTAAAAATTATATTTCCTCCAAATGATTTGGCTATATGATTAACGCTGCAAATTATCATGTTCATTCTCCTTATTCATATAAATTAAAGATGAACACTCTCTTTTTAAATAAAAAAAAGCCGCGGCATCTTTTCGACCCGCAGCTTTTAAATAAGGGCATGAAAAAAGAGTGCGTCAAGAAGCACTCTTTTCCTACCTATTTTTGGTGGGTAAAGAGATGTGTTATCGTTCTATATTCATTTTGTTGTTTTGAAAAAAGGGCAGACTCCCCCCTTTGAAAACTACACCATGAAAAATTGCACGATAAATATTAAGAGCTTCCAACCATAATAACCGTGCAAAAATAGAACGTTTCATCTCTTCTCCACCTCCGTTTCTAATCAAGTTATTTTTATTGTAAATTTTTCTGATAACGATTGCAAGCCCATTTTTTCTGATTAATCTAAAGGTTGGGAATTTGATTCCGCCTAATAGGGTGGTTATTCCGCGAACATTTGGGTGAATTCCGCTAACCCGAAAGATTATTCCGCCAAACTTCCAAGTTATTCCGCCAACTTAACCATTTATTCCGCCAACACGCTTTAATGAAGGTACTTTTTACGAGAACCCTGCCTTCTTCGGAAGACAAACTTTCGAAAATCATCTTCCTTTAAATTCCCATCGTAGCTTAAGAAGAGTAAGGATTGATATTCTGGATACCGTCCCTTGACAAAAAGGGCGAAATCCTTTCGTTCGCCCTTTTGTTTCATTTTAAACTCTTCCTGTCCAATGATTTCTTCAATTTTCTTCTCATAATAAGCCTTCGTATCTTCCCACTTTTCCTTGCGATTCACCAAAACATCTCTGGCATAGGCAGGTAATTTCTCAATCACAAGATCAATATAGCCTTCTGACCACATGATCATTTTGTCCTTTTCAGGGAGTTCAAAGACCATATTCATCAACTCAAGATCATCGACTGTATCCATTGCTGCATATTTCCCGACCCGATTCATCTTGTTGTTCACCTCTTGATTGTAGGGTTAAGCTTCTTCTAGGGTATTCTCGATTTTATAGTTCTTTTTCTTAGCCTCTAGCCAGGTTGTATACTCAGATTCAATTTTCTGATCAAGTAAAGTCGCTTTAATTTTATCTTTACTGTCATTATAATTTGCTTCTTGTGCTTCCTTTTTAGCCTCAACTTTAATAATATGGTATCCATACTTTGTCTTTACTGGTTTACTTACTTGGTTTACGGCTAGTCCAAAGGCCGCATCGTCAAATTCTGCAACCATTGTCCCTTTTGCAAAATAACCAAGATCCCCACCTGAATCCTTCGTACTATCATCGGTAGAATATTCTTTGGCTAACTTCGCAAAATTACCGCCATCGGTAAGCTTTTGTTGGACCTCATTCGCAGTCTTTTCATCTGGAACAAGAATATGACTAGCTTTTATTTGCTCCGCTTTTGCAAAGGAATCCTTGTTTTCATCAAAATAAGTCTTCATTTCCTCATCGGTAATTGTAATTTCCGGCTCAAGCAATTTTTTAATCGTCAAATAGTTTTTTAAATCTTGTTTTAGAAATGCCAATGTAGTGTTGTTGCTTTCAAGTGCCTGATTAAAGGCATCTTCGCCTCCATAAGATGCTTTAAGTTTTTCAATCTCATTAGTCAGTTCACTAGCTTTCACACTAACTTTTTGCTTTTTAGCTTCTGCAGCGACAATTTTATCGCTTATTATTTTATCAACAGTGGCTGCACCGTACTGCGCGACCATTTCACTGTATAACTCGTCTTTACTGATTGCCTCACCATTTAACTTTGCGACCGTCTCATCCTTCTTTAGGGCGAAACTTAACGAGATACCCATCGTAATTAATAGCACTAATATTATTAGTACAGTCTTTTTATGTTGCTTTAATAAGGACATTTTTTAAGTTCTCCCTTTTGTTATTCTGAAAGTTTCACATTGACCGTCATTTGTTTTCCGTTACGGTAAACTCCAAATTTTATTTCATCACCCTTGTTTACTTTTGTGTATAAATATTTCCTAAGTTCTGAAGAACTAGTAATTTCTTTTCCATTCATGGAGATAATAATATCCTTTACTTGCAGTCCAGCGCTTGCAGCTGCAGAATTAGGCTCAATGGTTGTAAGCATGACACCCTTAGTTGTGTTAGGGAGGTTTTGCCAGTACATTTGTGGAACTTGATCAAGGTCAGAAAGCCCTACCCCGAGATAAGGACGGTCAATTTTCCCGCTTTTTATTAATTGATTCACAATTGGAATCAGGTCATTACTTGGAATCGCAAAGCCTAACCCTTCGACACCACTCTCAGAGATTTTTAAACTATTAATGCCAATCACTTGCCCTTGTGGGTTAATTAAGGCACCGCCGCTGTTCCCTGGGTTGATTGCTGCGTCCGTCTGGATTACATTGGTATCCCAATTTCCCGCTGAAGTGGTAATTGCAATGCTTCGATTCGTCGCACTAACAATCCCCTGCGTTACTGTTCTTGATAGATCAAGGCCGAGCGGGTTTCCAATTGCATAGACCTGGTCGCCCGGGCGAAGTGTAGAGGAATCACCAAAATCAGCTGTTGCCGTCACGTATTTGGCATCAATTTTTAATACAGCGAGATCCGTTAAGGCATCCGTACCAACCACTTCTGCGGTTGCCTTTTCACCGTCAAATAGAGATACTTCGAGTTTTGTGGCCCCTTCGACCACGTGGTTGTTGGTTACAATATAGGCTTTGCCATTATTTTTTTGAAAAATAACCCCAGAGCCTGATCCACTTTCCACACTTTGTGAAGAGTTAGGATCTCCATAAAAATTATTCTGTTGTTGTTGATAATTGACGATCCCGACAATGGCTTTTGATACCTTTTCGACCGTATCTGCAATTGAATTAGACGATGCCGCTGTTGGCTGAGCCACAACTGCAGTTACCTGTCTACCTTGTTGAGAACTACTTGCCTCCTGATTCTCCACTTTCGGGAAATGATCATTGATATAGTTTGTATAAGGAAGAATGGCTAATGTCAAAACAGACCCAATTACTCCTGCTGCAAGTGTAGAAGCAAATCCTTTTGCGCTCCGTTTTTTCTTATTCTTTTGATCAACCTGACTGAAAGTACGCGATTGCTCCATTTCCGGTGGTAATAATACTTCCTCCTTGGGTTTAAAATCTGTAGTTTCTTCTTGCTCCTCACGCTCCATAAAATCGTTCACCTCAACTTTGTAAGTTGCATCGACTGCATATTTATTTTCTTCGGAATGATTGACATTGATTATATCTGTAATTGGTTCTTCTCTAATTGTATTTCCAGTTTTCTCAGATGAATTTTGTTGACTTTTTTCAAATTCATTTTCATTTTCATTTTTAAATTCCATCTTACTCAATCTCCTTCAAAGATTTTCTATCTTATCTATACTTTAACTAACAAATCTTAAGAAATTATTAACAAACTATAACGGCTTTTGGAAAAAACTAAGAAGTTTTATCGTTTATTAGAAAACTCACCAGTCCCGATGGGCGAAGAAAGCACTTAAGCCTGCGTTGAAAGTTAGATTTTGCAATATATCAGCGAAAAATAGAGTTTTATCAGCGATAACGAACCATTTATCAGCGATAAATTCAATATATCAGCGATAATCAATTTTTATCAGCGATACGAATTATCAGCCAAAAAAAGCTGCGGGCATCGACCCGCAGCTTCTTTATTGCTATTAATACTATATTTTAATCACGAATTTTGTCCCTTTTCCCGCTTCACTGAAAACATTGATTTCGCCATTATGAAGGAGAACCAATTGCTTTACAATCGACAGACCTAACCCAAATTCACCATATGGATTACTGGTCCTGGAAATATCAGCCTTATAGAAACGACGCCAAATATTTTCGATGTCACTCGGATTGATGCCAATCCCTGTATCTTCCACTTCAATAATAGTCGACTTGCCGTCCGTTCTCCCGCGCAGCCAAATCGTTCCGTCCGAGGTAAACTGTATGCTATTTTTGGTGATGTTTATTAATATTTGAATCAAACGATCGTAATCCGCATTAACCATGACATCTGGATTAGCTTCAATCACAATTTGATTATTTTTATCCTCTGCTTGAGGCTGTAGTTGTTCCTGAATAATTTCAAGTAACTCGAAGAGCTGAAAATCTTCTCTGTATAATTGGATTTGATTGGAGCGAATTTTGTCAAAATCCAAATTTTCATTGACTAGACGAATCAGTCTTTTGGCTTCTTGACTGACTAGATTAATGCCACGTTCTTTATCTTCTTCTGGGATCATGTCGTTTTTCAATCCTTCGATAACGCCGCTAATGGTCGTCAATGGCGTACGCATTTCATGGGAAACATCAGACAAAAATTGTCTTCGTCTATTTTCAAGACTTTCAATCTCCTCCATGGAGGTATTAATTTTGTCGACCATATGATTAAAATCGTTTGCTAATTCACCAATTTCATCAAAATTAGCAGATGTTACATGGACATGATAATTCCCAGCAGAGACGAGGGAGGTTGCTTCACGAAGACGTTTAATCCTGTTCACATGAATCCTTGATAGAAACCAACTAAGCAGAAATGACACAACAAGTGCAATAATAATGGCATACAAGATAAACTGATTAACGCGATGAATCATGGCACTTGAGCCGCTAATCGGTGAGGTTAATAAAATTCCACCAATAAAGGTTCCGTTATTAAGATACGGTAAAACAACAAAAGTAACCCCTTCTTGGCCAAACCTTTTATAATCACTATTCACCACAAGAGTTTGACCATTTGAAATCCGATCCCAATCTTTGTCAGATAACCCCCCAGGGGCTGGACCCTGTTTTCCAACAGCGTATAGTTTTCCGTCTTGGTCAAACAAACTAAAGCTCATTTTTCTTGTTGATAACACAGAACTATAACGATTAATAACTTGGCCCGCCGCTTGCGGAGTTTCATCAATCTCAGATAGTATAGACTTCCCGTAAGAAATGAGTTCGTCTGCTTTGTTCTCATAGACCAGATTTTCTACATAATGGGCAAATAAAAGACTTAATACTAAAAAGGCAACAATGATAATACTGATGTGGCTAAAGAATTGTTGGTAAATATACCTAAACTTCATCCGCTTTGATGGATTCATCAAACTTATATCCTACCCCCCACACCGTATGGAAGAATGGTTGTGAACTTGTTTCCACTTTCTTACGCAGTCGTTTGATATGAACATCGACAGTTCGTTCATCCCCATAAAACTGATAGCCCCAAACACGTTCAAGCAGCTGTTCTCTTGAAAATACCTGGCGGGGATGTTCCACCATATAATAAAGTAAATCAAACTCTTTTGGGGTTAGATTGGTAACCGGTGTTCCATCGACAATCACTTCACGCGTATTTTTACTTATTTTAAAATGGTCTGTTTGGAGGAAATCGTCGGCCTCCTTAGGCACTTGGGTTTGGAACCTGCGCGTAACCGCCTTAATTCTCGCCATCAATGTCAGTGGACTAAATGGCTTCGTCACATAATCATCCGCTCCCATTTCCAGCCCAAGTACCTGGTCTGACTCACTGTCTTTTGCGGTTAACATAATAATTGGAACCGTATACGCTTCTTGACGGATTTTACGGCAAATCGTTACCCCGTCCATTCCAGGCAGCATCCAGTCAATAATGAGAGCATCCCATGTACCTTCTTTTATACGGTTGTATCCGACAAGGCCATCATTGACAAACTCCCCATCAATACCTTCTTTGGCAAAAAACATTTCAATCATGGAACACACACTTTTATTATCTTCAATCACTAAAATCCTCAATATCGATCCACTCCTACTACAACTTAAAGTGTTCTTTTTATTAAGTTTATCTCAAATTTTAGGCATATCAACAATAAATACAATTCTTCCCTACTATTTAATAGTTTGTTCATAGTTTATTAATAAAAAAGACGGTGTGAGCAGAGCCAAATGTCACTTTTCCAATAGAAAAGAGGCTTGAATCACTTCAAGACCTCTTTCATACATTATTTATTATTACGGTTCTAGAATTAATTTACCATGTGTTTTTCGCGATTGCAGCAAGATGTGGACCTTTGCTGCATCCTCTAATGGGAATACCCCGCCAATGGTGAGCTTTAATTTTCCTTCAGCGAGGTATGTAAGTAACTCAACCAAACTCGGTTGAAGCAATTCAGGTTTTCTCATAATCTGTGGCAGGAAAAAGCCAATTACTGATTGGTTTCTGGCCATTAGTGATGACGGATAGAAGCGGGCTTGTTCACCACTTGCAGCGCCAAACACAACAAGGCGGCCAAACGTGGCAAGACATTTGACGGTTTTATTAAAAACCTCACCGCCCACCATTTCAAGCGCCACGTTTACCCCTTTGCCGCCAGTTGCCTCAAGAACCTGTTGTTCCCAGTCCGGCTCCGTATAGTTGATGAGCACATCTGCACCCATTTCACTTGCTAACGCCAACTTTTCATCCGAGCTTGCGGTTGCGATTACTTTGCCAGCCCCAAATAATTTGGCGAGCTGAACCGCTATAGTTCCCACACCACCTGCAGCAGCATGCACAAGGACACTTTCTCCTTTTTCTAACCGTCCCATTGTTTTTAAAATATGGTACGCACTTAAGCCTTGAAGCGGTAGTGCGACAGCCGTATGGAAATCTAAATGCTCCGGAATTGGAATCAGTGCACGCTCATCGGCTAACGCATATTCCGCATAGCCTCCTGATTCTATTAAAGTGACAATTCTTGTCCCCGGCTTAACTTTCGTCACCTGGTCGCCCACGGCAGCGACGACTCCGGCTATTTCTGCACCGGGAATAAAAGGCAGCGGTGTCTTGACAACGTACTGCCCTTCTCTCCTTGCGGTATCTGCGTAGTTTACACCAATTGCTTTGATTTCAATTAATACTTCATGGCCAGTTGGGGCCGGCTTGTCAATTTCCACTAAATTTAATACTTCTGGTCCGCCATACTCTGTTAATCGAACTGCTTTCATCATTTGTCATCCCCTATTTTCCTTTAAATGCTGGTTTTCTCTTTTCCTTAAATGCTGTAATACCTTCTGTGTGATCCGCCGTTTGCACCATTAATGTCTGAATCAGCCGTTCCTGCTCAAGGATATCCTCAAGTGTTGAGGTAAATGACTGATCAATTAATTTCTTTTGTTTTCCAAAAGCTTTTCCGGGACCATGAGCCAATTTTAAAGCAAACTTTGTTGTTTCTTCCTGGAGTTTTTCCAATGGCACTAGATAATTAATTACCCCCAGTTGATAGAGGCGCTCAGCAGGGACCGGCTCTGCCGTAAAGAAGAATTGTTTTGCTAAATGAGGGCCAATCAGTCTTGGAAGCAAATAAGAGCCGCCGCCATCGGATATTAAGCCCACCTGTGAAAAACTAAGGGCAAACTTGCTTCCCTCTGCTGCTACAATTAAATCACAGGCAAGAGCTAAATTGAACCCTGCCCCAGCTGCAAACCCGTGGACAGCTGCAATGATTGGCTTTTCTGTTTCTTTCATTAATAAAATGAGTTCATTAAGTTTCCCGATATGGTCGTAAACTTGCACAGAATCTGCCTGCCCCATTGTTTTCACGTCACCACCCGCACTAAAGGAACGCCCAGCTCCTGATAACACAATCACCTGGATGTCTTCATCATTTTGGGCATTTGTAAGTGCATCCTTTAACCCTAAAATCATCTCGGGGCTAAACGCATTTAGACTTTCCGGACGGTTTAATGTTAATGACAAGACTGGACCTAATTTTTCAACTATTAAATCTCCTTGGCTCATTTTCATCTTCCTTTCGGTTTAAGTTGGAAACCTTTCATTCAAAAAGCTTTATTTTATCAGCCAGCCGCCATCAACAAGTAAATCCGAACCAGTCATATAAGAGGCATCACTTGAAGCCGCAAATGCTATGACACTTGCAATTTCTTCGGGATTTCCTACTCTTTGTAAGGCCGTGTTTTTTTGAATGGCTCTTACAAAACGGTCATTTTTTAAGCCTTGCTCGGTTAAAGGTGTCTCCACAAATCCAGGGGATACGGAGTTGACACGGATCTCATAGGGTGCTAATTCTTGGGCAAGTGACCTCGTCAAATTAATCACTCCTGCTTTCGCTGCACTGTAATGTGGTATTTCCGCACCTGCCTGATGACCTGACAAGGAGGCAATATTGACAATTGCCCTGTTATGCACCTGTCGCTGGGCACCATCAACCATGATTTTTCCAAGCGCTTTTGAAACTAAAAACACACTCTTCAAATTAACATCTTGCACATCGTCCCATTCTTGTTCGGACATTTCCAATAGTCTTGAGTTCCTAGATCCCCCGGCATTATTGATTAAAACGTGTAAATCGCCGTAATAACGCTCTACATATTCTGCTAATTCTGCGACATCCTCAGCATCAGTACAATCTGCAGCGAAGATTTCTGCTAATGGAATTCTACTTTTTTTATTAATCTCGTCTGCCGTTTCTTTGAGCTTTTGTTTCGTTCTGCCTACTAAGATTACCTTTGCACCCTCACTAGAAAGGCGAAGAGCTGTCGCCCTGCCTATTCCACTGCCTGCTCCTGTTATTACTGCAATCGTTTGTGCAAACCTCATCAATGCCACCACCTTCTATAGAGAGTAGATTGTTTCGACCACAACTCTTCCGTTCTTTAAAATAGGGACAATCGATGTTATACCTTTGGATGCAGCTAACCTTAAGTCTGGCTGTTGATCATATTTATCAAGCAGTTTTCCAACATAGGAATCTAGTAAAACTTCGTAGGCATCCTCTCGACTCCTGTAGAAATATAGGGCCGTTTTCGCTGCATCCGTTAATTCATATTTACTAATATTCATCAGACAGTGAATTAAATGACCTGCTCCATAAAAATCTTCTAAACTAGTTTCACCCGAATTTCCTGAACAAATGATTAGAACAGTGTCGTCCTTTGCCGCTTTTTGAATGGCAGCGGCGATGGCCGGGTTATTGAGCATTGATGCAATATAGACCTTTTTTGCCGAGGACGATTTTCTCAATGCAACTGTACCATTTGTTGTTGACAGTATTAATATTTTTCCGTTGATGGATTCTCTGATTAACGTTGGACTAGGATAAACAAACCCATCAATTGGTTTAGCATCTAGTTCCCCAGCCAGGATATATTCACCCTGTTGGTACATTTTCGTTTGTTCAATCGCATCCTTGCTGTGCAAAACCGGAACCACTTCTTTTGCGCCATCCGTTAATGCCGATACAATCGTGGTCGTGGCTAACAGGACGTCTAAAACAACTGCGAGTTTATTTCCATTCGTTAGTTTCTCTTCTCGGATGTCTTCTTTCTTCATGAGAAGGTGAATCTTTGTCATTCCCACCCATCTCCCCTTTAGACCCGTTCATCTGCAACATTCGCAGCATGCAGAATTAAATTTTTTACGAAGTAATTAAAATTAGCAAAACGTGTGTCCGTGGTTTGCCCTTTTTTATAGCGGTAATAAATTTGTTGACCAATAACCGCCAGTTTAAAATAGGCAAAAGTTAAATAAAAGTTTAAATTAGAAACATCGCGGCCGCTTTTTTTCGCATAAAGCTCAATAAATTCATTCCTTGATAAAAATCCTTCATGGACAGCTGTAATCGGGGCCTTACCTAAACCATTAATCAAAAGCTCCGAATCATCGCTTTGATTCCAATAACTCATGGCGACACCAAGGTCTGCAAGTGGGTCGCCAACAGTGGTCATTTCCCAATCAAACAGTCCTACCATATCCGTTAAATCCCCATTAAACATGGCGTTATTAAACTTATAGTCATAATGAATGATAGTTGCTTCGTGTCTTTTCGGCGTATGGTCTGCCAGCCAACGCTTTAACTGTTCAAGACCATCGATTTCATCGGTTTTTACCCTTTCATACCTCCCAATCCATCCATGGACCTGCCTCTCCATAAAACCATCTGGCTTGCTTATTTCAGCAAGACCCGTCTCTCTATAGTCAATAGCATGTAATTCAACAAGTCGATTAACCATAACCTCCGATAGGTTCCGACAGACATCATCAGTTACTGTCATTCCATCAGGGAAGGATGTGTCGATTACAAGACCCTTTTTTCTTTCCATCAGGAAAAAAGGACTGCCAACGATCGTCTCATTATTAGAAAATAGGAGAGGCTTCGGGGCAACATGAAATATAGGATGTAGATCGGATAGAATTTTATATTCTCTTTCCATATCGTGAGCTTTCGGTGCGACGGGACCAAGGGGAGGCCGTCTAAGTACAGCTTCCCAACTTCCCTTTTTGATTTGATAAGTTAAATTCGAATGCCCCGCAAAAAATTGTAAGATTTCAAGTGGACCACCCGGCAAGTTTTCAAAGTGATCTTGTAAAAACTTTTCAAGGGCAGGAAGGTTCAATTCCTCTCCTTTTCGGACAGGGATTGTATCATTACTCATCTGGAGATTCCTCCTTGCAATTTGGAATTTTCATACTCCCAAAACCAATACTAACCGGTTGGTATTTTTATTGAAAAAAAAGAGAGTAATTTCCACAAAACCCTCTCTCAACTTTTCTTCAATTGACTTGGATTCCCTTTAAAATCATTTCGACAAAAATTTCTGCTACTTCCCGGTCCGTTACCCTTCCACTCGGATTAAACCATTGATAGCTCCAGTTGGTAATTCCTAGAATCGCCATTGTTATGATTAAAACATCTAACTCGGGACGGAACTCACCATTTTCAACCCCGGTCCGTATCAATTCTTCTATATTGAGACGGAACTGGTCTCTTTTTGGCACAATTAGTTCAACATGCTCAGAACTCAAATTATTAATTTCTCTAAAGAAAATTTTTGCAGCCGCTCCTTGACTGGATATACTTGTGATTAACATCGTAACAATCTCAAATAATTTTTCTTTACAAGACTTCGAAACATCTTTTAATATTTGCTCCTGATATAAAAGTAAACCATCTATATATCCGAGGTGGATATCCATTAGCAATTCTTCCTTACTTGAAAAGTAATAGTAGAATGTACCCTTGGTCACTCCTAGCGAATCCACAACATCTTGAATGGAAGTTTCGGTAAATCCTTTTTTTTCAAATAGACGGATGCTTTGTGCAGTAATTTTTTCCTTCACATTATGTCCTCGCATTCTGTAAAAATCTCTATTGAGAATTATATCATAATCTATAATGCCCCTTTAAGCACAAACGAGGATATATTCTAACTTCCTTATTGTTCAGAGTTCGTACAATCTTCTAAAGGCCTTTATTTATTTTTCACTTCGTCCCTCAGGGCACGGCGAAGTATTTTTCCAACATTTGTTTTCGGAAGTTGTTTCCGGAATTCAACATGACGTGGAACTTTATATGCTGCCATATTTTCTTTGCAATACCGAATCATTTCTTCCTCTGTTGCCGACTTTCCGGCTTTTAATACAATGACGGCTTTCACATCTTCTCCCCTGTAGGGATCTGGAACACCAATACACACCGCCTCTTGAACAGCTGGGTGTTCGTAAAGTACTTCTTCAATATCTCGAGGATAGATATTAAATCCACTGGCAATAATCAAATCCTTCTTCCGGTCAACGATGTATAAATAACCATCCTCGTCAACCTTTGCGATATCACCTGTGTAAAGCCATCCATCACGGAGGGTATTAGCCGTTTCTTCGGGCATGTTCCAGTACCCTTTCATTACTTGCGGACCCTTAATAATCACTTCTCCCAACTCACCTGTCGGCACCTCCACTGTACCGGTTGCCAAATCCACGATTTTATATTCAGTTGAAGGCATACCTATCCCAACACTGCCTGTTTTCCTGTCGGCAAATGGTGGGTTACAATGTGTGGTTGGTGATGCCTCTGATAATCCATACCCCTCTAAAATTTTCGCACCCGTTTTCCCTTCAAACTCACGCAGCAACTCAACTGGCATTGGTGCACTTCCGCTATTGCAGGACTTAATACTATTAATTCCATAATCCTCCGCATGTGGATGATTCGTAATCGCTACATACATGGTAGGCACACCCGGGAAGAAGGTCGGCTGTTCCGTTTTAATAGTGGTTAAAACTTCTTCTAATTCAAACCTTGGCAACAGGATTGATTCCGCTGCAATATATATCGATAGATTCATGCAAGAAGTCATCCCAAACACATGAAAAAGGGGAATGACCGTTAAACAACGTTCTTTTCCAACCTCCAATTCATGTTTAAAAAATTCGTGGGACTGAAGGACATTTGCCAAAACATTGCGGTGTGTTAACATCGCACCCTTGGACCGCCCTGTCGTTCCTCCTGTGTATTGAAGGACAGCAATATCGTTCTCAGGGTCCATAGCAATAGGAAGGACATTCCCATTCCCTTCAGTAAGGAAGGTCTCAAAGCTTCTGTCAGGAGAAAAGTCATTTCCGGATGGCTGCAAACTGACAACTATGATATTTTTTAAATTCGATTGTGCTTGAACACTTTTAACTCGTGGATAAAAAGCATCTAAGACAACCATTGTTTCTGCTCCTGAATCTTTGAGAATATATTCAATTTCCCGTTCAACCAACATTGGATTCACCTGAGTAACGATGGCTCCAGCCGTGAGAATTCCATAATAAGAAATGACATACTGTGGACAGTTCGGCAGCATAATTGCTACTCTGTCCCCTTTTTGAACTTGATTTTGCTGAAGGGCTGAAGTGAAAGCAAGGGCAAGTCCGTTTAATTCCTGATAACTAATCTTCCTTCCAAAAAAAGACAAAGCATTATGAGTCGGATATTTCTCGACCGTTTCTTTCAGAATATGTCCTAAGGGTTTATTTGGAATATCAAGTTCTTTGGAAATTGATTCTGGGTAGCGAGTTAACCAGGCTTTCTTTTCACTCATGTGTTCCCCTCCACAAGGTATTTTCACTGATTTGATTAAAAAAAAGGATTATTCAAGCGACTAAAAAGCTAGTCCGCCGCCATCAACTGATAGTGTGGTACCAGTAATAAACGAAGCTTCATCAGAAGCTAAAAATAACACCGCATGTGCAACTTCATCTGGAGTTCCAATTCTTCTTAGCGCGTTTGCACGTGATATAATCGTCCATTTCCGCTCATCCTGCTTCCATTGGTCAATGATCGGAGTGTCAATTACACCAGGTGCAATGGCATTGACTCTTATATTGTATTTCCCATATTCAAGGGATGCATTTTGTGTCAGCATGACAACTCCAGCCTTAGAGGCATTATAAGCAGACACATATTTCTGTCCTTTTAAGCCGAGCAGGCTAGATGTGTTAATGATTGCTCCACCCCCTGCTTTAATTAATTCAGGGACTGCGTATTTTATTCCAAGGAAGACTCCCTTCAAATTAATGTCAATGACCCGATCCCATTCTTCTTCAGATAAATCAATACTACATACTTCGGAATTCCCAACACCTGCGTTGTTGAACAAGATATGTAAAGCGCCGTAAGTGCTGGTGGTGGTGTTAATTAATACTTTAATTTGTTCAGAATCCGTTACATCGGTTTTGACAAATATTGCTTCACCGCCCTCTTCTTTTATTAAAGAAACGGTTTCTTCGCCAATAGCGGAATCGATATCTGCTACAACGACCTTTGCTCCTTCTTGGGCAAATCGGATTGCAGTTGAGCGGCCAATCCCACCTCCGCCGCCTGTAATGATCGCTGTTTTTCCTAGTAATCTCATAAACCTTCCAACCCTTCTTCATGTCTAAAAATCTATTGATATTTTCTCAGTTCAAGTTTAGCCACCTGAGCTCGATGGACTTCATCGGGACCATCCGCTAATCTTAATGTTCTTGCGTTCGCCCATTGAGCAGCAAGGGTAAAATCATTTGAGACTCCCGCTGCACCAAGGGCTTGAATGGCGCGGTCAAGGACACGTAAGGCCATTGACGGAGCGACCACTTTAATCATCGCAATCTCTGCCTTCGCTTCTTTATTGCCAACAGTGTCCATCATATAGGCAGCTTTTAACGTAAGCAGTCTTGCTTGTTCTATTTCAATTCTTGAATCTGCAATCCATTCACCAATAACCCCTTGCCTTGCTAACGGTTTCCCGAAAGCGGTCCGGCTCTGAACACGCTTACATAGTTCTTCAAGCGCCCGTTCAGCTGCGCCAATTAATCTCATACAATGATGTATTCTTCCCGGCCCTAGTCTGCCTTGAGCAATGGCGAACCCTTTTCCTTCTCCCCAGAGGATATTTCCAACTGGTACGCGGACATTTTCATAGGTGATTTCTCCGTGTCCATGCGGGGCATGATCATAGCCGAAGACAGGAAGCATCCGTTCAATTTTCACACCTGGTGAATCTAATGGGACAAGAATCATTGATTGTTGCTCATGACGGTTGGCCGATGGATCTGTTTTTCCCATAACAATCGCAATCTTACAGCGTGGATCACCAGCACCTGATGACCACCACTTCCGGCCATTTATGACATACTCGTCGCCATCTCTATCAATTCTGGCCTCAATATTCGTCGCGTCAGCAGAAGCCACAGCCGGCTCTGTCATCGAAAAGCACGATCGAATTTCTCCTGCTAACAACGGCCTTAGCCATTGCTCTTTATGCCTGTCTGTTCCATAACGTACGATGACTTCCATATTACCTGTGTCAGGAGCACCGCAATTAAATACCTCTGGTCCGATTAAAGACCATCCCATAATTTCACATAAAGGAGCATATTCCTGATTGGTTAATCCGGCACCAAATTCACTTTCCGGCAGAAATAAGTTCCAGAGCCCTTCCACTTTTGCTTTTTGTTTTAGTTCCTCCATAATCGGTGGAACGGCACTCCAACGGCTTTCTTGTTCGTTTAATTGCTGCTCATAAATTCGCTCATTCGGATAAACATTTGCTTCCATAAAGGCTGTTAATTTTTCCTGCAACTCTTTCACTTTTTGAGAATATGAAAAATCCAACTTTTCCACTCCCTTTCATACTAACCAGTTGGTATGTTATAAACATAATTATACCTGTAATTATTAAATATTCAAATTAAATTCTAAATATTCTATTAAAATAAGCAGGTCAAGAAAGGGCAAACCCATTTCATCATTCTCTAAAGACATTTCCTGACCTTAGTTCCTTAAAACCTTTTCGTAAATGATCGCTTTTGTTTATTCATTACTTCATGTGATTTTTCAATAATATCTGTAAGTACATCTCCTTTATAAATTCTTCCTAGTTTCAATCCTTGCTGGTAATACTCAACGATTTCATCCAGAAGCAGGGATGTTTCCTTCGTAATTCTTACATTTAATTGAATTCTTTCGTTTTCAGCCAAGATAAACACTCCTATTTGTCCGCTATCAAACAGCTAGCACTTTTCTATTCTATTGTTATCATCTATTAATATACTATATTTCTACATTTTTTTCAGTAAAACCAAAAAAAATTGGCCATCATTTTGAGGACCAATTTTAGTATAGCTCCGATTGAATCAAACTTTTTAGCTGATAACCGACTCTTTTTGAGAATTGCTAACAAAGTGTCCTTGCAGCCAATTTTCGAGTAACTTTTCTAATTCCGGATGAATAGGTAATTTTGATTCAGCAATAATATCCTTTTTTACCGTTAACATTGTCGAAGTGTGTGAAATATACTTACAGGAATGACCCATATTTTCCACTACATGAAACTCGGCATCACCTTTTACAAATAAAGGGAGATCTTTTAGAACCTCAGGATTGGCTTGTATATCTCGCTCCCCTGTTATTGCAAGGACAGGGCAGATAACTTTGGCTAAATCTTCCCTTACATCATAGCTGAAATGCTCCCGCATCCACTTTGCATTGGTTTTGATTAGACTAACTTTTATCACATCTTTAGCTGAGTTCATAACTTTATCAATATATTTTTGTGCCTGCTTTTCCACTTTGTTTTGGACACCTAATAAACGCAGTAACTGACCTTGAAAACCCTTGGCGTGGATAATGTCCTCTTTTGCAATATCTCTTTGCCGCTTTGTAGCTTCACTTAATCTTTCAACTGCACCAGAGAGCAAAACTAATCCTCCAAGTTCTTCTCTGACAGCAACTGCTGTTCCAATCGTGCAGCCTTCACTATGTCCAAGGACAATGACTTTTTCCGGATCCACTTCAGGAAGACCTTTTAAAAATTGGACAGCAGTTTGGGCGTCATCTACTAAGTCCCATAGCCCTGTTGATAAAAAATCCCCCTCACTTGCTGCTACCCCACGCTTATCATATCTAAGATTAATAAATCCTAACGTGGTTAAATATTCAGCAATTTGACCGTAAAGCTTTAAATCAATCCTTTTATTTACTTTTCCGTTCCGGTCTAATTTGCCGGACCCCGAAATGATCAGTATGGCCGGTGCTTTTTCTTCACTATTTTCCGGTATGCTTAATGTCCCCTTTAATGCTCCTTTACTTTGAATCGTAACTTCCTTCTCCCTAAACGTCATCTCTATTCCCCCTATTGTTCTTCCAATTGTTCAGGAATAATAATCGTAGCTATTGTCCTTCTTCGTCTGCCCTTTTGGAGCTTATTGTTTATTACTTTTGAATAAACAACTGTAAGCGCGTTTATTAAATCGGCATACTCGACTTCAGAAAGGTACATGGATGCTTGACGGAAGGTAACTCCATCTGCAACTAAGTCAATGTGATCCTGATTTAAATATCGTTCATATTCCCCCATTAAGTTGGCCATAAATTTGATAAAAAGACCTAAATGATCATCCTTTGAAAGCTTGTTAAGGTCTTCAGGTCCAATAGATGCTTTACTCGGATTTTCTATTGAATATACTTTTTCAATTGTTCCTCGATTAGGAATTTCATCAACAATATGAATAACCCCCGTTTCAACCAATTTTTTTAAGTTACGATACAAAGAGGCTTGCGGGATATCGGGCAGCAATTCTTTTAATTGTTGGGCAGTAAGCCTCTGATTAATTAAAAACTGGATAATCCTCATACGAACGGGGTGTAAAATAACGTCTACTGCTGATTCCTTTGTCATATCAATAATTGCTCCTAAATTTTTATTATCATTATCAATAATGATAATAATATGATTTTCTAGTTTTGTAAAGCCCGGATTGGAAAATACTTATACTTTTTCCTCATTCATTTGAATTTGTATTGTAGTTACATGAATTAGCAAACTTTTACCAATATTATAGTCAGGGGGTTTGCTGATTATGATTTTTTCATTAATATTGGGGTATTTCCTATTAACCCAGCCGAGTACAACAGCTACAGATCATTTAATTATTACAAAGGATGGTCAGACCGTGACTATTATTAATCGAGAGGAATTTACTTTCCCTCAAACGGGCTTGCCGCTCATTAATACAAGTAAGTACCATAGTTTTTTGGACAAACTAGATAATCAAATTTCTATAGCACCAGAAAATGCAAGTTTGGACCCGAATGGGATGATCATTCCCGAACGAACAGGCTCTCGAATCCATCGTCAGGCTTTTACGGAACAATTCTATTCATACTTTTTTAGCCCTCAAAAGGCAAAAATGGAAATACCCATCCTTAAAGTCTATCCACCGGTTGATAGTGAATTGCTGAGTGATATCCGCAGCATGAGAATCGGGCGCTATGTTACTTCTTTTAATCCGCAAAACAAAAAAAGATCCAACAATATTCAGTTAGCAACAAAGGCAATTAACAATCATGTAGTTTTCCCTGGAGAAACATTTTCTTTTAATAAAGTTGTTGGTAAACGAACGGTTACAAAGGGTTATCTGCGAGCCCCAGTGATTGTAAGGGGGGAGTTTTCTGAAGATATTGGCGGAGGAATTTGCCAGGTATCATCTACGCTATACAATGCTATCGACAATGCCGGGCTCAAAATTGTCGAGCGTTTTTCTCATTCAAGAAAGGTTCCCTATATTCCTCCAGGAAGAGACGCAACAGTCAGTTGGTATGGTCCTGATTTTGAATTTAAAAATAACTACAATCAGCCAATATTAATCAGATCAAGAACTTTAGGACATCTGTTAATCATCAAAGTTTATTCGTCTGAAAATATTAATTACTTGCCACGAAAGGTTCCATATCTCCCATATTAAAAAAGTCCGCATCAATATGCGGACTTTCTTCTTACCGTTTTTTATTCAGTGCACTCATTAAAAGTTCTTCTGAAAACTCTGTTATTGCAGCATTATCCATCAGATTTAGATTTGTTTTAGGTGAAAAGTTCTTTACCACGTTTTGAAAAGGAAGTGCAAGGTCTTTTCGTTTTCCCTTTGTCACTCCAAAAACGGCAGCACTTATACCTATGCCTAAGAGAGATGCCCACATAGCTCCCCTACTTTTTCGTTTTCTCGCAAACGTATTGAGAAACGGTTGAACTTTTATTTTTTTCATCCGAAGCACTCCTTCAAATTAAAATGGAAAGGAATATAACTACCCTTCCATTTATTTAATTTGTGCGGAATGACATAAAAGTATTAGATAGAAACTAAACAAATTTGTTATTTGCTGGTAGTTACCATTTTATAAAGAACCTCTCTCCACTAGTTATCATAGTATGAAAAAAGATAAATGAGGTGGTGTCTTTATTTATGGGGGGTTTAACTTATTTTGACTTTTTGGCCAAATTTGGTGTGGGTGGAGCCCATCCAGGTGGTATCCCTTTAACAAAAAACATTCTTTCTGGTGAAAACATTACTAACAAAACCCAAATTTTAGATGCTGGCTGCGGGACTGGACAAACAGCCGCATTTTTATATCAACAATATAAGGCCAAGGTAGTAGGACTTGAAATCAATCCAATCATGATCAAAAAGGCAAGAAAGCGCTTTCAATCTTTACATTTACCCATTCAATTAATCCAAGGATCCGTTGAAAAACTTCCCTTTCCAGACAATAGCTTTGATTTTCTATTATCTGAATCCGTATTAGCTTTTGTAAATAAACCAATTGCACTTAGAGAATTTTTTAGAGTACTAAAAAAAGGTGGACGTTTGATTGCGAATGAGATGACCATAAATACCAAACTCAGTCCATCTGAAGAAATGGAAATAATGAAATTTTACGCATTGGATTCTTTATTAATGGAGAAGGATTGGAGAAGTTTATTAGAGCAGACAGGATTCCAAGAAATTGTGATAAAAGTGGAAAACATAGCAACTAGTCAAGAGAATAACACGACTGAATTTAATTTTTCAAAAAACTTTGAACCTGAACTTTTCCAAATTTTAAATGAACATGGGAATATGGTCTTAAAGTATCAAGGAATTTTAAGTCATCGAATTATTACTTGTTCAAAAGTTTAAACTCATGAAAAAGGTTTAATTATTTCTAATCCTTCCGCACGTATATAAATATCATCTCGATGAAAAATATGAGGTGAAAGGAAGGGTGAAAAACATGGATCAAACATTGGGTTACCTGAGAGAAACTTTATCAAATTACACAGACGACCATTCCAATGGAAAGAATATTTATCGAAAATTAATGGAAGGTCAGTATTCTTCCGAAGGAGAGTTTGTCCGTCAGTTGGACCAAAAAGAAATTAATTTTTTGAATAAAATGCTTCCGGAGGAAATAAAGTACGCAAAAGATGAAAAAGATGAAAAAAGGGCTCACGAACTGAATGAAGTGTTTGAACTTTTGTTCTGAATAATCTATAATATCAAAGGGTGGCAGAGTAATCCTGCCATCTTTTTTGGAAATAATTCATTTTTCGCAAAAATATTTCCGAGGCAAGCGCAAGGTACGACAAAAACAACTTCAATCAAATTGGGAATTTCAGCAATAACCGACAATTACATACAAGAATCCCGCACTTATTCTTATCGATTATCCTACGAATAGCCCTATAACGACAATTTGTCAATTTCTCACTTATTTCTTCTGTTATGACATAATCCCGCAAAAAAGAAGCCTTCTCTTTCCAGGCTTCTAATGAATGTCCCTTTTCTTAAATCTCCCACCACGAACTTCTGCGATATCCGCAACTGCCAAAAAGGCACTATCATCACTTTCAGTGACAATTTCCTTCAATTTTGCTTCTTCAAGACGATTGATTACACAAAAGATGACTTTTTTATCATCACCTGAATATGCGCCCTCCCCATTGATATATGTGACACCCCGACCCAGACGATTCATAATAGCATCCCCAATCTGCTTAGCATTGTCACTAATGATCCAAACGGATTTAGATTCATCAAGGCCGGTTATCGTAATATCAATTGTTTTATAAGCAACAAAATACGCAATAAGCGAATACATGGCGCGATCCCATGAGAATACAAAACCGGCACACCCAAGAATGAAAAGATTAAAGAACATAATAATTTCACCGACGGAAAAAGGAAGTTTGTTATTAAATAGAATCGCTAAAATTTCAGTACCATCTAATGACCCGCCATAACGAATGACTAAACCCACCCCTATACCAAGCACTACTCCCCCAAATACAGTTGCAAGCAGAATATCCTGGGTAAAAGCCGGTACGGGATGTAAAAGCGTGGTTCCAATTGAAAGAATAATGATTCCATAAAGAGTGGATAATGCGAAGGTTTTCCCTATTTGTTTATAACCAATAAAGAAAAAAGGTATATTAAGAATAAAGAGGAACATTCCTAATTTCCAACCCGTAATATACGAGAGCATAATGGATATACCAGTTATCCCGCCATCAATAACGTTATTCGGGACGAGGAATATCTCTAATCCGACAGCCATCATGGCAGCACCAAGTGTTATTAATAAAATGCGTTGAAAAATCTTTCTCTTTGTTAATTTTCGATGTTGAAATTTCGCCATAATGGCTTCTTGCTGTTCGATTAAATTCAATTCTTGTATTCCTGACATTATCTTGCCCCTTTCAAAAAAATTCCTTAACTTTATTATAACGAATTATTTGTTCATTTTATAATATAATGCTTCTTAATTATTTACTCCATTAAATGAAAAAGAAGCTACCTCAAATAATATGAAGTAACTCCTTAATTTTATTAACACCTTAGGAGACCCAACCATGACATCAGCTGATAGATGTTCTAATAACATTTCCTTTTAGCTGTCTTATCAATCTAAATGGAAACTTTAATCCATCTGCCAATGAGTGTTTGTTCCGTTGAAGGAATTAATTCGCATGTTATTGGAATTCAAATTCCTTTAAGAAACAAATCCTCGGTTTGACACCGATTGAGACTCTTTTTTATTCCATCATTTAGAAGTTCGGCTTCTTGGCAATGTAATTTTTGGAGAAGTTAATATCCTGTAAATCTTTTCTTTTACATTTTCCTTATTAGGTTGTGAGTACCATTATCATTTTGATCTCAAATAGTTTTTTTATACTACTTGATTTAATGTTATTAATTTTTTATGACTCCATTTTTCAGAAGAATCATTTGGGTTATGATCAATTTTTCTACGTATTGAGTAATAGGTAGAAAAATATTTTTCAGTCCCAACAAAACCATAACATCTGATCATTAAATTGATTTTTGGAAACTTTCTCTTCTCCTAATAAGTTTAATGTTTTCCTTTTTTAATTTTTCTATAGAATACATAGAATAAATCATGAAAGGAATCAGTTAAGAGTTACACTCTTTCCAATGATTAACATCGCTCCACCTACCAAATGATTATTGAGGAATATCCTTACTACTCGTTCACAAACGGAACGAACACGTATGGTTGAGCCTCCTAAGATGTTAACTTTATTTCTCTTCTTTACAATTGAATTATAACACGGAATTTTTAGAATTTACGCAATACTTGTGTCAAAAATGTGAATTATTGGATATTTAGATTTCAGATAAATGGGGATATTATCTGAAACTTAGTCCGTATGGAAAGGATGCTCTACCTTTGATTAAAGCCATTCATAAATATGCTAAGCCTTTTGAAACCGTTGATGATCTTGACCCATTAATAGCAGCTATAGGTGATTCAAAAATAGTGCTGCTTGGTGAATCATCCCACGGAACATCAGAATACTATTCACTGCGTGCAGAGTTATCTAAAAGATTAATTAAAGAAAAAGGTTTTTCATTTATCGCAGTTGAAGGTGATTGGCCTTCCTGTCAAAGTATCAATCGATACATTAAAGGATTTAACCACTCAACAAACGATGTAAGAATGGTACTCGAGGATTTTAACAGATGGCCCACCTGGATGTGGGCTAACCAGGAAATCATTGATCTTGTCGAATGGTTAAAAAATTATAATCAGCAAAATAAATCCGCTCAAAAGGTTGGATTTTATGGATTAGATGTATATAGTCTTTGGGAAAGTATGGATGAAATCATTCGTTATTTAAAAAAGACCAATTCTCCTAGTCTTAAGGAGGCAATAAAGGCGTTTTCTTGTTTTGAGCCATTTAACCGCAATCATGAATCTTATGCTGTTTCTGCTGGATATCTTTCTGAAGACTGTACAAAAGAAGCACTTGAACTGCTTGCATCGATTCGGAAAAATAAATGGAAATTTGATGACAATCAAGAAAGCAGCTTAAACATGGAAGTAAATGCGATTGTTACTGCAAACGCCGAAGAATATTATCGGACCATGGTCACTAGTGATTCAAAATCATGGAATGTCCGTGACCAACACATGGTTGAAGCACTTAATGCCGTGCGAAGATTTTATGGAGAGGATACAAAGGTAATCATATGGGAGCATAATACCCATGTTGGGGATGCCCGGGCAACAGACATGAAGTCTGAAGGAATGGTGAATGTCGGCCAACTCATCAGAGAGGAAAACGGCGCTGAAAATGTATTTATTGTTGGATTTGGTACTTATAGCGGGACCGTGATTGCCGCCACTGAATGGGGAGCGAACTTCCAAATCATGAAGGTACCTCCTGCCGGGTTTGGAAGTTGGGAATCACTCATGCATAAATCAGGGGCGGTCAATAAATATATAATCTTTACTGACGGGAATCGCCATGAATTTTCAACTACGATAGGACATCGAGCAATTGGTGTTGTTTACCGGCCGGAATACGAACATTTCGGTAATTATGTCCCATCTATTATGGGGCATCGGTATGATGGATTTATTTTTATTGATAAAACAAATGCCCTACATCCACTTGTTCTTGAAAATATTCTTGTCTAAAGGAAAGTCTTCCCTGTTACCTAAAAAGGGAAGACTTTGTTTTTATTCCGTAAAAATAGTTCTGTTCATAATACATAACCAAATAGATATTCCACATACTATTTTTGTAATTTCATTTTGTACCAAGAAAGAAGGATTTAGTTATGACAGTTGGAACACAGGTAAAACAGGCATTAGCAGGACTAAAAAGCGCTCAGGCAAGTTTTGAAGGGTTCGCATTAGCAACTGATAACCAAAATGCAAAACAGCTCTATCAACAAGCGGCCCAACAAACCCAATCTGTTCTTGATAGCCTAGAACCACGTCTTCAAGAAATTATGAGTGAAGAACCACAATATAAGCAATAATTACCGGTTTAGGTTGGCGATTAAGCCAACCCCTTTTTGATTTTTTTGAATCCCTGATGAAAGGAAGTTTAATTTGTGACAATCGCTTCAAATGTTAAGCAATGCCTCTCAACCATGAAAGGAATCGAAGCACAATTGTCTTCCTTCGCCCTTAATTCACTGGATAAGGATGCACAAGTTACTTTTAATGAAGCCATGTTAGCGGTCGGAGAAATTAAAAAGGATCTTCAATACCGCGTCTTGGAGCTTGAACGACATGAACCCCAATATATGGGTTCATAAATTTTTGAGGTGAGAAATTAATGCCAGATTGGATTTTTATCATAAGTCGTTCATTAATTTTTTTGGGACTCTTATTTATTACCACAAAAGTACTAGGAAAGAAGCAAATCTCAGAGCTTTCTTTCTTTGAATACGTGGCTGGAATTACAATCGGAAGTATTGCGGGTGAAGTAGTCACTGGACTTGAAGGTAACTTGTCACATGGAATCTTAGCTCTCGTTGTATTTGGATTTGTTACTTTTCTGGTGAACTACATAGCCATAAAAAGTAAAAAGTTTAGTGATTTCGCAGAAGGGAAAAGTACCGTCGTTATTAAGGACGGGAAAATACTAGAAGAAAACTTGAAAAAAGAAAAATATACAATTGATGAATTATCTGCTCTTCTTAGACAGAAGAATATATTCAAGTTCGCTGATGTGGAATTTGCCGTTTTGGAACCGCGAGGAACTTTAAGTGCTTTATTAAAAAGAGAAAATCAGCCGCTAACCCCAAAAGATTTACAAATGAAAATGCCGAATGAGAAAGAACCCCAAACCGTTATCATGGATGGGAATATCATTGATGAATCATTAAGATGTGCAGGGAAAGGCAGAGGCTGGCTTTATACAGAATTAGAAAAACTAGGTGTCACGCTTGATAATGTTTTTCTCGGCCAAGTAGATTCATACGGTGAAATGACTGTAGATCTTTATGATGATAAAATACAAGTGCCAGCACCCGCTCAACGTCCATTACTCTTGGCAACGCTAAAAAAGGTTCAGGCTGATTTGGAAATTTTTTCACTTGAAACCGAATGTGAGAAATCAAAAGCGATGTATAAGAAAAATTCAATAAAGCTACAAGAAACAATCGACAAGCTTAGTCCTTATTTAAACGGTTAAATGAGTGAAATGAAAAAAACAATCCTTATCAATCTGAATTGATAAGGATTAAACATTTCTAGGAAAAGTTTTTCCATGGCTTTGTTTCCGATGCTCTTTAAGGTTACTTTTATGCGAAAAGAAGCTGTGTAGGATCATTCCGACCATGACCAATACCATCCCACTCCAGGAAAGTGCGGATGGCATGAGACTGTTTAGAAGTAACAATTCTCCTATTACCGCAAATAAGACTTCCACAGATTGTGTTGCCTCCACTGCAGCAAGCTTTTGCATATTCCCTCTTACAAGATCCGTTGCTTTAAAAAACAAAATGGTGGCAATAACCCCCGAGGTAACAGCAACAAGACCTGATTGGATTATTTGTCCTTTGCTTGGTGTTCCCACAGTAAATAGGCCAAAAATAGATAAAACCACCCACACCGGCAGACTTGCTAAGGTCATCCCTAATACACGTTGGAAAACATCGAGACGCCCCCCGCAAATATCCATCATTTTTCTATTTCCAAGCGGATAAGCAAAAGAGGCAATTAATACTGGAAGAACGCCTAAGGATATGGACACAATCGAAATACGATTGGCCTGTTCCGCTTGCATTAATATAATTCCTAGCAAGATGATTAATGACATGCCTAATCCTTTAAAAGGAATTTTCCCCTTCTGTTGGATGGCTCCCTTTTCAGTTATAACCCTTTCATAAAAAAATGGTGCCAGCAAGGATCCGGAGATGATCGTTACCTGCCATGTAGCTGCGATGAGCCAGCCAGGTGCATAGGCAGCCGATAAACAGATCGGTCCATAAAATAGACCAAAGCCAACGGTACTCCATAATAACCAGGCACCAGGCTTATATTTCATTTCAACAAGCAAAGGTTTTAGACTTTTTCTTCCCAAGACAATCATGAAAAGAAATGGAACCATAAAGAAATACCTTAAGGATGCACTCCAAATCCAGCTTCCCCCTGCCTGATCCATGGATCTGTTAAGGATAAATGTAAATGCAAAAAAGAATGCCGCTAGGATGCCCAAAATGATTGGCCGCATTGTTCTCTATCCCCTCTGTTTCAATATTTTTTAATATGTATATAGTGTATTTTCCATTAAAAGAGGGAAACCATCAAGTAGTTTCCCTCTTTTAATTAGTTGTTTGTTTATGGTTTTTAGAAAAAAAGCATACAACCATTTTTTAAAACATAAAATTCTTTGGATACTAGTGAAACTTTCTTGTCCTCCAATCGTAAACACTGATGGAATGATTTTATAAAAGTGAGGTTGATACTATGTTTGGTAAGGTAGCTGCGGATATTTTAGGATTAAGTGATGTGGGTTCAGTTATTAAGCCGGAGAATTATGATAAGGTCGATGCTGATGATTATGTCATGCATGAAGATAATGAAAAAATTTATTTTCTAATTAAATCAAAGTCTGATGAATACTGTTTTACAAACAACGCCCTTATCCATTTAGATGGTACAAGCGCAACTAGCAAAAAACGGATGCTGCACCGTTATAGTTATGCAACAAATCGAATCTCTGACGTAAAACTTGAAACCGCAGGAACAGTTGACCTTGATGTAGAAATTAAGTTTAAAATCGGCTCAGAACCCTTCTCTATCGACGTTCATAAGAAACATATTGAAGAAGTTAAGGATTTGTATAAAGCTTTAATAAAAATCTCAGAAATCTCTCATGAAAATGAAATTTCCCTTCAGTTTGCTAAACAAAGCATTGAGGTGGCATCCACCACATTAGGCCGTGTAACAAGTCCGGACAGCAACTTGGTTGTCCAATTTAAAATGCTTAATCAAGCAGCCTTTCAGTGGTTAGAAGATAGCAAAAAGCAATACATTGTAAAAGATTTTGGCTATGTTTTTGAGAAATATATTAATAACTAAAATAATGAAGCAGGTGCATGAAAAATTTTCATGCACCTGCTTTTTTATCTATATTCTATTAAAACATCCTCCAATGGTAAACGTGTTGTATTGAAAGCAGGTGCTGCCGCCTTCCCTACTGAAATCAACACAATTGGGAAAAGACGATCGGAGACATTGAACATTTTCACGAATTTTTCTTTATCAAAGCCACCCATTGGAACCGTGTCATAGCCTTTGTCTTTAGCAATTAACATCAACTGCATCGATACTAAACCAGCATCAAATGAGGCAATATTTTTCAAGACCTCTTCTGGAGCAAATGGGTATGTTTTATTTGTACCTTCTATTAATCGATTCATATTAGCTTCGTCCATAAAACCAGCCTCGTATGCACTTCGATAGACATTTTCTACACTTTTATACATTTCCTTATCGCCTAATACGGCAATAACGGCAGACGCAGTTTCTACTTGCTCTTGATTGTTGGCGATTGCTCTTAGTTCCTTTTTCGCCTCCTGATCTTGAATCACAATAAAACGCCAAGGTTGCAGATTACTAGAGGATGGTGCTTGTGTAGCTTCTTTTAGCATATCTTTAATTTCTTCCTGAGAAATAATGTATGTTGAATCATATTTTCTGACTGAATGACGTTCTTTTATTATTTCAGATAAACTTTTTATCAATGTGGTTTCCATGAGAGATTTCCCCCTGTGAATTTTTTAACTTACTAAAAATAAGTTCTAAAACATCTTACTATTAGTAAGTACCTATCGTCAAGAAATTAAAATATGGTATGATACAATTAGAAAAGTAAAAAAGAGGGATTTTATATGAGTGAACCTAACCACCAAGATTGCATGACCCATTCTGCAGAAGAAATAAAACATATATGTACTAACTTTCATAAGGCAATCGAATTTATCGGTAAACGCTGGATGGGCACTGTGATATATACGCTTATGGAAGGACCGAAGCGGTACCATGAAATTATATCATCCATTCCAGGAATATCTGATCGGCTCTTAACCGAACGCTTACGTGATTTAGAAAATGAGGGATTAATTGTCAAAAACGTCATTACTACCGCCCCCAAAAAAGTGGAATATGAATTGACTCCAACTGGTAAAGAACTTGATGAGGTTATTCATGTCCTAATGAAATGGGTAAAAAATCGCGGGGAATCCCTGTGACGTTGGATAACGATCTCACACAAAAAAGGCTTGCACTATTTAGATAGATGCAAGCCTTTTTTTATGGACTTGGTCGATGAAACAGCCCTATAACCTCAATTGTTTCTGTGATATTCACGAAGGCACTTGAATCAACTTCTGAAATCAAGTTTTTAACTTCATTTAATTCATATCTAGAAATTACTGAAATCAAAACGTTCCGCTGGTTATTTGAGTACCCACCCACACCATCCATTACAGTTAGGCCACGATACAAATTCTTCAGTAAATGATTTCTCATCTCTTCGCCCTTTTCTGTAATGATCATTAACGTTAATTTAGCATGATCAGTATAGATTGCATCGACTACTTTCCCTGTCACAAATATGGACACTAAGGTATATAGTGCAGAATCCCAATCAAACATAAAACCACTAATCAATATAACTACAGCATTCATACCCGAAAGTAAAAGGCCAATCGGAAAATCTCTTTTTCTTGCTACAATCATGCCAATAATATCAAATCCCCCGGTTGATCCAGAACAACGAAAAACAATACCTACCCCTAAACCGGTTAAGGCACCACCAAAAATAGAAGAAAGAATCCTATCATCGGCGATTGCGTATTGGGGAACGATGTAAAGGCCTATCGAGATCACAATGACCGAAAAAATCGAATTCACGATAAATTTTTTCCCTAACATTTTATAACCTATAATTAATAAGGGAAAATTCAGCAGGAAATTCGCCACCCCTGTATTAACCGGTGAAATCATCCCTAATATCATTGAAATTCCGCTCAACCCGCTGCTTAACACTTCATGTGGTATTAAGAAAAGGTTAAAGGCAACCACAATAATTAGAGACCCCAGTAACATTCCAACAATTTGCATGGTACAATTCCTCCTAATACAGGTAGTTAATTCTATTTAAAAATAATAACCGATTCTCTCATTTAAAGTAAATTAAATAATGAATTAAAAAGAAACTTAATTATCTTTCAATTCTAAACTGATAAGTTAAACATCTCATTTTTGGAAAAATATATTATTGACAATTTGAAAATAATATTTATACTTTAGTAATATATTAACTTCATATGTTAAATCCTCATCAAACCGATGAGGTAGAGGTCGCAGATTTTATTAGTAAACCGGACGAGATGTAAGAGACATCATTGACTCCGTTTGAAAGGAAAAGCTGCCGAAGTATGCTTTTATCTCTATAAAAAGCATGCTGGGGCTGTCTCCGAATAGGAACAGAACTGTCATGTTTAGTCCTACCAGCTAAGCGTGTTGAGCTATCTTTCGGAAGGTATGATGCGGGGTATTAATAATGCCATCGATTATTCCTCGATGGCATTTTTTATTCCAAACTCCTTCTCGAAAAAATTAAAAAAGAGGAGTCAAGTCTATGCAAACTGCAAAAGTTTTAAAAGAGAGTGAATACACTAGTGATTTAACACTACAACAGGAACCAACGGAATTAAAACGCAGCTTAAAATCTCGTCACCTAACGATGATTTCCCTCGGTGGAACGATTGGAACGGGGCTTTTTCTAGCAAGTGGCGGCGCAATCCATTCTGCGGGACCAGGCGGTGCAATCCTTTCCTACCTCGTTATTGGTGTCATGGTATACTTTTTGATGCAAGGTTTAGCAGAAATGGGTGCTTATATGCCTGTTGCCGGCAGCTTTAGTACGTATGCAACGAAATTTGTTGATCCTTCCCTTGGTTTTGCCCTAGGTTGGAACTATTGGTATAACTGGGCCATTACAATTGCAGCAGAATTAGCTGCGGTTACGATGATAATGAAATTTTGGTTTCCAAATACACCTTCATTCATTTGGAGCGGTATCTTTTTAGTGATCATGTTTCTCTTAAATTATCTTTCTGTTAAAGGCTTTGGCGAAGCAGAATATTGGTTTTCCTTAATTAAAGTAGTCACTGTCATTATTTTTGTCATTACTGGTACATTAATGATTTTTGGAATTATGGGTAATGAAGCGGTTGGCTTTAAAAACTTTACGATTGGTGATGCTCCCTTCCACGGCGGCTTTTTATCGATGTTAGGTATCTTTATGGCTGCAGGCTTCTCCTTCCAAGGAACCGAATTATTAGGGGTTGCTGCTGGGGAAACGGAAGATCCGAAGAAAGCCATTCCACATGCAGTGAAACAGGTTTTCTGGCGTATTCTGTTGTTCTATGTATTAGCTATATTTGTAATCGGATTACTTATTCCATATACCAACGGGAATTTAGCCAATGGTGATATAACCGTTAGCCCATTTACGTTAGTGTTTCAAAAAGCAGGGATAGCTTTCGCGGCTTCCATTATGAATGCTGTTATTCTTACGGCCGTATTATCAGCCGGAAATTCAGGAATGTATGCGTCCACCCGGATGCTTTGGGATTTGGCCCGTCAAGGTAAAGCTCCGAAATTCCTTGGTAAATTAAACAAAAAAGGTGTTCCTGTTAATGCTTTAATTGCAACTACCTTAGTTGGAACACTCGCTTTCCTTGCTTCCTTCTTTGGAGATGGAACCGTTTATATTTGGTTGTTAAATGCTTCAGGGATGTCTGGTTTTATTGCATGGCTAGGTATTGCTATTTGCCATTATCGTTTTCGCAAGGCATTTATTGCTCAGGGCAAAGACCTTAGCTCGTTACCTTATAAATCGAAATTCTTCCCATTTGGTCCGATTTTCGCCTTTCTAGTCTGTGGATTTGTTGTTTTAGGACAAAATTATTCTGCTTTCATGGGTGACCACATCGATTGGAATGGTGTACTAGTTTCATATGTCGGACTGCCATTATTCCTTATTGTATGGTTAGGATATAAATTCACTAAGAAAACGAAAGTTATTCCTTTAGATAAATGTGATCTAAGAAATTAATTGGTAAAAATAGCACGCGAAAAATTTCGCGTGCTACTTTTTCACCTAAATAAAAAAACAGACTCCATTGAAGAGTCTGTTATTACGTATTACGCTTTCTTTTCCTCTGATGACCAAATGTATAAGTCTTCAATAGAGCAATTTAATTCTCTTGAAATTGTCATTGCCGTATTTAAATTCATCACTTTTTTGGACAAGTAGTCGTTGAGTTGAGTTTGAGGAATACTTGTATTCCTTTCTAAACTTTCCAGGTCCATGCCCTTTTTTGATAATAGCGCTTTGAGGTTACTCTTTTTTGCTTTATAATTTGTCAAAATGACACCTCACTTTTTTAAAAGTATAACACAATTAGTTCGTAATTGAAAGGAAGAACGGTTTACCCTTTCCTCCTTGGCTTATGTTATACTTAATATTGAATAGGCAAAGGAGTTGTTAATCATGAAAAGCTCAAACAATCAATTTAAAAACGGACAGTCAGTTAACATTAAAGAAACTGGCGAGGTCGTCACCATTTTAAAATCACAATATGTTAAAAACATGAAAAGATATTCTTATATCGTTAAGGAACATCCAGAAACTTTCTTTTTCGAAGAGGAATTAAAGGTTCTATAATAAATGAAAAAAAGAGAAGGTCGATTCCCTGAATCGGCCTTCTCCTTTTTTATTAAAATTCAGCGTTCCCAGTTGTTCTTGGGAATGGAATAACGTCTCTAATATTAGTCATTCCAGTTAAGTACATAATTAAACGTTCAAACCCAATACCATAGCCGGAATGTTTTGTTCCACCATATTTTCTTAATTCTAGGTACCACCAATAATCTTCTTCATTCATTCCAAGTTCATTAATTTTCCCAGCCAAAATCTCTTCACGTTCTTCACGCTGACTGCCGCCAATCAATTCACCAATACCAGGTACAAGTAAATCTGTTGCTGCTACTGTTTTGTTGTCCTCATTTAATCTCATATAGAAGGCTTTGATTTCTTTTGGATAGTCCGTAACAAATACTGGACGCTTGAAAACTTTTTCACTTAAATAACGTTCATGTTCAGTTTGCAGATCAAGACCCCATTCGACCGGATAACCAAAGGATTCTCCAGACTCCTTTAAAATCTCAATCGCTTCCGTATACGTCACACGGCCAAAGTCTGCTGTATAGGCATTATTTAGACGATCTAATAGGCCTTTCTCAATAAAACTGTTAAAGAAGTTCATTTCTTCAGGCGCTTGTTCAAGTACATAACCGATCACATATTTCACCATTTCTTCAGCTAAGTCCATAACATCTGGAAGTTCAGCAAAGGCAAGTTCCGGTTCTACCATCCAAAATTCGGCTGCATGTCGGGCTGTATTGGAATTCTCTGCTCTAAACGTTGGGCCGAAGGTATAGACATTCCGGAATGCCAACGCAAACGCCTCAGCCGAAAGCTGTCCGCTCACAGTTAGATTTGTTTCTTTATTAAAGAAATCCTTGGTTAAATCCGTTTTACCCTCTTCATTTTTTGGAAGATTGTCCATATCCAGAGTAGTTACTCGGAACATTTCACCTGCACCTTCTGTATCACTGCCAGTGATAATTGGTGAGTGAACATACACAAACCCTTTATCTTGGAAAAATTTATGAAGTGCATAAGAAGCAATAGATCTCACACGGAAAACAGCTGAAAACGTATTGGTCCTCGGGCGTAAATGGGCTATCGTTCTTAAATATTCAAACGAATGCTTTTTCTTTTGTAAAGGATAATCGACATTTGACGAACCTTCAATCACAATGTCAGTTGCTTTAATTTCAAAAGGCTGTTTCGCTTGAGGAGTATGAATAAAATCTCCTACAACCCTAATGGATGAGCTAATTGGAAGCTTCGCAATTTCCTTAAAGTTCTCTAATTGCTCATCAAATACAATCTGCACCCCTTTAAAAAAGCTGCCATCATTGAGTTCAATGAAACCAAAAGTTTTGGAATCACGAATGGTACGGATCCATCCGGATAACTGTATTTTTTGTTCAATATAGCTTTCCGTATTTCTGTACAAATCCTTGATTAAGGCTTGTTTCATTGGTTTTCCTCCTAGATCTTATGTAAAAAAGCAAAAACCTTCCATCCTTTTGGGACGAAAGGTAAAATTCCACAGTACTATCATCGTTTTTCTTTTATCCCTTCAACATTATATAAAATACCATATCAAGTAAGCAATATTCAACAAATTTTCCCGTTTGGAAACGATTTATTTTAGTTTTTTGTCGATTCTTTTGATAAAATGTCATCTTGTAACCAAAAATGCTCAGAAAGCCATTTTTGGCGATCCAGTATAGCTGATTTACAATTGGTAAAAAGGTGATCGGTATCATACCATATGATTTTTTTGGGAGAACTTGCAGCAGCATAAAAAGTAACAGAATGGTCTCGTTCAATAAACTTGTCATTTGTGGCGAATTGGAAGAGTATCGATGCCGGTGCGGCATTTTTTACAAAGTTAATTGCATCTAATTTTCTTAAGCTTGAAACATAATATTCAAATCGTTCAGTTGGTAAAAAACTACGAATGATTGCTGCCATTGGATGTTCACTTGTCAATTGCCATTCCGAAGTTTGCCCATATCCGGATATCAAGACAAAAGTATTAATTCGCGAATCAATTCCTGCTATGACGCCGCCCATGGCCGCTCCAAAACCATGTCCAATAAATGCAATCCGTGCTTCATCCACGATCGACAGCTTACAGAGTAGAGTAATTCCCCTCCTTATATCCATTACTGAATGAATATATTTTTGGATATCCGCTAAGAATTCAACACTTTTTATGAACTCTTTCCTTTCTTCAAACACCTGCCCCCCATCCCCTTCGAAGTACGGTGTTTCGATTAAGAGTGAAATATAGCCCTTTGTTACAAGCATTTGAGCTTCGTGAAGAAATGTTTTTCTATTTCCTTGACTAGGGTGCATAAAAATTACAGCAGGAAACGGCCCTCCATTATCTGGAATTAATAGAAAAGCAGATACTTGTCCACTGAAAGGGCTTTCAAATTTAACATCGGTAATAGAATAACCTTCTTCTGTACTAGTACCAATCACCTCAAATTCTGCTTGTGTTTCTTCTTCGTAATCAAACATTCCTTACCGCCCCCACGAAGATTCTTTTTAATAATTTATTTGAATTTTCTGAATAACAGAATATAAAAATCTATAAATCTCAATTCCTTGCTTACAATTTCTCCGAAGTTTTTTAAAATTATCAGAATATTAGCAGGAAAAGCGTTGCTAATCGTCGAAATAATAAAATATCGTTAATACTTGATGTAAGAGGAGTGTTTGATGTGGACAAGATTACATGTATTGCCTACCTTTTATACAAGTCATCTAAGAATCAAGGCATTAGGGAAAAAGCGATTCAATTATTGAATGGCGATGTGTCCATTCGCGATTTAAAAAGAAATGTATCTATTCAAGCCAATGTAATGATTGCAGAATCGTTGCTGAAAAAAAATAAAATCGATAAAGATCAAGTCCAGCTGTTCGCCGAGCAATTTATGTATCAAGAAATCTAATGGATGGATTTTGGAACCTTTATCCAATTTGTTTTTGATAACAAAAAATACCACTACCTTTTTGGGTTGTTGCAGTATTATAATAGATGAATCCTAACGATTCCCAGAAGCGTTTAGCCTTTACATTCTCTTTTAACACACCAATCCTAATACTCTTCTCACCTCGTTTGAGCATCTCACTTTCGTATATTGCAAATGCCTGTGCACCGAAACCATAACCTTGATAATCACCATGTAGCAGTAACAAACCAAGCCAAGGGTAATGGTCCTTTGGATTCTCTAATAAGTAATCAATTAATCCAATATAGGTGTCATCAAGCTTTATAAATGCGCTGATTGAATTCGGATTTAAGAATTCTTCTTCCATGTCAGCTAGTGTTCTCTCCTCTTTGCCATTTTCAAAAATATTATATTCTGGATTTGAGTTTATCATTTCGAGTGCAATATACAACGTTTCTTTTTTTACCACTTCAAAATACATGGAGAATGTTTGCCTCCCTATTGTTTTTTCTAAAACAATTATATCAAACCTGTATATTTTAGTAACCTTTGTCGAACAATTATCGTCATAATTATTTAATTAACCTACTACACTTAATTGTTGTGTAATTTTTTGATTACACTTTTTAACCTACAATTTAAATTAAAAAGGAGATTTTATTATGGTACAAGTAGAAGTAACAGTAACTTTTGAAGGAAAAAGCTATTTAACGAACGTCATTGCCAATCGGGAAACATCCGAGGACGAAATATTCCAACTTGCCTTGGAACAAGTTCAAAAACAATGGAAAAAATAACATATCAAAAACCAGTAGAAATCGATTCTGCTGGTTTTTATTTTCGATTAAAGTTATCCATTTCGTGCGAATGGGATGGTGTATAGATTGATATAGGAGATTAATTATTACTTTCTAGTGAGTAAGTATCTCTAGGTGCAACCTCCATTAGCGGACTTATCCCTGCTGTCGTAATCATGTGTAGTTCATGCATCGCCCTTGTGCAGACAGTATAAAATAATTTCCGTTCACTTTCTTTTTTATATTGAGAACAATCATACAAAACAACGGCATCGAATTCAATTCCTTTAGCAAGATAGGACGGGATGACGAGAATACCTTTTTCATAGGAAATTGTCCCCTTCTCAATTAGATGAAGCGGAATATCCGTTTTGAGTGCTTCAAAAGCCCTTTTACTTTCTTCTGCTGTCCTGCAGATTATGGCTATGGTTCGATGGCCTTCATTTTGAAAATCTTTAATTTTCTTAATTACTTGTTCAATTATTTCATTAGGTCTGACAATGGTTACTAACGGCTTTCTGCCTGGACGGTTAAAGGGGACAATATTTCCCCCACCCTCAATCAACGAACTGGTAAAGTTTACAATCTCTTTTGTTGATCGATAGGTTTTGGTAAGGACAAACGATTCGATTGTCTCTCCTGAGATATTTAGGTCTGATAATACGGTTTCCGCACCAGTGGCACCAGAAAATATCGCTTGATTAAAATCACCGAGTAATGTCATTTTGCTAAATGGAAATAACTTTTGGATGAAAGCAAACTGTAATGGAGAGTAATCCTGCGCTTCATCAATAAAAATATGACGAATGGCAGATTTGTTCTTCCGACCTTCAATCAAATCCTGGAGATACACATATGGTGTAGCATCTTCATAAGGAATTTCCATCTCCTTAAGTTTTCCAACTGTCTGAATGCTAATTTGCTCCCAATCTATAGGTAAGCGTTCATCCATATATTCAGCATACTTAAAAAGCTTACGATAAATCTTAGGTGTATCAATAAACCGCAAACTTTTTACTCGCACAAATAATGGTTTGAATTTTTCTTTCACGATCATTTCTGCAAGGAGTTTCTGCTCCTGTTCAAAATCATCAAAGGTATTTTCAGAAAACTGATTTTTTTCCTGCAGCTTTTTAAATACCTCCATAAAATCCTCTTTATCAAGATATTGGACTTCCTCCTCCACCCAACTTCTCGACCGTTCTTGTCTAACCTTTCGCTTTAAATCTCTTAAAAGCCATTCCTTAACAAGCTGCATCCGGTTTGGGATGCTAATGCCTTCTTCCAGTGAATAAAAATAGTCATGAATTTCCTTTTTAGAAATTAATACATCTCCCCTAAATGATAAATCCCTAAAAATTAGTCCTTTTTTCACTAAACCTTGTGTATATCGATCAATGATACTTTTAAAATCAAGGCTTGCTTTAAAACGAATTCCTTCAACTCTTATATGATATTCCTTTTCTTGATCATCCCCACTTAACAAATATTCCATTTGCGTAAAGGGATCTTCAATATGAAATTCTCTTCCTAATCGAGAATTTAAATATTCCTGGAAAGTGGATTGCTGCATATTTTCTTCACCCAACTCAGGTAATACTGTTGCTACATAGCTATTAAACAACGGGTTCGGCGAAAATAGCATAATGTTTTCCGAATTTAATGTTCCGCGATAACGATAGAGCAAGTAGGCAACACGTTGCAGCGCAGCTGATGTTTTACCACTTCCAGCTACCCCTTGGACGATCAGTATTTTCGCGCGTTCATTACGAATAATTTCATTTTGTTCTCGTTGAATGGTGGCAACAATACTCTTCATTTGAGTACTCGCATTATTTCCAAGTACCTCCTGCAGCATTTCATCGCCAATAGTTACTCCGGTATCAAACATTCCTTTAATTTCTGAAGCTCTAATAATAAATTGACGTTTTAAGTTCATTTCCCCTTCAATCGTTCCTTCAGGGGTTTTATATTGGGCAGGTCCAGGAGAGTAGTCATAATAAATGCTTGATATAGGTGCACGCCAGTCATAAATCAAGAAGTTTTCATCATGCTCATCCATTAACGATGCAATTCCTAGGTATACTTGATCGCCAGATTCTTCACCTTTTTCTAAAAAATCAATCCGCCCGAAGTAAGGGGAATACTTTAACCTTGATAAGGTTTTGAGATGTTTATCTAAATGTTTATGGGTCCTCTCCCGTTCAGAGAGCAACTCGGCCTGTTGTTTGATACTTGCTGCCGTTTCTATCATATCATCTGGTTCATCCATATTGACCGTTACGTCTTCCCAAAAATCTTTTCGAATTTCAAGAACATCAGAGCCTACTTTCCCGGCATTTATCTTTAACTTATTTATCTTTTTATCGATTTCAGTTACAACCACGGTCACTCTTCTTTGTTCCATTTGCCAGTCTTTGCTCTGTAAATCGCTCATCCAACCACTCTCCAGATAAAGTTTTGGTCATTTGTTGACAATCGAATCATTTTGTGATAATGTTATAATAGGTATTTTATCAGTAAATTACCTTTAAATTTTTATGCCAATAGTCATTTTATCATGCTCCTTCTACATTATCAAGGAGTTTTTTGCATGTAATTAACAAACGCCTTATGGGCGTTTGTTTATTTTCCATCTAAATTCATTTAGTCCTCTAGAGATAGTATTCGTGAAAATTCAAAAAAAATTTATATAAACTAATTGACAATTAGTTGGCCAACAACATATAATTTATCTTGAATTAAGTTATTTCAGTTTCAAGATAAATAAATTAAAAACAAGCATATTGGAGGAAAATTAAAATGACAAATACTAAATGGGCTTTAGATGCATCACACAGCAGTGTAGATTTTTCCGTACGTCACATGATGATTGCAAATGTAAAAGGTACTTTCAACAAGTTTAATGCCACAATTGAAGCAGATCCAACCGATTTAACAACTGCAAGCATTGAATTTTCAATTGATACGGCAAGTGTAGACACTCGTAATCAAGATCGCGATGCACACTTGGTTTCAGCAGATTTCTTTGATGTTGAAAATCACCCAGCCATGACTTTTAAAGCAACTGCTATCGAAAAAACAGATGGGGGAGAATATAATGTAACTGGTGATTTAACACTTCGCGGCGTAACTAAACCAGAAACTTTCGCAGTTACATTTGAAGGCCAAGGAAAAGATCCATGGGGTAATGAAAAAGTTGGCTTCAGTGCAGAAGGCACAATAAGTCGTTCCCAATATGGTCTAGTATGGAATGCAGCCCTTGAAACTGGCGGAGTCCTTGTAGCTGACAAAGTGAAAATCAGCTTACAAATTCAAGCAGCTAAAGCAGAATAATTAAGGCAAAGCACATTAACATAACAACAGCAAAAAGCCAGTCCAATATTAGCGACTGGCTTTTTGCTGTTGTATTTATTACCCAATCAATCGGTCAAGTTCCACTTTTAAATACTTTGCAAGTTCTAACATACCAAATTTCCCAGCTATTTCTTCTGCCTCAGAATTATAATTCGTATTGGTATTGATATCATAGGTATAAATATCTCCTGCTGTATCACGAATAAATTCGATTCCAGCTACTTGAATGTGGTTGGCTGTGAGTACCTGTTCATACTTTTTAATTATCGGGTCTGAAAAACCATCAATGATTTCAAACTTTGGTTTCGATTCCTTTTCTTCACCCACTGGACAGAATAAATCACCAATCTGGCAGGCATCAGCCGGACATAATTGAAATCCTTCCGTTGTATCTACTTTGACTGCATACACGAATTTCCCGCCGATAAATTCGCAGCGAGTTATAAAACTCTCCGGTGCTTGTATGTAATCTTGAATTAAGGTAACCCCATCCACTGGTTCTTCAAATGCTGGCCCGTCTACATAGTTTTTTAATCCATTTAACGATTGAAAAAGCTGCACCCCTAGACCTTTCCCTGCCCGGTTGTGTTTTGTAATAAAGGGTTTGTCGATAAATTCCGTTGCTGCCTCAAGGATTTGGCCCTTCCCGACAGCTGCAATGGTCCGAGGTGTTTGAATCCCAAATTTATTTAATTCTAAGTATTGGATAACTTTACTAACTTCCAGCTGAAGCGCCCGTGAACCATTAAATACCCTTCGACCATAGGTTTCAAGCCAAGCAAGTACTTGTCCAGCAAATTCTGGTGCAAAACGGTGCCCTCTCGTATGTGAGGAGGCACTCATCCGGTTATAAAAAACTCCTTCTGGAGGTTCTTTTGATAGATCAAGACGTCCGTTGTCCAGATGCCATTCTTCATAGGGCACTTCTAGTTCGTCTAAACGTTTAGTTAGATGAATGGTCCAGTCGTTATTTTCATGGATGATATAAACTTTTTTCAAATGATTAGTCCCCCTTTATGCTGTTCACAATTTAAATTCTATCACTTTTATATATTTTTTTGTAAATATTAAATTATTATTTTCCGTCGGAATATCGGTAACTTCGGACTTAAAGTTCGTGTAAATGGGCAATCCAAAGACAAATCGGTTGGTTCAATTAAAATCTATAAATAAGTAAATAAATCCCACCTTCTACCTTTAGAAGGTGGGACTTTTTAGGGACGGATAGTAACTCTCGTTCCATTGGGAACCATATCAGCCAGTTGAAGAACATCCCGATTATACATTCTCACACAACCATGGGAGACCGCTTTTCCTATCGAACTAGGATCGTTGGTGCCGTGAATCCCATAGCCCTGTTTTGACAAGGAAAGCCACAATACTCCGAATGGCCCCCCAGGATGATACTGTCGATTGACAATCACGAAATCCCCCGTCGGTGTATTGGTCAGCATCTTTCCCACAGCAATCGGAAAAATTTTCACTAGCCTGCCATTGTTATATAATGTAAGTCTTCGTTTTCCAACAGATATTTGAATGGAATAAGGAATGGTATTGGGCTCTGGTAAACCAGGAATCTGGATTCTTTGGCCGACTTGTAAATGCCCGACCCCGGGATTTGCTGCATAAAGATGTTGAAGGCTTACGCGATAATTAGCAGAAATAATATTCAACGTTTCACCACGTTTAACAATATGAATCATGCGAACCCACCTTTCATCTGATATCTTATGCCTATACTAGTTTGTGGTTGCTTTATTTAAAAAGGTACAGATAGCTACCATCCTTTGTTGCATCGACCGTTTATTCAAACCGAAATAGTGGAGCCATATCCTCTCTTACGTGGTTCACGAAAAAGTAATCATTACTTGCTTTATCATATCGATAATCAATTTTCCATTCATTTATATTAAAGGCGATATCTCTTATGGCATTTACAAACAACAGGATTTCTTTGTTAGTCATAATCGGATGCAACGAGAAACGCACCCACCCCGGTTTCTTCGACAGATCTCCCTGATTAATTTTTTCGGAAATTTCCATAGAGGATTGTTTATTAATATGGAGAAGATAGTGTCCATAGGTACCTGCACAGGAACATCCCCCTCTAACCTGAATCCCAAACCGGTCATTAAGCAAGCGGACGATAAGATTATAATGGATATTCTCAATATAAAAAGAGACGATACCCAAACGATCTGTTTTATGTCCATCTAATAAATGAAGACCTGGAATCTCTACTAAGCCAGGTAACAAAATACCTAACTGTTCCTTCTCTCTTTTTAAGATATTTTCCGCACCCATTTGGTCTTTCAAATTCAAACAGAGAGCTGTTCGAATGGCTTGTAATATTCCCGGTGTCCCACCATCTTCACGCAGTTCGATGTTTAGATGATATTGGTGCTCGCCCCATGGATTCGTCCAGGTCACAGTCCCGCCCCCTGGATGGTCGGGTACATGATTGGTATATAATCTACTATCAAAAACCATGACACCGCTAGTTCCCGGTCCCCCTAAAAACTTATGAGGGGAGAAAAAGATGGCATCAAGTTTTTCCAAGGGATCCTCAGGGTGCATGTTGATGGTTACATATGGAGCTGCAGCCGCAAAATCCACTAAACAGATACCGCCATGCTGGTGCATGATTTTCGCTAATTGATGATATGGGGTTTGAATCCCTGTTACATTGGAGCATGCAGTAAATGAGCCAATCTTCATGCGTCTGTTTTTATAACGATGAAGCAGTTGTTCCAGCTGGTTAATGTCGACGTCTCCATTTTCATCAGGACTTAATACAACTACTTCCCCCAGAGTCTCGAGCCAGGATGTTTGGTTAGAATGATGTTCCATATGTGTTAAAAAAATAACCGGGCGCTCAATTTCGGAAAGCTGCATACGACCTTTCCACTGTTCATGGACCCTGATTCCAATCATCCGCTGAAACTTATTCATGACAGAGGTCATTCCAAAACCATCCAGAATCAAAGCATCATGCTCGTCAGCATTGACATGATCCTTAATGATTTTTCTGGATTGATTATAGATTCCCGTCATCATCAAACTGGTTATATTCGATTCAGTATGAGTATTTGCCATAAAAGGACCAAATACCTCAGAAATCTTCTGTTCGATGGGTCGATAAAGTCGTCCGCTTGCTGTCCAGTCCGCATAGATTATTGTCTTTCTTCCATAGGGGGAAGCAAATTCTTGGTTCATCCCAATCACTTGTGAGCGAAATGGTTGAAAATATTCCTCAAGGTTATCCGGGATTCGGTAGGTTTTACTGCCAATATTAGCGGTGATCATGTGTTTCACACCTCACAATTTATATCTGTAATTACTATATGCAAGATACTTAAGCTCTGGTTCTTTAACTGGAGTCAAATAAAAAGCAGCCTAATCGATTGATCAGGCTGTTTCTGAGTTATAGGGGGATGAAGTTCGTTCCTTAATAAGTAGTAATTTTCGCCGATTCTTTCCTTGTGACTTCATCAATCTTTTGGATAAACATCTGGAAAACACGCCTTTTTTCCTCGAGATCCTTTATGTATTCTTTCAGTTGGTTATAGCTTTCTTCAAATGGTTTATGGTACAAGTCACGAATTTTTTCGATAATTTCTTCGTTTACCGTCGATTGAATCACTTGCTTTGTTATTCCATATTTATAGGAATAAACTTTTAGTTCCTGTGCTACTTCATCATATTCATTTGCAATTTCTGTTAAAACTAGTGATATATCATCCTTCCACTCATCTAGTGATTTTTGTAAGTAGGATTTTGCCATTGTTTCTTCCATAAAAACACCCGCCCTAATAGAGTCTCGATTATATTTACACTATTATAACGTTGTTTGATTACATAGAAGTTTCGGGCAGTTTACATTGTCTTTTCATTTTCTAATTCGTCTACCTCAACGCTTTTTCAAACTCATCAAGTGTCATTGAATATTTGATATAAATTCGAGGTAAATAGTAGAGTTCGTTTTTTAAGCCTGTCATCGAGAATGGACCTGGCGTTGTCGTCAGCCCATACCGATAATACTTTTTCGTTTCCCCCACCACATGTTCATTGGTATTTCCATAGGGGTAAGCGAGAGCAATCACTGGTTTCCCGGTTATTTGCTGAATTTTTTCTTTTGATTCTTTTAGCTCATAGTTTAGATTTTCCGATTTGGTTAAATCAGGATGTGTAGCTGTATGTGACTGAATCGAGATGAATCCTGAATCTGCTAGCATTTTTAGATCTGATTTAGATAGGCGGTTTGCTCTTCCTATGAAATCAGATATTACAAAAAAGGTACCGGCTGGACGAAAATTTCCTGTTGTGAGCTTTTGAAAAATCGAATAGGCATTAAGATTGTTTTTGTAACCATCATCAAATGTGATAAAAATCGGCTTCTTTACAGAATTACTATCCTGCCAACGCTCAAAGGTTAATAAGGTATACCCATGGTCTCTTAAATAGATCATTTGTTTCTCAAAATTCTCCGGTGTTACAAATAACTCCTTGGAACCAATACCGTTAAATTTATCAATGGAATGATAAATTAAAATAGGAATCTTTTGCTGCGCATCAGCGCTTTTTGGATATCCTAAAATGTGAAAAAATAAGAATAGTATTAAAATCTTTTTCATAAATTCCTCACCTTTTGAGTTTTTGTATATTGCACACTCTATTATTCCTCCAAATATCGATTCAATTAAAAAAAAACTGCATGTCTGCAGCTGTACCGACGATCGGTTTGTCAATGGGCGTATTTACTTTTTTTACCTTTCAGTACATTTAATCGGCCCTCTTTGATGTGACTTTGCTTTCCAAATCGTGGTAGACTAAAAGTAATATTTGCGGAGAAGGAGCATCATTCATGACCAATTACAAAGTTTTATTTTTAGATATTGATGGCACCTTAGTGAGGCCCGATGATACGATTGAGGATTCCACAAAAGAGGCCATTTCACAGGTACAGGCAAAGGGCATCGAGGTTTTCTTAGCAACAGGCAGGCCGCTTCATGAATTAAAGGAACTTGCAAAAGAATTGAATATACACTCATTCATAGGTTATAACGGTGCCTATGCCATATATAAAGGTGAAGATTTATTCCAGGAACCGATGAAAAGCTCAACTGTTCAGAGTTTCTTGGAAATTGCAAAGGATAACAAACATGAAGTGGTACTATATACGAATAGTAAGAACGTCTTTACCAATTTAACGTCTGAGATCATTACTGAATTCATGCAAAAGTTCCACTTACATAAAAATGAAGCATATTCTCCTTCAATTAAAAACACTGTTTTAGGGATGACGCTTGTTAATTTAAAAAAAGAAGACCCTGCCCTTTACAACAAGGAAGATGATATCCATTTATCCCAAATCAATGTAGAGGGAATGCGTCATTGCTATGATGTTATTAGAGATAGTGTGAATAAAGGCTATGGAATTCAAGTAGTTTTGAAGAGGCTTGGCATCAACAAAGAAAGCTCCATTGCCTTTGGAGATGGGATGAATGATAAGGAAATGCTTCAACAGGTTGGCGAGAGCTTTGCGATGGGAAATGGTCATTCCGACCTATTTCAATACGCAAAGCATAAAACTACCGAAGTCACTGATTCCGGGATTTATAATGGGTTAAAAATGCTGGGGTTGGTGAAATAAACGAGCTGGGAATAAAATAAATACAAGTCAAAATAAAAGTGCAGAGTATTTCAATCAAATTGAAACATTCTGCACTTCTTTGCGCTTTAAATTTTCGTGAAAATAATTCCAAGCAGAGCAGTAAGGACACCAATCAGTTGATATCTTTTTAGCTTTTCTTTATAAAGAAGGACCCCCGCCAGAACAACGACAAGACAATTCAAACTAACAATTGGAAACACGATACTTGCTGTTCCAGTCTTAAGGGCATAGAAATAGCTGCTATATCCCAAAATGCTAATTAACCCAACAATGGAACCAACATTGGCCTCTGACCGCTGCCACTTTTCCTTTTTATACATACTGCAAATGGCTAAATAGATACTCCCCCCGCCATACATGGCAATAAGGATATCTAATGAATTAATTTGTAAATAGGATGAAGTTTTCATTAAGATCCCTAGTAAACCAAATGAAAATATTGCAAGACCCACACGCATCATCCAAGGATAATAATTGATTCTTCCTTTATTATCAGATGAATACTGAATGGCCATGGCTGAGCCAAGCATAATTAAGATTCCAACCCACTGAATCAGTGAGATATGTTCATGGAAAACAACGCCGGCACAAAGGATAGGAAATATTGTATTTGTTCCCACTAATGGCGATGTCAAGCTAGCTGGTCCCTTTTCAAAGGCCATTGACATTTGGATATTACCGTTTGCATTTAATATGCCAATAAAGGCTCCGAGCAAAATGGTGATTAGATTGAGGTGAACCGTTCCTGCTACTATTGCAAATCCGAATGTTAAAAGGAATGCGACAAAATAGAAGTAGAACTGAATATGTACTTTCGACACTTTCCTCTGCGTACTCCACTTGAAAATCGTATTATTAGTCCCGAAGCAAACCATTGTAACAAAGGCTGCCGCAATCCACATGTTGAGATCCTTCTTTCTTCATCATTTCACTCCCTATGATAAACCTCAATTCTACTTTGCTCAATCGTTTTTTCGTGGTTTTTCTTATTAAGTGCTCAATTTGCAAAAAAATGTTGTTATTTCAGGCTTTCCGTCTTGTTTTGATAGCTTTTGTCATCTAGCAGGAAAAAGTAATAGTGAATGGTGAATAACTAACCTAACGATGAATTATTTCCTAGATAAATAGAAAGGAATGTTTTTAACATGAAAACTTATACCTTAAAAGAGGTAGCTAAAATATTAAATACAACACCAGGCACCCTTCGTCACTGGGAGAAAGATTTAGTTGATTTACTAGAAATTCCTCGTTCAAAACAAGGGGCGAGGATATATACAGATTTGGAAATTGAACAACTTAAAGAAATTAAACAACTATACGATAAAAAATTAACTAAGGTATCCATTAGGGAATCGATGCAGAAAAAACTTCATCCTGAAAGTCAGGATGTTTATGAACTACCCCACTTTTCACAAGAGGCCTATGGAAGTGAGGAAATACCAGATTCATCTGAAAGTTCACTAGAAATCTTTGAAAATGAGGATGTGTCCGAATCACCAATCGTCTCATTAGAGGTTCTAACCGACACGGTCAAACCGATCACCATCCAAGATGCTATCGAGGCACATCAGTTATTCGAGGCAATAGCCACATTAAAGCAAAATTTCCTGAGCGAAGTTAAAGACGAAATCAGAACTGTAGTTCGAAAAGAAGTACTTGAAGAGGTAAAAAAGGAAATAAGGAATGGAACATATACAACTGTTAAGTCCTTATCTGACTCTATTTATAAATCGTCCGCTAACACAAAAGCTGAAATTCATGAGTTATCAGAGACACTCGAGAAAGCCTCTGAACTATCTGCTGACTCGTTACAGCACCTTTCCAACAACATTGCTAACGTTTCGATAGAGACTTCTCAAGAAATTTATACCCTTTCCAAGCAGTTGTCAGAAACTACCGAGGAATTATCCCACTATGTGGATGTTACGAATAACGAAATCTCAAGTCTAACTGAAGCAATGTCAAAAGAACGTGAATTTTTTATTGAAGAGCGGAATCAATACCGACAAGAAATTACTCAAAGAGAGATCGCTTTTCAACAAATGTTAAATAGTTATCGAGATGTGGCTGCTACAAAAGAAAAGAAATGGTGGAAATTCTGGACTTAAAACGAAAGAGGCCATCGATAGAACGACTCCCTGTTTAAAAAAATAAAACAATATTTCATCACTCGTGGATTGGGGTTTATTTTATCAATGGAGGGATTCGAAATGAATACAAGTGAAGTAGCAAAATTAATCGGTGTTTCTACAAGTACTATTCAGCGCTGGGTAAAACAGCTCGATCTACCCATGGAAAGAAACGAGCGTGGACATTACTATTTTAGCAGCAAGGATATTGAATTATTAAAAGAAATACATGAAAAGCTCCAAAACGGGACATTAATTCAGGAAATAGTGCCATTAAAGAAGGAAAAAATTCCACGAAAAGGGATTGCTAAGGCGGTAGAAGACAATCAAGTTTTAGAAAAGTTACTGACAAAAGTCAGTGAGTTAGAAAATAATCTAAACTCAAAAGCAGATTCGGTTGCTTCCTATCAACTCCTTCAACATCGTCGTGAACTTGAGGATTTGCAACATCTTGTAAAAGATTTAACACAGCAAGTGGAACAACTACAAAAACAGATGAATGACTTGCAAATGGCCTCAAAAATTGATGAACCACTTGTTTTTGATCACAAAAAAGTCAAAAGGAAAAAGAAAAATATAGTTAGCTCTTTATTCGGTTTTTAGTTCATTTCAATTTATTCATAATTTTGATACACAAAATAGCCGAACTGGTTACAACCAGTTCGGCTATTTTAGTAAATCCATTCCAATTAAACTTTCAATTCAACTAGTGGCTGGGTATATTTTTTTATTAAATAACTTCCAAGAATGATACAAATCATTAAGGAAAGAACCAAAAGTAAGAGGTAATTTCCTGAAAATGAGATGATACTTTCGTTAGGAAGAACCACTTGAAGTGATTTAATAATAAATCCATGAAGCAAATAGACATATAACGTTCTTTCACCTATTTGAGTCACTATAAACTGGTTAGAAGGAATTAATGCTAAAAAACAAAAGACAACAATTAAGGTCAGCCCATATTGAAGTCCTCGAGTAAGGCCATCGGTCAATTCTTCTCCTCCCATATTTGCATAAGAGGTATCACCTAAAAGCCAAGACACCGCATCCTGCGGGAAACTTAAGCTAAAGAAAACACAGGTCCCAATAATAATTGCAATTCCTACGGGAAGTGAATATCTGGCCCGAATAATTTTCTTTAACTGATCACCATTTAGTAAAAACCCCATGAGAAAATAAGGGAAGAATACAAAAGTTCTTGATAAGCTTAAAAAACTCCCCGCTTGATCAACAAAACCAATCAAAATTCCCAAAATAATGGAAATAATAAAGCCCAACCATTTTAACCTTGCAAAAAGATAGAGCAATAAATTCCAAAAAAACAAACTCAACAAAAACCAGAGCGACCAATGAGGATGTAAAAAATCGAAATCAAGCTTTTCTTCCTGACCATTCAAAAAATAATAAATGGAATAGATGATTTGAAAAATAAAATAAGGCAGTAAAATCTTCTTTATCGACTTGATAAAGTAGCCTTTCTTTTTATAACCTTTTGCAAAATATCCGGAAATCAAGATAAAAGCCGGCATATGGAATAGAAAAATAACTGTATATAAAGTAAATAGAATTCCATCTTGTTCCTTTAATGGACTTATCAAATGCCCAAAAACGACAAGAAAAATCAAAATAAATTTTGCATTATCAAAATACTTACTCCTTTTTGAAGTTGAAGCCATCATATCACCCCATAGTTAAATTCAATCAAAAAGGTATATTACTATTCTTTTCTTTACCTCTCACCATTTATTTCCTATAATCAATCGTCTTATCATTTAAGCAAATCATATCATAAAAATATTACAGGAATATGTATTTATATTTTCTGTCTATTGCATGGTGATTACAATTTTAAAATAGTAATCTAATATACCCACGATAAATTTACCACTCCATTCTTAATAAGACCTTAACCCGCAGATAAGAAAAAATAGAGAAAGCCACTCCCTTTCAATAAGGAATGGCTTTTCCTATTCATAAAGTAATATCTATAAGATAGTTCCTGATGAGTTCCTGAAAATTCCCTCTTAATTCATCTTGTGAGATCCTAAGTGCTTTTGAAACCTGATAAATGTATTCGTGGTCACTTCGAAGCGACGAAGAATAATTTCTTTTTAGATACAGTTCTGCATCCGCGAAGGTTGAGAATGTCTGCTCAGTTTTCTCCTTATTATGTACAATAGAATAGTTGCCATCTCCATCAGGTATGATAAATGAATTTTCTCCCAGCGGGTTCTGATAAGATGTTCCAACCGGAGAATCTTTAAGATTAAATTCATTACGATTGGCATCAGGTTTAACTGGGATAATCTCAAAAACATTTTGAACAAACTTTTCAAACGCTTCTCTAGTCAATTCCGACCCGGAAGCTTTTGGATGCCCTCCTCCGCCGTATCCTTTTGCAAATTCGGCAACATTTACCTCATCATGAATGGTTCGAAATCCCATCTTCTTCCCACCCATATTCAAAAGGATAATCATATCTAAATGTGGATATAAATTATTCAACTCATTTCCAAGTTCTGATAAATATTGTTCGGCATGGACAATCCCAACACAATAATCATCAACAAAGGTTTGCACCAGTTGTCTGCTTTTTGAATGGATATACCGATGAATTTTTTGTTCCTCAATATCGAGCAGCATAGTTTCTGTATCTGTTAGCTCAAACGAATCGGCATTTTCCGTCAACCTTTTTAACATTTCTTCTTCAAATAGTTCACGACTCATGATATAGAACAAATCATTTAGACGTTTTGCGGTTAAATTATTATTTTCATCCCATTCCCAAGTGTCATATTGACGGACTAATTCAATAAATTCCTCCAGTGCTCTATTTCGTTCCATTATATTGTGTTCAATCAGGTAATCATAAAATAAGGAGGTTGCACATGTCTTTTTCCCCGTCTCATACTCCGGAATTACACTCCCCCATTTGTACTGATTGAAATGCATTGCCGTCACATGATGATCAATCATTTGAACATGTTTTCCCTGGCGAAACCGCTCCTCGAGTTTTTTCTCGACTTGCTCATTTACAGCCAAATCCGTAATGTAGATTTCGACATTATTATTCTCAGGGTTTTTAATCACTGCTTCCACTCTTTGATTTAAATTTCGATAAGAACTGTAAAATACATTCGCTTTGTCAGCAAAGGCTAGTTTCGCAATAAGCCCGCATCCAAGACCATCAAGATCGATATCTGTAAAAATAATCATCCTATCTACCACCATCCATTTTCGCTTCATAACGTATCGTTTGGTTTCTGCAAATTTTTTATGCAGTAACTAAGTTATGTTTTAACACTAACATTTATTTTAACATATTAGTAAATTATACCACCTGCTTTTATGACCTGGTGATAGTAATCACAGACATCCCAAAAATGGCATGCTATGATGCATTAGAAGTTTCTAATATAATTAATGAAACGGGGTTATAAATTGAACTTTCCACAACTTAAAATAGGTCATATGATGCCCAAAGTTCCGATTATGCAAGGTGGAATGGGTGTCGGAATATCACTAAGCAAATTAGCTTCAGCGGTCGCAAATGCTGGTGGGATTGGGATTATCTCCGGAACGGGGATTTCAACTGACGAAATGAGATCACATATAAGAAAGGCGAAAAGCCTTATCAATGATGCCGGTTACATTGGTGTCAATGTTCTTTTCGCGATGAATGACTTTGCTGAAAAAATGAAAGCTGCTCTTGAAGAAAAGGTTGATTTTATTATCTCTGGTGCTGGAATTTCACGAGATATGTACTCATGGGGAAGACAAGCAGGAATTCCCGTTATCTCCATTGTCTCATCTGCTAAATTAGCAAAAATTTCCGAACGACTTGGAGCAGCTGCGGTTGTTGTGGAGGGATTTGAAGCAGGAGGCCACCTTGGAACGGATCGCCCAATGTTCGATATCCTTCCTGAAATTGTTGAAGCAGTTTCCATCCCAGTTATCGCTGCAGGCGGTATCATGACGGGCAGCGATATTGCAAAAGCCCTGGCCATGGGTGCGTCCGGTGTACAAATGGGAACCCGTTTTGTAGCTAGTGAGGAATGTGATGCGCCATTGGCATTTAAGCAAAAATATGTGGATGCAGGTAAAGAAGATCTAGTTTTGGTAAAAACAACCGTTGGACTTCACGGAAGAGCCATTAATAATAACTTTGCAAAATTAATAAGTGGACCAGATAAGTTGAAAATCGCCAAATGCATTGATTGCTTGAAGAATTGTTCTTACCGCTTTTGTACAATGGATTCCCTACTCGTATCCATGAATGGTGATGTCGAGAATGGGCTTGTTTTTGCTGGAGCAAGAGTGGGCGAAATTAAAGATATTCTACCCGTTCAAACAATCATCGATAAGCTTACATTAGAATACACTCAAGCCATCTAGCACAATTAGAAGAGCCAACCGTTTATCCTCATTCGGTTGGCTCTTCTCTGATTTAATTATGGCAAATTACTGATTCTATTCTTAATCGGTGTTCGTGTTTTTGGCTCCGGGATTACATCTGGGTAGCCTACTCCCAATACGCCAATTATATTATAGTCATCTGGAACTTGAAGGATCCCTCTGTTTTTGGGTGTAATGCCAATCGATGACCAAAAGGTTCCCACTCCCTCCGCCCATGCAGCTAAATTGAAATTTTGGATAAAGCAGGCAGTAGCCATTGCATTTTCCTCTGTTTCTACAGATGTTGCCCCATGTTTTGATAAAATCATCAAAACAATGGGTGCGTTTCCGAAATTTGTTTTATGGTTGAGCTTTTCTCTTGTTTCGGCACCAATAAAATAAATCTCCCATGGTTCGGTCATGCGGTGATTGGGTGCCATTGCCGCGGCCTCTAACCATGAAAGAAGTGAATTTTGGTCAATTTCTTCCGGCTTAAATTTCTTTATGTTTCTACGCGTTTTAATCGCATCTAATGTATTCATTTACATACGCCCCCATCTGTATTAGCTGCTTATTGTAATATCATATGCAAAAAACATTAACTTTGTATAACAGCAGAGTTAACTTCCAAGTTTATAATACCCTCTTTTTAAGCCGTTATAGCAGAACCATAGTGCTTGAACAAAAAAGAAAATCCCCCAAATCGGAGCTGGAATAATCCCTGTAAGTTGTGCAAGATTCGCTGCGTCCCCTGCTGATTGGGGCTGAAATAAACTAATAAACAATATTTCATAAGCACTTTGAACGGAATCCACCAATAAAATAGAGGCGATTAAAAGTAATAAGTTATCTCTAAACTCCTGACTCCCTTTAATAAGTAATAAAAGAAATACAACAGCAAATGAGCACAGCCAAAACAACCCGTAAGGATTCCTTACCCAAAAAATAAGATTCATAGCAATAAAACCTAGCAATATATCAATTAACAGATTCTGCTTTTTCTTACCAATTAACAAAAATGACAGAAAGGCCATAAAGGAAGCAAACGTGTATCCTCCTAAGCTAGTTAAAAAACTACCAATCCAAGTGGACTGATTACTATACGTAGCCCCTTCGGAATTCATAAATAAAGATATTCTTTCTACATTCCCACCAAAAAGAGCAATCAATGCATGTCCGGATTCATGGATAAGGGTATTAATAACTTTGACATAGTTCCCAAGCAAAGGTACATGTATCAACAAAAAAGCAAGGATGAGGAAAAGGAAAAATTTCGCACTGAATTTGTCTCGAACAAAGCTCAAAATAGATTCCCCTCTTTAATAAAAATTTAGTACCTACCACCATTTTAACATTTTTTGTTAGTACAATTGCAAATTTCTAGTCTGTAAGTTAATTCAAAAAAGCTGGCAATCATACAGATTGTCAGCTTTTTTAAGCGGATTGAACATTCCTTTATATTTTAGGAAGGACCACTTTAAAAGTTGTTCCTTGTCCTTTTTGACTTGTTACCTCAATTTCCCCTCGGTGCATATCAACAATTGATTGAACGATCGATAAGCCCAAACCCGTCCCCTCAACTGATCGTGCTCTTGAGGCATCAGCCCGGTAAAAACGGTCAAATATTCGGTCCCTTTCTTCTTCGTCCAAACCAACGCCATTATCTTTCATCACCACTTCGATTTGTAAATCAGAATCAAATAATTCAATATCAATTTCCCCATTTTCACGATTATATTTAATTGCATTCGTCAAGAGGTTTTCCCAAACCGAATATAGTAAAGCCGGATCCCCTTTAACCGAAGCATCCGGTAGGGAGTAACTCATCATGATTCCTTTATCAAGGATACTCCATTGGTATTGATGAATGACACTTTTCAACTGCCCGGTGATATCTACCATACTAATTTCCATTAAATCCTTTTTGCTTTCAATGGTGGAAAGAAGTAAGAGCTGTTTGGTCATATTGGATAGTCGATTTACTTCAGATTGTACCACTTGAATATACTGTTGTTTTTTTTGCTGGCTGTTGCTGTTATTTTCCAACAGATTCAGGTATCCTTTTATATTGGTTAACGGTGATTGAATATCATGAGTAATATTTGAAATTAAATCTTTTCGCAGGATATCTACTTTTGCTAATTTTTTGGCCATTGTCGAAAAGCTGACAGCTAAATGACCGAGTTCGTCTTTTCTGTCAATATCAAGCTTGATTGAAAAATTACCTTCTGCGATTTCTTTCGTTGCATTATTAAGCTTTTTAATCGGTTTAACTAAATACTTTGTACTAATTAATACCAATAGAATGCTCAACAAAATTGAAATAACTAGCAGCCAGCCGAAAAGAATATGCATTTCATTAAACATGAGCTTAATATCGGGCCGGATAAACAAAGCATATTTTTTGTTTTTGTATTCAAAGGGAACGCCAATCGAATTTGTTAATTCATTTGCAAAAAAACCTGTTACAAACGTTTTGTGCGGAAACCGGCGCACACCATGATAGACTTCACCCCGCAATACTTTTTTGGGAATTGCTTCAGGCAAAGCCTTCTTTCTGAAAGGTGAGCCAAAATATTGCTTGTCACCTTCTTCGCTGACCAAAAGAATTTGGTAACCAATCGCACCAATATGTTTAAAGTAATCCTGCAGGCTAATTAAGGGGTGTTTACTTGCGAAATCCGCTACCTCCAATGCGAAATAACTAATCTTTTCGTCATTTTGCTGTTTCAATTTAATTTGGTAGAAGGCATTGGAGAGCAAAAATGAAATAATTCCGCTGAAAATCATAATCATTATGGTAATGAAAGCAAATTTACTATATAAAGATTTCATTTTCATTTTTGTAATACCTCCAGGGAATAGCCTACCCCTCTGATGGTTTTGATGGCAAAATCCTCGGCAACGTTCGTGAACCGTTCCCGTAATCGTTTCACATGGACATCCACCGTTCGTTCATCTCCTTCAAAATCCAGTCCCCAGATTTTTTCGATGAGGTGACCACGGCTAAATACTTGGTTTGGATGTGTTGCCAAAAAGGTTAACAATTCAAATTCTTTTAAAGGAAGCATGAAGGTCTTGTTGGCAATTTTCACCTCATAGCTTTTTTTATTTATATATAAAGAGCCTAAATTAACATTAGCTTCGCTTGTTTTTCCGTATCTTCTTAATAAGGCATTGACTCTGAAAATTAATTCTTTTGGTTCGAAAGGTTTAATTAGATAATCATCCGTTCCTGATTCATATCCTTTTTCTTTATCCTCAATCTGGCTTTTTGCTGTTAAAAGGATAATCGGAATATCATACGATTTACGAATTTCAGTGGTTAAGCGGTACCCATCCATGACAGGCATCATGATATCCACAATCGCTAAATCGCAAAACTCCTTCGTTAAAATCTCAAGTGCCTCCGCCCCATTTCCTGCAGCGATGACAATGTAACCTTCCTTCATCAATAAGCCTTTTACGATATGACGAATATACTCATCATCATCAACAACTAAAATAGTTTTCATCCCAACACCTGCTTTTTTTACTTTTGTCTCACTATATTCTACTCAAAGCCCATTGATATGAAAAGAATGAACATAAAATCAAGAGGATTCGACAAACTAACAACTTATGTGTTACGATTAAGTTGTTGCATTAGCGCATTAGATAATTATTTTAAGGAGGAATGGATTTGATAGAGTTTAAAGACATTGTTAAGAAATACCGAACTAAAACCATTATTAAGCCCTTTTCACTTGAAATCGAGGCTGGTCAGTTGGTCGTTTTTATCGGACCCAGCGGCTGTGGGAAAACTACCTTACTGAAAATGATTAATAAATTGATTCAGCCATCATCAGGAAAAATTTTTGTTAATGGGACAGATATCTCGACGATGAATCCAATTGAATTGCGGAGAAATATTGGGTATGTCATTCAAAACACAGGATTATTTCCACATATGTCCATCAAGGAAAATTTAGAATTGATTCCAAAGCTAAAGGGTGAAGATCCTGCTTCAATTGCCCAAAAAACGGGCGAATTGTTAGAGTTAGTCGGATTAGATCCAAAAGAATTTTTACATCGATATCCTAGGGAATTAAGTGGCGGGCAGCAGCAAAGAATAGGCGTCGCAAGGGCTTTCTCAACCAACTCCGATATCATTTTAATGGATGAACCATTTAGCGCGTTAGATCCTGTCACAAGAAGCTCCCTTCAAGATGAACTCTTCCAAATGCAAAAGGAATTAAACAAGACGATTATATTCGTCACTCATGATATGGATGAAGCTATTAAAATAGCTGATAAGATTTGTATTTTAAAAGACGGGGATATTCTCCAATATGATACACCTGAAAACATTCTTAAAAATCCTGCCAATGACTTTGTTGAAGAATTTATTGGGAAAAGAAGGGTTTGGAATAATCCAGAATTATTAATGGCAGAGGATATTATGATTCCGAATCCAGTTAAGATTACATCCAGACGTACCGTTCTTCAGGCGATTGAAATCATGAAAGATACTAAAGTTGACAGCCTGATGGTCACAGATAAAAATAATGCCCTTAAAGGTTTGGTGACATTAAAAAGTATTCAATTATTAAAACGAACGACCTCGATTGAAATGGTTATGGAACACAATGTTCTCTCCGTTTCACAGGAAGCAAATTTAATTTCAGTGTTAGCTACCATGAATGAACATAAAATCGGTTATGTACCTGTTGTGAATAGTCATAATCAATTAATCGGTCTCATTACGAGGAGTAGTATTCTATCAGCATTAAGCAGCCAACTAATCGATTTGGAGGTGGCCTTTTAATGAATGGATTTTGGAACTATTTAACCACAAATTATGAGCAGATTTTTAGTTTACTTGGCCAGCATCTGTACTTAAGCGTAATTTCTGTCCTTGTAGCGATTATTATTGGGATTCCACTCGGAATCTTAATCTCGAGAGAGCAAAAACTCGCAAAACCAATTATTGGAACCACAAATGTGATTCAAGCAATACCTAGTTTGGCACTACTTGGCTTTCTCATACCATTCGTTGGAATCGGCAGTACCCCTGCGATTATTATGGTCGTTCTTTATTCGCTCCTTCCCATCGTTAAAAACACTTACACAGGTCTAACGAATATTGATGGAGATATTCTGGAAGCCGCCAGAGGAATCGGTCTGACCAAGAGTCAAACGATGAGAAAGGTTCAGTTACCACTAGCCTTCCCGATGATTATGGCGGGTATCAGAATTTCAGCGGTAACCGCTGTTGGACTAATGACAATTGCCGCCTTTATCGGTGCAGGCGGACTTGGGTATCTTGTATTCTCAGGTGTGCAGACGGTAGATAATTATATGATTTTGGCCGGAGCGATTCCAGCTTGTATTCTTGCACTCCTGATTGATTTTATTGTTGGGAAACTTGAATCTACACTTTCTTATACAAGCAAAAAAACTTCAGCAAAAAAGACTGGTAAAACTACTAAAAAGCTTATGATTAGTTTTGCTTGTATTGTGATCATCATAGCCAGTGCTTTTACTGTATATTCAAAGGTTAAAGCAGAGGATAAAATTGTAATTGGTTCAAAAAACTTTAGTGAACAATTGATATTAGGAAATATGCTTGCAGATTTAATAGAAAAAAAGACTGATATTCAAGTAGAAAGAAAACTAAATCTTGGCGGCAGTCAGGTTGCCTTCGGTGCCCTTAAAAATGGGGACATTGATATGTATGTTGAATATACGGGGACAGGATTAGTTAATATTTTAAATCAGCCTCCACAAAGTGATCCAGACGCGGTCTACGATATAGTCCAAAAGGAGTTCAAGCAAAAATATGGTTTTGATTTATTAAAACCACTTGGATTTAATAACACATATGCCTTAGCCGTTCGTCAAGATACCGCAAAAAAATATGGTCTAAAGACGATCTCTGATTTAGCTAAGTTCAGCAGCGGATTGACCATGGGGCCAACGATTGAATTTCCAAATCGTGAGGATGGATTAATTGGACTTTCAAAAACGTATAATATGAGTTTTAAAGAAGTGAAAGCTATTGACGGCGGGTTGCGCTATACCGCATTAGACAACCATAAGAGTGATGTCATCGATGCCTTTTCTACTGACGGGTTACTCGAAGCGTTCCACTTAAAGGTATTAGAGGATGATAAAAACTTCTTCCCTCCATACTATGCCGTGCCGATGATAAAAGAGGAAACATTAAAGGAACATCCGGAATTAAAAAAAGTTATTAACTCTTTATCCGGTAAGTTAACGGATGAAAAAATGAGAAAGCTCAACTATCAGGTCGACAGTCTTAAACAGTCACCTGCAAAAGTTGCAAAAGAATTTTTAGAAACAGAAGGGTTATTAAAATAAGGTTGTAAAGGAAAAGGCCGGTTTGCAATTAAACCGGCTTTTTCCTTTATTATTCTTACTAAATTTACTCTTCCAAAAAGTGAATCACTCTGTCATATGTTTCTTCTGCACCAATAATAAGGAGAATATCCCCCTCTAGTATTAACGCATAGGGTCCTGGAGAGATAATTAATTCACCGTTCCGTTTCATGCCAATAACAGTTCCACCTGTATTTTGCCAAAACTTCAAATCTGAAATGGTTTTTCCAATATGATTACAGCCCGAAAACACTTCTATTTCAATGGGAGCAAGTGGATTCGTGTGCCGAAGCTTCCCCGAGTAGTCCATGATTTTCCTCAGGGTTTCAAAGAGCTGATCATCCAGCTTGTCCCTTTCGGTAATTAATGAGTTCATTTGCTTCTCAAGATCTTTGATGCTCGCAAGGTTCGAAAACCGTTGAATATATTTATACGCATTTTCACGGGATGCAATAACGATTCCACTACCTTTAGTAGATTCAACAATCTCCACATCCTCCAAAATCTTTATGGCTCTCCTTACTGTTTCAGGAGAAACCTTATATTCACTTGCTAACGTCGATCGGCCGTGAATCTTCTCTCCTACCTTAAACTTCCCATCGTATATTCGATTTGCTAAATCGATTGCAATCCGCTCGTAAGTCGGTATTTGTGCTTTTTGCATAACTTCCTCCAACACAGTCTTTATCTATGCCCATTTCTACCTAATTATCAATAGTACCATTCCAATATACTCTTTTGTGTGTGTCTATGCGAGTACAAATATTCCTTTCTATACAAAACAACTTGTGTGATTTCATTTATTTTTATTGGACATAATTGTAATGAAACATGTTTAATGAGGTGAGTAATTGAGAAGGAAAATCCTTATCATTCTAGGTAGTATCTTTTCTTTATTTATGATTATATTATTAATTTTTTTCCTTATTAAAGGGGAATCCTCCAAATGGCAAGTAGCCCTTGGCGGTATTTTTGTATGTGGTTTACCTGTTTTGTTAATCTTTAAGAAAAACATTCCATTTAACCTTCCGACCATTATTGGTTTTTATCTTTTTATCTTTTGTTCCACCTTTTTAGGTTCAGTTGGGGATTTTTATCTTAAATATAAATGGTGGGATTCGACGATTCATTTTTATAAAGGAATTTATATGGCTTGTTTTGGAATAACGTTATATAAATTAATGATTCCTGAACAAGTGAGAATCGGTACCTCAAGGTGGATCCTTTCATTATTTATTCTTTCACTGTCCGTCCTTGCTAGCGTGCTTTGGGAAATCTATGAGTTTTTAGGGGATCAAACTTTCACACATATCATGCAGCTCGGGGGAAATAAAGATACGATGTATGACTTATTATGCGGCGTTTTAGGTGGACTCATAATTGCTATTTACGCCTATTTTAGAAAAGAAAAAGTTTAAAGAGGTGAAAATGGATGAATCGAAAGCTGGTCATCATTTTAAGTTTCATTTATGTCCTTTTCATGGCTGTTTTATGTGTCTACTACTATTCAAAGGATGCAACTTTTGAAGGTTCCGTTGCGATTGGCGGAATTGTTTGCGGAGCCATCCCGTTATTATTGGCACTATTCACCAAAATGCAATTTAATTTACCGATTGTGATTTCTTATTTAATATTTTTAGTTGGCTCGCAATATTTAGGGTCTATCCTCGGCTGGTATGGTCTTGGTTGGTGGGATACTTTCATGCATTTGGTCAGCGGAGCCATTCTCGCTTTTTCAGGAATTGCCTTGTATGAACGATTAATTCACCGAAATGCAGGGGATATGATATCACCGTGGTTTGTATTTTTATTTACTCTATCCTTTGCAGCACTCGGCGGTGTCCTATGGGAAATTTACGAATTTAGCTCAGACCAATTTTTCGATATGACCTTACAAGGCGGCGGAAACAAAGATACGATGACCGATTTGATTGCTGATACGATTGGCGGGCTAATTATTGCAATCAGGGCAGGAATTAGAACAAAAATTAAGTTAAAAAAGGGTGAGTCATAATTAATTGACGTACCCTTTTCTTTGCACTCCAGTTTAAACTGTTACAGCCACAAAAAATTCCTCATAAAGAGCTTGAACCGCTCTTTTTTCATCCACTTCTTTAACCCCAAACATCATGCTTACTTCCGACGAACCTTGGTTTATCATCTCAATATTAATACGAGCTTGTGCCAAGGCTTTGGAGGCTTTTGCCATTGTGCCCACATTGTGACGCATACCTTCGCCTACAACCATGATGAGCGCTAAACTATGTTCAAATTTCACTAGATCGGCATGTAATTCAGATTCAATTCGTTCTTTTATTGCCTTTTCCGTTTCAGCACTTATTTGATTTTCACGGAGGATCACAGAAACATCATCAATTCCAGAAGGTGTATGTTCATAGGATAATCCGAAGTCTTCTAAGATACTTAAAAGCTTACGTCCAAAACCTATCTCTCTATTCATTAAGTATTTGCTTACATAGATACTACAAAAACCTTGATCACTGGCAATACCAATCACTGGACCATTCGTATTATCCCGCTCATAAACAATCCTTGTGCCTGATGCAGTTGGATTATTTGTATTTTTAATGTGAACAGGTATGCCTGCTCGAAATGCCGGAACGAGTGCTTCGTCATGCAACACAGTAAATCCTGCATAGGAAAGCTCGCGCATTTCCCTGTAGGTCAGTTCCTTTATTTCCTTAGGCTTCTTTACGATCGAAGGGTTCACGGAATAAACAGCATCTACATCGGTAAAGTTTTCATAAAGGTCAGCTTTTAAAGCATTTGCAAGGATTGAACCAGTTATATCGGACCCGCTTCGCGAAAAAGTGAATACCTCTCCTTGTTTACTATAGCCGAAAAATCCAGGGAAAATTAAAATCCCGGATCGCTCGTGAAGCGTATATAACTGATCATACGCTTCCGGTAAAACCTGGGCATTGCCCGGCTCATCACTGACAAGAAGACCCGCTTCTTTTGGATCCACATAATAAGCTTCAACACCCTGCACCTGGAAATAGGCTGCTACCAATTTGGCATTATTGTCCTCTCCACTTGCTTTTAACAAATCAAGAAAGCGTTCAGGCTCTGATTTATCGCTGCTCAATCTTTTTGTTAAATCGTCATGAATTTCGTTGATAATATCTCGAGGCAATGCTAGTTCGTCTGCGATATAGGAATATCTCTCGATGATTGCCTCAAATTTTTCTTTTGGATCTTTGTTTTGCAAGCAGAGCACTCCACATTCAATTAATAAATCTGTTACTTTGTTATCATCAGCAAACCTTTTTCCGGGAGCTGATACTACAACTATCTTCCGCTCAGAATCTGAGACAACAATCTTAAATACTTTCTCCAGTTGTTTTCCGGATGCTAACGAGGACCCGCCAAACTTTACGACCTTCATCCCTACATCTCCCTAATATCTAAAAATATAATTTTAATTTTAACTGTATTCAGAAAATAATCAAGTTTTTTTCTTTCCAGAAAACACATTTGTTCACACTACAAGGACACACCTTCAAAAAACAATGGAGTTCATTTTCTATTGTCTCTGATTAACACTAACGAATCACTTCAATAAAATGGGAAAGTATCTTAGCGGTTAATCCCCAAATCACTTTTCCCCGATAGTGGTAGAAATATTCTTCAATTCCCCGTGTCCGCCAATTATAATTTTCTCCGCCGACAATTAAGTCAAAGGGAAAATTCTCTTCCGGTTCTGCCCTAAATTCAATGTTATAAATCTCAGGTTTATTATGAATAAAAAAAGATAATGGTACAGTAAAAATCTCCCCGACTTCAGATGGATTGGGAACAATCTTTTGGGGGCTATTAATGTAGCCAACAAAAGGATAGATAATCATTCCAAATGGTGAAATCATATAATCCAGCGGGTTAACATTTGAAATTTGCTCTTTGTTAATTCCTAGTTCCTCCACCGTTTCTCTGATAGCTGCATCTTTTTCATCCATATCCTGTTCATCAATACTGCCACCAGGAAAACAAATCTCTCCTGGCTGTCTCCTTAATTCAAGCGAACGAACCTCAAATAAGACGTGAATACCATCCTCTTTTTTTACGAGTGGCAACATCACAGCGTATTTTGAAAATTTCTCACTCCCAAGAATTTTAGGAGTATGACTTTTTAATTTAGTAACTATTATTTCTAGCTCCATGATTTCACCTCGATTCATTTACAAATTTTCCTTATTACTACCATACCACTTTTTACCTTTGATTAAAAAACAATCCAACAAGTTATCTATTGGATTGTTCCCAAAAAATCATTATTCCTTTTTTTCATACCAAGAATACATATAATTAATATCTTCTATTGCTTGCGCGGATTTTACAATTTTCAGAGGATGAAAGGTGTCAATCATAACGGCCAGTTCAAGCGTTTCCTTTTTTCCAATACTTGCTTCCGTTTTACCTGGATGTGGGCCATGCGGAATTCCACTTGGATGAAGTGTGATGGAACCCTCCCGGACCCCTTTCCGACTCATGAAATTGCCTTTCACATAATAGAGAAGCTCGTCGCTATTCACATTGCTATGATAATATGGTGCAGGAATCGATTCGGGATGATAGTCATACAGCCTTGGGACAAATGAACACACGACAAAATTATTACCCTCAAAGGTTTGATGAACCGGTGGCGGCTGGTGGACTCTTCCTGTAATTGGTTCGAAATCTTCTATGTTAAAGGCCCAAGGATATAAATACCCATCCCAGCCGACGACATCTAATGGATGATGACCCAAGATATGCGAGGTAACCATACCTCGTGATTTGGTTAACACCTCGTATTCACCTATTTCATCAAATGTTACCAAAGCTTCAGGTCCGCGTAGGTCTCTTTCACAAAACGGACTATGCTCCAAAAGCTGACCATATTCATTGCGGTACCGCCTCGGTGTCGTAATTTGGCTGAACGACTCCACAAACAGCATTTTCGTCTCTTCATTTTCGTTTGGAATTAGCCGATAAATGGTTCCTATCGGAATGATCAGGTAATCACCAGGCCTGTAGGAAAGTGTCCCGAACATTGTTTCTAATTTTCCGGAGCCGTAGTGGATATAGAGCATTTCATCGCCGTCACCATTTCGATAAAAGCTATTCATCGGTATCGTTACATTGGCTGTTCCAATTAATAAATCCTGATTCCCCAATAGATACTCCCTGGCCTCCATGGCATCTCCTTTAGCGGGAATATTACTTGTAAAAAAGTGGCGATGCTTGAGCGGCGGCTGCTCTTCATATAAAGGCATATAATTGCCTACTATTTCTGTCTTCACCACTTCTGTCGGCATAAATTGGTGGTATAAGATCGACTGGGTTCCCGAGAATCCGCGTGTCCCCATCACCTGTTCTCTGTAAAGGCTTCCGTCAGCCTTTTTGAACATTGTATGCCGTTTATGCGGTATCTTCCCCATTTGACGGTAGAACATCATTTCACCTCTCTTCAGCGCTTATCACATTCAGCAACACACCCAATTGATTAATCTCTAATTCTACTCGATCACCTGGCATCAGCCAGCTGTGTACCTTTTCCCCAAGTTCAAGGATACATCCTGTTCCAACTGTACCGGAACCAATCATCTCTCCCGGATACAAAGTAACTCCTTCTGAAGCCCTCTCAATCATCTCCGCAAAAGAATAATAGAGATCTTTCATATTCCCCTCAGAAAGAAGAATCCCATTGACGCGAGCTTTCATCGAAAGATCAAAACCCTTCCCCAATTTAAATGGTTCTAACTCATCTTTTGTGACGATCCACGGTCCAATGGATGTCGAGAAATCCTTCCCCTTAGCGGGTCCCAGTCCAACTTTCATTTCCTTCCTTTGCAGATCTCGTGCGCTCCAATCATTCAAGATACAATAGCCAAAAATATACTCATCCGCTTTATCAGCAGAGATATCTCTACCTTCTTTGCCAATGATGCAAGCCATCTCCAGTTCATAATCAAGCCAATTACACGTTGCAGGCTTGGCAATTTCTTCTCCAGGTCCCTTAATGGCAAGATGATTGGAAAAATAAAAGACAGGGAATTTGTACCATTCAGGTATCATTTCAAGACCCCTATTTTCTCTTGCGGTCCTCACATGCTGCTCAAATGCATAGAAATCACGGAAGCTCTTGGGCAAAGGGAGTGGTGCCAGCAATCGAAGTTCATTCAATGGGTAAACCCCGCTATCTTCCTTTGTGAATGGGGGAAAATTAGCTATTTTTCCTAAATATGCATCACCATTTTCTAAAAAATCTAATAGATTTTTTGGCAGCATCCCACCTGATGCTTCATACATATCTACGGCATGGTGTTGGTCAAGTAACCAACCTGCTCTGATAGACCCATCCTTTTTTTCAAACGTTACAAATTTCACGGCATTCACTCTTTCTTCGTTTTACGATTCATTTCAAACATTTTTGCTAATGGGTCCGTAAAGATATTACCTGCCATTCTACCGATAGGATTAAGCTTGGCTGAATCGATTCGCCCTTTATCAAAAAGTTCATCATTCACATGGACATGTACTACTTTTCCGATTACCAGGCTCCCGGCACCAGGGGTATCACCAAAATGTATTACTTGCTCCAGTATACATTCTAAATGGACAAGCGACTCCTTGATACGTGGCACACTCACCTTTATACTTGGTTCTTTCGTTAAACCCACTTCTGCTATTTCATCAATATCTGCACTGTATTCAATCGCACAGTCATTCATTTGCTCGGCCATGCTGTTACTTACAATATTAATAACAAATTGACCTGTGCTTTCTATATTTACAAGTGTATCTTTTTTGGCTCCATCGGTTCCTCTTCTCATCGGTGAAAAACAGATCAGCATCGGGTCTGCACAAATGGCCGTAAAAAAACTAAACGGTGCAGCATTCGCAGTCCCTTTTGCGTCGATGCTTGAGACAAAGGCAATGGGACGTGGAAGGATGGAACCGACTAATAATTTATAGGCCTCTCTCCATTCCAGTGTTTCCGGTGAGATTTCCATAACCTTTTCACCTCCGTTTCGTTACCTTTTAAAAAAAGGGAGAAATATATCTCTCCCTTTTCCGAAACCGCTCAATACTTTCGCTCTTTTAAACCTTGCTATATTTATAAATTCCCACGTCTCTCCTGTTCCCGTTCTATTGACTCAAATAAAGCCTTAAAGTTTCCTTCCCCAAAACCACGTGCGCCTTTTCGTTGAATAATTTCCACAAATAATGTGGGTCGGTCTACAATTGGTTTGGTGAAGATTTGCAGTAAATAGCCTTCATCATCGCGGTCTACTAAAATATTAAGTTCGCGAAGCTTTTCAATTTCTTCATCAATTTTGCCGATGCGTTCTCCTAAGGAATCATAATATGCTGCTGGAGTATTTAGAAATTCTACCCCATTTTGTTTTAAAATTGCGACAGTAGCTACAATATCTTCCGTTAATATCGCCAGATGCTGGACACCAGGACCATTATAGAATTCTAGATATTCCTGAATTTGTGATTTTCGTTTCCCCACTGCCGGTTCATTAATCGGAAATTTAATCCGTCCTCCATTGTGCATAACCTTTGACATAAGAGCTGAATATTCCGTCGTGATGTCCTTGTCAGAGAAATGTTTCATTTCTTTAAAGCCCATTACCTTAGCGTAATATTCGACCCACTCCTCCATCCTCTCCACGTTTCCGACCACATGGTCTATCCCAATTAAGCCGGCATCTTTAACAGGAAGTGACGCGGAATATGGAATAAACCCCGGTAAAAATACACCATTATAATTTTTCCGTTCTATTAACGTATGGATGGTGTCACCATATGTACCAAGAACGGCTTTTTTGACCACACCTGTTTCGTCCTTCATTTCAAACGGGGCATCAATGGCAATCGCCCCTCTTTTCACTGCCTCTTCAAACGCTTTCTCGACATCATCAACTAACAGGGCTACGTCCTTCACCCCGTCTCCGTGTTTCTTTACAAATAGGGCAACAGCACTTTCTTCACTATAGGAACCTGTAAGGACAAGACGAATATTCCGTTGCTTCAAGCAATAGGAAGCGGTTTCACGATTACCAGTTTCAAGACCTGAATAGGCGACAGGCTGAAATCCAAAGGCAGTACAAAAAAAGTGACAGGCCTGCTTGGCATTGCCTGTATAAATCTCAATATAATCCACATCTCGGACAGGAAAAAAATCATCAGCTAGTTGGTCCTTCCTTACTCGATCTTCTTTCATCTAGAACCCCCCATTATTTAAAGAAATAATATTCTGAATTAATTCTAAATGAATGAATCTTGTCCTTTCAAGGATGGGATGTAAAGCAATAACGCATTTTTGTACTAAAGGAATCTAGCAAACATTTGAATTATTTCCCTAAAAAGCAAAAAGAAACTTACCCATAGCAGGAAGTTTCTACTGTAATGATATTGGAAATACTTTTTTATTAACGTAATTCTAAAAAGATCAATTAAAAAAAATTTTTTACTTTAGGAAAGAATGGCACGATCACTTGCCATTTGGACACCACGAATCCTTTTAAACTCCATTAATAACCCTTCAATGGTTAGCTGTTTCTTATTTTCTTCATTGACCTCTAATATAATTTGACCCTTATCCATCATGATTAATCGGTTACCTAAATCAATTGCTTGCTGCATGTTATGTGTAACCATTAAGGTAGTTAGTTTGTATTTGTCAACAATTTCTCTCGTTAAGTTCGTTATTAATTCCGCTCTTGATGGATCAAGCGCTGCTGTATGTTCATCAAGGAGGAGGATGGAAGGCTCTGTAAAGGTAGCCATTAGTAGGGATAAAGCCTGACGCTCTCCGCCAGATAACAAACCTACCTTTGCACTTAGGCGGTTTTCGAGGCCAAGATGCAGCGATTCTAATACCTCACGAAAATATTCACGGCGCTTTTTTGTTACTCCTTGCCGAAGCGTCCTCATTTTGTTCCGGGAATAGGCCATCGCAAGATTTTCTTCAATTGTCATACTGGGTGCCGTACCTGCCATTGGATCCTGAAATACTCGTCCGATCATTTTTGAACGGTTAAACTCTGACCTATTGGTGACATTTTTTCCACCAATTAATACTTCCCCTACATCAGGGATTAAAACACCCGATATAATATTCATCAATGTTGATTTCCCTGCTCCATTACTGCCGATAACCGTTACAAAATCCCCTGGCTGAAGGGTTAGGTTCACATGATCAATCGCAATTTTTTCATCAGGTGTCCCTTCATTAAAGATCTTATGAATTTGATTTAATTGTAACATGTTGGTCCCCCTTCCCTTGGCAAGATGTTTGCATCATGTTTGTTCTTTCTAACCGTCTGCGGGCTTTCCGCTTTCTCTCTTTGGAACCTTCAATGATTTTTGGCGTTGTAAGAGCAAGAATAACAATAAGAGCAGTAATCAGCTTCATATCACCTGGGTCCAAGAAATCAACACGTAAAGCTAACGTAACAACAATTCGATAAATAATCGAACCGCCTATAACCGCAAACGTGGTTCTGGCGATTGTTTTTGTACCAAATAAGGCTTCACCGATAATAACGGAGGCCAGCCCAATCACAATCATTCCAATCCCCATACCCACATCTGCAAATCCACCTTGTTGGGCAATTAGGGCACCAGAGAAAGCTACAAGCGCATTGGAAAGACCTAAGCCAAGCACAACCAGAAGGTTGGTATTAGCAGAAAGGCTGCGAATCATCCGTTTATTATCTCCCGTAGCCCTGACTGCAAGACCTATTTCAGTCTTTAAAAACAAATCGGTAAGGAATTTAATGACGAAAGTTACCACAATCATAAAAATAAGAATTCCCCATGTTTCCGGCAGACTGTCACCGAGACCGGCCTTGGTGAGAATATTATTGAAAAATGAATCAATCCCTGTTTTTTCAAAAAAACCACTAATCTTCGTAAAAGCTGTATCTGTATTCAATAAGGGGATATTTGAGCGCCCCATGATACGAAGATTGATTGAATATAATGCAATCATCATTAAAATACCGGAAAGCAGATTATTAATCTTTCCAAAGGTGTGAAGAAGCCCTGTCATACATCCTGCAGCAAAACCGGCAAATAAAGCAATAATTGTTGCCAAAAATGGATTCGTTCCTCCTGCTATCAACACTGCTGAAATCGCAGCACCCGTGACGAAACTCCCATCTACCGTTAAATCTGGAAAATCCAGAATACGGAAGGATAGATAAACGCCCAAAGCCATAATCGCATAGATAATACCTGCTTCAAATGATCCAAATATAGCTGTAAACATTGAGATCATCCTTTCTTTAAATCATTAAGCCTGCGTCTAAGATGCAAAAACCTATATCAAGCTTATGTATGGTTCATAGAGTGAGCCTTCACTTGAAGGCTCACTCTATGAATAATAATATTTTATTCTGCTAAAAATTCACCTAAGCTTTTCCAAGCATCATTAACTGTTAAGCCTTGAGCTTCAGCGGCCTTTTTATTAATCACAAGTTTGAGGCTGTTAGGCAGCTCTACCGGAATTTCGGATGCTTTCTTCTTCCCGCTTAAAATGTCAGCCGCCATTACACCAGATTGATAGCCAAGATCGAAATAGCTAAATCCGCTAGCTGCAACTGCACCTTTTTTCAAGGAATCAAGTTCACCAACGAAAAGTGGAATCTTCTTGCTGTTGGCAACAGCAATTACTGAATCAAGAGCTGTAACAACAGTATTGTCAGTTGGAATGTAAATCGCATCAACACGTCCAACTAATGATTCTGCAGCCTGCTTCACTTCAGCTGTAGTAGAAACAGATACTTCGACAAGCTTAGCACCCTTCTCTTCTGCTATTTTTTTCACTTCTTTTACCTGTACAACAGAATTTTGTTCACCGGAGTTATAGATAACCCCAATTTTTTTCGCTTTCACTTCGTCCGTGATAAAGCTAATTGTTTTTTTCGTTGCTTCCGGATGATTATCGGTTGTACCCGTAATGTTTTTCCCTGGTTTATCAAATGATTCTACTAATCCGGCTCCCACAGGGTCTGTTACCGATGTGAAGATAATCGGAATATCCTTGGTAGCATTTAATGCAGCAGTCGCACTTGGAGTAGCATTAGCAAAAATTAGGTCCACTTTATCGCCGACAAAATTATTGGCAATGGTTTGTGTGTTGTTCATATCTGCCTGTGCATTTTGTTCATCGTAGCTGACCTTAATTCCCTTATCCTTTAAGGCTTTTTTAAAGCCCTCTGTTGCAGCATCTAGCGATGGGTGTGGTGCAAATTGAGTAATTCCAACTTTAAACTCCTTATCAGCTCCCGCTTGTTCAGAGCCACCTGCTTTTTCTTTACTTCCGCAGCCTGCAAGCAGCATCATTCCTGCTAAGGCAACTGACAATACTTTACCCTTGTTCTTCATCTTGCTTAATCCCCCTTAATATCAAAATACCAATTTTCTAAAAATTTAATATATTAGAAATTATTCTAGTATTTTTTTGAAGGAAAAGCAATAGATTTGCTGAAAATATTTTTTTGCTTTAAAGCGGCATAATCCTATCCACTTTATTTACATTGTTCACTTGCCTTTTATTCTTCTAAAAACAACAAAAAAAAGCCTTCTTTTATATAGAAGGCATTTTTTGAAACTATTAGTACAATATTATTTTTACCAATCACGTGTATTTTCAAGTAAGATGTCTATTTCAACTTTTTTCACTTTATTGTTGTTTTTCTCAGATGTTAGATTTGACGTTGCTTCCAGTAATTTGTCGATATCAATGATCATGGTTCCCATTTCTAACCTCCTGAATTTAGTCATTTTATTGCTTTGAAAGATTATTCGACTAATCCACCCTATTAATGGGGGTACTTTTTCGATTAACAAAAAAATAGGAAAATGACTAGTACTTAATTGCATAGGAAAGGTATGATATTATTCACTATTTTTTCATAAAAAGGTGTTTACAATGGTATAGGAAATCAAACTAGCGGTTGGGGGACTTCTGGTTTGATTATATTTACTATGGGAGGGTTTATTATGTACCAATCTATTGCGTGGTACGCTACATTATTTTTCGTTTTCCTGATCGCACTAGCATTTTCGTTTGTGTACGGAGAATCGAGAAAACTAAAAGAGTATGGACCTATTCAAGAAAAAGGCTACAAAATTCGTAAGTTTTATTTTCTAGGTTTACTTGCCATTATGGGATTCGCATCAGCCATCTCATTAAGCAAACTTCCATACCATGACCAGCATGCACAAGCAAAAGGAAATGTAAAAGTGGTTGATGTTACCGGGATACAATTTGCATGGGAATTAAGTGATGAAAACTTTATCGCGGGGGAACCTATCCAATTTCGTGTCACGAGTAAGGATGTAACACATGGATTTGGTCTGTATGATGAAAAACTTCATCTTATCGCACAAACACAGGCTATGCCAAACTATACCAATAAGCTTTCAATAACATTTAACAAACCAGGAACTTATAAAATTATGTGTTTAGAATATTGCAGCACAGGTCACCATGTCATGATTAAAGACATCATCGTAAAGCCGAAAGGGGGTAAATAATATGGAAAGTAATGCTCGAAACTCGATAAAAAAAGGTGTTGCTCTATCTTTAGTTGTAACCTCCGTTGTTCTTGTGTTAATGATGATTTTCGGAGTAATCATGTTATTAAATCAAGGAAACGTTATCCAAATTTCTGCGCAATTGTTTTATAAGGTTATGACGATCCATGGAACAGGTATGATTGGAATTGCTGCTTTGGGCGGTAGTGCTATCATGTGGTATTATCTATCAAAATATATACATTTGAATCCAAAGGTTTTCTTTACCAATCTAATTCTATCCTTGATAGGAGTGGTGATGATTCTCACCGCTATATTTGGCTTTAATTTTTCAGATGGCTGGACCTTCCTTTATCCACTTCCGTCTGCTTCCGCAAAAATAAATGGTTCAACAGGTGCCTTATTATTTTTATTTGGCCTGTTATTATTAGGTATAGGCTATTTGGTCATGTATTTTTATTTAGCTGCAAGACTGATCAAGGAATATGGAGGTCTAGGTAAATCACTAGGCTGGGATTATATTTTTAGAGGCAAAAAAGGCTATGGACCACCAGCTGCAGTCGTTGCGACAACGATGGTTATCATCGCTAATTCCACTGGAATTTTAGCTGGTGCTACAGCCATAGTGGAATCAATTATTAATATATTAAATCCTAGTTTCACCTTCGATCCAATGGTTGCGAAGCATTTAACCTATGCATTTGGTCATATTTTTGCCAATTGCACCATTTATATGGCAGTCATCGCTGTCTATGAAGTTCTCTCTGAATATACCGGGCGTCCATGGAAATCGAATAAAGCGTTTTTGATTGCCTGGAATTTTTCCACCTTGTTTACATTAATGATTTACACACACCACTTATTGATGGACTTTGCTGTACCGAGATGGATGTTAATTATTGGACAAATATTTTCTTATGCTAATGGTTTACCTGTAATGGTTGTAACAGCTTATGGCGCTTTAATGATTGTTTTCCGCTCAGCTGTCAAATGGGATTTCGCTTCAAGTATGATGTTTCTAGCCATGTTCGGTTGGGTTGCAGGTGCGGTACCGGCCATTATTGATGCCACAATTGTGGTGAACCATGTGATGCATAATACCAAGTGGGTGCCGGGTCACTTCCACACGTATATGGGCATGGGCGTTGTTGCAATGATTTTTGGTTTTATGTACTATTTTAATAAAACTGAAGGAACTCAAAAGCAATCCGGACTGGATAACGGGGCAATTTTCACCTATTTTGTTTTCTTCTCTGGTTTAGCAGGTTCGTTCCTCTATGCCGGTAAGATCAGCACGCCACGTCGCTGGGCTGAACATTTACCAGAATGGACTGGTTCTGACCAAGTAGGTGCTGTTTGTGGAGTTTTTATCATCATTTCAGCGATTATTTTTACAACAAGATTTATAATTGGCTTAAAAAATGTTGGTAAGAAAAATGAAGCGAAAACATTAAAATCGGTTTCATAATCCTTAAAAAATCCAGCCGTTGGTTTGGCTGGATTTTTGTTTATCTAGATTCCAATTTCACTGAATACTCGGTTTTCATTTCTGTTCGTTTATCACCTTCGTTGAAAAAAAACTTCATCATTGGCGGTGTAACGATGGTTGTAATTAGTACGACTACTACCAAAACAGCAAATAATTCCTGACTAATTAAGTTTGTCTCCAAACCAATCGTCGCAATAATTAAGGCAACCTCTCCGCGCGAAACCATAGCAGCACCAATTCCAAGAGAATTCTTCCATGAAAAATGGGCAATTTTTGCTCCTAGTGCAGCACCGATTAACTTTGTTAAAATGGCTAGGATACTAAAACCAATAATTAACCCGAAACTTTTTGAGATTCCGTCGAAGCTTACTGCTACACCAATCGAGGTAAAAAAGACTGGTACAAAAAAGGAATAGCTAATCGTTTCCACTTTCGTAAATATTTTCCCCTTATAAATTGTTTGATTAATAGATACCCCGGCAATGTACGACCCAATAATAGCCGCTACACCCGTTATTTCAGCAACATAGGCAAACAGGAAGCAAATGATTAATGCACCCGTGACAAGTGACTCAGTGACCTTTAACGGTGCAAATTTCTTTAATACCCAAGGAACTACCTTCCAAGCTACTAAAATAGCACCTGTGAAAAAGAGTCCCTTTTTCACAATCATCATGCTTAAATTTACTTCTCCGCCGGCCATACTCATTAAAAAGGCCAATGCGACGATGACAAGGACATCATCTATAACCGCTGCACCTAAAATCGTGGTCCCTTCTTTCGACTGCAGCTTATCTAACTCTTTAAGTGCTTGAACGGAAATACTAACACTTGTTGCCGAAAGTAATAACCCTAAAAATAATGCTTGGATAGTTGTCATATTTATCACAATTCCAGCTACGTAGCCCAACCCTAAAGGTACAATGATTCCACTGATTCCGACCAAGGTTGACGCTTTCCAGCTCCGTCTAAATTCATTCAAATCAGTTTCCATACCGGCAATAAACATCAACAAGATGACGCCAATATGGCTTAAATCAGCTAAGGTTCTCGTATCTGAAACGAGCCCTAACACGGCTGGTCCGATAATAACCCCTATTAACAACTTCCCTAGAACCGAGGGCTGACCCAATTTAACACAAAGATCCCCTGCTATCTTAGAGGCAAATAAAATAATGGCTAATTCAAAAATTAATTCCATCCAATCACCTTTCCTTAGTCAAAAATTAAAAGGGTCTGCTTTTTTTATAAACATACCCTTTTTGAGAGAAAACAAAAAGAGCCTGTCGACCACGGGACATAGATATCCCTTGGTGACAGGCTCCTCCAAATTCAGTAAGTTATTTAATTAATTCTATTATAACAAACCTTATGGTAATATTCAACAAAATTATCGCAATCAGCCTTTTCTCCTTAATCCCACTTTTTTATCTTATCTATTACCATTACCTTCAAACGGGTGATAAATGTCGATTCACCTTTATTCATTTTTTGCTTATTCCATTCATTAAAGCTTGCCACTGTTATCAAGATAAGACCTGCAATTAATAAATAGAACCACCACGGCATATTCCCCCAGTAGGGTCTAGTTTGCAGGAACACATTTAATAATAATACCCCTACTCCAACAAAGAAGTAGGACTTTATTTGCAGGAACATGCCTGAAAGCAGTGACAACAATGAGAGTGTTCCTAAAATAAGTGCATCATAAATCGTGTGGCTCGCTAAACCATCCTGTATTAATAATAGCGATACAATGATTAGGACACCCCATTGAACAGCTTTCGTGATATCCGAATATCGCCCCTTTAAACAACGTCGGATAAAAATGATTAGAATAATAAACGGAAGAACAATCATTTCCCGTTCCCAAAGGGACGGAATACTAAGCTTTGCTATTATAGAATAGTATGGTTGTAATAAATAGGCTCCGCCAAGTATTGTCAATAGGACAGAGAACTTTTCAGGTACTCTTTTTCTTTGCATCAAAAGTAAAACGGCAATCAAAACACCCGGCAGTGCATGATTCCAGATGTATTGAATATCGAAACTGTACATAAGGACGAAAAATAAGAATGAAACAAACGTATAGCCGTCTATTTTTGACTGGTGAATTTTCGGTCCATATACAACGAGCTTTTTGTAAATGAATGGTCCGATCATTGCTAGAACTACTCCAAATCCTCCAGATATGAGCATTTTATCAAGTTCATTTAATTCACTAAAATATGTGTATTCAACCGTTGCGATAAATGCTAAGAATAGGGGAACGACCCCTAGAAGACCCCATTTAATCTTATGCAAATAAATCAGTAAACCCATAATATAGGCAAGTGTTACCAGATAAGGTAGCAAATCAAATGGATAGGTCATAGCTGTAAACAAAATGCCAATCATTGAAAATGGGACTAAATAATAGGCTGTCCGTTTCTTAAATTCATCCTTTGCGATGAGCGCAAAAAGAAGAATAAAACTACTTGTGATTGGAAACTCATAATTTCCAAAGTATTGATTAATTACCTGTTCTAATCCAGTAGAAACAATAAAGAATATGGAGGTAAAACTGCCATAAAGGAAAACTTTGATTTTCCATTCTAACATAGTCAACTTTGTGCTAAAAGCATAAACAAACACCGCTACGATAAAGCTATAACCTGAGTCTGACTGAAATGCAAACCATGTATACAAGAGTGCTAATGGATAAATACAGTGTCCTACCCATCCAAACGCATGTGACAAACTCAAGTCATTTTTCCGAATAAGGAATGCGATTATTAGCATTATGACTGCACTCGTAGAAGCGGTAAATGAATGAGTTGTTTGATCAAAAGAAATTTTCATCATAACCGCTTGGATAATAGAAAAATACGAAAGCAATGCTGAAATACTTACTAAAAACGGGACCCACTTCGTACCAATTTTTTTATACAAGTAATAATACATGCAGATTCCAACGAGCAAAACAAGCGGTTGAACCCATAATACATGAATCGGACTTAACAATGCATAGAAAATGGCAAATGAATAAAGAGCCTGCGAGGTATATAAAGAATTCTTATCCAATTCCTTTTCCCCAGCTTTTTTCCAAACAAAACTTGATAATAAGACCAAGATTGCAGCAATAGTAAAATTAATAGTATAACCATATAAATTAAGGTACACGGGGAAATTGGTGTTAACTTCTTCTCCAAATGCCACGAAAGAAAAACCAAGAAAACTAGGAATTACCCATAAAGCTGCTTCCTTTAAGATCATCCTTGTTTCGTTCTTATACAGCAGAAAAGCAGCAACTACAAAAAGGAATAACATGACTCCCAGTTCCCACCATAATAGCAACGGCAAGGCAGTCATCATCGCAAGCAATATAATGGACATGCCCACGTCTCTGGAAGGGATCTGTAGGATCCTTACATACGTTGAAAGGCGTAAGATGCCTAACACACTAAATACGATAAAACCTGTGATTGACAACTGAAGAGAAAAATTGACTGTATCGAATGGCTGACTCAATAAGGCAACCATTTCATAAATTCCAGACGCTGCAAAAAATGCACTTAAATAAGGAAATAACCTTCTTGAAGCGTTATGGGACAAATAAATGAAGTTACCTGCAATGATAAAATAGGCAAGCATGAGCACAATCGATGGATTACCTGCACGCAGGAGAATTCCTTCAAGACTAATATAAATAAATGCCAAACCGGAAATTACCGCACTTGTATATTGGAAGGCCTTATTTAATGTAAACTGATCATTCAAAGCCTTTGGAACAAAGACCATCCCAAATCCGATTAAAGCATAAACAATCGCCCCAAAATAATCGAGGAAGCTATGTTCAATCAATTGGTAGGCACCATACACAATCATGATACTAAAAATGAAATGGTATTCTTTTCGCCCGCTCACATACATCATCGATAAATAAATAATCGCTGTTAATAGCAGGTTGAAACTATATAAGACTTGGTTATCGTATAAAAACAGCATCATAAGTGTACAAAGAACAAGATTAACTTGGACGTACGGAATAAATTCAGTCGTAAATAATTTAAACGATTCTTTATGCTTAACCTGATGATATACAATAATAAAAATCGCATTAAAAACCATCATTCCCAGGTAAAAGAGATCAATCTTCAGATGAAAGTTCGCTAACAAAAAGGCGGTTCCTAGTGATATTGAGACATAAGTAAACCAAACAAATAATCTCGAACCCAAGTTTTTTGCGAATAGATAGTAAACCATGATTGGCAACAAAGTCCCCAGCATTCCGAGAAGATACCGCCCCTCCCCATCTATTGATAAATAAGGACCCAAGAGTCCAAACCATCCGAGTGATAGGATAAAAATAGGCAAAAACAAACTTCCAAGGACAGTAAAGGCAAAGGCAGTCTTTTCAATTTTCAATACCTTTCTTGTTAAAAAAGCAGTACCATAAAATAATAAGGCAACAACTGCAATAGATCCACTTTTCATGAAGCTAGTCATCGATTCCCAATTACTAGTAGCAACAAACAAACCACCGATTAATAAGAAAATAACACCAATATTTAATAACCAAGTAATATTCCGTTCACGAATTTCTTCCGGGTTTAACTTTTTTTTCACCTTTTGCAGTTTCTGCGGGGCAGCTGCCGTACTAGGCACATTTATTTCATTGGATGGAGGTTCTGTCTCCATTTTTAACAAATCTAAATAATACTGATGATGTGCTTCTGCCACCGTATCGACAATTGCCTCTGAAAGATAGCCCTCCTCTCGTAATGAAAATAATTCTTTTCTAAAGTTTTTTCTCCGCTCTTCATTTTGATTCGAATCCATAAAATCTTCCCACCTTCATATTGGATTCCTTTAAAAGTCAGTATCCTTATTTTTCCTCTATAGTGTAATTTTACACTATCTATAAAAATTTTCAATATATTCTCTAAAAAACATCTCCCCTGCGACTCTTTTTTTTAAAGGTTTTACCTTTGGGTAAAATATCTGTATGATGAAGGAGATTGACTTAAATATTGGAGGAAACTATGCTTACATTTAATGAAAAATTAGCTATAATCGAATCATTTCCTGAATTGGAGCGCAAAAATGTGTCTCTTGGACGCATCAATTTTCAATTCGAAGGCAGTATCTCAGATAAGAAAAACATTATTTATCATTTACACCCAAATGGGAATGGATTTGTTTATGCAGGAATGTTGGAGAATTATGATACGGATGAAAAGGGGATGGTCAATATCCGTGATTTCTCCGAAGAACAGCTCCGTAAAGTGCTAAAACAATCGATTCAAGCCCTATCTCCAGTCGAGAAAACAACGACAGAAGAAGCAATTATCGGTGATTCAAAGGAGGAGCGCTGGGTCGATAGTGAAAAAAATCTCCTTGTTTTAATTAATGAAAATGATTCTTGGAATATATATTTTGGCCTGAACCTTGATGCAAGTTTTGATACATATGAGGAAGCAGAGACGTTTCTTCAGGAAGAAGGATTTACTAGAAAGTAAATCTAAAACTATAAACAAAGACGGTGCATCTACTGCACCGCCTTTTTTTAGTCTATATTTTTGTCAATCCATTCGTCTAAGCGGATAATGCTTTGTTTTGCACGTTCATATTCAATGGTTCGGTAATGGTGCATGCCGCCCTCTTCTTCATCTTTTTCATCTGCCCATTTAACAATTTGTTGTAACGGGGTCCGAACGATATCGTTTGATGGGAGAAACGAGTCAGTATGAAATAGAATCGCGAGGGCAATTGTTTTTGCTTTGATTGGGTTTTCACCTAGTCGAATTAGGAGTTTATGTGCCCGCTCTGCCCCTTTTATTGGATGAATATCGTTTTGTTTGTATAAATCATAATCCCATTTACCATTTTTATACCATGTATAATGGCCCATATCATGGAGCAGGCCTGCTTTTGCAGCAATATCCACATCTAAATGATGTTCTTTTCCTAACTGGAAGGCGTGATGCGCGACAGCAATCGCATGGGCAAGACCCGAACGGTTCAAATATTTTTGGGCAATGTGATGTTCAAATATATTTAATAGGGTAACGTCTCTCATGCGATCTCTCCTAACTTTTTCAAAATAATTATTTTATCTATTATATGATAAGAATTGGTATATGGCTATTTTTTATAAAAAAAACAGAAGGCATCTAAATGCCCTCTGTTCAATTGAAGAAAATATCTCATCTCATAGACTTTCTGTATCCCTTATCCTGTGCTTCTCTTTCTGAACAAAACCAGACGATATTGTCGGTGGTGGAGTCATAAAAACTCCCACCCGGTACATGGTAGATATGGGAATTTGCGTTCCCTTTAATCTTGCCTTTACAATCTAAGTTTGTTTCTTGATCATCGCTTGGGTTATTTTGATAGTTGTTCTCTGAAGGAGCTTTTGAATTTGTACTTTTATCTTCCGGTTTGTCAACATTATCTGTATTATACCCATCCTCTTGAGCATAATTTTCAATCGACCAGATGCCCACACCTTTTTTTTGTGCTTTCTTTTGGATTGCATAAAATTCATCTACATATTGTGTATTTGGCGCATAAATATAAGCCACACGAGCTAGTCCTTGTTCAAGCAGCATTTCATTAAACATTTTTCCATTGACATAAATATAGGCAAGTAAGCGCCCATATTTATCACGGCCATCCCCTATACCAGGTTCAATTTCAACTTCGGCCCCTACGGGGAGAATTTTTTGGGTATACGCGGAAGCTTCCGGTCCAAATGGCTGTACCCCTAACCGAGGGTGATGTGTTTCAGGAGTATCAACACAAAGCATTCTTACCTTTTCAATTTTTCCATTAAGTCGAATATTAATGGTATCTCCATCCACATTTTTAACGATGGTTGCAGGGAGTAAATTCTTATTAGTGATTTTCGATTTAGCAGGTGCTTCTGTTTGAGATTGTGATTGAGCCTTTGGTTCGTTCGTTTCATTCGTGTGATCTTCATTGTTTTTTACAACGGAAGAAGTTTTATCTTCACTTTTTATATTAGTTGGTTCGGTTCCAGAGCAACCTGCGAGCAGAATAGGGATAATTACAATTAGAGAAAATATTAATTGGAGAAATCTATTGTTCATAAAAAATGCCCCTTAAAATGATTTATACTATCTATTTCAATACTTTTTTAGTCAAAAATAAAAAGAGAGAAGCTGGCGATTCTTCTCTCCCTTTTGATAAAGTTACTTTTCTTCTATCACTTTAACACCTTTAGGCCCTAAATACTCATAATCATTTGGATTAATTGGTGTATATCCTTTTGGCTTATAAAACCGTAGCAGGTCTTTGTAAACAATTTCATCGGACATGTTTAATTCAGTATTAACCTTCGTATCAACGTCTTTACAAGTAGTATTATCTTCTAATAATAGTCCAGTTTCAGATGCATAACATTTTTCATTAATCTGGATAACATCAGAGCTTACAAAGTCACCGTTCCTAAATAATGCCCAATTACGGTGTTGTTTAGAAAGTAAATCAGAACCAAATTCCATATAATCCTTCGTATCAATGCCTAATAAATGAAGAACGGTTGGACGGACATCGACTTCCCCTCCCACCTGGTGTTGAACACCGCCCTTTACACCAGGGACATGAATAAATAATGGAACTCGTTGTAATTTTGCATTGATTGCAGGAGTGATTTCGTCGACCCCCATAACCTTTGCCATTGCATCATTATGGTTTTCAGAGATACCGTAGTGGTCACCATACATAACAATGATTGTATTATCATACATACCGTTTGCTTTTAAGTCATTAAAGAATTGCTCAAATGCCTGATCCATATAGTTTGCGGATTGGAAATATTGGTTTACAACCGTATCACCATAATCCCCGGCAGGAAAGTTAGTATCTTCCGGATCCATTTCAAATGGGAAATGATTAGATAATGAAATGAACTTTGTATAGAACGGCTGCTTTAAGCTTTCAAGCAATGGAATAGATTCTTTAAAGAAAGGTTTATCTTTCATTCCATAGTTTTTTGTATTTTCATCTGACATGCTGTAGTATTCTGCATCAAAGAATTGATCGTATCCAAATGCTTTATAAATTACGTTTCGGTTCCAAAATGTTTTGTAGTTTCCATGTAACACTGCCGAACTATACCCCTGCCCTTTTAGAATAGAAGGCATCGCTTGATAGGTGTTTTGGGCTTTGTTAACAAATACAGCACCTTGTGCCATCGGATATAAAGAATTTTCCATCAGGAATTCAGCATCTGATGTTTTCCCTTGACCTGTTTGATGATAAAAATTATCAAAATAGAAGGTATTATTATCATGTGCCAAAGAATTCAAAAATGGCGTTACTTCTTGTCCGTTAGGCATTTTATAATCAATCATAAAGCTTTGAAAAGATTCCATTGAAATATAGACGACATTCATACCCTTAGCTTTCCCGAAATACTTCGGATTTGGTGCAGCATAGTTTGCTTTTCGATAGTTCTCAACATCTGTAATATCGCTGCTATCAGCCAAAGCACGCTGACTTGATGATTTAATATTTTGGATAACATCATAAATGGTAAAGTTGTATGCACCAAGGTACTTTACTAAATAATTTCGGTCAAAAGAACGTGACAGCAACTGTGGACGATCTTTCTCAGCTAAACCTAAATTAAATAGAAAAGTAGTAATTGAAAATAATAGGACGATTTTATAGGTTTTTCTGCTCGTTACCGTAACTTTCTTGAAAACTGTTAGTGCTAACGCAATCAAGATGAACATGTCGGTAAAATAAAAAATATCCAATGGTGACATTAATGACAGCGCACTGTCCCCAAGTTGTCCGGCATTCGTTTTGGTTTGCATTAGAACTGGGACTGTAATGAAATCATTAAAGAAACGATAATAGGCAATATTCGCGTACAACAAGAATGATAAAAAGAAATTAATAATAATCATGATCATCTTCGAGCGTTTCTTAAAAAGCAAAGCTATACCAAAGAAGAAGAGCGCTGAACTTAATGGATTAATCAAAAGTAAAAACTTTTGCAGGTTATTTTCAATACCTAAGTTAAATTCAATTTGATATGCTGCATAGGTCTTGATCCAAAATAATAATACAGCCGCTGCAAGGAATGTAATATGACTATTTTTTAATATTTTAGGTAGTCTAATTTTATTCATTTTAAAAAATTCTCCCCTCACTTACCAATTAAGCTTCGGTAAACGAACCTCAATTACTATATCATATTTCTAATAAAAATAAAAACATATATCAGGCTGTTTTTATCTCCTCTTTCCAACAAAAATCTACACAGTTTTACTTTTTCGACAAATATCTTCATCACTACCAATTGATTGGTCATTTCTTATTAATCATATTTTATTTTTATGTCAGTTATCAGTTGGACATGACTGATTTCAATCTTCAATAATATAAGACGAATTAAATGATATTTAGTTTCAATTTTTTTATAAGACTTCATTGCAACCTATCATAAACCTGAATAGATTAGGGAGCAATATGAAGATAGACTTATATTTAGCAGATGTAAACTTAAAGATATACGTGAATGAACACATTATACATTGGATAGCATATACAAAAGGAAAGTAGAAAAAATTAAAAAGGAGAACATTATGCCCAGAATTAGGCCTGAATTCACAAAAAGTCCGTATTTTGTTGATGAACCGGGAAATTGGCACTTAAAGCCTGGCGCTCCGAACGAACTCCAAGTTGAGCTAGATAATTATCTGAACAGCTTAGGAGATATTGATGAGCCAGGAACTATCAATGGTGTACATATCGACTATCCTTATTGAAGTATAAAGACTGCTATATAATAAAAGGAAGCACTTGCACTTGCAATTGGATTTGAATGAAATGAAATGATGTTAAATAAATGACTTTTTCATAGGAGTGAATGGAATGAATATTAACCGAGTAAAACAAATTCTTTCATCATCAGCAGATATTGAAGTCAAATATAATGGTGCATCTGTATGGATTGATCAATTAAATGAAGAGGGACATACAGCAACAGTACATTTACGCGGCCCTTTGGAAGAACGCTCCGTAGTAGATATTGGAGAACTTATCGAAGAATAATTTTTCAGACCATCTTTTCAAAGAAAAGATGGTCTATTATCTTAATGGTTTAAAATACTATTCTTAGCTAATAATTGGATGGTCATATCATCCATCGGTGGATTATGCAGGCCCGCTCTAACATCTCGATAATATCGTTGTAACGGATTTTTCATTGAAAGACTTTTTGCACCCACGATTCTCATTGCCAAATCAACAACTTCGATTGCCATATTCGTAACAGATAATTTGGCAGCTCCTAAAGCTGCTCCCATCTTTTCCCGGCCATCATCGTTTGTAAGGTCCCATTGTCTTGCAACTCCGTATAAGATGTATTCGGACTGCATTAATTTTAACTCAACTTCACCAAGTTTTTGCCGAACATTTGGTAAATCGATGATTGGTCCAAGAATACTATTTGGGGAATAGTCCTTAGCGAATTGAATCGCATATCTTTGCGCTGCTTTTGCTATACCAAGATAACATGCTGGTATATGGAGGAGCCAGCCATTTGCCCTTTTTGCATTAGAGCTAAACTCCTCGACTAGGTATTCACTTTCTACTAAACAATTATCCAAAATTAAGTCATGACTTCCAGTTCCTTTTAATGCGATACTATCCCAAGTTTCCTCTATATTCAATCCATTTGTTGACCGTGGAATAAGAAAATTGGCGACATCATTTGTCTCTTTGATTGTTGCACTAACAATGAAGAAATCTAGGACGGGCGACATTGTCGTAAATGTTTTCCTTCCATTAATAACCCAGCCATTCTTTACTTTCTCGGCTGTGGTTTCTGGTCTGCCGCCTCGCGTAGGACTACCTGTCTTTGGTTCACTTTGGGCACTATTGATTAGTGCACCATTTTTCACTTGTTCACAAAGATATCTAAAGATTGACTCCTTCCATGAGTTTTTTTCATGTAAATTCATGATTATCCCCATATGCCAGCCAACGGAAAGAGCGGTTGCTCCGTCACCTTCCGCCATCGTTTCTTGAAGTCGAATTAGCTCATGGAGTGAAATCTCCTTCCCCCCATACATAGATGGAACAGTCAAAGTCGTGTATCCCGTATCTTTTAGGTCCTGGATATTTGCAAACGGAAAACTGCCTTCTATATCAACCTGATGTGCTCGTACGAGGAAATCTTTTGCAAGCTTTCTCATAAGATCTATTCGTTCATCCAATGTATCTAATTCTTGAAAGTTCATTCTCATCTCTCCAATCTCATACCTTGTGTGTATACTACCCAATTGTGATTTTACCCTTTGGATATCGGAATGCATCAGGCTTTTTGCGTATAGTCACTGCATAAGCAATCGTTAATGGCCCTACCCTGCCGGCAAACATGGTAAAAATAATTAATGCCTTGCCCACTGGTGATAATTCAGGTGTCAATCCCATCGAGAGCCCCACTGTGGCAAATGCAGAAGTTACTTCAAATACGATTGCCAAAAAATCTTGCCCATGTTCAGAAATAGTTAAAATTAGTGTCATCAGCATCACTAAAAATAATCCACTTAATGTAACCGTTAACGCTTTATAAATGGTTTCATATTCAATCCTCTGACGGTAAAAAATAACATCTTCTTTCCCGCGAATTTGCGACCAAACGGCACCAATGAGTGTTGTAAATGTAGTTGTCTTTATTCCGCCCCCCGTCGATCCTGGAGATGCTCCAACAAACATTAGAAGGACAATTAATAATAATGATGATTGAGTCAGATCGGCAATATTTAACGTGTTAGCACCTGCTGTTCTAGCTGTTACAGATTGAAATAATGACCCAAGTATTTTCCCTAATAACGATAAGGGTTTTAGCGTTAAACCGTTGGAATATTCCAGCAAAAAAATACCTGCCGTCCCAACTACAACTAACACAGTGCTCGTCATTAAGACAATCTTTGTATGTAGTGATAACCGTTTTGAAACACGATATTCAAACAGTTCGTTCATAACGATAAAGCCAATCCCACCTAATATAATTAATGCACTAACCGTTAGAGTAACAGTTGGATCGTCAACATAACTTGTTAAACTATGAAACTCACCCATTAAGTCAAACCCGGCATTGTTAAAATTAGAAATCGAATGAAATATTCCATAATAAATGGCCTTCCCGATTGGCATATCAAATGAAAAACGAATAGATAAAAGCATCGCACCGACTAACTCAATGATGGCTGTAAAAATCAAAATTCGTCTTGCTAAGCGAACAATCCCCTCCATTGATAGATTATTTAATGATTCTTGAAGTAAAATCCTTTCTTTTAAAGAAATTCTTTTCCCAACTAAGAAGGCAAAGAAAGTAGCAAACGTCATAAATCCAAGGCCACCGATTTGAATCATGCATAATATCGTTATTTGCCCGAATATCGTAAAAGTGGTGCCAGTATCGACGACAACCAAACCAGTTACGCAAGTCGCTGAGGTGGCAGTAAACAAGGCATTTAAAAATGGCAACCCCTGCCCATTTGCAGTCGAAGCCGGCAAGGTCAGTAAAAAAGTCCCTATGACAATAATTAAACCAAAACCCAGAACTAGAATCTTCGGCGGATCAAGATATACCTTTTTACGCAGCATAATTTTCTCCCTTTTCATAGTATATTTATTTTAAGCAAACAATTAATAATCATGTGAACCTATGACTTTTTTATTTTATTCCTAGGTTCACTATTTTAAATAATCGTAAATCAATAATACAGGAAAACTTTACAATTTCGAATAATAAACTACTTACAAAATTTATTAATTAAGTGTGTCAAATGTGTGTCATAACTCACTGTTCAACGTCTACATATTGTTCTATAATACAAGAAGTAAATTTTTCCATGTTAATGAACACACTTTCTTAAGATATTAAGCGGCAGTTGGAGGAATAATACAAGAACATGGGAATTAAAGGGGGATTTTTATGAAGCAAGGAACTAAACAACTAATTGTACAAACTGGAAGCCTTGTAGCAGGTTTTATGGTTTGGGTATTAATATCATCACTTATGCCTTTTATTAAAGCGGATATAAATCTTACTTCTACTCAAATTGCTTGGGCAACGGCCGTCCCGGTAATCCTCGGATCCCTGCTTCGTGTTCCGATAGGTTACTGGACCAATCGCTATGGTGCTCGAACATTATTTACCATCAGCTTTATTGTTCTGATTATTCCAATTGCCTTGTTAAGCTATGCCAATTCACTGCTAACATTAATTCTCGGTGGATTTTTACTTGGGATTGGCGGCGCTGTTTTTTCCGTCGGTGTTACTTCACTACCCAAGTATTATGAAAAATCAAAGCATGGCTTTATTAACGGAATTTACGGTGCCGGTAATATCGGAACAGCGATAACATCCTTTTCCGCACCCGTACTTGCTACTGCCTACGGGTGGAGAACCACGATTAAAATATTCCTAATCGTTGTATTAATCTTTGCTCTTTTAAACTTTATTTTGGGGGACAGAAAAGAACGAAAAGTTAACATTTCCTTAACAGACCAAATCAAAGATGTATATAAAAATCCAAAACTATGGTTTCTAAGTTTATTTTATTTTATCACTTTCGGTTCCTTTGTCGCCTTCACTATTTATTTACCTTCATTTTTAGTTAATCACTTTGAATTAGACAAAGTGGATGCAGGACTAAGGACTGCAGGTTTTATTGCTTTGGCAACGTTTTTTCGACCGATAGGTGGATGGTTAGGCGATAAAATTAATCCTTTTCTTATTTTAATGGCAGTATTCTTTAGCCTAACTTTTGCAGGATTTCTTTTGTCCTTTACTCCTTCTCTGCCGATTTATTCCTTTGGCTGCTTATTAGTTGCGTTCTTCGCGGGATTAGGAAATGGGGCAATCTTTAAACTTGTTCCATTATATTTTTCAAAACAAGCGGGTATTGTGAATGGAATTGTTTCAGCGATGGGTGGGCTTGGTGGTTTTTTCCCGCCAATCATTCTCACCATTCTCTTTAATTGGACCGGTCACTATGCAATCGGGTTTATGTCCTTATCTGAATTTTCCTTAGCAAGTCTGGTTATTGTAGTATGGTTATATTATCAAGATAAGCTGGATATTTCAGCAAAGATTGTTAATCATGCGTTAGATGGCATTTGTGTAACAGATGTTCACGGTATAATTCAAAGCATCAATCCCGCTTTCACAAAAATTACTGGCTATAGTCCAACTGAGGTAATTGGTAAAACCCCAAGTGTTCTTCAATCCGGTGAACATAACAATGAATTTTACAACAAAATGTGGGATAGTTTAAAGGCAAAGGGAGTTTGGGAAGGGTATATTTGGAATAAGCGGAAAAACAATGATATCTATAGAGAATGGCTAACAATCACAGCCATCAAAGATGATGCAGGCGAAATAAAAAACTATGTTGGGATGTTTTATGAAGATAACGAAAAGTCCTAGAAAAAGGCAGTACCAATCGAGACCTTCCCCCGTGGAAGGTCTTTTCTTTTGCAAAAGGAAAATCAAATTATTACAACTTTTTGTCATCTTCTGTGTGTTCACATTTCGTTCACTGTTTTTGTGACGTACGTCACAAAATTCTTGTTACCCTCTGGTTTATAGTAATAACACAAACAAGAACACTAACTTTTTCAAATAAACTTTGAGAGCAATTTTAGGAGGAAAAACAAAATGGCGCGAATTAATTATTGGGATCCAGAAGACGAAAAGTTTTGGAACGCAGAAGGAAAAAAGCATGCTCGACGAAATCTATGGATTTCTGTCCCTTCTTTAATGATGGCATTTATCGTTTGGCAGATTTGGTCAGTGGTAGCTGTTAGACTTAACGACATCGGCTTTCATTTTACTGAAGAACAGCTCTTTACACTTGCCGCTATTCCAGGTCTCGTTGGTGCAACTCTTCGCTTTGTTTATACGTTCGCAGTCGGCTCGATTGGCGGAAAAAACTGGACAGTTATTTCAACAGCAGTCTTGGCGATCCCGGCGATTGGGATTGGATTTGCGGTCCAAAACCCGGAAACACCATTTTCAATTATGTTATTGCTTGCAGCCCTTTGTGGTCTTGGCGGTGGTAATTTCTCATCCTCTTCAGCAAATATTAGCTTCTTCTTTCCAAAAAAGGAAAAAGGAACAGCACTAGGAATTAATGGCGGTTTAGGAAACATGGGTGTATCTGTGGTGCAATTCGTTACACCATTAATTATTACTTCAGGAACTTTTGCATTAGTTGGCAATAAGCAAGTTTTAGCAAATGGTCAAGAAGTTTGGTTACAGAACGCAGCATTTATTTGGGTCATTCCAATCGTCATCCTAACGGTTTTAGCCATGTTCAAAATGGATAATGTACCAGGTGCAAAGCAATCTGTTGCGGACCAGTTTGTGATTGTAAAACGAAAGCACACATGGATTATGACAGCACTTTATGTCGCAACTTTTGGTTCATTCATCGGTTATTCTGCGGCATTTCCACTTTTATTAAGATCACAATTTCCTGAGCATATTTCACTTGCCTTCCTTGGTGCATTAGTAGCTGCAGCAGCTAGACCTTTGGGCGGTTGGATGGCAGACAAACTGGGTGGTGCTAAGGTGACTGCGTATGTCTTAATCATTATGGGAATTGGTGCAACAGGAGTTATTTACTTCCTAAATGGAAAACAATTTGCAGGATTCTTATTATCCTTTTTAATCCTATTCATTGCATCTGGTATTGGATCTGGCTCAACATTCCAAATGATTCCGAACCTTTTTATTCCTAAAGAAGCAGCACCCGTAATCGGATTTTCAGCTGCATTTGCAGCCTACGGATCATTCTTTATTCCAAAGCTTTTCGGATGGTCTGTTAAAGCAACTGGCACTCCAGTTACTGCTTTTTACTTCTTTATCGGTTTTTATGTAGTAGCATTTGGACTCAACTGGTATTTCTATCAAAGAAAAGCCACTGCAGCAAAGTCATTTACACAACAAGTCGGATAAATCCGGCTTGTTTTTTTAGGCCGATAATATTGCCTGGTGCTTTTTGATCCTTGTGCTTCGCACCGATTAGCATGGTATCAACAAAAAAAAACAACGCAGTGATTAAACTGCGTTGTTTAAAATTTTTTTATAACCTCGATATCGCAACCGCACATGCCTTAAATTCGGCAGTTCCTGAAATAGGATCAAACTCATTTAAGGTTAAGACATTGGTCGGTGTCTCGCTCCAGTGGAAGCTCATAAAAACGAGCCCTGGCACTACTTGTTCTGTAATCTTAGCCTTGACCTGCAGTTCCCCTCTTCTTGAGCGAACCTGAACCACTTCACCATCTGTTATCCCTAAATCTGTTGCATCATTGGGATGAATATCCACAGTTTCTTCCGTTTGTTTTAATTTAACTCCAGCAGCATAATGGCGTGTCTGAGAATGAGTATTGTATGATTCATAACGCCTTCCAGTTGTTAGTGTAAACGGATAATCAGCATCAGGTAGTTCTAATGGTGCCGTATAATCTACTGGTATAAAAGTGGACTTTGTTGGTAACGACTCCGGTTGGTGGAACCTCTCATGCAAGATAAGTGTTCCTGGGTGTTTTTCATCAGGGCAAGGATAATGAATTCCATACTCCTTATCAAGTCTTTCATACGTAATGCCACCATACATCTCACCAGCTAGTTTTCTGACCTCATCCCAGATTTCTTCACTGTTATTATAGTGCATCGGATAACCCATTAATGTTGATAAATCACAAAGTATTTCCCAATCTTCTTTCACATTAGGGTGGGGTTCTACTGCTTTACGAACCCGTTGAACTCTACGATCAGTGTTGGTATATGTTCCATCCACTTCACCCCATGAACGTGCTGGCAATACAACATCAGCCATTTTTGCTGTTTCCGTTAGGAAAATATCTTGAACAATTAATAGGTCAAGCTTTTCAAACAATGTTTGTGTATGATTCATGTGAACATCAGCAAGGAGCGGGTTCTCACCAATCACATAAAGTGCCTTTAATTCACCCGTCTCAATCCGATCGAATGTTCTTGTTTGTGTATCACCAACTCTAGTGTTTAGCTCAACGTTCCATTCCTTTTCAAACCGGGCCCTAGAATCACTATTAGCAATACTCATTCCACCAGTTAATTGGTTTGGCAAACAACCCATATCTCCTGCACCTTGAACATTATTCTGACCTCTAAGCGGCATGACACCAGTGCCTGGTTTACCGATATTCCCAGTCAACAAGGCTAGATTGGCAATATCCAAGACATTATTAACACCACAGTGATGCTCTGTAATTCCAAGAGTGTACGCAATCATGGAACCGTTTGAAGTTGCATACTCTCTTGCCGTTGCAGCAATATCTTCCTCATTTAAACCGGTAATTGAAGCAGCGTATTCCAAAGTAAAAGGCTCAACTTGTTTTTCTAACTTTTCAAAATCAAGCGTAACTTGTTGGATAAACTCTGGATCGTATAAACCTTCTTTTAGGATCACTCGAATAATGGCATTGATAAGTGCAATATCTGAGCCCACGTTTAATTGCAAGTGACGATGTGAGGATTTTACCATATCAATTTTCCTTGGATCTACCACAATTATTTTCAACCCAGCTTTTGCAGCTTTTTTCATCCGATTTGCAATGATAGGATGTGCCTCAGTTGTATTTGATCCCATCAAAAGTAATACTTCTGCTCGATCAATATCATCTAATGTATTAGTTGGTGAACCGCTTCCAAAAACAGTTGCCAGACCGGCAACGCTAGAGGCGTGTCAAGTACGGTTACAGCCATCAATATTGTTACTATTAATAACCGCCCTCATAAATTTTTGAGTGACAAAATTGGACTCGTTTGTATTTCTCGCACAAGCAAACATGGAAATCGAGTCTGAACCCCAAGTAGTTTTTATATTGGATAATTGACTAGCAATGAATCGATAGGCTTCATCCCAAGTTGTTTCGACTAGCTGCCCTGCTTTCCTAATGAGTGGAGATGTTAATCTATTTTTCGCATGTACGTATTCATAGGCAAATGCACCTTTTACACATGTTTGCCCTTTGTTCACTGGTGCTTCCTTGTCGCCACGGATTTTCATAATTCGGTTGTCTTTGACTTCAAGGACTAAGCCGCAACCAGTACCACAGTATCCGCAGATTGTTTTAACAAAATTTGCTTCTCCCACCATGTTCACTCCCTTAAAAAAACATATTTACCTATATAAACATATTAATCTATTTTAGAAGTTTATTGATTCCTTTTCGAAAAATTTTTTGTCTATTTCTTGAATGAAAAATTTGGAAATAAAAAAAGACGAGAGATTTGCTCCCTCGCCTTAGGCTGTTTTTGCTGGTAATAGGATATTAAAGGTTGTTCCTTTATTTGGTTCACTTTCAACAAAGACCTTACCTTTATGGCTCTCAATAATCTTAAAGCTAACCATTAAACCTAAGCCATTACCATTTTTCTTGGTTGTGTAAAAGGGTTCCCCAAGTTTTTTTAATTTTTCTTTGGAAATTCCGACACCGGTGTCTTGAATGGATATTTGAACATTGTTATCTTGGATCATTGTTTTCACATGAAGTTCGCCGCCATTTGGCATAGCTTCAATACCATTTTTGATGAAATTTAAAAATACCTGCTTTAAACGATTTTCATCACATTCAATTTGGATAATTTCCTGGCTACAATCAAAAGTCAAACGAACATTTTTCTTCCTTGCTTCAAATTCCAGCAACGAGACTACATTCTGAATAACAGGAACAACATTCTTTTCTTCTAATTCAACGGCTTTAGGCTTTGCTAATACCATAAAGTCTTCAACAATGGTATTAACCCGATCAATTTCATCGAGAATGATATTTAAAAACTCCATTCGCTCAGGATCTTTTTCATCTAATTGTAAGAATTCCGCGTAGCCTTTCATTGAAGTAAGTGGATTGCGAATTTCATGTGCCACACCGGCAGCTAATTGACCAACCGCTGCTAGTTTATCCTGTCGGTTTATTACCTCTTCAGTTCGCTTCCGTTCAGTAATATCATTTCGAATAGCAAGGTATTGGTAGGGCTTTCCTTGACCATCAATAAATGGAACAAGCGTTGTATCCACCCAATAATAAGTACCATCCTTGGCTTTATTTCTGATTTCGCCTTTCCAGACATTTCCTGACCCAATCGTTTTCCAAAGATTTTTGAAAAAGTCCTTTGGGTGGTACCCAGAATTTAGAATATTGTGGTCCTTGCCGAGTATTTCTTCTCGACTGTATTTAGAAATCTCACAGAATTTGTCATTAACACTGGTAATCCTTCCTTTTGCATCAGTAAAAGCGACTATCGAGGATTGATCAAGAGCAAATTTAATATCAATATTCTCTTTGATCGTTTCTTTAAGATGCTCTTCGGCACGTTTTCGATTAGAAATATCTGACCGTATTGCAATATATTGAACAGGTTTACCTTTATTATTCAAAAAAGGAACAATGGTGGTATCGACCCAATAAAAGGTCCCATCCTTCGCTTTATTTCGGATTTCTCCACGCCAGATTTTTCCCGATTGAATCGTGCCCCATAAGTCTTTGAAGAACTCCTTAGAATGGTAGCCCGAATTTAAAATTCTATGATTCTTTCCGATAATCTCTTCCTGATTATACTTAGAAATTTCCTCGAATTTATCATTTACATAAATAATATTTCCAAACGGGTCTGTAATGGCAACAATGGTTGAAGCATCAAGCGCAGCTTTGATGTCCTTTAAGTTTGTATCCGTTGTCACTAATTGTTTACTAATCAATGTACTCGATAAGATTAACCCACCGATTATCAAAATAGAAACGAATAGTACCAGATATAGGAAAAGCGGACTATCCACATTTGAACTTTCAAGAATTGTAGTGGTAATCGTGGCTCTTGTTAAAAGAAAATGTCCTTCGATAATGGCTATTGACATAATTATCGCACTAATAGGTTTTAACCAAACCTGATTGCTTTGGGTAAAACTTTTTGATGAAAAAAGAATCCAGAGAGAAAATAAAAAGGATCCAAAGATTAAGAGTCCTGAAATAAGAAGCAATAAGAAATTATATTTAATATTTCCATTCATAGCATATAAACCGATGACATGTATAGAAATTACAGCCAAGGTTAGGAATACACTGCCGAGAATTAAATGATTAAATTTAATTTGTTTTCCATAAAATGAGAGGAAAGCCATTCCTGTAAATGCAATTCCTATGACCATCGAAAGAAATGTTAGTGGAATATGATAGCTCGCAAACCGATTGGTATCTGCGGAAATGAGACCAATAAAGTTCATAATCCATATCCCGACTCCCATCGATAGCGTTCCGCCCAAAAAGAGAAGCCTCTTATTTTTATTCTGTTCAGATGACTTTATTAAAGTAAACATATCTAATGCAGTATAAGCTGCCATGATGGTTAAACCAATGGCAATTATAATGAAATAAGGCTGAAAAGTCCCAATCATTGCATTCATTTACCAGCCTCCTCCTATATCCACATTGCTTTTCTACTATGATTGTAATGGAAATCGCAATGTTATGGAAGCATTAAATATCGAAGATTGTCATTTTCTCTATATTTTATCCGATAAATTATTTTTTCATTAAACTTTTTAAAAATGGAATAAATTCGAATTTGTGATAAAAGCCTTATTTATTAAAAAGGGGCAAATTTTTTTAAAAAAAGCCTACACATTTTTATTTATTTCGGCTATACTGTACTATAACAAGGGCGTTATAAATAAACTGTATTAATAAAGGAGGAGTTTTATTATGTTAATGAATCCAGTTGAGTTTTTTCGTACTTTGCAAAAAAAGGAATGTTGTGAATGTGGTCAGCATATGGAGGAGCAAGCAGAAAGTTACTTTATGGAATGCGACCGCTGCTTAGCTAAAAAAGAAGAATAGCACTTCCAAGCTCTCCTTTATGGAGAGTTTTTTGTTGTCAGGCGAAGATCATGGTTTATATTCAATTTATTTCCGTTTAGGAGAGAATTAGCCAAGCATAAACCCCATCCACGAAGCAAAACCTTAAGATAAGGAGTTGAAATGAATGTTTAATTTTCGTAAGGACCGATCTAGAGACTCTTTAAAAGAAACGTTTGCCGATAATACAAAAACAGTTTCCGGGGATTCTGTAGATGAGCTTAGAAATCTTGAAGAAGCCAATACCTTGATTAGCGGGGACGAAATTCAACAACAAAATGAAAATTTATAGAAAAAGGGCGGTTAAATAATATGGGGATGATTGATATCGCTAATGCTAAACCGGGTGATGAAGTATTTGTTCTTTATCGGAATCCTGCTATACTAACTGCCGTAAACATTAAGACTGCCGAAATTGTCCAACATCCCAAAAACCCAAATACGTTAGCGTTATATCTTAATGAGAAATTTCTTGAACTCGAAGAGGATGATGCTCTATTTAGCAGTTCTGAATCAGCAAAAAAAGCATTTGAAGCTCATTTCTTCGATTTTTGCGAATAAGAAAAGACTGTCAATTCTTCATGACAGTCTTTATAAATAGATAATTTATTAAATTTGTGGAAGCTCTCTCATTTCCTGTAGCATTTCATTGCCACACATTGGGCAGAGTAGGTCATCTGCAACAAAGTCCTTCCTCATCCAACCAATACACGCTTCATCAACACATGAATAAATTTCAGTATCAACCAAGATTGTTTCAATTTCTTCTTCTTTCGCTCTTTTACCATAAAAAATGGGAACCGCCTCCTTTTTTATTAGTATGTACAAAAAAGTGACTTTTCATTTCCAGAAACCTTAGGAGTGATAAAAAGAATGATGATTCAAAAAAGATATACGAATGTGGGAACGAATATCGAAGAAGTGAAGAAGTTAAACAGCCAATCCGGCTTGAGTTACAATGAAGTCAAGAATTTACTGGCGCAAAGGTATCTTGATCATAAAAAGAGTAACTAAAAATTCAAGCCTTCCTTAATTAGGAAGGCTTGAAAGATTAATTGTTCTTTTCTTTATATTCTATTGTCATATTTTCTTGATGTCCTTTTGAGAGCAGTTTATCTTTCTTACGGTTTTCTTTTGAATGAAAAATTATATCAAAATCATAATCGTCTGGATAGAGCTCCCTTGCAGGAATATACAAATTGATTCGTTTATGATTTATCGTATGCTTTTTCTCTTTTATTTGGACCACGTAATTTCCAAGTTGATCTGGCCCCGTATAGATAATCCCAAACTCATTTGTTGGAGATATTTTAACATTATCTCCCTGATGAAAGAGTGGAACTTTCATCTCTATTTTAGATTTTTTCATTAAGTCCTTATATTTATTTATTATTACCTGTTTTTCCAACTCCTTCAGTTTCCAAGTATCAGTGATTTCAGTGGTATAGTTCTTTTCTTCCTTATAAGTAATATTATGAGCCCGTTCAATGATTTTCGGATGAATCCCAAGCTTTAATGCAATGGCAAATGCCTGACTCTCCCCTCCTCGACCAACTATCAAGCAATAGGTCGGGCTTAAAGTAGTGATATCAAATTCCATCGATCCATTAATAAAACCCGGATGATTTTCGGCAAATTCTTTAATCTCACTGTAGTGAGTTGTTGCTAGGATGGTGGCCCCTTTTTCAAATAAAGTTTCTAATATGGCGGTAGCGAGCCCCATCCCTTCTCCTGGGTCAGTCCCTGATCCTAGTTCATCTAATAAAACCAATGTTCGATAATGGGTTTCCTTCAAGATTCCAATGATATTCACAATTCTCGAACTAAATGTACTTAAATTTTCAGTGATACTTTGCCCATCCCCAATATCCACTAAGATTCGCTCAAAGATGTTTAGATTACTTTTTGGGTCAGCAGGAATATGAAGGCCGCATTGAACCAATAAGGATAATAGACCAACTGTTTTGATGGCTACAGTTTTCCCGCCCGTATTTGGGCCTGTAATTACTAATGCCTGCGTGTGTTTATCGAGTTTTAATGATAATGGGACTGCCTTTTCACCTAATAGTGGGTGTTTTGCTGAAATTAAGTCTATCTCTCCTGATTCATTAATTCCCACCCTAGCCCCATGAATTGAGCGGCTATACTTAGCTTTTGCAAATAAGAAATCATAATGAATCATGGTTTCAATCGCTGTACGAATTTGCTGTTCCTTCTCTTCTGCTAATCCTGTTAAATAGTTTAAAACTTTTTGTACTTCTACTTCTTCATCTGCAAATAGCCAATTTAATTGATCTTGAAAAACAGCTATTTCTTCCGGCTCCATAAAAAGGGTGGACCCAGAAGCAGAAGTATCTAACACCGTCCCCTTAATTTTGTTCCGATATTCCTTTTTTATGGGAATCACATATCGGCCATTTCTCTGACTCACTATATTTTCTTGCAAATAAGCCTTATATTTATTGGATCGGATCAACTGCAAGGTTTTTTCCTTCAGCCTTTCCTCTTGAATCGCCAATTGTTTCCTTATCTTTAATAACTCTTTGCTTGCATAGTCATCGACACGTCCATTTCGGATACATCGGATAATTTCGTTGGCAAGCTCCGGTAAATCATCAATTGCATTTACATAGGAAGATACCCTTGGTGCGTAATATTCTTTATCTTTCATATACCTTCGCATTTTTCCACAGGAATCCAAAAAATCATAAAGTTTAGCCAACTGATCAGCTCTAAGTGCTACTCCTTTATTCATGCTATTTAATAATGCATTCATCCCCTCAAGACCATGAACAGGAACACTAGCACTTTTATTCAAAATCTCAACTGCCTCAAAAACCTCATCAAGCCAAGCTTCTATTTGCTTCAAATTTGTTGATGGTGACAGGCACTCAATTTTTTCTTTTCCTTCTATTGTTAATGCATAACTTGCGATGGCTTCTTTTATCTGCTGGAATTCTAAAGTGTTAAAGGTATGTTGGTTCATGGTTTTTTCCTCCTTAAATTAAAAATAGCCGCAATGAACAATGTCATTGCGGCTAAATGAAATAATTATTTCACTTATTTATCCATCCAACTATTTACCCAAAATAAAAACTGTCTACACGGATGTACACAGCAAACTTGGTAAAAGATGCATGTTTATGTGGCCCATTGTTCTTAACTCCATCCCCATACTTAAATAAGCCTTTATTCACATAAAAAAAATGAACAAGAATAGGAATGAAAAATATCCAATTGATTGGATTAGTTAAGAACGACACCTAACATAAAACATACTCCTTTATAAAAGCGTAGCGCTTAATTGGAAAAATTCAATTATTTCAAAGAATACCATAAATAACAACTCTTGTCAATTTACAATTGAGTCTTACATAGTTTAACGACACTAATTAAGCAGCAATTTAATAATACAATCAATAATAATACAGTATATAGGAAACACTTATTTGCACTAACTTTTGTTCACAAAATATCCATATCTTTTTTCTGATAACTTCTTTATCTTAAAGGTAGGAGGGATACATATGAAAAAGATCTATTTAATATGCAGTCTTACCGTATTAATCGGGATTGCAGCAGGAATTTCTTTCTTTCTCGTTCGCGATGCAAATGCGAAAATACCTGAAGAAGTTACCTTGATTGACCAAAACGGTGATTCATATAATTTTGGTAAGGACCGGACTAAATTAAAACTAGTTGAATTCATCTACACTCATTGTCCTGATATATGTCCAACCACTACACAAAAAATGATTGACTTGAAAAGTGACTTTGAAAAGGTCGGTGTTTTTGGTAAGGAGATTGAATTTTTAACAATTACCATCGATCCTTACCGAGACACACCCGAGGTCTTAACTGATTATATGAAGGGGTTTGAGATAGATAACAACAAACAATGGTTGTTCTTAACAGGAGAAAAGGCAAACATTAAACGGGATAGGCAACAACTTAAAAAAGTGACGGATGCGATGCAATTTCAATTTAAAGACCCAGGTAATGGTCAATTCGTCCATTCAACCTTTACTTTTTTGGTTGATGAGAATAATAAATTTATTGCCAAATTTCCGATGGGAAAAGGCTTTGATAAAAAAGAAGTTTACGACAAGGTCATGAATAAGTTAGAATAAAAAAAGCGATTAATCCACTTGGGATTAATCGTTTTTTACTAATTTACTTCCTATTTAATTAACAGATGAAGGGTATTTTTTTAATTGCTGTAAAGAAATAAGGTAATTTGACTTTGGTTTGGTTAAACTCGCTTTTATACCGGCCTTTTTTAACTTGTTTACGAGTTCAGTCAGTTGATTTTTTGTCATCTTTCTCACACCTTCTTTTACTTGCTATATACCCCAATTCTACAACAAAAATATGAATAAAGTGTGAAATCCGAGAAATTTTTTTAGAAAATTTTTCTTTAAAAATGAACACTAACTTAAAGAATTCGCTCTTCTTCTATTTTAATGGTATAATCAGTAGATATTTTGTTCTTGGAGGATGTTTTAAATATGATTACTGTAAGTAACGTAGGTTTAAGGTATGGAGACCGGAAGTTATTCGAAGATGTAAATATTAAATTTAACCCTGGAAACTGCTACGGATTAATCGGAGCAAATGGTGCCGGAAAATCAACCTTTTTAAAAATTCTATCTGGTGAAATAGAAGCACAGTCAGGAACAGTCCAGCTTGGTCCAAATGAACGGATGGCTGTGTTAAAACAAAACCATTTTGAATATGAAGAATATGAAGTATTAAAGACTGTTATTATGGGGCATACGCGACTTTATCAGGTAATGCAAGAAAAAGACGCAATCTATATGAAGGAAAACTTCACAGATGAAGACGGTATGAAAGCTGCTGAACTTGAGGGTGAATTTGCGGAATTGAATGGTTGGGAAGCGGAACCAGAAGCTGCTATTCTTCTCAAAGGACTTGGAATTGGCGAGGATCTTCACGATAAGAAGATGGCCGAAATCACCGGTTCAGAAAAAGTAAAAGTGCTTCTTGCACAAGCATTGTTTGGCAAACCTGACGTATTACTTCTTGATGAGCCTACAAACCACTTGGATATCAAAGCGATTCAATGGCTTGAGGATTTCTTGATTAACTTTGAAAATACCGTTATTGTTGTATCCCATGACCGTCACTTCCTCAATAAAGTTTGTACACATATTGCCGATTTAGATTTTGGAAAAATTCAAGTCTATGTTGGAAACTATGACTTTTGGTATGAATCAAGCCAATTAGCTACTAGATTAACTTCAGACGCTAACAAAAAGAAGGAAGAAAAAATCAAGGAATTACAAGCCTTTATTGCACGGTTTAGTGCCAATGCCTCAAAATCAAAACAAGCTACTTCTCGGAAGAAGTTACTTGATAAAATTACATTGGATGACATTCGACCGTCATCAAGACGTTATCCATTTGTCGGGTTTACCCCAGACCGTGAAATTGGGAATGATTTGTTACGTGTCGAAGGATTAACAAAAACGATTGATGGGGTGAAAGTCCTCGATAACATCAGCTTTATTGTCAATAAGGGTGATAAAATTGCTCTTGTCGGAACAAATGAAATTGCCAAAACGACACTTTTCAAGATCCTAATGGGTGAAATGGAAGCAGATAGCGGCACCTATAAATGGGGTATTACTACTTCTCAAGCTTATTTCCCTAAGGATAACTCCGAGTACTTTGAGAATAGTGACTTAAACCTTGTCGATTGGCTTCGTCAGTTCTCTCCTAAAGATGATAGTGAAAGCTTTTTACGAGGCTTTTTAGGAAGAATGCTTTTCTCCGGTGAAGAAGTCTTAAAAAAGGCAAGTGTCCTTTCCGGGGGAGAAAAAGTTCGCTGTATGCTTTCAAAAATGATGTTAAATGGAGCGAATGTCCTCCTTCTTGATGAGCCAACTAACCATTTAGATTTAGAATCTATCACCGCACTTAATAATGGTCTAATTAACTTTAAGGGTTCATTGCTTTTCGCATCACATGATCATCAATTTATCCAAACCATTGCAACCCGAATTTTCGAATTAACACCTAAAGGATTAATAGATAAGCAAATGAATTATGATGAATACCTTGAAAATGCTGATATACAAAAGCAAATTGCAGAAATGTATCTTTAAAAGAAAACAGCACCCACATACGATAATGTGGGTGCTATTTTTTTAATCCTTCTTCTGTTTTCTTCTCGATGATGGTTCCGTTCGTGAACCCGTTTCAGTTGTTGTTGTTCCCTGGCCTTCTACTTGCGAGGAAGCCAATCCGATGGTTGATGGATCTTTTTTACGTTTTCCCATTATTACACCTCCCCTATTAGCTTTTGGATGATAATAGCTACTTATTCCGAATAATTCAGATAAAGTTAAGCAAAATAATCTAGAGGAGGAGGTGTTTTGTATGGCAAAAATTGGTGTAGAAGAATCTCTTGGACAAGTTCAGGCAGCATTACGTGAAAAGGGTCATGATGTGGTTGAATTAAAGCAGGAGTCAGACGCTCAGAATTGCGATTGTTGTGTAGTGACAGGATTGGATTCAAATGTAATGGGAATGCAGGATACCTTTACAAAGGGCTCAGTTATAGATGCAAGCGGCCTGTCTGCTGACGAAGTATGTCAACAAGTCGAAAGTAGACTGCAATAATGAGGTAATTTTCTTAGGAGACTAAAGGATTAACTTTAGTCTTTTTTTATTTCAATCTTCAATTGATAAACTCTATTTGTAAGTAAAAGGAAAATAAGCCACGAAAGGGTTTCATCCTCCTTTTCATGGCTTTCCTCATTCAACTAGATTTTTTTAATAATCTTCTTCCTAACACCAATAAAAATTACAGCAAACGCAATAATCACCAAACCATATATGGCATTAAGATGGGAAACCTGCTCTTTCTTTACAGTAATATTTTCACTTTTAACTAGAATTTTCTTAGGTACTGGTTCTTTATATTTCAGTGTTACTAACTGGACAACCTGCCCGTTATGATTTTTTATCGATAAATTCCCGTCATTACTTAACTCTTTGGTCGTCCCGCTGATTGACTCTGTGATAAGCGTATCCATTTCAGGATAAAATTCTTTATTATCCTTTATATAAATCTCACCTTGCTTTAATATTTCATGCTGAAAGTTCTTAAAACCGTAATTGAACAAAAGGGCGGTATCATCATATTTATCTCTTTGTTGTTCAGAATTCAAAACGACTGCGGTCAACTTTATATTCGCATTTCTCGCAGTAGTAGCAAGCGTTTGCTTTGCTTTGACTGTATACCCGGTCTTCCCGCCCGTTACTCCTGGGTAAGCAAATTCCCCTTTTAGCATTTTGTGGTGGGTTAGGATATTCGTTTTCCAAGATTGCCCTGTCCATTTGAGGACCTTCGTCCCGAAGATTTCTGCAAAAACAGGATTTTTAATAGCATAATTAGTTATAATAGCTAAATCCATTGCTGTAGTATAGTGGTTTTTATCAAACAAACCGTTAGGATTAATAAAATGGGTGTTATTGACACCAATTGTTGATTTTAAATATCCATTCAAATTAACAGCAAATTGTTCGACACTTCCATCCAAATGTTCTGCAATCGCAACAGCTGCATCATTTCCGGAATTAACGAGCATACCTTGTATCAATTGCTTTAAAGGGACTTTCTCCCCTTCATTTAAATAAACCCTTGTCCCATCTTGTCTTACTGCATTACTGCTAACAGTGACGATGCTGTCTAAATTCCCCTTGTCAATCGCGTAAATTGCAGTCGCTATTTTTGTTAGACTTGCGGGGTACATTCTCTTATCCGCATTTTTCGCAAAGAGAACCGCCCCTGTATCCGAATCTAACAAAACAGCTCCTTTACTTTTCAATTCTAGCGGTCCCTTATTAGCCGCATAGATGGTTAAATGATTAGTACAAATGAGTAGCAATAGTAAAATTACGGAAACAAACTTTTTCAATAGATAACACCCAACTTTTACATTATTTCCTATTCCATACTACCAGATTGTCATGCTAAATAATAGTTTTAAAGTGAATATTATTATTGTAGAAAGTAAAACCAGCGGGTATGCCCCACTGGTCAAGAAATTAGTTTCTTTTTTTCGATATCAATAAAGTTATTTGCGCCATTATTAATGGTAAGGATGATTTTCTGCGATAGGCCAAGTATTTAGGCTCCCAATTGTCAGTATATTTTTGTTTGAATTTGCGAAGCCCTTGGAAATGGTAAATAAAGTGTCCATTTAAAAATATTTGCGCAGCAATTTTCTCGCTAAGAAAAGAAAACCTTGATAATCCTACATTCGCAAGTGGGGCCATCCCCATATTAAAGCGGCTGTACCCCTGTTCCTTTGCCCAATCAAATAAACATAGGAAGAGGTAATCAACCGTACCTGATGATACTTCTGGTCTAAATCTCATCAAATCGACAGAAATGGTTTGATAGTCATCGTAGACATACATAATGCTCATAAAGCCCAGTATTTGCTTTTTTTCATCCTTTACAATTGCAATTGGAGCCTTCTTTAAATAGTCTTCATCAAAGAACCCTAATGAAAACCCCTTCTCCGTTCTCCCGAGGAGCCACTCATTAGAGATTCCGCTCAGTTCTTCCATAAGCCCCTCTGTAAATGGAGGATCAATTACTTCAAAAGAATAGTTTGCTCGAGCAAATTTATTTCTTAATGCCCGTAAACCCTTCATTTTGTTTCCTGATAAGGAGAAACTTTTCAAATCTACAAACGCTTCTTCACCTAATTTAAAAAAAGCAAAGCCGTGCCCGTGGAGATATGGAAGAATATCATCACTGACTTGATAAAAAACAGGAGTATAACCATGTAAATCGGCTACTTCCTGAAATTCCTCAATGGCATTAGATAATTCATCTTTCTCTCCAATCGGATCACCAAGAATAACTAACTTGTCTGCATATAGTTGATAAGAGATTAAAACATTCTTTTTACTGTTCCAGAAAATGAATTTGTCATGTAAAAAAATTAAGTGGGATAATACCTTTCCTTGATACTTGGAAAAGTGTGCATTTATTTCTTCTTCCCGACCGATCGACCGCTCTAATGTCCACTTTTTAGGCAAACTAATCAAATAGCCAAACAATAGAATTAATAAGGCAATCACGAGTCCTATTACTGCACTCATAAATAAATCGCGATAATCAATAATTACATATGGCAAAAGCCTTGTAGGGATTTCTATTTTTGAAATTGGTAAATTTGCATACCCTATTAAGAGATACATTGTAGTAATCATTAAAATAAGGGTAATATCAAAACCCGTTTTCCCCCAAGTAAGGACATAACTTTCGCGATAAAATTGCCCCTTAGACATTCTAAGTAATAAAGCGACGACAATTAGAAATATAGCTTCTTCATAATCAATCCCTTTAAAAATAGAAAATAAGGCCGCAAGGATTAGTGCGAACATCGTCAACTCATACGCTCTCTTAACACTATATTCAATACCTCTAGATAACCCTAATAACAAAAACCCTGCCGCAACAGATAATTGATGTGAAATGTTAATGATTGGAAACGCTAATAGCTCCTGGGCTACCTTTAGTCTGGACGTAATTCCTGGAACACTTGCAGATAAAAGCAGGATTAGTCCTGACAAAAAAACCAACATCGTTAACAAGACATGACTAAAACCTTGGACAATTGCTTTCGGAAGGTCATTCCAGGTTTGATTCCATTTCTCCCAATACAGTTTTACAAAGAAAACCAGACTTAATAAGAAAGGTAAAAAATAATAGCCAATCCGATAAAATAACAGTAAAACAAGCACTTTTTCTTCGGGAACAAGTAACTCTTGCATCCCCCAAATAAACACTAAATCAAAAGATCCCAGCCCGCCTGGAATCATGCTAATTATCCCAGCGCAAGCAGCTACAATATAGACAGGAAATAGACGCTCAATAGTGATTTCTATCCCCAATATCCTGCACAAAATCACAATCGCAAAAAATACTGACAGCCATTCGAAAATTGATACCAAAATAAGTTTTAAAGTAATACTTGGACTTAACAGTGACTGACTGCCCTTTCGTGACTTAATCATATGTATAATAATAAAAAGCGGTAAATATAAACCGACACCTAAAACTGCAAAATAAAGCCATTGGGTATCAACAAATAGTGGAAAGTTCCGATATTTAATGGTAACAAGCCATGAGAGCACTGATATCCCAGTTAAATAAAATAAGGATACAGAAGCAATAACCCCTAAAAGCTTTCGCTTATCCTGTTCGAGTTTATGAAAGAAGTACGTCCGCAGCATTGCCCCTATTATTCCACCAAAGCCGATTAAATTAGAAAAAGAATTCGCAATGAACGATTGTTCTAAAAGGATCCTTAAGGAGACTTTTAATTTTAAAATCCTTATTAATACCACATCATAAAGCAACATTGGTAATACAGCGACGAAGGTGATTGCTATTATTAATAGAAGAAGACCTACATTAAGCTGGCTTAGTTCATCCTTCAGTAATTCCATATTTAAATTTTGGGTAAATTTTTTCATTTCTATCATTGCAAAGATTAACAGTAACAACGGGAAAATAAATTTTACGATTTTTAAAATCTTTTCTCTTCTAATCCCCAACAAGCTAACCACCTATTTTTTTAAGCTTATTCAACTAAGTCTTATGTTTTGACTCAGAAGTCCACCTTCAAATTATTCATTTTATTCCTCATTTTACTATAAACTTTTCAACAGGAAAAACAAAGAAATACATTCTCAAAGTTCTAAGTATTTATCCCCATTGTAGACATTTTTTTTACTGTTCAACCATGAAAAAAGGCCAAGTTCAACGAGATATATTTTTCAAATAGAGCACAAAACTTACAAAAAAGAGACAAGTTTCCTAACCTACTAAGCATAAGAATAAAGTAGGACAAATATCCGAGGAGGTATGAAATGAAATTTGTAGTCTTTAAAAAGGAAACACTCCTATTTTTTTTAGCTATTGGTGTTGTACTTTTTTCCCTATCCGCATGGTTTATGTTAAAAGCCGGAGATGTAACTGTCTTTAACCAGGAAGGAAAAGGTATCCGCGAAATTCACATGGTTACTGCTGAATTTAGTACAAAAATGAAAAATGGGAAAGAAATGGAGGCTTATCGCTGGGATCCCGGTACAGTCTTCATGGAAAAAGGGGAAAAGGTGCGGTTATTAATTAGTGGGATAAACGGCGAGGAGCATCCCTTTTATATAGAAGGTACTAAAATAAAAGGGATGGTGAAAAAAGGTGAAGAAACGGTTGTACCGCTTCAGTTTGAAAAAGAAGGTACTTATCGATTGATTTGTAAGATTCATTCCGACCGCGCTAAAAATGGTCCAATGATTGCTTATATAGTAGTGGATTAAGGCAGGAGATCTTCTCCTGCTTTTTTCATTTGGGTAGTTAGTTCTGCTCGGATAGTTAATGCTATTAACAACTTGTTAACAAAGCTTTCTTCTTATATAACAGATTCCGAATTAGGTTAAATAATTATAGTACAGTTTTTGATGGTTTTTCTGAACTCTCTAATAACAAACCCTGAAATTCTGAAAGAAATCCTTTTAAATAGGACTTCACAAAACCTTAACAATTAGTTACTAATATACGTACCTTTTTTCACAAATTATCTGTTATACTCTATTCATAAAGGAAATACCAAAACTGTTATATAGTTTTCATAAAAAATATGAGGTGAAAAATGATGGAACAATGGAATGGATTTACTAAAGGTGTTTGGTCAACAGAGGTAAACGTTCGAGATTTTATCCTTAAAAACTTTACTCCTTTTGAAGGAGATGATTCTTTCTTATCAGGTCCTACTGAAGCAACTACGAAGCTTTGGGAACAAGTAATGGAATTAACTAAGCAAGAGCGTGAAAATGGCGGCGTGTTAGATATGGACACCGAAACCGTTTCTACTATTACTTCCCATGGTCCTGGTTACCTTAATGAAGATCTTGAAAAAATAGTTGGTGTACAAACCGATAAGCCTTTTAATCGTTCAATGCAGCCGTTTGGTGGAATCCGCATGGCGAAAGCAGCTTGTGAAGCTTACGGATATCAATTAAACCCTGAAATTGAAAAATTCTTTACTGACTTACGTAAAACTCATAATCAAGGTGTTTTCGATGCTTATACAGATGAAATGATGCTTGCTCGTAAAGCAGCCATTATTACAGGACTTCCTGATGCATATGGCCGTGGCCGTATTATTGGCGATTATCGTCGAGTAGCATTATATGGTGTAAACTTCTTAATTCAAGAAAAGCAAAAAGATCAAAAGAATACTAGTAAGGTAATGACTGAAGATAATATGCGTTTACGCGAGGAACTTGCTGAACAAATCCGCGCTTTAAAAGAACTAAAGGAAATGGCTTACAGCTATGGTTTTGATATCAGCCAGCCTGCAAAAAATGCGGTTGAAGCATTCCAGTTTGTCTACTTTGGTTACTTAGCTGCAATTAAAGAACAAAACGGTGCTGCGATGAGCCTTGGTCGTGTATCAACATTCTTAGATATTTATGTAGAAAGAGACTTACAAAACGGAACATTAACTGAAGAAGCGGTTCAAGAAATTGTTGACCACTTTATTATGAAGCTTCGTCTTGTTAAATTCGCTCGTACACCAGATTATAATGAATTATTCAGTGGAGACCCTACATGGGTAACAGAATCCATTGGCGGTATGGCAAATGATGGTCGTTCACTTGTAACGAAAAACTCATTCCGTTTCCTTCATACATTAGAAAACTTAGGTGCTGCACCAGAACCAAACTTAACAGTATTATGGTCACCTCAGCTCCCTGAAAACTTTAAAAAGTATTGTGCCAATATGTCGATTAAAACTAGCTCGATTCAATATGAAAACGACGACATTATGCGTCCTGAATATGGCGATGATTATGGAATTGCTTGCTGTGTATCAGCAATGGAAATTGGTAAGCAAATGCAGTTCTTCGGTGCTCGTGCTAACCTTGCTAAAGCCCTTCTTTACTCGATTAATGGCGGCGTGGATGAAAAATTAAAAATCCAAGTTGGACCACAATATCAGCCAATTACTTCTGAAGTATTAAATTATGAGGAAGTAATGCAGAAGTTTGATCTAATGATGGAATGGCTTGCTGGTCTATATATTAATACATTAAATGTTATTCACTATATGCATGATAAATACAGCTATGAAAGAATTGAAATGGCTCTTCATGATACGAAGATCCTTCGTACGATGGCAACAGGTATTGCTGGCCTATCAGTTGTTGCTGACTCACTTAGTGCCATTAAATATGGTGAAGTTAAAGTAATCCGTGATGAAAATGGTCTTGCTGTTGATTTTGAAACAACTGGTGACTTCCCTAAATACGGAAACAATGATGACCGTGTCGATGAGATTGCTGTTGAAGTTCTTAAGACATTCATGAAAAAACTTCGCAAGCATCAAACGTACCGTGACTCAGTTCATACCCTTTCTATCTTGACGATTACATCAAATGTGGTATATGGTAAGAAAACTGGTAACACTCCTGATGGCCGTCGGATGGGAGAACCGTTTGCACCGGGTGCTAACCCAATGCATGGACGTGACACAAAAGGAACATTAGCTTCCCTATCTTCTGTTGCAAAGCTTCCTTACAACTATGCAATGGATGGAATCTCAAATACCTTCTCTATCGTTCCTAAAGCATTAGGTAAAGAAGAAGAAAGCCAAGTACGCAACCTAGTATCAATCCTAGATGGTTATGCCATCAAAGCAGGGCATCATTTAAATGTTAACGTCTTTAATCGCGAAACACTAATTGATGCAATGGAACACCCAGAGCTTTATCCACAATTAACTATCCGTGTCTCTGGTTATGCAGTTAACTTTATAAAATTAACAAAAGAACAACAATTAGATGTAATTAATCGTACATTCCACGAGTCACTATAAGAACAAAACTGGGGCCCTTTAAGTAGGGCTCAGGTTATACTAAGGGGGATCATCATCATGAACGGAAATATTCATTCAATTGAAACATTAGGGACAGTCGACGGACCAGGAATCCGTTATGTAATTTTCACACAAGGCTGCCTTTTAAGGTGCCAGTTTTGCCATAATGCTGATACTTGGGAAATCGGCACTGGCAAAGAAATGGCTGTTTCCGATATCATGGATGATCTTATGTCCTACCTCCCTTTTATTCAATCTTCGGGCGGAGGAATTACCGTAAGTGGCGGGGAACCATTGTTGCAAATTCCTTTCTTAACGGAATTGTTTAAGGAATGCAAAAAGAAAGGAATTCATACGACCATTGATTCATCCGGTGGCTGCTTTTCCCATTCCAAGCTTTTTATCGAACAGCTTGAAGAACTCTTGCAGTATACCGATTTGGTTCTTCTTGATTTAAAGCATATTAATCGGAAAAAGCATATCCAATTAACTGGAATGGCTAATGATCATATTCTAGAATTTGCAACGTTTTTATCAGACCATCAAGTTCCAATATGGGTACGTCATGTGCTTGTCCCTACCGTTACCGATGAACCGGAAGATCTAGAAAAACTTGGCGAGTTCATTGGTACACTTAAAAACGTCCAAAAGATTGAAATCTTGCCGTATCACAAACTCGGAGTGTATAAGTGGGAAGCACTTGGACATGAATATCAACTTAATTCTGTTGAACCCCCTAGCGAAGAAAAAGTCGAGTTTGCTTATAAATTGATTACAGCACACTGGAAGGCACCGATCGAACACTGATTCACTACTGAATCAGTGTTTTTTTAAAGTAAGAAAGTTTCAGTAGTCAATTTCTCTTTTTTAGTAATTAGTAATGTCTTCAAAATATGGCATTAAAGCAATTATTAAATTGATTCTTTTTCCTATCTCAGATATACTCATATCATTGACATTTAAGTGAGGTGATAATATTTGTTTCAATTGCTTATTGATAGTTCAGATATCAATGCCCTAAACGCACTATACGTAAGTATCTTTTTAGGAATCGCATTAAAATTATTATGGGCATGGAGTGTGGAATATTCTTTCGTTGGTTCCTTATCTGATCCGGCTAGGACAAATATTACTCACCCATTAGTTCTTTACCGAAAGAAAAGTTGTTTAAATGGAAGCTTCATTCTGAAAAGAATTGTTATATATTTTCGTAGAAAAGAATATTCTCAGGATGATACCGAAGAACCTATTTCCTCCCTTTTCGCTTATTAAATATATTCACAACATTTTAGGAGGAAATATGAAAACAAAACGATCTTCACTATTACTATTCTCACTGCTTGGCTTAACAACATTATTATTATCAGCTTGTTCATCTCAAGCACAAAAAGGAACGAACAATACTGGATTTTTCCAACATTACGTTGTCAATCCTTTTTCAATATCTATCCATTCCGTTGCGGAATTCTTTAATGGAAACTACGGCTTAGCGATCATTCTTGTTACTATAATTATCAGACTTGCGTTAATGCCGTTAATGCTTAGGCAGTATAAGAATCAAATGGGTATGAAAGAAAAGATGGATGTCTTAAAGCCTGAAATGGACGTTATTCAAACAAAGATGAAAACGGAAAAGGATGCTAAGAAGAAACAAGAACTTCAAGCTGAAATGATGGGCCTTTATAAAAAGCATGGTGTTAATCCATTAAATATGGGCTGTTTGCCATTGATCATTCAAATGCCTATTCTGACTGGCTTCTATTATGCGATTCGCGGTTCACAAGAGATAAAAACCCACGAGTTTTTATGGTTTAGTCTGGGAAATCCGGATATCATTATTACAATTATTGCTGGGGTTATATACTATTTTCAGTTCAAAGTTTCCCAGTCCAATATGCCTTCTGCACAGCAAGCCCAAATGAAATACATGGGATTAATGTCACCCTTAATGATTGTCATGTTTTCTTTTAATGCTCCTGCAGCCCTGCCTCTTTATTGGGTAGTTGGCGGTACATTCTTAATTGTACAAACAATGATCAGCAAAGCCCTTTATCAAACGAATAAGACACCGAAAGTTCAAGTTAAACAAAAATAAATTTTTTGTAAAAAAGAAGCATCTTCGGATGCTTCTTTTTTACATCTTCCTTCCTAACCAAAGCCCACAAAAAGCAAGTATGATCCCTATCGTGTAACTGCTTAGCAAATAACCGTAATACAACTTTTTCTTATTTTCTTTATTAAGTTTTATGGCATCAAGCATTAAGGTTGAAAACGTCGTAAACGAGCCCATAAATCCAATTCCCAACAAAGAATATAAGGACCCCTGCACATGTAAACCGAATAAGAGACCTAAAAGAAAAGCACCAATTAAATTGACTGTTAGCGTACCAATAGGAAAACCTTTGTTATTGTGCATTGATTGGTTAATTATAAAACGGGCAATTGCCCCTATAAACCCCCCAATTGAAATAAATAATATCTCTTTCATAGAACGCTCCTTGTTTTATTTACTTGCTCACCAAGTTTCATTCCCACCTTAACAAAATAGAGTCCCCCTAATAAACTAGCAAATAAATAAAGGACACCAAATATGATTTTTCCTGTTTCAAATAAATGAACCGTTTCAAAGCAAAATGTTGAAAAGGTTGTATATGAACCAATGACACCAGTGGTAAGTGCAGTCTTCAGATACGGATGAAACTTATTGGAACCCACAAAATAATTTGTCATAAAACCAAGCAAAAAGGCACCAGTTACATTAATAAAAAGGGTTCCGATTGGAAATTCCTTTCCCCAGATTGCCACTGCCATTACTGATAATAAATAGCGGAACAAACTGCCGGCGATCCCACCCAGTCCAACCAAGAAATAAATCACGGTTTCACCCCTAGTACAAATTCAATAAATGTTCCTATTTATTATTAACCATGTTGATTGGTTAAGATAGTCGTGCATCTTCTTATCTTTGCAATTTTATATTTAATTTGGTGCTTACTTCCTTCCATTCATCACAAAGGATACTAAAAAAGACTGTATCTCTTACGTGGCCATCTGATATGATCCGATCCTTCCGTAATACGCCTTCTTTTACGGCACCAATTCTAGCTATTGCATGCTGAGATCGTATATTTCGGGAATCTGTTTTTAATTGAACACGTGTAAGTTTCCATACCTCAAATGCATGCGTTAATAAAAGAAATTTACATTCTGTATTTACTTTTGTCCGCCACACATCGGGGTGATACCACGTCGAGCCAATTTCCGCACTGTTATGTTGTGGGAGTATATCTAGAAATCGGGTACTGCCAATCACTCGATTTTCGTTGTTTACAACGGTGAAAGTGTATTCTGTTCCATTTTCTCTGGCTTTTAATGCTGCTATTATCATATCTTCCATTTCTTTTTTCGAGCGAACCTTTGTGGCCATATACGGCCAGATTTCATCTGGTTTGGCCGCATCCCACAAGGCCTCTAAATGGTCTATGCTGATTGGAATTAATTTTACTATTTCCCCTTGTAGCGAAAATAGTTCGTCCCACAATTTAGTCATTTTTCTATCCCCTTTTTTCCATAAGAAAAGACTGCGGCCTATGCCCCACAGTCCTGTTATTTATGCATCCTGGAAATATTCCTTGTAAAAGCCGCCTACTTTTCCAGTATTATCAATAATGTAATAAAATTCTTCCGTCTCATTTTTTACATCATAGATTTCTCCAGCCGTTAAGGCATTATTGACTAGAAATTTTTTCGCATCCGTATGAACGCATTTTATTTTCTTAACTGTTTCACGATCACGCCATGATAGATGAATCATTGTTGCCACCGTTCCTTTCGGTCATTGTCCAATTTCTAGTATAATCAATACCACCACAGTTGTGCAACCAGGGAATAATTAAAATTTATTAAAATAAAATCGGTTTTTAGTTTTTAAATGTGAACTATTTTAAAATTTTATTAACTTTTGGTTCTCAAAACGAGTAAAAACCATTACAATTATAAAAACTGAATATTCAATCCACTTTTCCGAGGAGGCATTCATAAAAATGAAAATTATGAGTAATGAGCAGTTAGTTTTTTCGTATCGGGATGCATTAAAGTCTGACAAGGAAAAAGAATGGCTTAAAATCTTAAAGGATGAAATCAAACGACGTGGCTTAAAACCATTTAAAAATCGATAGCATAAACCCAATGAAAAAACCGCTGACAGGATTCAGCGGTTTTTCAATCATTTTATCATTCGATTATAAACATTTAATTCCTGTATAGGATAAAAGGATAATTGATTAAGCCTTGCAGCAATTTTTTCTGCTGCATCACTTGGGTTTTCGGCGTATATTTCAAAGAATTCCCCTTCGTACTCTTGTTTTGCATGGTCGTAGCGTGGATCATAATAATGTTCAAGCAAAATTCGAATCATTTCAGGATAATTTCGAGCAGTTAACGTATCTATGAGTGATTTTTTAATGTCAGCATCCTTAACCCGTCTTAATACCTTTTCAATCCCATTAGAAATCTTATCGAAATACCATGTTTCCTCCTGGTATGGCTCTACATACTCGGAAACAAGATGTTTTACCCGTTGATCAATAGGGGTGCTCAAATTGATGTTAATACCCTCCATTTTTTTATCCATCAATTCTTCAGATTGAACAGCTTTTCCAATTCTTTTGCTTTCTGCTTCAACCAGAAAATACTCGGCATCTTTTATGTCTAGAAGTCCCTTAAATAAAAGGGAATCAAAGGTCTTTTGGTTATGGCCGTCACTAAGACCTATCGTTCCAAATATCGACCCGCGGTGCCCCGCCATCTCTTCAAGGTCTAGGATAGGATATCCCTTCTTGTTCAATATCTTTAAGACCTCTGTTTTTCCAACACCTGTTAATCCATGGAGGACGATTGCTTTGTTAGGAAGCATGGTCGGCAGTTGTCCAAGAATATATTGGCGGTATGCTTTATAACCACCTACTAAACGCCATGAATAAATTCCGGCAAACTCTAAAAATGTAACCACGGCCTTACTTCGCATTCCACCGCGCCAGCAATGGATTATAAGCTCTGTATCATTTGATACGCATTTCTTTATCGTTTGAAGGAGTTCGGGAATTTTCGGAGAGACAATTTCCATTGCTCTCCATTTAGCAATTGCTGCTCCTTCTTGTTTGTAAATAGTTCCGATTATTTGCCGTTCCTCATCTGTAAATAAGGGAACATTGATTGCCCCTGGAATTGCCCCATCTTTAAACTCAATCGGTGAGCGTATATCAATGATCACTTGGTTCTTTATTGTAAAAAGATCTTCAACCGACATTTCTTTCATCTAATTTACGCTCCTTGTACAAGTAAATTTTCATAAAAATTAAATATTTAATAAAAACAAACAAAACTTCCACAACGGGAAGTTTCAGAAAAATAAATATAATCATCAAGATATTTTCTTAATATGGTATAAACTCATTATACAGGATATATCTTTAGCTTTCAAGAAGCTGGGAATTACTGGTTGGGTTCGATATTCATCTACTAATGAAATGGTGTACCTGTTAATTTTTCAACTGCATTACAAAACTGATCCCAGTTTTCCGGAAAGCTTTTAGTTCCTTCACTTACATAGACTTTACCTTTTGTAATTAACTTTACAGACCAGTATTTCCCTTCGATAATTATTCCGTCTTCACTTCGATAGGTTGGTTTCCACTCCCAGATATTCATACTATAAAGTTCTCGTTTAAATTCTTCCAGGTCGCCATGAACAATCGCTTGGAAATCCGAAAAGGGCTGAAGATTTTCTTTATTTCGCCAGACCAAAGCTGCAAAACGATTTTTCACGAAATTAACGCGAACTTGGTAAGAAATGTCACCAAAACTTTCAAGAGAAGCAATTAATGAAAATGGAAATTTATCTGGATGAATTGAAATTCTTCCGCCGTTCACGCGAAATAAATCCTTTTTTCTTGTGACAATCGATATAATCTGTGCTGGAAGGATTGGTTTTTCGCGATTTGAACTAAGGACGTGATTGACCTCTTGGCAAATTGCCGGAATAGGTAATGGTCCTTTTTCATCTAGAATAGAAAGTATCGTTTCATAAACCTTCATAATCCCTCATCCTTACTAAAATCTGGTTAGTTTAGCCGTTAAGCAACAGCCGTTTAAAAAACAATTCCGTAAACTATATTATAGTAATAATAGGGGATTCTCGCAGTAACAAATGACACGTTGTACTAAAAAGGTCTACTCACTTGGAAGAGAGTAGACCTTTTTCCTATACGATTTCTGATTTTGATTTGAACACTGTCATCAACTTTTCTAGCTCTAGCAGGTTTTGACTGTTAAATAAATCGACAATTTTACTTCCGACAATAACTCCATCACAGTATTTTGTTAAGTCTAGTATTTGATCTTGATTTGAAATACCGAAGCCTGCAAGTACAGGAATGGGACTCACTTCTTTTATTGCCAATAAAAATCGATTCAATTCCGAATCATATTCATTTCTTGCCCCCGTAATCCCCTTTATGGTAACTGTATATAAAAAGCCTTTTCCCTTGCTTGAAATGGTCTTAATTCTCTCCATCGGTGTTGTCAGCGTAACAAGTCGAATCAATTCTATTTCCGCCTCTTCAAGCTGAGGAGTAATAATTTCCTCCTCTTCGATTGGCAAATCGGGAATAATACACCCGTCCACACCGGCTAGGCGAATATCTTTGACAAATTCATTGATGCCATAGGAATAAATGGGATTCAAGTAGGTCATCAATAGGATTGGAACAGAAACCTCTTGTCTCGCTTTTCTTATTTCTGCAATAATCCCCTTTAAAGTGGTTCCGTTTTCAAGTGCCCGAATGCCAGCCCGTTGAATGGTTGGCCCATCGGCAACAGGGTCTGAAAAAGGGACTCCAACTTCAATGGCAGTTGCACCATATCTCTCCAATAATATTAGGCGGTCAACCAAACAATCCAACCCGCCATCCCCTGCCATTATGTAGGGTACAAAAGCTTTTTTATTGTTTTTTTTCAATGCTGAAAATGCTTGTTCGAAACGGTTCATTATTTATCTCTCCTCTCTTAGCCGAGTTTTCACAGTATCAACATCTTTATCCCCGCGACCTGATAGACACACGACGATGTTTTTTGACTTATCCATTCCTGCAGCAAGTTTTACAGCAAAAGCAATGGCATGTGCACTCTCTAATGCAGGAATGATCCCTTCAAGTTTCGATAAAAGCTGAAATGCTTCTAACGCTTCTTTATCAGTAATCGAGTGATAGGCTGCTCGACCAATGTCATGTAAATAGCTATGTTCTGGTCCAACGCCAGGATAATCAAGGCCAGCCGAAATGGAGTGCGCTTCTTGAATTTGACCATCTTGATTCTGTAAGAGATACATCAGTGCACCATGTAATACACCCGGACTTCCTTTTGTTAACGATGCTGCATGATATTCTGTATCAACTCCCTGACCTGCAGCTTCCACTCCATAAAGACTGACGCTCTCATCCTCAATAAACGGGTAGAACATCCCCATTGCATTGCTCCCACCGCCAATACAGGCGACCAAGGCATCTGGAAGCGTTCCTTCACATAATTGGAATTGTTGTTTTGTTTCCTTTCCAATCACACTTTGAAAATCTCTTACCATTTGTGGAAAAGGGTGTGGTCCCATAACAGAACCCAATAAATAGTGGGTATCATCAACATTTTCTACCCAGTATCTTAAGGCTTCGTTTACTGCATCTTTTAATGTTGCACTCCCAGAAGTAACACTGACAACCCTTGCACCTAGCAGTTCCATTCGAAATACATTAAGTGCCTGCCTTTTGATATCTTCTTCCCCCATAAAAACGATACAATCAAGATTTAATAAAGCGCAAACGGTGGCAGTTGCGACACCGTGCTGACCTGCACCTGTTTCAGCAACAATTTTCTTCTTTCCCATTCGTACCGCAAGGAGTGCCTGCCCAATGGCATTGTTAATTTTATGAGCTCCAGTATGGTTTAAATCTTCTCTTTTCAGAAAAATTTTAGCTCCTCCCGCATGGCGGGTTAAGTTTTCTGCATAGTACAATGGCGTTTCTCTACCAACATAGTTTTTTAACAACTGCCCTATCTCGGCTTGAAAGGAAGGATCCTTTTTGGCACTTTCATAGGCCTCACTAAGTTCTATTACTGCCTTCATTAATGTTTCCGGGACAAATCTTCCTCCAAAAATACCGAAGTGTCCACTTTCATTTGGTAATGTATATGTGTTCATTCCCTTTACCTCCCCACAAATGTGCTTTTTGCTATATTAATAAATGCTTGAATCTTTTTTAAATCCTTCTTCCCCTCAGTTTCTACGCCTGAGCTTACATCTACCATGAAGGGCCTAATAATTTTTATTGCCTCTTCAACATTGTCTGCATGCAACCCGCCGGCAAGGATAATATTTTTGCTAGAAAGCAAATGAGGATTTACCTCATTCCAATTAAATACCTTCCCATTTCCACCTCTGTATTTCCCTTTGGGGCTGTCTAGCAGGATGAAGTCATTTGATAAATCAGCCAAAGCCGCTAAACTTTCATTCCCTTGAAAACTAATGGCTTTTATGACTGGCAGTGAAAGAGATTCACTGAATGACGCACTTTCGTCTCCGTGTAATTGAACATGTGTAAGCCCAACAGCAGAAGCGATTGTTTCTATGCTCTCTCTTGTTTCATTGACAAACACACCGACCTTGAAGACCTCTTTAGGCAAATGTGCAATAATTTCTTTTGCTTTCTCAATGGAAATCCTGCGTTTACTTTCAGCAAACACAAACCCCAGCGCATCTGCCCCGTATTCAACGGCCGCAAGCCCTGTCTCAACATTGGTTATTCCACAAATTTTTACTTTCATCTTTTTACTCCTTCTTTAAGGGGGATGCGAAAGTCCGAAAAGGATTGCTTTACATCTGAACTTTTCATCAAAGCCTCTCCAACTAATATCCCGTTTGCTCCTGCATTCCTGACTCGCTTTACATCCTCTGGATGTTGAATTCCGCTCTCACTAATAAGATAAGCCCCAGAGTTTATTACTGTAGAAGCTAAATTTTCTGTTACTTCCAGTGAAACTTGAAACGTTTTTAGATCCCGATTATTCACGCCAATCAGGTTTGCGCCCATTTTCAGGGCCCTGTCGAGTTCCTGCTCATTATGGACCTCAACTAATACCTCCAAGCCTAAGCTTTCAGCATATTCAAAAAGGTCTCGCAAGCTATCATCATCTAAAGCTGCTACTATTAATAAAATAATATCTGCCCCATGAAACGCAGCAAGATTAATTTGGAGTCGATCTATGATAAAATCCTTACATAGAATTGGCAGGTTTACGTTCCTCCGAACTGCTTTTAAATCGGAGAAGGATCCTTTAAAAAAGGTTTGGTCTGTAAGGACAGAAATGGCTGAAGCACCATACTCTTCGTATATCGCAGCCTGATAGGATGGCTCAATTGTATTGTTAATAATTCCTTTTGACGGAGATGCACGCTTAAATTCAGATATAATCGATATATCACCGGCTATATGCAGCTTTTGTATAAAAGACCTTTTAGGGAGATCAGTATCTAGGATTGGCTGGTTTCCTTCTCGAAGGAGAAGGACCTCTTTTCTTTTTTCATCAATGATTTTATCTAAGATTGTTGCCACTTATATCGCCTCTTTCTGACCTGCTGCATTTGATTTCTCAATCACCTTGTTTAATTTTTCATATGCGGCTCCAGAATCAATAATTTCACTCGCTATTTGGATACCTTCCTTAATGGAGTTTGCTCTCCCCGCTGTGTATATACCAAGTCCCGAATTAAGTAGTACTGTATCTCGGTAAGCACCTTTTTCTCCTTTTAAGACTTTGATTAATATTTCAGCATTCTCCTTGGAGTCCCCACCTTTAATATTGCTGTTATCGTATTGAGGGAGATTCACTTCTTCAGGATTAAATGACAGGTTGGTGATCTTCCCATCCTCTAAAATAGTTAAATGATTTTCACCCTGGAGTGATGCTTCATCCATAAAGCCAGCTCCATTAACGACAATGGCGCGCTTGCGGCCCAACTTTTGAAGAACTTCAGCAAACACATTTAAAAGATCTCTACGATACACACCTAGCAATTGATAGTCCAACTCAATCGGATTAGTTAGCGGACCGATAAAATTAAATATAGTTGGAATCTTAAGTTGTTTGCGAACCATCATTACTTTCTTCAATTTGGGATGAACATTAGGTGCGAATAAGAAGGATATTCCGATTTCCTGTAGAATTTCTTCCGTTCTTTGCGCAGATAGATTTAAATTTACTCCTAAATATTCAAGGACATCGGCACTGCCTGTTTTGCTTGAGACACTCCTGTTTCCATGTTTGGCTACAGGGATTCCGGCACTAGCAATAACAAACGCTGAAGTGGTACTCACATTAAAACTCGAAGACCCGTCTCCTCCGGTCCCACAATTATCAAGAACACCTGAAAATTCCTCTTTAAATTTCAATGTATTTGCTTTCATGGCTTTTACAATCCCGGTAATTTCTTCGACTGTTTCTCCTTTTGATTTCAAACCCATTAAAAAGGCAGCAATTTCAGATTCTGAAACTTCCTCACCCAAAATAAAATTAACGGCTTCTTTCATCTGGTTTTCAGAGAATGATTCATGTTCAGCTAATTGGAGTAAGTAATTCTTCATTTTTCTTCATCCTTTCTATCTCATTTAAAAAGTTCTTGATGATTTCCTTTCCCGAAGGAGTACCAATTGACTCAGGATGAAACTGGAGACCGTAAACAGGAAATTGACGATGTTTTATGGCCATAATTTCCTGATCCTCTTCAGAATATGCGATACACTCTAATACATCAGGAATACTACTTTTTTCAATAATTAATGAATGATACCTCATCACATCTACAGGGGTGGGAAGCCCTTTGAAAAGCCCTAAGCGATGATGCGAAATCATCGATGTTTTACCATGTTTGATGAGTGTTGCTCTTTGAATCTTTCCACCGAAGGAAGCTCCAATGGCCTGATGCCCAAGACAAATCCCTAAAATCGGGATTTTATCATAGAATGTTTGAATCAATTCAATACAAATCCCGGCTTTCTCCGGTTTCCCAGGCCCAGGGGAAAGAATAATTGCTTTTGGATTTAATTCTCTGATTTGTTCCATTGTTAGTTGATTATTTCTAAACACGGTAATTTGTTCCCCTAATTCTCCAAGATATTGATAGAGGTTGAATGTAAACGAATCAAAATTATCAATCAATAAAATCATTTCTCACCCTCCAAGAAAGAATTAAGTTTATTTATCGTCTCTTGATATTCCGACTCTGGATTCGAGTCATACACGATTCCCGCACCCGCTTGAATATAGGCCAAACCCTCTTTTAAAACCATGGTTCGAATGGCAAGGGCAAAATCCATATTTCCATCCGCTGATAAGTATCCTACCGCCCCTGAATATAAGCCTCGTTTTGATTTTTCCAACGAGTTAATAATCTCCATGGCCCGAACCTTTGGAGCCCCTGAAACAGTCCCGGCAGGAAGACAGGCCGCAAGAGCATCGATTGCAGTTTTATCTGTCGTTAATTGGCCGCTTACTTCTGACACAAGATGCATTACATGGCGATATTTTTCTACTGTCATATACTTTTCCACCTGGACTGTGCCGAACTCGCTGATTTTCCCAAGATCATTCCTGCCAAGGTCGACAAGCATCTTATGCTCCGCAAGTTCCTTTTCATCATTTTTCAATTCTTTTTCGATCAGCAAATCTTCTTCAATCGTTCTCCCTCGTCTTTTTGTTCCTGCGATGGGATTCGAAATGACTGTTCTTTCCCTTGTTTTAAGTAAGCTTTCGGGAGATGAACCAATAACGGTATATGCATCAAAATCAATATAAAACATATAAGGAGTGGGATTATTTGCACGGTGCTTACGATAAAGTGATAAAGGTTCTCCGTTAAAGGTTGATTTCATTCGTCTTGATAGAACCACTTGAAAAATATCACCAGCTAAAATATGTTCTTTGGCTATTTCTACATTCTTAATAAAGGTTTCTTTTGTTGTATCTGAGACAAATCCTGAAAAAGAAAACGGCTCGTCAGTTGCATAGAAAGTTGGCTTTTTTAGTTCCTTTATTCTTTCTTCAATTCTCTTCTCAACTAAAGCGTTGTCGCTCTCCTTAGTTAAAGGACATCCACAAATCAAAATCTTATCTTCAAGGTGATCAAAGACAATGACTTCTTCATAAAACATTAAATGGACATCCGGCATCTCCATTCCGTTTGAATGTTCCTCACCAATCACTTCATATTGCCTGATAATGTCATATCCCACATATCCTACAGCCCCTCCAATAAACGGAAAGGGAGATTCTTTATAATCTATGGGAGGGATAAGGCTTTTTAACACTTCGAGAGGGTTACCCTTTATTACTTCCTTGTCTCCATTCCTCGAAATAATTTCGTTGCTATCACCGTTCGAAATGAGCTCAAAGGCTGGATCAGCACCGATGAAGGAATATCTTCCAGAATCATTGTACTTATGGGAACTTTCCAATAAAAACTTCTTATTCCCGCTCATTTTTTGTAAAATGGAGATTGGTGTAAGCGTATCTCCTTTAATCTCTTTTATGAAATAACCCGTTTTAATTTCCATTTTCCGACTCCCTTCAAAAATAAAAAAAAATCGTCCTCTATATGCGCAAAAATTTACGCATATAGAGGACGATTCTATGGTCGTGGTGCCACCTCCATTTGAAGCAGTTAGAAAACGTGCTTCCTCTTCAGATACGGAACATTTATGTTCGATATCCTATCCTTTTAACGGTGGAGCTCCGTGCATCCCTACTGATGATTTCAAGATGCCTCTCACAAGTCCATTCCACAAATCCATTCTTATCAGGCTCCCACCTACCCCGACTCTCTTGAAAGAATAAAATTAGTGTACTCCTCTTGCTCAACGAGTTAAATATTAACAATTACTATTGATTGATATTTATCCTACGCAAAAATACCATTAATGTCAAGTGTTAATTTAGAATATTCTAAATGGACAAAAACTTATGATTTTCCAAAATAGTTCTCTTTTAGCTTATTCCAATTAAAGGAACCCTATTCCGGGTTTTTTTTTTATCAATAAGCTAATAGTAATAATAGCATAAACATGAAGGCGGGATAGAAGATTAATGGAACATATTGAACATTTAAGCCAAAATCCAAAAGCTGCAAAAAAGAAACAATCTGCAGCTGGACAAAAGCGGTCCGATGAGATATCTAATCAAAAGTGGGCGATCCTATCACTGTCTTCCATTCCTTTAGTCATGACATTGGGGAATTCTATGTTAATACCAGTTCTACCTTCGATGGAAAGTAAATTATCTATATCTTCTTTCCAAACAAGTATGATTATTACGGTTTATTCGATTGTTGCTATTTTTTTAATACCTGTTGCAGGATACTTATCAGATCATATCGGTCGAAAAAAGGTTATTATCCCCAGTCTCATCATAGCAGGAATTGGCGGACTCATCTCAGGATTTGCCGCATGGAAACTCGATGATGCGTATTGGATTATTTTAGCAGGCCGCGCCCTCCAAGGGGTCGGTGCTGCAGGAGCTGCCCCTATTGTCCTGCCCTTGGTTGGTGATATGTTTAAGAATGAGGATGATGTTAGTTGTTGTTTGGGTCTAATAGAAACATCTAATACATTTGGTAAGGTATTAAGCCCTATTTTAGGGGCTTTTCTAGCGGGATTTATTTGGTTTATACCTTTTTTTTCTTTCCCAGTTTTTTGTGCCATTTCCGTCTTGATGATCATGTTTCTGGTTAAAAGTCCAAAATCAACTAATAAACCAATTCCCTTTAAAGAATTTTTCAGCAATGTGAAAAAAACCTTTACAGAAAAGGGTCGCTGGCTTTATGCAATATTTTTTATTGGCGGCATCCTGATGCTAGTCCTGTTTGGGATTTTGTTTTACCTTTCGGAGATTTTTGAAAAGGAATATGGCATTAAAGATATTAAAAAAGGGTTTTTTCTGGCATTACCACTCGGTGCACTTTGTCTTTCATCCTTTATAAGTGGCAAGGTGATCAAGAAAAACAAGGTATTGATGAAATGGATAACCTTTGCTGGAATTCTCGCTACAGCCTTATCCATAGGTGCATTATGGTTTTCAATCAAGCTTTGGTACATGATCACCATGTTTCTTATCAGCGGAGTTGGTATCGGTGCAGGTCTTCCATGCTTAGATGCATTAATTACCGAAGGCGTTGAAAAAGAAGAAAGAGGAACGATTTCATCTATTTACAGTTCGATGAGATTCATTGGAGTAGCTGCTGGACCTCCGATTATTGCTTTGTTATTAAAAAATGCGACTCATTGGATTTTTATTCTTTTGGGTAGTTTCAGTATCATTGCAGCACTTGTTGCATTGCTAGCTATCAAGCCTCAAGGACAGGAACAAAAGGGCTGAGGAAATTTCCTCAGCCCTTTCATTTCGTCTTATTTCACTGGTTTTTTTAGAAAACCAATTAATAGTGCGGATACAACTGAACCCACTAAAATAGCCAGTGCGTAAAGAAGAGCACCATTTTCAACCAATGGAACTACGAATATTCCGCCATGCGGAGCACGGAGCCCAATTCCAAAGGCCATTGACAACGCACCTGCGATTGCTGAACCTGCCATAACCGAAGGAATGACACGCAATGGGTCGGCTGCGGCAAATGGAATTGCCCCTTCAGTAATAAAGGATAAGCCCATAACATAACATGCTTTTCCCGCATCTCTGTCCAGGTCATTAAATTTATTTTTGAAAAATGTAGTTGCGAGCGCAATTGCGAGCGGTGGTACCATACCAGCGGCCATAATGGCAGCCATTGGCTCATATACGCCGCTTGCTAATAAACCTGTTCCAAATACATAGGCAGCTTTGTTAACTGGACCACCCATATCAAAGGACATCATAAGACCAAGAACGATACCTAATAGTACTGCATTACCGGTACCAAGACCTGTCAACCAATCCGCAATTGTTCCATTTAACCAAGCAACTGGTTTGTTTACTACATAAAGCATGATGAAACCTGTGATTGCTATACCAAAAAGAGGGTAAATTAGGATACTTTTAATACCTTCTAAAGATCTTGGAAGTCCAGCAAATACTTTCTTAAGAAGAAGGACAACATAACCTGCTATAAAACCTGCAACCAATCCGCCAAGGAATCCAGCTCCACCACTTGCAGCCATCATTCCACCAACCATACCTGGAGCAAAACCTGGCCGATCTGCAATACTAAGGGCGATAAAACCTGCAAGTACAGGTACAATAAGTCCAAATGCGTTACCGCCGCCAATCGTCATTAATGCTTCTGAAATCTGGTTATACGAGGGATCGTCAGGCTTAAATGAGTTATAACCAAACATAAAGCAAATGGCAATTAGAATTCCACCACCAACAACAAATGGCAGCATATTTGAAACACCATTCATTAAGTGCTTATAAAAGCCAGTACGTGACCCTTTTTGGTCGGATCCTTTTTCACTTTTCCCGCCATTCCCTCGATAAATAGGTGCATCCTGTTTTAGGGCTTTATCTAATAGTTGCTCAGGGCGGCGAATTCCTTCAGCTACCGCTGCTTGAATGACGTGTTTGCCGTTGAAACGTTCCATTTCAACATTGATATCGGCTGCAATAATAACTGCTGTTGCATTTTCAATTTCATCTTTTGTCAGGACATTTTTGGCACCGCCCGAACCATTTGTCTCTACCTTTATATCTACACCCATTTCAGATGCCTTAGCTTTTAAGGAATCGGCTGCCATATAGGTATGGGCAATACCTGTGGGACAACCTGTAACTGCCACAATAAAATTCTTTTTATTTGTTATAACCGTTTCTTGCTTTTCCTCTTTGTCATAACGGTTTATCGTGTCAATGATTTCTTCAGGAGTTGTTGCCTTTAAAAGCTCATACCTTACTTCCGCTTTCATTAGCAAACCAGATAGTCTTGCTAATGCTTCTAAATGTGTATTATTCGCACCTTCCGGGGCAGCAATCATAAAGAATAAATGTGCAGGTTTCCCGTCTAATGACTCATAATTAACACCTGCGGCTGATTTCCCAAAGACAATCGCTGCTTCATTTACTACCTTTGTTTTCGCATGCGGAATGGCAATTCCATCCCCTATACCTGTTGTACTTTGTTCTTCACGTTTTAAGATTGAAGCTTTAAATTCAGAACGGTCCGATATTTTCCCCGCCTTAAACAGGACCTCAACAAGCTGATCAATCGTGTCTTCTTTTTGGTTACCTTCAATATTTAATAGGATCGTATTTATTGTTAATAATTCAGTAATTTTCATGATTGATTTTCTCTCCCTTAACGAATCTCTTTAATATGAACTTGCGGAAGAAGTTCTTCTACTTTTCTCTTCGAGCATAAGCCTAGTGAAAAGGCAGTTGCACTACCTGATGCAACACTATACCGAAAAGCTTCTTCAATCTTTCTAGTTCGCTCATATGCCGCCAAGAAACCAGCAACCATAGAATCCCCTGCACCAACTGAATTTTTCACTTCACCACTTGGAACTTTTGCAAAAAGTACTTTTTCGCTATTGATCAGCACCGCCCCTCTGCCAGCTAATGAAACAATGACATTTTCCGCACCCATTTCTACGAGCTTTTTGCCATAAGGGATCACTTCTTCTGCGGTAGTAATGCTTGTATCAAATAATTCACCTAGCTCATGATGATTCGGCTTGATTAAAAATGGGTGATAGGGAAGGACCTTTTTTAATAAATCTCCTTCTGCATCTACAACAAATTGTGCTCCGTTTTCTGTGCAAATTTTTACAAGTTCCTCATAGGTTGTTTTAGGTAAGCTAGCAGGGATACTTCCAGCTAGTACTAATAAATCGTCTGCTCCTAAGTGTTGAATTTTTTGTTTTAGAAGTGCGAAGTTTTGTTCTGAAATGTTTGGACCCAAGGCATTAATTTCTGACTCTTGACCCGTTTTAATCTTTACATTGATGCGTGTATCTTCATCAACCTGAACAAAATTCGTATCAATTTCTTCATTTTGGAGATATTGCTCAATATAAGCTCCAGTAAAGCCACCAATAAACCCAAGTGCCTTACTTTTGCTTCCAAATTGTTTTAATACAGTTGAGACATTGATTCCTTTTCCACCTGGAAACTTTGCCTCATTTACTGTACGATTTAACTCTCCTAGCTGAAAGCTCTCGAGTTTGACTATATAGTCAACCGAGGGATTCAAAGTTAATGTATATATCATGATGTCACTACCTTTATAGTTGTTCTATTTACGTATTGCTTCTGCGTTTCATCATCTGCTTCATCGGTAATAATGGCCGCCTCTTGGATATCGGCAATTTTGGCAAACGAGATTTCAGCAAACTTTGTATGATCTGCTAATACATAGGTTTCTCTTGAAAGAGCAATTGCCTTTTGCTTCACCATTGCTTCCTCCTGGTCTGGAGTTGTAAAGCCAAATTGTGGATGGATACCATTAACACCCATAAAGCATTTATCAAAACGGTATAGTTCTAGGCCCACTAAAGCTCCCCTTCCGATGAAAGCATTTGTATTCTGCTTTACCAAGCCGCCAATTAAATAGGTTGAGATGCCTTTATCCAATAATGGTTTTAAATGCATTAACCCATTTGTGACAACAACGATTTCCTTTAACGGCAGGAATTCAATCATTTCAATCACAGTTGACCCGGCATCAAGATAAATGCAATCACCCTCTTCTACTAAACTGGCTGCATATTGGGCAATCAACCGTTTCTCTTGAAGGTTTTTGGAGGATTTCTCAATCATACTAGGCTCTTGAAGCTTCCCTTGTAATCTTGAGGCACCTCCATGGATTCTCTTCAAGAACTTTTGGTCCTCTAATTGTGAAAGATCTCGGCGAATTGTTGACTCCGATGAATCGGTTAACTCCATAATTTCATTTATTTTAACTACATTTTTAGCTTTTAATAATTGCATTATGATTCGATGACGTTCTGGCGTTAACAAGGCATCACCACCTGGATTTTTTATTCTTCATAATTACATAATACTGAAAACGATTGCATAAATCAATCATTTTCTTTCAAAAACAATCAAAATTTGAACGTTTTTGAATGTTATTTGAAATTTTCTTGGATTGCAAAATTTTTTCTGCACTAAATTTTATTATTATGGTATAATGTATATGGTTATTTAAGAGATGATGCGGGTGTGGTTTAATGGTAGAATTTCAGCTTCCCAAGCTGACGGCGGGGGTTCGATTCCCCTCACCCGCTCCATAATATATAATGGAGAAGTACCCAAGTGGTTATAAGGGGGCGCACTCGAAATGCGCTAGGACGGGTAACCGTTGCGTGAGTTCGAATCTCATCTTCTCCTTCATACGTATTCTTTCAAAAAACACGCCGAATTATCGTGTTTTTATTTATTTAAAAAACGCCGGAGATTTCCGGCGTTTTTTCGTAGTCTTATTGATAGGGGCTTAACCATTCAGGATCCCTATTCACACAGACCGGACATTTCACCGTTTCTGCTTGTAACGAGTGAAATGATTGGCCACAATCTAAGCATTTCTTAGCATGAATAGGTTCCTGATAATTAACTTTTTTCTTTATTTGTGGAGTTATTTGAATGGCATCCTCTAGACAAATATCTACACAATCGGTGCAGTTTACACAATTATTACTTTCGATTTGTAAACTAGTGTCCTTTAATTGAAACACCTTTTGGCTGCAAAAGGTAAAACAAGCTTTACAAAATGTACATTTGTCTTTATCCAGCTCTACTGTGTAAAATTGATATTCCGGGTAATAGTTTACTATGGTCCACTCATTTGCTTCCAGTTTCCATGAAGCCGGCGTCAAACTTTTGGCTAGCTTTTTCCCACCTGACTGCATTGAAGTGAATAAATCTCTCCGCGAAAGTTTTTCAACATTTTTTCTCTGAACCACCTCAATGGATCTTTGATCGAGTTGCCCTAACATCCTATTGGTCTCAGTTAGTACAAATTTCCATTTATCATTGAGTGGAGCTCCGTTAAGTGTAATCGCATGTAGACCTCTTTTTTTATAAATCAACAATTCTTTTTCAGTTGGGGTGTAATCTTCCTTATATATAAGGCTATTTTCTTCGAATTCCCTCGTTACGGCAATTCCTTCGATTGCTGACATCGGACAGGAGATGACACAATCACCACATGATGTGCATTGTGACTGATTGATTTCTATGGATTGCTGATTGATCTCTAATGCCCCGTACTTACACAATTCCAAGCAAAAGGTGCAGGTGGATCGAACATTTCTGTTTCGTGAACATTTATTGGTAATCTTCAAATCTACATGCATACTTTCAAGCCATTTTACCAAAAGAGACATCTGACCACCTTCAATAAAAAGCTGCAGGACCGAATCATCCTAAGTCCTGCAGTTAGTATATTTCTTGTTTCCTACGCGCCTCATGAACTTGACAATTTCGCATCTTTGTGCGGAGTTATCACGATGTTAGGATGGGTAATTGCATTACTTGGCATTCCTTTAATTTGACTAACATTGCCATACTTCTTCCTTAACTCTTCGACAGGGCCAAATTCAATCGCCCTCATTGGACAGGTAGCTACACAAACAGGTTCCTCACCCTTTTTCTGCAAATCCATACAAAAATCACATTTATTTGATTTAAAGACCTTCTGATTATATTGTGGGGCTCCGTAAGGACATGCCTTTACACATAGTTGAACTCCTTGACAAATATCTTGATCAATCCTAACAACACCTGTTTCTTTATTCTTCACAATCGCTCCAGTGGGGCAGATTGGCAAGCATTTCGGATTGGTGCAATGATTGCAAGAAATCGAAAAATAAAAGGCTTTGATATTATGGACGATTCCCTTGGTCGGCTGCTGAATATACGCTCCTTCTTCATAAGTGTATACCCTTCGAAAATTAATTCCGACATCGAGATTATTTTTATCCTTACAAGCCACACTACAGGCTTTACACCCTGAACAGAGGCCTTGGTTAATATAAAATCCTAGCTGTTCCAACTTATTCACTCCCTACGCTTTTTTCACTTCAACTAAGTTCGTTAGTTGTGGATTTGATTTAGCGAGGGCTGTTGGCCGTTGTGAAGTCAGCACATTAACAGAACCCCTTTGGTCAAGTCCATCTTTATCAGGCGTAAACCATGCTCCCTGAGGGATACCCGCCACGCCCGGGGTAATTCTCGGAGTCACCTTTACATCGATATAGATTGAGCCCCGCTCATTATATACCTGAACTCGATCACCAGCTTTTATCCCACGTTTCTCAGCATCTTTTGGATTCATCCACATCTCTTGCTTGGCAGCTTCTTCGAGCCACGCTTGGTTATCATAGGTAGAGTGACATCTCCGTTTATAATGCCAGCTAATCAACTGCAACGGAAACTTGTTAATAATTGGGTCTTGTGGTCCTTCCCATGAAGAAATGTATTTCGCAATCGCTGGAATTTCATCCTGCTGATTCATATCCCATAATGCCTTTGAGAATAGCTCAATTTTACCTGAAGGAGTTTCGAACGGATGTTTCTTAAGGTCGTCAATTTGCTCTTTAAAACCGATAAGTGGTGAATCATATTTAAAATGATGAACCCCATTTCTTCGGAATTCTTCAAACGAAGGGAAGTCAGGAGTCAACTCTTTCCTTGTTCTCTCCACACTTTCTTTAACAAGGTCAAGTGTCGTCTTTCCTTCAGTAAATTTTTCCTTTAGTCCCAATTTATCTGCCACTTCTGCAAACACATCGTATTCATCGCGGCATTCAAACAGCGGGTCAATCGTTTTATCACCAAATACAACGTAATCACCAAAACACCAAGGGACACCAATGTCATATCGCTCAAAGAAAGTAGTTCCCGGCAGCAAAATATCCGCATACCTCGCACTTGGTGTCATAAAAATATCACTGACTACAATGAACTCTACTTTACTTTCATCTTCAAGAAGCTTAGTTGTTTTATTGATATCAGCATGTTGATTAATTAGCATATTTCCTGCCATATTGAAAATTAATTTGATGTTTGTTGTTAATTTATCAGTACCTTCTAATCCATCCGCTGCTGTCATTTCTGTTCCTTTTTCAACAGCCTTCGTCCAGAGGAAGCATGGAATCGAAGCTTTAACCGGATTTTCATATGAAAATGGATATACAATGTCCGAACGGCTCCAATATCCGGTCCCGGCGGCCCAACCGCCTAACTTGCCGACATTTCCTGTTAGGCAGGCAAGCTGTGCCCCGCCACGCATGAATTGTTCACCATACGCTTGTCGCTGTGCTGCCCAACCTTGAATAAGGGCGGCAGGCTTAGATTTAGCATATTCCCGTGCAATTTCTCGAATTTTCCCCGCAGGGACGCCGCAAATTCCCTCGGCCCATTCAGGTGTTTTCTCAATCCCATCTTTTTCACCCAATAAATAGCTTTTTAAGGATTCACTCTTAGCTATCCCATCCGGCATATGGTCTCCGTCAAATCCAATACAATATTTATCTAGAAATGCTTGATCATGTAATTTTTCTTTAACGATAACGTAGCCCATCGCATCCATCATCGCATTGTCAGTCGTCGGAAGAATCGGAATCCATTCATCAGCAAAGGCAATGGCTGTATCGGTATAACGCGGGTCAATGACAATGATTTTAGCGCCGTTTCTCTTAGCTTGCATTAAATATTCTCGATATGGTGTAGAAAAAATCATTTCCGATGGATTTTGTCCCCATAAAATAATGTATTTTGAGTGTAAAAGAGAGTCAAAGCTGCTGCCTGTATTATTCGTGCCATATGTATAGGGTGTGGCTACATTTCCTGCTCCGGAACTATAGTCATTTCGATAGTTTAAAAAACCGCCTGTAAGAGACAATAATTTTCTTGCTGCATTTTTCCCGCCATGTAATCCCCAACTTTGACCAGATGCATAGTTTACATATCTTGATTCAGGCCCATATTTATCCCCAATTCGTTTTACTTCAGAAGCAATCGTTTCAATGGCTTCCTCCCAAGATATCCTTTTAAATTTCCCTTCGCCTCGTTTCCCAACCCTTTTCATAGGATACTTTAAGCGATCTGGATCATATAGCATGTTCCGGTAATTTCTACCCCTTACACATGCCCTAAGTGGTGGGGTAGATAGATCGCCGCTTTCTTGTGTATCAGTACTTACTCGAACGACCATCCCATCTTTAACATGTGCTTTGATAACACAGCGGCCACCACAATTATTAATACTGCATGTTGAAATAATTTTCTCTGTATCCTTGGCATTGGCTGTCTTTGGCTCTTCTTTATGATCGACGAGCATCTTTGTACCAATGCCGCCGGCAATAACAGGAATTCCAATTGCGCCTGACCATTTCAAAAATGTACGCCGTTGCATTTTATTTGATAATAGATCCTTCAAGGTATTCTTATCTGACATCAGGTAATGCCTCCCTTACTTCAAGTAAAGTGGTCAAATCAAAAGTTAATAAGTCCTCAAGAAGCATGGATGCTCCGAGGTACAACTGACTATTTGTCTGTTCAATTATTCGTTTACAAAAATATGGAATCCACATCGTTAAATGGTTTTCAAGAAAGTGAATTTGGCTTGATATTAATTCTACTAGTCTATCAGTCTCTGTTTCTTGTAAACATAAATCTACAAGATAAAGCATAAATTCTAATTCGGGTATTAAGTGATCATCAGGTTCATTATTTTCATTTTTGTATTGAAGACCAAAAAGATGGTATTGCTCCCTGATTTGATAAGTCCATTCCTCAAATAGCAAGTGTTCTCTGCTCCGATAATAAGACTCCCAAGGTGGTGCTACTAGCGGGCCCGGCCCAATAAAAAGACGTTGATATTCTTCATTCTCCCTCTCAATTTGTTCAACTGTCATATGTTCAAAAAAATTGCGAAGTATTTTTCCGCCGTCATGAATTTCTTCTAATCCCCGCAAATTACCATTATGTTGAATTTCTACTAATAACTCACCTGTAGCGGGTACCGAAAATAGCAAATGAAGGAGCTGATAATATTTTTTTCTAGATAAAAAAAACGGCTGTAATTGAATATGTAATGTTTCTGTCGTTGTATTCATTTCTTTCCTCTCCCTATTTGTGAAGTAATTCACAAGTATAGTTAATAACTGTCACCACTTTCTATTTTAATGATTACTTCTTTACAAATTTATCTTACCTTATTCCTTCAATATAGGAATCCCATATATGGAATTATTCACATTTATTTCAAAATGGTATGAAATAATTATGGAAAATTTCTACAAAACGAGAAAAATATTTATAACAATGCTATACAGTTTTTCTTGTTGAATTAAAAATGTGTATAATAGTAAGGATGAATACTTTGCAGAGGATGATATTTTTGAACATTACTGGACACTCAGTTGAAAAATTAGAAGATCCATTCGGTTTATTATCAGGTGACCGTTATGAGTTTTTTTTAGAACTTGCTGTGGATGAAGAGGATGAGCTTTATTCGGATCAAGGAGTAGGTCTTAGAACCATTTTCGTTAGCGACGAAAATGGTGATAAAATTACTAACTTCTATCTTTATGAAATCGTGAGCGAAAAGGTACTTGACTTTGAACTCGAAGAAGATGAAGAAGCATTGGTTCTTGCCTATTGTAGAGAAAATGCCAAGGAATAAGAAAAGCACAAGCGCCATGTTCAGCTCACGACAGGCCTAGAGCGCTTGCGCTGGATAATAAAAATAGCAGGGAGTGATTACACCTCCCTGCTACCTATTGATCACATAAAGTTCTTACTATGGTTGTGAATAACTTGTAATTCTTTAGTACTTTCAGTCATTTCACTTTTGCAGATTGGACATAAAGGCACTTCAGTGCTTTTAAAATTGTCACGAATCCAGCATTTACACGTGTCTGAACTACATACCCAGATTTTAGTTTCTTCTAATTTGATTTCCTCATCATTTTTTCTACCAAACGCCAAAACGATCACCCCTTGTAATTAGTGCATGACTGTTTTAAATACTTTGTTTGTTAGCTAAACAATATGGAAAATATCAAACATCATTTAGCAGCAGCTTATTGACTGTGAGTCTACTTTTCTCGCATTAAAAATATCATATAGATAAAAGGTGATGCTAAAAAATGGTGCATCACCTTTATTATAAAAGAATTAAACTGTTTTAACGTTAGAAGCTTGTGGTCCACGAGCGCCTTCAACGATTTCAAAAGAAACTGATTGGCCCTCTTCTAATGTTTTGAAGCCTTCAGATTGAATTGCTGAAAAGTGAACGAATACGTCTTGACCGCCATCAGCTTCAATAAATCCGAATCCTTTTTCTGCATTAAACCATTTAACTTTACCGTTGTTCATGAAAAAACCCCCAAAATATAGTTCACTTTTAATTTATTACATATAAAAAAATAAAAAAGACGTACTGACACGTTTGGGCATAGACATTACCCACATTTTTCGTGCAGTTACGACTACTAAACTATAAATATTTAACTAACTTAAAAGCGTAATTTTATTTTACCCTAATTTAGCTTTACAGTCAATCAAATTTCAAAAAGTAGGAAATTTATATAATTTTTATACAATAATGAATCCTATTCTGAGTTTCATTATTGTTTATTAAAATCACCCTGTAAAAATATTTCCATGAAATTGACGATAAATTTTTGTATATCAGCTTCCATGCCAATGTAATCAAGCGAATTAATCGGTTCTTTATCTGGTTTTGGTCGAAAATCAGCGATGCTTTTGCCTTTGGCATTACCAAATTGCTCTACTCTTACTCTTCTCGGGATATACTTTACCAAATCCGGTTCGGTTAATGCCATTAACGGGACCACATCATGAAGAGGCGCTCCTTTAATACCGGGTACATTCTTCTGATAGGCTTTATAGTAATAATCAAAGGCTGGTTTTAATAACGGCTTGAAAGGTGTCGGGCTGTTTTTACTTAGATAGTCAATAATATCTGGAGTTATGAGTGCTTTATTTGTAATATTTAACGGAAATAAATGAATATTATGAGCCTTTTCCATGACCGTGTCTGCCGCAATCGGATCAACAAAAAAATTTGCCTCTGCTTCAGCAGAAATATTCCCGGGGACCAAAAAAGCCCCTCCCATAATATAAAATGTGTTTACTTCCTTTAAAGCATCATTCCCATAGAGGATAAACATTAATGCTAACTCAGTCAGTCTTCCGACAGAGACAATCACAAGGTCGCCTGTATACTGATTTACAATTTCAAGAATTTTGTTAATATCATAAACTTTTACATTCTGAATTGTATCGGGAGGCTTGATTGGTCCTAATCCCTCTTTGCCGTGTATCTCAGGATAATATACGATTGTTTCACCTGATAGAGGTCCTGCGGCACCAGCTATGATTGGAATATCCTCTCTTCCGCCTAAAGTCAACAGGTAGGCAGTATTCTTAACCGATTTTTCTTTTGGTGTATTTCCATAACCACTGACAATGCCAACCAAGTTTATTTTTGGATTTAGTAAGGCATACATGATCGCAAATGAATCATCGATACCCGGATCAGTAAACATGAGTACATTAACAGCCAAAGCATCTCCCCCAATATTTACAATAAATACATTTATTAAAAATATGCAGTATTGTTGGATGCAAGAACTGTAAAAAACCGATTCGAAAATTCGAATCGGTCGTTAACACTTTCCCTATGCTTCCTTTTTAACTCTTGGTGCCACTTTCTTTCTAGGTGCTACGGCCTTTTTAGGTTTCGTCCGATCAATGGATGCCTGTAATGCCGCCATTAAGTCAGTGACGTTGGATGCTACTTCCTTCGTTGCAGCTGATACTGTTTCTTGGCCGTTTCGTTTCGATTCAATCAATTCAAGCAGTGCTGTTCGATATTCATCTGTGTATTTTTCTGGTTCAAACTCTGTTGTTAATTGGTCGATCAATAAAATGGCTGTGTCCAACTCTCTTTTCGTCACTTTATCTTCTGAAGGAACACTTGGAACATCCCCTGCTTTACGAACTTCATCGGGATAATGTATCGTTTCCATGACTAATATATTTTCATATACACGAATGACTGCTAATTGCTCTTTGGAGCGAATAATGATTTTGGCAAGACCCACTTTTTGCGACTCCAGCAATGCTTTTCTAAGCAAGGAATAGGCTTTTCCGCCTCCCTCACTCGGAGACATATAATAGCTTCGATCGTAATAGATTGGATCAATTTGTTCCATTTTTACAAAATCAATAATTTCAACTGCTTTCTCTTCGTTTTCTTTTCTTAACTTTTCGAGTTCGTCATGATCGAGGACAACAAATTTACCTTTTGTATATTCATAAGCCTTAACGATATCCTCAGGTTTTACTTCTTCCTCACAAACAGAACAAATTTTTTCATATTTAATTGGGGCATGACATTTGTTATGCAGAGTCCGCAGCTTGATATCTTTATCCTCTGTCGCCGTATGGAGCTTGATGGGAATGTTAACAAGCCCAAAACTAATACTACCCTTCCACATGGTATGCATCTTGTAATTCTCCATTCTTTTTGTTTCTATTGTGCGACTTTAAAACAATCACATTCCTAAAAACAATTGGAAAAAGGATGAATTTGATAATAATTAAACAAAATAAATTAAAAAGAAGGGACAAATTTACGATGAAGCCGATGCTGCCAAGCCTTACATTTGATTTACCGGAACATCCTGATTGGCTCTACGAGGTCAAATATGATGGATTTCGGGCTATTTTGGAATGGAATTCACGAGGAATAGTTCTGACCAGCAGAAACGGAAAATCACTTCTCGCACAATTTCCAGAAATAAAGGATTTTTTGTTAAACTATGAAGAACAATTTAAGCCCTTCTTGCCCCTTCAATTAGATGGGGAACTCGTCTCATTAGAAAATACACATAAAGCTAATTTCTCGATGATTCAAGTCCGGGGACGATTAAAATCTGAACGAAAGATTAACGAGCAAGCCAACAAATCCCCCTGCCGCCTGATGGTGTTTGATGTGCTGATGATTGCCGGAAAAGAATTACGTTCCCTTGTTTTTCAAAAAAGAAAGAAGGAACTCATCAAACTGTTTCAAAAAATCGGGTTAGAACTAGAAGCGGACCCCTATAATGAACAATTACTTCAGCTTGTCCAGGCCAATGATAATTTTGATTTGCTATGGGAGAAGGTTGTTTTAAATGATGGGGAAGGAATTATTGCCAAACACAAGAACAGTCTATGGGAAGAAGGAAAGCGATCCTTACAATGGCTGAAATATAAAAATTGGAAATTTGTCAGCTGTTTTATTAGCTCATATGATAAAACAAATGGTTATTTTTATGTCAGTGTCTATAAGGAAAATAAAAGCTACCCAATCGGTCAAGTACTTTTCGGCTTTAGACCCGAGGAAAAACAAGCTTTGCAGCAAACGATAAAACAAAACATGATCCGAGAAGATGCACAAATGATTACCGTTGAACCGGCCATTTGCATTGAAGTAAAATATTTAGAACTTTATGAAAATCAGCTTCGTGAGCCCCATTTTGATCGGTTTCGCTTTGATCTAGAACCATCTTTATGTACCTATGATCGTTTTATTTTCGCCCAAAAAAACCTGCCGGAAGACTTAGATATTACCCATCCGGATAAACCACTATGGGAAAAACTTTCGATTCGAAAAGCTGATTATATCCTTTACCTAAGAGAAATTTCACCGTATATGCTGCCATTATTAAAAGACCGCTTGTTAACTGTCATCCGTTTTCCACACGGAATGTTCGGTGAAGCATTTTATCAAAAGAACTGCCCGGATTATGCCCCTGAATTCGTGCAAACACATTCTTCAGAAGGGATTGACTATATTCTATGCAATAATCTTAAAACTCTTGTTTGGCTCGGCAACCAATTAGCAATAGAATTTCATATACCTTTTCAAACCATTCATAGCAGCGGACCCAGTGAAATTGTCTTTGATTTAGACCCCCCTTCCAGGGACCACTTTCAATTGGCTATAAAAGCGGCACTGCTCATTAAAGAAGTCTTCGATCAATTAAATTTAATTGGGTTCATTAAAACCTCCGGGAACAAAGGGCTGCAAATTTATCTCCCACTGCCCGAAAATAAATTTACATATGATGATACCAGGTTATTTACAAGCTTTATTGCGGAATATTTAATTTCCAAGGATCCTGACTCTTTTACGATTGAAAGGATGAAAAAAAAGCGCGGGAGCAGGCTTTATGTTGACTATGTCCAACATAGCGAAGGAAAAACAATTGTCGCACCTTATTCAATGCGTGGAAATGAACATGGTGGTGTTGCCACCCCGCTTTATTGGGAGGAAGTGAATGAAAAGCTCGTATCTGTTTCGTTCACTATGGAAAATGCAATCAAACGAGTTCGACAGCAAGGTGATCCTTTTTCGAATTACTTTCAAACAAAATCAATTCAGCCATTTGCACCTGTATTAGAAATCCTAAAAAAGGGCACCAAAAAAGGATAGGGAATACCTATCCTAAGATTTCAGTTTTGAGATACCTTTGTGCTTCTGATTGGAGCTTCTCATATGATGACTGTTCCATTAATTCCATTTTCGAAGAGATAGTAAACGCTCCCTGCTCGAGGTCAACATTGACTGTTGCATTATAAAGATAGGTTGCATTTCCAATCAAGTCGATGGTGTATTTCCCTTCGTTTTGATGGACGACACACTGTACTCTGCCACCATTATTAAAAACATTGACTACGTCTTCGAAGGTATTTAATCCGTGTAAACAAGTGACGAGTGTCGAGGCTGACATGGCTGTACCACAAGCATTCGTAAAACCAACACCGCGCTCATATGTTCTTACATAAATGGAACCAGGCTGTAAGTGTTTAACAAAGCTTACATTAACACCATCTGGAAATAACTCATTGGGGCCATTCACTTTTTCACTAAGTTGTTTCTGTAGGTCACCTTGGAGCTGTTCATCATCCACAATGGCAATTAGATGTGGATTCGGGACAGCTAGTGCTGTAAACCTTAAATCCTCTGAAAGTTCTTCGATTCTTTCATTGTATAATGTTGGTTTATTTAAATTTAATGGAAGAGCTTTTAATTCAAACAAGACCGGCGAAATTTCCACTTGGTAGGTGTGGATATCCTTTTCAAGCTCCATTTGCTTGCTGACTTTTAGATTCGCTTTCATCGTTTCAATCACAGCTTTACTCCGCCCCAAATGTTCACAAACGTATCTAGCCACAAGTCGAAGTCCATTTCCGCACATCGAAGCCTCCGACCCGTCAGCATTAAATACGCGCATTCTACCATCTGCGTTTTCGCTTTGCATAACGAAAAGAATGCCATCCGCACCTAAATCAGATTGACGATTACATAACAACTTCGCGAGGTCTGCACGTTCTTTTTCTGTAAAAGCATATCCATTTGATATTTCGTCGATGATTAGAAAGTCATTACCCGATCCATGACCTTTTATTAACTTGATTTGCATCGTAAAACCCCCACAAAATTGATAAAAGTGTTTAATCCCATCATATCAAACAATGTTCGTGAGGGAAACTGTCGAAGCTTCTATCTTTCGATAAAATATTCATTAATGATAAAAGACATTCGAAGGAGCTTGTCCTGTTCAGATAATGTCTCTCTTAATGAGAGGACTGGTGTATTGGGCTCTGGAAATAGCGGACTCCATTCGATGGGCATCCATCCTCGGCGAAGCCTGCCGTCCGGAAGCGGATTGCTTGTTATAATCTGTTCATCCATAAAAGTAGAAGATCCTTCGATAGCACCAATATACCTCCCTTTCGGGTCTAGTAATTTCTTTTTATTAGTCCTCCAATCGAGTTTCCTTTTTTCAAAGCGACCTAAATATTGTCTATTTTGATCAAATACATCTATTTTAATAACCTTTCGGCCACTCACCTTAAAATATCCGATGGCTTCATTATCCAAATGATAGAGTGCAAAAATTTTCGAATGGCTAAATTTCTTTAATCCTTTGCCATAGAACCTCTCAATCATTCCTGCCAGATGCCCATCCGGAAAATAGAGGAGCAGGCGTGAGGAATTTGTATTCAAAAATAACACAAGTAAATGTCGTGCCTGAAATAAAGACTGAAGGTTGCGCTCGGAATTCATTAAATTTCTGTCTATTGACAATGACTGCCTCATCCTAAAAAGGTAGATTTGAAAACAAATTAAACTATAAATCAAGAATGGGATTATTAATATCATTATTTCTTTGTTTTTAATAAAAAAAAGATTGCCAGCAACAAGGACGATGGCTGGAATTAGAGCAGCAATACTACCATTTAGGTTCAAATTAGCTGTATCCCGGTAATATTCATTTATTTTCATCTAGAAAACTCCTTATCAATTCCTCTAATCCTAGTTTATTTAATGAGAGCTAAAAAAATGATAGGAGATTTGAATTCACATTAAAAAAGAAGAGACTAGTTAGGCCCCTTCTCTTAAGCATTAATATAACTAATAATCGATGTCATGGATGCTCTGGCATCCTCGTAACCTTGGTTGTATAGATTTTCTAATCTTTGCGGATTCCGTTCCATTCTACCGACCTTTAACGGCTTTGTGGGGCGGATGATCAATACATTCCCCTCTTTTTCTTCCTGTTCAAGGTATTCGACGGTTTCATTATAGATTTGGTATCGGTTTCGAAGTGACAATTGCAAGCCTTTGTAATCAGGGTACTTCCGATCTACAAGAAAGTGAAATTTTGAGGGCTTTTTCAGGTAGCCTTGATTTCTAGTTAAGATGACAATATTTTTTGAAAACCCATCCAGCTGTGCTCTTTTAATTGGAATGGGATCACTAATTCCACCATCAAGTAAAAGTTTGTCTTTAAAATGAACTTCTGGTGCAATAAATGGCAACGAGCTTGATGCACGCAACACCGTTAAAAGGTCGTTCCCATATTCTTGTTTATTAAAATAAACAGGCTCTCCCGTGTGACAATCGGTTGTCCCGACTACAAATTCAGAAGGACTATTATAAAATACATCATAATGGTAGGGTACATGTTTATTGGGAATTTCGTCAAAAATAAAATCCATGCCAAAAAATTGCCGATTTCGAAAGTAATTTTTCCATGAAATGTATCTTGGGTCAGAAGCATATTCAATTGTAACGGTTTTATTTCTCCCTTTTTGTTTTGACAAATACGAGGCGGCATTACAAGCGCCCGCAGAAACCCCAATAACATAAGGAAAAAACAACTGTGATTCTAAAAAGAATTCAAGGATCCCAGCAGTGTAAACTCCGCGCATCCCACCCCCTTCTAGTACCAAACCAACTTGATTTTCCATGTTGCGACGCCCTTTCCTGTTAACATTAAACTTAATAGTTAATTGCCATTATAGCCCTTCCACATTAATATACAAAATGAAATGACTCCGTTAAGAGGCTAGTTCTTTTTTTCTAAAAATTAACACACTTAACCAAAGCAGGATGATGATACAGGCTAATGTTAATAGACTAGCAGGCAGCGCATCATCCGGAGTACCTCTTGACAATAGCATCTCATTTGCATAGTTTGTTAGTTGTGACGGGCTCCATTCAAGCCAATTGGATAGAGCACCCGTTACTATTGTGAAAATAAACACCACTGCTAAAGAGTTAAATCCTGCTATTCCGGGTGTCAATAGGGAGGCACTAAAAAAGACCGTCAATGTTAAAACAACCGTAAGCCATAAGCAATATAGAAAATACGACTGAAAAAAAACATCAATTGGTATCCAATCAAATAAGATACCGGTATAATACCATGTCGCAATTGAGCCAATTAAAAGTGAAAGCCATAACAATAAGAGGCCACCAGCCCACTTTGCTGTAACAAAGGAAAAGTAAGAAACATTCTTTACTAATATCATCGCAGCCACACCGCTTTTTCTTTCACCCGCAAGGATAGCCATTGTTGAAAGGACGATAATTAATACACCGATGGTCGTATATTGGCTCAACCCTTGTATTAAAACCTCAGATGCAGTGGGTGGCGGGATTTCGATTACCGTTCCTTCAGGCAATCCGCCCAGTGAATCTATAATTTGCGGCATATAATAACTAGATAATGGCTCTGAAACACCTAATAAAATAAAGGTAATCGGTACCCAAATCCATTTGAAATTCCGCCACATTTCTATTAACTCTTTTTGGAATAAAGTCAACCATTGGTTCATTTCCCCACCACCTTCATGAATACATCTTCAAGGGTCATACTGCTTACTTCAAATTTTTCAAGGGGCATGTTTTGTTCCGAAATCAATCTTAGGAATGCCTGTCTTGCTAAAACGATATTCGTTACAAAAACACTAACCTTATTCCCTTCTACACTGATGGAGTGAGTAAGTTTATGATTTGAAAATATGTCAGCATATTCTAAAGACTTCCCAGTAAAGAACAAATCAATTTTTGGTTGTTGATGTCGTTCCCGAAGCTCCACCATGGATCCGGACTCGACAATTTTTCCATTATGCAGAAATAAAATCTCATCACATATTTCTTCCGCGTCATTTAGAATATGTGTGGAGAAAAGAATCGTAGTTTCCTTTTTAAGACCCTCAAGCAAATCCAATACTTCTCTTCTTCCGATTGGATCTAATGCAGAGACTGGTTCATCGAGCATTATAAGCTGAGGGCGATGAATAAGGGCTTGGGCAATTCCTAACCGCTGTTTCATCCCGCCTGAATATTTAGCTATTCTACGATTTTTCGCCTCCAATATCCCTACCAATTTTAATAGCTCCAAGGATCGGGCCTTGGCCTCCCCACGACCTAAGCCAGCAAGTCTGCCTGCATAGGACAAAAATTCTAGACCTGACATCCATTCGTAAAAGACTGGAAATTGCGGCAGGTACCCAATTAGTTCACGAATGTCTTCTCCTTTTTTGGCATCAGTAAAAATGATCGTACCATCCGTCGGTTCCATTAGCCCAGAAAGCATCCGTAACGTGGTTGTTTTCCCCGCCCCATTCGGTCCTAAAAGAGCAATACATTTCCCTTTATCTAATCGGAAATTAATACCTTTAATCACTTCTGTCCCTTTGAAGCTTTTTTTTAAATGACTTATTTGAATGAGAGGCATTAGTCCCGCTTCCTTCCAATCACGAAATAGAGAATCGGTCCGATTATGTTAATGAATAAAATGAGGAGTGCCCACAGCCACTTTGGGCCATTTGTTGTCTCTATACGGATTAAATCAATAATGGCAACAATTATTAATATCAGTTGAATAATAAGGATTGGTGCTATAATTGGTAAATTATTTACCAAGAAATCCATTTATTTCCACCCCCATAATTTCTTTCATATTACTTTATTTTACATTTGAACCGAAAAATCCTTTAAAACCCGACAAAATTCTTTGTCGGGTTCGGGTTCTAGTTGCAGGTTTATTTAATCAGTCTAAAAATCAACGGGAATCGATATTCATTTCCTTCATATGCTTTAATTGCGGCAATAATAGTAAACACAAAGAGCATGACCCCTAATACCGCTAAGGCAACAAATCCTATTAAGATGATGGTTAAGATTCCGCTGACAAAAAAGTAAACGGTATAGGAAATCAAAAAGTTGAAATATTCCCTGCCATGATAATCAATAAATGATGACTCATCCTTTTTTATTAACCAGATTACTAACGGTGCGATAACTGGGAAAAATATACTTAACACATAAATACCGGCAGCCATTAACCTTTCATCATTATTTACCATTTTCTATTCCCCCATTGGAATATATTTTTAATATTCATTACTATTTACGCCACTTTATTTAAAAGGTTTCATAATCCGTGAAAAAATTTATCGGATCAACTTCCCCTATGGCACGCAACTTGTTAAAATCGATAAAATAACTATAAACAACGTACAGAAAGGTTTTATTATGAAAAAAATTCTTTTAAAAAACGCAACGGTATATCCAATTACTTCAGGACCCATCCATCAATGCGATGTCCTTATTGAAGAAGGAAAAATTGAAAAAATCGGAAAAAATATAACCACAAATTTAGATGTAAAAATAGTTGATTGTGGGGAATTATTCCTTTTTCCAGGCTTTATCGATGTTCATACTCACTTAGGTTTATATGATGAAGGCACGGGCTGGGCCGGGAATGATGCAAATGAAACGGTTGAAGCCCTTACACCCCACATTCGGGCAATCGATGGGGTATACCCCTTGGACCCCGCGTTCACGGATGCAGTCAAAAGCGGCATTACGACGGTCCATGTCATGCCTGGAAGCGCCAACGTTATTGGCGGAACAACCTCCGTTATCAAAACAACTGGTAAAAATATAAAAAAAATGATTATTCAAGGGATTTCAGGTTTAAAAATTGCTCTGGGGGAAAACCCAAAAAGAATTCATAGCCACGGCAACAATGATTCCATTACAAGAATGGGGATTATGGGGATGCTTAGGGAAGCCTTCTACCAAGCAATCCATACAGATAATCCGGATTTACCCAGAGTCGCTCCTATCGTCATGGCCTTAAATAGAGAAATTCCGGTTAGAATCCATGCCCATCGTGCGGATGATATTATTTCTGCACTTCGTTTTGCAGAAGAATTTAATCTTGATTTACGAATTGAACACTGCACGGAAGGACACTTAATCGCTAGTGAGTTGTCTGGATTAGGGTTAAAGGTTTCTGTTGGACCTACATTGACGCGTAGATCCAAAGTCGAATTAAAAAATAAAACGTGGAAAACCTATCAAGAACTAACGAATCACGGTGTCGAAGTATCTATTATTACAGACCATCCATATACACCCATTCAATACTTAAATATTTGCGCGAGTTTAGCGGTTCGTGAAGGATTATCCGAGCAAAAAGCATTAGAAGGAATTACAATTCTACCAGCAAAGAATTTGAAATTAGGCCATAAACTCGGAAGTATCGAAGAGGGTAAAGAGGCAGATTTAGTGCTTTGGAGCCATCATCCATTCCATTACTTGGCAAAGCCTAAGTGGACGATGATTGGCGGTGAAATGATCTATCTAGGAACCTAAAAACCTGTAGAAAATTGGTAATAAATATTATCGAAAAATACACAAAAAACCTATTTATTTTTTAGCTTTTTTCTTGTATTATACTCTAAGTGAAATGTTTTAGAGACCTGAATACGATGGGGGTTTACGAACACATTCTGTTAACCAAAAAATGATATAGGGAAGGCAAATGGTGCGCCACCAGTTTTACTGGTTCTAGTGGGTTCGATTCCCACCCCGGAATTTTTTAGTAACTTTATAAAAAATTTCGAGGGTGGACCGCTTCTTTTGACATGGGATCGGAATGCCCTAATGGAGGGATATTCATGCTTAAAAAACGTGATCTTCATGACAGCCACACATTGTACGAATTAATGACGCACCCTGATGTCTTCCCTTTTGTACGCCAGAAAGCTGATTCTTATGAAGAATTCTTATTTATGACCAAACAAACCATTGAAGCCGAAGAACGCGGTGAATTAATTTCACGAACGATCCTCGATGAATGGGGTGCACCAATCGGTACAATTAATCTATTTGATATTGAAGACAATGCTGGTTTTTTAGGAACATGGCTTGGCAAGCCCTATCATGGCAAGGGTTATAATTACCCGGCTAAGGATGCCTTTTTCCAAGAACTTTTTTATGAAATAGGGATTGAGACAGTTTTTATGCGCATCCGCAAGGTGAATATTCGCTCCATCAAAGCTGCGGAAAAACTTCCTTATGTTATCAAAGCAAATGAAACCAGAAAAGCAATTTATGAGCAATTAAATGCAAATAATGAAGTATATGATTTATATGAGATTCCAAAAGATCAGTACACCTTTTACCTTATGCGAAATGGTGCGGTTCAATCAGACGATTCACAATTGCTGGAAGCATAAAAAAGCAAATGGCCACGGCCATTTGCTTTTTTTTGCAGTTTAATGAATAATATCTCTTATTATTCCGTTATATTTTGCTCGATGCTTTCGTTCATGTCACTAAGACCCATTTGGAGCAAAAATTCATCTAGTTCCTCATTCGTCAATGTTTCAAAGCGGCCATCATGAAAAAATACTTGGGTTTGATTAGGATTGATTCTATTCATATTAAAACTCATTTTCTTTGCTCCTTTCATAGATGATTACTATCTATTGTCTACAAAGGCAGCAGTTTTCATTCTTGGAAATCAAATAGTTCAAAAAATTATACTAATTCTTAAGTACTTTTCCCAATACGTCCAGTCCACCAGTCACAGGAATAATACTCCCTGTAATTAAGTCCGATTTTTCATCCGTTAGGAAGGCAATTACTCTAGCTATATCTTCTCCTGTTCCCTGACGTCCAATCGAACCATTTCCTCTCGCATCCTCGATATCACGTTCTTTCCATTCGCTGATTATATCACCTGGACAGACCATATTTGCCGTTATTCCGTGCTTTGCTTCCTCGATCGCAATTGTCCTTGTTAGAGAGGCAGCACCTGTCTTGGCTGCGGCAAAGGCTGAACGATAAATCCAACCTGGTGCGGTTTCTACGCGATCATATCCGATGGTAATAATTCTTCCCCATTTTTGGATTCGCATGGAAGGAATAATTAATTTTGACAAATAAAATACAGCACTTAAATTTCCTTGGATTATATAATTCCAATCATCGAAGGAATAATCTGTCAGCTTTTTTCTTTCATGTATGTATGGACCGGCATTATGAACTAAAACATCTACCGTAGGGAAAGAGGACAGGACCTCATTGACAAGGCGGATGCACTCCTCTTTGTTCGATACATCTCCTTGGAATGCGATGTTCTTTGTTCCGTAACGAGTAGTCAGTTGGTTTGCTAAAGAAATAGCTTCGGATTTACTTTTACGATAGTTAATGGCTAACTGATACCCATTTTCCGCAAGATAAAAAGCGGTTTTTTTGCCAATACCAGAAGCTCCTCCCGTTATCAAAGCCGTTTTCTTTCTCACAAATCATTACCTCTCTATTTTAGAATTTCTCTCTTAACTATATGTTAAAAAGAAACAATTATTAATGCAAATTATAGTAACCATTAGTGATAACTTACGTGGCACAAAGACTAAGTTTTTATAACGGATGGGCAATTATTAGCATAGGATAAGATATCTGAAAAGGCGGAAAGGATGAGACCCGTGTTACCTTGGAATATATTCCCTTTTGATAAAGATATGAAGGATAAGATGACAAAAATGAAGCCTGAAGAAATAAATAATTATGTTCAAGAACTAATGGGGAAATTCATGCCTGCAAACATGAAGGGTGTTATGAACCCTCAAGACATATTTCAAAAATTACAACCATCGGGACCACCGCTGGACTCGACCAAGGGTATTTTGAATTCATCTGTCTTTGAGACCCACGATTATGTGTATGTTAGAATTCCACTAAAAAAAGATGAATGGGTGAAACAACTCCGTATTTATTATACATCTAATCAACTAATCGTCGAACATATCCCTCTTCATGAAGATAAACACACGATAACCCTCCCTGCTATTGTAAAAAAGAAAGGAGCAACAGCTACTTTCAAAGATAGCATGCTTGAAGTAAAAATCCCTAAAAATGTAGATCTGCAGTTTTCTCAAATTGACGTAACCGAAATTTATTAAAAGCCCAATGTGATGGGGATTAAAAGGACAGCCAAAATCGACTGTCCTTTCCTTTTGTTTTAATGACTATCTTCATTCATTTCCATGCCATCCATAGTGTCCTTCTTGGCAGCATCCTCTGGTTCACTTGGTGTTCCGATCGTAAATTCCTTCTTAGGCATATTATGCATATCTCTTGCTGTAACGTGAGAAATGATATAATACGTTCCTTCTTGAGGGAAGGATTTTTCAAGGCGATAGATTCCATTTTCGGTATGTTTAATTTCTACCTTTTCATGCTTGTCATCTTTTGACCGCCAAATCTCAAAAATGACCTCTGCATCCGCCACTTTATCTTTCCCTTGTGTAACCTTCGCTTCAAATGTTATTGGCTCATTTATTTTTCCTGGATCTGGTTTAACGGATAAGGCTACATCTACCATCTGCGGTAAATCATCAGCTTGTTCCTTTTTATTACTGCAAGAAATAACAATGCTCAAACATAGAACAGTTATCAAAAAAACGAAAAGCTTTTTCATGGTTCCCTCTCTCCTAACTTAATTCTTCCATCACTTGATTATGGATTTTAATTATCAATAACTTGGCTTCTTCCGAAACCGTTGAATCGATTACTCGTTTGATGGCAGAATAGTATTTCTCATACTTGTTTTTCCTGGTTCGAGGATGTGAGTTTAAATCTTGAAGCTCCCCTTTAATAACATCGAACAAAGTCCCCTTACTATCACTGCCCTCGGTATCTAGTAAACGATTATTCCAAATCTTTCGATATTCATTTAAAAGATCATCAAAGGACATTTTTTCTATCGACAAATAATCCCCTCCTTTGTCTTCACTTGCATTGTTACATATTTACCATCAGCATTGCAAAACATAGATATTAACAAGGCTTGAAAAGTGGAAACGCCTGTTTAGCCGCGTCCACTTGTCGCAGGGCGATGGAACTAGACACCATGGAAGGAGAAAGCTTATATGTCAACACCTTATAAATGTCCAAATTGCAAAACGAATCGGAGCCGCTTTAATGTGATTCAACAAGTATCCCATTCTGTTAAGCTTGACCCTCAATCGGGAGCGGTCATTCAAGAATATGGTGAAAATGATTTAGAACCATTCCATCTTCCTTATAAAGGTCCAGAGTTCCGTGTTCAATGCGGTGCCTGCGGACTAATAGAAGATGAACGTACCTTTATTAAATTTGGCGAACAACCGATTTAGCCGATTTCAAAAAAACATCCTTTTTATTGGGGGAGTCCAACAAAAAGGATGTTTTTTTATTTAAGGTTATTTTCCTTTAAAAAGGCTTGTGAATCCACTTTCCACGCATCCATTGGTGAAAATCTTATCAGATGTATGTCGCCTCTAAAGGATTGCCGGCCCCTATCTTTAATGTACCAGTCCACGTCAATCGGTACATCCAAACTAATTTCATTTGTTAAATCCTCTGCGGGTAAGAATTCCATTCGAGAAATTCTAATATTTTCTATAACCGCTAAAATAGGCTTCCATTTGATTTGCTGTAATGAGGCTTGTGAGGTAATCCGGGCATCCTGCTGCTTTAATCCTGCAACATAGGCATTGATCACCTCATAGGGATTTGCCTTTCCTAAATACTGATTTAGCTTTCCGGATGCTTTTAAAACCATCAGCATATGTGATAGGTCCATTGAGTTAGTACGATGGGTCGTACTACCATAGAAATGAATACAAAAGTGACCCGGAAAGTTATTCGCTAAGGCTCCAGCACCATGAGGCATTCCATGCATGGAGCCCGCTATCCATTGATCCTTATGGATAACAATAATAGCACGCCGTTTCCAGCTCCATTTTCCACCATAAATTCGTTTCATTACCTTTGTATCTTTAGAGGTTAATGGTTGGACATCCGCATGATGGCTGCCCGCACGTCGTTGCACCTTAAACCTTTTTCCCGTTTCTACGTCCATTACGGTAAATTTCGTGTACTTTGGGAGAATTTGATTTACTTCTTTCCAGTTTAACATCTCGATTTTATAACTGATTGTCGATTCTGCTTGAACCCCTTGACCAGATAGGAGGATATAAATAAACAGAAAACAAGTCACTACCCTCTTCATTGTATCCTCCTTGTACAAAAACTTTGCTACATTAAAAGAGTTACCTGAAGAGGAATTTATCATTCATAAAATCATGGTATTTTTCTTACAGTTCAAGATTCCCTAGTTGCGTTTCAATCTCTCCCCAACTTATATCTTCACCAATAAACACAAGGTTTAATGGCATATTCATGTCTTCTTTTAAATAAATCGGCATCCCATATGAATATTGAAATAAGAAAGGAAAATCCGAATAATCAAATTTAACATAACCCTTTATTCGGTAAATGCTATCAGGTAAACTTTTTAAAAAATCCTCAAATTCGGTATGGCTAATGGCTGTTTTAAATTGATAAACAAAGGTCGATAAATTTAATTTTATTTGCTGTGATTTTTGCTCAACCTTTTCGAAAGAAACAGAAAGCTTTCGCAACTGATCAAGTGGCACCTGTGAATAATTAGTGAGAAGACATCTAGCATATGGATTAATCGATTGAATTTCGAAGGTTATTTTTGCTTGTTCTTTCGCTTCTAATTCATTCATTTTGTTAATAACAATAAAATCCGCATGCCTAACTTGCTCGAGAATCAATTGCTGAAGCTGCGGACTTAATAATTTTCTGTCCATCCATCTCGTACCATCTACTGTTGTTAGTATGCCTTTTATCAATAATTTATCTGCAAACAATGGAGAAAGGATTGCATCTATAACCTCCACAGGGTGTGCAGCACCAGTTGTCTCAATATAAATGACGTCGGGTTTTTCATCTAACAGCAAGCCTTGCAGCTGGGCTTCAAGCTTGTCTTGAATGGAACAGCATATACAGCCGCCTAGCAGCTCTTTTAAGGAAACATCCTCCCCCGCAACTGCATCAGAGTCGATCGAGACATTCCCTAGTTCATTCATCATAACGGCTGTTTTTCTTCCTGTTATCTGTTCATCCTCTAACAAACGTTTTAATAGGGTTGTTTTCCCGCTGCCTAAAAATCCGGATAATATATAAACCTCAGCTTTTTTCATTCTCTATTTCCTTTCTAACAATCAAAAATTGCAAGCTAAAAAAATGAACCCAACTCTAGAGAGTCGGGTCACTTCTTGTTTATTTCATCGTTCCCTTTAATACTTTGACTGCCTCTTGCATTTGTGTATCACTTGTTTTGATTTTATCTCTTAGTAACTCCATTAGTTTCATGGTGGAATCACCTTTTAAAACTCCATTAACTGGGAGCTTATTAGCTTTTTGGAAGGCAGTAACGGCAGCTTTTGTCTTTTTATCAAAAAATCCATCTGTCCGACCTGGATTATACCCAATTGCTTTGAGCATTTTTTGAGCCGTTTGAACTTCAGTCGATGATGTAGTTAGTTTGAGTTCCTTATCAGGATTAATAATTGTTAAGGTTGCAAATTCAGGTAAGGCCACTGCTACATCAGGATTGATCCCCTTTTTATGAATCCAATTTCCGTTCGGTGTCAACCATTTCGCTGTAGTGAATTTTAGGTTTGAGCCATCCTTGAAATCTGAAGCGGTCTGGACTGTTCCTTTCCCAAAAGACTTTTCTCCGATTAATTTCACACCTGCGGATTCTTTTACCGCTGCAGCAAGTATTTCTGATGCACTGGCACTTCCTTTATCAATTAAAACTACTAATGGAAGTTTTGGGTTTCCTTCATTTTGTGAAGGATATTCTTTAATCTTTCCATTTCGATCTTCTACTTTTAAAACTAATTTCCCTTTTGGAACGAACATGCTCGAAATCGAAATGGCTTGGTCCAATAAACCGCCTGGATTTTGGCGCAGGTCTAAAACCAGACCCTTCATTCCTTTCCCATTTAACTCATTCAAAGTCTCAACTAGCTCTTTTGATGTATTGCTGGAAAAGCTTGTAATTTGAACCTTGGCAATACCGTCACCCACCATTTCACCATAAACGGTTTCAATCGGTATGTCATCACGAATAATCGGCACAGTCATTGGCGCATCCGTTCCGGGACGTTGGATAGACAACTCCACCTTTGTTCCCTTTTTTCCACGAATGAGCGTTACTGCTTGAGTAGAATTCATCCCTTGAAGGCTTTTTCCATTCACGGACATAATCATGTCGTTTGGTTTTAACCCTGCTTTTTCAGCAGGAGAACCTTTGATTGGAGAAACTATAACGATATGGCCGTCCTTTTCCTGAATTTCAGCACCAATCCCTTGAAAAGATGAAGAAATGCTGCCATGAAAACTTTCGGCTTCTTCATTACTCATATAATCTGAATAGGGGTCATCGAGTGACTCTACCATTCCATTAATTGCCCCATTGATGGCTTTTTTTTGGTCAATATTTTTATAATAACCACTTTTCAAAGTATCAAATGCTTCATAGAGTTTATCAAATTCTGGTCTTTCTGTTCCAACTGTGACTACCTTTTCATCTCCAAATGCAAGTGCAAATGTTGTTATTCCCGCCGATAGAAACACAACCAAAAACAACAGCATGATAAAATGAAATTTCTTTAATCGTATGTATCCTGATTTAATTTCTAATCCTTGCCCTTGTTCAACGTTTGATTCTTCCACTTTTGCATGTTCATTCTTCTCGTCCATCAAAGCCTTCACCACTTTCATTAACCATAAAAATAACCCTTAATGATTAGAATAACATCTTTTACATAAAATTAACAAAGAAAAGTTAGTGAAATTATTAATTTAAAAAACGGTACCTACCAAATGGTAAGTACCGTTATTTTATACCACATCATATCCTTGATCTTCGACGGCTTCTTTTAACTTCCCAAGAGGTGCTTTGCTTACATCATGTCCGACCTCTACCTTGCCATCTTTTAAAGAAACACTTACTTCACTTACACCTTCTACATTAAGAAGTGCAGTTTTCACTGCCTTTTCACAATGTCCGCAAGTCATTCCTGATACCTGTAATGTTGTTTTCTCCATATTGATTACCTCACTTTATTTTTATTTATATTTTAACTCGCTTCAATCGAAGTGAGTTAGACACAACGGATACGGAACTAAATGCCATTGCTGCGCCAGCCACCCATGGGGCTAACAAACCTAGGGCTGCAATAGGAATTCCCCCTGAATTATAAACAAGGGCCCAAAAAAGATTTTGGCGAATATTTTGCATCGTTAGTTTACTTAACGCCATCGCCTTCGGAATCAAGGTTAATTCTCCACCTAAAATGGTGATATCAGCCGCTTCAATCGCCACATCCGTCCCCGTACCGATTGCAATCCCAATATCCGCAACGACAAGGGCAGGTGCATCATTTATTCCATCACCAACCATGGCCACTTTCAGCCCTTTTAGCTGTAGTTCTTTGACATGATTAGCTTTTTCCTCAGGAAGGACTTCTGCAATAACATTCGTTATTCCGACTTGATTTGCAATGGCTTTGGCTGTGCGTTCATTATCACCCGTTAACATAAACACCTTAATTCCTAATTGGTTTAATTGCTGAACCGCCAGTTTTGCTGTTTCTTTAACCGTATCAGCAACAGCCACAACCCCCATTATATTGGAATTTATGGCAATGAACATTGCAGTTTTTCCTTCGTTTTCCAATCGGGCTAGGTCTTGTTCACCGACCATGCTGGGAATATTTTTAAGAGTCATCAGTTTACGGGTACCGACAAATATTTCATCCTCACCTATTTTTGCTTCGATACCATATCCAGGGACAGCCTTAAACCTTTTCACCGGCAGGGTGCTTGATCTTTTTTCAACTCCATATTTCACAATCGCTTCCGCAAGTGGATGCTCTGAAGACTTCTCTGCTGAAACGAGGTATTGGAGTACTTTTTTCTCGTCTTGATAAGCTATAAAATCGGTTACAATAGGTTGTCCTTTTGTAATCGTGCCTGTTTTATCAAGGACGATTGTATTGATTTTATGGGCTGTTTCTAAATGCTCCCCACCTTTAAAAAGGATACCCATTTCCGCCCCCTTACCTGTACCAACCATGATAGATGTGGGAGTTGCTAATCCAAGCGCACATGGACAAGCAATAACGAGAACAGCAATGGAAGTTTCTAAGGCAGAAGGGAAATCTCCTGAACTCACGAAGAAGTACCAAATCAAGAATGTTAATAATGAGATAGCAACCACCACAGGGACAAAATAACCTGATATTGTATCCGCAACTCGTTGGATTGGTGCTTTGCTGCCTTGGGCTTCCTCGACAATCTTAATAATTGAAGCAAGCGCTGTGTCCTTGCCAACCCTTATTGCTTTAATAGTAAGAGTACCATTCTTATTTATTGTCGAACCAATAACTCTGTCGCCAACGGATTTTTCAACGGGGATGGACTCACCAGTAATCATGGATTCATCAATAGAAGATTGCCCTAAGCTGATCAATCCATCAACAGGTATTTTTTCCCCTGGTTTGACTAACAGGTAATCAGAAACGTTCACTTCTTCAAGTGGAATTCGAAGTTCCTTACCTTCCCTTAGGACCGTAGCTTCTTTTGCTTGGAGACTTAACAACTTCGAAATGGCAATCGTTGTTTTCCCCTTTGCCATCGTTTCAAATAATTTTCCCAATAGAATTAAAGTAATCAGAACAGCACTTGTTTCAAAATAAAGATGCGGTATATAAGCAGGGTTTCCAATGGTTTTCATTCCTTCAGCCAGGCTATAAAAATAAGCGGCCGAAGTTCCTAACGAAACCAGAACATCCATATTAGCACTTTTATTTTTCAGCGCTTTATAGGCACCTAAATAAAAAGGGCCACCGATATAAAACTGAACCGGCGTTGCTAATAGCAACTGGAACCAAGGATTCATTAGTATATTCGGCATGGGTAAACCAAGATCCACAGGCAAATGTGCAAGCATGGTATATAAAAGGGGGATTGACAGGATGACCGAAAGAAGAAACGTTCGTTTTTTCTGTTTTATCTCCTCTTCTTTATACTGTTGTTTGGTGTTCCTGTTAACTTTTTCTTTTGCTTCATAACCAAGCTTTTCTATTTTAGTAATAATATCATGACTGGAAACAATTTCTTTATCGAAAGAAATAGCTGCACTTTCCATTGCCAAATTGACGTTTGCCTCAACGCTGTCCATCTTATTTAGTACCTTTTCAATTCTCGTTGAACAGGCTGCACAGGTCATTCCGGTAATATCTAATTTGAGCTGCTCCTTCATTTTGATCACCTCTTATAATATATACTATACCCCCGCAGCGTATATCAATCTAATGATTTTTATCAAACTTTATTTCTCTATTTAATTTATGCCTTATTATGAGGTCTTTCGATGATTTTTGTCACAGAGGAGTTGTTTTTTAGTTATTCTCCACATTGGCAGTGTTTTCCTGTTAAGTAGAAAAATTAAAAAAGCCCCATCCAATTGGAAGAGGCTCATTATTGGTTATTCTTTTATCGCAGCTTCTAATGCTACTTCGATCATATCGTTAAAGGTTAATTGTCTTTCTTCTGCTGTTGTTTCTTCACCTGTTAAAATGTGATCGCTTACGGTTAAAACTGAAAGTGCTCTGCGGTCAAATTTAGCCGCTAATGTATAGAGGGCAGTGGTTTCCATTTCAATCGCAAGAATTTGATACTTCGCCCATTTTTCAAGATCTGCATTATCATTATAAAATGAATCTGCCGTAAAAATATTTCCTACCTTTAAGTTAAGTCCTTTTGCTACACCCGCATCATATGCCTTACGGAGTAAATCAAAGTTTGCAGTAGGGGCAAAATCAACATGACCGAAAGTAAGACGATTCATATTAGAGTCGGTGGAGCTTGTCATTGCCAAAATGACATCACGAACCTTTACATCTTTTTGAATCGCTCCACATGTGCCAACTCGAATCAGATTTTGGACGTTATAACTTTGCATGAGTTCATTTATATAAATAGAAATGGAAGGAACCCCCATTCCAGTCCCTTGAACCGAAATTCGTTGTCCTTTATATGTCCCCGTAAAGCCAAACATATTTCGTACTTCATTGTAACATTTTGCATCTTCTAAAAAAGTCTCTGCGATATATTTTGCCCGAAGTGGATCCCCAGGTAATAATACTGTTTCAGCAATTTCATTTTCCTTCGCACCAATATGTACACTCATCCATATTCCTCCAATCATTCACTACAACAGTCATAAAACTGTATCATTGACAATATAACATAAACATTTTCTAATGAGAAACTCTTCAATGAAACAGACATGAATTTATAATTTTGTGGGAAGCTATTTTTAGATTGGAGGGAGATATTCATGGGTAAAAAACATCGAAGCCGTACTAACTCACCGAAGAAAAATAATCATATCCCTGCCGAGGCCATTGAGGCAGAACACAATGCACATGCAAAAGAAAACAGTGCAAACGGCGGACGAAAGCATTAAGAATTGCGGAAGCGCCCGTTTAGCGGCGTATGGACTGGAGCTCTTTGACTGAGATAAAGGAATCACGAAGACCGATAGTGATTCGATGTTGACTTATCGTAGGGAAAAGGGCGAAGTCCACTAGCCGCTGGGCGCCGGAGCTGGACACTCATCTAAGTTATTTTAAAAAAATAAACCTAAGGAACGCTCCTTAGGTTTTTTAATTACAGGAGAACTATTCTGTTAATAGGGAACCAGCCGCCAGGCTTTAATTGATAATAGTGCTGGCCACCACGACCTTCGTCAATTAACACGATATCCCCTGTAGAAAGAAATCTCCCTTGATAATTTGAAGGTATTCTGTCAGTAACATTAAAGCGGCTAAAAGTCTCTGCTAAGCATTGCTCTCGATTATTTGCGGGAATAGTCGTTCGATAAACCTCTGTATGTCCTTTATTTTCACGGTACTTTGGAGTTTGAAAGATCGTCACATCATATTGTATACTTGCTCTTTTTGTTAATACTTTGATCATCATATACCTCCAATTTTTAGAATTAATCGCTTATTCTAATAATTGGCTATGAACAATGTCGAATCCTCCATGGAAATTCCACTTTTTTTGTCGAAACGCACTTTTTTTAACCAGTGAGGGGGTTTTTTATCGAATCAAGCTTTTCAATTAATATGTCTCTGTAAACTAGACCGTTGATTTCCGCTCCAGGCGCTTCGCTTTCCGCGGGCGGTCCGGGGAGCCTCCTCGGCGCAAGCGCCTGCGGGGTCTCCCCTGCCCCGTCCTCCCGCAGGAGTCTTCGCGCCTTCCGCTCCAATCAACTTGGTTATAATAATTAACATTGACCTTTAACAAATGCCATAAAAAACAATAGGACCTAAAAAGGTCCTATTGTCTGGATTTTATGCATATCTTTGAATTACACTTTGGATTTTTTGTTGTAAATTAGGGATATCTGCATTTGAAACTGACAAACGTACGTTGGTTTCATCTGCTCCCATTGCCTCAGAGAATAATCCAGCTAACCCTCTTGCCCGCCGGTCTACTTGGAACATGATGTCAAGCGAGCCATTTCCAGACGGGAAGAAAACTACTTCTAGTTCATCTAATCTGCCGCGAAATAATCCTGAAGTAGGGACAAACTCAAATTCTTGAACAAATGGTAAACGTCCCCGTAATCGGCGCGGTGCTTCTTCGCAGTCGGCTTCCCGAATTCTAAAGCCTAAGTTATCGATTGCCTTAAACACAGCAGACATTAGTTGGTTTGGTACAACTTTAAGATAATCTTTATCGCTTGGATCAACCCCGCCTTTAATATCCAGACCTGTTGTTACCCAAATCTTTGACCTGCCAATTGAAAGTGGTGTATCAAAAGGGAGCTGAAAGGAAAATGGAATATCCTTTTGCTCATTCGGCCTCACGGTGAACGGAGTAGTCAATCGAAACCGGTCAATAGAAGCAGTAACCGTATACTTTTTGTCGTCCGACTCTTTTAAATAGGTGGTATTTAAGGTAAGATAAATCTCGTCCACCTGCTGCTCCACTTTGCCACCTTTAATTTCAACTACGCCATTAACTGTCTCTCCCGGCATATACGTATCCTTTTGAAGCTTTGTGTCCACTGCCGCAGACCCGATTCCTACACTAGCAAACACTTTGTTAAAAAATGACATTTTTTCTCCTCCTAGACTAAGTATAGATTTATTATATCAGCTCTTATTTGGGCACAGTTTTCATATGGTGGTTCAATCTGCAAGAGCCTTCTAATTATGTGTTTGGTCTGATTCGAAATTTCCAGTTCCTCTTCCCAGCTCTTTTCCTGTTTATGTTTTGGAAATGTAAAATTGGAATAGAGCAGAAACAAGAGAAAATGTCCCAGTCCATAAAAATCAGCTTGATAAATAACCTCTTTCCGGAGATTCGATTTTCTTGTTGTTTGAACGGCTGATTCAAGTTCGAGATGTTTTCCTAATCCTACATCAATAAGCCTTATTTTAGTACCATCGGAAATAACATTCGGAATGCGAATATCTCTATGGATTATATGATGATCATGCAGATATTCAATCGGATTTAGTAGTTCATATATGATTTGAAATGCTTCTTTCTCAAGGATCTTCTTTCCTTCAATAAAAATAAGCTGTTCAAAATTCAGCCCCTCGATAAATTCCATTGTGTAAAAGGGAATGTTATTAAAATTCCCCCCTTCAAAATACCTTGGAAAACTAGGATGATCAATTGATTTTAGCAGATTTTTCTCTGATTCGAAGTCACTTCGTCCCGATTTAGTCAATCTTTTATGGAGTCGCAAGGCTTTTAAGACCTTTTTATGCCCGTACACCAAGTCATAAACCAAGTAACTATGACCATAACCACCTGCTCCGAGATGTGAAATCACTTGGTAACGTTCAGCAATGAGCTTATCATTTGAGAGCGGTCTTTCAAATAAATTTGAAAATAGGAAAGAAATTCTTTTTATCATAAAAAGGACACCTGGCTAGCTGCTAAAAAAACTTCTACTTTTATACTTCTTTTTATAATGATGATGGCCTAAGTTGTTGTGTTTATAATGATCCCTTCGCTTCCAGGCATCACTTGAGGAACTATATTTATAATGAGCTTTGCTTTTAAAAATCAATTTTAGGATTTTTTTTAACAATTCTTTCCCCTCCTTAGCTTTGTAAATAACTATACGGTTTGAAAAAGTAAAGGTTTCAGGATTTGAGAATTTATTATCGATGAAGCATTAATAAATTTCCCTTCATGAACACAACAAAAAGCGAGCACAAAGGCTCGTCTTTCGTATTAATCTATTATAAAAGGAAAATGCAGCTTAGCTTTCCTCTATTTGATTAATTGTCTTCCTATTCATCCTCTTCTTCTTCATCGATAATACTTTTCTCAATCAAATATTCGAAGGTTATGTCTGCAATTTCTTCTAATTCTTCTTCACTAGGAACGTATCCCCTTTTCACAAGCTCATGAAAGAAAAATTCGGCAATCTCTTCGGTATCAATAAATACTTCAATTTCTCTCATAGCATCGCCCCCTTTTTAGAGAATGTATGATGTACATGGCTTTTTCATGCTATTTACTTTGATGTGCTTCCTGAGTACCTATTTGCACAGAAACGACGATTTATTAACCCCCAAGATTTATAGAGGAGAAGATGTCTTTTTTTAAATGGACAAGCATAGGATGAATCAAAAGAACTTTTCTGAGGTGATATCATGTTGAATTTACAATTAAAACTAGAGGCATGGATAGATGATGTTAATCAGGAGGATGGACTCACCCTCCAAGCATTTGAGAAGTTTTTAGATGTGATGTTTTTTCTTATTAAGTGGGCTGGTATCCCGTTTGTTATTTATTTACTATTCGAAATTTCAAAGTGGTAGGTTTACTTAGACGTGGCTCTTGCCATCGTTACTGACAAGACTTTCTAATTTCCGGAGAATTACACGCATGACTTGATAATATTCCTGGTCCTGAAACATTTCGTATAAAATCCGGTAATCATTAAATATGTCCAATAAGTTGTCAATTAGTTCCTTTTTTTCCTTTTTTCGCTCAATTTCCTCAAATTCAGCTTTTCTAATCATGTTCTGGACCTTTGGATTTTCAACTACCTTTTCCTGCTTATTCACTAAGTATAAGAGACCCAGTTTTTGAATGAATGTATCGGCATTTTCAGCATCGGCAACAAGTGTTAACTCTTCTTCACCTGCTTCAAGCCATTCGCCATCACTTACTCTTGATAACTCATAAATGACATCTTCCCAAGCATCTTCTTTATATCTCCAAATTTCTGTACGGAAGCCTACTACCTTAAACAAGTCTGCACCATAACCGCTCACTTGAACTAAATCGCCGAAGAAAAAACTATATTCGATATCAATTTGTTCTTGTTCCATCACAACGCCTTCATATTCGGAAAGTAACTGTAAGGCGGAATCATTAAATAATCCGTCACTCTTATTCACTTCATAAACATACTTTCCGTCGAGCCATTTCACATCTGTTATCTTGCCAACAGTTCCATAAATAGTAATCACGACCGTATCACCGATCTTATACTTCGGTTTTTTTCTATTTCCCATTTCCTCCCATCCTCTCAATAATAAGTCGTGAATTTTGATTACAATAGTATATGCGCCGTTTAAATAAAAGCGCATGAGAATTGTAAAATGAAAAAATCGCCTCATTTCTGAGACGATTACGTTTTATATTTTGCTTTCAGTTAGAATATATTGCTGCCATGCTTCATCAAAAACTGACATTGATTCTAAATAATGACCATTCAATTCCAGATATGTACTTAACTCATGATAGTCCTCGGAGACTTTAGGAAAACTATGATCTAAAAAGGCATGATTAGCAAAGACACTTATAGCATCCTTTGGGGCAGGATGCCTATATTTCATTAAAAAATGATAAAAAGATTTAATCATAGATAAACGCCTTTCTCATCCAAATATCTCGGATAGTTTTATATGGAATACTATAAAGGATACGCAAGAATGAGTCCAGAGTTTATCGATTCCACCATAGCCAAAAGCAGCCTAACATCGTAGGCTGCCTTTATTATGAGGAAAAATCAAAATAATTTTTCTTTAATAACCTTGGAATTGCCATTAATTCTTCAAAGCTGACCACTTTTCCAACTGGTTTACAATCAATTAAATATAACTGATTCTCTATTTCTTTTACAATTGGTTCGCTTTGATAAATCATCCCGCAATCCGGGCAGGAAAAGGTGGGAGTTTCACTGATTTCAATCGCTCGCGTCCCATCTGGGAGTTCCCAAAAAACTGAGCTTGTTATTCTTTCAACATTTTTGCTTTCACACCACTCACATATAATTTTCAATGACACTCCTCCTAATCCTTCATCGTTTCGGCTGATGTGCCTTCGTTTGCAGGTTTCTGACCTTCTATTTCCTTCTGCGTAATTGCTTTAAATTTCTTATCCTTTAACTCATCGCGTTTACTGCGCTTATCCTTTAATGTAGTATGTTCAGGGTCTTGGTTGTAATCTTTGCGACGATTTAGCCGAGTTAACCCCTCAGGAACCAAATTAAAGTGCTGGTCATTCATAATTCCCGCGATTCCTGTAAGCGAACGCTTCTCATCCATTTCAGGATAAACCTCTTGAAAGTACTTCTCTGCTCTTCCCGGCACATAGTCCTCCGGTTCTGGATAAGAAGTAATGACCCCTTCAAAGTTCCGAAGGACAACTTTCTCAGGACTTTGGGAAATCAGATAATTCGGCTGTAGAGCAATTTTACCGCCGCCACCAGGTGCATCGACGACAAAGGTCGGAACCGCATAACCTGAGGTATGTCCGCGCAGTCCCTCGATAATTTCCAATCCTTTTGAAACAGGGGCCCTAAAATGTCCAATTCCTTCGGATAAATCACATTGATAAATGTAATATGGTCGGACACGGATTTTGACAAGATCATGCATGAGTTTTTTCATAATTGGCACACTGTCATTGATTCCTGCAAGAATAACCGACTGGTTACCCACCGGAACACCAGCATTGGCAAGCATTTCGCAGGCTCGTTTTGAGTCCTCGGTTATTTCGATTGAAGTATTAAAATGAGTATTCAGCCAAATTGGATGATATTTTTTCAAGATATTACAAAGGTTTTCAGTAATTCGCTGTGGGAATACAACCGGTGCCCTTGTCCCTATCCGAATAATTTCCACATGGTCAATTTCCCGCAGGTTTTTAAGGATATATTCCAAAATATTATCATTAATCAGCAGACCGTCACCGCCTGAGATTAAAACATCTCTTACCTGAGGCGTTTGCCTAATATAGGAAATAGCAGCATCAAGCTGTTTTTTTGGAACCCCCATGCCAATTTGCCCAGAAAAACGCCGCCTTGTACAATAGCGGCAATACATCGAACATTGATTGGTAACAAGGAAGAGAACTCGGTCCGGATAGCGGTGCGTTAACCCGGGGACGGGTGAATCCTCATCCTCATATAATGGGTCCTCAAGGTCATATTTTGTTTTATAAATCTCCTTCGATATTGGCACCGACTGCATTCTGATTGGACAACGAGGATCGTCAGGGTTCATTAACGAAGCATAGTAAGGTGTGATATTTAAGGGGATCGTTTTCGTTGATATTCTTACCCCCTCCTCTTCATCGGGTGTTAAATGAATCACCTTTTTTAAATCTTCTAATGTCCGGATTGTATTGGTTAGCTGCCAAAGCCAATCATTCCACTGCTCTGAAGTAACATCTTTCCAAAGCTCTATATCCTTCCAATGCCTTTTTGGTTTATATAAAAATTGCTTCATTGTAAATTCCTCCCATCTTGCTTCATTAAAATAATATGCAAGATGTGTGCCAATGTCATCAAAAGGCTTTGAAGCTACTTTTTGCTGAAATTTTTGTTTTTTTTAATCTTCTTTCAAAAAAAAAAGCGCCGAAATCTCAGCTGCTAGTCACCTATTTTTTTTATTTTATATTGTAGTGTTTGCCTAGGAATCTCTAAGAGCTTCGCTGCTTGGTTAATGTTCCCTTCTGATAAATCAAGGGCATTGTTAATTAGCCTTTTCTCAAATTCTTCGATATTTTTTCTTAACGATAAACTCTCTTTTGGATCACTATTACTTATGGCTGGTAATATAACTGGAAGACGTCGTAAAATGCTTGGTAAATCTTCATACAGCAGTTGCTCTCTTTCACAAACATTCATCATATATTCAATCGTATGTTTAAGTTCCCTTACATTACCCGGCCATTGATAATTGATAAGAAAAAGCTCAAGCTTCTTCTCATATCTGCTAATATTTTTAAACAGTTTTTGATTAAAATTCTTCATAAAATGATCTGTTAAAAAAAGAATATCTTCTTTTCGGTCTCTTAAGGGGATGAGTGAAAAGGTAAATACATTTAAACGATAGTAAAGGTCTGCACGAAGCGTTTGCTCTTGAAGAGCCTTGTTTGGCATGACATTCATTGCCGCAATGATGCGCACATTCACAGAAATACTTTGCGAACTTCCGACCCTCCTCACCATTCCATCCTCCAATACCCGCAACAGCTTCGCTTGTAATTCAATTGGCATTGTATGTAATTCATCAAGGAATAGAGTACCGCCATCTGCCAATTCAAATAATCCTTTGCGGTCCACTGCCCCTGTATAGCTGCCTTTGGCCGTGCCAAACAGGATACTTTCTAACAGTGTTTCAGGGATGGCAGCACAATTTTGTGCAATAAACGGTTCAGATGAGCGGTGGGATTCATGATGAACTCCCTGAACAAATAGTTCTTTCCCTGTCCCAGACTCGCCGTATACGAGAATAGGGGAATCCGATTTTGCCAGCTTCTTAGCTTCGTCTTTCATGCTTTGAAAGGCTTTACTCCTCGTAAGCAAATCATTTAACGTATAGTTAACTTGCTTCAACGCCTTCTTTTTACTGCTTTTATTCAAACCCTTTTGCAGATCTAATAGTCGTTCTGCCAGCAGTTTCATCCGGGAGTAATCTTTGGCAATTTCAACAGCACCAATGATTTCTTCCCCTAGAAAGATTGGCAGGGTTGTGTTTATTGTATCAATTCTTGTCCCATGCAAATTCATGTAAACCTGTGTTTGATTGTAAATGGGCTTTCCTGTTTTGATTACTTTCAGCAAGGTACTTGAGTTTTCCGTTAGGGAGGGAAATGCGTCAATTAAATACTTTCCCTGCACTTCCTTTACATCCATCCCATCGTGCTTTGCTGCTACTTCATTATAAAAAATTGTTTTTCCTGCCGTGTTAACTACATGTATTCCTTCATCAATGCCTTTTAGAATAGCTGTCAGAACTTCTTGCGTTAAGGCGGTTAACTGAACCATTTCTTCACCTGCCCTTCATTGACATCTTTCAAGGTGCCGAAAAACTGGCACGGTAAGCCGGAATTTTAGCAGCTTGCCAGATTCTTTACCCACATATTCATATTTTCAAGCTTGTCATAAATGTAGCAATTGTTCATCAGTCTGCCCCGATACGAATAGCCCAGTTGAAATAAGACAGCATTCATCCCAAAGGATAACGACCTGGCAATGGAATAGGCACAAAAGATGCCCTTGCTTTTCAACTCAACTTCAAGTTCCTGAAGAATTATTTTCATTAACCCATATTTCCGATGTTCCGTTAATGTCGCACAATCCGTCAATTCTGCATTTTTATATAAAGAATGAACTTCGGCTGAAGCAGCACTAACAATTTTTCCTTGATGGAAAAAAGCGTAATAAACGGTCCCATCCTTGATTGTCTTTTTTATATACTCTGTATCATGCAAAGGGGTTGGATAAATTTGAAACACTTGCCGGTACAGTGCCCCAAGTTCCACAGCACAATTTTCGTCAACCTTTTTTAATACATATTCCTTGGGTGGATAAGCCTTCTGAATCGACGTATCTAATTGGTAGATACTATGGATCATTCCGTCTTCGGTCACCCAATGATCATTTTGCTTACGTTCTGCCGTGTAATACTTTGAAAAAAAGTGAGCATCTGAACCCAGAAAATAGCGGTCGACTACTGCTTCCGGCTGAAAGCCCCTTTCTAAGAAATCAAGAAAATCTTCACTACGGACCTTAACAATTAACTTTTCAGCCTTGTGTTTTGCCGCGAACTCTTCAGCTCGCTCCATAAGCAATTTTGTATTCCCACGATAATCATCTACACGAATACGTTTATTAAATGGATCAAGATATATTTCGAGAAAATAGTTGCTTTCTTCTTCAACAATTATGGATGCGGTTTGGTTCATTCAATTCACCCCAACGAAAATGGATAATTGCTAGCATTCTCCTATAAAAATGTCTGGCCTAGATTAGCCAGACATTTCCATTTCACCAACCTAACACCTTATAATATAATTATAACAATCTTTTGATAATTAATCGAAAAATTCCAATATTTATTCTACTACCTCACACCATTTTAATAAGGTTAGTGCAATGATTTCACTTGCAATAAACATATCTTCAAGGACTATATGCTCATTGGCATCATGTGCGGTTTCGGTAATCCCGGGTCCGAAAATAACAACGGGTGTATTACCAATCGTAGAAAGGATACCGCCGTCTGTTCCCCAAGGGCTTGCCTCAATGATAGGACGATCACTCTTTACTTCTATAAAACTCTTCGTTAATTCATTCATTAAAGGATGGTCATTTTCAAGACTGCCTGGCAGCCATTTGCCGCCAAACCATTCTAATTTAAGCGGATTTTCCTTAAGCCAAACATCTTGTTCACCAATTTCACTTAAACACTTTTCCATCTCCAGCTGTGCTGATTGAATCGTTTCGTCCGGAGAAACTCCCATTCTCCCTTCAATAATGGCGGTGTCAGGCACCGAAGAAGGCCATTCGCCGCTCGTAAGCTTTCCAATATTAATTGGTATAGGGATGGGGATTTTGTCAAAGAGAGGATCTGTAATTCTGGCATTTCTATCTCTCTCTAATTGTTGTAAATTTTGAATGACTATTAGGGCTTTTTCAATGGCGCTTACACCTTTGTACCTTGTTCCACCGTGTGCCGCCTTGCCTTTTACTATAATTCTGAACCACATTGACCCCTGCTGCTTTGGGAATATTTTCAGATTGGTTGGTTCTGGAATAATAGCCCCGTCTGCATGGTAACCTCTTAGGACGGCTGCAAGGGTGCCAGCCCCGCCGCTTTCTTCTTCTATCACACTTTGAAAAATCACATCCCCTTTCAGTTGAATACCATTGGCTATTAATGACTCAATCGCCATTAGAAGCGCTGCGTTCCCACCCTTCATATCGGTGGCTCCTCTTCCATAAAGCTTGCCGCATTCTATGGTCCCACTAAATGGGTCATGTTTCCAGCTTAGTTCATCCCCAACTGGGACCACATCGATATGACCATTTAAAATCATCGATTTGCCTCCTCCTGTACCCTTTAAAATGGCTACAAGGTTAGGATTCCCGCCGAAGCTTTGACGATCACAACAATAGGCAGGATGGGATTTTAATTCGTCACCACCGATTTCCCAAATATCGAGAGTTAGGCCTAACTGCCGACATTTTTCAATAATTATTGCTTGTGTACTGCTTTCGTTTCCCCGTGTACTATTTTCCCGGACAAGTATTTGTAACAATCTTGCCCCCCGCGCTCGATTCTCCTTTATCCATCGTTTTATGCGCATTTCATAAGTGTCCAAACGATTCACTCCTTTTAAAAATGATTCAGCTTAGTACGGAATCATCCGAACAGTTTCCCTTATTTTGAATTCACACCCAGTTTTGCTAACAACATTTTTTAAACTATAAGGGGCAAACAATTCGGTTAATAGTAACCCTTCTTCGTTAACCGTGAAAACAGCTAAATCGGTGATAATTATATCGACACAGGCTGCTGAAGTTAATGGTAATGTACATGATTTGACAATTTTGGGCTTCCCTTGTTTATCGCAATGATTCATGACAACAATGACTTTTTTAGCTTTTTGAGCGAGTTCCATCGCTCCGCCCATACCCGGAACCTTTTTTCCAGGGACGATCCAGTTAGCAAGATCGCCATTTTTACTTACCTGCAGTGACCCTAAAATCGTAATATCCACTCTGCCTCGGCGAATCATTCCAAACGAAATCGCACTATCACAGTAAGATCCACCCTTGTTCAGGGTAACCGGAAATCCTCCGGCATTACATAAATTTTCATCTTCTTCTCCTATACTTGGGCTTGGTCCCATGCCAGTAATGCCGTTCTCCGCATGAAACATTACCATCGTCTCTGCTGGCAAATGATTGGGAACGAGCGAAGGGATTCCAATCCCCAGGTTGACTACCATTCCCGTTTGAATTTCCTCTGCCGCCCTTTTAGCCATTTGATTCCGAATGTCTACTGCCATGCCCATTTCCAGTTCACCCCCTTAGATGGAATGATATAATCCACGAACACTCCTTGCGTTATAATTGAATCCGGGGCTAGACTGCCAAGCGGAACAATTTCCTCAACTTCCGCAATTGTGATATCCCCTGCCATCGCAACCAGCGGATTTGTATTACGGGCACTTTTGTCATAAATTAAATTCCCATACGCATCGGCTTTTTTCGCATACACTATCGACACTTCAGCCGTTAATGCCGTTTCAACAAGATACTTCTTATCTGCTAGAGAATAATAGGGTTTATCTTTCAGCACCAGTTCATTGTCCATGCCGATATCTGACAAAATGGCTGGCAGGCCGACACCGCCCGCACGGATTCTTTCAGCTAATATACCCTGCGGAGAAAACTCAACCTCCAGTTTTCCTTCATGCATGAACTGCCCTGCGAAAGGGTTGGAGCCGATGTGAGAAGCAATCACTTTCACTGCCCTTTGCTGACTCACTAATTTCCCAATGCCAATATGCGGGAATCCTGTGTCGTTTCCAATTAAAGTGAGATCACGTACCCCTTTTTCAAGAATGCCATCAATTAATGCCGGCGGTGAACCGACCCCGCCAAAACCGCCAAACATCAATGTCATCCCGTCATGAAAAAATTCCATAACCGCTGCTAAGGTGGTAATTTTGCCGAATGGATTTTCCATTTACCTCACCCCTTCCCTTGATTCAGTTGATTTGAAAAATCATTAAATGTCTCTTTTAGGAAATGAACTAGTTCCTCCATTTCTTTTTTATTGATAGTTAGTGGAGGAGAAATAATAATTGAGTCGCCGTTTATTCCATCAATCCCTGCACCAGCCGGGTACACAAGCAGCCCTTTTTCCTTCGCAAGTGCTACAATTCTTTGGGTAATCAGCGCCTTTCTAGGAAATGGGGTTTTTGAAACAGCATCTTGAACAAATTCTATTCCAAGTAACAGCCCCTTGCCGCGGACATCACCAATAAACGTAAAGAGAGATTTTAATTTTTCAAGCTGTGTTCGTAAATAGGCGCCTTTCCCTTCTACCTCTTGAATAATATTGTTTTGTTCAACATACTCGAGAACGGCTAAGGCCGTCGCACAGGCTTGGGGATTGGCACTCAAGGTATGTCCGCTCATAACCACCTTCGTTCCTGCCAAGATCGGCTCGATGACTTTTTCCGTTGCAATTGCAGCTGCAATCGGCGCATAACCTGCACCCATTCCTTTTCCTAAGGCAACAAGATCAGGACTGATTCCCCACTGTTCACAAGCAAGCATTGTGCCCGTCCGGCCACAGCCAGTCATGACTTCATCAGCAATAAAAAGGATGTCATTTTCCTCACATATTTTCTTAATAACCTTGTAGTAATCTTTTGGAGGGGCTATTGCTCCGCCAGCAGCGCCAATGACTGGTTCAGCGATAAAAGCAGCGATTTGCTCCGCTCCAATCCGCTTAATCGCTGTTTCTAACTCATGGGCACATAAATAGCCACAGTTAGCTTCCTTGAGGTTATACGGGCAACGGTAGCAATACGGTGGGTTAATGACTGGGAAATCCTCTAAAAGTGGTACAAATCTTGCTCTCCTGCCCGTATGACCTGACATCGAAAGCGCTCCAAGGGTAATTCCGTGGTAGCTTACCCATCTTGATAACACCTTGGTTTTGGTTTGAACACCCTTTTCCTGCCAATATTGAATCGCCATTTTCATGGCTGTTTCCGTTGCTTCAGAACCACTGTTAACGAAAAAACACCAATTGAGATCTCCGGGTAGCATAGTAGCCATTTTTTTAGCTAAACTTTCCGCGGCATCACTCGTAAATTGTGAGCGATACACAAATGAAACCTTTTTGGCTTGTTCATTCATTGCTTCAATGACCTCAGTTACACCATGACCAATATTGGCAGTTACGGCACCGGAAGCCCCATCTAAATACTTTTTTCCATCCATATCAAACAAATAAATTCCTTTGCCATAATCAATGACAGGGTAGATGTCATCGAGCATTGGTTTTATTAGAAAAGAATGATCCATTGGGAATCACTTCCTTATTAAATTAGGCAGGCCTTATAGAAATTGTATGAATGGTTTATTTGTTTCTTTCATGTTATTTATAAGAAAAAGCGGAAAACAAATCCGTTCCGTTAATGCAGTCTTTTACATTTCCTGATGTTTCATATAAAATTACATGTAGAATACAGAAGGAATGAACCCGATGAGCGCGATCAACAAAATAAAGTTAAAAACAAAAGAGCTTTCAACGATCCAATTAATTGTTATTTTTTATTTATCTGCTTTAGTCATTTCTACGCTTTTATTAAAAATACCGATGGCCCACCGCGAGAATGTTTCACTAAGCTTTATCGATGCATTGTTTACCTCGGCCAGCGCGATAAGTGTAACTGGTTTAAGTGTCATTTCAATTAAGGATACCTTTAGCAACTTCGGAATATTTCTCTTATGCTTAATTCTGCAATTGGGCGGGTTAGGGGTTATGTCCTTAAGTACATTCCTGTGGATTATGCTTGGGAAAAAAGTAGGGTTAAAAGAAAGACAATTGATTATGATTGATCAAAATCAATCAAACTTAGCTGGATTGGTTCAGTTGGCAAAACGAATTCTCATTATTTTTATTTCGTTTGAATTTGTGGGTGGAATTATCTTAGGAATTCGCTTTTTAAATTATTTCGAAGGTCCATTTTCTGCTTTTAAACATGGATTTTTTGCATCTATCAGCGCTACGACCAATGCAGGATTCGATCTTACAGATGCATCACTCAGTCCATACAGTGCGGACTATTTTGTCCAAACAGTGATAATTTTGTTGATGATTGTTGGTGCCATTGGTTTTCCAGTGATGGTTGAGGTTTTGGAATTCTTATTAAACCTGAATAAAAGGAAGAGGTTTCATTTTACCCTATATACGAAGTTATCCACGATAACGTTTGTCCTTCTTACCCTAGTCGGTGCTTTATTGATTTACATTTTTGACAGCCAAAACTTTTTTTCTGATAAAAATTGGCATGAATCGTTTTTTTACTCTTTATTTAATTCCGTCACCACTAAAAGTGCGGGATTGGCAACCATGGATATCAATGATTTTACACCGAGCAACCAACTGTTCCTGTCGATATTAATGTTCATTGGCGGCTCACCGAGCAGTGCGAGTGGAGGGATACGAACTACCACGTTTGCCATCGTTATTCTAGCCATCATATTTTATGCACAGGGAAAAAGCTCGATCAAAATCTTTAGACGTGAACTGCTAAGTGAGGATGTACTGAAATCATTTATTGTCATCATGACCGGCACATTTTTATGTTTATTTTCCATTTTAATTTTATCAATAACCGAAAATGGCACAGTCCTTGAGGTTATTTTCGAAGTTTCTTCGGCTTTTGGTACCAATGGATTGTCGCTGGGCTTAACCCCAAGACTTACCACCTTTGGACAAATTCTCATCATTATCCTGATGTTTATTGGGAGGGTGGGTATTGTAACCTGTTTACTGATTTTAAGAGGCAAAGGCAGCAAGGAAAAGTACAACTATCCGAAAGAGAAGGTAACGATTGGGTAAATAAAAAGAAATGGCTGACTCAATTGAGTCAGCCTCTATTTCATCGATTTAATAGCCCCAGCTCGCCCCGATAATGATCAATAAGATAAATAGGACGACAATTAACGCAAATCCACCGCCGATTCCGCAACCCCCTACTGGATATGCAGGGTAACCGCAACCTCCTACAGGATAACCACAACCACCATGTCCGTAATACATACGCTTCACTCCTCACGAAATTGTTTCTTAACACTGTTACTTTATGAAGTAGGTACTTGACCCGTATGTGCATTCGCCTATATTATGAAATACAATGATAAAAATTGTAGGTGAAACGATGAAATCTATTTTGAAAAACTTTATTAACGGTATTTTAACAATCGTCCCGATCATTCTCGTGATTTATGTGATTTACAAAACTTTTCTATTCTTGGACGGGTTACTCGGTAACACACTTAAGCCTTATTTAAAAGATGACTACATTCCCGGGATTGGCTTACTAACTACCATCCTCATGATTACTGTTTTAGGCTGGTTATCTACGAAATATATCTCGGGAAAAATCATCAGATTGATTGATATTCTCCTAGATAAGATTCCTGTTGTCAAAACGATCTATTCCGTTATTAAAGATACGGTTCAATCCTTTCTTGGCGAGAAAAAAGCTTTTTCCAAGGTTGCATTAGTGGTAATTCCAGGAACTGAGATGCACAGTATGGGGTTTATTACTTCGGAACAATTAGAGGACTTTTATTCTCCTTTAAAAGACTATGTGGCGGTATATATCCCGCAAACATTCCAAGTAGCCGGATTTACCTTCTTGATCCCAAAAGAACAAGTAGAAATTATTAACGTTAAACCTGAGGAAGCGATGAAATTTATCCTCTCCGGAGGGATGACTTCAAGCTCCAAACAGAAGGCAAAATAAAAAAGCCCAAAGCGGCTTTTTTATTTTGCCTCGAATATTCCCAAGAATTCCCCGTAGCCTTCCTTTTCGAGTTCATCTTTTGGGATAAACCGTAAGGCAGCAGAGTTGATACAATAACGCAAGCCAGTTGGGTCCGGTCCGTCAGGAAAGACATGACCTAAATGGGAATCGGCTGATTTACTTCTTACCTCAGTCCGAGTCATAAAATGACTGAAATCAGCTTTTTCAATCACTTCTTCGGCTTGAATCGGTTTCGTAAAGCTCGGCCAGCCGCAACCGGCGTCAAACTTATCTAACGAGCTAAACAACGGCTTCCCAGAAACTAAATCCACATAAATCCCCTCTCTTGTTTCATTCCAATATTCATTTCGAAACGGAGGTTCTGTTCCACTGTTTTGTGTGACTTCATACTGTATCGGTGTTAAATCCTTTTTCAGCTGTTCAACATTCTTATTATTCATTATTCTCCCCCCAATGACTTTGAATAAAGCCCGCTCGACCCGAGCCTACATGATAAGATTCATAATGGCTCCGATTTTTCTTATAGTAGTGCTGATGATAGTCTTCTGCCGGATAGAAGGTCTGTGCGGGCAAGATTGGTGTCACAATCGGTCTAGTAAAACGACCGCTTTTCTGTAATGCTTGCTTTGACTGTTCAGCAAGCTTTTTTTGTGTATCATCGTGGTAGAATATAGCCGTTTGGTACGACTGTCCCCGGTCATGAAATTGTCCCCCTGGGTCGGTTGGATCAATTTGCTGCCAAAATAGCTCCAAAAGTTTTTCATAAGGGAATATCTCTGGATCATAGGTGATTTGCACTGCTTCAAAGTGGCCGGTGGTATCTGTACATACTTGTTGATAGGTCGGGTTTTCTACCATCCCCCCCGTGTAGCCGGAAATCACACTTTTAATGCCGGGCTGTTCATCAAATGGTTTTACCATACACCAAAAACAGCCGCCGGCAAAGGTTGCAACCTGATTTGTTTTTTCCAAGTTCCCACCCCTTTTTTAAGTTATTTACTCTGACTATGAGTATACAGAAACTTCTTGCAAAAATAAAATTTCCAAATTACTTCATTAGAAGTTAGACACCTACCTATTTAAGCTTGAATAAATTATTATGTAATCCATTTGATAGGAGTTGATAAAATGTCCGAGAAAAGAACACATTCCGATTATCTTCAAAAAGCGGCGATGTATGAAATGTTAGCTCAATTTTATAAATACTCATCACCAAACTTACACATGCAATATTATTTAAAGCATATAAAATACATGAATAAAGCGCTATACTTCATGAGAACTACTCCCCAACCAGTACAATTAGAAGCGCAGGTCCGTTTCCTTCACACCTCCCCAGATTCCCCGAACATTGATGTCTATATTGACGGGAAACGCACGATAAAGGACTTACCCTTTAAAAATGTAAGTGCTGTTCTGCCTTTAACAGCAGGAAAACATCATATAGACATTTACCCCACGGGAAACATGGTGGACAGTGTCCTAAATAAGAAGATTACCGTTGAATCTGGAAAGTCCTATACACTCGCAGCAATCGACTCTGTTAAGAAAATGCGCCTGTTAGTATTTGAGAATCAACCAAGGGTACCAGTTAACGAATCGAAGTTGCGCTTTATTCATTTATCACCTGATACCCCTCCACTTGATATTGCAGTCAAAGATCGTGATGTCGTTTTTCCAAAGGTTTCCTACAAGCAGGCAACCGAATATTTAGGGTTAACACCGATGACAGTAAATTTGGAAGCTAGAGAGGCTGACTCGAAGGCCGTATTACTGGCGATGCCGAGGGTTCAATTTTTGCCAAATGAAAGCTATACCATTGTCTTTTTGGGCATGACAAGTAATGAACCAGAACTCCAATTCATCCAAATTAGAGATTAATTAAGGTGCCTCTAAAAACGAGGCACCTATTTCACTGGAACCTGGATTGTAAACCTAATGTCATCCTTATTCAAATCAAATTTGTCTGCCTTTATTTTGATATCACTTTTTAATTTCAATTGCTTCATATTGACATAGATAAGTTTATCTTTGGGTCTTATATCGACTCCCTTAGGAATCTTATAATTTTCACTAATAAAATTTAGGACGTATGAAATCGGGAGGTGTAAACTGCCGATCGTCATTGATTTCTGTTGTAAAACCAAATCACCATTTTCAAGTGCCTTCGGCTCGAAAGTTAACTTCATATTTAATTCCTCGCTGAAGAATGGTAAGGTACCATAAAGTTCAACCTCTCTCCCTAGAATGATCTGATAATCAATCGGTGAGTCAGCGGCCTCTTCTTTTAAATAATGATTGATGATTTTATTTAAATCATTCTTATTTGATTTAACATGGAAGGAAACATGTTCACCCATTGGCACATTTAATTTACTCGTTTGCGGACCCTTTGAAGGGAACATGACCAGTGATAACATAATAATTGCGAACAAAAGGTTGATGCCAAACAATAGCAGGAAACCTATTTTCCATTTATTCTTCATCTAATTCTCCTCTGAATTGACCATGTAGGGCGTTTTGTTCAAATCAGGCAATACTTGTTGTTTCAAGGTTTTGTTCAATCTTTCTGCAATCATCTCATAGCCTTTGTCATTCGGATGGAAATTATCTGTGAATAATAAATTTTCGTTCGTATTTAAAAACAAATCTTCTATCGGCACAAAATAGGCATTGGGGTAATTTGCAATTACCGCTTGACCTGTCTTATTCCAATCCGCAACAATCTCATCCAACTCTTTTATTTCTGAAAACCATTTAGAAAAAGGATTATATAACCCCACTAATACAACCTTTGTTTGGGGATTTCCCTGAATGATAGCCTCGATAATTTGCGTTAAATGATTCTGGTAAGATTCTTTTTCAGTGGTAAACGTGGAAAGTTGAAGGTTTTCGATATTGTCCTTGACTACTTTCATAATGTCGTTTCCACCTATCGTAAGAATAACTATATCCGCCGTTTGTATCACAGCTTTCATTTCCGGTGTTTTCAATCGTTTTAAAAGTTGAGTTGTCCGATTACCTTTTACGCCATAATTATAGAAATCCACTTCTTTTATACCTTTTTCTTTTTCAAGCATGGTTTCTAAATATGGCAAATACCCGCCTTGGTTTGTACTATCACCTATCCCTTGGGTAAGTGAATCTCCTGCTGATAAAACTGTTAATTTGCGGGGGATGAAGTCAGCGGGAACCTGTGCAAATGCCTGTGCTGCTGTTTTCTTTTCAGGATGTAACGCCCATTGATCGTCTTGATTACATGAACATAGGAATAATACCGAGAGAAGTAGAAGGGGGAAAAGCTTTTTCATATTAAATTCACCTGCCTTCTAAATTATTATTATAACACGGCTTGAATCATTCAAAACAATCTGTACGATATCCTATTCCTGCAAAAAAAATAGACCTGTTCATAGGTCTATTGCAATGTTTTCATATCTTGAATTATTTCCTCAAAGGGAACATCCTTGTACCCATTATAGGACTTTTTAATATGTCCTTCTTGGTCTACTAAATATAGAGAGGTCCCGTGAATCACTTGATTACCCTCTTGCGGCTTTTTAACTAGAGCTTTGTAATTTTTCAATGCAAAGTTTTCAATAAACTCCTGGGAATAACCAGTCACAAAGGTCCAATTTTTAAAATCAACCCCGAATTGCTCTGCGTAACGGGTTAAAACTTCAGGAGTATCGACGCCTGGGTCGACACTGAAGGAAACCAATTCAACATTCTTCAGGCCTTCATCCTTAATCATCTTCTGTAATTTCGTCAAATTAGAAGTCATCGGCGGACAAACATCTGCACAACTTGTAAAAATAAAGTCAGAAATCCACACCTTACCCTTTAAATCCTTTAATCCAAAGGACTTATTGTCTTGATTTGTTGCTGTAAAGTCTTTAATTGGCCAGTCTACGGCATTTTCTATTTCCTTTTGTCCACACGCCGACAAGATAAGTGTTGTAAGAACTAAGACCACTACTAAAAACCGAGCTTTCATACCATCACCTGCTACCTTTTTCACTATTCCACCCGAGAATAGTTTAACAAAGATTTGAAAAAGATGAAAGGAAATGGCTTGTTAATCGATGACACCCGTTCGTTCAATTGTATTATTTACATGAACATCAAAGATAACCCTCTTGTATTGCTTGTCCCACTCCTCCTTCGAAATCACTCTTCCTCTTAAATGAGCCTCGTATTCATCCCCAAATCCGATGGGGTCAATTCCTAATTTCTTAAAACGTAGCAGTAATTTTTCAATCCTCTTTTCCATTAGATTATTCATTTTTACTTGAAGCATCTTAACAGAAGACGGTTTACCTAAATCTAAGGCTTCGGTCATTTCTAATAATCTTGAATCCAAATTAACTTCCACTTTATAACGGAGATTTTTTTTATCCACCAATTTAATTTTTGTTTTACTCCTGATGTTATCAATGGTGATAAATATTTTACTATAGATTGGTTTCTTCGTGTAATTTTCATTTTTCATGATGAGTTTATTTAATTCTTCGGTTTTAAATCCTATTTCCTGTGAACCAGCTTTATATTTATCGATTAAAATCTTTAAATAAAAAAAATCCTTTTTCTCTAATTCATCAACCAATCGGTCATCACTAAAAAGACCAACCCCAGTAATTACCACATCCTGATCTTGAACTTTCAAAATGGGGAGAACAGGGTCTTTCCCTATATCATAGTAATTATGGTTAAATTCATGTAAAGTTGGGGAGAGGATTTGTTCGCCCTCTACATTTTGCTGAATTAAGTTATACATATAGGTCCCAAGATTTACATTTTCATTTTTAGCTTTTTCAATTTGCAGGATCTCAGAAGCGGATTGATCGGCAACTGTTAAATAAACCATATTTCCAATCGCTGCATCTCTATTTAATGTGTCTACAAGCTGGATGATTCCTTTTTCAGCTAGCTCTCTACTGTAGATAACGGATCGAAGCTGACCTGACACAAGTCTCTGATTGGATTGAAGATTTTCTAGTTGCCTTAATCCTTTGCTTGTATTTGCCACAGACGTAATTACCTTCGTTGACGATTGGGTGGTCATTGGATCAAACTTTTGAACGACTATTGTTCCTTTTATTTTATTTTTCCCTTCCAAATCGTATCCGGATGTTGTAATTAGACCTAATTTTTCAAGTTGCTTTTGCTGAACACAACCCGCGTTGATGACAAATGAAAGCAAGAAGATTGACAAAAGGATGAAATTGCTACGAAACTTCTGCACTCTTTTTCTTCCTCCCTTGGTACCATTTTTTCGCAATAACAAGAATAGAAAGGAGGATAGGATAACAGAATGCAGTTAAAAAGCCAAGATGTGCTACAAAATCAGTCAGTTCATTCATTTGATACCTTGCTTTAATAAAAAATGATCCCGCCCAAACCAGGATGCCAATGATCCAAATCCCCTTCTTTTGCTTCCAGTTGATAATTCGACTAAACCCCTTCGATGCTGCCCATAAATAACAGCACATATTTGGTAAGATGATTAACATCCAAAATGAAACGGCAATAAATTCAAACCGTTCTAAGTTGGGTAATCGAACGATTTTAAACATCGATAAAACAGGCCAAATGGTCCGTGCCAGTCCATTCTCAGCAAAAAAAGTTATACAGACCATAGTAATCGCTGTGAAAATAATGGTAGTCAGTAAATTCCCCATCTGTGAGTAGATAAAAACCTTTTTTTTATCTTTCACATAGGGATATAAGAACATTAGTAGTTCAAAGCCCATTAGGGAAAGGGATGTTTTATATACACCATTAATAATGTGCTTCAAATCTGTATTTAATATTGGAAACAGATTTTTAGGGTCAGAATACTGCATGGGTACGATTAGAATAAAAATCAACCAAATCGTCCCTATTACTGAAATAAAAGCCACCCCGACAATGATCCGAATGCCACCATTAACGGCATAAATGGTTAAGAGGATAAGTGCAAGAGAGATTTGCCATGTTGGTAAGTCGGGAAATATCCATACTTGGACGATTTCAATATAATTCATAAGGATGACAAAAAAACTTAAGATCATATAGATCATATAAAAAATGTTCATCGCATTTCCGAGCCATTTTCCAAAAACATCAACCTGGATTCCATATAAATCAGCACTATCATATTTCTTAAGCATGATAACCATCATCACTAAGACAATGCCTGATAAGATTCCCCCGAGAAAAACAGATATCCATGCATCATGTTTTGCCGCTAAGTATACAATCCTTGGTAATCCAACAACTCCTACGCCTGTTTGGGAAGCATGTATAAAAAACAGGACCAGGAATGCATTAACCATTAATCCTTCCTTTGGATGCAAATCCACTTTCATCTTGACCGCTCCTATTCATCTACATCCTTTTTTTCAACACCCTTTTGTTTTGGAAAAAGGTTTTTATCAACCGGCCGGTTCGTTACTGGCCTAAAAGACAAATATTGAGCAGGAAATTTAAAGATACTGTAACCTAAGTCCTTCCACCTAAAAGGATAAACCGGCATAAGGTAGGGCCTCCCAATTGTAGTTAATCGTAAAAGGTGAATGAGGACAAAACAGAATGATAACATAATTCCAATCCCCCCCCATAAACCTGCTAAAATGATAATTGGAAAACGAATCATCCGAACAGCGGTACCCATTAAATAACTAGGTGATGTAAATGAACCCAGGGCACTTAACGCGATAATGATAATTAAGATATTACTGGTAAATCCTGCTTGAACTGCCGCCTGACCTATGACAATACCACCAACAATACCCATTGTTTGACCCACTTTGGTTGGCAGTCGCGCGCCTGCTTCTCTTAAGAGCTCGATCACAAATTCTAAGAGCAGGGCTTCAAGCATCGGCGGAAACGGAACATTTGCCCTAGATTGACCAAGTGACATGAGCAGTGCAGATGGAATGACTTCATAATGGTAGGTCAATACAGCCACATAGGCCGGTGTCAAAAGAACTGATAGAAAAATTGAAATAATTCGAAGCATCCTTAAGAATAAACCCATATTCCATCGCATATAGACATCTTCTGTTGATTCAAAAAAACTTAAGAATGGTGTGGGGCCATAAATGGCAGAAGGAGAGCGATCCATCATCACCGCAACCCGCCCTCGCATTAAAGAAAGAGTGACTCGATCAGGTAGTTCCGTTGACATAATCTGCGGGAAAATCGTCCAACTATTATCTTCTATTAACTGACCAAGTACCGTTGTATCCGGGATATAATCATACTCTAGCTCCGTTATTCGTTGCCGAAACGTATTTACATTATCTTCATCCGCGATATCTTTAACATAAACAAGCTTCCCTGGTGTTTTAACTCTTTTTCCAATGGTGATATCTTCCATACACAGTTGTGGATCTTTTAAATTACTTCTAATAATATTTAAATTGCCTATCAATGATTCTGTAAAAGAGATCTTTGGACCATACACAAGCGACTCGGTTTCTGCCTTTTCAAGCGATCTTTCCACGGTTGAACCAACATTAGCAAGAATTCCATACGGTTCACCATCGATATAAATGTATGCTTTTCCTTCTATTAAGGAAGAAACAACTTCTTTTAATTGATTGGCTGCAGAAATTTCAGCAATTGGCAAAATTTGCGCAAGACTCTCCGTAGTCCATTCATCTTGTGTATTTTGCTGAACGGGTAACAATAAAAATTCATCAAAGCTTGTTTTATCAATCAAACTGCTTAAAAAGCAAAAAACTATCTTCTTCCCATTCTTTTTTAAGGTTCGAAAATTCAGGTCTGAACAATCACCTATCTCTGCTTGTAATTCTGATTTAAGATCATCCACATTTAAACTATGCGGCTTCTTATCCTTTGACTGTTTATTTTCTGACTTCCGCTTGAACATTGGCAACACCTTAATTGTTTAATTTTTTTTATCATTACCAATAAAACTAATTTTAACCAAGAGATAACAAAAGGGTGTCAGGCAC
>NTXX01000029.1 GCA_002559145.1 Bacillus sp. AFS006103
AACTTTCGGGGGTCACCTCACAGTGGTAGTTGCCCTTCTTTTTTAAATTAAAGATGGAATCTTATTTTACTAACTCTCTCAATTCTTCTGTCATTTGTTCCACTAATTCAGGTCTGCCGTGAAACTGGGCAGGAGTATTTTGAAACAATTGAATCCGCCAGTCCCCTTCAATTTTTACTACAACAAGCGTATGATGGGTATTTACGTTTGAGTTAATGTCGGATTGCCCCGGCGGCACCATTCCGGCAATGGCTCGCAAAATAGCGATGTCTGAACTTAAGAAAAGTACATCTTTCACTTTACTCACAAATCGTGCTGTTGGATGGTGGTCAAAAATGGGCTTGAGGTGGGAAAATATTTCATGTCTGCCAATCGATTGACTTCCATCAAACCCGATACTCTCGCCATCATCTATGAATAATTCTGCCATTCCCTCAGCACTGCGTTCATTCCAGGCATCTAAAAGCTTCTTATAAACGGCTTGTACTTCCTTAGAATTCATAATTTTTGCTCCTCTCATTGCTATAAATTTATCGTAAAACAATCCAGTCCAGCTTTCAACTTTTCGGCTAGCCGCCTCTACAAAAAAAGACCTTCTCCCACACCATGAGCAGGTGCAGACGAAGGTCCATTGTTTAACTTAGAGCAAACTGAGCAAATTTTTCCGAAAAGGAGGCTTCTTGTTTCATTTGCATTTCTTGCTGTTCTTTAATTTCAGTTTTTCTATTTACTTCAAATCTTTTCAATCGTTGTGCCGAAATGTTTTTTTCCAAAAGTGCTTCGGTTAAGATCGGAGCTAACACATGGGCGTCCTTCATCCCACAGTTAATCCCAATTGCACCAGTTGGAGTCATGGTGTGAGCGGCATCCCCGATCATAATTAATCCGTCCTTTACCCATGTATCAGAACGGGAGCTTTGTACTTTTAAGGGAACAAAGTCATTCCATGTACGAAGATGCTGTAGAACGAGCTCCTTCAATTCGGGAAAGCTTTCAATTAATGGTTCAAGAAAGGGCTGTAATGATTGTTTTCTTAACGAAGGAAAAGAACCTTCTTCAATATTCCAGCCAATTTGAATGTATCCTCCCGTTTGTGTGAACAAGGCAAGCTGATGGCCGTCAACAAGAACCATTCTTGTTGTGGGCTCCCATCCTGCAGGTGCTGGAATTTTGGCCCACAAAACATCATAACCATGTGTCATCTCTACCGTTGGAATCTCCGCAAGCTTTCTGACAGTCGAATAACGTCCATCCGCCCCAACAACCACGGAGCTGTTAATGATTACTTCTTGACCGTCACTTATCGCTTTCACACCCGTAAAGACTCCACGTTCATCCTGCATTAATTCCGTTACTTTTGTGTTAAAAAGAAGACGGTAATTTTTATATTGTTCTGATTCTTGGGTCATTGCACTTAGTAAATTCGCTTGAGGTACATGAATTCCTACATGATCCTCAGCATTGGAAGGTGTAATCGTGTTAACAATCTGTTTTCCTGAAAAAAACTCAACCTTTTTCATTTTAAGGATGCCTAGCTCTTCTATCTTATCAAATAATTGGTGCTCTTTTAAAATGGCTTCTGTTTCAGAATTAATATGTTCGCCTCTAAATTTCCTGTTTACTCCGGAGGATCGTTCGAGAAGAATGGTTGATACTCCATTCTTAGCCAAAATAAACCCAAGTAATGTCCCTGCTGGTCCGCCACCCACAATACAAACATCTGCCTGCAGCTTCAATATATTCACCTTCTGGTTATATTTATTTTTGAAAAATTCATCTTCAAAAGTTTTCTTATAAGAATAAAAGTTGATTATAGAATAACAAATATCGCATGTTTGGTCAATCTAAAAAAAGGTCAGACCCACAAAACTTTGATTTGTGGGTCTGACCTTTTAATCATGAACCGTTAATTTTTCCAATTCAATAATTTTTTTAAGATATTCATATTCGTTGTGTTCAAGAATATCAATTTCATTGTTGGTAGCAAGGAGTATTTGATTGCGGCACTTGGATATTCGTTGAATCATTGGGTGGATTGTCAGGCTCGATAAATGGACAAAATCGTATAAATCTGTTAAGCAAACAGGCAATTTGTACCCTTTATTGCTGCTGGCAATTAACAGCCCGCTATCACGGAGCTTAGAAACGATGTTCGATCGAAAGTAGTGTTGATTTATTTTGTTTACGCGGATGGCGTTCAGATTATCTAAAATTTCTTGGGTAAACACATATTCATTTGGATTTTCTCTCAGGTTAAATAACAGGAACTTGAGTAAATCTACCCGGATTTTTTCATCAGCATCCTCACTCTTTTTATTCTTTTCAAGATATTGAAGGGTCAGATTCACCGATTGTTTAAAAATAACCTCATCAAATGGAGAGTCTTGATTCCTGGATATGTAATCATCAAGATAGTTATTATAGTTTTGCGGCCATAAATTAATGGCAATGATTTTCTTTTTGATGATTTTATTAAAAAGAGGATAATGTTCCGATGTCTGAGTTTGATCATAACCATTCGCAATCGTTCCAGCGATGAAATTAGCCAATTGAAGAAGGATTTCCGATTTACTTTGATTAAAACCAAAGGTGGAATAATTAAATAAATCGGGAACACTTCTTTCGGAAATATAGGTTTTAAATTCGGTCATGAATTCTTTCGTCCCTTGTTCCCTTAATACAAGATCAAGTTGGTCAAAGGTTCGATTTAAGTCATCATACACCAATCGATTCATAAACTTGATAAACGTCTTCTCGAACGTGATGCCGCTATCTTCCCTAATTTTTCTTTTATCAACGACATAGGCATATATATTGAAGGGCAAATCCTTCAGTACATTTAATAGTTGAATTCTTAGATGTGGGTTATCCATTTTATCAGATTGCATTTGTTCCGTTTGAAAATATTTTTGCCTAACCTTTTCAACTTCCTGTTCTAGCCATTCTTTATTCGACTCTTTTGCTAGAATAGCAACAAGAATAAAGTGGGTTGAAACATCATTATTTTCAAAATCAAAACTATAATCACCAGCTTCATCAATAAATGCAAATTGGATATCGTTCATGCTCCCACCTCACCCAATATTTCTTCCTTTAGATACTTATTTCAACAAAATATGATTCAAAACCTTCAAAAAGTTAATTTTTCCCTTAAAAATTCTATTGGAGGAGGTGGAAGATGCTAAAGTTTGTTTGATCAAACAGATAAACCGCACGAACATCGGTCTTTTCCAAAGACGATCGAATAAGCAGAAGGAAATTCTTGATTGACCCGCTGGACTTCACGGGCAAATTCTTCTTCATTTTTCGGGACTTTTGATAAGGAATCTGCTTTTTTCTGATTATCAATATGAGCACCTGGCGGAACAAAGCTGTCAGGCTTAAGTGTCACTCCACCTGTAACAACCGCTCCCGAGGAAATAAAACTCCCCTCTCCGATGACGGCATGATAAACGATTGATTTAAAACCAACAAATACTTTCCTGCCAATTTGACAGGGGCCATGAATCAATGAGCCATGGGCACAGGATACTTCTTCGTCGATATAGATTGAGTATTTCCGCTGACTAACCTCGACATGTTTATTTTTTAAGCCATGGAGGATCACGCCGTCCTGGAAATTACAGTTGCTTCCGATATAGAAAGGAGTCCCTTCATCTGCGCGGATACTAACGAATGGGCCAACGTAGGTATTGTTCCGGATCGTGACGTCACCGACAATATAGGTAAACGGACTTAAAAAGGTCGTTTTATTTATTTTAGGAAAAATTGGCGTGGGATTGACAGAGGTTAATGGATTCGAGCCGACATAGTAACTATAAATATTAAAAGGACCATTTATATTATTGGGATACTGCCACAAAATAAATTCCCCCTTTTAATCACTTGATTCTTAATGATTCATACTACATATACGTAGGTTTTCAGAATTCATACCACTTTCTAGAAAGAGTAAAGGGGCAAAGCAAAACTGTTAACTCTTTATTCTTTTAACTTTTATGAAAACCAGAAATACCAAACTTTTATTTCTCTATCTGCTATAATTAAATTATCCCAAGTCGACCATATTATGGAGTAAAGGATTTAAAACATTTGTTTCATTCTATTATTAATACATTCTCAAGGAGGTTGAGTTCATTTTGTATAAAATCAAAAATAAAGAAAAATTATTTATTTACACAGGGCCAGATGGTTCTGGAAGAAAAACGGTTGCCAAAATGGTAGCGACCGCGTTTGATATGGAGACAGTCATCTCCTACACGACTCGCTCCCCTCGTCACTATGAAAAGAATGGGGAAGACTACCATTTTATTAATGAAGAAACATTCAAAAAGATGGAAGATAATCAGGAATTTCTTGAATGCGTCAAAATTGATGGTTTCCATTATGGCATTCGCGAAGAGGATATTGTTAAAGCATTCGAATCTCACAGCCTCGTATACCTCACATTAAATCCCGAAGGAACCGAAAAGTTAAAACAAATGTACGGTGAACGTGTCATGCGTTTTTTCATCTTTGCCGACCGTGATACCGTTATCAAAAGACAAAAAGAACGCAAAGATAATGATCAAGATATTGCCCGTCATATGGCCCATTATGATGAAACGATGAGCTATAAAAACAACTGTGAACATGCCTTTGAAAACTATGATTCGCCCCAAGTATCCTTTCAAATTAGTGAAGTCATTGAAGGTTTCCTTGATAGAGGCTATATCGTTACGGACTAATCGATAGGTTAAATGAGGACCAGGGAACATCAGTTCCTTGGCCCTTTTATTTTTTCTAGAAACCTCATTCTATTTAGTGCCCAGTTAATTTAACTGCAGCGAGGGCTTTTTAGTAGGATTCGCATCAATTGATACAGCCGCAAAGAAACCTGCACGAACAGCATTTCCAACCTTTCCTACATTCACTACGTCGCCAATTCTTCGTGTTTTTTCATGATATTTACTACTAATTGGATTCGATACTTCTGTATTTGGTTTCATACCAAACGCATTAATCATGGTATCGGCTTGAATAAAAGTTTTTGTCCCATCTGCTGTTTGTACAAATAACCCATTTTCTTCAAAAGATAGAACTCGGTGTCCTGTTAATTGCTGGACTTGATACTTTTCAAGCATAGGCATTAGGGAAGCTGCATTAATGAAAAATACCTCTGGAGCTAATGTATCCTGCATCTCTACAATCGTTACATTTTTCCCTTCCATTGCTAACTCTAGTGCAAGGTCACATCCTGTCAATCCACCACCCGTGATGACAATGTGGTCACCTTTCACTAACTCACGCTTCAAGTGAGCATCAATTGCCCCGATTACATTCTTACGATTTATCCCTGGAATTGGCGGAACTATTGGTACAGCTCCCGTTCCAACAAGGATTTGGTCACAGGTTTCTAAGATAGGGTCATCGGCAGTCACAAACGTATTTAGTTTAACTGTTACATCTAGTTCAGTTAGTTGATTTTCATACCAACGAATGAGTTCACGAAGTTTATTTTTAAAAGGAGGTGTTGCAGCACTTGCAAGCTGTCCTCCCAAAACGAGTTCTTTCTCGTACAATGTAACAGAATGCCCTTGGATAGCAGCGACTCTAGCAGCTTCTAACCCTGCAGGTCCCCCACCAACAATTACGATCTGTTTTGGAGAGGTAGTCTTTTCAATTGCAAATCTTTTCTCATTACAAGCTTGGATATTTACGGAACAACTTAGCTTGGTAAGTCTCCCTGCAATTCTGCCAATACATTCTTCATTACAGCGAATACAAGGACGGATATCCTCACGTCTGCCTACTAATAATTTATTTGGTAAATCTGGATCTGCAATGAGCGGGCGGCCAAACATGGCAAAATCGGCACGACCAGATTCAATTAAATGCAGAGCAGTTTCAGGAGTATGATTACCTGAATTTAAGATTGGAATTGAAACCGCTTGACGGGCTGGTGCGCATACATAGTCCATGCATCCATCACCTAAATAGGAAGGTGGGAAAATATAATCGATTGTCTCATAGGAACCAGCATCTATATCTACTGCATCCACCCCGGTAGCTTCGAGAACTTTTAACATTTCCGTACTTTCCTCAAGTGTTCTTCCTCCGTTAAAACGATGGTCACATGAAATCCTAAAGAGGATTGGCATAGCTGGTCCCACGGCCTCGCGAATAGCTTTAACTATTTCCACAGGAAAACGCATCCGCTTTTCCAATGAACCACCATATTCATCTTCACGCTTATTCCAAATTGGCGACATAAACTGGTCGATTAAGTATCCAGCATGTCCATGGATCTCAATCGCATCAAAGCCGGCAGCCTTTACTCGTTTAGCTGAATCAGCAAATTGCTTCATTATGACCTGAATATCTTCGACACTTAAAGGGCGGCAGATCACATCAGGATTAAATGTAGATGGGATCGGTGAGGCTGATACCGGTGGTTCCCCAAACATATTTGGGAAGGCATTTCGACCGGTTCCACAACTAAGTTGAGCAACTATTTTTGTCCCATATCTTTGAACGGCTTCACATACATCCGTTAACATAGGAATAACGTAGTCCTTTTCCAATATGCCTTCTAGTGATCCTTGCGCTAAATCTTCGGTTAGGAATTGGCAGCCCATGATAATCATGCCAGCTCCTCCACGAGCCCGAGCTTCAAAATAATCAATTTCATCCACAGAGATTCTTCCATCAGGTGAGGCAGAGTTCGTTCCCATTGGTGACATTACAATTCGGTTTTTTACTTCCATTTTTCCGATTTTAAAGGGAGTAAAAAGTTTTTCATAACTTTGTAACATAAACCATTCCTCCATCTGTTGTTGAATTATTTACCACCATTTAACAGTAACAGTTGGATTATTGTGAATAGAATGGTATTTATCACTTAATTGGAAAGGATTAGGTGGATTTCTTATATTGTTCATAATTTCACAATATAAGAAGAGAAATTTTTCATTTGGGAAAAAAGGAGCGTTAGGCACTATTTGGTGCCTGACACTCCTTTTTTAAATACTAGATAATTACTTACTTGTTAACTTTTTAAGTTCATTAAATACGGCTTCATAATCTTCTTTTTTATCAGCTTTAAATGAGGTGTTTATGTAGGTTATCACGCCAGATTTATCTACCACGAAGACTGAACGAATCGCTGTTCCGCCTTTTTCGTTTAACACAACGTAACTTTTTACCGTTTCTTTAAACCAATCGGATAATAATGGGTACGGCAAAGTCCCCATACTCGCAGCAAAGACTCTATGGGAGTGGATATGGTCCACACTAATCCCGAGTACTTCAGCATCTAGTTGCTCAAATCTCTTGTAATCCTCTTTCCAAGAGGAAATTTCCTTAATTCAGCCGGGCGTAAAGTCCATCCCATAAAAGGCAACGACGATGTTTTTCAGTCCGCGGTAATCAGACAAGGCAATCTTTTCCTTTGTCGTCGCCGATAATGAAAAATCCGGGGCTGTATCACCGATGTTTAATGAACCTACCATGAAATCTCCCTCCTCTTATATTAGTTCCTGAACTCATTTATTTCCCTTTTTTACTAGTGGGGTCCTGAATCGGTACATGCTTTGGCCGCTCGGGATAAGAAGCTTTACCTTCCTCAGGCCCGGTAAGGTCATTTCTTTGGTCTAGAACTCTTCCAGTATATTCAATTGGGTTATTCTTTGGCATCGACTCACCTCCTATTGATGACCGCAATTAACTCTCTTAACTTTTCTTATTTGGAAATTTCAGTTTCTGCTCGGCTTCACTCATATTCGGATTACTTCTGGGCTGGCTTTTGTTTAACGCCTTTTTTAATTCAATCGTCGCATCGTCGCCTGTATTGTATTTTTGATCCATGCTGTTCCCTCCTTTTGGTTATATTATGAACCTAATCAGCAGGTTCATTCTCTGATCTAACGACGAGCCAAATAAAAAGAACTCTGAAAAACAAATTACCTTTGTTTTTTCAAAGTTCTTGTTTGGTTAATAAATAAAACTACTCCTGTAATTTTACTTTTACCTTCCTTTGTCGCTTTCCTTCGCCTTCTGTCTGAGGATCATTTTTTATAAAAAAGGAAAGAATAAGGGCTAGTAGTGTCAGAATGGATACGACCATAAAGGCGACATTGGCCCCATACATATCCGGATAGGAAATCTCTGGGCGTTGCTCGGCATTTTCCGCTGTGGTCGTCATAACCGTGACAAGTATGGCTGTACCAACAGAAGCTGCGACCATTTTCATCGTATTATCCACTGCCGCTCCATGAGGGATCAATTGTTTAGGTAACTGATTCAGCGCAGCGGTTGCAACAGGCATCATTACCATTGAAAAACCAAGCATTCTCACCCCGTATAAGACTGTTATATAGGTCATCGTTGTAGAAGGACCTAAATTCGTAAAAGCAAATGAAGATGCGGTCATAATCGTTAATCCAATCATTACTAGCCATCGCGCACCAATCCTATCAAACACTCTTCCCACAATCGGTGCCATGATTCCACTGATAAGCGCCCCGGGTAATAGTGCTATTCCAGCCTCCACAGCCGTAAATTCACGCATCCGCTGCATAAATAAAGGAATAATCGTCTCGGCTCCAATCAGTCCCATAAAGCCAATCATTCCAATGATAATGGCAAAGGGAAAAACAGAATACTTAAATACACCAAATTCAAGCATAGGATGTTTCAGTCTTAACTGTCTTGTAATAAACAGAACCAGTGACACTCCTCCGATTCCTAACGTTAAAAGCGTCGTCGGGTTTACCCATCCATAATTTCCTGCACAAGTAAATCCATACAACAAGCCGCCAAAACCTAGTGTAGATAACATGATAGAAATAACATCCATCTTCGGCTTTGATACCTCTGTGACATTTTTTAAAGCAAAGAAAGCCACAAGAATATCAAGAAGAGCAATCGGCAAAATGATAAAAAACAGAACTCTCCATGAAAATTGTGATGTTACCCACCCTGAAAGTGCTGGACCAATAGCCGGCGCAAAGGAAATAACCAGACCGACCAACCCCATAGCAGCACCGCGCTTATTGACAGGGAAGATCATCAAAAATACCGTTGTCATTAATGGTAGCATGATCCCTGCCCCGCATGATTGGATAATCCTTCCTAATAAAAGAATTTCAAAATTAGGAGCCATCCCACATACAAGTGTACCCACCGCAAATATACTCATGGCCGAAATGAACAATTGTCGTGTGGTAAACCGTTCTAATAAAAAGGCACTTATCGGAATCATGATCCCATTTACTAACATAAACACCGTTGTCAGCCATTGCGCACTATTGGCGGTGATGTTCATTTCTTCCATGATTGGAGGTATTGCTGTGATCATCAATGTTTGATTTAAAATAGCAATAAAAGCTCCTGCAAGCAAAAGCGCAACAATCGTCGAGTGCTTATTACTTGATATCGCCATCTATCTAACCTCCATTTCCCCTTTTAGTTCCTTTGTGATTGTAAGTTCCGCTGTTAGTCTAACTAAAAACGTACTTTTATAGGTTACCTGATTTAACCATCAAGTGCCAATTAAATGCTTTTCAAATGAACTGTTTTCCATCCTTTCCGCTATGTTAACTTTATATAAAAAAAGAGTCCTCCCCCCTACTCTACTTGAGTTTGGGGAAAGAACTCTTACGTCCAAATTGGGCTAATTCACTCGCTTCGGTCCTGTCCAGTACATTTCTCTTAACCGAAACTTTTGTAATTTTCCTGTGGCTGTTTTGGGTAAGGCACCTACAAATTCAACCGCCTTCGGTGCTTTAAAGTGGGCTAATTCGGACCGGCAGAACTGGATTATTTCTTCTTCTGTAACTTTTGAATCTGGTTGTAACACAATAATTGCCTTTGCAACCTCACCCCATTTTTCATCAGGAACGGCAATGACGGCAGTTTCTAATACGGCAGGATGCTTATAAAGAACACCTTCAACCTCTGTCGAAGAAATATTCTCCCCACCGGAAATAATCAAATCTTTGGCACGATCGCGAATCTCTATGAATCCATCCGGATGAGTGACTGCCAAATCACCGGTATGGAACCATCCATCCCTGATCGCCGCTGCAGTTGTGATCGGGTCCTTGTAATAACCTGACATAACAACATTACCGCGGGTAATGATTTCCCCTAATTCTTCTCCGTTCCAGGCCACTTCTTCGCCGTCTTGATGGACAACCTTGGTTTCACCATTAAAAGCAAGTTCAATTCCTTGTCTAGCCTTGATTGCTGCTTGTTCGTCAGCAGTCTTTCCATCAAACTCTTTTTTCCACTCACAATAAAGTATAAATGGGGAGGTTTCCGTCAAACCATAGACATGAATCATATTTAAGCCAAGAATTTCTTGTGCTTTATGAATCAAGGCAGCAGCCGGGGGTGCACCAGCCGTGGCCATCCTCGGGTTGGTTTGCATCTTAATTTCTTTCGCCTTTGGCTCGTTGACCAGCATATTCACGACGGTTGGTGCACCGCATAAAAGGGTGATTTTCTTTTTTTCAAATAATTCAAGAATAAGCGGCGGATCCACTTTCCTTAAACAGACATGTGTTCCACCAGCAGCCGTTAGTGCCCAAACACCGCCCCAGCCATTGGCATGAAACATCGGCAATGTATGAAGATAGACATCATCATGGCTAACACCCAGATGATACATGAAATTCGCCGCATTTAAATAATTTCCACGATGGGTAAGCATAACTCCCTTGGGCTTGGAGGTCGTCCCGCTCGTATAATTTAGGGTAAGCAGCTGATTTTCATCGATATCCGGCTCCGAATGTGTAACCGTTTCCAAATCACGTTGTAAAAAATCCTCATAATCAATGCCCTTTAAAGACGTATTCTCTCCGGGTACCGATACAATAATGATTTCATCAAAGCTTAGGTTTTCAACAATTTGTTCAATCGGGCGACAAAATTCTTCATCGACAATTAACATTTTTGCATCGCTATGACGAATGATATACTCCAAATCACCCGCTGACAGTCGGTAATTTAGCGGTACCATGACAGCTCCGAGCTGACAGATACCATAAAAGCACTCCAGCATGTAATGTGTGTTAGGCAGCATGACCGCCACATGGTCACCCTGACCAATTCCTGCTTGACGAAGAGCAGCAGACAGTTGATCGGCGCGCTTGCTAAATTCTTGATATGTAAATTCCTTGTCTCCATCGATGACGGCTATTTTATTTGGATAATACTTCACCGCCCTTCGTTTCCAGTCTAATGGGGTTAACGGGGAAAACATGTAACCAACTCCTCTTTAATATAATGAGAGTGATGGGTAATATATTCGCGAATTGGTCCCTCTGGAAGTCTACATCACAAGTCTATTCTTGTCCCAAAAGGTGGATTTTGTCAATTAATAATTTAATTTTTCTGAATATATTTAGACACAAAAAAATGAGTGGAGATTTTTATCCCACACTCGACTTAATATGGTCAACTTTTTACTTCTTAATTTTGTAATTTTTATGGTTTACAATGGTTGTAAGAGGTTCATCTTTTTCTTTCGAAAAACCATATTGGACCATAACAGAATTTTCCCTAATCCCGGAAACGACACCTTCATGTTTTTTTCCCTCCCGTTGAAAGGAAATCACGTCACCAACTTTTGCCGTGGCCATTCCATCACCTCAGCAATATACTGTCCATAAATTTCCGAAAAAATACTTTCTATCAGCAAGGAAATAATTCAGAAAAAAAGCCTTAGATTGGTCAAAGGCTTTGGTGTTTTTCAGAATATTAAAGTGCGATTTTGCTTTCTAAAATAGATTCGTTAATGGTTTTTCTAAATCCCCAGATAATGTCCGATAACATTTCCTCATCCATATCTATTTCTCTAATATCCCAATACTGTTCGTTTCTTCGGTGGTAGGTAAACATTCCATCAGGATATTTCATAATTGTAAGTGTTCCATTAGGACTGACCGTGTTTAAGGTAAGAAAATATTTTGTCCCATCCAAATTAGCATACCTTTCAAAATGATTGATAAATCCAGTAACTTCGTTAATTCTTGTAATCATCTCTAGTCACTCCTTAACTCTTATTCGCGAAAAGGAACAGGAGGAATGAAAATAACATTTCCTTCATTAGGTTATTGACTTGATTATATGAGGTAATAAATGTAAATTCAACACTAATGTGAAATAACCAAACATTATTTTATGCGCCATGGTGTCAGGCACCAACATAAATTTGGAAACACATTTTCGAGTATAAATCTGCTATAGTAGTCTTTATGATGGAATGGAAAGGAAATATGACAAATATGAAATGTATTTCAATTGATTTAGATGGTACCCTCTTAAACTCTCAGCATGAAATAAGCGTGGAGAATGAGAAAGCTTTGAACGAATTGAAAGAAGCTGGCCACTGCCTGATTTTAAATACCGGTCGCGCTTATGCAGATGTCATTAAGTTAAAGGCCGTTCAAAATATGGAGATTCCCATTTTTTGCATTAACGGTTCCGTTTTATATTCAGAAATGAGAGAAATGCTATACGAGGCAACTTTAACACTTTCAACCTATAAAAAAATTTTTACGATTTTAAAAGAGCTTGGCGTTGGGATTCTGGTTTACACAAATTATGGCGGTTTTCCTTCGACCTTGCCGCCATTACACGGGAGAACGAAGCAAGAGCTTGATACCCTTTTTCAAGAATTTGATTATGAGGAAATCCTTCGTAAAGACGATGTAAAAATCTATAAACTTATTGCTTTAGTACATCCGGATCAATTAGAAAGAATAAACGAGGTTAAAGCGGCATTAGCAGGAATATTTGATATTTCCATTGCTTCGTCCTTTCCTAATAATGTGGAAATCACTTCAAACGAAGCACATAAAGGAAAAGCGCTCTTACGTTACCAAAAAATGATGAATCTATCTTTTGAAGAAATTATCGCATTTGGAGACGGCGGCAATGACCTAGCCCAGTTTGAGGTAGCTACCACTTCTGTTGCGATGGGAAATGCCCCCGTCTATGTTCAACAAAAAGCCGATCTCATCACAAAAACAAATGACGAAGATGGTTTTGCCTATGCGGTTCGAGAGCAATTACACATATTGAACTCCGAAGAACAAACACCTGTATTGAAAAAGTAAAAACTATTGTTGAAAGGAAATGCGTCACCGCAAAAGAGGTGACGCTGTTTTTTGTCGATTAATTTTGTTTAAGTCCTTGAGGCATGTCCGGTCATTTAACACAATGGAACGCATACCCTTCTTACTAAAGGGGGGATCTTTATTAACAGAGAATTCTCGAATAAAACGTCTTCCAAATCTTCCGTTGTTTTTGGACTTATTTTTGGTGTTATAGGGATTGGATTCATACTGATTAATGTTTTCATTGGGGTACTTATCTTTGTAATTGCGGTGTTTATCTTTCTATGGATGCGTTACTTTGGGAACGACACCACCGTTTCCTGCCGGGAAAAAGGGTTTACTGTCGCAATCATCAATAAACGAAAAGGGATAACGGTCAATGACTACTCCTGGGAAGAAGTTACCGAAACCCTCTATTACGAAAGAGAATCTGCCGGTGAGAATAATACCACTACATGTTATTTTCAAGTGAAAACAGACAAGGGTGTTGCTTTTAATGTTTATGAAATGAAGAATTTTTATGAATTGATCGAAATCTTCAATCAAAATACTACCCACTTGCCGTACTTCTGGGAAAAGCCAACAGGAATTCTTAAATCGCGTTATAAAAAACAAGCCAGAGCTATCCCTTAAGGAATTAATTGACTTAACATCATGTAAATAAAAAAGGCCTGTCTCAAAAAATTTGAGTTGGACTAACCTAAATTAATA
>NTXX01000030.1 GCA_002559145.1 Bacillus sp. AFS006103
AGTTTCATTACTGAAACTAAAAATTTTGTTTGTTTGCACGATTTTGTTTGTTTAGTTTTCAAAGAACAAGTTCGTTACTCCGTTTGAAGCAACTTTATAACTATATCATTTCAGCAATTCGTTGTCAACATTTTTTCTGACGTTTTTCAACACTGTCGAGTTATTAACTCGTCAATAACGACTGCTTAAATATATTACCACCTAGGCTAGTTTACGTCAATAAAAATTTCAAATGAATTTCCCCATATCGACTTTCTTCTATTAATAAAATATGAAAGCCGGTCCAACTGTTGGACCGGCCTCAATCTTACTTAGTTATCTTAATGATACCCTCTTGTTTTAACTCAACTTGGCCTTGTTTATTAATTACAACTTTTTCACCTTCAGCTAAGTTCGTGAAAACAATTGGCGTGATTGTAGATGTTGCATGTTCTTTAATGTAATTTAAATCAACTTTTAATAAAGGCTGACCTTGTTCAATGATGTCATCTTCTGAAACTAATGTCTCAAAACCTTGACCTTTTAAATTAACCGTATCAATACCCACATGAATGAGGATTTCTCGGCCCGTATCAGATAAAATGCCAATCGCGTGTTTTGTAGGGAATAGGTTTACGATCTTTCCATTAACAGGCGATACAATCATTCCTTCTGCTGGTACAATCGCAAAACCATCGCCCATCATTTTTCCGGCAAACACTTGATCCGGCACTTCGGTAATTGGCTTTATTTCTCCTTTAAGCGGCGCTACAAATACTTCATTTTCACGTGCTTTTTGAAGGGCATCTGAATTAACTGCCCCATTCTGTTGCCCCGCATCTTTTTCCACCGTATCAACAGAAGTCGCACGCGGTCTCTTCCCGGACATGATATCTTTCATTTGTCCTTTAATGGTTTCTGAACGCGGTCCAAAAATCGCTTGAATGTTGTTACCTACTTCAAGGACACCCGCAGCACCAAGTCTCTTCAACTGAGCTTTATCAACATTTTTACTATCATTGACCGATACACGAAGACGTGTAATACAAGCATCTAAATGAGCAATATTTTCCTTACCACCCATTGCATCTAAAATATTAGAAGCTAAATCCGTTTGGCCAGCTTTTCCTGTCGGAGCTTGGCTTTGATCATCTTCCTCTTCTAATTCACGACCCGGTGTTTTTAAGTTAAACTTGCGAATGGCAAATCGGAATCCGAAGTAATAAATCAATGCAAAGACTAAACCTACAGGAATAACAATCCAAGCATTTGTTTGCGGGTTAATTAAACCAAATAGAATATAGTCAATTAATCCACCTGAGAATGTCATCCCGATTTTTACATTTAATAAATGCATTGTCATAAACGATAATCCTGCAAAAATTGCGTGGATTCCAAATAATACTGGAGCAACAAACAAGAACGAGAATTCAATTGGTTCAGTAATACCTGTAAGGAAAGAAGTTAACGCCGCAGAAGCCATTAATCCCCCTACAAACACTTTCTTTTCTGGACGAGCTTCATGGTAAATCGCTAGTGCAGCAGCAGGAAGTCCAAACATCATGAACGGATATTTACCTGTTGTGAATGTACCTGCAGTTAAATGTTGAACGTTATCTTTAATTTGTTCCATGAAAATACGTTGGTCACCACGGACAAGATCGCCAGCGGCATTGGTATAACTACCAAATTCATACCAGAATGGAGCATAGAAAATATGATGTAATCCAAATGGAATTAATGATCGTTCAATGACTCCAAAAATAAACGCAGCTAATGTTCTGTTAGCATCAACCATGTTGGTAGAAAATAAGTTTAAGCCTGTTTGAATTGGCGGCCAAATAAGAATCATTAGCAATCCTAAAAGAACTGTACTTGCAGCTGTTACAATTGGAACAAATCGCTTACCAGCGAAGAATCCTAGATACGATGGTAATTCAATTTCAAAGAATTTGTTGTACATGTACGCCGCTATCAGACCGACGATAATACCACCAAAAACACCGGTTTGCAGTGTCGGAATACCTAATACTGATGCATAGCTTTGAGGATGCTTAGCAAGTGCATCTGCATCAATTCCTAAAGCGGTTCCCATTGTTGCATTCATAATTAGGAAACCTACTATGGCAGCAAGTCCCGCTACACCTTCTCCTCCAGCTAGCCCAATTGCAACCCCAACAGCAAATAATAACGCCAGGTTACCGAATATTACACTACCTGCCTGTTCCATAATCTTCGCAACCATAGCAATGCCGCTATTATCTAAGAACGGAGCGAGGTCGATTAAGGTTGGGTTTTGAAGCGCATTACCAACCGCTAATAATATCCCCGCAGCAGGCAAAATTGCTACTGGCAACATTAGTGCTTTACCGACTTTTTGTAAAACACCAAAAGCATTTTTAAACATAAAATATACCTCCTAATTTTTTGTTTAGCTCATAAAGCGGTTACATTCCCTAGAAAAATCCAACAAAAAAGGCATGAGTAAAAATCTAACTGAATGAATCTATGGGTATAGATTACCCCATAAATTTCATTTCAATTAAACTTTTTACTCATGCCTGATCGAATCAGTAACACGTAAAAAATAATGGCTATTTAAATTTTTTTTGAAGTCGCTGCAAATGCATTGTCAGATAAACTGCTTCAGCATCAAAGACTTTCAATTTTAATGATTGTTGCATCACTTTAATGAGCTTCCATGAAAGATTATAACACACAGGATATTCATCTTTCAAGAGGGCAGAAATTTTTTCTGGTTCATCGACTTTCTCACCCTTAATCACTCTCTCAATAGCAAAGCGAAGATGACGAACCAGCCTCATATAATCGATTCCTTCTTTATCTATCTCTATTTCAAGTTGTTCTTCCACCATGTCAACCAATCTACTGACTAGCTGTGAATGTTGGTTCACATCAGAAAGATTTTTATTAGTAAGGGCACTGTGAATATGCAAGGCGATAAATCCAACCTCACCAATCGGAAGGATTATCCCTGTCTTATCGTTGATTAGCTCGACGACATCTTTTGCCACTTCATATTCATGTCGATAGAGCGCTTTCGTCTCGATTAAAAATGGATTTTTCATTTCCAGCCCCTGCGTGACCCTCGTTAAAGCAAACATGAGATGGTCTGTTAAGGCCACATGGATATGTTCATTTAACATCGCATTCGTTCGTTGCTTAATTAGTTCAATAGCGGCGATAATCACCTCTAAATATTCATTATCTATAAAAGGCAGCAATTTAATATAATTTTCTTGTTCTTTTTCATTTTTTAAGACAAAGATTTTTTCCACTGAATCTGTTTCAATCGTGTCTCCCTGCTTGCGATTAAAACCCATTCCTTTGCCAATCAAAACAACTTCTCCATAGGAAGGGTGTTCAGCAATCAAAACATTATTATTTAAAACCTTTTCAATTTTCAGCTGTGCCATACCCTTTTCCCCATTTCTTCCTTTTAACCTTCGTAATTAAAGGATAAAAGAGAGAAAACACGAAGTCAATGACAAATTTCGACAACATCATGTCATACCCTTTGGAAAATTATTCAAATTTTATTCCTCTTAAGCCAATAAAAAAGAACAAGCACGAGAATCCAAGCAATGCCAAAGTGTCCTTCAGCAATGTTTCAACATGCAAGCTACCACTAATTATTTCTTTAAAACCTGACATCGCCCAGCTTTGCGGAACAGCTAAAGCTAATTTCTGCATCAACTCTGGCACAAAATCAATCGGCCAATAAACACCACCAAGCATACAGGTACTGACGATTAATACCGCACTTATTGCCGAGGCCTGCTGTTTTGTTTTGACAAGGCCAGCAATCATGAGACCAAAACCTACAACCGTTATAATTACAAGCGAGGCAAATGGAATCAGGTTGGCTAAATTTCCCCAGGTAGTGTCAAACAAGATATTCATCACAACCATTAACACCGCAAGTTGAATCCATCCCATAAAAAAGTAAGACAACAAATATCCGAAACTTATTTGGAGCTTACTGGCCGGAGAAACCATCAGCCTCCCCCATGTCCCACCGATTCGTTCATCCAAAATCGTTGATGCTGCACCGGATAAACCAAACATCATGAACATGATGGCAAAACCAACAATCATTAAATTTACCGACGTTTGGGTACTATCATCCGCTTGGAGCAGTTGTTGCTCGACCTTAATCCCTTGGTTCGAGGCCACCGCTTCCAATAATTTCGGTAACATTTCTTCTCCTTGTATTCCAACTGCTTGATAAGAGGCAGCAATTAACTCTGCTGTTCCTTGTAAATGAGGATACAACGCTAGATAGTTATCGGTTTTCCTTTGAACAATAATATCGAACAAAGGGCTCTTATCAATCATTCGTTGCTGGATTTTAGGTGGGATCACCACTGCTGCAACTGCATCCTGTGCTGCCACATTCTTTTTCGCTTGTGAAAACGGAACCTTTTTCCATTCAAAATGGTTATTCTTCTTTAAAAGTTCAACAATTCTTGTGCTATTCTCGTCTTGTTTGGCAACAATGTTGACCAGTGGTTTATTTACTTCTGAATTTGCCACCATTCCCCCAAATATCAAACTAAATAGGACGGGCATGATAAACATGAGCACAATCGCACCGGGGGATTTAAAAAAACCTTTTAGCTGCAATGATATAATCGTCCAGATTTTACGCATATCTCCCTCTCCTCTCTAATGAAAGGCGAAATAATCCAAATACAAAAAACAACAGTCCTAAACCGAGCGACCCTGCAACGGCTGGAAGAATTTCAGAAACGGTTGCCCCCGACATAAGGTCTAAATAGGTCTGCAGCGCAAGACCATTGGGTAAAAACTTCGTAATGGAATTAACCCAATCAGGGAAAAGATACAACGGTACCATACTTCCTCCAACAGCAGCCATAATTTGTGTAGCAAACATACCTGCGACGCTAAATGCCTTTTCTGTTTTGATGAAGGAACCTGCTAAGATACCAAGGCCACAGGCGTTAAAGACAAAACCTACTGTCATCAGTACAATACCAGAAAGCGAGGGACCCCAGTCTACTCCAAATAAAAATTTGGTTCCAAGAATAATCAAAAAAGCTTGGGCAAGCGAAATGATAATTAATCCGAGCATTTTTCCAGTAAGGTATTGGGTGAAGGTTAGTTTGGTTAGTAGCAATCGATTATAAACGGCTTGTTCTTTTTCAAGAATCATTGTAGTAACGCCCTGGACCACGGTCATTAATAAAAACATCACACCCATTGCTGCGGCATAATATTGGAAAGATTCCACGGGTTTTGTTTTTGCGTTGATGGTAGTTTCTTTGAGGAGAGGCTGTGTAATTTTATCAGAAGAAGGTTTTGGTTGAACGATACTTGTTTGATTGCCCGCATTGACCGGTTGAGCTAGTTGTGATGCGAATACCTCAATCGATATAGAGTTAGAAGATTGCTCAATGACAGTTTGAACAATCGTTGCCTTGATGCCGGGATCCGGTACCGTTAGTAGTTTCACCTTGGTTTCACTACCTGACATCAGCGCTGAAGTGAAATTTGGCGGAATGATCAATCCAACCGATAGTTTATGATCTTTAACTTTGTCACGTAATCTATCCTCATCATAGGATTTCACTTTAATTTGTTTGGATAAGGCCTTTGTAAAAACCTCATCTGTTAAAACAGTACTAAGCTCCCCTTTATCTAAATTCGCAATACCTAATGTGAATTTCTCTATGGTCACATCTTCATCCTGCTTCATCACATCCCCAAAGGCCGCTCCTAAAATGGCGATTAACAATAGCGGCATCATAATCAGCGTAAGAAAAGCCTTCTTATCACGAACGACAATCAATAAATCTTTTATAGCGAGCCACCAGAAAGTCACGATTATCCCTCCTAATCAATCTCTCAAACTCCGTCCGGTTAAATGCAAAAAGACACTTTCCAGGTTGGGTTCAATTATATCCACAGAGGTTACCTTGGTCCCTGTACTTGTTACCGATTGAATTAAATCACTTAATATGAACTGAGGGTCTTTATGAAAAATAATTAATTGGTTGTCATTCAAATGGATATCTTTTTCCGAAAATTGTCCTGTTAATGAGTGAGGGATGATTTCATGATTCGACGTCTTGTTATCTAAACTTAAAACAATTTTTGAATGATCACCGATGGTTTCCCTTAGTTCATGTAATGTACCTAGAGCAATTAATTCGCCGTGATCAATGATTCCAATTCGTTCACAAAGGTATTCGACTTCCTCCATGTAATGACTGGTATAAATAATCGTCATCCCTTCGCTGTTTAATCGTTTCACCGTCTCAAGGATATGATTTCGAGACTGCGGGTCGATCCCGACTGTCGGCTCATCCATGATCAATAGTTCTGGCTGGTGTAAGATGGCTGCACCGATATTTACACGCCGCTTCATCCCGCCTGAAAACGTCTCTACCTTATCCTTCGCCCGCTCTGTTAAGCCAATAATCTCAAGTACCTCGTCAACACTCTTCTCAAGAGCACTACCCGATAAATCGTACATCCTTCCCCAAAATTTTAAATTTTCCCTTGCGGACATGCTCTGATACAAGGCAATCTCCTGCGGAACGACGCCAATCAATTTTTGTGCTTGCTTTGTATTTTTGATTACATCGATGTCCTTCATATGTACAGCACCTGAGGTGGGTGGAAATAACCCGGTAATCATATTAATAATAGTTGATTTCCCGGCTCCATTCGGACCTAAAAGTCCAAACGATTCCCCTTTTCCCACCGCAAAAGACACACCCTTGACTGCAGTAATCTCACCAAAGCTCTTTCGTAAATCACTAACGGTTAACATGTTCACCGCTAACCACTCCTTTCACTCCCCATCATACCTAAGTGATTTGGAGAAATTTGTAACTTCATGCTCAAAATTAAGAAAACTTTGTGAATATTTTCCTATGCAAAAAAAGAACTGTGGCAGCCCACAGTTCCCTCATTTAATCATTATTTTAAGAAAATGAAATATAGAACAAAGATAACAAAGAAGAAGTACATGATTGGATTAATTTCTTTTGTCCGGCCCTTCACCATCATTGTGATTGGGTAAAAGATAAATCCAACTGCAATACCTGTTGCAATGCTGTATGACAGTGGCATCGCGATCATCGTTAAGAACGACGGAACGGCAATTTCGAACTTTTTCCAGTCAATTTTTCCTAATGAAGATACCATTAGCACCCCAACAATAATTAACGCAGGTGCTGTTACCGGTGCTGTTACGACCGATAATAACGGGAAGAAGAATAGTGATAAGATAAAAAGTCCAGCTGTTACGATGGCTGCAAATCCTGTTCTAGCTCCGGCAGCAACCCCGGCCGATGATTCAATGTAAGAAGTTGTTGTTGATGTACCAAGTACGGCACCGACAGTTGTGGCAATTGAGTCAGAAATTAACGCGCGTCCGGCACGAGGAAGCTTATTATCTTTCATGATTCCTGCTTGGTTCGCTACGGCAACAAGTGTACCTGCATTGTCAAAGAAATCAACAAACAAGAAAGTAAGAATAATCCCTAGCATGGAAGTGCTGTAAAAAGAACTATCACCGAACGAAGAGAAGGCTGCACCAAAGGTCGGTGCTACACTAGGAACGGAATCAACTACTTTATGCGGCATATCAATTAAGTTAAAGATGATTCCAACGATTACGGTTATCACCATACCGTAAAATACCGCTCCATTAATGCCCCTTGTCATCATAATCACGGTCACGACGATTCCAAAAATAGCAAGTAAGGTAGGTCCCGCTGTTAAATCACCCAAACCAACAAGTGTTGCATCATTATTGACAATAATTTTTGCGTTTTGCAATCCGACAAATGTAATAAACAAGCCAATCCCAGCTCCAACTGCGTGCTTTAAATCAATTGGAATCGCGTTAATTATTTTTTCACGAAGGCCAGTTAGTGTTAGTAAGAAGAAAAAGACACCTGAGATCAGTACGGCACCAAGGGCATGCTGCCAAGGAATCCCGCTTCCTAATACAACCGTGTAAGCAAAGAATGCATTCAATCCCATTCCCGGTGCTAGTGCAAGTGGATACTTCCCGAGCAATCCCATGACAATCGATCCAATTGCGGCTGCAAGTGCAGTTGCCACAAAAACGGCACCGTAATCCATTCTTAGCGCATCCGGATAGTCCTTTATCGATGCTAGTGATAAGGTTAATGGGTTAACAACTAATATATAAGCCATTGCTAAGAAGGTAGTTAGTCCTCCAATAAACTCACGGCGATAGTTCGTACCATGTTTCTCAAACTCAAAATATTTTCGCATTATGTCTTCCCCCTATAAATCTTTCTTTTTTTACACAAAAAACGCTCTGGCATTTTTCTACCGGAGCGTGACTTTAGGCATGTGCAAAACAGAGGAAGACATACCTCGTTTTTAACAGCACTGCCTCGTAGTCAAGCCATTTACGGTGGCTCGGTAGAAACTTTTGGGCCATATTCCCAACATTATACGATGCAATTAATATTCTCTTAATTCGTTTTTTATTGTAGCAGGAAAAAGACAGCTTGTAAATAAAAAATACGAACGATTTTATAAAATAAAATAAAATCGTTCGTAAATTAGTAAAGGTTGGTAATCCTGTCTAGCTAGAGTCCATACGCCGCTAAACAGGCCCTTCCATTTTTCTTATTCCCACTCGATAGTAGCAGGCGGCTTTGAGGTAATGTCGTACACTACCCGGTTGACGTGGGCTACTTCGTTCACGATGCGTGTGGAAATGACTTCTAACACATCCCACGGAATGCGAGCCCAATCAGATGTCATCCCGTCAATGGATGTTACGGCACGGATACCGATGGTGTAATCGTACGTTCGTGCATCCCCCATGACCCCGACACTACGGATGTCCGGAAGTACGGTAAAATACTGCCAAATTTCTCGGTCAAGGCCTGCTTTTTTAATCTCCTCACGAAGGATCCAATCCGAATCACGAACAATTTCCAATTTATCCTCGGAAATTGCCCCTAACACACGAATCCCAAGACCCGGGCCGGGAAAAGGCTGTCTCCAAACAATATCATCGGGAATGCCTAGCTCAGTTCCAAGCGCACGAACCTCATCTTTAAACAAGGTGCTTAACGGTTCAATTAATGTAAACTGCATATCTTCTGGAAGACCGCCGACATTGTGATGTGATTTAATTGTCTGAGCCGTAGCTGTACCACTTTCAATGATATCGGTATACAGTGTTCCTTGGGCTAAAAAGTCGATCCCTTCAAGTTTCGTCGCTTCGTCATCAAACACATAAATAAACTCATTGCCGATGATTTTCCGTTTTTTCTCAGGGTCCGAAACACCTTCCAATTTCGACATGAACCTTTCTTTGGCATCAACCTTGATGACATTCATGTGGAAGCCTTCTGAAAAAGTTTTCATAACACTTTCAGCTTCATTTTTACGAAGAAGGCCATGATCTACAAAAATACAGGTTAACTGGTCACCAATCGCTTTATGAATCAATACGGCAACAACAGACGAGTCGACTCCGCCGCTAAGGGCACAAAGCACCTTTTTATCACCAACCTGCTCGCGAATCTTCGCCATTTCGATTTCAACGAAATTGCCCATTGACCAATCGCCTGTGCTTTTACAAACGTTAAACACAAAATTTCGCAGCAATTCATTCCCGTAGACCGAATGACGGACTTCCGGATGAAACTGAACAGCGTAAAGCTTTCGTTCTTCATTACTCATCGCTGCAATCGGGCAAGTCGGGTTCGTGCCATCCACAGTAAATCCTTCAGGGGCTTCCACTACAAGATCGCCGTGGCTCATCCACACGGTTTGCTCCTTAGGCAGGCCGCTAAATAACGATGATTCATGCTGCAGCGTCATGGTTGCCTTTCCGTATTCACGTTGGTTTGCCTTTTCAACTTTCCCATTGAAATGGACGGTCATTAATTGCATCCCATAACAAATTCCAAGGATTGGCAGACCCATTTCAAAAATCGCTTCATCACAACGGAAGGAATTTTCATCGTACACACTGTTTGGTCCGCCAGAGAAAATAATCCCTGTTGGGTTCAATTGACGAATTTCTTCTGCTGTAATGGTATGCGGATGAAGTTCACTGTATACCCCAAATTCACGAATCCTGCGGGTAATTAACTGGTTATATTGACTTCCAAAATCTAATACAATAATCATTTCATGCTTTCCTGACAAAGCATCCACCCCTATTTTCTAAAGATATAATTATTATTAACCTTAACAACAAATCATATAAAAAAAACTAGAATTCTCCCCTCCATAATCTCAGGAAGGCAGAATTCTAGTTTTCTCGTAAAAATTACTCACAGAAAAAAATTCTGCCTTCATAGTCAGGTCATTTAACGGTGACCCGGTAGAGACTCTCGATCCATATCATCGAGGATATATGAAGGAAACGTACTTATTTTGAAAAGCGCACACAACTTTATTAGCGAAGTCTGCTAGTTGCTAACGCTAGACAATTGAATAGTACATATTGTAACAATAGGTCGTTTTTCCGGTCAAGCAATTGTTTTTTTGATTAAATTTTCCCACAATTCATGCGATTCTTCCCATGTTCCCTTTGGAAGGGTTTGATGATACAAATAATTCTCATAAATCACGGTCAACCGAGTCATCTCTCTCGTCGAAAAAAAGGAGTCAATATAGCGGGCATAGTTTCGTAACGTTTGATTTTCCTTTCGCTTTAAGCCGTAGCGATCGAATTGTTGTAATAAGGCTGTGTAAGCGGCCCCTAAGTTGTCGTCCTTTTTCTTGAATCGATAAACTATTAACAAGAAGTATGGAATCCACTTCCCGCGAACGCGATAAAAAGTCGCTGCCACTCCAGCAAAGAGGAGCAATAGTAGCATCATCCGCAGCCAATTATTCTTCAAAAACAATTTTGTATCTGCCCAGATTCTTTTCATATCCAAGAATGGGTTCGAATCATTTGGGGTCTTGGTATTATCCATTTCCTCCTGCTGCGGCTTTTTCACCGGTGGTGTGCTCGTTTGCTGATGATTAGATGAGTTCCCTGTTGATTCATAATTGATGGTGATCTCATTCGAAAAACCTTTCGTGGGCTCAAATGGGACCCAGCCTTGATTTGGAAAGAAAACTTCCACCCAGGAGTGGGCATTATTATTGGTTACTTCATAAACCTGGACCCCCGATGCCTCATCACTATATTGGAGGAAATCCCCGCCTGTAAAGCCCTTAACCCAACGTGTAGGAATTCCCAGCGTTCGCAGCATAACAGCCATCGACGATGAAAAATTATCACAGTACCCCCTTTTGGTATCAAATAAAAATTGATCGACATAATCCTCGTTGGTGTCAGGCACCGCTACATTTTTTTGGTCGTAGGTGTACTCCGATTTACCGAAATAACTTTCCACTGCTTTTGCCTTATCAAACCAGTTTGTTTTGGAGGCGGTAATTTGTTCTGCTAGCTCTTTGACCCTTGTCGGCAGCTTCTCGGGCAATCGGGTATATTTTTCATAAAATTCAGCGTTCATGCTTGTCGGCTCAAAACGAGTGGTTTGTACTAAGTCTTTCGCTTTATACTTTGGTATTTCATATTCAACTGCAAAAGCCCGAGGGACTAGAGGAGCTTTTTCATGATTGTAGAAGCTGATTCTCTCATTGGTGGTATCGACTTGAAAATCATTTCCCTCTGGATCAAGCGGCTCCGTTTTTAAGACTTTGTTAATTCCGGCAGGATACATAAAATAGTTGTAATTATAATTTACATGGGTTAACACCCGGGCAGATTCCTTAATGGTCTCTACAGTTTTAGGCAATGAATAAACTGGGACCAGGTCTTCCTGACGAAAGGAAATCGGTGTAGTTCCGGATGTAAGCCAGCCTTTGCCGGTATACACATCCTTTGTTTCCATTTTCCAATAGGTTTTTCCATTTGCTTCATATTTAAATACCGGGTTTTTATCCCCTATAAATGGGCCTCCTAAAGCGGAATCATTCGTTCCGTAACCAATACGATGCACATCACGGGCAGCCAACTCAGAAGCCTTATCGTTATTCGCAGTGAGATACGGGACGGGATCAGGCCATATCGGGGCTGCTTTTGGCGCTGCTATTCCCACCAGAATACTTATTGCAATCATGACAGTCAGCGGTACCATCCACCTTCTTAGATAAGTGGATTCGGTGCTGACGTTTTCCTTTTGAATCATGCGGTAAAGTGTTAGCATTCCCATCACAGCAAATCCAGCAACCACTGTCCTAACAATAGCAGCCTTCGCTACATAGGGGGTAAATGTATCCAAAACCGTAATATATACTATGGTCATAAAGAAAAATATAAAGATCCGCTTTCGGTTTAAGACCCAATAGCTGATCAAGTAGACCATGAGCCAAAGCAGGATAAAAAATAATAATGACCTGAACTCACTGGACAAATCATTCCAGTTTCTAGCTACAAGCAATCCAAGGTTTTCAGTAATATCTTTAAAGAAGTCCTTCATCCATGTTGAATGGAAGAGTCCTTCATCATAATGAAGTTTGTTAACGGAAAGTAAAATATAGATAATTTTTATACAGTATTTCCATACCCATTTCACATTAAAAAAGGATAAAGCAAATGAAATAACGATAAAGATAATAAACATCTCAATACTATCTGTATCTGTTAATTGTTCAATGGGCCGGAGCCATTCCCATAAGAGAAAAAAACTTAAGGTATATAAAAAGAATGATGAAAGGTCCCTCTTAATCACCGGGCATTCACCTCCGAAAAAGCTGCCATGTATTCGCCTTCATGAACCATAACAACCCGCACACCACGTGCATTGGCAATGGTGATGAGTGATCGTTCGTTTTCCGACGGAGATTCCTTTTCCCCTTTGATTAGAAAAAGAGTAATCGTTCCTCCTTTTCGCTGTCCAAGAAAACTTGCTTTCTCAACCAAGGGCTTCGTAAGCTGTGCGGTAACAAGCATAAACGAAACCGTTTGTTGAATAAGAAGGCCATCGGTATCTAATATCTTGGCAAAGGGGGTGATACATTTTGCCTCTATTTTTGCTAAATGATAAAACAGCTGCTGAAGATGCTGTTCCCCGCCGCGAATGGGAAACGATGCCCGTTCGTTGCTCATGGTTAAAAGACCTGTCTGGGCCCCTTTTTTCAAAATAGCCCGCAGTAGTGAAGCGGTAAAGGATACAACAGGCTCAAAGTTCTTATCCGGTGCACAGTCCATGACCACAAACACATCATGTGATTGCCTCTGCTCGAATTCCTTTGTCATTAACACGTTTCGTTTCGCTGACGCTTTCCAGTTAATCCACGAGAAGCGATCACCTGGCTGGTAATCCCTTACCCCAGTCGCCATCGATGTATCCCGCTGCACTCGTTCTCTCGAAGCGGTCAGCCCTTGATCGTATTGATTTTCAAATGTCCGATACAAAATCTCAGAATAAGCTGGATAGACAATGATTTTATCCTCCACCGTAAACCGTTTTTCTTTTTCAAATAATCCAAGCGGGTCACCAATTCTAAGCGTAAAGGATTCAAAAAGATGTTCCCCGCGCGGGAGCTCGTCAATGACATATTCATAAGAAAATTCCTTTTTCACCCCAGGTAACAGAAGTGCCTTTGTTTTCTTTTGCTGGCTAGCCAATTTCAAGGCTTCACTTAAATGGTCTTCCATCAGTAAATAAAAGAGCGGGAAGGATTTTGCCCTTTTCACTGAAACCGCCACCTTTAAAGGTTCCCCTGCTTTATAATCTGATTTCTGCAGTACTCTTGTGACTTCCAGCTCGTTCAAGGAATAGAACGATAGGGCGACACAATAAATCGCAAAGGGTAAAAAGCTATAAAATAAAAACCAGCTGACAAATCCCCCTTGGAACATCGCATAGGAAAAGGTTAATACAATCAAAAAAAGCAGCAAGATGACCTTCCACACTTTTCTTACTAGTTTCGGGAGCCTTTTCATTTATTCACTAACCTTTGGATTGGAACAGGGACTCTAGCAACCACCTGATTAACCAATTCTTCGGCTGAAATCCCTTCGAATTTGGCCTCTGACTTTAAGATAATTCGGTGCGATAGGACAAACTTAGCTAAATATTGAATGTCATCAGGCAGGACATAATCGCGGCCGAACATATAAGCATAGGCCTGCGCTGCTTTCATCAAGGCGATGGAACCCCTTGGACTGGCCCCAAGATAGACACTGCCGTGGCCCCTCGTGCGGTTGACGATGTCGACAATATAACGCTTTATCGTGTCATCGACGAACACATCTTTGATTTCCTTTTGTAAGGTTAAAAGACCTTCTAGATCAATGACAGGATAGAGCTCCTCAATCGGCGGTATCCTTTGTGCTCGGTTTAACACTTCCATTTCCTCTTGTACGTCCGGGTAACCCATTTTCATTTTTAATAAAAACCGGTCAAGCTGTGCCTCAGGAAGCGGATATGTACCTTCATATTCGATCGGGTTTTGCGTGGCCATAACAAAGAAAGGCCTGTTCAGTTGATGGGTTACCCCATCAATCGTTACACTCGCTTCTTCCATCCCTTCTAAGAGCGCCGACTGCGTCTTCGGAGATGTCCGGTTAATTTCATCAGCTAGGATGATGTTCCCCATTAACGGACCGGGTCGAAATTGAAATTCCATTTCCTTTGGATTATATATGGACACTCCAGTGACATCGGACGGAAGTAAATCGGGTGTGAATTGAATTCTGCGGAAGTTAGCATTCACAGACTTGGCCAAAGCACGGACCATCATCGTCTTCCCAACCCCTGGTACATCTTCTAAGAGAACGTGACCGCCGGCCAAAAGGGCAACCAAGCTAAGTTCAGCCACGTCCCTTTTTCCAATCATAACCTTTTCAATGTTTACTAATATTTTTTCGATCATCGGATTCATTTGTTCATGGGACAAGGTGACTCCTCCTCGGATGGGTTATTCATATTTAGGCATTATATGTATGTATTCGAGGTTTTCCTGAAAATCCCTTTTATGAAAGGCACACAATATTCAAAACTAGATCAAATGGATCTTCGACATCTGGATAAGTTCTAAAAACTGTTCTATCTTTTTTGTACGTATACTATAAAATTGAGTGATTTTGTCGAAATCCACTTGAATTTGTAGATATTTCCCGGGAATTTGTTGAAATTTGAAATAAAGTAGATCCGAAAGATTAGAACAAGGGAATTTCTGCCTTTCACTTGGTTGTCAACCTTCGAACAAGTAATTTAAACTTATATCGCCTAGCGATACGAAACAAAAAAAGAGCCCCTATAAGGCACTTCACTTTCGAAATATGGAGAAAAGCCTCTCCCATTTTTCTTTAGGCTTTTGTATCGCTTCTTCTAACCGTTTATTAAAATCATTTTGTGAACGCCATTCTTTTTCCAGTTCGTCCCGCATATTTTGTATTTCTTTTTGTAAAAATTCACTTTTTTGCATTTCTTGTTGCAACAAGGTTTCGTAATGGTTATTTTGTTGTTCCGTTAATTTTTCAATTTTAGCATGAGTTTTTTGAGCTGAATTAGCAATACTGGAACTTATAACATGGTGATCTTGCTGGAGCCGGGAAACCGTTAGTTTAAGCTGAGACATATCGTTTGTCAGTTGGACATTAATTTCACGAGTGGCAGCAAGTTCATTGACCAAAACCTTTAAAATCTCTTTTAATTGATTAGGGTCTTGGGGTAAATTTTCATATGTATCGGGTAACGCAATTTCCGTTTCATTCAACTCTACTAATCTATCCTTTTGTTGATACGCAAGGTCTTTAGCTGTATCGTCAAGAGGCTTGTCCGTATCGCGTAACGCTATAAGCGCTGCGATGTCAGATTGAACAAAAATACGCCGATCGCCATCTTTGAAAAACTCATATCCATTCCGTTCCAAGATTTGGCCATACTTTCGAACCGTAGGGGTTGCAATTCCCACTTCTTCTCCCACTTCTTTTGAAGAGAAAGCTTGTTCATTCAGTTGTATATCGCGTCGCATATCGGACCTCCTTTTCTATTAAATATGAGGGTTATTTGATATATTTGCAAGCTATATCGCCCAGCGATACACAACATATTTCACTACTTAACATCAAAATTCTCCTGTATAAATTTTATTTCTTCTTTAGGCGAAGCTGCTCCAACAGCTTTTCCAACCGTGCCGCCCTGCAGTGACCAAATGGCATTGTGATTGATTACCACATAATCAAAATTCCCCATATTCCAGGATCTTAAAATTTTTAAATATAAATCAGCATTTTCATACTTTTTCTCATTTGCTTCGACCACTTTAAGTAGTCTTTTAACTCGTTCAGCGGTTAAAGGCAATGCACCCCATTTTTTCTTTGCTACTACCTTTTGATGCGACATATTATGGATGGCTTGTTGTACCGAGTTTTCACTCATGCTAAATGGAAATTCACTTTCAACCTTTTGATTTTGTTCATGTACTTGAACCATTTTTTCGCCAGTCGAAGCAGTTTCTACTCTGACGGTTACATTTTCCTTATCAAAATATAAATAGCCCCCGAATAATACACCTACAAGTAAGATTGGTATCCATAATTTTTTAGGTATTTTTTTCATAATTCCTCCTGCTCCTCTCATAGGAAGATCTGGAACATTACTCCATCTCTTCAAGATTAGCCCAAGGTTTATAATTCGACATTTCCCCTTTAATACCTTTAAAAAGGTCGTGATAATTTAAATATTCAAAATGGAAAGCCACTCCCTAAATTAGCCTAGGAAGTGGATCGATGTGCTAGAAACGCGATAAATCAATGTTCCTTTTTAACGATAGCATCTTTAACGAAAATTTACTGTTGTTACTCCATTACCTTAGCAAAATGTTAGAGTGTTTTTTCCTAGTTCTTCTTCTCAACAAAATTCTTTCTTCTAAGGAGGATTAAATATAGGTTTGGCAGGATTACTTAAAAGAGTAAGTACATTCGAACGATTGCTTATAGATTTGAACACTTTTTCCTTTAAGGACATGAAAAAGAGGCTTCTCAAGAGTTCACTCAACTTTTGAAAAGCCTTTAATGAGTCTGACTCCCTAGCATCATCTATCCATTGAAGTGTTCTTTCCACATCCTTTGGACTTATTAAGGCGGAAACATCCGTTTCAGGGTCAAGCGGACTGCCTAATCACATTGCCTTTGTTTGCGCAACAAACTTTTCTACGAAATCTTCATAGACATCCTCAATGATGCAACTTTCATGCCAACTGAAAAATTTCTTTAACCTATCTCTTCAATAATTTTAAACAAAGATGCATATTGTCAGTATCTAATAGATTCTGAGCTACAACCTTTTTTACATTGCTTGATCCATATCATCAAAATGCATCTCCGGGGGCTTGTTTGTAAACATTTTTGTTAAAAACAGCAGGTAGATAAAACCACAGGCGGCCCAGATTCCCCCCAAAATCAAAGCGTTTTTATCAAGATTCACTAACAGCCAGAAGTCAAACACCACACCCAAGGCCGGAAATACCAGATAAATAAGGTTGTCCTTTCCCGACCTTTTTCCTCCTTTAATATAGAAGTGAGAAATAACGGACACATTTACTAACGTAAAGGCGACGAATGCTCCAAAGTTAATAAAAGAGGTGGACGTTGAAACACTGAGTCTCAGTGACAACAAACCGATAAGCGCTACAACAATTAGGTTAAATACCGGAGTTTTGGTCTTAGGGTGAAGGTAGCCAAATATTTTCTTAGGCAGGACAGAATCACGGCCCATCGCATACAACAATCTTGAAGCACTAGCTTGCGCTGAAATGCCTGATGCAAACTGTGCGATAATGATTCCAGCTAGAAAAATCGCACTAAACAAATTACCGCCTATTTGTTTAGCAATTTCAAATCCAGCGGAATCTACCGCTTTAAACTTAGTAAAATCCGGATGGACTAAATGAGTAATGTAGGTTGAAACGATAAATATAATTCCACCGATTAAGGTTGTAAGAATAATAGCTTTGGGAATAGTTTTTTCAGGATTATTGGTTTCCTCGGTAAAGGTTGAAATGGCATCGAAGCCAAGGAATGAATAACAGGCAATCGACGCCCCGGCGAGCACAAACGAAAATGATACTTGATCATTAACGAAAGGACTAATGGAAATAAGTGTACCTGCTCCAGTACCGCCAACCACACTCTTAATACTTAATATGATAAACAAAGCGATCACTAATAATTGAAAAACCATCATGATAAAGTTAACCTTCGTACTCAGTCTAATCCCAAAGATATTGATGCTTGTTGTCACGATAATAAAAGTCAGAATCCATAACCATGCGGGTATCGCAGGGAACGCAGCGTTCAGGTAAGCGCTCCCAATTAGCCAAATCGCCATTGGAATGAACACGTAATCTAGCAAAGTAGCCCATCCAACCATAAATCCGAGATGGGAATTCAGTGATTTCCGGGTATAGGTATAAGCAGATCCGGCAACCGGATAAGCTTTAACCATCTGTGTATAGCTTAAAGCAGTAAAAAACATTGCCACAAGAGCAACAAGATAAGCACTTGCCTCAAGTCCATGGGTCACCTGAGAGACTGTTCCATAAATCCCAAACACAATCATTGGAGCTAAATAAGCTAGTCCAAATAGGACCAAATGTGTTAAAGTAAGTGATCGCTCTAGCACCACTTCACCTTTCTTCATATAGCATCCCCCTTTTAATTAATTGAAATATCTGATATTTCTGCTTACCACTAACTCCTCCCCTTATTCTTTTAGGATGCAATTCTTGTGCCACTATTTTAATCGTTCCTATTTACACGTTCTTTTTATGAAAAATGGAAGGTTCATTCACTTTCGAATGAAGATTATTCAAAAGTGAATGAACCCTTACCTAAACATTAATATGATTCTTGAGTTTGTGATATAGCCGGCTAATGGTTGGCTGGCTTACTCCCAACACTTCCGCTACCTTCGTTAGTGTCTTATATTTCAATAGGGCTAATTGAAGGAGCTGTTTTTCTGTATCCTGAACAGCATGCTGTAAGGGGATAATGCTATGTACTTCAACTGGATTTTGACTCTTCTTTCGACTGTACAGTATTTTCGTGAGATGGTTGGCAGTAATGATTGGTTCAGGCGTTATGACCATTGCTCTTTCAGTAACATTTTGCAGCTGTCTTATATTTCCTGGCCACAAAAAGGCTTTTAACATTTCCATTGCATCCTCGGAAAAATACTTCTTAGTTTCAAATTTGTCATTATAATATTCTAGATAGTGAAAAACAAGCGGCTCAATGTCTCCCGTTCTCTCCCGTAATGGAGGAATAAATAGTGGAATGACATGGATCCTGTAAAATAAGTCCTCACGAAATGTTCCGGCTGTGACCATTTCTTCCAAATTTTTATTGGTTGCCGTAATAATGCGAATATTGATGGGAATAGCTTTTGTTCCCCCAATTTTCATAATTTCGCGTTCCTGAATGGCCCTTAAAAGCTTTACCTGTAAATTGAGTGGCAATTCGCCAATTTCATCAAGAAACAGTGTTCCTTCATTAGCTAATTCAAACAAACCCTTTTTTCCATTATTTAAAGCGCCTGTAAAAGCACCTTTTTCATAGCCAAATAATTCACTTTCTAACAAATTTTCCGGTATAGATCCACAATTGATTCTGATAAACGGTTTTTCGGCACGCGGGCTCAGCTGATGAATCGAATTGGCAAACAATTCTTTTCCAACACCCGACTCTCCGTATATGGTAACGGTCGATTCAACCTTGGCAATGCGTTTAACCTCAAACATTAAATTTTTGATTTGTTCTGATTGATAAATAATCCTCTTTGCATTCCCTTGATGAACTCTTTTTAGAATATCTACCTCTTTACGGTATTGCTCTTTTAAGGTTTTGGCCTCTTCTAGCTCTTCTTCTAATTTCTTTACTGCCGTTATATCTCTTGAAGCAATGACAATTCGCTCTAGTTCACTATTTCTATTAAAAATTGGATTTCCAACTGCTAAAATTTTTCTTCCAAATCGATTATGCTGTACGATCGCTATTTTACTTTTCTTTTCAATGACTTGTCTTGTAACAGAAGGCTTAAACCAGCCTTTATCTTCAAGTTCCAAAATATTTTGACCAATGACCGTCTGCGGATCAACTCCCCATAAATGATGCTTGCTTCGGTTGGATACACGTATGATTTTCCCAACACTGTCAACAACCAAGACTTCGTCATAAACAGATTCGACAATCGCTTCTAAATCTGTCGTAATCGCCCTCAAATCTTGCGAATATGTTTTCTTTAAATAATGAATTTTTACTGTTTTTTCATCGGTCCAGCCCACCATTTGTCCCTTTTTATCGACAATAAGGGCAAATGAAAAATCATGGTCGGAAATAGTTGCGAGTTCATTGTCCTCCACGACGATAAACTCGTTCCAATATAGCAACTTTTGCTTAGGATTTTCTATTTGCCTTAAAAGCAGATGACTATCGCAAATACCAACAAACCTGGTATCATTTTTTATTACTAGAATCCGAGCATTACTTTGGATCATAACATCTATGGCTTCTTTCACCTTGCATGAGTCATCTAATACGACAAAGTCTCTATTATAATCCACCTGACTTCTTCCTTTCTGGAAGTAAAATCGTAATCTTCTGATTGTTATTCTATTATATATATTTTTATATGAATAGTATTTCTATTTTCAGAAGCTCAGGGTGAGCTATTATTTTTTCGAAAAAAAACCCCTCCAAGCTTGGAGGGATCTCTGTCGAGCTACTAAAACTATAGGTTTATTTTACTGGAGATAATGTTAAGGTATGCTTACGTGAAGTATTTCTCTCTAGCATATGGTTTCTCCAATTAAGTTTCTATGGCTAAAATTTGGTTTCCCAGACTCCTGGACCAATTTCATGGGCTCCAATCGGAAAGAGACGGCGTTCATTGAGATAATAATAATCCTTTCTGCTTTCTTGGACGATACTAGTATCAATTTTTGCAGAAATGACTTCTTCATCATTTCCTGCTGCCACAACTATTTCTCCGTATGGATTGACGATTATACTCTCTCCAACAAAGTTATATTTTCCCCCTACTCCGACTCGATTTGCCATCGCCATAAAAACTTGATTTTCTAATGCCCGGGCTTGAATCGCAATGCGGTGTACAGGACCATAGGGTTCCATGTTTCCATTCGTAAGCAGGATTAATTCAGTCCCTAATCCAGCTACTGAACGGGCTGTTTCCGGAAATTCACAATCATAGCAAATTAGCAGACCTACCCGTGTATCACCCCACTGACAGCTCCTAAAGTAGTTTCCTTTCTCTAGCTTTTCAGCCTCTTCCATAAATAAATGGGTCTTCCGGTATGAAAGCTGCAGTCCTTCAGGTGATACTAGAACGGTAGTATTGTAGACGTTGTCACCTTCACGTTCATATAATCCTACAACAATAGTTGTATTGGCCTCCCGGGCTTGGCGTTCGATATGTTTCATGATTGGGCCATTTAGCGGTTCTGCCAGCTTTCTTGCTACTTCCCTCGATGGAAAGCCTATGGTATACGTTTCAGGAAATAGAATAATTTCGTGAGTATTTCCGTATTCCTTAATAACCTTGTCCATTACCTGAAGATTTTTTTCAACTTGCCCATCCTCACAAGCAAGCTGTGCTAATGCAATATTTATTTTTGACATAAGAAACCCCCCACGAAAATATGTAAATTACCAAACAGATAGCTTTTCTTCAAATTACTCATTCTTTAAATTTAACCTCACAATTCTATTATGCAATATTTGTACCAATATTAAAATTATAATAAAAATTATGAATAGAATAAAAATAATACCTACGATTTAAAAGAAACTTACTGAATATGGATATTCATCTGGTTAAATTAATAATGAGTTTAAAACCTCTTTTACAAATTAGGAGCATCCGTAAAACGTTTCCTACAAGATAGTTCCTCATCTATTCTAAAAATTCGAAAGCATTCATTATTGAATATAAATTATTCATAAATGAATGCTAAAGAACGGTGAATTTTAAACGTCTTTAAAGCATCGGAATTGAAAAAAAAGGCTTCCCAAAAGTTCAAAGAACTCATGGAAAACCTCTAATTCAGATGCTTATTCGAGGAAACCTTGTTTAATTACACATTCCTTTTTTGTTCGACTAACTATTTATCCTAACACAATAAAATAGACAAAAAGACAAAAAATTTATTAAACTGAGCATAGCATATTTCGTCCCTTGCAGATTACAGAAGTATCACTTTCCAATAAGCTCCTCAACTTCCCTCTTAGTCGGAAGAGCAGAGATTGCTCCTTTTCCTGTTGTAGTGAGAGCACCACTTGCATTGGCAAATTGCAATATTTCTGTTTGATTGCCCTGTAGTACTTCCTCGAGGTTAGCCGGGTTTGCTTTCAATTCTAGCAATTGAAATAAAAATCCGCCTATGAACGCGTCACCCGCTCCGGTTGTGTCCACAGGTTTAACTGAGTATCCTCTCGATTCAATCTTTTCCTCCTTTAAAAACAAATCCGCACCAGCGGCTCCTTTTGTATAGACAACTGCCTTCACGTTTCCAACGAACAACGATTGAATCGCATCCGACTCCTCTTTTATTCCCGTAATAAAATTTAGCTCTTCATCGGAAACCTTTACGATATCCGCCGTCGGTAAAAATTCTAGAATTGCTTTACGACAGTCCTCTGGATCTTCCCAAAGTGGAAGCCGCACATTTGGGTCAAAGCTGACCAATCCATGTGCATCTGAAACAGCCGCGATTGCTTTTTTATGAGCCTGTTTCATCGGGCTTTCCACAAGATCAACCGAGCAAAAGTGGAGAATATCTCCCGCTTGGAACCATGCTGGCTCGATTTCCTCCTCACTTAACAGCAAATCAGCAGAAGGATTACGGTAAAATGAAAAATCACGTTCCCCGTTTTCTTTTAACGAGACAAAAGCCAACGCCGTATTCGCTTCACCAGTTCGGTATACTTTGTCCATCTCAACACCAGCCTCGACAAGCTGCTCGACTAAAAAGTTGCCAAACGCATCGTTCCCTAATTTAGAAATCATTGCCGCTTTCTGCCCATATTTTGCAACGGCCGCGGCCACATTTGCCGGCGCGCCCCCAGGAGCTCTCTCAAAAGAAAAAACATCCTTTAAGGCCACCCCTTTTTGAAGTGGAATAAAGTCAATTAACACTTCACCAATCGAAAAAAGCTTTCCCATTCTATCACCTCAAGTAAGTCTAAAAAGTTTATATGATATCCCATTTAACAGCCTTTACCTTCGTTTTGCCACCACGAGCAAACACACGGATTCCATTACTATTTTTACCAGGAAAAATTCTTGCGGTAAATACTTCTTCCCCATTATTTACAAACACTTCAACAGAGGAAACATCAACAAAGATTCGGAACGAAATCTTTTCAGCATCCAACCTACATTTCCGTACCGTACCAAACTCCTCAGCAAAGGATTCTCCCGATTTAGTCCGGTCAAATACAGCCTTTTTTGCAACTGCATCATATTTGATCACGGTTTTCTCAATTTCTCCGACCCGAAGCTCCAAACCAAACTCCTCAGCTGTACTATCAGAGAATTCCGCAAGAAGCTCATACACGTCTCCTTCAAAGTTATCCAAACTAACATTTTCATTCTTAACTGTTTGACTGGTTTCTACCTTCTCCCCGCGGAGCAATACTAGCTCAGGCACTGGCTGCTGAACCAGCTTTCCGTCTTTAACTGATAGCTCCCGAGGGAGTGTTAAACAGTGTGCCCACCCATTTTTATCAGTAGGATAGTCAATCTCCGGTAATCCCATCCAGCCGACTAAAATCCGGCTCCCCTGATGATCCACTGTCGATTGTGGTGCGTAAAAATCAAACCCGCGATCCAACTCATGAAATGCACCATGCTTTAATTCGATATTCTCTAAATCTATTGGACTTCCAATTACATACCCTGATTGATAAATATTTTGATAGTGGTCACCTTCTGCTTTTAACCCTTGTGGGGAGAAAAGGAACACACCTTGTTCGTCTAGCTCAAAATAATCTGGACATTCCCACATATAACCGAAATCTTCACCTAATCCGGTCTTCACTTCACCCGCAAACTGCCAATCTTTTAGATCGCTAGAGCGATATAAAACGACACTTCCTGTCTCATTTTTCCTTTGAGCACCAATTACTGCGTAGAAATGATCCCCATGTTGCCAAACCTTTGGATCACGAAAATGATCGGAATAGCCATTTGGAATATCAGCAATCACCGGTGCATCCATTTTCACAAGGCTTCCATCCGGATTCAGTACAGCCAAACATTGATACGGGTGCCGATTCCAATATTCATCGCGCGTGTTGCCCGTGTACATTAAGTATAATTTCCCATCATGCTCAATTCCACTTCCGGAATAGGCCCCATGACTATCAAATTTATTCGACGGCTCAATGCCCACTCCAACATTTTCCCAATGAACAAGGTCTTTAGACTTCGTATGATACCAATGCTTCAACCCATGAACCGGCCCAAGCGGAAACCATTGATAAAATAAATGATATTCCCCATTAAAATAACTAAAGCCATTCGGGTCATTTAACAATCCTGTCGGCGGCTGAATATGAAAAGTCTGCCGCCATGGGCATTGATTGACTAGTTTGGCTAACCCTTGAATTTCCTCTTCCGTCACGTCGTCCATGCTTTTGTATCGTTGCTCTTTTGTCCATTCCATGCTGATTCACTCCCAATACAGAAAGGAGAATCACTGGATTCTCCTTTTCATTCTTTTATTATGCTGCTTGACCAGATGATCGTTTAACTGCCTTTTTTTCGTCTCTTTTCGCTAAAACAATCGTGACGGTAAATGCTACAGTAAACGCGATGACCATACCGATAACATAAGAAATGATTGTATCTGGGCGAATCGAGATAATTCCTGGTATACCCGCTGCCCCTAACGCAGTCGCTTTAACCTTGAACACCGTAACAAAGCCCGACCCAACAGCAGAACCAATAATGGCACCGATAAAGGGATAGCGTAATTTCAAGTTAACCCCAAACATCGCTGGTTCCGTAATCCCTAATAAGGCAGAGATCCCAGCTGCTGAAGCAGTTCCTTTGATCTTGGCATCTTTCGTTGTCTTTAGCACAGCAAGTGTCGCTGCTCCTTGCGCAATGTTTGACATCGCCGCAATAACGAAGATAAACGATCCACCCGTTTTCACAACATCAGCAAGCAATTGCGTTTCTACCGCAATAAAGCTATGGTGCATACCTGTAATAACAATTGGTGCATAAAGTAAACCGAAGATGATTCCACCAATGACACCAGTTGTGTCATATAACCAGACAATTCCATCTGTTAATAGATTACCAGCTGAGCGTGTCAGCGGTCCCACCAAAGTGAACGTTAAAACTCCGGTAATAAAGATAGAAAGTAACGGTGTTAATAGATTGTCTAAAGAAGAGGGAACAACCTTCCGTAAAGACGTTTCAATTTTTGCTAGAATAAAAGACGCGGCAAGAACAGGAAGTACGGTGCCCTGATAGCCTACCTTTTCAATTTCTAAGCCAAAGATATTCCAAACCGGGACTTCATTTTTCAATAACGCGGCACCATAACCGTACCCATTTAATAAGTCCGGATGAACCATTAGCATTCCAAGTGTGGCTCCAAGGAAAGGATTCCCTCCAAACCGTTTCGTTGCTGAAAAACCAATTAAAATCGGTAAAAAGACAAAGGCTGCATTTGCAAAAGTATTAATGAGTGCTGCTAAATCCGCCATTTCTGGATTGGCATCCACTAAGGATTTTCCTTCAATAAATAAGTCTGGAGCCGTGAGGATATTGTTAATCCCCATTAGTAAACCACCAGCTACGATCGCTGGGATAATCGGAACAAAAATGTCTGACAGCATTTTGACGAATCGCTGAATCGGATTCATTTTCTTCGCCGCTACGTCTTTCACATCACTCGTTGACATTTCCGTTTGACCAGACATCTCCGCAAAGTGCTTATAGACCTCGTTCACCGTTCCAGAGCCTAAGATAATTTGAAACTGGCCCCCCGTTGAAAAGGTCCCTTTCACGACATCCATGTTATCCAACGCTGCTTGATTAACGATTGATTCATCATGTAAAACTAGACGTAAGCGTGTGGCACAATGCGCTGCAGCTGATACGTTTTCCTGACCACCAATGGCATTAAGAACTTCTCTTGCAATTTTTTTATGATCCATTTTAATCCCTCTCTTTTCATTTGACTTGTTTTAGGAACCGGTTCCATCTTCAGGTAAAAATAAAATCCCTCATCGAGGAACCGGTTCCAAATTACACTAAAAAAAATAAATGATTAAAAGAGAAACCGAATTCGATTGATACCAAGTGAAAAGGTTCTCTTGATTGGAACCGGTTTCGTTGTTTTTATTATAGTGGACGATGAAAGAAATTGTCAACGCTTTCTCGCTCAATAATTTCAAATTTAGAGATGGTTACTTTTTCGACAGGGCGCTCATTAACTAACTCTACAATATGTTTTGCAGCCGTTTCCCCCGCTTCTTTGTAAAAAAACTTTGCCGTCGTTAAGCCCGGATGCATGATTTCCGTTACATCATATCCACCAAAACCCGTTAACGCTATATCTTTTGGAATCGTTAGCCCCTCTGAATACGCCGCCTTCATCACCCCAAGAGCAATATTATCGGTTGCACAAACAATGATAGAAGGCTGAAATTCATGGATGATTTCCAATGCACTAGCTTGCGCAGCTGGAATCTTGAACAATGTCTCATAAAAGCGAACCTCACAATCCTCTACTTCTTGAATCGCCTTTTTAAAGCCCTGCTTTCGCTTCACCCCTACAGAAATATCCCGTTCCGTTACGCCCAGATAAGCAATTTTCCGATATCTTTTTTCAAGTACATACCGCCCCATTTCATAACCAGCGCAAAAATCATCATGAATCAGACTATAAAAATCCTCATGCTCTTGTCCTATTAGCAGAACAGGAACTTTAACGTTTTCAAATGCCTCAATATGCTGATCCGTGATTTCGGTAGCAAGCAAAATAATCCCCGCCATCTTTTGATTGGCAAAGCTATAAATGCTTTCAATCTCTCGCTCCAGATTTTGACTCGTATTAGAGATCAGCATTTGATAATTCATACGCTTTAATTGCTCATCAATACCAATTAACGTTTGCGAAGAAGCGTAGGAATCAAGCCGCGGGACGATCGTGCCAATAATATTCGTTTTCTTCGCTTTCAAGCTCTGCGCAAATGGATTCGGCGTATACCCGGTTTCCTTGATTGCTTGTTCAATTTTCTTCTTCGTCGTTTCCCCAACAGAGCCACCATTTAAAAACCGGGAAACCGTACTCTTCGCCACACCGGCAAGCCTGGCAATATCTAAAATTGTACTCATGATCCTCAACCTCATTACATTTCTAATTCATATACCATTATAGTATCATGAATAGTCATCCACTTAGTATTACCTGCTTTCGTTCCTTACATAATTTAATTTTCCGTAACAAGAAAAAAGGCTTCCCAAATGTTCAAAGAACTCATGGAAAACCAATGAAGATTTGTGATGATTAATATTTATTTTACCTAAAAACTAAGATCTTCTCCGTTAGTTGCAATCACTTTCTTATACCAATCAAATGACTTTTTCTTTGTTCTCTTTAATGTTCCATTTCCTTCGTCATCCATATCTACATAAATAAAACCATATCGTTTTTTCATCTCTCCAGTTCCTGCTGAAACTAAATCAATGCAACCCCATGGTGTATAGCCCATTAAGTCAACACCGTCTAGAGTAACCGCCTTTTTCATTTCTGCAATATGATCACGGAAATATTGGATCCGATAATCGTCTTCCACATATCCATTTTCATCTAGTTTATCAATAGTTCCCATTCCGTTTTCAACAATAAAGAGAGGTTTTTGATACCGGTCATAAAGTTCAGATAAGGTATATCTAAGCCCAATAGGGTCAATAGCCCAACCCCACTCCGTTTTTTCTACGAAAGGATTTACATCCCCCATTTGTCCGCCGGTATCCGTATTCTGAACGATTTCCGTATGGTATACACTGCTACGGTAATAACTAAAAGATAAAAAATCCGAAGGATACGCCTTGATTATTTCGTCATCCCCTGGTTCTTTTTTTATGGTTACCTCCATCTCCTCAAAAAAGTGGTCGGAGTAAGATGGATAATATCCCCTCAACATGATATCAGAATAAATCAAAGCTCCTCTTCGATAATCCAAAGCTCCAAATATATTTTCCGGCTTACAATCTTTCGGGTAAATGCAGCTTAATGCCACCATACAGCCAATCTTTGCATCTGGAATGATCTCGTGACAAAGCTTATTAGCTAGGGAACTCGCAACAAACATATGATGCTTTGCTTGATAACGTACCTGTGCAGTAGCTTCCTTGGTTCCCATAAAAGCATAACCATTTAATACATTAATTTCATTAATGGTGATCCAATACTTAACCAAATCTTTATATCTTGTAAAGACTTCTTTGCACATTCTTAAAAAACAATCAATCGTCTCACGTCCGCCCCAACCATTAAAATGTTCAGCCAAATAAGCAGGGGTTTCAAAATGATAAAGAGTGACTAATGGTTCGATATTATATTTTTTGCACTCTTTAAAAACATCTTCGTAGAATTTTAGCCCTTCCTCATCTGGTTGTTCCCCTTCCATTCCACCATTTGGAAAAATACGAGACCAACTAAGAGATAGCCTGAAACACTTAAAACCCATTTCTCCAAAAAGGGCAATATCTTCTTTGTAATGGTGGTAAAAGTCAACTGCTTTATGGCTAGGATAATAAACATTTTCATCAATATAGCCTGATGCACCTTCTGGAATGGTATCAACTTTCGGGTCCCCGGTAGGTCGTCGGTTTACCATTGTTTTTGTGCCATCTTTTAACTGGATTGTAATTTTTCTTGGACGGTCTGCAGAACCATTTGTAATAAAGTCGCTTGTAGCAAGCCCTCTTTTGCCTTCATTGTACCCACCTTCATATTGGTTTGCAGCTGTAGCTCCACCCCATAAAAAATTTTCTGGGAATGATTTTTTCATTTAATTTCATTTCCTTTCTTTAGAAAGACTATGGATTCAAATACAAATTTCTCCCCTTAATATCATTGAAAAAGTTAGTATTCAAATTGAATAAAAAAAGCCCACAATATAATGGGCATTTAAAATTTTATTTGTTTTAAGACTTTTTGATAAGTTTATGCAATTCAATGATTTCTCTCGCTAAATCTTTTAGGATCAATGAGTTCATTAAATGATCTTGTGCATGAATCATAATAAGAGGAAGATTGAATTCATCTCCGCCTGCTTCCTTTTGGATTAAATCTGTTTGAACATGATGTGCTTCATTGAATGCAGAATCTGCTTCGGTTAGTTTTTCTTCCGCTTCATCGAAATTGCCTTCTCTAGCTGCATACATCGCTTCCATTGCTAGGCTTTTTGCATTTCCTGCATGAAGGATTAATTGAAATGCATGATGGTAAAGTTCGTCTTTATTCATGATTAACAGCCTTTCATATGATTTACTAGGAAAGGAACATTCTCTTCTCCTGTCAATTTTGGATCCCAAATCTAATGCCCAGTAATTTTCTTATGCGATAATTTCCTTTGCTTCACCTTTGTTCATCGCATCTTCTTCTCTCTTCTTCGCTTTATCATAAATTCTGAAGAATGGAAGATAAATTACGAATGAAATAATAATATTAACTAAATTCATGATGGCACCTGAAATATGTCCTCCGGAAGCAAGATATCCTGAGATAATTGGCGGCATTGTCCAAGGTACCGCAACACCTGAAGGTTTTGCGACCAATCCCATATCCATTCCAAGGAATGTTACAATAACGGTAACTATTGAAGTAAGGACGAATGGAATGATCATGATTGGGTTTAACACGATTGGCATACCAAAGATCAATGGCTCGTTAATATTAAAGATACTAGGACCAAATGCCAAACGACCAAGACTTTTCATTTGTTGAGATTTAGCGAACATGACCATTGACAGAACCAAACCAAATGTTACGCCCGTTCCACCGATGTGGACGAAGTTATCCCAGAATTGTTGTGTAACAATATGTGGTAGAGGTTGACCAGCTTGATAGGCTGTCATATTGTCCCCCATCGCACCAAACCAAATTGGTTCCATTACACTTTTAACGATGTTTGTCCCGTGTAATCCAGTAGACCATAATATCGTTACGAATAATTCTGCAACAATCGATCCTCCTAGAGTAAGACCTACCATTTTTAGCGGGTCACCTAAAAGGGTTGTAACTAAGCCGTTGATACTTACATAAGGAGTCAATTCAACAAGTAAACGGATTACCCAAACCACAAGAAGAACAATAAATCCTGGAATTAAAGCTGCAAATGATTTACCAACACTAGGCGGTACACCCGCTGGCATTTTAATAACAATATCTTTTTTGACGACCCAACGATAAATTTCTGTTGAAATAATTGCAAAAAGTAACGCAACGAACAAACCTTTACTACTCAAGAAAGCTTTTGAAATTGCACCAGTTACCATAACGCCTTCTTCAGCTCCAGCTGGAGTGAATAAGAAACTAAATGGTGTTGTCAATAAGAAAGCAGCAACTGAAATAGCACCCGCACTCATCGCGTCAAGCTTATAACCTTCTGCTAATCGATAGGCCACCGCGAATGCTGCAATAATTGACATGATATTGAAAGTTGCATCTACTGGATAACTGAATTTAGCAGCCCATGTTGGACCAAAAATAGAAGTCATCCAATCAGCATAACCTGGAATTGGCAAGTTAGCTAGGATCAAGAAAAATGAACCAATGACAATGAATGGCATGGTCGCAATAAGACCATCACGAAGAGCCAATAAATGTCTTTGCGCACCAATTTTCCCTGCAACAGGCATGACTTTCTCTTCTAGAAAACTGTTGAATTTACTCATTTTCTATTCTCCTCTTATTATTTATTATTGGCTAGATTTATAGCTGTCTTTAAAACTTCTGCTCCATTACATGTACCATAGTGGAGTGGATTGATGGCATCTACTGGAATGCCCTTTTCTTCACCTAACTTTTTCATATTTGAAAGAAGGTATCTAACTTGAGGTCCTAAAAGCAGGACATCCGCATTGTCAATATGATGGTTGACTGAATTAGCTGCAACTGCCCAGATTTTCCCTTCCAAACCTTGTTCTTGGGCTGCCTTTTCCATCTTGGTTACCAGCAAACTTGTACTCATTCCTGCTGCACAACATAATAAAATATTCATCGATTTATTCCTCCTATTATCCATAAAAGTTATTTTTGTAGAAAAACCACTAATTAATCTAAACAACTAATTAGCAATTGTTTTACGAATGCTTTAATCTCTTTATGTTTATAGTTTATGTTGAAAGCGTTTAATTTTACAGAAAGGATTTTTCCGTTAAGTAACGGAAATGAAATGAAAAGCTAAAATGAAGTGTTGTCATGTAAATTAATTATCCTTCGATAAAAGCCCCAAAGAACAAAAGGCGCAAGCGCCCGTTCAGCGGCGTATGGCCTGGAGCGCTCCAACTGAGNNTTTATAATTTCCTATACAACTAAAAAAGGGAATTCCTTTTGGAATACCCTCATTCTTTTCCTATGGCATAAGTTAAGATTCATTTAATATCTTAATAATTTCTTCAGCTGATTCACTCTTTATAACTTTTTGGACCGTTGTACTGTCTTCAACTAGAGCAATGAGCCTTTTATACATCCTTTCCAGATCATCCTCAGGTACTTTTCTTATGTTCAACAAGCAAATAAATTGAACTCTATGTTTGTCTGTCCATTCGATCGGCCTCTTTAATGTGCAAATGGTCCAAAATGTTTCTTCTGTTTCCGGCGTAAGTGGATGAGGGATGGCCACAAGATTCCCAAAGCTGGTTGGAGCGACCGCTTCCCTTTCCAACACCAAATTCACATAATCTTTGGAAACGAGTTTTTGTTTGTATAATTCATCACACATAAAACGGATAACGCTTTCTTTATCCTCAAAGTCTTTATGAATAAAAACTTTGGATTTATTTAAATAGCTCTGACCCTCACAGTCTTTAACAGACGAAACTCCCTTCCGAATATTGGCTATATCTCCTTCCCCTAAAAAGGTATTTACGACTAGTACTGGGATGCCTATTTCCTCTTTTATTGGGATGGTACTAATAATAAAATCAATTGACGATAGATCGTATTCTTTTAATTGATAATAATTGGTTGTAGCCACAATATCGATTTCATCATTAAATTCATTTCGTAAGCGATAAAACAAAAGCCTTGCACTCCCCACACCGGATGCACATACCACAAGTACCCGTTTTGCCTTTTTCCGCCTTGTCTTCATTCTTTCTAATGCCACGCCAATATGTAAGGCAATATAAGCAATTTCGTGTTCTCCTACCTCTATCCCCAAATATTCGTCGATGCATCTGCTCGCAATGGCAGCCCCCTCAAAGGCACTAGGATATTTTCGTTTAATTTCGTCTAATAATGGATTCCGAATGTTCATGTTATAGCGCAACCTGTTCATTGCAGGCCGAATGTGCAAAGTCAGCGCTTGAATGAATTCGGCATCGTCTTGAAAATCCCAATTTAATTCGATTTTCAATCTTTCCAGCATGCAATCAATGATGGTGCCTAGTTCATCAAATTTACTAAATTCATTCAACGTATTCTTATGAATTAATTTTGTCCCCAACAAATGGACAATAATATAATCAATCTCAGGTTTTGGAAATTCCAAACCCGTAAAATCCTCTACCTCTTTCACAATTTCATTGGCTACTATTTTTTCAAATGGATATTTTCCTATTACATCTTGTTCAAGGTTTTCAATGACAAATCCATCTTCAATTCTCTTGCATCCAATTGTGATATGGGTTGCCAAATTTTCAAGTGCAATGTCTGATACCTCAATTTTATATTCATTCACTTTCTTAATGATCGTTTCCTTTATCTTTTCAAACAGATTTTGATCCAAAAGGTGAAAAGAATTACTATCAATGTTTAAGTTACTATTTCGCCGTAATATATAATTTGAAAAACATAGCCGCTTCATATATTCATTGCCTTCTGCCTGCGTACCATGATGCGGTCTAGAAACTAACTTTAAATGATAACTTTCCAATAATTCACGGACAATTTTTAAGTCATTTTGAAGCTTAGGCTTGGTAACAAATAGCTCTTCTTCCAGACTTTCTAATTTTATTGGTTCCTTTTCTAATAAAAATCGTTTTAACATATACAAAACCCGATTTTCCTTCTCGGAAAAATCAGATTGGTTTTCATTTATTGCATCATTCGCATTAGAATTAAACTCCTGTTCAAATACTTCATAATCCTTAATATCTAATAGATACCCTTTTCCTCGAACCGATTCAATAATGATTCCTAGCGAAGTGGATTGTGATTGAAGTTCCTTGATCTCAGTACGAATGGTTCTATCACTCACACCAAGTTCTTTTGCCATCCATTCGGCTGTAACAGGTTCTTTCTCCTTCATTAAAGACAACACGATGTCCCTTTGTCGTTTCGACACCATTTATCTACTCACCTTTCTTAATGAGTTGATCATCATACAATTAACTGCTTCCCATCTTCTAAGGTATAACACACTAATTAAATAATAAAAACAGTTTATCTTTTATATTAATGTTATATCACCAGTCTAAATGTTCAATTTTCTTTAACAATTACATATATATACCATATTATGGGGATAATAATGGAAACATTTTGAAATTGGAGTAAAAAAATGAAATTCATTTACCTTGCTTTAGAAAAGTTCATGAAAAGGGATATCCAACCAGTTGCTTCAATTCAGGACTCTATATCGTTTAAAGAGGTATTCCATACAATCGATGAAAATATTTCTTTTTTTAAACATACATTTTCTGATTCAGCTGATTTAATGGTTAAGGAATTACATGAAAGAAATAATCGGGGAATTTTTGTTTTCTTAGATACGATGGTAGACAAGGATAAGATTCAAAGAGATATTGTAAAACCTATGTTGGAAGCGGAGGGTGGACAGTTCGAACGTGTACTTCCTTCTAACTTTCTTAAATCAGATAACTTATTCAAAGCTCAAGAAGCACTTTTAAATGGGTCCTGTATCATGTTCTTAGATGGTGCCAAAGAATTCTACATGGTGGAAGTTGGCCTCTCCAAAGAGAGGACCATTATGGAACCTAGTAATGAACAAGTCATTCAAGGATCTCATGAAGGCTTTATCGAAAATCTTTCAACCAATCTTCATTTAATTAGGAAATCGTGTAGAACCGTAAACCTTACCATGGAATATTTAACAGTCGGTGACCAGATTCAATCCAAAATAGCGATGGTTTATATGAAAGACCTTGCCAATATTGAAATGATCAACGAATTCAAACGGAGGGTCCAATATATTTCAATGGATTATATCCCCAGTACTGGAGCTCTTCAGGAATTGATCGAAGATTCCACATGGTCACCCTTTCCTCAGATATTAAGTACAGAGAGAGTAGATCGTGTAGTGAGTCATTTGAATGAAGGAAGAGTGGCAGTGTTGATGGAAGGGTATCCTGCTTGTTTAATTATTCCAGTTACTTTTTTTGCATTTTTCCATTCACCTGATGATTATAACTCCCGCTGGATGATCGGAACCTTTATCCGTTCCCTGAGGCTCGTAAGCATTTTCCTTGCGGTTAATTTACCTGCTATTTATATTGCGGTGATTGGTTTTCATTTTGAAGTACTGCCGGATGATTTAGTTCTCCCTGTTGTAAGTTCAATCAAAAATATACCTTTTCCTCCGTTAATTGAAGCACTTGTCATGGAGTTGACCATAGAACTGATTCGCGAAGCGGGGGTACGCCTTCCATCAAGAATTGGACAAACCATCGGTATTGTCGGAGGTTTGGTTATTGGTGATGCGGTTGTCCGTGCAGGTCTCATTTCGAATACCATGATTGTGGTTGTGGCGATTACGGCCATTGCAGCCTACAGCATCCCTACCACAGAAATGAGTGATGCCGTACGATTTTTGCGTTTTCCCCATATGATCTTGGCGTCAACCTTTGGATTTGTAGGGATAGTCTTTGGTTTTATGTTTACTTTAGCTCATTTATGCAGATTAGAATCATTTGGCACAGCCTACTTTGCACCTTGGGCACCATTTCGATTAAAAGACATTAAAGATACGTTTATCCGTTTGCCCCTATGGAAATTTAATACACGTCCGCTTGATTCAAAACCAAACATCCTGAAAAAGCAATCTTTGGCAAGGGGCTGGGAAAGTAATGAAACAAAACAAGAATAGAATTACGAACAAACAGCTTGTTTTTATGATTATCCAGGCCCAAATTGGTGTAGGAATATTATCGTTGCCCCATGATGTGGCTTTAGTAGCCAAACAGGATGGCTGGATTTCCACTCTTATCGCAGGAGTCATCTCACAGGCGATTATTTTTGCCTATTGGGGATTAAGCAAAAGATTTCCTTCGCTATCTTTGTACCAAATACTCCCAAAATTACTAGGGGAAGTTGTCGGGAAGCTACTCATTCTCTGTTATGCACTCTATTTTATGGTAACAGGGAGCTTAGTTTTAGCAAGATATAGTGATATCCTGGATAAATGGATTTTACCTCGTACTCCTAATTGGATTACAATGGTTTTAATCCTCATCACCTGCATTTACATCGTCAATGTAGGTTTAACCAGTATAGCTAGATTTTATGTACTGGTATCCCCCATTCTGTTTGTATTATTAGTGTTGATTGCGTATGCAATGAAGGATGCGAACTTCCTGTATATCTTTCCAGTAGGAGACCATAGCATTCTAACGATATTGAAAGGTTCAAAAGAAGCTGCTTTCTCCATGTTGGGCTTTGAACTATTTCTTTTTATCCATCCCTATGTGCAATCTTCTGGAAAAGAGAAGCTGATCGCCATCACAACAGCGAACATTTTTGTCACCCTCTTTTATACCTTTTTGGTGTTTGCAGCCCTTGTCTATTTCGAGCCCACTATAGATATCGCACTGACTCCAGAGCCATTATTATATATGATTAAAGCCTATTCGTTTCAAGTTCTCGAAAGGACGGATTTATTTTTCTTATCGCTCTGGCTTGTCATCGTTGCAACTTCGATTGCGAACTGGCTATTATTATCTTCAATGGGGTTGGCCTGCCTTTTTAGAAAAAAACACTATGCCGGCTTTCTGCCCATTGTTGCAGGAGTCTATTTAATTTTGGCTCTTCTTCCTGATCAAGGAAGAGACTTTAAAAATTTTGATCACTTTCTTGGGCCGACGCACTATATTTTTATCGGCGTCATCCCTGTACTTCTACTCATTCTCACGTGGGTTTTTCCGAAAAAGGAAGTGGTGAATAATCCATGAAAAGCCAAAAGCCTATCATTGTACTCCTATGTTTATTACTTACTGGATGCTGGGATCAGCACCTGTTGAAAAATGCAGTTCTGGTACAAATATTAAGTTTGGATTTGACAGATAACGAAGATCTGTTGTTAGGGGTTTCCATCCCTATCATCGAGGAGGCCGCAGGGGGACCGCAAGCTTTGGTAAGAAGTGAAACATTTTCTGCAAAAGGTCATACACCAAGGGATAGCCGACGTAAAATCGACCGAGAAATATCTGGAATATTGGATACATCTAAAAATAAACTGGTTCTATTTGGCGAACAAATGGCCGCTTCAGGTATTTATGCACCGTTAGATGTCATTTGGAGAGATCCACGAAATTCATTGGGGGCAACACTGGGGGTGGTGGAGGGAGAAGCGGTTAATTTGCTTAAAATTAGACCGAAACATGAGACAAACGTGAGCGAATATATACAAGACGCTCTTACAAGCGCAGAAGAAAACTCCATTATTCCGAAACAAACCATCCAGACACTCGCTTCAGAAATGCTTGATCCGGGAGAAGATATCGTCCTTCCTTACCTAAAAATGAATAACAAGAAAAGCGCTATAGTGGTCGGCTTAGCACTCATGAATGAGAAAAAATATGCGCGAAGTATATCACCACAAGATTCAACCCTCCTTCTCTTATTGAATAACAAAAAAGGAAAATACGCACGATTTACAAAACAAGTACATAACGGTGAGGAGCAGAAATTAAAAAACTATATTACATTTAATGTCCACAAAATGAAAAGAAAATTAAAAGTACAAGTAAAAAATGGAGAGGTTTCTGTTTATATACATTCACATTTAAGGATAAACGTTGAAGAATATCCCAAAGGGGATGTTCCAAAGGAAATAGATCGACTTAACAAGGCTTTATCGAAGGAGCTTACAGAGGACGCTAATCAGGTCGTTACAAAATTACAGCAGTCGAACTGTGATGTTTTTGGAATTGGAAGGCGACTGATTGCGCTTCACCCCAAAACTTGGGACATGCTGGATAAGAAAGATTATTTTAAAAATATAAAGTTTAATACAAAGGTGAAAGTTGAAATCATCAAAAACGGTATTGTCTTGTAATGTGTAAGTAATCAACCATGAGCACTAAGAAAGGGAGTAGCGTTAAGCTGTAAATTAGCCTTACTGTGTTAAACGGTAGGGCTATCACGGTGCTCTATTGGAAGTCATTCAGAAGTTTACTCGGCGATGAGTTAATTGATACTACAAGTATCTATGCTCAGTTAAACAGAAGCAAAAGTAGGCTTAGAGGTGATTATGGAGCGGTTAGGTCACTGTGACGATGAGACAACCAAAAATGTTTATCTGCATGTAACCAAAGAAATGAAAAAAGAGGCATCTCATAAATTTGCTCAATTAATGAGATGCCTCTAATCAGGCGAGAAAGGTAAAGCATTGATTTTGGTCAAGGTTTTTAGCAATCTATTTTGATAGTATTCAGTTGAGGATGATAATCACTTTCAAAAAGGGGTGTTTTTAGTTGGTACTTTCATCACATGAACTTAAATATTGGAAAAGAGAATTTCCATTATTAAAGAAAATAACAAAACTCCAACCTGTTTTATGGTTAAATACAAATTTAAAGCCTATGAAAGATTTGCCGGAATTTCCTGTAACGATTGATGATATGATTGAGGCTGAACAGTTATGGGAGCGCTTTATTCCATTTTTTATAAAGGAATTCCCTGAGACGAAAGAATTGAATGGAATCATTGAATCACCATTGAAAAAAATAAACAGAATGAAAACCACATTATCCGGAACTTTTAATGGTGATCTTTATTTAAAGTGTGATAATGAATTACCGATTGCTGGTTCTATTAAATCAAGAGGTGGAGTTTACGAGGTTCTTCATCATGCCGAACAATTAGCATTAAAGAGTGGACTCGTAAGTAAGAACGATAATTATGAGATTTTTTCTGAAGAAAAGCTAAAGAATTTCTTCAGCCAATATAAAATTGGGGTAGGTTCCACTGGAAATCTCGGTTTAAGCATCGGGATTATAAGTGCAAAACTCGGCTTTAATGTATCCGTTTACATGTCAGCCGATGCTAAGCAATGGAAAAAGGATTTGCTTCGTGAAAAAGGAGCAACTGTGTACGAGTTCTCCGGTGATTTCGGGGAAGCAATAAGTGCTGGAAGACAAAAGACATTAACAGATCCTCAAGCCTATTTTGTCGACGATGAGAAATCAAAGCATTTATTCTTAGGGTACAGTGTTGCGGCTTTCCGTTTACAAAAGCAATTGCAGGAAAAAAATATTAAAGTCGACAAGGAACACCCGCTTCTTGTTTATCTTCCATGCGGAGTGGGCGGTTCTCCAGGAGGAATCACTTTTGGGTTAAAGCAAATTTTTGGTGATCATGTCCATTGTTTCTTTGTAGAACCAACTCATTCCCCCTCTGTATTAATTGGTCTGTTAACGGGGGAAAAAGAAAAAGTTTGTGTGCAGGACTTTGGTATCGATAATCGGACGGAAGCTGACGGCTTGGCAGTAGGCCGCCCCTCTAGTTTTGCAACTTCTATTAGTGAGCATCTCATCAGCGGTATTTATACTGTAGAAGATGATGAATTATACAGATTACTTGCTTTATTGGCAGACAATGAAGGAATTTTCATTGAGCCATCTTCAACATCCGGCCTTTTGGGACCTGGAATAGTGGCAGATTCAGGATATTTAACATATGAAGAAAAAGGAACACATGTTGTTTGGGCAACCGGTGGATCACTCGTCCCACAGGTAGACATGGAGCGCTTTTACAAAAAAGGGAGAGAACTAATTCACCAGGTTTGTCTTGTTCATTAGAAAATGAAAAATGGGAGTCGGCCACTACTTACGTTACCTTGGACCGACTCCCTTTTCTTCACTTTTTACATAATGTTGTTCATCCCCCCCTGCGGTCTTTGGTATAGATGCAATCATTTCCATTCTCCTCGAAAAATTTATAGCCTTCTTGCTCTTACGATTCATTTTTGTACTTTTCCACTTGATTGTGTAAGCAGAACCTTTCTGTTAGAGCCGTATGAGCATTTTCGGTGGCGAATTTCAGCAATTCCTTTTTTTGCCCACGTTTTGGAACAATTACTTTTATCTTCGGAAAATACTTTGCTAACTCTTTATTGACCGGAATTGGAAGTATAACTTCTTTTGGGATGGCGATACCATCATGCAAATAAAATTGTTTTAGGTAGGTACACAATGCCTTTTCAGACTTTCCAGAGAACTCAAATATCGACACATCTCGTCCTGTTACTTTTCCTTTCCGGACAAAAAATACTTGTACACACATCCAACCTTCTCTGACATCCATACCGACCACATCTCTATCAATAAAATCTTTTGTGAGCATTATATTTTTTTCCATGACCACTTTAATCTGGTCAATTTTATTCTGAAGCTCCCTTGCTTTCTCGAAGTTTAACCTTGCTGCCGCAGACTGCCTTTCCCTCTTTAATTGTTTTTTTATGTCTTTGTAACCATTATTAAAGAAACGGAGAATTCCATCAATGGATTCCTTATATTCTGCTGTGCTTACTTCTCTAGCGCACGGTCCAATACATCGACCTAAATGATAATATAAGCAGGCGCGCTTGCACGAAAGCGAGCACCTTCGCAGTGGATAAAGATATTCCAGTAATTTTTTCGTTTCGTTTGCCGCTTGAACATTAGGGTATGGTCCAAAGTACTTTCCATTATCATTTTTCACTTCCCGAGTAATGATAAGGCGCGAATGCCGCTCATTGGTAATTTTTATATATGGATAGCTTTTATCATCTTTTAGTAAAATGTTATACTTTGGAAGGTTTTCTTTAATTAAATTCATTTCAAGAATAAGTGCTTCCGTATTGCTGGAAGTTACAATATAATCAAAGTCCTCGATTTCTTTTATAAGGCTTTGTGTTTTTTCATCATGTGAACCAACAAAATAGGAATAGACACGATTTTTTAACACCTTGGCCTTTCCCACATAAATAATCCTGCCGCAACTATTTTTCATTAAATAGCATCCTGGCTTTTCAGGGAGAATCTTTAATTTACTTTTAATTGTTTGGTTCATTTCAATCACCTGCCTCCATTGAAATTCACGCCCGTCATTTTTTATTTACGTCTCATACACAAGATTTAAATGTACATACTGACCTCCAACTTTACTTGGATTCACAATAAAACCTTTAATAAAATGATATACCTTTCCTTTTAATCATTTAATTGATGGACATCAAGTATAGATAATTTTGAAAGTGTTATTCTCGAATTGTACTTCTAGCAAGTTAAGACTTTATGTCTATTACATTAATGATAGGGAATGAGAGATATGGAGAAAGAATTTTTGAATAAACTTTATATGAAGAGTCGGGCTGACAGAATTAAAGGGTTATTACTATCTAATGTTATATCTATGGAAGATGCAATTCTCTTGAAAGACGACCTGCATTTGCCAGCCGAAGTTGCTGACCATATGATTGAAAACCAAATTGCCACATATGAATTGCCGCTGGGTGTAGCTGTCAACTTTTTAATTGATCAAAAGGAATATGTTGTACCTATGGCTGTAGAAGAACCTTCAGTCATTGCGGCAGCCAGCTCCGCAGCCAAAATGATAAATTTAGCGGGCGGCTTTCAAACAACCATCCAAAATCGCACAATGATTGGACAGGTAGTCTTAAAGGATATTCCAGATATGATATTTGCTCGAGATATGGTAATAAAACACCAAAAAGACATATTACAAAAAGCAAATGAAGCCCACCCCTCCATTGTGAAACGAGGTGGAGGAGCAAAAGAAATTATTATCCGACCCATTGCGGCTGATAAAACTTTTCATACACCTTCCTTTTTTGTCATCCATCTTCACATTGAAACTTTGGAAGCAATGGGAGCGAACATCATCGATACCATGGTCGAAGCCATTAAACCTTACTTAGAGGAATTAACAAATGGTACAGCCCTGATGGCGATCCTCTCCAACTATGCAACGGAATGTCTGGCCACAGCAAACTGTCGTATCCCTGTTTGGTCTTTGGGAAAAGGAGAATATACAGGTGAAGAAGTGCGAAATCGTATCATTGAGGCTTGTCAACTTGCTATTGCTGATCCGTACAGAGCTGTTACCCATAACAAAGGAATTATGAATGGGATTGACTCTGTTGTGTTGGCAACTGGAAACGATTGGAGGGCAATTGAAGCAGGGGTTCATGCGTTTGCAGCTCGTTCTGGACAATACCGCTCTCTTTCATCTTGGAGTAAAGCGGAAAACGGGGATTTATTGGGGAGTCTGACTGTTCCCTTACCAATCGGCGCTGTTGGTGGTTCCATTAATTTTCATCCCGCTGCCCAATTAAGTAAACGAATATTAGGTTACCAAAGCGCAAAAGAATTAGAATCAATTATTGTTTCTGTTGGACTAGCTCAAAACCTTTCAGCCCTTAAAGCACTTGTCACAGAAGGAATCCAAAAAGGACATATGGGTCTTCAGGCAAAATCTCTTGCTATTAGTGCAGGAGCCAAAGGTAAAGAAATTAAGTATGTAGCTGACAATTTAAGACAAAGAAAAAATATGAACTTAGCCGCTGCAAAAGAAATTTTAATGCAATTAAAAGAGAAATAGCTCCCTGCAATATTGCGGAAGTCTAAACCGGAAAATGAATGAAAGAATGTTTCCAAGTAAAAAAGATGTCTTTAGGCTCATCTTATGAGCTAAAGACATCTTTTTTTAATTAACTTTATTTACATACTCGCGTTTATGCTCATTAACTCCAGCCAAACAAATGGCTGCAGGATCTTTTTCAATCGGGAACCTTGCACTTGAAACTTCAGCAAGTGACGTTGTTTGAAATATTTCTTCGTATTCAGAAATACTGATTTCTCTACGTTCTGATAATAATTTTGCATGTTGAGCTTTGTATAAAGCCTCCCGATATTGAGGCTGCACGATGCAGGGGAAAAATTCTCCAACTGCTCCCGATCCATAACTGAATAGTCCAATCCTTGATCCTGGTTCGATGTCGGTATTTAATTCTAGTAAGGATAACAAACTCAAGTACAATGACCCTGTATAAATATTGCCAACGACCTTGTTATATCTTCTACTGATTTCAAAGTTTGCCAACAGCCTTTTCTGAACCTCATCCATGCCTTCATCTATAACTGTCCTTAAGGCTTTCAAGCCTAACTTCGTATATGGCAAATGGAAACAAATGGCCTCAAAATCTTTTAGTTCCAGTCCAGTCCTATCCTTATACTGCTTCCAAACATTTTGGAAAAAGGCAATGTATAGTTCAACAGAATACTTTCCTTGGACAAAAGCCGTATCAGAGTATAGTGGGCGCCAAAAATCCATAACATCTTCTGTATGATAAACACTTGGACCTTCAAAAGTCAAAATCCTTGGATTAACACTCATGACAATCGCCACCGCGCCGGCTCCTTGGGTGGCTTCTCCAGGTGAATTCAAGCCATATCTTGATATATCTGATCCAAGAACTAAGACCTTACTTTCAGGATTTAATGCGATGTGCCCTTTTGCTATTTGGACGGCAGCTGTAGCACCATAGCAGGCTTCTTTTACTTCAATAGAGCGTGCATTGGGGTTTAATCCTAATAAATGATGAACATAAATTGCGGCTGCCTTAGAAAAATCAATTCCAGATTCTGTAGCAAATATGACAAAATCAATTTTTTCCTTGTCGTCTTCATCTAAAATTTCTAATGCAGCGTTAGCCGCCAAAGTAACAGTATCCTGTGTAATTGGAGGAACAGCCATTTTCTCCTGTCCAATCCCAATAGTGAGCTTTTCTGGTTTTACATTTCTTGCAAGAGCCAGTTTATTCATATCGATATACAGATGTGGCGTATAAAAACCAATCTTGTCAATTCCTATTTTCACAATGATTCACACCTTTTCTTCATGTCATTTTTATAGGGTATAGGACCTTTTTCTGATTTCTCCCTTTGATTGGGAGAGCCTTTAAAAGAGAAGACTCTGTTAAACTTGGATGCTGATTTAAGCTTCGGGCGCTCACTTTTTGCGGGGAGGTCCTGAATCCTCCTCGGCGCTTAGAGATAAGCAGGGTTCATCTCGTTTCCCTCCTTCTCATTCATGCTCTTATCTTAATACTGATCTCTTTTTCAAAAATTGATGACAATCAAAATTCATCTCTTATTAAAAAATTTCTTCGATTCACCGAGTTATTTTCATAGTTTAGTTCAAATTTATTAAACTCTTTGGTTGTGTTCTTTAAACGTCCGTCATCTAAAAAGTCTTGATACGCAAATTTTGGCAACAAAAAACCACTCCCCGTTGATAGGAAGTGGTTTTACCTTTGTTATTATTAGAAGAATGATTTAATACTTGCTAGGATTGTAAGAATACCGATGATAATAACAAAGATATTGCTGAATTTGCCTCTGTACTTAGCTAGTACAGGAACTTTACGGATAGCATACATTGGTAATACACAAAGGATTGCTGCAACTAGCGGACCGCTCAAGCTATCAATTAGTCCAAGAATACTTGGGTTTGCATACGCAACATACCAGCATGATAATACTACAAAGATAAGAATTGATGTCTTAACTGTCTTTTCTTTGATGTTCTTTCCACGTGCTCTGCCAGCCTCAAGAATCATGTCACGCATAACCTCATACGCTCCAACATAGTGGCCAAGGAAAGACTTTGTTATTGCTACAAATGCGATGATAGGAGCTGCAATTGTAATTAGCTGTGAGTTTTGCACATTCGCAAGATATGAAAGAATAGATAGATTTTGTTCTTTTGCCATAACTAAATCTTTTGGAGTTAAGCTCAAGACACTGCTCCAAACGAAGAACATAACTACTGCGAAGGTCATAATATAAGTAACCTTTTGGATTTGCGCGCTCTTTGCGTCAACAGCTTCGATACCATAAGTCGCTCTCTGTTTGATAACAAATTGCGAAATGATAGGAGAATGATTAAATGAGAATACGATAATTGGTAGAACCATCAATATCGTTCCAAAAATTCCAGTTCCAGTTGATGCAGTTGAAACACTTGAGAAACTAAGCATCGACGTATTCCACTGTGGAATTAACGATACTGCAATAAAAAGTAGAGAAACGATAAACGGATATACAAGCATACTCATAAATTTCACCGTAATATCTTGTCCAAAATTTAAAATCGTAATTAGACCAAGTATTAACACAAGTGATAAGATCGCCCTTGGAGGCTCTGCCATGCCCAATTGATGCACCATAAAACTACTAGCTGTATTGGTAAGAGCTACTGAATACATCAACACAATCGTATAGATGGAAACAAAAAATACGATATTAAAAGTGATACTTGCCTTTTTCCCGAAATAATCTCTTATCGTACCTGTAATCCCATCTTCAGCGGAGTTAGAAGCATAGATCATTTTAGCAAGTGCTCGATGTGAGTAGTACATGATTGGTAATGAAAGTAAAGTAATTAATAGTAATGAAAGTAAACCGCCTGCTCCGGCATTAATCGGTAAAAATAGTACCCCTGCTCCAATTGCTGTTGCAAAAAGGCTCAAAGCCCATGTGGTATCTTGTTTATGCCATTTTTTCGGATCTGGATACTGTTTTTGTTCAGGTTGTTGATATTCGTAATCTAATTGTCTAGCGGTATTCCCATGCATAATATAGTCCTCCTCGTAATATCTTATACTTTTTATTTTAAAAATAACTTACTACCCTTTAAAAATTTGCTCAACATTTCACAAATTGTCCACAAACGTTACCTCGGTATATGTTTGTCGCCGAAGATTCTACTTTTAATCGCAATTCCTGTCGGTGTTGCAGCAACTCCACCAAGACCTGTTTCTCTTAATTCACGAGGCATTTGCCTTCCAACTCTATACATCGCTTCAATGACTTCATCGGCATTGATTACATTTGTTACATCTGCTAATGCAATATCCGCTGCGACTAAAGCATTGGCTGTTCCGATGGCATTTCTTTTTACACAAGGTATTTCGACTAAACCAGCAACAGGGTCACAAACAAGACCTAGTAAATTTTGCAATGCTGTTGAGAATGCTTCAGAAGATTGCTGCGGTGTTCCTCCTGCCGCTTCTACCGCTGCAGCTGCTGCCATAGCTGACGCACTTCCTACTTCAGCCTGACATCCACCGAAAGCTCCGGCAATACAAGCATTATTTGCAACAACCATCCCAAACAAAGCAGATGTGAAAAGAAAATGAATCATATCTTCACGACTTAGGTTGAGTGTATCTTTAATACCAAATAGTACGCCCGGAATCGTCCCGCTTGCACCTGCTGTTGGAGTCGCACAAATTGCCCCTAACGAAGCATTCACTTCATTCACTCCAATTGAGCTTTGGACTCCGTATACCATCAAATCCCCAGAAAGTGTTTTCCCTTTTGATCGATAGTTCATTATCTTTACTGCATCTCCACCAGTTAAACCAGTTGGTGAAAATACACCGTCGCCTTCAATGCTTCTATTAATGGAGTTTTCCATTGTCGTTAAATTCTTTTCCATTTTGCTCCAAACCTCTTCGTAAGAAGCTTTGGTTATTCCCATTTCCTGTTCAATCATTAATGCATAAAGGGGCATTTGTCTCTTATTTGCTGCTTCGACAATTTCCTTTATTGATGTGTACATATCTTATTCACCCCTGTTTTTAATAGAGAATCATAATATTTGCTAAGTTGTTTAAGCTTTCTAGTTCTTTCTGGATATTTTTTGACAATAACATATCTAAAGCAAACGCATGTAAATACTTCTTACTTCCTTCTAAATGATAATAGTCGTTTACTTCTACTTCATATTTCTTAAGAATTCTGCGTAACATGAATTCAATATCCGTATCTTCAGAAATGGCGATAACAATTGGCAGTGGCCCATTTAGTTTTAATTGAAAACCATCTACCTCAATCTCTTTCACTTCAATTAATCCGCCGCCGATCGAAATTCCGAGTGTTCGAATACTTCGACTATCATCTTCCAAATAAACATCTGCTGTATTTGGGTGACCTGCTGGACTTTCCCCTGGAATTTCAATAAAAGTAATATCCATGCCTTTGGCTTCTGCTATATGAATCGCATCTGGTACCCTGCTGTCATCTGGAGCAAACCCTAATATTCCCCCAATAATGGCAAAGTCTGTTCCATGTCCTTTATGAGTTTCCGCGAAGGACTCGTAGTACTTGACGACAACCTTCTTCGGGAGACCTTGAAATAACTTATTTGCTACAGCCCCAATTGCTAAAGCTCCTGCTGTATGTGAACTGGAAGGACCAATCATAACCGGACCCATCACATCAAAGCAACTTTTGTACTTAACTGCCTTTTTTTCTTTAATAGGCGCCAACCCAATACTCATAAAAGTACCTCCTTAAATTTGGCCCAAATGGAGTTTCATACAGTGCTTTTAGCCATTCGGACTCTAGCAGACATTAGAATGAAGATGTTAGAAAACGCTTCCAGATTCCTGCAAAAAAATTTATTTTTATGTAAAACTATTGCCTTGTTAATAGAAATAATTTATTACAGTAATTATTTTTTATTACCACATGCAAAAATATATCATGCCTTCAAACCTATGTCAATATAATAATAATAATAATCTATTATTATAAAAAAAAAATATTATATAACCTTGGAATATTTCAAAAGTTTGATATAATCTAATTGTACTTAAAAAAAATAGGGATAATTATGCGAATTTTCCTCCACTATCCATTATCTTGTTAATAATCTGAATCAAGCTTCACTAAGAGAACAGTATAATTAAAACGCTTTCAATTAAAATTTAAATAATAGCAAAAGAACTCTTGTTTATTGGAAAAGGACTATCTAAGGAGGGGTATTAATTGGAGAAAGAGTTATTTCGGCACTATCAAAATATCATGAATTACTTCGGAGCAATTTTAGGATCTAATTATGAATTTGTTTTACATGTCTTAATACCTGAGGGTGGTTCTCAGATTGGTCACATCGTCAATGGAGAATTAAGCGGCAGGACATTGAATGGGTCGTTAACGGATTACGCCAAAAAGCTTATCAGTGAAAAAGTCTATTTAGAGAAGGATTTCGTTACAGATTATGTTGGAGAAGGACCACGAGGAAAAAAGTTTCGTTCATCTACTCTGTTTATAAAAGATTCTAAAGGTGTATTACAGGGTCTGTTATGTATAAATTTCGATGCAGACGTCTACCGCAAAGTCGCAAAAGACGTGTTAAAGTTAGTTAATCTAAGCCTTGATATTGAACATATCGAGATGAAAACCGAACAAGAGCAGCCAGTTGAACGACTTCACGATAATGTTAGTAATATCATTTATACTGTAATCGATAAAGATATCCTAGAATCTGGTGCCCAATTATCACCAGATCAAAAGAAACTGGCGATAGCCAAATTAAAAGAATATGGGGTATTTGATATTAAAGGTACCATAAATGAAGTTTCTGATATAATGGGAATGTCTGAATCAAGTGTTTATCGTTACCTTCAGATGGTATCACGAGATTATTCAATTCAAAAATAACCAAAAAGTGCGGTAAATCAACGTTTTGGATATTACTGGTTGTAACATCTTTAACGGCGATTTACCGTTTTTTATGGAATTTCGTTAGCAAAATGTTAGCGTGTTAGTTTGTTTATACAATTAAAGTTCATACAATTTTATTATAAAGATCAAATAACACTTTGGGTAATTCTGGGTTTTTTGAAAGTTTTCCAAAATTGAAATATTCTTGGACATACTGTAAATCTTCTTTTTCACAAGCTAATACAAAACATAAATAAAAAATTGAAATTCCACTCGTGACCGATTCCCATCGTTTCTCATGCATTGACAACCACTTTTCTCCAAGAGTTTTAATAATTTCTTTTCTTGATTCTAAGGATTCCTTTAATTTTTCGATAGTATCAATTCCAAAGAAACTTAGTTGATTAATTCTTTTGGCAATATATCTTTCATCTGTATATTCAACGGTAATTGCCTTAGTTATAATCATAAAATGTTGCTCGATTTCATAAACTATTTTATCTTCCTGCAGAAATTCCTTTAATGAAATATTATCTATAAATAAATTTAAATTTTGGGATTTAATTTGTTCTTTCACTTCAATTGTATACTTTTTTATTTCTTCTTTTATTCTTATGAATTCGATATCTGCTAATTCCAATAAACCAGCTATCCTGGAGAACTTTCTTCTCATATCAACAGGAATTTCAATGGCACTCTTATATCCAATATCATGTTCAATTTCTGCCCATGCATGTTGTAAAATAGATCTTATTTGAATTTCAAATTTAATCTCATTAAACCTTGAATACTCAGGTAGGGATGCTCTTGGCTCTGTTAATTTAATAATATAATGGAGTGATGAGTACCCAAAAGAATCGAAATTTTTATTCCTTTTATCACATGAGTTATTTTCGTCTACATGAAACTGAGATTTAACAATATTAGCAATTGTATCAACATCATCTTCAAAATATGTTATAACTCTTATACCCAGAGTATCAGTAATTTTATCTAAGCCCGTATATTTATCTTCTTTACTATCAATTTTCTTAGATAAACTATTCCTGTCTTTTACCCTTGATTCAATACCATGAATAGTGATCCCGTTTTCCTTAATCAAGGAAAATATTAAATCTCTCAATTTTTTCTCGTATTCCAAGTATATTATTTTCTTTTGGTCATATTCATTTAAAATTACTTCTTTCAAAACTCTTCCCCCTCATCGAACTTAACCCTTTTCACTTTACCTCGGTGCGTAACAATCTTTGTCTCTCCGTGAACAGGTAGTTCGGTGAGTCTGGCATTCCGTTACACACAACAACAGAAATTTTTCCATTTTGCACCATTATATCAATCTCTAGCTTCATTATGCTATGATTATTATCTACTTTTATTAACCTTATTGGAACTCCCCAAATGCTCCTTCCATTTATTTTTATAGATTATCCATTACCTCAACTCCTTAATCAAATAAAAAGGACACCAAATGCCGGTATAATACCATCCATTCAGTATCCTACAAAATTAATTATCATTTTTCACCCCTTCTTCAAACACTTATCCCGTTACTGTAAACCGTTCATCTTTTTTAAGTATCTGAAACTAAGTTCTCTTACGGTGTGTTCCGCAACTATATTAATTTTATCAATTCTGATTGTTCGGTGTTGTTGGTCCCATCAAAAAGTTTAGTGTTGAGGATATCGAGAATAAAATCCTTTATAAAAAGTGTCTAGGACGGGATGAAATAGCCGAATTCTTAGCTCCTGTACCCGCTATGGGTTTTATATAACTTAGAAAGGTTTTACCTTCTTGTCTTCTCTGGAATACGCTCTAGCGAATTATGCGCTTTAAAATGGTCCGATATTAAACTGGACAACTAAGAATCACAAAAACTTTATTAAACCCAGATAACAATATGCGTAAATATGAGCTGTCATCCAAAAAGTCTTGAAATCCAAATTTCAATAACATAAAAAAAACACTCCCTTATTTTTTTGGAAGTGGTTATTGCTATTGGTATAAATTATTTACATGACTACTTCACAAAAAGGGGAGGAAATAGCCTTAACTACTTCTCCAATGCAAGGCTGAAAACCCTACATCATGCCGCCCCTATGGTGACAGTGTGTAATACTTTAACGCAGGTTGCAAATTGTGCAGTATATCAAGGTTTTGGGGAATTTGAGGTGTAACACCTTTAACCATAATTTATTGGTTTTCATTTGATTGCGTTAGCAAAATGTTAGCATTTGAATGATTATTTTAATGTTTGTACTTTCTTAGAAACCAAGTTATTGATTACTGCCACTGTTTTTTACCACCTCTGCCATTTTTTGTATCACTAACTGACAAAGGTTGTACCAACCGGTTTTTTTAAAGAAATAGTGTAGACTCAAACAACGATACCGCTAACATTGACTTTGCTAAAAGCAATGGCATTGTTGCTCTAAAATATAAAATATAGTAACTGTTATGAAGTCTATTAAAGGATGCAGGTTCTACCCTTTAGATATTGGTCTGAAGGGGTGTTTATTTATAGTGAAAAAGTACTCCTGAAATTAATACGTGGATTAAGGAACTGGCAAATCTTTAACGAGGATTTATTGTTTTTCACTGGATTGCGTTAGCAAAATATTAGCATTAGTCTGTACGTTGTTCACGTACTCTACATGGCTTGAGTGGTGATCGCAGATAAAATTATGTAGTAGTGTTTACCTAATTTTTGCATAAGGAGAGTACTTTCTATTCTACAATCGCGGTCTTACCAATGGAATATTCCTAACATTTCCAGAGTGTAAAGCGAAAACAAACTTATGTATTTTAAAAGCAGTATCCGAAGAGCAACTGATAAGAGAACGATGATTGAGCAAAATCCCGGTCATGGACATCAGTAAAACAATTAAAGAACCTATTAATCCAGCAGTTAGGTAATCATTCTTAAAATCTTATACATAGTAACACTCACAAACTAAAAATATTATGCTCTTTAAAACTCTTGCCCTAGTAATAGATGAAGTTCAATATTCCAGCTCTTATTTTGATTCTTTTTTGCTTCTGGCAAGGATCACTAAGTTGACTGTAATAATTAAAAACGCAATAAAAGCTAGTAATGGAATTGTGATGAACCCCAGTAAATTAAGGTAATCCATTGAACATGGAACACCGCTTGTACACATTTCAAATTGCTGCAAATATGGAATCTTTTTCAAAACAGAATATTACCATAATAATCAATTTACTCTTCAACTAAACTGCCCTCTTAGCACAACAAGTAAAAAGACCGCCGCAGCGATATCTTCTTTAACTCTGGCAACCGTTACTTTAAGTGCAATTTTACACAAACTCATTTAAAAACAGCAATTATCACAACTTAATTAAAAAAATGAAAAAAACCATCCCAAAGAGATGGTTTTTTCTAAACTTTACTTAGGAAAAAGCCACTGGCATATGGCTTTATTAATACTATTATCCTCCCATTTTCTACAATGTATTGAGCTAACTGTTAACTGGATCAAATAAGAGCCAATTATTACCTCTAATCGCTAGGGCTAGTTTCACCAGCGTATTTATGTGCATGTGGATGCTCCCCGTTAACCGACGTTACTCCTTGAAATTTATGATAATGTCCCCCTCTAGTCAAAGAGATAGCTGGACCGGTCATTCCTCGGATTTCATGTTTATGCCCATCGTTAAAAGATGTAACGGTAAAGTATTCATGGGCATGTGGTACTCCGGTAGGCGCAGGTTTTGTTGTTCCGGCATACCTTTACCACCTAAACCAGAGTCCGGATGGAACAAGTTTGCCGACAGTAATCCAATCGCAATGGCAATGGCAATGACCGTGACAATCTCAAAATATAGAAGGGTCTTCGCCCTAATTTCCCTAATTTTTTAATATCGCCAATCGGAGCGATTATGGCCATGACTGTTTCATTACCATGAAATAAAGCACCAAGAACAATACCGAGTACAAGTGCAACAAAAATTTGCGAAGCAAGACCAAACTTCTTCATTTAAAATCTTCCTTAAATTAGTAGCCCTTTGTTATCGCCTTTACTTTTGTGAATATTCTTAGTCTAAAATGAGACCTACAAAAAACTACTAAAACCTACAGAGTCAAAATAAAAATGCCGATAAATGTTGATTTTCACCTGATCATGTAGTCTGGGTCAACAAAATTGAAAGAGCGCCAAACTCTTGTTTCCAAGTGGTTGACGCTTATAAATTTTTCTCACTTTGATTTCATAATGAATTTCATATTTTCAGTTACTTACAAATTCATTCGAGTCTAAAAAGCATGATTTGGCCACAAATTTACTGTCTCATTTGAATACTCTATTCCGAGGGAAACGCTAAGGCAAAAATGTCGGGGTGTCTACCCAATCCCCATCCTTCGGAGAATTCATTTATTTTTTTTTAGTTACTTGATTAATTTTCTAGTTTAAAAACTCTTTCGTAAAAAACTTGAAAACCAAAAGCAATTAAGGATAATGTGAGCATTAGTAAGAATAATTTAAATTTGCTAATATTTATATAATGAATGATACTCCTTGATTCCATAAATTCTCTTATTAGAAAAGCGTCTAATCCATCAACAACAATATTTGCAGCTAGATACAACAAAAATTTATTGAATGTTAAGTAAAAAATCCAAATTGTCCCTATCATAAAAGAGCCATAAGCATAACTCACATTTGTTATATGCCCCCATGGCACGATAGTCACTTTTAATTCCCACCATTCATATGTATAAGCGATTTCATAAATAATCGTTACTAATAATGCTGTAAATAATGTTACAGGCATAAACCTTTTAATTCCTTCCTTTTTCATAAAGAACAAGCTTAACCACGGAGCAATAAATAGCAACCATAGGATCACCTTATTAAACATAGTTGTCACACCACCAATATTTTAAAATTATTATTGCTTAAACTTTTGATTCTATGTATTCTATCTTTTTTTATTATGAGTCAAAAGCTTAATAACATTGGCCGTTTCTTTCTCCAATTTTCTTTAATGTTCTTATACAATTTATGGCACTTCATGTGTTGCACCGTTGTTCATCTTTGTGTTGCATAGCTGTGGCGTACTGATGACAGTACGTGGATTAAGAAATTGGCAAGTGACAAAGTATGTTCCATTAATTGGTCAGTTTGTTGAGGATTTAGTTTTGCATTAATAGCGGGGAACCTTACCATAAGTAAATGAGGTTTTTTAAGTCTTCTATATCCAAGCAGACAAAGCTCTTATTAACTTAGTGAAAAAAGCCGCTCTCCGATACGGAATACGGCTTTTGGAAGCTATAAATATTGATAAGAGACCCTCGGGGAGGAAATCACAATGATACTTCCATCCTTCTCTTCTACACCAATTCGAAAAGTATTCGGATTACCTGAAATCAAAATGTCAGCATATGTATCTGAGTTTTGTTTATTAATCTTATAATGAATATAGGTATGTTTACCAAGGTTAAATCGAACTAGAATTTTCTTATGTTTATCTTCACAAAAAATCACTTCGTGTAGAGTAACATTTGTCAGTTCACTCCCAACCAGTGAACCCAGTCTCTCTATAACATCTGCGTTATTAATCATGCCAAAATTCCCTCTCCAAGCTAATACAAAAATTATAAATAAATATACACCTATTTAAAATAGAACACAAAAAAAGCAAAGAAACAAGTGAATCAATATTTATTTCAGGAGAAAGAAGTAATAATACAGTTAGGTTTGCAAGATATAAATAAGACCATAAAAGGCAAACTTAGTAAGTAAATCTACTAACTTTGCTTTTTTATCTTTTGTTAAAAACCTCATTTAGATACGTTACGATGAATCGTACCATAGTAAATATGATTTTTGTAATTGTTTGAGCTTTCCTAAGCTTTCACAATAGCCGATAGTGAGAATATCACCAAAAGGGATCTTTCACAAACGGGCGTGATTGTTGAAAATCCTTATTCTAAATCCTCGGTGAATATGCGGAGGTATTAGATTTTTTTATCTTTCAATATCATTAAAGTTGTAAATGCGGTTTCTTGTTATTACTTCATTGGTAATAGTGTTGGCTACAAGTGATAAACTTCGTGACTATTACTGGTAATAAACATGGCAGAAGTGGTTCATTCTTATGGCCGTAATCAGTTATTATGTCGTAAGTAATTTCTTCGTTTTTCCAATTACGACAGATGACATCTTATATGCTTTACAATTTTTTGCACTTAAATTATGAAATCCTTAAAACAGAAACATTTTAACTGCTCTTTTTACTCAAGGAGCTATTGTTCTTTGTTCCGCAATATCGCTTGATTATTGAACTTCCTATTAATATTACACATTATCGTTGTACTGCGCAGTAAATAGAACTGGTGTTTTTGTCATACTTCTTCAACATTACCACGCATTAGAGTTCATTTGTTACTTAGAATAAAGATCGATAGAAATGTTTCCCTATCCTTTTTTTTTGCATCGTTTAACAACTATCTAATTTTTAATATTATTTTCCCTTTTGCCCGTCCAGACTCCGCATATTCCATCGCTTTTTGAGCATCTTCAAAGGGCAAAACTCTATCAATTATAGGTTTGATTTTGCCAGTCTCAATATAGTTTGCGATTATACGTAATTGCTCTCCACTCGGCTTCATAAACAAAAATGTATATCGTGCGTTATGCTTTTTTTCAAGTGCAGTAAGTTTATGACTAGCTGTCGCAAACAACAACGTTTTAAAAAATCCAGAACCATATTCTTTACCAAAACGAGCATTCGGTAATCCCGAAACGGAAACAATTTTTCCTCCGCTTTTTATCACTTCGAATGATTTTTCTAGGATCTCGCCCCCAAGTGTATCAAATACGGCATCATAGTTTTTCAGTATCTTTTCAAATTTTTCTGTCTTGTAATTAATAATTTCATCTGCACCAAGTGATTTTACTATATTTGCACCAGCTTCACTGGCAGTCGTTGCTACAAAAGCACCCATTAATTTTGCCAGTTGAATAGCAAATGTTCCAACTCCACCAGCCCCAGCTTGAATTAAAATTTTTTGTCCCTTTTGTAATTGCAAAATGTCTGTAAGGGCTTGATAGGTAGTTAGCCCAACCAGGGGGATCGAGGCTGCTTCTCCAAAGCTCAAATTTTTAGGTTTTAAGGCGATGTCATCTTCATGAATAGCGATATATTCAGCAAAAGTACCGATTTTACTCTTACGTGGACGGGCATATATTTCATCACCAATTTTAAAACGAGTCACTTTTGAGCCAACCTTTGTAACGACACCTGAAAAGTCATTCCCTAAGATAAGAGGCATTTTATAGTTAACTAACAATTTCACTTTCCCATCACGTATCTTAAAATCAATAGGATTAAAACTTGCTGCATGAATTTCTGCGAGTACCTCATATTCACTAATTTCGGGTGTGGGCATTTCTACCAAACGCATTGGAACTTTTCCATACCTATCAATAACCATTGCTCTCATAGTCTTAACCTCCAATTAATTAGTGTTTCAAATTCCATTATTTCAATAAAAGTTCTGCATGAACTTATCAATATCCAGCATAAGAGTTTTTAATAAACTTAATTCTGAACTTACATTAATATAATAAAAATTTTTTGTCCCTTCTTTACGCATTAAAATAACGCCAGCATCACGTAATACCTTAAGGTGATGCGACACAGCTGGTCGAGAAAGATGTGTTTGTTCAGTGATTTCACCAACACGTAATCCTGTTTGACAATCCGTCCCCATTAAAACTAACAAGATTGATTGACGAGTTTCATCTCCAATTGCCAATAGTACTTTTTGACAATTAATAAAATCCTCTTTAATCATATTTAGTTGGTCCTGTTTATTCATTCTGTAAAATACCTCCAACAATCAGTTTAATGGTTTAAGTTGATGAACCATACCACAGAATACAACAATATACTATTGTTATGTTTGGTGCAATATTGAGAAAGCAAATCGAGACGAAGAATTTATATTACGCAGTATAAAGTCTACTATGTAATAGAATATTGATTTCCCTACACTCTCAATACAAAAGGATTACCAGCTTGTTCCGCTTTTATTTTAAATTTTCTCAGGCTGTATCTTAAACTAATGTATGAATTATTGATCTTATCTTTGGTATTAAAAATGTGCGAGAACCGATGAAAAGACTGTTAAGAAGGGCAGGACTAAATGAAGATTTAACACCACCTAGTTTGAGACATACGCACCATAAATTCTTTCCGATTCAGGTGTCATACTGATGAACAGATTACAAAAAATGTGTATCTCCATGTTACAAAAGAAATGAAAAAAGAGGCTTCCCACAAGTTTGCGCAACTCATGAGAAACCTCTAATTTTAGGAGAGAAATGTTAGCAAGATGTTAGCATTCCGCTCCCCTCTTACCTAAAACCCTCATGTATCAAGGGTTTGAGGGCGTTCTTACATCATGCTGCCCCTATGGTGAGAGTGTGTAATATTTTTAACGAGGTATGCTAGAAACGCGATAAATCAATGTTTTTTATTTCTTATCTGTAATACCTTTAACGATAATTTACTGTTTTTACTTCATTGCGTTAGCAAAATGTTAGCATTTTGCTTACTTTTTTATTCATTTTTCAAGGAAACAGAAAACTCTCCAAGTGTATTTTCTCCCCATTTAAGAGAAAATTGATCACCTTCTGCAGCCGGCCCAACTCCCTCAGGCGTTCCTGTAAAAATAATATCTCCTTTCCCAAGACCAAAATGTAACGCACAAAAATCAACAATGGTCTGTATGTCGAAAATCATATTTTGAATATTTCCTCGCTGTACTTGCTCACCATTCTTAAATAGAGCAAAATCGAATTGTTTGCATTTTTCTATACTCGGAACCTCAATAAATCGGGTTAATATTGCAGAGTTTGGAAAGCCTTTTGCAAGCAGCCAAGGATATCCCTTTTTCTTCAACTCGCTTTGCACATCCCTTAGTGTAAAGTCAATCCCTAGTGCCATACTATCAACGAGCTCGTCAACTTTCATTCCCTTTTCATAAGACCTAGCGATATGTACAACCCATTCCACTTCATAATGAATAGTCCCACGGTCACCCGGCAAATTAATCTCTTGTCCGCATGCCTCCACCAAAGCGTGCGTTGGCTTAGAGAACAAAAAAGGCGAGGTTGGAATATCATTTTTCAACTCCTTTGCATGTGATACATAATTCCTGCCTACACAGTAGATATTTCGAATAGTTTCCATTAGTAAACCCCTTCCAATTTAAAGTTATATTTATACATGACTAATTTCCACTTACAATATTGGTCTATTTTATTCCAGCGGCTTCTGCCAAGTATTCAATAAGGTGAAGTGCTTTTACTGAATCAGACAGATTTTCCCGTTCCACTCCCAATTTCATTTGTATTAGGCAACCAGGATTCGTTGTAATGATAACATTGGCTTTTGTTTCCTTCATATTCTTCATCTTTTCATCCAAAATTTTCATAGACTCATCATAATTTACTATATTATATATTCCTGCTGAGCCACAGCACATATTAGCATTTTTCATTTCAACAAGCTCTACTTCAGGAATGCATTTTAAGAGCTGGAGCGGCTCTTCTGTCACCTTTTGTACATTTGTCATATGACATGATCTTTGATACGTAATTCTTTCATTCGATCTTGGCTTAATGTTTTTGATCCCTCCACACGCAACAAGTATTTGGCTAATATCTTTTGATTTAGAAGAAAATACAGCTGCTCTTTCCTTCCAATCCGGCTCATCCTTAAGAAGCTCGCTGTATTCATGAAGCATAGCTCCACACCCCCCGGCATTATTGACGATATAATCCGCATTAACTTCCTCAAAAGCAGTTATATTCTTTTTCGCCAGTTCTTTTGCATCATCCATTTCTCCAGTATGAGCATGCAGAGCACCACAGCAGGTTTGCTTTTCTGCTATATATACATCACAACCTACTTCAGATAATAGTTTAATAGATAAATTATTAATCTTTTTAAACATTGCATCCATAACACAACCTGTAAAAAAAGCAACTACATATTTACGTTCTCCTTTTGCTTTAACAAATGAACCAAATTCAGAACGTATTTTAGGCGAAACAGCCGGTGGCATAGTAGCTTCAAATTCACCTAAATGGTAAGGCAATTTTTTCATTGCATTTGTTTTCCTCATCACTTTTTTTAGTCCGGTTTTTTCAAAAAGCCAATATGAATTGCTAATCAAGTTCAAACTGCTCTTACTTGGAAAAATCTTATTAAGCACCGTTTTTCTGATCATCCTGATTGGAACAGAATAGGTCTTTCTTTTCTCCAGTGCAACCTTTGCAGCTTCAAGGATTGAACCATACTCAACTTCCGTAGGACAAGCAACTTCACACGCCCTACATCCCAAGCATAGATTAATAGGATCTTCAAGTACTGTTAAATCTGTTATTCTCCCTTCCCCCACCATTTTAATTAGGTTAATTCTGCCACGAGGTGAATGTGTTTCTTTTTTCATGGTCAAATAGGTAGGACATACAGGGAGGCAGTAACCACATTGCACACATTTGCTTGTCTCATCGTAAAGAAATTCCTTTCGTAATTGTTCTATAGTTGAGTTCACACTACTTCAGCTCCAATTTCTGTCCGGGTTTCGGGAATATTTTTCCTGGATTCATAATATTATTAGGATCCCATACTGCTTTGATCCTTTTCATCATGTCCAAACCTGCTTTACCCAACTCCATCTCCATAAACGGGGCCTTCATATGGCCAATTCCATGCTCCCCTGAAAGGGTTCCCCCAAGCTCAACTGCTGTGGTAAAAATTTCGGTTACAGCTTTTTCTACCCTTGACATTTCTTCTACATCATTTTTATCACAAATAATATTAGGATGGAGATTTCCATCACCAATATGACCAAATACAACAAGGTTTACCTTATACTTTTCCTTTATCTGCTGAAGTCTTTCACACATTTCCGGAATTTTACTTCTTGGTACGGTTGCATCCTCAGAAATCTTCGTTGGCTTTATTCTTACAATTGCCGGTGAAACAAGCTTCCTAGCCTTCCAAATCTCTTCTTTTTCCAAATCATCCTTCGGAATTTTTACATTACTTGCCCCCGTAGTGAAACATAGCAGTTCCGCTTTTGCTATTTCTTCTTTAATAGCTAATGGATGTCCGTCTAGCTCCAGTAAAATAATCGCCTCTGCTTCCGTTGGCAGTCCCATTGGGTGATAGTTTTCTACAGCAATAATGGATGCACGATCCATCAATTCCATCTTTGAAGGCAAAATTCCGGAGGTGAGGATCTTTGTTATTGCACGACCCGCATCAACAAGATTTGAGAATACAGCCATTAAGGTAGCAGTGGCCGGGGGCTTCGGAAGTAGACGAAGGACGGCGTTCGTTATAATTCCTAAAGTCCCCTCAGAACCAACAATTAGCTTTGTAAGATCATATCCTGTTACGTTCTTTACTGTTCTTCCACCTGTTTGAATAATTTCTCCCTCTGGAGTTATAACCTCCAGACCTATAACATAATCTTTTGTAACACCATACTTTAGTCCTCGCGGACCACCGGCATTCTCCGCCAGATTTCCTCCTATTGTTGATACATTTGAACTACTGGGATCTGGGGGATAAATGAGCCCCTTTTCTTCAGCTGCCTTATGTATTGCCGATGTTAATACTCCAACAGAAACAACAGCTACCAGGTCCTCCTCGTAAATTTCAAGCACATCATCCATCACGGACAGATCAAGTACCACTCCTCCATGGACAGGGAGTGGACCCCCACTCAAAGATGTCGATTGGCCTCTCGGGTAAACTGGGATCCCCTCACGATTCGCCAACTTCACGATCTTTGCCAGTTCCTCAACACTTTTGGTTTGAACAACGGCATCAGGAAGGTATGTTCCAAAAGAAGCATCAAAAGAATAACTATAGCGATCACTTTCATCTATTAAGACTCTTCCTGTTTGGACAATCTCCTTCAATTCAGCAATATGATCATTCGTAAGCATTTTCATTCCCCTCTATTCCTCCCCTTTTATTTCTGCCAATTTTTATTAAATAACAAAGTCTTTTATAAAAAGCCCAAGCTTTTTCTCTGCATTTCGTAGATGGATAATACACTGAATTCTTGCCAGTTCCGGTTCTTCGAGTTCAATAGCTTCCAAAATCCCTTGGTGTTCTCTGAATACACTTATTCTTTTATTTTCTAATTGACTATTTGGCTGGAGGGTAATTTTCAGGGTATTTTCATAAAGAGCTGACAGATTGTCAAAAACCTGAATCATAATAGGGTTATTTGTTGCCCGGACAACCGATCTATGAAAATCAATGTCTGCAAATATCCCGCTTTTCCCTTCCTTTACTGACTCTTTTTCAAGCTGTTGTAAAATGGATTTCATTTCCTCTATCTGTTCCGGTAATCTTCTTGTCGCAGCAAGATAAGCAGCCTCTGGTTCCAATGCTTTCCTCAACTCAAATAAATATTTAATATTTTCAATGTCTTTGTTTTCGATTGTAATTCCTTGAAGAAAGGTTTTACTTGGAATATCTGCGACGTAACTACCCCCGCCTTGCTTAGAAATAATGACCCCTGTTGCACGCAGAACACTCAGGGCCTCTCTGATTGGTAGTCTGCTTACACCAAATTGTTCAGCCAGTTCCATTTCCGTTGGCAGTTTTTCTCCGGCTTTATATTTTCCGTCTGCAATTAATTTTAATAGTTCTTTTGAAACCACTTGAAAAATCTTTTCTTTTTTTGTCATGTCATTCTACCTTTCCATCACGGAACTAAACATCATCCATTCAGTTGTGTCTATTATATAAATTTGTTATACAAATTTCTAGAGGTAAATTAAAATTTTTTAAAAATTTTGATTTATTTTATTTACAATGCGGTTGTAAGCGCTTTATAATAAAAACAACGAAATAATATAAGTTTTTTCAACACCTATTTGTAATACAAATTTCATTTAAGCTTTTTTATTAGTTTTGAAACTATTAGTAAATTGGCGGGCCCCCATTTACTTTTTTGTTATTTTTGTATTACTTACTTTGAACATCTTACTACTTTAATTCTTTAGTCTCTTTTTTATCAATTAATTTAATTTTTGGTAACACAAATTAAAATTGGGGGAATCATCAAATGAACAAAAGGAAAATGGAAGTTTTTGATGAGAAACGTACAGTAAATAAAATAACGAAGAGAATTCTACCTTTTATTTTTTTACTTTATATCGTTTCTTATTTAGATCGTGCAAATGTCGGTTATGCCGCTTTAGACATGAACAAGGAGCTTGGTATAAGCAGTGAAGTGTTTGGAATCATATCAGGAATTTTCTTTATCGGTTACTTCTTATTTGAAGTACCTAGTAACATTTTATTACAGCGTTTTGGTGCAAGAAAATGGATTGCCAGGATTCTTGTCACTTGGGGAATTGTTTCAGTTGCCACAGCATTTGCCAATGGAGCAACAAGCCTATATATTATCCGTTTCTTACTTGGTGTTGCGGAAGCGGGATTTTTCCCGGGGATCATCCTTTATCTTAATGGATGGTTTAGAAGTAAAGAACTTGCAAGAGCCATTGCAATGTTTATGACGGCTATTCCTGCCTCCTTTATTATCGGCGGACCAATTTCCACATGGGTAATGGATAACATAACCTGGTTTGGTATTTCAGGATGGCGCTGGATGTTCATTCTTGAAGGGGCCCCAGCTGTCATTCTTGGAATTGTAACCTATTTTCATCTAACTGACAAACCTATGGATGCTAAATGGCTTACGGACAAAGAAAAAACATGGATAACTGATGTAATTCAGAAAGAAAGAGAGGCCGTAAACGGTAAAAAAGATGCTCAACAACAAAATCATAAAAAAGCACTTACGGATAAGAAGGTTTGGCATTTATCTCTCATTTATTTTGTATATATTACTGGAAGTCTAGGGGTAGGATATTGGATGCCTCAAATCATTAAAGAGCTTTCCAGTTCTTTGTCTAATACCCAAATTGGCTTTATTTCAACCATTCCGTATATTGCAGCCACAATCGCAATGAATTATTGGGCTTTTCGTTCAGACAAGATCCAAGAAAGAAAAATGTCTACTGCGTTGCCATTAGTTATCGGAGCAATTTTCCTCATTGGAGCGGGATTAACAAAAAACCCTGTTATATCGATGACATTTATTACTCTTTCATTAGCTGGAATGTATTGCTTTAAAGGTCCATTCTTTGCGTTACCAGCAAAATATTTAAACCCTTCAGTTACTGTTGTAGGAATTGCAGTAATTAACTCCATTGGAAATTTAGGTGGTACCCTTGGTCCATATGCAATCGGCGCGCTTAAGGAAACCACCGGCTCAACTGGTGCAGGACTTATTTTCCTAAGTGTTATGCTTTTGATTGGTTTTGTCTTAGTACTATTTATAAAAGCTGAAAAACGGCATTCAAAAACCATTGATAAAGGATTAATAGAAAAAGTAAATTAATTTTTAGAAGGGATCATTTGCTTACTTTTTCCTTTAATAAAAAACTAATAAATAGATTTTAATAATCAAAAGCCGCCCCATATATGGGGGCGGCTTCTTTGGTTGACCCGTACTCATATTTTTAAATTATCTTGTTACTTCAAGATTTGCTAATTTTTCATAATACTTTAACAGACTGCTATGATCTTCAAGATCATGACCATCTGCCCTTAAGGAATACATCATTTCCAGAACAGCTGCTGTTAATGGTGTTGGAGCTCCGAATTCATGACTGGTTTCCAGTGCATTTGTTAAATCTTTAATGTGTAAGTTGATGCGGAATCCTGGTTTGAAGTTACGCTCTAACATCATTGGCGCTTTTGCGTCTAAAACCGTACTTCCTGCTAAACCACCCCGGATTGCTTGGTATACTGACTCTGGGTCTACACCGGCTTGTTGTGCTAAAACAAACGCTTCAGAAACAGCTGCAATATTTAATGCAACAATCACTTGGTTGGCAAGCTTAGTTACGTTACCGGCACCGACTTCTCCAACGTGTACCACGGATCCAGCCATTGCCGCTAAAACTTCTTTAACTTGTTCAAAACCTTCTTTGCTGCCGCCAACCATAACAGAAATGGTTCCATCAATTGCCTTAGGCTCCCCGCCGCTGACAGGAGCATCTAACATTTCTACTCCTTTTTCTATTAATGCCCTATACACTTCTTGAGAAACCACAGGTGCAATGGAGCTCATATCAACATAAATTAATCCTTCATGTGCGCCTTCAATAATTCCATTTTCCCCCAAAACAACATTTTTAACATTCGGAGAGTTTGGCAGCATAGTAATCACGATATCCGATTTCTCAGCAATCACCTTAGGAGTAGATTCTACTTCTGCACCAAGTTCTTTAAGTTCTTTCGCTGCTTCTTTATTATAATCACTCACAATCAATTGATATCCGGCTTTGATTAAGTTTTTGCCCATTGGCTTCCCCATGATTCCTAGACCGATAAATCCGATTTTTTTAATCATATATTAACTCCTTCATATTTTATCTAATAAACTAGAATCCTCTTGGACCAGCGATTATTGGATTGGAGTATATATTTCTCTTACACGCTTTTCTAGAATCGGAATGATTTTCCCCTCAATAATTTCTCTAAAGTGAAGTGTTTCTCGATGAGCATCAAAGGCAGCTTGATCTACATATTGTTCATAAAGCAGGAATTGATCTTTATTTTCTGTTGAACGATTAGCAAAGTAAGCAGTACATCCTTTTTCATATTCATCAACTAAAGGTTCCATCTCTCGGAGATAAGCTTGAACCTCATCACCTTTACCTGGTATACAATAATACTTCGCAACTAATATAATCATATTTGATTCCTCCTAATGATTATTAAAAAATTATCTTTCAAAAAGGGGAATGAGACTAACAAGTGATAACTAATTTTTAGGGCTTACATTCATTTAAGACTAAGAGTGATAAATGGCTTGAGTATCAAATAAAGTTTTACTTAAATAATTTAATGGATTACTCTGCAACTTTTTCTTTAAAATGAATTAGGTTTTGCTTCCTATTAATTTTCAAATAGTCAAGACCGAATAAAGCAATAGATGAAGCAATTAGTGTGGCAATCATGAATAAAAATCCATCTGTAAATGAGCCTGTAGTATTTACCAGATAACCAACAACCAACGGTGATATAAAACCACCTATTTGTCCACCAAAATTGGTAAATCCGCTTAGCGTTCCAAGGAATTCACTTGGAAACAAATCAAGTGCAAGGCCCCAAAATGGTCCATATGCGCCAAATATAAAGAAGGATGCAACAGATAAAAATACGATACTGCCGGTAGCTGTTTCTGCGCTGAAGGCAAAAAATAAACCCGCTCCTGCTAATACGTAAATGATGCCGACTAGAGAAGCCCGATGTTTTACCCGACTACCCAGCCATCCGAAAAATAACAAACCGACGAATCCTAGTAAATATGGTATTGATGACGCTAAACCTAAATCCTTTAAGTTAATATGCCGACTAGTATTCAAATAGACAGGGATCCACCCCAATAGACCCCAAGAGGCAACACTTTTTGTTAAATAAGCAGTAAAGATAAGCCAACTACCTGGATATTTTAGAACATCCTTCAAAGCAATGTTATCTTTTTTCTTTACTAAACTGACACTAGTTATCTTTTCTTTCTTTTCACTTGGTAAAAGCCAATAGAGCAATATCGCCAATACGATTCCAGGGACTGAAAACCAATAGAATAGACTGTGCCATCCTACTTTCCCCATGATCCAAACTGCAATCGGTCCACAAAGAGCTGGACCTAACGGGATCGCCGTATTATATAGGCTCGAAGCGAAATTTCGGTCCGATCCTTTGAAGTATTTACCAAGCAACTTCCATTGTGACCCAGTTCCTAATGCTTCCCCTGCCCCAAATAATGCTCGTACAGCGATTAGCATGCCAACCGATGCAACAACTCCGGATAAAGCTGTAAAAATAGACCACCAAATTAAGCCAAAAATCATTGTTGCCTTTGACCCAAATCGATCTGCCAGCATTCCTCCAGGTATCTGCATAAGCCCATAACCGAATGTAAACGCAGATAAAATAACACCAAAACTTCCTGCGTCCATATGAAACTCTTTCATCATAAGGGGTCCTGCTGTAGATACATTTACACGATCCAAGTAAGATACCATGAACGTCAGCCATAACAATAATAAAACAAGCCATTTCTTTTTCACTGATATCCCCCTTTTTTAGATAAGACTTAAATAACCTGTAATCCCTTTCAAATACAAATTTAAAAAAGGCAAAAATCTATAAAAAGCTGAGCGTTTGGACCTAAACTTTCCTTTTAATGAACAAAACAAGCTCACTTTGCTCACTATGACTCTCAAAGATTAAGGTCAGTGAACAAAGTGAACTTATTAGAAAGCTATATTAAGGCCGATACACATCATCTATAATTTCGATACCTTTTTTCTCAAGAGTATCATCAACCCAGTTTCTATTAACGGTTCCTGATGCTGAAGCTGCAGCCTTCGCAGCATCTCCCGCAGAAATGGCAATTGCCTTATCTAGGATTTGAGCTGCATCATTTTTAGGAATGACAATGACCCCATCTTGGTCTCCAAGAATGATATCTCCAGGGTTAACACTGATACGGCCACATGCAATTGGTACGTTTACTTCACCAGGGCCCTCTTTATAAGGACCGCCAGGAGTTGTTCCTGTTGCATAGATTGGCATTTCAGACTTGGAAATGACATCAATATCACGGATAGGACCATCAATGACAATTCCTTCGATTTTTTTGTAATCGGAAAGATACTTATACATTATCTCACCCATGATGGACTGGCTTCTATCCCCTTCGTTTGAAACGACAATGACATCGCCTTCCTCAGCCAAATTGAGTGCTTTGTGTAAAAGAAGGTTATCACCGGGGCGTGACTTTACGGTTAGGGCTACTCCGCACATCTTTTTTGATGGGCTTGACATTAATTTAATATCTGAATGAATGGCACATAAACGTCCCATGGCATCAGCAACATTAGCTGCCGGTAATTCACTAAATGCTTTTACTAATTCTTGACTTGGAAGCTCTCTTTTTAAAAATACTCTATTTCCTACTGGCATATCTAACATCTCCTATTTATATAGTATTATATCATTATGTTGTAAAACTATTTATTTTGTGACTAACTCATCTTCAAAGGTTTCGGCTGTGTCCCAATCTATTTTTTTGACTTGCCATGTTGGTTGTTTTCCTTCATATACTTCTTGAATACCCATAGCGGAATGAAGGGATGCTCTATCTGTTGCTTCCTTCGTAGCTGCACCAATATGTGGAGCTACCACAACGTTGTCTAAGTATAGAATAGGGTTCTTAGGATCAACTGGCTCTTGTTGGAGAACATCCAATCCGGCACCTGCTATTACTCTATTTTTACATGCTTCATAAAGTTCTTTTTCATTTACAACCATGCCTCTGGCAGCATTAATAAGGAATGCTGTAGGTTTCATCATTTCAAATTGCTTCATTCCAATAAATTCTTTTGTGATTTTAGTTGTTGGACAATGGAGGGAAACAAAATCACTTTCCTTGAATATTCTATCTAAATCTCTTACTACTTCTACTCCCTCTGGGAATTCTTCTCTTTTCTTATAAGGATCATAAGCTAAAACCTTCATGTTAAAACCATTCATGCATTTTTCAGCTACACGGGAACCGATATTACCACATCCAATAAGTCCTACCGTTTTACCATCTAATTCACACTTAGGTGTTTTTAGTTTCGCAGTATAATAATCATCAATAAAATCTCTTTTTACTACTGTAAAATTTCTAGACAAGTAAAGCATATACATCAATGTCACTTCAGCGACAGACATACTATTAGCTACAGGACAGTAAAGTACTTGCACTCCATGGTCTCGAGCTGCATCCAAGTCAACCGTATCAAATCCCGCTCCGTGTCTTACGATAACCTTTAATTTATCAGCCGCCTCAAACACTTCTCTAGTAATCTTTGAAAGACGAACGATCATTGCATCAATACCCTTAATATCTCTAATAATATCTTCTGTTTCCATTCCGCTGCCTGTTATCAGTTCATGTCCTCTGCTTTCTAGATAATCTCTACCTTCTTGCATGATTGGCTGTGGTAATAAAATTTTATATCCCATATTAATCTAATCCTCCTAATAGTTTTCAAATTTATTTTGTATGTTTAGTTTTCGTAAATATAATCTGGTGCACAGTACATAATATATCCATCTTTAATAGTCATTTCCGGTTTAAGTAATTTATCAGCTAGGAATGTGGTACCCTTCCAATCTCTATAGAGCTGTTCTTTTTCGATAATGTCAAAAATGGTAACATCGGCATAAGCACCTTCAGATAAACAACCAATTTCATTCTCCATACCCATCAGCTTGGCTGGTCTTTCTGTTGTCATCTTAATCACTTCATTCAAACTGATACCCATACATAGATACCTGGACATTAGATTTGGTAAGGAGAAGATAGGTCTTCTATACATACTAGCTAAAACGAGATCTGTACTACATATATCAGCTATAAATCCTTGTTCCATCGCCAGTTTCATTACATCATAATCCGCATGCTTTCTACCTTCAGCTGTATCAAAGATGATTCCCCGTTTTCTAGCTTCTAGAATACAATCACGTAATTTCCCATGTTCATCTACAATCGTGTTTTGTACCCCTTGATAAACATGCTGGAAAATGTCACCTGGTCTAAGGATGTCTAAAACTTCTGAAGTTGGAACTGGAAGATTCGTACAATGAACCTGCACCGGGCATCCAATTTTCTCCGCCACCTCTACAGTTGCCATTAAAGGTTGAATTCCAAGCCCATCCGCTAATTCTTCACCATTTCTAATTTTTAGTCCTATTATATTATCCTTATGATCACGGAAGATTCTCGCCATCTTTTCACGATTAAAATATTTTGGATTAATATTTTCATGATAGCTTGTAGTAGCAAGCCCGGCTGAACACACTTGCAGGAAGCTCTTGATTCTAACTTTACTTTGTTGGATAACCGCTTTTCTGAAAATTTGGTAATTGGAAACCCCGGCAGAAAAATCAATAGCACTAGTGACACCCGTTGGAATATAGGTTACATCTGGGAACAACCCTATATCTGTACCATCTTCAAACATATGTGCATGAGCATCGATTAGGCCAGGGAAAACATATTTCCCCTTTGCATCAATGACATGCTTTGCCTCTTCGCCTTCTTCATATTTTGTTATTCTTCCACCATATATTGCTACAGGCATTACTTCATCTACATTATTTTTCGGATCAATGACATGTCCATTTATAATTAATAGATCTAACATTTCCTGTCTCCTTTAAAACGTATTCTCGTTTACCAAATTCCTATTAACTTCCAATAAGGTAAACCTATAAATAGGAATACTATAATTGCTACACCAACCATTATCGTTCCTACTCTCCAGAAATCTTTTTGGGAACAATATCCGGTTGCAAAGGTATAAATTCCTGCACCATTTCCATAGTGTGTCAATAGAGCTCCATAGCCTGCGAAAAATGCAAGTAATAATGCAACTACCATAATATTAGCTTGTGTAGTTAAAGCTAAAGCAAACAATACAGGATAGAAAGATGCGACAAAAGCACTGTTTGATACAAAGAAATATCTGACAGCAAGACTAATGAAAAGTAGAACAACCGTTACAAGCAACCCATTTAATTGTCCTAGTTTTAAATGTTTGTCTAGTATTTCCGCAAGCCAAGTATAAAAACCTTGATCTGCTAATGTTGCTGCAACTCCATAAAACGCTCCATACCATATAAAAGTATTCCATGCACCTTTTTGTGATATGACATCATTCCAATTTAGAATTTTAAATAATAAAGTGAGTGCTAAGAATACAAAGGCTACAACCTGCATAGTCAAATGTAGAGCTGTAATTTTTGGTCCAAACATCCATCCTAACACGGCTAATACAAATAAAACGGCCAATATTTTTTCATCTTTCTTCATAGGACCCATCTCTTGAAGACCTTGTTTCATTAGTGGTTTAATATCCCCAAGATCTGTTAAATCCGGTTTATAAAGCTTATAGACAATAATTGGACCAAGAGCTAAGACCAATCCGGCAGGAACAATGGCGGCCTTAAACCATGTCATCCAATCTATGTTCACACCTAACATTTCTTTCGCTAAAGATGCAGTAATTGCATTTGTAGCCATTCCAGTTAGAAACAACACAGCTGTAGACATAGATACAACATACATAAGCATTGTTAAATATGAACCAAGTTTTCGAGGATCCTTTTCAGGTGTAGACCCTACACTTTCTGCAATATTTCTAAATATTGGATAGTCTATTGATGCACGTGACATATTTGAACCTGTGGCAGGACTTAATATTAAATCTACGAACATCATAATATAGCCTAATCCTAATGAATTTTTTCCAAATCTAGTAAGTAAATTATATGCAATTCTTTTACCAAGCCCTGTTTTAACAAATGCTGCGCATACAATCGTTACCATTACAATAAACCATACCATTTCAGTTCCGTAACCGGCTAAAGGTATCTCAGGACCCATAAACATTGAGACAATCCCAATAATAATCAACGTAATAACAGGTTCTGAAAAAGGCTTAATTACTAAACCTAATAGTAAAGCTATATATAGTGCAACAACATGCCAAGTTTCTGCTTTTAATCCTGATGGTGCCGGTGTAATCCAAAGTGCTAGGGGTATTAGAATAACAGGCAGTAGTTTTAATAATGTCTTTTTATCCATTTGATTCTTGTTTTTTTCTTTTAAAGATTCCTTTTGTTGATCTTCAATATCATTTTTACGCAATGGCTGCCCCATTTTTTCACTTCCTCCAAATATATTAAATTTTATCCCCCTGAGATTTACTAATTTGTTAAAAATATATCCAATGATTCCTCCTAACTAAAGCTTCAGTTTTTGCAAATCACTTTTTATTTCATTCATAGTAGAAATAAAGCGATTTCATTTTTTGAACTGTAAAATTAATTCTTTCTAGGCGCCTTAGATCTTGAATAAACTTTACACTTACTATTAATGCAACTACCGTGCCAAACCACTTAAAAATCCTTTTTCGCCACGAATTGTACATATTCAAGCTGACTTATACGACTTTTGTCACCAATTCCCCTTAAATTTCTTTTAATAATTCTTGTAGTAAACATGATTCCATGTATATAATTTTCTATATACTATTTCAAAATGAAACAATTGAAATAGTCTCTATTTCATATTGTTTCATACTGAAATAATATATGTGAGGTGATCCACTGAATGGATAAAAATATTTTAATTCTTTCATCATCTACAGATTTCACAACTAAATTTAGAAATTTATTAAAAAAAAGAGAATTGGACTATCCAATTATTGAAGCAACCGGGGAAAAAACAATTGAAGTAGCAAGGGAATATGTTGCCCAAGGAACTAGAGCAATAATTACACGGGGAGGAAATTTAGAAATTCTCAGAAGTAATTTAATTAATGCTGTTTTAGTAGATGTACGATACACCTATGAGGATATGTATTTTTCTTTCAAAAAAGCAAAAAAATATTCTAATAAAATAGCTTGTATTGGTTTAAATTTAGCATTTGATGTAGCAACTAAATTTAAAAATATCTCAGGTGAGGACTTTTTACTAATTAACCCTGAATCTGTGAATCATATAGACACAAGGGTAAAAAAGCTTACTGAAGAAGGCATAGAGGTAGTTATTGGCGGCATTACCGTAGCTAGGGCTGCTAAAAAATACAACTTAAAAAGTGTAATGATAGAAGTTGATGAGACATCTCTTGAAATAGCTCTAAATGAAGCGATATCGATCCTTAATTTTAAACTAGAGCAATTGAAAAACTTTGAAACTATTAAACAAATTTTAAATACAACAGCGGATGGCATAGTAGCTTTCGATAAAACTTTAGAGATTATGTATATAAACAATAGGGCAAAAAAGTTAATTACCGATAAAAGCAATACTTTTGCGGTAGATCATATAAAAAACTTACCAAAAATTCGAGATACCATTGAATATGGTACTGAAACTTATAGTGAGTTAATAGAGAATGGAGACAATTCCCTTGTATTAAGCAGTCGCCCGTTAAAAGTGGGCAACATAATTTTTGGTGCAGTTGTAAGTATTCAAAAGACCATTCATATCCAAACTACAGAAAAAGAGATCCGAAAAAAATTAAAACCAAAAGGCCATATTGCTAAAAAATACTTTCATGATATCATCGGTAAAAGTTATACACTATCTAAAACTATAGAAAAAGCAAAAAGATTTGCAAAATCTGATAGCACTATATTAATAACAGGGCAATCGGGAACTGGAAAGGAAATCTTTGCTCAAAGTATTCACAACTACAGTGAGAGACGTGATGAACCCTTTGTTGCCATTAACTGTGCTGCTCTGCCAATAAGTATATTGGAGAGTGAACTATTTGGATATGTGAGGGGGGCTTTTACTGGAGCAAGACCTGAAGGAAAGGCAGGAATATTCGAATTAGCACATAACGGAACAGTATTTTTAGATGAAATTGGAGAATTGTCACAAGACATACAAGTAAAGTTACTAAGAGTTATACAAGAAAGAGAAGTTATCAGAATTGGCGACGACAAGGTAATACCTGTTGATGTAAGAATAATAAGTGCTACAAATAAAAATCTATTAGAAGGAATCAAAAAAAATACATTTAGAGAGGACTTATACTATCGCCTATGCGTTTTAGACTTAGAACTTCCGGCTCTAGAGGAAAGAAAAGAGGACATTCCTGAACTCGTAAAACATTTTATTTTAATGACGGCTCCTGATATTAAAATTACACTTGAAGCCCAGTATCTTCTTAACAATTTATCTTACGAAGGAAATATAAGGCAACTCAATAATATTATTGAGCGGTTAATTGTTATGTGTGAAAATAATGTTATTGATGAACAACTCGTTGCCGATGTTTTAGGTTTGAAATCCAACAACTTAGAAAATAAAGCTCTTCTGCTACTTCATGAAGAAAAAAATGAGAATACAAACGTAATATTAAAAATGGAATATCAATTAATAAAAGAAACCCTTGGAAGGTTTAATGGCAATAAAACTAAAGCAGCAAAAGAACTAGGAATAAGTTATACTACCCTGTGGCGTAAGCTAAAGAATATGTAGCAAAGAAAAATATAACTTCACAATGAAAAGAAAGAGGCTTCTCAAAAGTTTAGTCAACTAATGAGAAGCCTCTTTTAATTTTGATTATGTTTGCATTTTGTTAACCAAACCCTTATATATCAAGGGGTGAAGCAGCTTATTACATCATGCCGCCCATTCCACCCATGCCGCCCATGTCAGGCATACCCATGCCTGAGCCAGCTGGTTCTGGTTTGTCAGCAACAACTGCTTCAGTTGTTAAGAACCCAAAGCGGAACGATTGATTTAATCACGTATTAGCAGTATCTAAAGTATAAAGACTACTTCCCTGTAAAATGTTTACACTTTCAGTATAAAGTAGTGATAAAAAAAAGTAAAGTAGTCTATAGAGGGGTCAATCCCCATGAACTCTATACAAGTAGTTTCCTATCCACTAAAATAATTTAATATTAAATATTTAATTATTAGGCGGGTATAACACATAGCTAAAACAACTATATATACCTTCAAAAAAAGAAAATACACCCACTGATGAAAGGATTTGTATTTTCATCTTAAATATAATATTTTTCCACTCAACTTTTCTTGTTATACAAACCTTCAATTTCTTCGATGCTTAACTGCTCCTGCTCAGGCTCGGTAATTTGCTTTTTTATACTAGGGTTATTATCAGCATTTTCTTGAACACTTTTTTCTTTTACTATTATAGTATTCTCAATTGAAGTGGCTGATATTTTTTGTTCACGAGTTGGAAACTTGTTTTCCCAGACAACCTTCCAATCAACTCCAGTAAACTCTCTAACAAATGATATTATATTCCTTGATGCCTTCATTCTATCGTCAGAAGTATCGTATCCAAAAATAGATTTAAATTCTTCATCAGTATGTTTTTTCCCTTTTAAGCCTTCTTCAAACAGCATGTAATCCAGAAGTTGGGGCATTGTTAAATACATCTGTGGTCTTGCTAATGCTCTCTCAACTAATCCAATTAAGCTATCTGTATAAGGCGGGGGAGTAATTTCACCAAAATCCACTTCTTTTGGTGCAACTGACTTTGGAATTGAAGACTTAACAATCTCATTCGCTAAGTCTTTAGCATCTTGCATTATGCTTTTTACAGTATTCGGTTCTAATTCACCGAATGTCAATTTGCTTGTTATATGTTCTCTTCTTGTACTATTAGGAAGTCCGAGTACATCTGAACAAATCCAAAGAAGTTGTATGGCTACAATGACGGTCAATTCACAAATCAAGTATTTAATTGTTGCATTTAGTTCAATTGTGTTTTTAACATGAAATTCTAACATTTTCGATAGTTCCTCTAAATATGCAAGGGCTATATTCAATGTCTGGTAGGGATTTTCATTTAAATAAAGCTTACTTACATTTGAGTAAATATGTTGAATGTAACCATGAAATTTCACAACTTTCCCTATCAAATTCTCGTATTGTTCATAATACGAAGCATCTGCTAGACCATATGTAGGCTTAGAAGTTGCATAGTCTGCAATAATATCACTAGTTAAAATCTTTACACCACCTGTATTAGCAAATCGAATTATATCCCCTTGGGTTTTATTTAATGCTACAAAGACCTTTGAGGCTTTTACAAATTCTCCAAGACCTTTAGCCCAAAATATTCTTTCATAAGGTTTTGATTTCACCTTATTTTTACAGTCACATATTATTTTATGCCCTTGAAAAGGGAACGTGAACATAATGCCCAAAACATCAATATCCGTCGCATCTTGATTCGCAACACCGTACTGTAAGGGAATCCCTCTTCGAGTAAGGTAGCCCTGACTTTGAAACATACTTGAGACAGTATATTCAAATCCGAAACCTTTTTTATCTGATTTATTAGAAAATGCCATTTTATACCCCCCCTGTTCTCAATGTTAGAAGAAGTTTATTTCTCATGGATTCTACTGGTGCTGTGGATTTCGCCAATATTTGGTTCTTCCTTGTTTCTGGTATTATACATCCCGTAGGTTGATAATTAAGTAAATCTCCTATATTCTCCTCGACCTCTAGATTGACTTTATTGTAAGTTATCATTTGGCGAACCAGTTCCCCTACCTCTTGCTGACGTAACTTCATTTCAAATCCGTATGGGCTTGCTGGTCTTGTTTGGATAACACCATCTATCTCTAATAATGCATAATCTTGACCTATTGCCGTAGCTGGTCCTACCCATTGTCCCCTTAGTAGTTTATTTATTATATTTAACATTTTTTCAAGTGTGGATATTCTACCTCTACCGAATGTGGATTTTGTCTGTCCAAACCTCAAACAACTCAATAATACCTTTGCCTTATGAAAAACATCCTCCGATAAACTAAAACTTCCCAGTCCTTGTCCTTTTAAATGAGGTGTAGTTAAGAAAGTAGCTGTTCCCATTGGAGATTGAACAGTTACTCCATCTAACAATCCAACACCTTCCATCATTTGAATTATTTCGGGTTTAATACTTGACGGGATACTCTCCATAAGAAACCCCTGTGATTCAGAAACTATCTTTTGTACTTCTTCAACCATTGTTCTGTCCGTATCGTTTAACGATGATAAAGCCTTAGCCACCCTTTGGGGGTCACCATTAAAAGAATACTCATTATATAGGACAGTATCGTTCCCTCCACCGCTCGATTTCACTAAACCAAAGCTTTCTTGAAGACTTAAGGTTGTATTTGCACAGTCCTCTTTTACTCCTTGGCTTGTAAGATACTCTTTCAATTCTTCTGGATAACAAGGCAGGTTAAAGGTTTCATTCAGACTAAGCAAACTAGCTTGTTCTTCCTCCTGAGGTTCAAGCTTATCGTATAATGAAGATACAGTCTCCAAAGCCTCTTTACCAGAGAAACAGTAAACTTCGATTTCCTTTGGTCTGCCCATTAAGTCTACGTTATAATCAATTTTTTCTTCTTTTTTTAAATAGCCCAAATAAGTTCCTAATTCTGCAGGGGATATACTTGACTGACGGGCAAATATCCTTGCACTTTTTATATCTATTATTTCCTGCTTGTCCGCCACTAATCGTCCTAAAAATGCCCCCGCTTTACCTGATTGTTCTGTTGCTTCAAAAAAAGCAAGTTCAGATGTATATTGTTTTAGTTCCGCAAGATGTTTTACTGTATTAACAATCCATGTGCCTTTGGTTAATTTATCCATTTATTACACCTCATAATAATTTATTACTATTATTCTCAATTAACGTTAAAATATACAAACTACTTATTTATTAAAAGTGTGAATTTAATAGTATTGAAGAAAAAAGGAGATACTACTCTTAATAATATCCTTTCTCCTAGATATTACTGACCAAATAAAGCGGGGAAAATGGTTCTCCTATTTGAACTGCTCTTTCTATTTTATATTTCAAGCCATCACTAAGATTTATTCTTCCTTCAAGAATCAACATAAGTTCATGACCATCCATAAAGATTATATTTGCCCCATTCCCTCTAAACTCTCTAATTACTTCTTCTCTAAATCCATTAATTGAAACAAATAATCCTCGTGTACTAACAATTTTAGATTCAATTTTATATTTAAATCCTGCAATTTCGGCTGTATTTGGTATATCCTTCCTCCACTTTGCTTCGACCAAATAGTCAAATCCATCAAATTTAAAATATCCATCAATTTGTTGCGTATTTTCAATCGTCCTAAAAGATTTCCTATACTCAATGTCGTTTATTTCAAATAAACTTTTCAGTAAGTCTTCTAAGACAAAACCGGCTTTTTGACGATTTTTCTCAGTCACATTATAATTAAAAATTGTTCTTAATTCCTCAAGCTGTTTTGCCCTTTCTTGAATAAGTGCTTGTTTTTGCTCAGCTATTTTTCTTTGAATACTTTCATCCTTTTTTTGTTCTTTAACAACATAATCATTATCTATTGCAATCCTTTTTAATTCCCTTAATGCGTCTAAGCCAGCATTTCTATCAAGAACCCCCTTATCTGGTAAATCTCTTAACTTACAAAAATTAGTTAGCAACTTTCTTTGGATTAAAAGACCATCTTCACTGATAGATAAATCCTCTAGTACCCTTCTTGCCCAAACAAATTTCGGCAACTCCCTATATTTGTTAATTAATAAAATCGGAACACCCGATGACCTCATGAATGATGACATAGAGTCTTTAAAATGAAAGCATTTACCAAAACACTGTATCATTTGTTCTATAATTTCAAATGAAATACTTTTCAAATTCTCACTCCCTCATTTCAAGCTTTTCAATAATCCAATTAAGCTGCTAATAACAAGCATTTCCATTAGAATATTATACCAAATTAACTTTCTATATCCTAAATAATTCAGAAAATATCTATATTCTATATGAAGCGATAGTAATATATTATAATTTTAGGTAGTCTAATAACTTTGAAAGGATGATTGCTCGAATGAAATTTAATTACACTTCAGAAATTAGACTATACTGTCGGTCTAGGTGTATATAGACCGCCCTCATTCATTTGTGTATATAAAAAACTGTAAACTAAGCCCCCTACACAAAAAGACACCCACTAGATTAGTGACTGTCTACAATTCTTTTTTATACTCTCCAACAATTTTGTAAAAGGAGTTCTTTTTTAATTCCAATAAAGTCATAAATTGAACCCCTGTTATCTCTTTACTTTTCCACTTTTGATAGTTTTGTTCAAGCGTTTGTCTTTGGTACTTGGACAGCTTACTTAAGTTTAATTGAGGTCTTCCTAAATGTTTTCCTTTTGCCTTTGCTACAGAAATTCCTTCGGCTTGCCGCTGCAAGATGTTTTCTCGTTCTCGTTCACTTACAAAAGCTAACACTTGCAAAACCAAATCACTTACAAACGTTCCTAATGTATCTTTATATTGTGTTGTATCAAGTAATGGCATATCTAATACCTTTATATCGGCTTTAATGTTTTGAGTTATATCTTCCCATTCTCTTTTTATCTCTTTAGAGTTCCTGCCAAAGCGGTCAATGGATTTAATATAAAGTAAATCCCCTTCACGTAAGCATTGTTTTAACGCTTGGTATTGGCTTCTATTGAAGTCTTTCCCGCTTTCCTTATCAATAAAAATGTCACGGTCATGTACGCCCATTTCTAAAATTTCCTTTAGTTGCCTAGCTTCGTTCTGGTCTTTACTTGAAACTCTTATGTACCCAAATATTTTTTTATTCATTAGTTTACCGCTCCCTTTGGTTATCCATAACCCAATTATAACCAAATTGTTTGTAAATATATATGATATTTTATAAACGTTTATAATCATTTTTCCTATCCTTTACAAACAACAAATTGAGGGTATTTCGATTACCCTTAAAGGTATACCTTTATAAACCGCTTAGTTCTCTTTCTCCAGTTGCGGATACATTCCCCAAATTTGTCCATGATGGCATACTTCTCTCATTAACAGAATTACAGCCTTTGCATCCTTAATGTAATCTTCTCCTTTAGGACTGTACCCAGCAATCGCTTTACCCATGCTTTCATATACGCTTGCCCGTTCTTTTAACTCTTCGACTAAAGTTCTGTCCCCTGATAACCTACCATTTTTAAACAGGACTTCCCGCAATTCCTCAGCATCGCTATCTTTGATGATACCCACCATTCTAAAGTGATACATCAGTAATCCCTCCATTCTTCATAGATAAAAAAATCCGTCCCACCTTGGAAACGGATTAGAAGCTGTATTAAATATGTAACAAATCAGTCTAATATATAAACCTTATCCATACTATCAATTAGAAAACCACCAACAGGATTAAATCTAAATTCCCTTGCTAGATATACACCAATTTTTTCATGAATGAGACTACACACTTCCCCATACTTAAGCCTATTCTCTACATAATCATTATGTTTAATGACATACATCCACTGTCGTCCATAGTCTATTTTTCTTTTAAAGCCATATTTTCTTTCATAACCTTGTACATTGATATTGATTATATCAATACATACCAGCCCATTCACGTATACTTTATCTAGGTACTCTATTTCAAATCGCTTCTCTAAGAGGTTAGGTAAGTCTTTTGTTTCATCGTGTTCCCTAATCTGGACACCATTAATAGTTTGAAACATACATTTCCCCCTAACAAAATTGAAAGATACAAAGAAAGTATAACACTGGTATTCACTGGAAATTTCAGGTGATAGTTACGTTTATGTGTCGAAAAAATACCGTGACCTTCCTAATCCTAATTGCTCAAAAACTATTCAAAATATCGCCTTCTATTTTTCTTAATCACCTTAACTATATTTTCATTTATTAATTTTTTATCCTTTTCCGTTCCTCTATAATAATTATAAAACGTGGTAGCACAACTATGAGAACAGAAAGTAACTGGTAGTTTTGTTTTCCTTCGTAAATGTGTTTCTGAGATAGGTTTTTCTTTTATCTTATTGCATGTTGGGCATTTAAACATGACATACTCATATTCCATTGCTTCTACATTAAAAAATTCTTGTTTCTTTCTCCCTAGATAAACTGATGAATTGGAATATAGCCAATCTCTTATTAATGAAACTTTTACATTCCCACCATAAGCCAACTTAAATGTGCCACCTGAAAAACCTATCTTATTGAATCCAATTTTTAATTTATCAACAAGTATCTGTTGAATTTGTTCGAGCATCTTCCTTGAACCAGAGCAAAGGCTAAAAATTGCTCTTACACTCTTCTTTTTCCCTGAATATATTGTCCCATCACCATCAAAACACCCCAAAATAAAGCTACTATAATACTCTTTATCAATATTGTTTGGAAATATCACTATTTTTGATTTATTAGGTGTTACCCCCCACTTCTCTAAATCATAAAACATTTTTCTGGAGTAAATTCTAATTTGAACACACCCTCTCCCATCTTTTCCAATTGGATGATTAGAATTGATATAGTTCTTAAATGATTCCAAATGCTCATTATCAGATTTTTGCAGAGCAATTGAGACAATATAGGAGTTTCTTTTGTAGTCAAAGGTTACACAACCATCAGCATATATAAACCCAAGCCAGTAGGCTTTTTCGTGACAATCTATATTTTCAAAGTAACTTTCATTACAGGAATACAATGGGACTGGGTGATACTTCCTAACCTTATGACCGAATTTCTTTAAAATTCTTGAGACAGTCCTTTCATCCAAGTTATTCTCCTTGGCAATTTCTTTTAATGTTAATCCCTGAATCTCATGGAGATAAATCCATTCATTAGCGTAGTACCCATCTCTGTATTTTTTCAAATCATTTACGACCAGACCATACTCATTTTGAAGATACATTTTTATAAATCTGCCTATAGTTGCAAAGCTAACTCCAAAATTCTTACCAATGTCATTTAAACTCCCTAGTTCCATATATCTCAAATACCAATCTTCAATAGGATATTTATTTAACATACTTCGCACCTACTTTTTTAAGTTTTTAGGAATCAAATTACTTAATACAACGGAACAACATTACAAATACTCAAATAAATACACCTCCTATAAACTGGAAAAAACAGCCCTATTGGACTGTTTTTTCTTTATGTGATAACTTCGTAAGCTTTTCATTAACCAAATTACAAATCAACTACTAAGTCGGTAATACTAATTCCACCGATTTCGGCTGGTATATAATTAAAGAATAATAAATCAACCTTATCTAATTGATTTCTATGTCCATCTGTTAATTCCTTCATTGAAAGCCCTAATTTTTTCAAGGTTTTTTCCTGCCCCCAAATTAATTGACATTCCACTTGATAGTTATCATTATAATTGACAACCATACACTTTTTAGAAGTTGCTTTCATTGTATTCTCCCATTGCGGTAATGCTTGTATATTATCGATTTCATAATGACCATTCTCAATAATTCTAAACAAGGTGGGTCGGTATCTATCTTCATAGCCTTTATTAATCCATCCCCTTGTCAATTTAACCCAATCATCCCAAAATGCTTTAACACCCATAAGAGCCTTCCTGAGTGGGCTAGGTGTTAAGTTACATCGAACATCTTTATACTTACCTCTTTTCTCATTACATCTTTTTCGTACACTTTCACATGACCGCTTCAACATAATACAAGCAATCTCTTCTATACTTAAACTTTTGTTATTTATTATTTCTGCATATCTCATACATAAACTCCTCCTTTTATTAAATTGGAGGTTGCTTTATGTTCTTTTTAGAGGAGTCTCAATTAATAATAGTTTATGTTATTGTTGTTGATTTCATTTGTTAAAATTCAGTTCGTCTCTCGGCAACTACAATTAATTGAAAGCCCTTATGTTTTGATGAATGTTTTATTGAAGCATCCCTACAATTACAATTCTTCATTATTTGTAAATCACTATTGGATAACCACTCATATCCTCAATACCAAGTTGTTCTTTTAGTGCTTTATTAAGTCGTTGACGATTTAAGCAGTATTTGTTAATCAAATCAGGTATTGTCCGCTTTATTTGTTTTTCATATATTGACTGTTTTCCATGCTCTTGAGTTAAGAAATACAAAATTTCTTTTTCAGTAGTAAAACCTTTATGTTCGATTAACATCAAAGCAACTCTTTCTATTTCAGAAGTTAATTCGTTATTCCGCTCTGGGATTTCCTTGGCTTCCATTTGCGGGAAAACTCGATTTGATTCTTCTTCTCCAAGAGTCCTTAACAATAACTCTCGCCCCCAACCCCTCATTGTAAATCCATGTTGTTTATACTCACTTATCTTTTCCTTTGTAAACTTAAAGGTTTCTTCACCATAAGGAGGTATTGAGTAAAATCCAACTAAATATTTTTGCTTCTTTTTAGCTGCTTCGCTTTTTGCTTTATTTAGTAGAAACTCTGGTATCTCATCTTCTGGGACTTTCCTTATTAAACCCAAATACGTAAACAAACTAATTTTATCCGAAAGCCTTTTTGAGTCTTTTCCACATTTTTGAGCCAGATATCTTAAACTACTAAAGAAAATGGGATTTCCCTGCTTATCAGTAAAATATTCAGTTTGTAAATGATTTAGTGCCAACTGATTCATAAGCGATAATTCAACAGTATACTTTCTTATCATCTTATCAATCATAGGATAAACTTGAGACAATTCATTGCTGAATATTAATCTCTGATTTTCATGCAATATTTCTTTTTTCTCTTTTTGCCAATCAGTTTCTTGATAGTCAATTTTATAGACATTTCTTAAGAATCTCAGTGCTTCAACCCTGTTTAGATTGGTTAGCCGTTCTACAACCTGTATTATCGTTAGGGAGATACCACAACTACTACTCATGCAATTGTAAATATGATGACCTGTATCTTCGTTAATAACAATACCCGCACTTGGATTTTTATCATCATGAAACAAACAGTTAAATGTAGTTCCGTGCAGTCCCAACAATTCATGTAAGTCCTGTTTTTTTAGGTAGTCATATACCTCATCATGACTGCCAAGTTGTATACCTTTGGGCTTTAAAATGGATTGTAAGCCTTCTGCGTTTCTTTGTCTTATCATTATTAAATTATTTCCCCGAGTAGCGTAGCTGGGTTTTGTGGCATCAATAGAGAGTAATTTAGTACATTTCTTTCTATTGGTGTCACATTTCTCCGATAGAGTTATTTCTTGCAATGCATCTAATAAATTCGTTATTTCATACCTTCCCTTATGCTGTTGGATTATTTTTACCATAAACTTATTCTCTGGGTCTTTACACCAATTGAAATTAGGCAGACGTAACAATCGGTTTGGATTCTTTACCACCTTGTCAGCATCAAAATAACTTATCAACCGCTCCTCGCATTCAATAAACTGGTCAATGGTTGCACCGTCCTCTATTAACCAATAAACATGTAAACCATTTCTCGTCTCCACAACATAACTTGGTTGGTATTTGAACCGATTAATCTCTTCTATTTTTGATTTCTTATATGCACTAACTGTCTCCATAGGATAATAGTTTTTATGCTCGTCTCTCCCACAATCTAGGTCGACAAAGACACAATTAAACCTTGTTATATTTTCAACACTATAACCTCCAGAGTTGGAAACAAAATAAACTTCGTAATCTTGGGCATTGAATTGCTGTAAAACTGTTTGAGCATTAGTATTAAAGTGACTATTAAGTTTCTTGATACTATTCCCTTTAATGACCATAAAGTTTGTTGCTTCCTCACCATGGAAATCCCTTAAAAAATTCTGTACCTCAGTAATATTCATATTAAACCTCTCCTTTTTCTCTTATATTCCTTCCACCTCCATGTTTGTTGCAGGATACTTTACTGAATACAAATAAGCTAATAGTCTGAGAAACACAAAACAAGTACAATGAATGTACTTTTTATGTTTAAGACCATTAGCTTTGAATTACAGCTTAATGTTATTTGATTTTGTCCTGCTCTTGTTTCTAACTTTAATTCATATTGGAAATCTTGTCAAAAAAATTTGAACATGTAAAATATATGAGTATTTCTCTGACTAGGATAATTCGCAATGAATCATTATAAAAACTAGCCATAAGAAAAATTAATCTACATCATATAAATCTAGATAAAATCTTTGTTTCATTGAGATATTTATTGCGTTCGTTCGCAAATATAAAAATGATTGTCCGTAAAATAGTATTAACCCAAACTTATAATTGAAAGGGAAAAGGGTACGATTTAAAAATGCCTACCACACGATAAGCAACAAACTCATTTCGCATGAAATTTTAGTGTACCGTTTTTGTAAAATTACAGTCTATTAAAAAAATTCATTATCTTCTTCTTCGACTTATCCATTGCATCAAATTATGAGACGAGCCAAGAAAAGACATCCAACTATGTTGGATGCCTTCAAACAACTATTTCACTTGTTCTTGTAGCACTTCTTTCAGCAATTCAATACCACTTTCTTCACCTGGGTCATTTGTTCCAAGTTCACCTCGGAAGGCTTGAGAAAGAATAGACGCTCTATTATGATTTAAAATCGTTGGTAACTTTTCCAGTTCAATATTTGTCTCAATCTCCTTTGAAAAAATTGAATCTAGCTTATTAACAATTACTTTCTGTTCTTGTAAAGACGGAACTATAATAGGGATCGTTTTTATTTTTTTTAAGCTTAAAAATGGTTGAGATCCACCACTTGTAATATTGGTAAAAAGAAAAAGCTTAACAAATCTTAAATAGTACTCAAGGTATTTCGAGTCTATAGTACTATTGTCAGGTTTTAATAAGGCAACATTTTTTAAACTGAATTGAAAATTAACATCTATCAATGCAGGGGTTGCTGCACCTGCCCCTATATTTACTAAGAGAATATCGTTCTTTTCGGGATTACATCTAGAGTAAATAACTTTATGAACTTCTTCACTAACATAGTCGCAATTATCAAAGTCAATTATTCCATCTCTTATATGTTTTGCTGTAATGTAAGGTACTCCAGATTCAGTTCTTTTAGGAGTATCATGCGTGCCATCAGTTACTTTAACACATATATCATTAATAGACTTATACACCCATGTATTAGGTATTTTAATTATTGGTTTCCACTCTTTAATTATATCTCCAGATTCATCTAAAGCAGGAGGGAGACTTGATAAATTTTTCTCTCGCCACTCCTCTGTTAATTCCCCTCGAAACGCTTTGTCGAAAATTGCTACTTTACGAAGTTCAAATATTTCCTTTGCTTCCTCAATCAACTTCTTTGCTTCTTCAATTTTATTTAAAAGCCGCTCCAGTTTCTCAGAAATCCGATACTGTTCAAGTAAAGGAGGTAAAGGAACACTACTACTTTTTAGAGTTTGTAAATAAACTCCTTTCTGTGCAGTTCCTCTAGCATTCCTTTGTAAATAACTTTGAAATACTGGTGAACTAAAATAGTAGGATAAATATTTAGAGTTTATCATTGGCTTAATTAAAGCAACGCTTCGTTGTAATACAAAAGGTGAACATTCTTTAGGTACAACAGTCGTTCTACCAATTGTTCCTACAATTGTTAATAACACATCATCAGATTCAATGGGAGTCCTCTTATACTCTTTTTGATAATTCTCTTCACTCAAATAACGGTCAGTCTCAAAGTTGATATTTCCATCCAAAATATTTCTACCACTTAACATGGGATACCCTTCTCTTTGTTTTGGTGGAGGGTTATGTGAACCGTCTACAACCAACTTTGATAATGAATTTAAATTAGTCCATACCCAATTATCTGGAACTTCATATGGTTGCTCGTCCTCTGGTACTAACACTTCCTCTAACAATAATTCAATCGATTTTTGCTTTTTTACATTCTTACTCATTGCTATACACCTCATCAGGTTCAGCAACCTTACTATATTCCACTAATGATTCTTCATATTTTATTCTGTTTTCAACATCCCTTAATTCATCCACAACTCCATTTAACAAATCCATTGATAATTTTAGTTTTTCAATGGCTTCTTCAGCTAATTCAATTGGGTCTAGTAAGTTTTCGTATGATGATAAAGATTCATCTGCAATCAATCCAATATCTAAACTATCATCTTTTTTAGCAATATCTTCTCTCGTGAACACATTCCACCGCTCATCTTCTACTTTAGAACGGTCTTCTGCCAAATATGCTTTCATAAAGTTTTCAAAATGATTCATAGATAACTGAGTACGTTTTCCAAATGAAGACATGTTTGTACGAAGGTCATATACCCAAACTTCTTTTGTATTAGCCTTGTCTGTTTTTCCTTTTGTGAAAAATAATACATTTGTTTTAACACCTTGAGCATAGAAAATTCCTGTTGGTAGACGTAATATCGTGTGTAAATTGCATTTATTCATTAAATCTCGACGTATTTGTGAACCTATACCGCTTTCAAACAACACATTATCTGGCAGAACAACCGCTGCACGAGCGTTTCCGTCATCTTTTAATGCATTATAAATTAATTGCACGAAGTTCAACTGCTTATTTGATGTTTCAAATGTTAAATCATCACGAGATACACCTTCTCCACCTTTCTTCGTACCAAATGGTGGATTTGTTAAAATAACATCAAAGTTTTTCATCCATTTACCGTTACTTGATAAAGAATCACCCAATTCTATTCGGCCCTCAATATCATGAAGTAAGGCATTCATTAACGCCAATCGATGAGTATCTTTTACAAGTTCCATGCCTACGAAGGCTTCCTTCTTTTGGAACTCAGCCATATCTACTACATCATAATAATTATCTGTTTTACTTTTCAAATATCTATCTGCTGCAATCATAAAACCAAATGTTCCAGCAGCTGGGTCAGCACAATGCTCACCAATTTTTGGGTCAATTAATTGCACCATTACATCAATTAACACTCGTGGTGTAAAATATTGTCCCGCTCCTGATTTCTTTTCACCTGCATTCTTCTCTAACAAACCTTCGTAAAGATTGCCTAACCCTTCTTCTTTAGCATTGTACCAATCAAGTGCATCAATAGATTTAATAATTTTCTCAAGGTTTTTTGGTTCGGTAATACTTGTAGAAGCATCACTATAAATTAGACGTAACTGGGCGTTATCACTGCTTCCTAAATCAAGTAACAAACGTTGATAGAAAGTCTTTAACTCTATACCTTCTTTCTTTAACAGATCATCCCATCGATACCCTACTGGAATAACCCCTTCTGTCTCTTGTTCTTTCATCATTTTTAGAAATAATAAGTATGTCAATTCCGTAACATATTGTTGATATGTAATCCCGTCATCACGCAACACATTACATAAATTCCAAAGCTTTTGAACTATTTCTTGGTTGTTCATTTCCTACCTCCTGCATAGTTTCATACTTATTTTATATTAGGTTCTTCTTTCAAACCTCATTAAACCATTGAACAATCAATTTAGCCAACCTATCTATTATAACTTAAAAATGTCCCATTATAAGGGACACTTTTATCTAGCTAATATAAAGGTTTTCATTAATGGTCTTAACAACTGTATCAATAAAATCACCGAACTCTCGCTTTAACAACTTATATCCACCTGAAGTTTTAAATGGTTCTTCCGAGAATGCTTCTTCAGCTGTTGGTGCAAGAACAGGTACTTGTAATAGTTGTTTTTCAATCCGTTCCAACCATTTTTTCTGCCTTGGAGTCCAATCATATAATGAATAAACCTTTTGCATAGCTTGTTTAATACGAGTTTCATGGTCAATGAGTGCTTCCCCTAACGCAGCTTGACGAATAAAGCTAATGATATCTGCTGCAATGTCTTCATTTTTTGTCTGTTTCCATGCAGTTTGTAAATGAGATTGCTTAAAACCTTTTGTTTCCAAAATGGTAATAAGTTCTCGTAAATCCTGCCGCGTTAAATCTTTGGGTCGTGTACAAACAATTTGAAGAGCAGGAATTTCATTGATATTTTCTTGGATAAACTGAACAAAGCCATCTAAATAATCCTCAGGTCGCTTGTTTCCTTCACCGTATCCACGAATCACGTGTGTCACTTCATCTTCTTTGTTGGATATATATCGTTTCTCTCCGTTTTCACGATAGGTTTCCATATACTCAAAGAACGTACTGTGTTGTTTTGCATCTTGTGGTGTATACGATTGAACTTCTTTAATCCACTCATCTATATTTTTCCCATTCGACAATTCCTCAAATTTTTTCTTTCCTTCTTCACCTATTCTTTGCTTATATCGTTGAATTTTAGCTACTAATTGCTCACGGTAAAATGTTGCTTCTTCTTCAGTTGACGCATTTGCTAGTGATTCATACAATTCACCAATACTGTAATTTTGTTGTTTCACAACAGGTTTCATCTCTGTATAACTTTGCAGTTTATCATAAATACCTACCGCATCGTAAATGTTAAAATGTGTTTTCCCAATGTCAGGACAAAGACGGGTTGCACGACCTAACATCTGGTCATACAGAATACGTGATTGTACACGACGTAAAAATACCACGTTTGTAATTGAAGGAACGTCAATGCCTGTGGTAAGTAAATCAACTGTTACAACAACATTTGGTAGCCGCTCATTTTTAAACCTTTTAATTGCATCTAGTGGCTTGTAGATATATCCCGTAATTTTCATTATGGCATCATCTTCAATTTCATCACCAAGTTTATTAAAGGCTTCCTTTAATAAACGTACAACTAAATCCGCATGTTGGTCAGTAGCGGCAAAGATAAGCGTCTTCTCTTTACCTGTTGGGTCAATATATTCCGCAAGTTTGTTTAACACTGCTCGATTAAATGGTTCTGTAATGACTTTTTTATTAAACTGTTCAACCTCAAAATGAACGGTATCTTCCATTTTCTCTAGCTGAATTTCACCTTTATCAACGTCAAATACCTCTACTTCTTCATCTTTCCCAAAAGTTATGCCAACTTGTGAAAGTTCTGTCTTAAATAAATACGGTGGCTCATGGTCAACTAGATAACCATCTAACACCGCTTCACTGTATGAGTATTTAAAAATAGGCATCCCGAAAATTTCCGTTGTATGAAGTGCAGGAGTGGCAGTAAGTCCTAAGCAAGCTGCATCAAAATAATCTAGAACACGACGATATTGACTGATATAATCATTTTGGTCACGAAACTCTAATTCTTCCTCTGACATTTCACGGTCACTTGTGTAGCCACGATGTGCTTCATCTACAATGATAAAGTCATATTGACCAACACTTGGTATTGTATCGTTTTCATTATTAAATAAACGATGAACCATACCTTGTACTGTGGCAATGTGTACTCGAGTTTCAAATTCGGGGCTTACATCTTTTAGAGACTTTACGTCAAAGATACTCGCAAACGATAATCCTTCAAACTTTGTATCGTTTAATGCATCTTCTGTCTGTTTTCCTAATGAATTGCGGTCTACTAAGAAAAGAATCCTACGACACTTTTTAGAATTGATCAAACGATACATTAGAGCAATTGCAGTTCGTGTTTTTCCAGTTCCTGTTGCCATAGCTAACAGCATTTTTCTTTGTCCTTCTATTAATGCCTTTTCAGCGGTAAGTACAGCTTTTTGCTGATAGTGACGTAAGCCAAACTTAGTAATATCTTCTTTCTCTAATCGTTTATTTGCGTCTATATCTTCCTGACTAAGAAGAAGTTGTAAATCATCAGGTGAATGCCACCCTTCCAGTGGACGTGCATATTCTAAAGGTTTGCGGGAATCCCAAAACCATATTCCAGACTCTTCTTGAAGTTGTCTTAAATAGGGTCTACCATTCGTGGCGTACAAAAATGGAACTTTATATTCTCCTGTAGTTGGTGTTATGACTTCATTATCAATCTGAATAACATTCTTTGCATAAACTTTCGTTTGGCTTTCTAACGCACTTGGAATAGTTTTCTTCTTTGCCTTAGCTTCAATAAAACCAACAAGTTTTAGACCAACGAAAAGAGCATAATCAACCCATCCACTATCAACCTTCCATTCAGCAATCGCCATATTACGATTTTTTTCTGGTAAAGTACCATTCTTCTTATGATTTAGGACGGGTGTATCCGCATCCCAACCAACTGCTCGAAGCTTTTCATCGATAATAGAACGTGTTTCCGCTTCCGTAAATTGTTGACGACCAACAAATTTCTTAGATATTTTTTTACGCTCAGTTTTAACTTCTTCCTTTTCAACTTCCGCTCGCTGACGAATTGAATCTAACTGCTCTTCTAACTTTTTTACTTTATTTTCGTAATCTTGTTGAAGCTTTTCCATATCTACAACCGTTTGTTCTTTTGGTTCTTTATAATCTAGTGCTTGAAAATCCCAATCACCATAAACTTCCATAAACCAAACAGACATGCGGAACGCCAATTGTAACATTGCTTTTGCTTCTTCTGTTTTACCATACCCCGCTTCATGCATTGCTAGATTCCCTTTACGACGGAGGGTTTCAAATATATCAATTAATTCAGGTTCAAGTAAGCCTTCTCGACGTAAAGTATTTAAACGGTCTACCTGTGATGTACCATATAATTCCTTAATGTTTTCAGCAGCAAGAACAAACTTAGTTAGTGTTTCCGCAAACAAACGTAACTTCATTAAAGTCGTATGCGGATCGTAATATACATTTTTCTCCGCTGTCTCTCCCAAGTTAGCAAGTACATCCCATTTTCCTTGAAAAAATGAAAAGTTGCTTTCCATAGTTATCACCGTTTTTCCCGAAAGTTTATATGTGTCCATTATACTATATTCATACAAAAATCAGGAAAAAAGAGGAAAATATTATTTCTTATCTCAATGGTTTCATTATCTACCTGACATTAACATGAAAGGCATAATGGTTTAAATATTTTAAAAGTGTCGGGGAGGATGTATTACCGCAATTACTCAAAAATTAAAGCAATTGAATCCTGTAAACCATCCCCACCATCATAGAAAGAAAAAACCGTTAATCACAACTAACGGTTTGGAGTCACACTTTTTAAAAAATAATTAAAGAAATATATTCAACCCTTAATCATTTCATTCAACAACCTTTTATACATTAGAAGGCGATTGTGGCGAAAGGAGTTTTTTTTACCTATATAGGATGGTCTTGCCTTTGCACCCTCTTGAGCAACTTTTTTGGTGTAATAGGCAATATGTTTCAGTTTCTTATTCATTTCTCCTCCCTCCTAAACATCCAATGAATTTAAAGGATTGTATTTGTCATTTTGCTCCCTTAATTCATTTCCCCACATCGCCACGTATTTCATAGTCACAGAAATATTTTGGTGTCTCATTAGTTTTTGTATTGCAAAAGCACTCATACCAGACATAGCAAGTCGATGACAAAATGTATGGCGAAAGGTGTGAGCAGAAACTCGAATATCTTTGAAATTCATTTTTTGCCCTAAATATTTAAACACTAACATCAATGCGTTTTCAGTCATTTGAGTGTTATCTCTTTTTGAAAAAACAAAATCGCTCAATGCCCCCCAGTGTTGCTTACAAAAACTTTGATATCCCGCTAACTCCTTGGATAACTTGTCTGTAATGGGAATGGTATCTTTCCTTCTACTTTTTCCGAAAACTGAAATGGTTTGATTGACGAAATCAATGTCAGACCATTGAAGATTAATGATTTCCCCCCTCCTTATCCCCGTGCCAAGTATTGTAACTATCATCATATAATCCCGATAAGCAACATAACTCTTCTCTCGTTGCTTAATCCGTCTGTAGAAATTCAACATTTGACGTATTTGGTCATCGCTAAAAACATCAATCTTAACATCTTCTTTTTGCTTTTTAACACGTTTCGCAGGATTGATTTTGATAACTTCGCATTCAACCATATAATTGAAAAAGGCTCGGATTCTTAAAAGTTTAGTGTTGATTGTACCCGCTTTATTGCCCCGTTCTTGACATTCTAATAGATATTGACGCACATGACTGTAAGTAATGTTTTCGACGTTTACAACCTCATTATGGATGCAATAATCAACAAATCCACCAAGTATTGTTTCGTAATTTCTTATGTTTACCTTTGTTGTGTTCTTAAATCGTCTGTCATCCAAAAAGTCTTGATACCCAAATTTCAACAACATAAAAAGACTACCCCCTATTTATTAGGAAGTAGTCTATACTTTAGAAATTAATCATTTACGTGACCAGTTCTCAAAATGGGGGAAGAAATAGCCTTAACTATTTCTCCGATGAAAGGCTTAAATGTCTTACATCATGCCGCCCATTCCACCCATACCGCCCATGTCAGGCATACCCATGCCTGCACCAGCTGGTTCTGGTTTGTCAGCAACAACTGCTTCAGTTGTTAAGAACATAGCCGCTACAGATGCAGCGTTTTGTAATGCATAACGAGTAACCTTAGTTGGGTCAACGATACCAGCTTGGATCATGTTTACCCATTCGCCAGTTGCAGCGTTGAAACCAGTACCGATTTCTTCGCGCTTTAAGCGGTCAACGATAACAGATCCTTCAAGACCAGCGTTGTGAGCGATTGTGCGTACAGGCTCTTCCATCGCACGTAATACGATGTTGATACCAGTTGCTACGTCGCCTTCAGCTTGGATTTCAGCTACTTTGCTGTATACGTTAAGAAGGGCTACACCACCACCGGATACGATACCTTCTTCAACTGCAGCACGAGTTGAGTTTAAAGCGTCTTCGATACGAAGTTTGCGCTCTTTTAATTCAGTTTCAGTTGCAGCACCAACTTTGATTACTGCTACACCGCCAGCTAATTTAGCTAAGCGCTCTTGTAATTTTTCACGGTCAAATTCAGAAGTAGTTTCTTCTAATTGAACACGGATTTGGTTTACACGAGCTGCGATTTCAGCAGAATCTCCTGCACCTTCAACGATCGTTGTATTTTCTTTCGTAACAACAACTTTAGCCGCACGGCCTAAAGAGTTGATAGTTGTAGTTTTAAGTTCACGGCCTAACTCTTCAGTGATTACTTCCCCGCCAGTTAGAGCAGCGATATCTTCTAGCATGGCTTTACGACGGTCACCAAAGCCTGGAGCTTTAACAGCAACAGCATTGAATGTTCCGCGAAGTTTGTTAACTACTAGAGTAGAAAGTGCTTCACCTTCAACATCTTCAGCAACTAATAATAGCGGCTTGCCTTGTTGAACGACTTGCTCAAGAACCGGAAGGATTTCTTGAATGCTAGAAATCTTCTTGTCTGTAATTAAGATATATGGATTTTCTAAAACAGCTTCCATTTTATCTGTGTTAGTTACCATGTAAGCAGAAGTGTAACCACGGTCAAACTGCATACCTTCTACTACATCCAATTCAGTTGTGAAGCCTTTCGATTCTTCAATCGTGATAACACCGTCGTTGCCAACGCGCTCCATTGCTTCAGCAATCAATTGGCCCACTTCTTCGTCAGCTGCAGAGATAGAAGCAACCTGTGCGATAGAAGCTTTGTTTTCGATTGGTTTAGAAATTGCTTTTAATTCTTCAACTGCTGCTACAACTGCTTTTTCGATTCCTTTACGGATACCCATTGGGTTTGCACCTGCAGTTACGTTCTTTAAGCCTTCGCGAATCATCGCTTGAGCAAGAACAGTTGCAGTTGTTGTACCGTCACCGGCAACATCGTTTGTTTTGCTAGCTACTTCAGCAACAAGTTTTGCACCCATGTTTTCGAATGCATCTTCTAATTCGATTTCTTTTGCGATTGTTACACCATCATTAGTGATAAGTGGTGAACCGAATTTTTTCTCAAGAACCACGTTGCGTCCTTTAGGTCCAAGAGTAACTTTTACTGCATTTGCTAGAGCATCAACACCACGAAGCATTGCGCGGCGTGCATCTTCACTAAACATAATCTCTTTAGCCATTGTTTAAAAACCTCCTCATATCTTTTAAGTTCTTTGTATTTTTAAGTGAAATCTTATGCGCCTACAACAGCAAGAATATCAGATTCGCGTAAGATTAAATATTCTGTTCCTTGGTATTTCACTTCTGTACCGCCGTATTTTGAGAAGATAATACGATCACCTACAGAAACTTCAAGTGCTACGCGTTCACCGCTTTCAAGTACGCGGCCAGTACCAACGGCAACAACTTTTCCTTCTTGAGGCTTTTCTTTCGCTGAATCCGGTAATACGATCCCGCTTGCAGTTTTTTCTTCTGATTCAACAAGCTCAATGATAATACGATCACCTAATGGTCTTAACAAATCAAACAACCTCCTCAAAAATGTATGTAATTCTGACTTATTAGCACTCTCGATTAATGAGTGCTAACACAATTATTATAATAATGAATCTGAAATTTTTTTGCAAGTGTGAAGCATAAATTTTTACAAAAAAAAATCGAAAAGCGGAAGCGCCTTGGTCAGGGGCTATAGGCATAAGACGAGACGGCGAGAAGGTTGCTCTTTAACCTTCTTGTCGGTTTGGCTTATGACCCGAGCCCCTAGGCACTGGAGCTAGACAATTATCAGTTTAGACAACCTTATAAAGTATGTATAAAACATTATTTTCTATACCTATTTTTTTAAAAAGTCCTTCTAAATTGAAACCACGCCCATTTTATGAGTAAATGAAGAATAGCATATATGAAAGGTTAGGCAATTTGGCACTTTGTAAATGATTATTAATTACCTATTCGTCAAAAATATAAAAAGACATCTAAAGGAGACTAGATTATTTGAAACGGGACTATTGGATCATCCTTATTGTTTATATCGCGATGCAGTTTTCCAGTCTAATCGGAATACCCTTATTTTTATATGGCTTTAACTATTTTGGAATAAGCCAAAGCCTGGCTGTTCCTTTCTGGCTGCTAACTAGTTTCACGCTTGCCCTTTTGATTATTATTTTTATCTTACGGAAGGAAATGAACAACCGGAGCTTTAGGAAGCAGGGCGGCTCTGTCTCTGAATCGGTGATATGGGCTATTGTCGGCATCTTCCTTGCGCTATTTGCCCAGTATGCTGCCGCCATCATTGAGAATCTATTAGGGGTGGAAATGGGGTCTGAAAACACAAAAGATATTCTGACCATTATTGAGGCCTTCCCATTGGCGATTATTGTCACGAGCATTATTGGACCGATTTTAGAAGAAATTGTTTTTCGAAAAATTATATTTGGATCTCTTCATAATCGCTATAATTTCTTCATCTCTGCCCTTATCAGTTCCGTCATTTTTGCTGCGGCACATATGGAGTTCCAGCATATTCTGCTTTATTCGGCCATGGGCTTTACGTTTGCCTTTCTTTATGTAAAAACAAAATCTATTTTCGTACCAATATTTGCCCATGTCGCAATGAATACTTTGGTGGTCTTGGTTCAGTCAGTTTACAAAGACGATATTGAGAGACTACAGCGTGATGCCAAGGCCGTTCAAAACTTTATCGGAGGATTTTTATGAGACGTTCACCTTTGTTTTCTGGATTGATATACTTTTTTCTAGGCGGGTTATTTACTTACTTTGCCATCGATGATGTTACAAAAAACGGCTGGGGGTTTTTCAGTTACCTCCTCGTTTTATTAGCAACCTTTGATTTTGGTTCCAGCCTAAAAATGATCATTTTTCACTTTAAATACAAGGATAAACTGAAGAAAAAATAAAACTGGTGTCAGGCACCATGTGAATTTTTCACATGATGACTGACACCTTTTCCATCTCTCTATTATATCTTTGTCGTCGTTTTTATCGTCGCCTTTGGATCGTGTGTGAAATCGTCCCTATACTCCACCACTCCGATTTGGCAGCCTGGACCGATTTTCACTTTATTGCCTCGAACCATATCAGCCATGGTATTTTCAAGATAGATGTCATCCCCTTCAATAACCTTCGCAACCAGTGATCCTACCTCTTTTCCAAAGGGAAGTAGCGTGTTACTCCTTTTTTTTACGGTTATTTTCCCGCCGCCGATTTCCTCAGCTGAGCTTTGCCCAAAACGCAGTCCCACCTTGATTGTGTCTGCCGTCAGTAAACCCTTAATTTCAAAGCCGCCACTGGAGTCGAACGTCTCAAACTCTACGTCGCCATTCACAGCAATACTCCCTTTAATGTTCGCTTCATCACCCGTTAACCGTTCGCCGACTTCCAGCAATCCTAGAATTTTCATTTTTTTTAAATGAGCATTACCGCCAATCATCATAGAGCCCATGACAAGAGTATCCTTGGCCTCCATGTTCATTTTGACCTCTGCCTCACCATATATTTTTACCGAACCTGTTTTGAGGCTTTCAACTGCTTCACTTGTACCATATACATGGAAAGTCGAGCTCTCGACATCGTTAACAATTGTCCCTTCTCCGCGGATACTGACTTTATCATATCGGCCGCCGGGATAACTTCCCGAGCCATTGATAATAAGATTTTCGCTTCGTTTCATTTTCATATCCCCCTTAAACCTTTTTGTTCTCAGCAACAACAGCCTTTTTATCAATCGAACATTCCTCTGTGTATTCCACCAAACCGATCTGACAATTGGGGCCAATCTTCACCTGATTTCCACGGACGATTTTGGCGATTGTATTTTCAATTTCAATTTTGTCGCCCTCAATTAATTCCGTTTCAAGCTGTGGTTTAAAGAAGGACTTAAGCAAATTCCCAACTAAGGAGCCCTTCGCCTTAATCGTAATGGTTTGCCCGCCGATTTCTTTTGCAAAACACGCTCCAAACAATTTTAGGTTAACTTCGTCTGCATTTAGAAGGCCGCCTATCGTAAACTGCGATTCAGCTTGGAAAATTTCCGCCTCACAATCCCCGCCAACTGTAAATGTCCCCTGAATTTTTATTTCCTCACATTTAACCTTTCCGCCAATAGTTGCCTTACCAGACACCTTTAATTTTTCTGCGGTCAGATTCTTGTCAATTCTTGCGGACCCATCAATCTTTAGAATCTGACTGTCGATATTTCCTTTGAACCTTGCATGACCGTTCACTTTTGCTTTTTCAGATATGACGTTTCCATTTAAGATACCTGAACCATTACAATCAAGTTCGACGCATTCGATATCATTGTTCACTGTCCCTCTGCCATTTAATGTGACAAGCTGGAACTGTCCCCCATTCGATGCACCGAATCCATTAATAACCAAGTCTCCCCTGCTTTTCATATCCATATATCGTCATTCTCCTCTATAATAATTTCGCTTTAATTTCTTCCATGCATGTCAACAGCGAAAGAGTTGTGACCACTTTGGTTCCACGTTCGAAATGAAATTCTTCTGCATTAACTAGTAAAAGACATGAAGACATACCAAGCTTCCTAGTCATCACCAATTGACCGCTCTTTTGTTTGATTACTCCCGCATGATCCTTTAATACCTGCATGACCATTTTGCCTTCATCCAGGTTAATTTCACCTGACGCTAGCAGTTTTTCTAAAACAAACACTTCCAGCATTCTTGTAAAATTAAATTGAGGACTACCCTTTTCCTGTTCAAGGTAAAAATCGACAACCGCCGTCGAAACAATGTTACGTTTTATTAATTCCTCTTTGGAATAATTTAGATTCGTTACATTCGGTGAAAACATATTAGCCAATTCATCCAAGGACAAATTTTCTTTCATCATTTGGATTTTTTCAATTCTTTCTAAAATCTTTTCCTTTGGAAAAAAAGTCTCCTGCCCTGTAAACGTGGACTTGCGGACAAACCATTCTTCCGGAATTAGGTCCTTTCTTTTCCATCTATATAGCTGTCCATAGGATATTCCGGCCAATTCTAATAGGTCTTTCTTTGAGATTAACTCCTCACTCATCATAAAAACCCCTTTCATAAAAACAATGTAACATAACACTGTTACACTTGTAAAGTGCAAATAGACTTTTCTATATTTCCCATCTTATCCTTCAAAAAAAGGATGTTTTATGAGAGATTATTGCTTTTTCCTTAGGTGATTTTTTTCTCAACTAAGCAGTATATTGGACAAATCTCTCCCCATATCAAGAGAATTGTCTAATAGAAGCACTCTAAGGGACAAAACTTACTTCAGGAACAAGTGTATT
>NTXX01000031.1 GCA_002559145.1 Bacillus sp. AFS006103
TCACCCCCTCCTACTCGATTTAAACAAATAAGTATTTACCCAATGAATGAAAAAAGTTATTTTTACAAAAAATAATCAAGCAACAGGTCATTAACTAGGAGGTAGGACAATGCCGAAAGTTGAAGTATCTTGTGCGATCTCCAATTGTTCCTTTTATGGACAAGGTAATGTTTGTACCGCAGAAAAAATCATGGTTGAACTAGATAATCATGCAAGGTATGATACGGAAATGTCTTCCGAGTTAGGTGAAATGAATCATGTAGACCAGGCAGGTCATTCAGCCGAAACCTGTTGTAAGACCTTTAAACCTAAAAGAAGCAAAACTTAGTTAATGGATTCTGTTCAAATAAAGGACGGGCTTGCGCTTCCTCAGGTGGAGGAAAAGGCTCCGTCCTTTTTTAGTTACTCACGACTTTTTTTATATTTGATTTTTCAAAGAAGGTTTATTGAAAAAAATGTCTAATATAATAAAATAAAAGGTGAATAGGCGGGGATGACGAATGAAGAAAATTGTATATTTGTTCGCTATTTTAATTGCTTCCATTGGTTTAGTGTCTTGTAATCAACAAAAAGAAGTGGTCAAAGAAAAACCACCAGTAACAGAGCCAAAGGGAGAAAATCCATCAACACCCAATGAGCCCGTGACACAGGAACCAAAGGGAGAAAATCCATCAACACCTAATGAGCCCGTGACACAGGAACCAAAAGGAGAAAATCCATCAAGTCCCAGTAAGCCCGATTCACAAGAACCAGAGAAAAAAATATTTCAAAATGATGTGTTTAAAGATGTCGTTGTCACCGAAACTTCAGATAAAATAACCATAACTGGGAAAGCACAAGTTTTTGAAGGGGTGTTTCAATATGCCCTGTATGATGGCGATAAAGTGGTGAAAGAAAGTAATTACCAAACAGATGGTGCGCCTGCATGGGGAGAATTTGAAATCACGTTTTCTAAAGGATTAGTACCTTCTGGTAATACTACATTCGAATTATTTGTCTACTCAGCAAAAGATGGGTCTAAAATAGATACGTTAAAAATCCCAATTCCAAAGCCTTAGGTTTCTATCCTTATTTACGGTGAGTTAACATAAGCATCATCTGATCTAAAAAAGTGGCGAAAATAATCCCTGCAGCATAGCGAAACAAATCTACCGTAAGAAAACCTTTACCCAGGATCAATGACCCAAGCAAGGTACTTCGCAGGTGATTGATCCAGTTGGCCTGATACAGTTGACTGAATTCAATGCTATAGCTGAATAAAAGACTAAGAATGATGGCTGTTCGGAGGCTCCTTCGCACGAGTAAGAAACGGAACCCGAAATAAACCATCATTGCCCATAGTGCATCTCCAGCATTCTCCGCAACAAAAACAGGAAGTAGTTGAGAAAACTTTCTCGAGGCTAGGCCAAATAGGATGGTGAGAACCACCGCTACCAAATAACCAAACCTTATCGTACGCTTATGTAATTTGATCATTTCATTTTTTTGTTGGGAAGTTACCATTCGAATCACTCGTTTTCTTCTTAACTATAAATTTGAATATACTAGTATTCAATAATAGAATCAAGTCTTCTATCGCCTGATCCGTCCTATTAGAAAAGAAGGAATGAAAAGGCATAATCAAGAATAGCAATAGGTGAATATGAACAGGGGTGGATAGAATGTTTACGAAGGAAGAATTGTTTGAAATCAAAACACTTCAGAAGATTTGTGAAAATGAGGGCGGATTTCAGCTGAAACTGAATTTTGATATGCTTGAAAATCGGATTGGAAAGAAAAAGAAAGACTTTTTCCATTATGAAGATGGTAGACTTGTCGGTTTTCTTGGCTGTTATGGGTTTGGAGATAAGGTAGAGCTTTGCGGCATGGTGCACCCAGATTACCGCAGAAAAGGGATTTTTTCTAAGTTACTGGAAATGGGACTAGGGGAATCGAAAAAACGTTATCCTCTGGTTTTGTTAAATGCTCCAACAGACTCTCAATCTGCTAGTCAGTTTTTAAGGAATTTTCCGTGTGAATATTCGTTTGCGGAATATCAAATGAAATGGCAGGAAACTGAATTATCTATCGATCCTAATGTAACCTTTAGGCCGTCCTATTCGACTGAGGATTGGGAGGCAGAAATACAACTCGAAGTCTTGGGATTTGGATTGAATGAAAACGAAGCACGCGAGTTTAATCAGTTAATTAGGGAGAACAGCAGTGATCAACGGTTATTGATTGAATTCGAAGGAAAAATTGCCGGGAAGATGCGCGTTTCTGAATCGAATGGAGAAGCATGGATTTATGGGTTTACTGTTTTTCCTAAACTTCAGGGTAAGGGGATTGGGAGAAAAGCCTTATCAAGAATGGTAAAAATGGAGCATCAAAAGGGACTGCCGATTTTCCTAGAGGTGGAGGCTAAAAATGCCCACGCCCTGAGGCTATATGAAACATGTGGATTTAGAAGCTATCATTCACAGGATTACTATAAATATTTAAATTAAATACGTCACAGCAGAAATAACTTGGCATCGATGCCGAGTTATTTTTTACATTAAAAACTATAGTTAGGACAACCTAATCAAATTAATAACATAATCACCTAACGCTAGGACAAAATAATAGTAGGGACAAGTTTGATTAGTAGCACAGTTTCACTATGAGAGGTTTTTTTTATATGAAGAAGACATGTGGGTTTGTAGTTGCTATGATCTTATCGATACTCATTACAATATTTCCTGCCCAGGCAGCTGGGCCTAAACCTGATAATATTTATTGGGTAAAATCAGGAGATACTTTGCCTGGAATTGCAAAGAAGTATGAAACTTCTGTTGTAGAACTTAAATTAACCAATGGATTGCAAACCAATACCGTATTAGTTGGTCAAAAATTATGGGTTCCATTCATGTATGAAGTGGTCGCGGGGGATACCCTAAGGGGAATTGCTTCTACCAATCATTCTACCGTCGAACTGATTAAATGGAAAAATAGACTTGAATCTGACCAACTTTATATTGGGCTTGTAATAAAGATTCCTCCCAAAAGAATGACGATGCAAGGGCAGCATATCTTGATGACGAGGGAAGAATTTAGGGATTGGCTGTTTAACAGTCGGGTTAATAGGAAGGTAAATATTATTCAACAACATCATACCTGGTTACCGTCCTATAAGAATTTTAATGGGTCCAATCATTTTAGAATGTTAATGGGGATGGAGAATTTCCATAAAAGAAGAATGGGCTGGAGTAATATTGCTCAAAATATTACCACTTTTCCGGACGGGAAAATAGCAGTTTCGAGGCCATTTAACATTGCACCCGAAGGTACGATTGGGCCAAAGGCGAACACTACAGGGATTGCTATCGAAAATGTGGGGAATTTTGATAAAGGGCATGATGTTATGACTGCGGAACAAAAGGAAACGATTGTATATATAACTGCTGCGCTTTCAGTAAAATTCGGGTTAAATCCGTCTATCGACAGTATTACTTATCATCATTGGTGGAATTTAAGAACGAAGCAAAGAGTGCTGGATAAAGGTCCAGATTATAATGTAAAAACATGCCCAGGTACTGGATTTTTCGGAGGAAATACCACAACAGATGCTATAAACAATTTTTATCCACTCGTGTTGGGGAAAATGCAGGAAATACGAGCTTCAAGGCAGTAAATAAAAACTTCCATGAGGAAAAGTCTTTTCGCACATTAGAATAGCCACCGAAAATGATGGCTATTCTCGAATAGGAAATTTGAAGGAATGTTTGTTAAAAAGGGTATTCAATCTGGTGTAACTTCAATTTCCTACGTTAAAGATATACTAAACACGAACATTAAATAAAAATATATTAATATTATTCACCTTTTTATTGAAAATCTATTTTGAGTTTGATATATTAACATAGTAATAATGTTACATATCGTTACTCGTATATACTCGGAAATATGGTCTGAGTGTCTCTACCTGGTTCCCAATGAAAGAACTAGACTACGAGTTAAAGTATTTGGCTTATATAATGAAGCAGCCATTTGATAATATTGCAAAAACTCCTTTTTTGCTTAATTCTCAATACTTTGACTTTCGTAGGTCTAGAAGGTAGAAATCATTCTACATTTCCAGACCTTTTTTAATTTGGCAAGAATCATCGTGTGTATCAAACATCAAAAGAAAAGGGAGAGGTTTTAATGAAAAACAAAATCGTAAAGAAATTCGCTCCATTAGCAGCTATTGCAGTTCTGTTCATCATGTCGTTGGCAGTAAATAATTCTACCTTACTAAATGAAACAAAAGTAGAAGGGGCAGGGAGACCGATCCTCATCCAAGGTCCAATGCCAATTGAAGCTGAAAGATTTGCACAAAAGTTAGAAAAAGTTAAAATTGAAAAATCAGGAACTTTTATTTTTTACAAAGGAAAAGTGAACAATTATCCGGTTATTGTGGTAAAAACAGGTAAGGGGATGGAAAATACTGCAGCAGCAACGGCAGTGGCCATTGAAAAATATAACCCAATTGCAATTATCAACCAGGGAACCTCAGGCGGACATGACCCCGGTTTGAACGTACACGATATTGTTTTAGGTAAAAGAACGACAAATATCGGTTCATTAAAAACAGGAAATATCGAAGAAAACCATGGTATGGATCCTACAATTTGGAAACCTATGGATTTAATGGCTTCTGAAGGAAGCGGGTCAGATCCGAATGCGGAAAAGATCCGATACTACGAGGGAGATCAAGGTTTACTGGAAGCTGCTAATGCAGTCAAAGATAAATACACTAACGGTAAAGTGGTTGAGGGAATAATCGGATCAGCAGATGTTTGGAATAATGAAGTGGATCGAATTAAATGGTTCCACACAAATTACGGTACATCTGTTGAGGAGATGGAGGGTGCTGCTGCAGCACAAATTGCCGAAGCTTATGATGTAGCATTCTTGGGAATTCGAGTCCTATCAAATAATAAAACAAACGGTGGAAAATATGACCCGAATTCAGCATCTGCCAATCAAGATTATGTTTACGAAGTAGTTAAAAAATATATTGCAACGATCCAAAGTAAATAATATAGGAAAAGTAGTACCGTAGTTTAGTACCGTAGTTTAGTACCGGAGAGCTGTTTAAAACAGCTCTTTTTACCGTTTTCTACTACCCTATAATTCATTCACATCGTAATAACCACTTTTCCCTGAGCGTGCCCTTCTTCAAAATACCTGAATGCTTCAGGGACTTCACTTAACTGATAGCTTCTATCAATCACTGGATGCACTTTGCCAGCCTCAATAAGTTCTTTCATATATATTAGGTCTTTTCGGTTGGGTCGTTGTAAAAAAGTACCCATTTTCTTATTTCCGGTCATAGAAATCCACGGCCCTTGGAACATAGCTTGAAACATTTGAGCACCGGAACCCCCAACGTGAACAAATATTCCATTTGGATTTAATGATTTCTTATAAGCTGATAGGGGATAATGTCCGTTAACTCCCAGAATTAAGTCATAATTTTGCGACCTTTGGGTGAAATCTTCCTTAGTATAGTCCAAACAAAAGTCAGCACCAAGTGATTCCAAAATGTCTAAATTTCTTGTACTGCATACACCTGTTACTTCAGCCCCGTAAGATTTGGCGATCTGTACGGCAAAAGTCCCGACACCACCGGAGGCACCATTGATCAATACCTTTTGTCCTGACTGAATCTTTCCTTTATCCCTTAAACCCTGTAAAGCTGTAACACCTGCCATTGGGACAGCAGCAGCTTCTTCATAGGATAAAGTGGCTGGTTTTAATACTAATGCAGTTTCAGGAACAGAAACATATTCGGCAAAACCACTCCAACCAAAACCTGATAGATCACCGAATACATCATCACCAGGTTGAAACTGCGTTACACTTTTTCCCACTGCTTCTACCTGACCTGCTATGTCACCTCCTGGTATGGGGTATTTTGGTTTTAAAAGACCGAAGGCAAATCGGGCTATAAATGGTTCTCCTTTTAAAAGGACCAGATTTCCAAAATTCAAGGATGCCGCATGAATCCTTACGAGGACGTGATTGTCCTTTGGGATAGGTTTTTCAACCACTGTTAATTCAAGAAGATCAGGTGAACCATATTTAGTAGAAACAATCGCTTTCATTTAAATTCCTCCTAATTACAACTTCCTCCTGCATAGGCAGTATTTTTTTATTCCATTTGGTTACTCTAAAATAAGAGTAGAAAAGCGGGTAGGGGTGAAAAGCTAATGGCGACTCGTAGGCACAAAATATTTAATCTATCAATCATTTTGATCCCTTGGTTATCCTTGTTGTTTATCGGTAAGCGCAACATGAGACGTTATTCTTTTTCGGGCATTTTTATTGTTATTTTTGAGATCATCAACCATTTATATGGTCATAAAAGGAATTGGTGGAAGTTTTACGATAAGCGAAAAGCATTTATTAAGGATGAACTTCCTTTTAGTGTCGGTCCTTATATGCCAATATCCATGTGGTTGCTTAAGTATTCGTTCGGAAATTTTAAAAAGTTTGTATTACTTAACGCGATTTCTGATGGACTCTTTGCGTTTATTATCATTGATGTGCTTAAAAAACTTAAAATCGTCCGGCTAAATCGGTTAAGTCATTTTCAATTTTTTATCTACTTACACTATAAGGCTTATTTATTATATGGAGTACAGTATTTATTTGAGAAGATAAAAAGATATTACTGAGTTTAAAGAGGCTGGATATGCAGCTTTTTCTTAATTGGAATATATTGGTATGTCATTTGTTTCATTTGCCACTCTTATTCCTGATTCAATTGCTCCTTGAATCCAACCATGGGTAAGTGACGTATGTTCTCCGGCAAAGTGCACTCTTCCCTCCGGGGTGGAAATATAAGGGTAAAGCTCCGAATCCTGCCCAGGTTCAAAAGACGTAAAAGCGCCACAGGAATAAGGATTCTTACTCCAGCTAAAAGAAGTACCTGTTACAAACTCCGAATAAACCTGCGGTCCATAAAGTTCTGCTAAGTTCGTTAATGCATATTGTATCTGTTCTTTTTCAGGCAGACTTTCGAATGTTAGTGCCTCATCTGCCCAAATATAGCTAGCTGTAATAACTGCGGGACCAGGTGTGCCTATGCCATAACTTGGGTAATATGTAAATCGAATGGGTAGGTCTGTTATCGATTTACCTCCGAATTGACCTTCTTTTTCCCAAAATCTACTTTTGAACTCAATTCCTATTTTTGTCGATGCCATGTAATTGAGTTCGCGTATTGCGACTCTTTTGAAATAGGAAAAAGAATTATAAGGTTCGAATTTCACAAATCGTAAGGTTGAAAATGGGGTGGTGACTATAGCAAGATCACCAGTTATCATGATATTCTCACCGGTTTGCTGATGTTTACAATGAATGGCTACACTGTTTTGATATTGAGAAATTTTTATCATCTTTTGGTTAAATAATATATTCTCTTTTAATTGGGGGAAAAAGGCAAGTGGCAACCGATCCATGCCGCCCGTTATTTCATAAAAATTCTTCGTTGATACTAGAATGATGATTTCTCGTAATACTTCAACAAAGGTCATCCCCATAAATGCTTCTAAATCAAGAAGCACACCAATCATATCGATTGCACTGACTGAAAAATAGGCGTTTAAAAAAGTACCAAAGGCTATACTTCTATATTGCTTTTCTATAAGCGGCCAATTCTTTTCGGGATCTTGGTTAATAAAATTGATAATAGGTTGGATGACCGAGAGCAATAGTTCTTCTGAGGATTTGCCTCTTTCATTTGGAGCCACAGGGAATTTTAATATGCTTGGATTACTTTCAAAAACATTCAGTCGAGTTTTGATCCCATTGGCGTAGAGGATGTCGGTGGGTGTCCGGTTAATAAACAGATTTGTAGGCAACTTGAATTTTTTAATATATTCAAAGGTTATCGTATGCGTGTCAGGAATACGCATGGCTCCCGCATTGAAATATAAAGGATAACTAAAGGGAGGCCGGATGGTATAAACACGTCCACCAATTCTATCATTCGCTTCCAGAATGGTAACTCTATGTCCGGCTTCCTTTAATAAAGATGCGGTAACTAGTCCAGCCATACCTGCACCTATTACAATCATATGCTTTGGATATTGTGATTTCTTAAGACCATTTCTAATAATTGCGAGCATTTGTTGCTCCGAAAGTTGGGATTTCTTCATGGTATTGGGCAACCTCCCTTACATTTCCTGTAAATGGCTTAATGCATTATATACAATTAAAAGGCTCCATATGTGCAATTTCCTCTGGAATGAAAAGGAAAAGGAAGTTCGATTAGGTCCAAATCAAAAAAAAGAGGAAATCATTGTGATTTCCTTAACCAATTTATTAAGTTTCAATTCAATTCCTTGAAGGGAGGAATTTTTAAAAAAGGGAAGAGCTAATATAAATGGCTGTGCCCCACATGACGATGGCTGAAACTTTATTTAATATAGTTAGATAATTTCCCGATTTATCTATTTTTCCTAGCATTCTACCGGTTATCCCCAACCCTGCAAACCATACCCACGAAACTAGTATACAGGCAGCAGCAAAGGCTACTTTCTCCGAGCCTATATATTTAACGGAACTGGTCCCGATGACTCCAATGGTATCCAAAATGGCATGTGGGTTTAGTAAAGACACAGATATCGCAAAAGAAATTTGTTTTTTGGGTGAAAAAGATAATCCTGCTTCCTGTACATTCTGAGGTTTTGCCTTCCATACCACAAAGCCCATGTAGAGTAAAAATAAACTACCAATGACATAAAGTAGTATTTTTATCCAATAGGAATTCAGCACAACTACCGAGACCCCTACGACAGCTATGGATATAAGCAAAGTATCACAAACGGCTGCGGTTATAATGACTGGTAGTGCTCTTACGAATTTGGTCTGACTTGCCCCTTGATTAAATACAAAAACATTTTGAACTCCTAACGGCAGGATTAAGCCGAAAGCTAAGATCATACCGTGTAGCATTGCTTCTAACATGTTTCTCCCCCTGATATGTAATAACTGAATTGTATATAAAATATATACATTTGTCTCCACCCAAGCATAATAAATTTTGGTAGGTAGGTTTAATGGAGAGGGGAGAGGGAACAAAATAAGCGTGAAAAATCGGTTTTTAACGGGATCTAGTGGTAGCGACTAATGCCCGTGAAGGGTGAAAAATCGATTCCGTGGTAACTAGTAGAGGCGACTNNTTCCGCGGTAACTAGTAGAGACGACTAATGCCCGTGAAGCATGAAAAATCGGATCAACGGTAACTAGTGGCAGCGATTATTACCCGTGAAGCCTCTTAATGCAAAATAATTAACACATGTCAGAAAAGTTTTTATCCTGTTACCACTTGCTTATTATCTGAAAATTAAATATAATTAACTTTACCACTACTAACATCTTGTTTTCCTCGTAAAAGTGTGAACTTCTAGAAATAACAAAAATGAGTGCCCCAAATGTTTCGGGACACTCCACTGATGTAAAAGAAATACCTCACTGATTAGACTTTCTCTTTGATTAGTTGGATCGTTTTACTAACCATTCAGCAATGGTTGGATACGTAATTTTTGTTGCTTGACTGCCATAAGTAATCGAAGTATGACCAACAGGTAAAACTTTAAATTCCTTATCCTCACTTGAAATCGCATTCATCAATGCCTCCACTTGATGGGGTGGGGCAATGAGGTCGTTTTTCCCAGCTAAATTGAGCACATTGGCTTTGATATTTTCTAGGTTGACCTTTTGGCCGCGAATAACCATTTCGCCTTTGATTAGTTTGTTCTTTTGATAAAAATCTCTAATCCACTGACGATAGGCTTCACCAGGGAATAAGATTCCGTCGTTTAACCATTTTTGCAGTAGTTTAAAGCTCTTTATGAAATTTTCATTGTCAGCACGCTCAACAAGACTAATAAATGGTCCAAAATTAGTTCCCATTGGATTAATCATTTTGTTTCCATAGTCAATCATTTCTGGTGGAATACAACCAAGGGTTTCTACGACTTTATCAATATCAAAATACCGATCATCAAGCATTGCACCATAGGCGCCGCTATTATCGAAATTAAACGGACTTGTCATAAAGATAAGGTTCCGGATCGGTAATTCAGGATGAAGAGCCGCAAACATCGATGTAATCGTCCCACCCATGCAATATCCAAGAATCGATACTTCATCTGCATTAGATTTACGCAAAACTTTACGGACAGCACGTGGAATATAGTCCATAATGTAATCATCAAGTTTCATCTTTCTATCTTCGTAACCTGGTGTACCCCAGTCAAGAAGATAGACATCAAAACCTCGTTCAACCAAGAACTCTATTAAACTGCCACCCTTTGTTAAATCTAAAATATAGGGTTTATTAATCAAAGCATAAACAAAAAGAAGTGGAACCTTATGTTTTTTTGGATGATCAGAAATATACCGATAGAGCTTAGTTTTATTTCTAGTCCAAACAACTTCTTTCGGTGTAGGGGCTACTTCCGGTTCGGCATCTGTCGTTAATACTTGAGTTGCGCGTTGTACACGTTGATACATGTCTTTATACTCTTGAGGGGTATAATCAAGTATCGTATTCAATTCTTTTGGTATAAGAACGCTAATGACTGTTCACTCCTTACTTAAATTATTTACTCTAATAATATATAGAGAAGTTTGTACCTTCATGACAATTACATGTAAAGTCCACCGTTAATATTTAATTGCTGACCAGTAATATAGTCGCCATCTTTACATAAGAAAACAACGCCACGAGCGATTTCTTCTGGTTTACCTAAGCGTTTTTGTGGTACTTTTTCAACGATTCCAGCAAGAACTTTTTCAGGAATAGCTTGAACCATTTCAGTTCCAATAAATCCAGGGCAAATCGCATTAACGGTTACCTTGCTTCTTGCAAGTTCAAGAGCCAGTGATTTAGTGTAGCCAATTAATCCTGCTTTTGCAGCAGCATAGTTGGTTTGACCAAATCCGCCTGCTTGACCGATGATTGATGAAATGTTAATAATGCGACCAGCTTCTGAATCCATAAGGTAAGGGAGGGCGGCAGATGTATTGTTGTAAACACTGTTTAGATTAACATCGATAACCTTTCTCCAATCTTCTTCATTTAACTTTTTGAACGTGCTGTCTCTTGTAATTCCTGCATTATTAATGAGGATATCTAATTTACCATAATGATTGATTGTTTCTTGTACAAGGTAGGTTGCTTCATTACTTTCAGAGACGTCTGCTTGAACGGCATATGCTTCTCCGCCAAATTCATTGATTTCTGCGACTACTCTATCTGCTAATTCTTTACGGATATTATAGTTAATAACAACTTTCGCGCCATTTTTAGCTAGTTCCAATGCAATTGCTGCTCCAATACCTCTGCTGCCACCTGTTACTATTGCTACTTTATCTTTTAATCCTGTCATGTGATTTCCACTCCCGCTCTGTAGTTGTTAGTTTACTAAATTACTAAGTTGTATTATTGCAAGTATGTAACGCGTTTCTATTTCTTAGTTTCTGGCACTTTTAATAAAGTTAGGATTTGGTTTAATTTATTATCTAAATTCTTCATATCCTTTTTTAAGTTCGAAAATTCTGCCTTCAATGCTTCTTGGTCTTGGTTATCAAACTTTTCTTCCAATTTTTCTTCTAGATCATCCACTTTTGCATCTACATTAACAATTAGTGAGGAGATGTCGGCAATATCATTTCGACTTGGAACATTTATAAATTCTAAATACTTTAATGTTGATTCATCGATCATTTTTTTAAATTGAAGATTCATTTCTAAAACCTGACCCATTCCTTGAGAAGGGAAATCTTGGCTTATTTTCTCATCGAAAAACTTACTGGATTGTGAATATAAATCCTTCCACATATCATAAAAATTAATGTCTTGACTCATTTTTATTCCTCCTTGAATACTATTGTTGACTTATTCATCATACTAACATAATTGAAATTTTAAAAGATTAAAGATTGAAAATTATCCAAAAACAATTCTTCATTTTACGACAAATTTCTCATTATTTTGCTAATTTCATATGGAATATAATTAGAGTGATAAAAAAGGAAAAGCAATCATAATATGGTTAAAAATGGCTTGTTGCTGTTTCTACTGCTCAGTCCTATTGACACTTTTAATTGTGGATTCTTTACTCAATTGCCAAGTGATGATGTTGTAGCCAACTGTCTATTCTGAAAAGAAAAAACGAGGTGATATTATTGGGGTATAATGAAAAAGTGGTGTTAATTACAGGTGGAGCACAGGGAATCGGCAAAGAAACCGCTAAACAATTTCTTCAAGAGGGTGCAAGTGTCGTCATATGTGATTATGATGAGTCGGCTGGTAAAGCAGCATTAGAGGAATTAAATAATGAAAAGGTAGAGTTTTATAAAGTGGATGTCACAGACAGTAAGCAAATCGAGGAGATGGTTCAGTCAACAGTAAATAGGCATAACAGAATTGATGTCCTAATAAACAATGCTGGGATCACACTTGATGGCTTTCTGACAAAAATGGATGAATCCGCTTGGGAAAGGGTCATTGCTGTAAACCTGTCAGGTGTTTTTAAATGCACAAAAGCTGTCGCACCTATTATGTTAAAGCAGGGATCAGGAGTTATACTAAATGCCTCTTCTGTCGTTGGTTTATACGGTAATATTGGTCAAACCAACTATGCTGCTACAAAGGCGGGCGTGATTGGGCTTACGAAAAGCTGGGCGAAAGAATTTGGACCAAAGGGGATCCGCGTCAATGCCGTTGCCCCGGGCTTCATTGAAACGGGTATGACTGCAGCTGTTCCCGATAAGGTACTTCAATTCATGAAGGAAAAGACGCCGCTTAGAAAGCTCGGCAAACCGGAGGATATCGCTGCAGCGTATTTATTCTTAGCTTCAGATAAGGCCAATTATATAAACGGAACAATATTAAGTGTGGATGGCGGCTTAGTGATATAACTTTTAAAGCTAAATTGGAGGGAGAAATCATGATTTCTCTCTTTTTTTGTTTTTACGATAATACCTATAATTATATTAAAATAAAAACAGTAAAAAACTTTTCTACAAAATCTGTCATATTCCTACGAAGTCCATCAAAAAGCTTCTTGCTGTTTAGAAGCATAGGTGATTCTTATTTTTATGAAGCTTTTCCATTGCCATGAGTAGCAATTTGCATGTTTAATAAGGTGAATAACTAACCTCTTGGCTCATTAATTATTAATCCCAATAGAGAAAAAACTCTGAATTTGTCGAATCTTTTGTCACGAAAAGTTAAGCCAGATGTAGTAATATTTGTGTGGGATTAATATTTGAATACATAAATTGATTTGGGGGAGATTTTAGTGTCAGTAAATGAAGTTGTCATTGTAAGTGCGGTTAGAACAGCAATTGGTAGTTTTTTGGGAGGTTTAGAAAATGTTTCAGCCACTCAGTTAGGGACCACTGTTATAAAGGCAGCTATTGAACGAGCTGGAATTAATGCTAATGATGTGGATGAAGTGATTATGGGGAATGTTTTACAAGCAGGATCTGGTCAGAACCCAGCAAGACAAGCTTCCCTCGCCGCTGGAATTCCTCAAGAGGTACCAGCTATGACCATTAATAAGGTTTGTGGATCTGGATTAAAAGCGGTTCACTTAGCTACTCAAGCGATTCTTGCTGGGGAGTCTGAAGTAGTAGTTGCCGGCGGAATGGAAAATATGAGTCAAGCACCTTATCTATTAAAAGGTGGGCGAAATGGCTTTAAGATGGGCGATCAGAAAATCCTAGACAGCATGATTCAGGATGGATTATGGTGTGCTGAAAATGACTATCATATGGGAATTACAGCTGAAAATCTTGCTGAAAAATATGAAATCACACGTGTTGAACAAGATGAATTTGCAGCATCGAGTCAGCAGAAGGCTCAAGCAGCGATTGAATCCAATCGATTTGCCGATGAAATTGTCCCTGTTGAAGTACCTGGCCGCAAAGGACAAGTGACATTATTTAGCCAAGATGAATTCCCACGGTTTGGAACGACTGCAGAAGGATTAGGTAAGCTTCGTCCTGCATTTAAAAAGGATGGAAGCGTCACAGCTGCTAACTCTTCAGGAATTAACGATGGTGCGGCAGCATTTGTTGTGATGAGCCGTAAAAAGGCAGATGAATTAGGAGTTACACCTTTAGTTACGATTAAAGCGAATGCTACTGCAGGTGTGGATCCAAGTATTATGGGAATCGGTCCAGTTCCAGCTGTAAAAAAAGCACTTAAAACCGCTTCTTTATCATTAGAAGACATTGAATTAATTGAAGCAAACGAAGCATTTGCTGCACAATCGATTGCAGTAGATCGCGAGCTTCAATTCAATAAAGAAAAATTAAATGTTAATGGTGGGGCCATTGCTCTTGGACATCCAATCGGTGCGAGTGGAGCGAGAATCTTGGTTACTTTAATCCATGAATTAAAGAAAAGAGAAAATCGCTACGGTCTAGCTACGTTATGTGTCGGTGGAGGACAAGGTGTAGCTACCATTATCGAAAATGTTAAATAGGAATGTATGAAAAATGGCTTGGAGGAAAACTCCAAGCCATTTTTTTATCGTATAATTTCATTATGTTGATAACCACTTTTAGTCGCATACACTTCATACCATTTGTATTGCGGGGCTTTAAACCACTCGTATTGCGGCAAATAAACCAAATACCTCACATTGCCATCTGAATCAAGCATTGTTTTAAATATTTTTACAAAACCAAATCCAAAGGTCTGATCTAAATAACCTTCCATTCCGTCGCGGACATGATTTTTATCAGCTTCTTTTTCCTCCTTATGTAACGTCATCAGGCCATCAACAAAGATACTTAACAAGACCAAAGTAATTGCAATTAGTACGAAAACAAATAAATTGAACAATTGAATATCCTCCTATGCTTTTTTGGTTAGATACATATGTATGATTCCTACACGCTAAACTCCCGAAAGTTTTTATAAAGGAAAGTAAATCAACTTTTATTTATCTTCCTTCTAACTTCAGCTAATTCAAAAACCTCCTTTTCATAGATGATTTCATTCTGATTGTACATCCGACGAGGAAGATAAGATGTGATTTATAATACATATTTGGGGCATTTACAGCTTTTTTTCTTTTCTACTAATAAAGTTGAAAAAATATCAAGTATTACTATTTCACTTTCATAACAGTATAATCATGAATGGGAGATGATAATAATGAACAAAAAAGACATCGCAAATATCCGTAAACAATTTAAATTAGACAATCATCTTATGCAAATTCAAGAAATCTTCAACGTTTATGTCAAGAAAGAATCAGGTGAGATTTACCATCAAGTCAGTCAACCATTTCAAATGTTAGAACTAGAAACACAAGAATTATTTTTGGCAAACTTCAAAAAAGTTTTGACAGGAAATCTGGATACTAAACTATTTGAGCTGAAATTTAGGCGTGATGTGGAGGACAGCACACAAACAATCCTCTTTGAAGGCCTACAAGCCGACGTATCGGAAGATTGGAAAGAAAATATGCTACAAATCGTCGAGAAAATGTTTGCGCATGCAGCATATCAATTTGATACAGTGGTCACATTTATCCGTGGAGAATACAAAAAGGCGGCCCGGAAACGGAATACAGAATCTGAAGAAGGCGGGGATGATGAGGTTTATTCCAGCAAGTTTATCCTTAGTAGTCTGAATAAAACCGATCAGCCCAAAAAAGCCTTAATGTTTGATTATATCGAAAAAGAATTTAAGTCCTATCATATCGTTGACCCGATTATTAATGTAGATTCACCCTTGTCTGGATTTCTATTTCCTGCTTTTAATGATAATGCTGCGGATGTGAACAATATTCTCTATTGTGCAGGAAAAGCGAATCAACCAGATGGAACCTTTATTGAAGAAGTCCTCAATTGTGAAGTGATCATTACTGCACAGGAAGACAAGGACATCTTTGAACTGATCGTAAAAGAAGTGGTGGGAGAGCAAGTAGATACTAGGGTCATTGCTAATGTCTATGAGGAAATTGATAAGGTGATACAGGAGAATGTAGAAAATGAGGAAAGTGAATCACCTAAGTTGGATTATCGGGACATCGAACGCATTTTAACGGTAAGCGGAGTTGAAAATGTTGAGACAGCCAAAGTGGAACATGCCTTTAAAGCTGTTATTGATGATGAGAATCATGAATTCAAAGCAAATAGTTTAATCCCTAAATCCATAAAAATCAGTACTAGGGTTGCGGACGTAACCATCAACCCAAAAGAGCTGAAAAATTTAAAATATATTACATACGAAGGAAAACGGTGCCTCCTGTTAGAAGTAGATGAGGATATAGTCCTCGAAGGATTTCGACTGGAAACAAACTCACTCTAGTAGGTATTAAGGGATAGATCACTTGTTTATTGGACTAAAAATATTAAGTTGTTTTAACCGACGGAAAAATCAGGTTCATTTAATCCTGAAACTAGTGCATCCCTAGCTGCTAATAAACTAAATCTAATGAAGAAAAGCTGTCCATTTAGTGCCTCGTTTTCTTCGCTTTGCACGATCGCCTGGTCCAGATAATTAATGGTCAATTCAATTTTATCTAATGCAAGCGAGATTCGGTTGTCAGATAGATTTATTAGGTGTTGGTTATCTTCGCTTTGAGGAACGATTGGTGTATTTGGAAAAACAGGGTCGCTTGGGAAATAAGTATCGAACGGTAGTGCCTTCATGGCAAGATAGGCTTCTGTAAGATGATCGACGACATCTTGGTAAAATTGAACTTTTATTGGATTTGGCGGCAACGGAAAAGCGGGTAGTTCTAGGAAAAGGATTAAGGCACTATCGGCAAATCGAATGGCTTGTACCGTGTAAGCCAAAGATGTTCGAACATTCGTAACTAGGGTAGCTGACATTTTTTTCACTCCAAACTGATGAATTATTTTAGTGTATGTAATATATACGAGCCCGTAAAGGACACATAGGTAAATTTATTTGAACAGGCTGATAAATATTTATCGGGAATAATTTTGGAATAAACGGGGGATAATACTTCCATATTATGTAAAGGACGAGTGATATGGAACCTACCCGTATTCTATTAACCGCTCCGGAAATCTCTAGTCTTTGGACTCAATATATGTTCGATTCGATGTCGATTTGTTTTATTAAATATGCACTTGAACACATGGAGGACCAAGAGATTATTGAAATATATCAACAATCTCTTGAGCTTTCAGAGAGACATGTCCAACAAGTTAAGCAGTTTTTTGAGGGTGAGAATTTTCCTATTCCACATGGGTTTACTGAAGAAGATGTAAACATTCATGCCCCGCGTCTGTTTCAAGACCCATTCTATCTTTATTATATGTATATTATGGTATTACAGGGGTTAACAGGCTACTCACTTTCTGTCAGTACTTCGATTCGGGCAGATCTTCGCACCTACTACATTAAATGTAATACTGAAACCATGATGCTGTTTGAAAAAATAGTCGACACGATGCTTACTAAGGGTATTTTATCAAGACCACCGGTCATTGCACCTGCAAAAGCGGTTGACTTTGTTAAGCAGCAAAGTTTTTTAAATGGCTGGTTTGGGGAACGTCGCCCGTTAACTGCCTTAGAAATTGGCGACATTTCTTTTAATTTGAACAAAATGCATCTACATGTGGCATTAAAGGTTGGCTTTAGTCAGGTTGCTGCTTCTAATAAGGTTCGGAAGTTTATTTATAGAGGAAAAGAGATTGCTAATAAACATATAGATACATTCGAGAACATTTATCGTGAAGAAGCTCTGAATTATCCCATTTCATGGCAATCACAAGTAACGGACTCTACTACTGCCCCTTTTTCTGACAAATGGATGATGTATCAAATCCAATTATCAACGCAATTGGCTATTGCTCTTTACGGAACAGCGTTAAGCGTGTCCTCCAGAAGAGATCTTGGCGAAAAGTATATTGTTCTGACAAGTGAACTTCTAAGATTTGCAGAAGATGGAGCGAACCTCATGATTGAAAATGGTTGGTTAGAAGAGCCGCCGAAGGCAAGTGACCGTCGAGCATTATCAAAAGGGAAAACGGAAGGTACAAAAAATAGCGACTAAGCGATTTTTTTGAAAAATATTTGCTAATCAAAAAGACGATTCGAGTTGAATCGTCTTTTTGATTAGCTTAAATTTATGCCGTTACTTTTGATTTAACACGCTCTGTATCTTTTTTGCTCATTTTTGTGGAGAAAGGAACCACCGAGCGGTCTAAACCAAACGGAAACGAAACTAAGCTGCGAGGGTAGGTATGTTTTGGTTCATTATTTTAGAGGTTGTACATACATTTATATAAGAATACTCGACAAAAACGATGAGTAAAGAATTTGAGTGTAAAAAAGCGTAGGAAAGGGAGACGAAATGGGATTTCTACAGGAAATGATCAATAGTTATAGTTCATTTTTTTCACTAGAAGCTCTAGAAAAGGTATTTTCTAATCCTGCCAGCTGGGGAGTTATAGGGACACTTGTTATTCTTGAAGGGTTACTCTCTGCTGATAACGCCCTTGTTTTGGCAATATTGGTAAAAAAATTACCGAAAGGTCAACGAAAGAAAGCCCTCTTTTATGGGATTTTTGGCGCTTATCTATTCCGCATTTTAGCGATTGGACTAGGAGTTACCTTAATCAATATTGGTTGGATAAAAATTGTCGGCGGTCACTACTTATTATGGATTGTGGTTCAAAACTTTATCAAGAATAAGGATGGAGAAGATGAAATCCCCAAACAAAAATCGGGCTTTTGGAGAACGGTGCTAACGGTGGAGTTAATGGATATTGCCTTTAGTTTGGATAGCGTAATTGCCGCCTTTGGAGTTTCGAATCAGCAGTGGGTCCTCTTCCTTGGTGGGGTGATCGGGATATTAATGATGCGTGGGGTAGCGCAACTCTTTCTGTCATTAATTGAGAAGGTCCCTGAAATCGAAACCACTGCCTTTATCCTGATTGCGATTATTGCCATAAAAATGATTGTTTCTGCCTTCGGATTCCAATTTGACGAATTTGTTTTCTTTTCTATCTTAATTGCCGTCTTCTCAGGAACATTTTTAGTCCATGCTGTTCGAAAGAATTCAGGGAATCAGAGGACCCTTTAAAAACTTAGATTTATTGAACGAAAGACCAAGAACACTGGTCTTTTTTTTGCGGAGTAAAGGTTCATTATTCATAGATATTTCATGATTGTGTGTAAATATTTTCCTCTTGTGTGAGATAATCTATTTGATTTAATAAAAAACGTAGGAAAGAATTTAATAACAGGGGAGAGATGATCTAATGATTATTGAAAGCATTTGTCCTAATTGCGGAGAGATTAATAACATAGAACATCATGGTGAAAAAATTCTTACTGTCGGATGTAAAAACAACCATTATTATGAACATATTGTTATTCCATACTCAAGAATGGCTGTGATTAAGGATGATAAACGAAGAAAATTGGAGGAAATGATTGTCGAGAAAAAATTCCACCGAATGAGTGATAAATCAACTATTTGTCTGTTGATCTTTGAAAATGGTTATGAAGTCGAAGGACGTTCAACGGTTCGTGACCAGGCTGATTTCCGTTTAGTAATCGGGCAAGATAAAGCATATGAGCAAGCCTTAAAGCATGCGATGGTTGCATTGGGAGCTTATTTGGTATAACTTGTAACAAATTTGCGGTAGTAAGATTTTTTCGGAACCATCCATTTATTTGGGTGGTTTCTTCTTTTTGGATTTTCGGAAGATAATTTCTGTATACGAATATTTCGGAAATGAAAATAATTGATTAGTATGTTACTATTAACGATATGAAAATTAATCAAAGGAAAAGAATTACATAATTAGATCAAAACTCGGGAGGTGGAATCGCATGCTAAACTGGAAGCGTAACTTATGGGTACTTTGGATTGGGGTCTTTTTTACAGCAGCAAGCTTTTCCATGGTTATTCCCTTTTTGCCTATTTTTCTTTTGCAAATTGGTGTACATGAACATACAGAAATGTGGGCGGGATTGTTATTTAGTTCGGCTTTTTTTGCAGGTGCGATTGCATCGCCGTTTTGGGGCAGGATGGCAGATAAGTATGGGAGAAAGCCAATGATCATCCGGGCGGGATTTGTCCTTTTTGTCATCTATACATTAATGGCTTTTGTCACAAATCCCTATCAAATATTAGTCCTACGAATCCTACAGGGCTTACTAAGTGGGTTCATTCCTGGTGCGATTGCGTTAATAGGTACTAATACACCTAATAATAAGGTGGGTTATGCACTTTCGCTCATATCCACCGCATCAGCGTCAGGCACAATCCTCGGTCCCTTGTTAGGCGGGGGAATATCCCATTTAGTGGGGAATCGCTGGGCCTTTGCCACAGCAGGGATGATCGTTTTCTTTGCGACACTCCTAATTATTTTTTGGGTAGTTGAGGAAAATTTTACGCCAAGTAAGGTTCGAGGTTCCATTAAAACAGACTTTAAAGTGGCGTTAACCAATCGTCCTTTCGTACTTGTTCTAATTCTCACTGTACTCACAAGTTGTTCCGTGATGACAATTGAACCAGTTCTTCCATTATATATTGTGAAACTGGGTGGAACGTCTGAAAACGCCTCGTTATTAGCAGGTATCGTATTTTCACTTCCTGGAATCGCCAGTGCTCTGTTTGCTCCATTTTGGGGAAAATGGGCTGATAAAGTTGGCTTTCAACGAGTGTTATTTATCGGGTTGCTGGGCGGAGGATTAGGGACCCTTGCACAAGTTTTATTCAGTCAAATTTGGGGATTTTCGTTGATGCGCTTTGTTTTTGGAATATTTTTCTGCGCAGTTTACCCGGCGTTGAATGGACTCGTTGTAAAATCGACTCCTGAGGATTTCCGGGGCAGGGCCTTTAGTTTAAATCAAACGGCCAACCAAATCGGCGGAATGACGGGTCCGATGATTGGAGGATTTCTCGGTGGGATTTTTCCTGTCCAAATGGTTTTTATCGTAACGGGAATCTTACTTTTAATTGCCACCAGCATGGCTTATTGGAATGGAAATAATTTAAGCAGTAAAGCGCTAAAGAGAAAAGCCCTTTCGTGATTAGATTTATTAATAGTAAAAACCTCTTTTTCTATTATGGATGAGAGGTATTTTTGTGTTAAATTAGATGCATACAACAATTACTTAAAGGATGGGTAAGCGTGTTTGATCAAGTAAAAGAGAACAATATTGATTTAAAAAATTTAAGGTCAGATTGTGGGAATTGTTTTGGATTATGCTGTGTAGCCTTACCCTATGCTAAATCGACTGATTTTGCAGTAGATAAAGAAGCAGGGAATCCATGTCCAAATTTGCAGTCAGATTACAGTTGTAAGATTCATAAGAACCTCAGAGAAAAGGGATTCAAAGGCTGTGTCGGATACGAATGCTTTGGTGCCGGTCAAAAGGTTTCGCAAGTTACCTTTGGTGGAAACGACTGGCGCGATAATCCAGACTTGGCAAAGGAAATGTTTGATGTATTTCCGATTATGCAACAACTCCATGAGATGCTTTGTTATTTAAATGAAGCTCTTTGTAAAGAAGAAGCACGGCCTATTTTTAAAGAATTGAGATCTGCTTTAGAAAATACTGAGAAACTTACAAATATGAGTGCGCAATCAATCTTAGAGTTAGATATTCCTGCCCACAGAGGGATTGTCAATGATTTACTTCTCAAAGCAAGCGAACTGGCACGTGCAGGGGTTTCGACCAAGAAAAACGTAAATAGGCGAGACTTTTTAGGGGCAAAATTAAAGGGAGCTAACCTTAGAGGAGCTAATTTAAGAGGGGCATTACTAATTGCGGCGGATTTAAGAAAAGCTGACCTGAGAACGGCTGATCTCATTGGTGCAGACTTGAGAGATGCTGATTTAAGTGGGGCAAATTTAATAGGATGTCTGTTTCTGACCCAGGCACAAATTAATTCAGCAAAGGGTGATCGGACTACTAAATTACCACCGGCATTACGGTTTCCAGATCATTGGAAAGAAGATTGATTTAGGGCTGGCTGGAAATATAGGCTATTGACGACTGAAGCTCGTAAGAAAAAGAAAGGCAGAGTCATTAATCGGAGTTATTGGCTACTCAAACTATGAAAAAAGTAACGAAGCGGTCGCCAATAGGAGGTATTGACGACCGAACCAATGAAAAAAGTGATAGAGCAGTAGTCAATAGAGGTTATTGACTCCCTGAAACTATGAAATTAGCGAAGGAACGGTCGTCAATAGTCTGCTTCTTAAACATTAGACAATAAACATACTACAAACCATGCATTTTACTTTCTGCTTCGTCCCACGGCACGGAATAGCCTTGACCTTTAGAGCAGAAGATGGAGGACGAAGTATACTCTGGATCAGCATCCTTATTATAATCGATTCTCTCCATGACTTGGTTAGGATTATGGCAAGGGTAATAACCGCCGACAAGGAGATTCATAATTCCTTTTCCTTTCGTAATCGAAGCGAACTCAGGCCCATAATTCATAAAGGTGGCGACGGGAACTTTCCCGGTTAATAGTGTTTTATTTCCTTCCGTGATTGGAGGGTTAAAGCTGCCGTGCGCATTTTGAATGTCTGTTAGGACTTTCCCCATTTGTTCTAAATCCAATCTGATCTTAAAATCATAGAAGGGTTCCAGCAGAATATTGTTTGCTTTTTCAAGCCCCTGCCGTAATGCGCGGAAAGCTGCCTCCCTAAAATCCCCGCCAGTGGTGTGCTTATTATGGGATCTTCCTGTTAGTAAGGTCACCTTTAGATCGGTAATAGGAGAACTGGTTAGTAATCCATGATGGTCCCTCTCAAAAAAGTGATTCTGGATGACGTTCTGGGTACCGACCGGTAAATGATCGGAATGACATACACTTTCGAATCGAAGCCCGCTATTTCTTTCTGCAGGTTCTATTTTTAGATGGACCTCCGCATAATGTCCTAACGGTTCAAAATGGCCATAACCGATGACTTCTGAAGCGATTGTTTCTTTATATAAAATCTCTGGTTCCGCAAATGAGACATCGAATAGAAAGCGTTCTTTAATTACATGTTTAAGTACTTCAAGTTGGATGGTTCCCATGATATGAATATGAATTTCCTGGGTGCGTTCTTCCCAGATCACATTCAGAGCAGGGTCCTCGGCATCTAACATTTTAAAATACTTCAACACTTCTTTCACATTCATCGATGGTTCGAAAATCACTTTGGATTTTAACGTGGAAACCAACTCGTATTCGGTTTTTTCCTCTAATGTTCCAAGCCCATCCCCAGCAGAAGCGGCCGAAAGACCTGTTACGGCAAAAATATCACCAGCGACCACTCGTTCTACGGTAGTAAATTTACTTCCATTATAAAGTCTTATCTGCGTAATCTTTTCGCAGATGAAGTTTTCTTCCTCCTTATAGCATAATTCGTCCCTTGCTTTTAATGTCCCGCGAAGTGCTTTAATAAACGTAATTCTTGTCCCTTTTTCATCATAGCGAATCTTATAAACACGGCCCGCAAACGGTGCATCGCTTAGGTAATTGGTAGCAGTTAAGAGATCCAATTTTTCAAGAAAACTGTGAATGCCACTGTCTTGTAGGGCGGAACCTTTGGCACAGGGGAAAAGTTGCTGTTGATTGATCATGGATCTCATGGTTTCTATCCAAAGTGATGGATCATATCCTGTAGCCATATATGTTTCTAAGAGAGGCTCATTACGTTCTGCAACAAATTCAACCAGTTCTTCGTTCATATGCCCCTCAGTCAAAGACTCAGTAATCTCAATCACATCCGTGGTTAAATTGCTGCGAATTTCGTCTAAGACTCTTTCAGAATCTGCACCCGCACGATCGGTTTTATTAATAAAGAAAAAGGTTGGAACCTGATGCTTTTGTAAAAGTCTCCAGACGGTTTCCGTATGCCCCTCAATCCCTTCCACCGCACTAATAATCACAATCGCATAATCCATCACCTGAATTGCTCGCTCCATTTCGGGAGAGAAATCGACATGTCCCGGGGTATCAATCAAATAATAGAGAGATTCATTATAGGAAAACATGGCCTGATCGGCAAATACTGTTATCCCACGTTGTTTTTCGATGGTATGGGTATCAAGAAATGTATCCTGATGATCTACGCGTCCTCTTTGTCTAATGGTTTTCGTATGATAGAGCAGTTGTTCTGCCAATGTGGTTTTTCCAGCATCGACATGAGCAAACATTCCAATCGTCTTTTTCATGCTGCCACCTCAAATGTCGTTAACTTAATTTAACTATTATACCAAATTGGTCACTCATCGTACTGACAAATAGATAGTGTCAAAGAATTAAAATCAGGATCATGAGGTTTACAGCAGTCATTCGATGATAAATAGAAAAACACGGCAATTTCTCACCGTGTTTTTGTTTGCTTTCATCGTTAACAATCATGATGTTTATTAAGATGTAATGGAGGCGGGATTAACCAACCTTTTTCTTTATTTAAGCGCAGGACCTTTCCTCCAAGTGCAACCTTTTGATTATGGAATTGAGCATACATCATGGCAACATCTTCTCTAATGGATTTACCAATCACTGCGCTGCATGCAACTAAACCGGCAGCTATATCTGCACCAAGAGTAGCTGCGATAGCTGGATCGGGGATTCTTGCGCCAACAGGAATTTCTTCTAAGCATGCTTCAGGAGGCTCAGGTGCTGCTGGTGGTAAGCCAATGCCATTTTCTTTTAACAGCTCTTCCACTTGTTTCTTTTGTTGCTGGCATGTTTCAATTGCTTCAACTAATAATTTCTTTAAATCATCGTCACCGGCATGATTTAACATCGTTTGATAACCCGCAATCATACTATTTCCGACTAATTGTGAAGACCAGATATCAAAGACTTCACCATAGTGTAAAGGTTCTTCCTTAGGATTTCCACTTAAAATTCCCATTGTAGCCCTCCTCAATGTGTACGTTAGTTTATTCATACAAAGTGCCACCTTTCCATTAACACAGCACAATTATATATTGTCCTTCACAGCAAAATTTAATGTAAAAAACATAGCATATTTCATATTGCATGTTTATAGACTCTGGGGTTAAATTATAAAAATCATTAGAATGGTGGTGAGAATATGACGAAAAGGAATATTAAAACGAAATCAGGACTACAAAGTGTTAAAAGTTTGACTAGTACTGAATTTGCCTCTGAAATGAAACCGCAGAACAAAAAGGCAGAAAAAACAAGACCCACTACTTAGGTTTTAATATGAATCAATATCAAGTTAGCGCTGGTGAAATCCTCTAGCGCATAACTTTTATTAATGGAAAAGGTGATTTTTTTTGGACATGTATCTAAATTTTACTCATAGAATTTACAAGTTAACACATCGGTGGGAGTGGAGTGGTTTTCTTGAGCATGAGTATTTTGGCAGGTTATATAATCTTGGGATTTACATTAGCAGCTCCAATTGGTCCGGTAAATTCTGCTCGTTTGGATAAGGGGATTAAGAATGGCTTTTGGCATGCATGGGTTGTTGGGGTAGGCTCGATGATTGCGGATGGAATTTTTATGCTGTTGGTGTATTTAGGGATGGTTCAATTCCTAGGTATTCCCTTTATTCAAATCTTCCTTTGGCTGTTTGGCGGTTTTATTCTTATATATTCAGGATTAGAAAGCATAAAAAATGCAAATACAATTAACCTTACCTACAGTAGGCAAAAGGAGTCCTTGTTCAAATGTTTTGCGACGGGCTTCATCATGTCAATAACGAGCCCATTATCGATTCTTTTTTGGTTAGGGATTTATGGTTCAGTCCTAGCCAAAACTGCGCAAACGAACGGTACCGAATCACTTTTAATTTATAGTAGTATGATCTTTCTCGGCCTAACTTTTTGGGATATCTTTGTGGCTGCATTAACCACAGGTTTTCGAAAGCTCTTGAGTATTAAAAGTCTAATTGCCATCTCGATCATATCTGGAGTGTCACTAATCGGATTTGGCTTATATTTTAGTTTTCAGGGGATAGATGCACTTTTTTAGGTGAAATTATTGTGAAAAATTCACTTTCAAGGTAACAGAAATAAACCGTTTATTAATGAAGGATATCGTTTTTTTTATTAATGTACAGGGATCCATCTTGTTGAATCTCTGCATATAAAACGTTTGTGATATCTTGAACTCCAGCTTGCTGCAGTTTTTGTTCAAGCCATTCTGGTTTAATGTTTAGTTTAGTCATATTCTTTTGGTCTATTACTCCGTCCGAAACAATCGCTGCATCTATCGGAGAAATACTTATTTTTGATGTTTCAATGTTCAAATCTTTTTTTGTTGCAGGCTGTTTGTTTTCTTTTTTCATCACAGAAAGCTCTCCATCTGTTTCAAAAATGGCAAATTCAACATCTGCTAAAGAGAAAACATCCTTTTTCCGAAGCAATGTATTAAGAGCATCAACACTTAGTCGAGTATCACGAAGTGACTTTTCAATGATTTGTCCTTTTTTAATGACTATCAAAGGTTCTCCCTCAATTACTTTTCGTGCTTTTTTCGATTTAAGATCAATCAAAGCCATTAAAATCGTAAAGAAACTCCAAGCAACTAATCCAATCACACCGTTAATAATTTTGATATCAGGAACTAAAGCTAGAGTACCAGCGATTTCACCGATTGCAATAGCAGAGACAAAATTAGAAAAGGTCATTTGACTAATTTCTTTTCTACCCATTATTCTCGTTAAAATGAACAACACAAAAAATGAAACAGTAATTCTAAATAGTAGCTCTCCATAGCCCATTTTTAGCCCACCTTTTATTTGTCGGTCGTGTAAAGCTTCAATATATATTTATTATTTGCGTAAGAAATGGCTTTTATTATGGGTAAGCAGAGAGTTCGACTTCCTCAAAAAAATTGATACTCTTAATGATTCCGAAACTTTTTGATTGTGGTTTCAAAAAATAAGTGGTACCCTGGAAAAAATCAGTAAGTTTAAGTAAAAAAACGCATTTGCCAAAGTAATGGTAAATGCGTTTTTTATCATAGGTCAGTTAATTTTTAAAAGAGGCTTTCGTTGGCGACCAGGTTTTCCGCCAAGACATTTGGGCTATGAATAACACGATCAATGCTACAATGCCAATCCCGGTATAAACAAGAAAGCCCGTGCCATACGATCCGGTAATCTCTTTAAGTGTTCCCAAGATATTTGGAACAAAAAATCCGCCAACCCCGCCGGCTGCTCCAACAATCCCGGTAATCATCCCAATCTCTTCTTGGAAACGTTTTGGAACCAATTGAAAAACTGCTCCATTTCCCATTCCCAAACAGAGCATTCCGATAAACAATAAAGTGGTGACAAAAGCTAAAGGCGGGAGTTGGCTAACGCCAAACATACTTAGTGCAACCCCGATGAAAAGGAAAGTAAGCAGGCGTACACCACCTATTTTATCTGCAATGAACCCGCCGACGGGTCGGAAAAAGCTTCCGGCTGCTACACATAGGGTAACAAAATCGCCTGCTCTTACTTTTGATAAATCATATTGATCCACAAAAAAGATGCTCAAGAAACTGGACAAACCAACAAATCCCCCGAAGGTAACACTGTACAGCAAACAAAAATACCATGTATCTTTTTGCTTAAATACTTTTAGATATTCTATCACCGCTTTGGGGGCCGGTTGAGAAGGGGCGTCTTTTGCCAAAATGATATACAAGATAAAGACGAATAATAAAGGTATAAGTGCCAGTCCCAAGACATTATGCCAGCCCAGTTGATCCGCAAGACGAGGTCCAAATAAGGTGGCAAAAAGCGTCCCACTGTTTCCGGCGCCTGCAATTCCCATTGCCAGTCCTTGTAGGTGAGGCGGGTACCATCTGCTTGCCATCGGGAGGGCTGCAGCAAAACTGGCACCTGCTACACCAAGAAGAATCCCAATCAGATAAATTTCAGTTAATGTTTGACCATATAACCAACCCCAGACCAGTGGAATAATGGTAATGAGCATGCCGCTGATGGCTGTTTTCCGCGGGCCAATTCGATCAGTTAAGACGCCTAGAACGAGGCGGAAAAATGATCCGCTTAAAATCGGAACTGCCACAATAAAACCCTTCTGCGAGGGAGTAAGCCCAAAATCCTTTGTAATATACACCCCAAGTGCCCCTAAGATCACCCAAATCATAAAACTAACATCAAAGTATAAAAATGAAGCTGCTAATGATGGCGCATGACCACTTTTTTTCAAGTCTGATAAATTCATATTGTTGAACTCCTTTCTAAAAAACATTTTTTACGTGTTTCATAACTAGATCTCTTCTTGTTTACCATTCAAAACAGCTATCTTTTGAAAACATAACTCTAATTAGTAACACCAAGAATGAAAATATTCCAATCCCATTTTTCATTATTTTTCCTCCTAATCGTATTTGATCATTACGTTGCTCTTGCTGTGTTAAACAATAACGTATCGTAAAGGAAGATGTCTCCTATCGTGTAAGAAACTCTAACACGGAAACTTATCGTGTCAGAAAATATAACACAAAGAATTCCTTTTAGAGAGATTTATGGAATAATAGGTGATATTTATATGTACAGCAATCCACATAACTAATCGGCGGAGGTTCTTAGAATGAAAAAGCAAAAGCTTGTATTGATAGGGAATGGAATGGCGGGCGTACGATGTATTGAGGAAATTTTACGAGTAGCACCACATTCTTTTGAGATGACCATTTTCGGAACTGAACCACATCTTAACTATAATCGTATCCAACTATCGTCTGTTTTGCAGGGATGTACAACATTTAATGATATTACGATCCATGATCGAAATTGGTATGACGAACAAAACATTAACCTGTTTACTGGAGAAACGGTAATAAAAATTGATCCTGAAAAACAAGTGGTAAAAACGAATAAAAATCGCGATTTCTCCTATGACCGACTAATCATTGCAACAGGTTCCGTTCCGTATCTGCTCCCAATTACCGGTACAAACAAAGAAGGAGTTATCGCGTTTCGGACCATTGATGATTGTCAGAAAATGATTGAGGCAGCGAAACATTATAAAAAAGCAGTAGTCATTGGAGGTGGGGTCTTAGGTTTAGAGGCAGCTTTTGGGTTGCTCAATCTTGGGATGGAAGTAACGGTGGTTCATAACGGCCGAAATTTAATGGAAAGGCAACTGGATGAAAGAGCGGCAAAACTGTTGCAAACAGAGTTGGAAAAGCAAGGTTTGCGCTTTCTTTTTGACAAAGAAACAAAGGAGATTAACGGGAACAGTCGAGTTGGAGGAGTGTCTTTTAAAGACGGAACTGAAATCCCTGCTGATTTAGTTGTTATGGCTGTTGGGGTGAGACCGAATATTCGGTTAGCAAAGGATAGTGGAATAGATACAAATCGAGCGATTATCGTTAATGATTATCTGGAAACGAATATACCGAACATTTATGCGGTCGGTGAATGTGTGGAACATCAAGGAATCGTCTATGGATTAGTTAAACCACTTTATGATCAAGGGAAAGTCTTAGCCAAGCGAATTTGCGGGCTCGAATGCAAGGGTTACGAAGGAACGATTCTGTCGACCCAATTAAAAATATCTGGTGTGGATGTCTTTTCGGTCGGCCAGTTTACTTGTGATGAAAGATTTAAGGCGATTGAAATTCATAATGAGCTAGATGGTGTTTACAAGAAATTGGTGTTTGAACAATCCAAAATGGTTGGTGCTGTTTTATTTGGAGATACAAGTGATTGCACAAGATTTCTGGAAATGATCTTGAAAAAACAAAATGTATCAGACGTGGAGAAAGTTACTCTTTTTCAAGGATTAAGAGGAGCCGGGGGTTCTGTCGCTTCAATGTCCCCCAGTGATATTATCTGTAATTGTAACGGGGTATCAAAAGCAGCAATTGTTGAGGTGGTTCTAAAAACTGGATGTTCCACAGTTGAACAAGTGAAAAAGTGTACAAAGGCTTCCGCTTCATGTGGCGGCTGTAAACCGTTAGTATCCGAGCTTTTAACCTATATTCAGAGCGATGAATTTGATGAGGTGATTGAACAAAAGACACTGTGCTCCTGTACCTCGTTAACAGAAGATGACGTCGTTTATGAAATGCAAATGAAAGGCTTGTCTTTCGTTCAGGAAGTAATGGATGTACTAGACTGGCACAACAAAACGGGATGCGCCACTTGTCTTCCTGCCCTATCCTATTATATTGGAATGATTTATCCGGAATATGAAAGACAGCAGGAAACTCTTTTTGTGTCCGAAAAAATGAGTGCCATCTTACAACACGACGGGTCTTATACCGTTGTCCCACAAATGTACGGTGGAAAAACCTCTGCAGCCCAATTACGCACCATTGCCGAGGTTGCAGAGAAGTTTGGGATCTCGAATGTAGCTGTAACAAGTGAACAAAGAATTCATTTGATGGGAGTGAAGGAAGAGGACCTGTCCGACGTATGGGCTGATTTGAATATGACCGTAAGTGCAACGTATGGAAATATGGTTCAAAATGTTAAAACATGTATCGGTGAACATGTTTGCAGATGTGACAAACAACCTTCGCTTCAGCTTGCGGTTAACCTCGAAAGGAGATTGGAGTATTTAATCACACCTTATCGCGTGAAAATGGGTATATCAGCATGTATGCATAATGGTGCAGGGTCAACCACAAAAGATATCGGTATCATTGGGACGGAATTGGGCTGGGAAATTTATGCTGGCGGGAGCAGCGGACGTCACATCCGTGCCGGTGAGTTATTATGCCTCGAGGCAGCGACCGATGATGTCATCGAAATCATTTGCGGCTTTATTCAATATTACCGTGAGACAGCCAATTACCTTGAGCGAACTTGGCAATGGATTGAAAGGGTTGGTTTAGTGCATATAAGAGAAATACTGTTTGACCCTGAACTTCGCCAGCAATTACTGATGCGGCTAGAGCAGGATAAATTCTTGCGGAGAACGTCTTTAGAAAAAAGCCCAAAGTAATCATTTATCATTTATCAGGATTTTAGTAGTCATTATAAATACCTATATATTAAAAAAAGGGGAAAGGGTGAGATACCATGACAGAGGCGCTATTAAAGTATTTCCGTACAAAAGAACAAGAAGTAAAATCGGAAAAAAGGTATGATACCCAATGTCCATATTGCAGCATGCAATGTAAAATGCAATTGATCGAACAATCAATCGTTACTAGAAAAAAATATATAACCATTGGAAAAGACAATCCCACTTCAGAGGGGCGATTATGTATTAAAGGCATGAATGCCCATCAGCATGCTTTTCATAAGGAACGCTTGAAATATCCCATGGTAAAGGTAAATGGGGAATTTGTCCGGACTACATGGGAGAAGGCATTGGATCTGATCAAAGAAAATTTTACGAAAATCCAGGAGGAAGCGGGACTGAATGCTTTAGCGGTTTATGGGAGTGCGTCAATCACGAATGAAGAAGCCTACTTATTGGGGAAATTTGCCCGTGTTGCTTTAAAAACAAAATACATTGATTATAATGGCCGTTTTTGTATGTCTGCCGCTGCATCTGCTGCTAGTCAAACGTTTGGATTGGATAGAGGATTCACTAATAGCTTGTCCGAAATCACATCCACTCGTTGTCTTATTTTAGCTGGGACGAATATTGCTGAATGTCAGCCCACAATTATGCCCTATTTCGAAAGGGCGAAAGAAAATGGTGCTTATATTATCGCCATCGATCCTCGGGAAACAGCAACAACGAAAATAGCAGACTTGCATTTACAACCGAAACCGGGTACCGATGCCGTGTTAGCAAATGGGTTATTGAAAGTTATTCTGGAAGAGAATTATGTGGATGAAGCGTTTATCCAAGAACGTGTGAACGGGTTTGAAGAAGTTCGGGAGTATGTATTATCGCTCTGTTTAGAAGAAATTGAAGAGATAACAGGGGTTCCCATCCCGCTTATTCGGAAAGCGGCAGTTAGGTTTGGCAAAGAAGAAACAGGAATGATTTTTACAGCGAGAGGAGTGGAACAGCACACAAATGGTTCGCTGACTGTCCGTAATTTCCTAAATATTCTGTGTTCAACGGGGAAAATTGGCAAGTCAGGCTGTGGTTATGGAGCTATTACCGGACAGGGTAATGGACAGGGGGCGAGAGAACATGGCCAAAAGGCAGATCAGCTGCCTGGATATCGTTCCATTGAGAACGAGGAACATCGAGAATATATTGCTCGAATTTGGGGTGTGAACAAGGATGATTTGCCCGGAAAGGGTGTTTCTGCCTATGAAATGATGGAGAAAATTGATGAAGGTGAAATTCAAGCGCTGTTTTTAATGTGCTCCAATCCGGTTGTCTCCAATCCGAATGCCCATTTCGTCAGAGAGGCTATGAAAAAGTTGAAATTCTTCGTGGCGGTCGATCTGTTCTTTTCAGAAACAGCAAAGTTAGCAGATTTGATCTTGCCTGCTTCCTCCTATTTAGAAGATGAAGGAACAATGACGAATCTTGAAGGACGAGTTACGTTGAGAGAAGCAAGCTATCCGTGTCCCGGAGAAGCCAAGCATGACTGGCAAATCATATGTGAAATTGCCCGTGTGCTTGGAAAAGAAGAGTATTTTTCCTTTTCAACTGCTGAGGAAATTTTTACGGAATTAAGACTGGCGAGCAATGGCGGGAAGGCTGATTATTCCGGAATGACATACGAACGTCTTAGAAAAGAAGGCGGGATCTTATGGCCTTGTCCAGGCACTGACCACAAGGGGACGAAACGCGTGTTTGAGACTTCCTTCGCCCATTCTGACGGAAAGGCAGAAATGGTGGTTGTTTCGAACATCCCTGAGGTGCCAAAAGAACAAGTGTCCGAAGAATTCCCGCTTTATCTAACAACCGGAAGAGTCATGTCACACTACCTAACAGGAGTTCAAACAAGAAAAAGTCCAGCTTTAGCGGCAAGGAACATAGAACCGTTTATGGAAATTCATCCACAAACTGCAGTAAAATTTCAGATCCGGGACCAATCATTAGTAAAGATTGAATCGAGAAGGGGAAGTGTTGTGGTGAGAAGCAAATGGTCGGAAACGATTCGTCATGATACCATTTTTGTTCCTTTTCACTGGGCAGACTCACAAAATATTAATCTCCTCGTTTCAAAAGAATTGGATCCTGCCTGCAAAATGCCAGGCTTTAAAGTCAGTGCCGTTAAAGTGCAACCAGCTATAGATTTTTTAAATTAAAAATTTCCGTGTTAGAAGATCTTACACGATAAGTTAGTTCTTGAAATGGCTGTGATATAGTTTAAGAAACTTTCAAACAGGGGGAAAACTAACATGGAGAAGAAAAAGTTGGTACTCGTAGGTAATGGCATGGCTGGTGTTAAAACCATTGAGGAGATATTAAAACTATCAAGAGAATCATTCGAGATTACAATTTTCGGAAGGGAACCGCATCCGAATTATAATAGAATCCTACTTTCGAAAGTATTACAAGGGGATACAGAGGTAAAAGACATAACGCTCAATGAATGGGAATGGTACACAGAGAACAACATTCAGTTGTTCACAAGTGAAACAGTGATCAAAATTGATTCAGAAAGAAAAGTAGTTGTAACCGACTTAGGAAGAATTGAACCGTATGATGAGTTGATTATCGCGTCAGGTTCTCTTCCGTTTATCCTTCCGATACCGGGAGCGGATAAGAAAGGAGTAACAGCTTTTCGGGATATAAAGGACACAGAGGTCATGCTTGAAAATTCGAAAAGGTATAAAAAGGCAGCCGTGATTGGCGGTGGTTTGCTCGGACTCGAAGCGGCAAGAGGTCTTCTAAACTTAGGAATGGATGTTTCGGTCATTCATCTCGCCCCGTATTTAATGGAGCGCCAATTAGACCCTCAAGCAGGGAAACTGCTGCAAAGAGAATTAGAACAACAGGGAATGAAATTTTTATTAGAAAAACAAACGCAAGAAATATTTGGGAATGATCGCGTAGAAGGTCTAAGGTTTAGCGATGGGACGTTGCTTGATGCTGACTTAGTCGTCATGGCAGTTGGTATCAAGCCAAACGTTGCATTAGCCAAAGAAACAGACATTGCTGTTAATCGTGGGATTGTCGTGAATGAATACCTGCAAACGAGCATTCCTAATATTTACTCGGTTGGAGAGTGTGCCGAGCACAATGGTACAGTTTATGGTCTGGTAGCCCCCTTATATGAGCAAGGAAGAGTATTAGCGAAACATATTTGCGGGTTGGGGACTACGGGTTATCAAGGCTCGGTATTATCCACACAGTTGAAGGTTTCAGGGGTTGAGGTGTTTTCAGCCGGTGATTTTATGGAAGGCGAAGGGAAGGAAGCCATTAAAGTCTTTGATGGAAATGACAGCATCTATAAGAAGATTGTGTTAAAAGACAATCGAATTGTTGGTGCCGTGCTGTTTGGCGATAGCAGTGATGGGAACCGTCTTTTTTCGATGATTCAAAAGCAAGCAGACGTTTCCTTCACCACGAAGGTCTCGCTTCTTCAGCCTCTCAATGATGACTTTGGTGGCAGCTTAGTTGCATCCATGAGTGAAGAGGAAATCATCTGTGGATGTAATGGTGTATCCAAAGGGGCAATAATTCAGGCAATACAAAATCAAGGATGTTCATCGGTTGATGAAATCAAAGCTTGTACTAGTGCATCCAGGTCATGCGGAGGATGTAAACCGCTTGTTGCGGAAGTGTTAAAACTTACGCTCGGTTCAGAGTTTGACAGCACTGTCCAGAAAGAAGCGATTTGCAGCTGTACCCATTTAGCGAGAGATGAAGTCGTAGAAGAGATAAAAACAAAAGGGCTGACCCACATCAAAGAAGTGATGAATGTACTTGGGTGGAGTACTGAGGAAGGGTGTTCAAAATGCCGCCCTGCTCTGAACTATTACTTGGGTATGGTTCATCCGATTGATTATCAGGATGAAAAGGAGTCTCGATTTGTCAACGAGCGCATGCATGCAAATATCCAAAAGGATGGAACCTATTCTGTTGTTCCGCGTATGTACGGCGGTGTAACAAATGCACAGGACTTACGACGGATTGCTGACGTGGTCGATAAATATGAAATACCGATGGTAAAACTAACTGGAGGTCAACGGATCGACTTGCTTGGCGTGAAAAAAGAAGACTTGCCAAAAGTATGGACAGATTTGGATATGCCGTCAGGGTCTGCCTATGGAAAATCACTGAGAACGGTAAAAACATGTGTCGGGGATCAATTCTGCCGTTTCGGCACCCAAGATTCACTTGGACTGGGGATCGACCTTGAAAAGAAATTTGAAGGCTTGCAAACACCACATAAAGTGAAAATGGCCGTTTCTGCTTGTCCGAGAAGCTGTGCGGAGTCAGGGTTTAAAGATATAGGTTTTATTGGGATTGATGGTGGCTGGGAACTTTATGTCGGTGGGAATGGCGGAACACATGTCCGCGGCGGAGACCTGCTATACACCGTAAAAACATCCGAAGAAGCGATGGAAATTACCGGTGCCTATCTTCAGTATTACCGTGAGACAGCCAACTACTTAGAACGGACGTCTGCTTGGATTGAACGTATTGGGTTGGCGCATGTCCGCTCTGTTCTTGATGATCATCAAAAACGTAAACAATTGAATACTCGTATCGATGATGCATTATCTGTTGTCAGAGATCCATGGAAGACGATAACGGAAGATGCAAAGATAAAAAAAGAATTGTTTGAGAGTGTAGTAAAGTCGTAGAAACCTACTATGGAGGGAGCAGATGATTCAATGATAAAAAAAAGCGCAAAAGTGGTGTCCATCGGTTCGATTCAGGATCTTCCAGAGAGACTGGGAAAAATTGTTTTTGTTGGTAAAACAGAAGTAGCGGTATTTAAATTATTAAACGGGAGCATCCGTGCGGTGGAAAATCGCTGTCCACATAAGGGCGGAGTCTTGAGCGAAGGAATGGTAAGCGGTGAATTTGTTTTCTGTCCGATGCATGATTGGAAAATATGTTTAGAGGATGGAAAGGTCCAAGACCCAGATACGGGCTGTGTGAAAACCTATCAAACCCAAATAGTCGGAGAAGAAGTATTTCTTCTAATATATTAATTGAATTTTCCAACACTTTTTTTATACTAATAATCCTTTTAAAAGAGAATATGTAGCATAAAATAATCCACCAACACTAAATTTTGGTGGATTATTTGCTATTTTCCTTCATAATAAAATTGTGGATAGGCAAAAAAAGGATAATAAAGAAAATTGTCGAATACACATAAGTAAATATACCTAAATACGAGGGCTAAATAATGCAAAAATCAGGACAAATTTTTCTTGTATTACTTTCGATTTTATTTACCAGTTTCCAAAAGATCTATGATCATCATCCTTTTTTTTCGTTCGACTTTTTTCTGTTTACCCTGATTGCCTGGGTAGTGGGATGGCAATATGATAAGGCACGATACTATGAAAAAAAGGCACGTGCAAGTGAGGAGAGCTATAAGAAGTTGATCGATTCATTACCTGCACCCGTTTATGTAACACACAAGCATAATTTTTTATATGTCAATACGGCTGCAATGCAAATGATTGGTGCGACTAAACTAGAGGATTTAATGGGGAAATCGATTTTTGATTTAATTCTTCCAGACTATAAAAGTCGTTTGCTTGAACGATTTAAACAAATAGAGAAAGAAAAGCATCCCGTCAATACAATCGAATATAAAGCAAAGCGTTTAGATGGAACTCCATTTTTCTTTGAAGTCTCTTCCTTGTTTATAGTTTTTGGCGGGAAAGAAGCGGTATTGTCGATAGGGAAAGATATTACGGAAAAAACGGAAGAAACAGAACGTCTCCTTCAAAAGTCTGAAAAACTGGCATTGTTAGGTCAAATGGCGGCCGGAATAGCCCATGAAATTCGGAATCCACTCACATCCATCAAAGGATTTATACAGCTCTTAAAGACTAGCACTAGGAAAGAAGAATATTTCGATATCGTATTATCTGAGCTTGACCGAATTAATGAGATCGTCGGGGAATTCTTAGTTCTTGCCAAACCAACCGCTGCTGTTTATATGACACAGGATATTAAGATCTTGTTAAAGGACGTTATCACCTTATTCAACAATCAGTCGCTTCTAAATAATGTTCAAATTTTTGTAGAATTTGATAATGATTTGCCGTTGATCAGCTGCGAGGAAAATCAACTAAAGCAAGTATTTCTAAATTTGCTGAAGAATGCGATGGAAGCTATGCCTAAGGGCGGAAATATTTATGTGGTCGTAAAGGAAAAAGAAGCAGGGAAAATCTCGATTCAGATTATCGATCAAGGTGTTGGCATTCCACAAGAACGGATTTCTACATTAGGAGAACCATTTTATACAACAAAAGAAAAAGGAACCGGTCTTGGCTTGATGACTTGCTTCAAAATTATCGAAGGCCATAATGGTGAACTACATATTCATAGTAAAATTAATGAAGGAACCACTATCGAAGTCACCTTACCTACGACTACTCAGCCGTTATTGAAGATGGAAGTAAGCCATTCTTAGTGAATGGCTTATTCTATTTTGATGAAAAAATGATAAGATATCATCATAGATATAGAATGAAGAGATTAGGAGGGAGTTTGTGGGATCATTTCAAACGAAACAAATGTCACGTGAGTTTACCTTTTTTCAACTATTTAAGCAATCTAAGCACTTCTCTGCGTTACTTTTTGGGCAAATTTTTTCCTTATTAGGAAGTTCGATAACGAATGTGATCCTGCCGATTGTTGTCCTCCAATTATCAAAATCAACCGCTATGATGGGAACTGTCATGGCTGTCTACATGCTGCCTTTTGTCGTACTTCTCCCTGTTTCGGGCATCCTGGTTGATAAAATGAACAGAGTAAAAATCATGTTTGTAGTTGATCTTGTTCGGTTCTTCCTGATGGTGCTATTAGCTGGATTAGCTTTTATGGACCAACTGAATATGGTTTTTTTATTTATTATAATGTTTATTATGGGTACAATGGACAGCTTCTTTCAGCCGGCCTATTCGGCGGTTCGAGCAAAGGTATTTACGAAGGATATTCGCAATGCGGCCAACTCGATTACCCAAGTAAGTGTTCAGGCCTTAAGAATCTTTGGACCCATTATTGGAGGAATGATTATCAGTTCGTTTTCAGCGGCGTGGGGTTTTGGAATTGATGCGATCACCTACATAATATCGTTGTTCTTTTTATTAAGTCTTCGTTCTTTAACCTTTCAACAATCGACCGTCACTTTAGCAAAGAAAAACTCTATCAAACAAGATTTCTTTGAAGGCATTGAGGTCCTAAAGCAAGAGTCCTGGCTATGGATTACCATTCTTACATTCTCGTTAGTTAATATATTTTCAGGCGGAATCATTCGAATTTTAATTCCTTGGCTCATTAATGTCTATTATCAATTTGAGCCTGTTGTGTTTGGTCTTGTCCTTTCCGCATCAGGAGCAGGAGCAATCGTTTGTGGCATTGTGTTTGGACTACGGAGAGAATGGAAGAAAAGAGGCCTGCTCGCCTATATTGGTGTGGGTGTAAGTGGACTTGGTTTATTATTTATGCCATTCTTTTCATCGGTTCCTTTTTTAATGGCCTTAATGTTTCTTGAAGGGGCAGGGATGATGTTATTCGGCTTGATTTGGGAAATTAGTCTCCAAGAATTAGTTCCTGAAGATAAATTTGGACGTGTCGTCAGTTTAGATATGCTTGGCTCCTTCGCCTTACTTCCTGTCGGTTATTTACTAACAGGATGGATCGCAGAAGGAATTGGTGAAATCTTCACTTTTGTTACCTTTAGTATTGTTATCGTTCTTATCTCTGTTTTAGTCATGTTTAATAAAGGGATTCGAAATTATAATTAATGTAAATCAAATGGGTTGGAGGAAGTTATGCAAAAGAATAGGTATGTGTTTTGGGGTCTCGTCATTTCTACTCTTATATCAGCACTTGACGCAAACATAATGCAAACGGCAAGCCCTACCATCGTGAAACAACTCGGAGGAATGGAGTTGTTCGCGTGGATATTTGTTGTTTATATGTTAGCAAGTACTGTTACAGTGCCGCTTTATGGAAAATTATCGGATATGTATGGTCGGAAAAAATTATTAATAATCGCTGTTGCCATATTTACTTTAGGTTCGATTTTGTGTGGATTGGCCAATTCCATTGTGACGCTGATTATTTTTAGAGGGGTGCAAGGGATAGGGGCAGGCGGGATGATTCCGCTCTCCATGATCATCGTAGGGGATTTGTTTACGATTGAAAGCCGTGGGAAAATTCAAGCAGTTTTTAGCAGCATATGGGCCATTTCATCTATTGTTGGTCCCGTGTTGGGTTCGTTTTTTGTGGAAGAACTAACTTGGAGATGGATTTTCTTTATCAATGTTCCGATTGGGATTGCAACTGTTCTCTGTCTGATTCCATATAAGGAAAAAATCGAATTCAAGAAGACCCATATTGACTACAAAGGCTTCTTCTTATTTGGGATCTCGATTTCGCTCTTATTGTTATCTACTAATGTTAGAAACTCTTTTTGGTACCTTATCATTGGAATCATTGGTTTAATTATTTTTCTTTTAGTGGAGAGGAAAGAAGCACATCCGTTCTTACCTGTTTCGTTGTTTAAGAACAAAGGAATCCTCATGACTAACCTTTTTATGCTAGTTTACTGTCTGTCCTTTTTTGGAACATCCAACTTTATTCCGTTATACCTACAAGAAGGAAGTCATATGAGTATTTATAAAAGCGGTCTTATTCTTCTCAGTATTGCGGTGGGCTGGATGTTTGGAAGTACCCCAGCCGGGAAGTGGATTATCCGCTTTGGATACAAACTCCTATTTATTATCGGAAGCGTGATAACGACTGTTTCCGGTTTAGCTTTATACTTATTTATTGCCGATTTAACCTATTTTAGTTTATTTTTCATCTTAACGATCCAGGGTGTATCATTTGGGCTATTATTTGCGGTAGGAACGATCGCTTCTCAAGAATTTGCTGAATCCCACATCAAAGGGATGTCTACATCACTGCAAATGTTTCTAAAAAACATTGGGACCTCGATCGGAGTGACCATCATGGGACTGATCATCAATCAAGCAGCAAATATCAGCATTGGAATAAAAAATGTCTTCCTTTATGCCCTTTGTTTGAGCTTCCTAACGATTCTACTAAGCTTTTTAATCCCTGCTAAAACACCTTCCGGTAGTGAGAGTAAATAGTTTAAAACCTTATGGTGCCTGACACCAACAAATGTTGGTGTCAGGCACTCCTTTTTATTCTTAAGATTTATTTCAATATCTCCCTAAACTCTTTTCCCCGCTTAACATAATGCTCGCTCGACATTTGTAGTAAATCGAGATCCTTTTGAGTTATTTCGCGGACTACTCTTCCCGGAGAGCCCAACACAAGGGAGCGGGGTGGAATTTTAATTCCGCCGGATAACAGCGTATTGGCCCCAATAATACAATCGTCACCAACCTCCACATTGTCTAAAAGGGTTGAACCCATGCCAATAATGCATCGTTTGCCAACCTTACACCCATGCAAAATAACATTATGGCCAATGGTCACATCATCTGCAATTTCGACCGGAAATCCTTCGAATAAATGAATCGTAGAATTATCCTGGATGCTGCATCGCTCCCCAATGATGATTGGTCCGTCATCTCCTCTTAATACTGCATTAAACCAGACAGATGAATCCTTTCCAATTCTCACATCACCAATTAAATAGGCACCGGGTGCAACAAATACTGAATCATGAACTTCGGGCGATATACCCTTGTAAGGGATTAACATATGAATCTCTCCTTTAAATGACTGAATTGTCTTTCTATTAATCTAAATATATCATTTATTTATTAGTAAGATGTTAAGAATTGTATTTATCCCTTTCAAATAGATCATCCTTTTAAATTTGTTTGCACTTATTTATGGATTCTATTTATCGAATGCAAAATATTTTTGCTTTTACCAAACAATTATTTATTTTGCGCAAAACATTTTTGCACCAAAAGAATCATAAACCCTTTATTTATGCAAAAAACCAACTTGGCACGTAACTTGCATAATAATTTACTGTAGCAAACGACAAGGGGGAACAAAAATTGAAACCGTATACACATGAACCATTTACAAATTTTGAAGATGAAAAAAATAAACAAGCTTTTCAAGAGGCACTTTCCTATGTTCAATCACAATTAGGAAAAGATTATCCAGTTGTCATTGGTGGAGAAGCCGTTACTACTGAGGAAAAAATTATCTCGATAAATCCGGCAAATAAAGAAGAAATCATTGGTCGAGTGTCAATGGCCGATCAAGAATTAGCAGAACAGGCTATGAATGCCGCATTAACCACATTTGAAACTTGGAAGACATGGAAGCCTGAACATCGTGCAAATATTCTTTTCAAGGCAGCTGCGATTATGCGCCGCCGCAAACATGAGTTTTCTGCTTATCTAGTGAAAGAAGCCGGAAAGCCATGGAAAGAAGCAGATGCCGATACCGCAGAAGCCATCGACTTCATCGAGTATTATGGCCGTCAAATGCTGAGATTGAAAGAGGGCTCACCAGTACAAAGCCGTGACGGAGAATTTAATCAATATAACTATATCCCACTTGGGGTGGGAATTATCATTTCACCTTTTAACTTCCCATTAGCAATTATGGCTGGAACAACGATTGCCGCGATTGTCTCTGGAAATACTGTACTTCTAAAGCCTGCAAATTCTACACCAGTGGTTGCAGCTAAATTTGTTGAGTTGATGGAGGAAGCTGGGCTTCCAAAAGGTGTCCTAAACTTTGTACCAGGAAGCGGCGCGCAAATCGGGGATTACCTTGTTGATCATCCAAAAACACGATTCGTATCGTTTACAGGATCACGAGAAGTTGGCTGCCGCATCAACGAACGTGCTGCCAAGGTTCATAAAGGACAAAAATGGATCAAACGGGTCATTGCTGAAATGGGTGGTAAAGACACTGTCGTTGTGGATAACGATGCGGATTTAGAATTAGCTGCAGCAAGTATTGTCTATTCCGCTTTCGGCTTTTCAGGCCAAAAATGTTCAGCGGGTTCCCGGGCAGTTATTCATCAGGATGTCTATGATACGGTCCTTGAGAAGGTGGTCGCTTTAACAAGAACACTTACACTTGGCAACCCTGAAGATGCAACTAATTATATGGGACCAGTTATTGATGGCAAATCGTTCAAAAAAATCATGGAATATATTGAAGTTGGCAAGCAAGAAGGCCGGCTTATGACTGGCGGCGAGGGCGATGATTCTAAAGGGTTCTTCATCCAACCGACGATCTTTGCTGATTTAGATGAAAATGCACGCTTAATGCAGGAAGAAATTTTTGGACCAGTTCTTGGTATTAGTAAAGCACGAGATTTTGACCATATGATGACGATTGCCAATAACACCGACTACGGTTTAACAGGTGCATTGATCACGAATAACCGCGAGCATCTTGAACGCGCGCGTGAAGAATTCCACGTGGGGAATCTTTATTTTAACAGAACTTGTACCGGTGCCATTGTTGGTTATCAACCGTTTGGAGGATTCAATATGTCAGGAACAGATTCCAAAGCGGGCGGTCCTGAATATTTACTACTTCACATGCAAGCAAAAACAACTTCTGAAACATTATAAAAAACGACAACTACGTCAACTTGACAGGTGGGATTACTTCACCTGTCAGAACAAATTGAAGGAGGAACTATTATGACAGTCTCTGAAACTACTAAAACAAAGCAAATCATTGAACAAACAGATAAATTTGGTGCAAATAACTATCATCCACTGCCAATCGTTATTGCCAAGGCAGAGGGGGTTTGGGTGGAAAGCCCAGAAGGAAATCGTTATATGGATATGCTTAGCGCCTATTCTGCGGTTAACCAAGGACATCGCCATCCAAAAATTATCCAAGCATTGAAAGATCAAGCCGATAAAGTAACGTTAACCTCTCGTGCTTTTCATAATGATCAATTGGGTCCATGGTATGAGAAGATTTGTCAATTAACGAATAAAAATATGGCACTTCCAATGAATACAGGAGCAGAAGCTGTAGAAACAGCCCTAAAAGCTGCCCGCCGCTGGGCTTATGATGTAAAAGGGATTTCAGAAAATCAAGCTGAAATTATTGCTTGCGTTGGGAACTTCCATGGCCGGACAATGGGTGCTGTTTCCTTATCATCAGATCCAGAATATAAGCGTGGTTTCGGTCCAATGCTACCGGGAATTAACCTCATTCCTTACGGTGATCTCGAGGCATTAAAAGGAGCAATCACTCCGAATACAGCCGCTTTTTTAATTGAGCCTATTCAAGGGGAAGCAGGAATTATTTTACCACCAGAAGGATTTTTAAAAGCAGCATCAAATTTATGTAAGGAAAACAATGTATTATTCATTGCGGATGAAATTCAAGTGGGCTTAGCCCGTACTGGGAAAATGTTTGCTTGCGATTGGGAAGATGTGAATCCAGACATGCTGATCCTAGGTAAAGCACTAGGTGGCGGTGTGTTCCCTATTTCTTGTGTGGTGGCAAATTCAGATGTATTAGGCGTATTCAATCCTGGTTCCCACGGTTCTACATTTGGTGGAAATCCTCTGGCATGCGCGGTCTCACTTGCAGCCTTGGCTGTCATTGAGGAAGAAAAACTGGCCGAGCGCTCGCTGGAAATAGGTCAATATTTCATTGATTTATTACAATCTATCGATAATCCAAAAATTAAAACCATCAGAGGCCGCGGCTTGTTTATCGGCGTCGAACTAACCGAAGCTGCAAGACCTTATTGTGAGCAGTTAAAAGAAGAAGGCTTATTATGTAAAGAAACTCATGACACCGTTATTCGGTTTGCACCACCGCTTACAATTACCACAGAAGAAATTGATTGGGCTTTTGAAAAAATTAAAACGGTTTTAAGCTAATTTTTATATATAAAAAATAAACTATTATTCGACGGGGTGTCTGGGGATGTCTGTTAAAACGATAGTAACTGAAATGGAAAAAGAACAACAAGCGGAAACAGAATCATTAAATTTGTTCAATTCAACTCAAACGATTATTCAACAAGCTCTTACAAAATTAGGCTATAACAACGAAATGTACGAATTATTAAAGGAACCGATCCGATTGTTAACCGTTCGCATTCCTGTAAGAATGGACGATGGATCAGTCAAAATATTTACTGGGTATCGTTCCCAGCATAATGATGCTGTCGGCCCTACAAAAGGTGGCGTCCGTTTCCACCCGGAAGTGGATGAAGAAGAAGTAAAAGCCTTGTCCATCTGGATGAGCTTAAAGTGCGGCATCACGGATCTACCTTATGGCGGCGGTAAAGGCGGTATCATTTGTGATCCGCGCAACATGTCGTTTAGAGAACTTGAAGGTTTAAGTCGCGGTTATGTTCGTGCGGTCAGCCAAATCGTGGGACCTTCAAAAGATATTCCAGCACCAGATGTTTATACGAATTCGCAGATTATGGCCTGGATGATGGATGAGTACAGCCGCCTGCGTGAATTTGATTCACCAGGATTTATTACCGGGAAACCAATCGTCCTTGGCGGTTCTCAGGGCCGTGAAACTGCGACTGCCCGCGGTGTAACCATTTGTATCGAAGAAGCATTGAAGAAAATAGATAAACAGCTCCAGGGAGCCCGTGTTGTTATTCAAGGCTTTGGAAATGCCGGAAGTTATTTGGCGAAATTTATGCATGATGCAGGAGCAAAGGTTGTTGCTGTATCCGATGTATATGGCGCTATTTACGATCCTAATGGGCTCGATATTAATTACTTGCTTGATCGAAGGGACAGCTTTGGCACATTCTCGCAGCTCTTTAAAGATACAATCACAAACCAGGAACTACTTGAATTAGACTGTGATATTCTTGTTCCGGCAGCTATTTCGAATCAAATCACAGCCAAAAACGCAGCCCATATTAAAGCACCTATTGTTGTGGAAGCAGCGAATGGACCGACTACACTTGAGGCAACAAGAATTCTCACTGAACGCGGTATCATTCTTGTTCCGGACATTCTTGCAAGCGCAGGTGGGGTAACCGTTTCATATTTTGAATGGGTGCAAAATAATCAAGGCTATTATTGGACGGAAGAAGAAGTAGATGAAAAGCTTAAGAAGGTAATGGTAAGTTCCTTTGACAATATCTATCAAACTTCTAAAACTCATCAGGTAGACATGCGCTTAGCAGCATACATGGTTGGCATAAGGAAAGTAGCAGAGGCTTCTCGTTTCAGAGGATGGGTATAAGGGATCTGAATGATTGTTACTCCCTACTCAGATGGACGAAAAATCCTCTATCTGTTCGATAACTATAAGCAAATTAATAAGGAGTGGAGAAATTTGTCCGTAGTGGAAGAAGTTGTATTCAGTCCATATTCTGGTACTGTAGAAACTGTTCTAACAGAGGAGAGCAACCATGTATATGAGTGGGAGAGGCTGTTTTTAATTAAAACAAAAAGCGGCAAAATTGAGGAGATTTCAATTGGAATCAGCGGATATATCACCTCGTTACCTGTTAAAAAGGGGCAAGTAGTAAATACTCATACCGTCCTAGCAACCATCCAAGATGATATGTTAATTACGGGGTCCGATTAAAGAATTCGATATACTTTAAAAAAACTCTTTCCGTTCATTTGGAAAGAGTTTTTTAACATTATCGTTAGTTTATTACTTTTCTGAATCGTTGTTTTACTAAATACATGAATTTTAAAATAGTCTATCTTGCTGTCGACCTGCTAATATAATAGAAGAAAAAAATATTTTTTGTATGGAGGTTGAAATGACCAAGATAATTTTTACAAATGGGTATTTCTATACTTTGGACCCAAGCCAGCCATTCGTGGAGTCAGTCGTCGTTGAGAAAGGCAGGATCATTGATTTAGGGACTCACCAAGAAATGATTTTGCAATGGGGCCGAACAGGGTCAAAGCTCGTTGATTTATATGGAAAAATGGTTACACCTGGATTAATCGACAGCCACCTTCATCTTTCAGGTGTCGCATTCAACTTTTTAGATCTTGATTTAACCGGGATAAAATCGAAAGGCGAAATGCTAGATAAAATTCATGCAAAGGCGAAAACCGTTGCTCCAGGTAAGTGGCTCGTCGGTATGGGCTGGGATGAAAATCTCTTTTCAGAAGGGACTATCCCTACCATTGAAGAGTTAAATTATGTTGCACCGCACTGTCCTGTATATCTAAAACGGATTTGTCACCATGCTTTTTTGGTCAATAGCAAGGCACTTGAAATGAGTCAGTATCATCCCTCAAACTCAGTCCCAACAGGGGGGACGGTCGTTCTTGATCCGATGACAAAGAGACCAACTGGATTACTACTGGAATCAGCTTCTCAATTGATTACAAAATACATACCAGAGCGAACCTATCAAGAATTAAAGGTCGGTTTGCAGCAAGCGATGCAATTGGCTGTCAAACAGGGATTAACAAGTGTACACACGAACGATCCTGCTTATTTAGGCGGCCTGGATGCAACTTATAAAATGTACGATGAATTACTTAACCAAGAAGGGCAAGGGTTACGCTGCAATCTGCTCATTGATTTTCCCTATCTCCCTCGATTGATAGAAAAAGGGATGTTTGCAGGTTTCGGAAATGAGAAATTACAAATCGGGGCGATTAAAATATTTGCTGATGGGGCTTTTGGAAGAAGAACCGCATTATTGTCCGAGCCCTATCACGACCAACCTGGCCAATATGGTGACGCCATGTATGATCAAGAAACTCTTTATCACATGGTTCAAGAAATCCGTGCACACGCCATGCCACTAGCTGTCCATACGATTGGCGACAAGGCTTTAGAAAATATTCTAGATGTACTCGATCAATTCCCAAAAGTAGAATACCGTGATCGCATTATTCACACGTCGCTTATTCGGCACGATTTAGTTCAGCGCTTGGCAGATTCGAGTCGGATTGCTGATATTCAGCCAAGATTTGTGGTCAGTGATTATCCTTGGGTGAAAGAAAGGATTGGAGAGAAAAGAGAGCCTGATTTATATGCATGGAAAACGTTACTTGATTCGGGCGTTTTATGTGCCGGCGGTTCCGATGCACCAATCGAACCACTCAATCCTCTCCTTGGTATTCATGCTGCGGTAACCCGAAGGTCCCCTGGAGATACTCATGGAGGTTGGAATGCGAAAGAGAAACTATCGATAGCAGAAGCCGTCAAGTTATTTACAGTTGGGGGTGCATTCGCTACCAATGAAGAGCATCTTAAAGGTACGATTTCAAGAGGGAAGCTAGCAGATATGACGGTTTATTCGAACAATCTATTTACCATCGAGAATCCGGACCAGTTACTAAAAACAGACATTGAAATGACCATCATCGGTGGCGAAATTAAATTTAATAAATAAGGTATTGATGATTGAAAAACGAGTCCTAATCAATGAAAGCGCTTTATAATTGACTAAATAATTAAAATTATCAAAAAATATTGACAGGTTATTTTTTCAGTGGTAACCTTATTAAAAATTGAAGACAAATCAATGAAGAGAAGAGTAGATTAGGCCCTTGTTCTACAGAGAGTCGACAGTTGCTGAAAGTCGATGTCAGGACGTATTCGAAGATCATCTCGGAGATGTGTAGCTGAAACTTAGTTAGTAGGCTATACCGGAAAGTCCGCCGTTACAATGGAACACGTCCAGAAATGGTACGTTGATCGAGAGCCGCAATGTTTGTTTGTTGCGGAAGTAGGGTGGTATCGCGAGTTCACTCGTCCCTATACTATGGGGACGAGTTTTTTGTGTCTAAAAAATGTAATTATACCAATGAGAATTCCAGTAGGGATGCGAAAAATTAGGAGGGAAAAGGAAGATGAATCAACAAGTTGATAAAAAAGTGTTTAATGTGGAGGATATTATTATTGCCAGCCATACCATTAAGGATGTTATTTCGCCGACACCCCTGCAATACAATCACTTGTTGTCTGAACGATATGGCTGCCATGTTTATTTAAAACGAGAGGATTTACAAAGCGTTCGTTCCTTTAAAATCCGCGGAGCTTATAATCGAATTAAACAATTGACTGAAGATGAGTTGAAGAATGGAATTATCTGTGCAAGTGCAGGAAATCATGCACAGGGGGTTGCGTATTCTTGTCACCTCTTAAATATTCATGGGAAAATCTTTATGCCAAGCACTACACCAAAGCAAAAGGTTAATCAAGTTAAATTCTGGGGTAAGGAAGATGTTGAGATCGTTTTGGTTGGAGATACCTTTGACGATGCGTATGAGAAAGCCATCGAATGCAGTCGGGAAGAGAATCGTACTTTTATCCATCCTTTTGATGACCCCGAGGTCATTGCCGGGCAAGGGACAGTTGCTGTTGAGCTATTAAATGACTGTCCTGAAAAAATTGACTATCTGTTTGGTGCCATTGGCGGCGGCGGACTTATGTCAGGAGTCGGCACGTATTTAAGGCACTATTCACCAGGAACACAATTAATTGGTGTGGAACCCCAAGGTGCATCTGGTATGAAAGAATCCTTATTAAAAGGAGAAGTGACATCCTTAAAAGAAATTGATCCGTTTGTGGATGGTGCAGCCGTAAAAACTGTAGGTTCAATGACGTTTAACATTTGCAAGGAAATCATTGATGAAATTCTAGTTGTACCAGAAGGAAAAGTGTGCACTACTCTTTTATCCTTATATAATGAAAATGCGATCGTCGTAGAGCCGACAGGAGCACTCTCTGTGGCCGCATTAGATATGTATGCCGAACAAATTAAAGGCAAGACGGTTGTCTGTATTGTCAGTGGAGGCAACAATGATATTGGTCGGATGCAAGAAATCAAAGAGCGATCCAAAATCTATGAAGGGCTCCAGCACTACTTTATTGTCCAATTCCCGCAGCGCCCGGGTGCCTTACGTGAGTTCTTAGATGATGTCCTTGGACCAAACGATGATATTAGCCATTTTGAATATACGAAAAAGAATAATCGAGAAACGGGTCCTGCTTTGGTAGGTATTGAACTGAAGGATAAGGGCGACTACAAGCCGTTAATCGAACGAATCAAAGCGAAGGGATTTTTATATCGCGAAGTCAATAAAGATAGTACTCTGTTTCAGATGCTGGTGTAGAAATATAGTCTTTTTTAGAGGTCGAAACACTTTGGTTTCGACCGCTTTTTATAGTAAAAGCAACTTCTTAACTGAATTTAGTTAATAGACTCTTAACAAATGATGTAATTAAGGTATAATATTATTTGTCAATGACTAAAACAATCAAATAAGTAATGAACTCCTAATTATTAGTTGGAAGATGTCTTGAAGTAGATTTCGTTTCATGTTAATAATTTTGTGTAGATTCAAAAGCGGAAAGAGAGTGTTCATAATGGGTCGTAAGTGGAACAATATTAAAGAAAAGAAAGCGTCAAAGGATGCAAATACTAGCCGTATTTATGCCAAATTTGGGGTAGAAATCTATGTAGCAGCAAGACAAGGTGAACCCAATCCTGAATCAAATCAGGCTTTAAAATTCGTGCTAGAGCGTGCAAAAACGTATAATGTACCGAGACACATTATTGACCGTGCGATTGAAAAAGCAAAAGGGGGTTCGGAGGAGAGTTATTCTGAACTTCGCTATGAAGGATTCGGACCGAATGGTTCAATGGTCATCGTTGATGCACTGACAAATAACGTAAACCGGACAGCCTCTGATGTACGAGCTGCATTTGGTAAAAACGGCGGGAACATGGGAGTGAGTGGTTCGGTTGCCTATATGTTTGACGCAACAGCTGTTATCGGCGTTGAAGGCAAAACCGAGGAAGATGTTCTTGAATTATTAATGGAAGCCGATGTCGACGTTCGTGACATTATTGAAGAAGATGAATCAGTGATAGTTTATGCTGAACCAGAACAGTTCCATGCCGTGCAAGAAGCATTCAAAAATGCAGGGGTTACGGACTTTACTGTGGCTGAATTAACGATGCTCGCGCAAAATGATATTACCCTTCCTGAGGATGCACAAGCTAAATTCGAAAAAATGATTGATGTATTAGAGGACCTAGAAGACGTTCAACAAGTGTACCATAACGTGGATTTAGGAGAATAAAAAAATAGAGCAGACCTGATATACTATTAGGTCTGCTTCTATTTTTTATACCGTTATTGATGTGGTGTCAGGCACCATTTGATTTCCGCTTAACTGCGGATAATATAAAAATGGTGGCAATGATTAATATGGAACCCATCCATTCGGCTGGGCCGAATGATACTTGGAGCCAGGCAACTGCTAAAAAGGCTGCTGATAATGGTTCGACACAGGCGAGCAAACTTGCTTCAGAAGCACGGATGTATTTCAGGCTTTCCATATAGCAAAAAAAGGCAATTAACGTACCGAAAATTATCACAAAAACGACGGCTAAAAAAGAAGTTAAATTCCATTGACCTTGAAATTTCCATGGTGGATGAATAAAGCTAAAGGCAATCCCACCAATCATCATTCCCCAGCCAACCGTAAGAAGAGACCCCCATTTATTCAACAAACTTCCCGGATAGAGTGAATAAAAAGCTAGTGCAAACGCGGATAAAATTCCCCATATAAACGCAGAACCTGAAATGGAAAGGGAATGAATATTTCCTTTCGTCACAAGGAGAAACGTTCCAAAAAGAGCTAATCCAATTGCCAATAATTCATTTTTTGCTGGTAAGTACTTTGCACGAAAACTTAAATAACAGGCGATAATCACTGGTGCCAGATACTGCAAAATCGTTGCGGTTGCTGCATTTCCATGTTCGATGGTAGCAAAATAGGTATACTGAACGCCAAACATTCCAATCACACCAAAGATGACGATGCGGAAGACATCCTGTTTATTTCTCCAAATACTCCAGATATTTTGTTTCCCCACCGAATGGGAAAAAAATAATAAACCCAAACCTGAAAAAATCAGACGATTAACAACAAGCCAATTCGTACTAAAGCCTTGTTGATGAAATAGGAATTGGGCAACCGTTCCTGAAACCCCCCACAAGGTCGCCGCAATCAGCACTAATATTATACCTTTTGTCCTTGGGGAGGACATAACTGCTACTTGCGAATTCATTTGATCCCTCCCTATACTACGAAAAACCTAATTTTTTAAATATAAAAATTATTATAACACTATTAAGGGATTTAGTTTGAAAAATTCCATCCTAATCGAAGGAAAATAGATGGGAAGGATAGAATATAGTAGATAAAACAAGAAGATGAGGGGAGAAGGAATTTATGGTCTATAAGAATGATAGTCATGTAGATTTGTTGGAGCTGCCATCCTTTGTGATTTTACAAACGGAAATTAGACAAGAATTTTCTAAAGCCATAAAAATAAAAGAACTAGGACCCACTGAATCTGAATTAATGAGTTTGATAGAAAGTATTAATGAAAAGATCATGAAATATAACTCCATTTGCCCACCAAAGATGAAAAAGGGAAAAGTGGGTTTAGATAATATGGAGGATGATTATAAAATTTGGGAATAAACTGAAAGTGGCTTTCGGTCTACAAGTCGTCTATTCGCATGATCCCTCTGAATTGTGTTATTATTCTAATATTACCAAGAGGGAAAGGATGTAAAAGATGTCATTAGAAAGTGTGAAGGCCCATTTTAAACAATGGGAACGCGATATTGATGTAATGGAATTTGAAAGCTCGAGTGCAACGGTGGAGCAAGCCGCTGAGACGATTGGCGTTGCTCCTGCACGAATTGCGAAGACATTATCCTTTAGGGGGAGCGAGGAGAAGGCGATTCTTGTGGTTGCTGCCGGTGATGCAAAAATCGATAATAAGAAGTTTCGGCATCAATTCGGTTTCAAAGCAAGGATGCTCTCGCCCGAGGAAGTACTTGAACAAACTGGACATGCCATTGGCGGCGTTTGTCCGTTCGGATTAACGAATGAGCTGGATGTCTACTTGGATGTTTCCATGCAGCGCTTCGAAACACTATACCCAGCCTGTGGAAGCTCAAATTCTGCGATTGAATTAACGAAAGATGAGTTATTTAAGTATTCCTTTGCAAAAGAATGGATTGATGTATGCAAAGGATGGGGAGAAGACGAAGAGAAAGCAGAAGTAAACCAGCAAATCGAGGTGTAACTTTAAAAAGAATTTTTTTGCTTCATACCTTTGTGACCGTTGAATTTGAGTGGAAAGGTCGTCTAAACGGTAACTAGTAAGGGCGACTAATGCCCGTCGAGGCTGAAAAATCGGTTAAACGGTAACTAGGGAGAGCGACTAATGCCCGTCGAGGCTGAAAAATCGTCTAAACGGTAACTAGCGAGAGCGACTAATGCCCGTCGAGGCTGAAAAATCGTCTAAACGGTAACTAGTGAGGGCGACTAATGCCCGTCGAGGCTGAAAAATCGTCTAAACGGTAACTAGTGAGGGCGACTAATGCCCGTCATGGTTGAAAAATCAGCTCACTGGTAACTAGTGGGGTATTTTGCCCTAGAAAATGAATGTTCATAGGAAACCAAAATTGACCGGGCAAATATGCCCGGTCTTCTTCTGTAAAACCACTTACATTACGCTTTCACCATTGTCATAATTTAATAGCCATTCAATTCCAAACTTATCTTTTAGGGAGCCATAGTATTTGCTCCAAAATGTTTCTTGAAGCTCCATGGTCACCGAACCGCCTTCTTTCAGTTTGTTAAAATAGGTTTTTATTTTATCCAAGTCCTTATTTACGATTGCAAGGCTTATGTTATTACCAGCTGTAAAAGGCATCCCGGGGAAAACATCTGAGAACATAACGTTGCTTCCATCAATATTCAACCGAGTGTGCATAACCATGTTTTTTGCTTCTTCAGGAAGTGGATATTCTGGGTTCTGCGGTGCTTCCCCAAATGTCATAATTTGTGGTTTTTCTGTACCAAAAACCTCCGCGTAAAACTCTGCTGCCTCACGACAGTTTCCATTAAAATTAAGATAAACATCAACAGACATTTGCAAAAACCCCTTTGTAAGTTAATTAACCATTGGTAATTTTACCATTAAGTGGTATATATTCAAATTCTGCGAAAGGCCAATCTTCAAACTGGCTAAAATAAATACCTTATTTTTTGCAGAAGATGGAACTTGTTATATTCTTAAAAAATAAATTACCTAAAATTAACCTGCAATATCTCTACATTGTAATCTATTATTTTATAACAATTTGACTAACAAAAAGCCCGCGCATCTTAGTGAGGATGTGCGGGCTGTTCCCATTTATCTTGGCGTGATCGGCTTCACAGAAATAGCAGGGGAGCAAGTCGAAATAACGCAGCCCTTTAACTGATTAGGATTCAATAAGCCCAAATTAAGCGCAGCTTTTATTTTTACGTCATCTGGTTTTTTCACCACTTGAATAAGCTCATTTAACTTTAATTCTTCTAATCTTTTAATGGTTTCGGCCTCGTCATATTTTTCTGTTTTTCGTATTTGCCGTTGCAGCTTATAGCCGCTTATGGTAATTTCCCCTTTGTGATCAGAACCCACTAAATTATTAAAGTAACTTTGAAAAGCATCCTTTAATTCATTCATTTCCATTTCTATTTCTTTCTTTTGCTTGTTTAACTCGTAATACTTTACCAACATTTCACCCGTAAGCATCTTCCCCATGTCCCCGCCTCCTGTTGCGAACGTATATTCCTATTTTATGATTCCATCTTCAAAAAAATAACCTTTTCTGTAAAGCCGTTAAGAAATTTTTTGACTTACTTTGTCCTGGTGTCAGGCACCATTCAAAGGCACCATTCAAGCAGGTAGTAGCCGTGTAGAAAGAAAAAACATTTGCTTTCTGCTTTATATAATGGCAAGCTATAATATGATAAAACTTTAATGGAAAGTACAAATAGGTGATTAACATGATTGAAATTAAAACTTCGAAGCTTAGTGATGGAGAATTAAATAGAGGGGTATTTGCGACACGTGATATTGAAAAAGGTGAGCTGATCCATGAGGCACCGGTTATTCCTTATCCAAACGAGGAGCATGTTCATATTGAGAAAACATTGCTTGCAGATTATGCCTTTGAATATGGAATCAACCATACTGCACTCTTGTTAGGATATGGTATGTTGTTTAACCATTCGTATGAGCCAAATGCTACATATGAAATTAATTTTCCGAATCACACGTTCGACTTTTATGCCTACAAGGATATCAAAGCCGGGGAAGAAATCCTCATCAACTATAATGGTGAAGAGGATAATAATGACCCACTTTGGTTTAATAAAGAGGATGAATCTGAAAATGAATAAGTAAAAAAGGATAGATAAAGTCAGACCTCTGCTTTATCTATCCTTTTTTTGTAAGAATGATTAATCAGATTTATTTCACTTCATTTGTTTTAGGAGGAGGTATTAAATTGATAATAAAAAAGGCTACATTCAGTGATCTGGATTCTTTAACAGTACTTTTTGATTTATACAGGGTGTTTTATGAACAGGCGTCAAATCAAGAAGAAGCACGGGAGTTTTTAAAAGCAAGAATAATGAATGATGAATCCGTTGTGTTTATGGCATTTGATGGGAATGACCCAGTTGGTTTTGTACAGCTGTATCCGTCGTTTTCGTCTGTAAGTATGATGCGATCATGGGTATTAAATGATTTGTATGTGAAGGAGCAATTCCGCGGAAGAGGTGCAGGGGAGAAATTAATACATAAGGCAATTGAGTTTGCGAAGGAAACAGGCGCAAAAGGAGTTTTACTAGAGACCGGTGAGGAAAACCTAAATGCTCAAAGACTCTATGAAAAAATAGGCTTTGAAAAGGAAACTAATTATTTTTATTATTTCTCGATTTGAAACATAAATGATAGGTTTTAATTCTCGATATTTTTTCGAATTTCTTTCATTTTTTGATGCATGAAATCTGCTAATCTAAGAGTAAAGTAATGTAGGGGGGATGAAAAGGTATGAGAAATTTAGTAGCAGCTAATGATGTCCTGAGCGGGAAAGTATATATGGTTGAAATGAAGGATGGGGAAATTAGTTCCTTTCGAGTTCTAAGCGAAACACCAACCCACTATATTTTATCCTATTCCACTGATGAAACCGTAGAAGTCTTTGAAAAGGCAAAAAATGAAGTCAGTGGCATTTTTGAGGTTCGAGAATGGTGGGATAATAAAGCGAAAGAATAAGGTAGTAGCTGACCCCTTTTCCCAATGGAATAGGGGTTTCTTAATCATTAGTCCTATTTTTTCCATAAAAAAAGAAAGTGGTTGAACCACTTTCTAAAGAAGGAAAACTTTTATGGGTTAATACATCTTATGTGGCAGCTTGTACTTGCATGTAGTAAACCTGTCCATATTGAAAAAATAATTTTAAAAATAAAAGCCTATTTTATAGAAAAGAATTAACAAATTTTTTGGATAAGCTCCGCAGTGTTGTTCCTCGGTGAGTTAACTAGGGGAGATACCTCATAAGTTTCCATTAAGTTTTCATCATAAGGTATGAGAAGCTTATTTAAATCATTGGTGTCGGAAATGGACGGGTTCAGCCACGTTTTTTCATCCTCTGGCTTCAGAATAACAGGCATCCGATCATGAATATCTTTCATGAGCTCATTTGGACCCGTTGTAATAACAGAACAGGTATAAAGAGTTTTTCCTTCAGGGGACTTCCAAGCTTCCCATATACCCGCCATTGCGAACAAATCAGCTGACTTTAGTTTAATCCGCATCGGCGTTTTGCTTTTGTCCTCATGACGTTTCCATTCATAAAAGCTGTCAGCGATGACTAAACAACGTTTCTTTTTGAAAGCAGTTCGGAAGCTGGGCTTTTCGGATAATGTCTCTGCCCGGGCATTAATCATCTTATGCCCAATTGCCGAATCCTTTGCCCAGGGCGGAACCAAGCCCCATTTTAAAAATCCCATCCGATTGGACTTCCCGTCATTAATCACCGCAAGTACGGCCTGAGAGGGAGCAATATTATAACTCGGAGCATAATTTTCTTCTTCAAGAAATGCTGCAATATCGAAACGATCAATAATTTCTTCAAAGGTTGCTGTTAATGTGAACCGCCCGCACATACAATTCTCACCTCCCGATTTGGTTACTTTATATTGTAGCAAACTTCAGGGACAAAATCCTTTTCCAACATTAAGACATAAAAAGAAGACCGCCAATTTGAAAAGGGCGATCTTCTTACTAAATCAATGGGATCTCCGAGCAAAATCAACAAATCGAAATTTATCGGGCCGATGCCTTGATTCGGTATATTGAAAGAGGGTAGCATCATCTAAATAAACATAGTTTTTTATGACAACTACATTATGAAAGCCTTCAAGGTCTAAAAGGGAACGATCCTCCAGTGAAGGCTCTTCCACAACTATTTCCTTTTTTGCAAAACTAATCGTCAACTTTAACTCATGTTCAATATATTGATAAATGGAATCTGCGCAGATTTCTTCAGTAAGGGAAGGAACGTATTTATTAGCAATAAAATCTTTATCTAAAATGATTTTCTCCCCGCCCATTTCCCTGGTGCGAATGACTTTCCAAACAAGTTCTTTACTTCCCAGTTGAAGCTGCTGTCTGACAAAACCATCGGGCTTAATTAACTCAAGTTCATTAACAATGGTTTTTGGTTTACTCCCCATTTTATTAGCAAGTTCTTTAAAGCTTACTAGCCCCGAAACAGGAAAATCAAATTTGCTAATGTCGATTACAATCGAACCTTTTCCTCTAACTTTCTGGATATAGCCATTTTGTGAAAGCAAATTTAACGCCTTTCTGATCGTCTCCCTCGAGGTATCGAATTGGTCCTTTAATTCATTCTCAGAGGGGAGAAGCGTTTGAGGCGGAATCTCTCCGCTTTTGATTTGCTCGACAATGTTATTATAGATTGTTAGGTATTTGTTCGTCATAATGACCTCTCCGTTCATCTTTTCAGGTAATACACAATCGACTCATAGGGCCGTAAAGAAATTTCCCGGCAAAGTGGTGTAGAATCCTCATAATTAGAGAGTAACATCTCACTATCAAATTCATCAAGATGTAAATGAGGAGGGAGGACAAACGTATGCCCTTTGTCATAAAAATTGTTCAGAACAAGGAGTTGTTCAGAACCACTAGTTCTAAGATAAGCAAATATACGATCATTCTCATTGGAAATTGGCTGATATTCTCCATCTGTAATCACATCAAGCTCTTTTCGTAATTGAATGAGTTTTTGATAGTGGAAAAAGATCGAGTCTGAATCTTTAAGCACCTGTTCTGCATTGATTTCCTGATAATTGCTTGCCGGTTGAATCCAAGGAGTCCCCTTTGTGAAGCCTGCGTTTTCAGTGGCATTCCACTGGACAGGTGTTCGTGAATTGTCCCGTGATTTTTGTTTTAAGATCTCAATAATTTCTAGTTCGTCCAACCCCTGACTTTTTTTGATATTAAAAATATTTAAAGATTCAACATCCCGATATTGATCAATCGAATTAAAGTTGGGATTGGTCATTCCAATTTCTTCGCCCTGATAAATATAAGGAGTCCCTTGGAGCAGATGAAGGGCAGTTGCCAGCATCTTAGCCGACTCTTTATGATACTTTTGATCATCTCCGAAACGGGACACCGCGCGTGGCTGGTCATGATTACACCAGAAGAGGGCGTTCCAGCCTCCGCCTTGATTCATTCCAATCTGCCAGTTGGATAAAATTTGTTTTAAGGAATGGAAGTCAAAGGCCGCTTTTGTCCATTTATCACCATTTGGATAGTCGACTTTCAAATGATGGAAGCTAAATGTCATGTTCAACTCTTCTTGCGTTGGGTTCGTGTACTTAATGCAGTTATCAATCGATGTTGACGACATTTCACCAACCGTCATAATATCGTATTTCGAAAAAACCTGTTCATTCATTTCATGTAGAAATTGGTGGATTTTTGGTCCATCTGTATAGAATTTTCGTCCATCACTGTCATCCTGCGGGAAATTTTGGTCTTTGGAAATTAAATTGATGACATCAAGACGGAAGCCATCAACACCCTTTTTTAACCAAAAGTGCATCATTTCGTAGAGAGCTGCACGGAGCTTTTCATTTTCCCAGTTAAGGTCGGCTTGGCTCACATCGAATAAATGAAGGTAATACTGTTCGGTATCCTCGTCATATTCCCAGGCAGAACCACCAAATTTTGATTCCCAGTTCGTCGGTGCTTGACCGTTCTTGCCATCTTTCCAGATGTAGAAGTCGCGATAGGGATTATCCTTAGAGCTTCTGGCTTGTTTAAACCACTCATGCTCTGTTGAGGTGTGATTAATAACGATATCCATAATGATCTTTAAACCTCGTTTGTGGGCTTCCGCTAACAAAATGTCAAAGTCTTCCATGGTTCCATATTCTTCTTGAATCGCATAATAATCGCTTATATCATACCCATTATCTCGTTGCGGTGATTTATAAATAGGCGTGAGCCAAAGGACTTCGACACCTAATTCTTTTAGATAGTCTAATTTTTCAATGATGCCTTGGATATCACCGGTCCCATTTCCGGTCGTATCATTAAAACTTTTCGGATAGATTTGATAAACAACTGCTTTTTTCCACCATGCTGTTGTCATTTTCCAACACCTGCCTAATTTAAATAAGTAATTTAATGAGGAAAAGGAGGGAGTATGTCTCCCTCCAAACTATGTGAGTTTGCTGTTATTTTTTAAAAGAAAATTTATTCATGCGTGTTTTTGCAAAAACGATTGTTAGTAAGAATGGAACGATAATTGCAACCACCATGGCAACCGCAAACATTGTCATATGCTGAGCCTGAATGGAAAGGAATCCAGGAATACCACCTACACCAATTGAGTTGGCCATAACGTGGCTGCCAACGGAGACAACAGCCGCAATCATTGAACCAATCATAGCAGCAAGGAAAGGGAAGCCGTACTTTAAGTTAATCCCGAACATTGCCGGCTCTGTTACTCCTAAGTAACAAGAGATGGCTGCTGGAATCGAAACTTGTTTTTCTTCTTCATCTTTACGATTAATAAAGATCATCGCTAGAACAGCAGAACCTTGGGCAATATTAGATAGAGCAATCATTGGCCACAGGTTTGTTCCGTCAAGCTCACTCATTAATTGTAAGTCAATTGCATTGGTCATATGATGCAGCCCGGTAATTACAAGTGGTGCATAAGCGAATCCGAAGATGGCCGCAAATACCCAGCCAAATGCAGAGGTTAAGCTTGAATACACAACATGGGAAATTCCAGAACCGATGCTCCAGCCGATAGGGCCTAAAACTGTATGAGCAATTAACACTGTAGGAATTATCGCTAAGAATGGAACAACTATCATGGAAATGGAATTGGGAACAATTTTACGTAATCTTGTTTCTAGGAATGCAAGTACTAGTCCGGCTAAAATGGCAGGGATGACTTGTGCTTGGTATCCAATCATTTTAATTTTCGCAAATCCGAAATCCCAGAAAGGAATTTCCTTCGCATCCGCTACACCGTAAGCATTAAGCAATTGCGGAGATACGAGTGTAATACCAAGGACGATCCCAAGGATTTGTGAACCACCCATTTTTTTCGTAACCGACCAGGTGATTCCGACTGGAAGGAAGTGGAATACTGCTTCACCAATCAGCCAAAGGAATGAATGGACGCCAGCCCAAAATTGAGATACTTCGATAATGGATTTAGTTCCATTTTCGAGTAATTTAATATCACCGATGATGTTTCTAAAGCCTAGGATTAAACCACCAACTACAAGTGCTGGAATTAATGGAGTAAAGATTTCTGCCAGGTGGGCCATCATGCGTTGCAGCCAGTTCATATTTTGTTGTGCCGCTACTTTTGCTTCTTCTTTCGATGTGCCATCGACACCTGCGATTTTGACAAATTCATTATAAAAGCTTGATACTTCGTTCCCAATGATAACTTGGAATTGTCCAGCTTGAGTAAATGTACCTTTTACCAGTTTAAGGGATTCGATTTCTTTAATGTCTGCTTTACTTGGATCGTTTAAAACAAACCGCATCCTTGTCACACAATGGGTTACGGCGGCAATGTTCTCTTTACCACCAATGTGCTTTAATAGATCTTTTGAAGGATCTGTATAGTTCGTCATTTGTCTTTCCCCCTGTTTAAATGGGTTTGTCCCATTTTCTATCTTCTATTTTTTTATTACTCTATATACAGGATATGGGTACGTTTTCATTAAACTTAATATCTTGTATATACAAGTTGTGATTACGGTTTCATTCTAACTTGTATATACATGTATGTCAACAATGAAATTTATCCTTTTGAAAAAAGAGGGGAAAATTACGGATATCAATAAACCAATCTATTTTCCAAAAGGAAATACTTTAATTTTTCTGTGTCATTCGTACCGCTTTTCTACTTTAACGTAATAATGATTGAAAGAATATTTAGAAAATGTTAATATAAAGATGTTTAAATTCTTCTGAGTTTAGACCTCCTAATAAAGGACTTGGCATAGACCACCAAGTTCTCATTTGAACCTTTGAAATTAATTCAAAGGTTCTTTTTTTATAAGAATAAGAATAAGTGGGCAATTTGGTAATAAAGCTAAGACATAGGAGGCAAAAAGGCTTGGAATTTCAAACGTTAGAAAAGTGGAGTCAAGAGGTTTGGAACCAAATAAGCCCGATTTACCATCAAGCATTCGATGGGAAAGGGGCAAAACCGGAGAAAATCATCCATAATATGTTCAGAAAACAACTTTGTTACTTACATTTAGCGTTTGAGGAGAGTAAGGTTGCAGCCATGGCAATAACAGGTAAGCTGGAAGGAACCGATGCTTTGATCATAGATTATTTAGCTGTTGATTCTAAATACCAGCACCGCGGGATTGGAATGAAAATGATCGAATACATACGAGAATGGTCGATGAACAAAACAAATGTAAAAAGTCTGGTAATAGAAGTAGAATCAGCAAATACTCCTGAAACATTAGCAAGAAATCAGTTTTGGGAAAAGTGTGGATTTACAATGACAGAATACATTCACGATTACATCTGGGTCCCTGAATCATATCGAGCGATGTATTTAAAAATGGTGCCTGACACCAATATACCTGAACAAGGTGAGAAACTGTTTAAATATATTGAAAAGTTTCATAAGACATCCTATCAACGGTCATAATTGGGAAAGAAAAAATAAATTTTTGATGAGGCAGGTCTTATTGTTGGCTGTGTCGTAAATAATACTGAGGTTTTCACTGAAGGGAGAGTTAAATATGAAGGGTCAAGCAACACCATACTTAATGTTTGATGGAAAGGCAAAAGAGGCGTTGAATTTTTACAAGGATGTGTTTAGCGGGGAGATATCCAATCTCCAAACCTATGGTGAAGCAGACTATCCGACACCGCCAGAGGCTCATGACCTTATTATTCATGCACAATTTAAAAGTGGTGATTTATTTCTAATGGTTTCGGATTCGTTTCCGGGCAATTCAGTAGTCATAGGCAATAATATATCATTAACTTTGGAATTCGAAAGTGAAGAGGAAATCCAAAAAGTTTATGAAACGCTTAGTCAAAATGGAACAGTTTTCATGGAGCTCCAGGATACTTTTTGGGGAGCAAAATATGCAAAGGTTAAAGATGCTTTTGGCGTAATTTGGGATCTAAATCATACGAAATCTTAATAGATCCAAAAGAAAGGAGGCAGGAATTTTCCAGTCTCCTTTCTTACATGTAAAGTCCTGCCAAGAAAATTCCCAGTGATTTTTTATAGATATCATCAAACATGGATAACGGAAGTGGATTTATGCCGAAGCCGAGTTCAATTGTAAAACCTGGCCGTTGCCAATCTTGTATAAACCAGTCTTTGTAACCGGCATAGCTCTCGATGGTTTTAACAGGCTCGTATCCACTCACTCTGCTAAATTCTTTCACAATGACTTCCGACTCAGCCGGTTCAAGATTTTCAAAACCCCAGTAAATGACCTCTCCTTGTGTATGAAAGGCAAGGACTCGTGCAAAATCTTTCTTTCGTGTCAGTTCCGCCATAGCATTTGCTTCCGGTTCTGATAAAGGTTTTTCTCCTACGTAATCTCTTGGCCCAGGCTTGTTAGGATTGCGCGCCTTTTCTAATTCCCATCTTGCCGGAAATTGGTCGTTAAGATCGACACCTCTAATATTCGCTTTCCATTCCGTAAAGTCTGTACTTCCTTTATTCATTTCAACCACTCGTTTTTGCCATGGTTCGTTTTCAGGTGGACCGTTTAAAACGAGGTCAACTCCATCTGGATTCACCATTGGGACGATTGATAATATAGTATTTTGATAAAGGGGAAAAGCATGTTGTCCGCGCAAGGGCTGATGATTTGTCAACGATAATAGGTAATCATTTAAAAAAGTCATAATCACCAGGGAAGTAATCCATTCATTGGCATGAAAGGAACCATTATAATGAACCCTTTTTTCACCGGAACCGATTATTATTTCGGGAATTTCTTTACCGAGAACGGTCTTTCCGGTGGGGGTTACTTGTAAAAACGGATATAGCTCTTTTAATCGGTTAAGATCCTTTACCAGATTGCTGTAATCATATCTTTGAGAACTTTCCACTAATCTCCAGTGAATCCGGGTTGGGATTTTTATCGTTAGTCCAGGGGTGAGGTTTGAGGCATTTATTTCAGGATTAACCAATTCCATTGCTTCAAGAGGGAGATTCAAGTTTTGAGCTATGCACCATAATGAGTCTCCGGGGAGTATCTGATATTCCTTAGCAACAAAACCTGGAACCCGTATCTGTTGGCCAACAGAAAGATTATTTGGGTCGACCTTTGGGTTGGAGTCAGTAATTAGCTCTAATCTAATCTGAAACATCTGGCTGTAATGCCATAATGAATCACCTTGTCTTACCACAATCTCCATTTAGACCCTCCTGCAGTAAAAAAATTGTATTAATAATATCTATGCTTAAGGGAATAAAATATTAGTTAGATTTAGAGTGTCAGGCACCATCGTTAGTCGAGAAATCTTTGTTTCCATTCTGGAGAAGGGACCAAACAGCTTTCTTCTTTTCCAAACCATTTATATCGGTTCTTGGCAACAAAATCGTAAAGGAGATCTCTGATAAAAGGAGGGAGGAAACGGAAGAGCGATAATGCGGGCCACGCGCTGCCAAGTTTCCTGCAAACACGGAGAGCTGCACTTGATTTGAGATAGACTTTGTCATCTTCTAAAAGGACGAAACTGTTTAAATCTTTATTCAATCCATGCATTCTTAAAAGAGTCTGACCTGTTTCGCTTTGGAGAGATGCAAACTTAAATTGACCTTCAGAGTCTCTTTTAATAATAAAATTCACACTGGTGTTACACAGATTACACACACCATCAAATAAAATGATCCGATCCAAGGTTACACCAGCTTTACTACTAATTTTGTATTGTCCTTATTTTACCATAATAACAATCTAAAAATGACAACAAAAAATAACGTTTATTTACCCCAGTTTTATGGTAATATGAAATGTGTTCGATATTTTATTTTAGCAATCTTAAAAGTTACTAATTTATAAAAGGGAGGGGTCTTATTGAAAAGTTTAATAAAAAAAGCTCCCTACTTATTATTTTTACTTGTGATTCCTCTTTTAGCCAAAATTTATGAATTATTAAATTCCCATTCACATAGAGCTATCGATATTAGTACGGCGTTAGACCAAGCGATTCCGTTTTTGTCGGTATTTATCATTCCCTATATTCTTTGGTATGCCTATATCTTTTGTTATTTAGTTTACTTTTGTTTTAAAGACACAAAAGTGTACCTTAAAACGTTGATTTTAATTGTGATAGCCGAACTAATATGTTTTGTCATTTATTTCTTCTTTCAAACAACCGTTCCAAGACCTACGATCACTGATAATAACGTCTTTAATCATCTGGTTTTGTGGATATACAATAATGATCGTCCGTTTAATTGTTTTCCAAGCATCCATGTCCTGACAACATTTGTTATCATGCTTGCTTCCCTTCATGTTAAAAATAAACATCTAATAAACAATATATGTATCCATGGTATCGGGACCTTGATCATTATTTCAACCCTTTTTATTAAGCAACATGTTATTTTTGATATGATTGGTTCCATGTTCTTGGTTACTTTCCTTTACGGAATTGCGTTTGAATTCATCTCATTTTCCCGAAAAACAGAAACTGTTTATCTTAAAGAAAAATAGTTACAATTTAATCACTAATAAAAAGAGTGTCTTTAGACACTCTGTTTTTTTTTTTCAAAAGCTTGTTTACTTATAATGCATAGAAAAAATAATCCGATTACGTCATATGGATTGTTTTAATGTGTTGAAGATTAATAAAGACTGGATCTTCTTTTGCGCCAATTAATTCAACAAAATTATTATTTATTCCTTGAATCTTCCCAATGACATGCTCATTTTCACCGATATTAAAGACAATCAATTCACCTGTTAACTTTTCGATTTGTACCTCGAAAGATCTTGCAAAGGTTATATTGCTTGGGTTTACCGGAAGATTTGCGTTGCTTAGGCCGTAGGGACGTTGATTATTTGTGTAAGGAATTAACCATTTTAAATGGTTAAGGGAGATAAACATGGTTTTGTAGATTGGGGAGTAGAAAACAAAATAATTATTCATAATACTAATGATGTAGCCATGAAGGGCAAGGTTACTAGTAACATATATTTCTGTAAAGATTCCTTTCGCTGCAGTCAAAGTTTTTCTCAACGAGATTTCTTCGTTATTATTATAGATTGGCGCTGGTTCGTCTTGAAGAGTAATTTCATCGAACTCATTAATTTCGTCTTGTTTTAAATAGCGCCAATTTTGGCAATGGATTGCGGGGATGTATAGGTAATCGTATCCATTAAAAACAACCCATAAATCGGTGCCTACATCAATCAATAACCCACTAATGAATTTCTTTCCCGAGATCTCCAGTTTAATATATTTTCCGATATTATCTTTCAACTTCATTTACTCACATCCTTTCCTAGGTATACCCATTAACAAATAGAGGAGGGCTGAAAAGAGGAATTGTTTAATATATACTTGATTAGAACTGCCCAGCTCATATTTGTATGGTATTTTGGGGGTTAAAAAATGGGGTAAAATGAAGGAACAAACCTAAATGAATTTAGACTATTCCATCAAGAATTCATAAAATTAAAATCTTGTTGCTCGATTGTTTCTGTTTGGCCATCCTGCAAATGGGAAACCTTTTTGGTTGTCTTCATTTGCTGGTTCACCTGCAAAACGAAAAACTTTTTTCTCCTGCTCTTTTTGTTTCCATACATTTTGACTGTTGCTATTCGTGTTCAAATCATTGGTTTTATTCTCAGCTTTATTCTCAGCTTTATTTTCTGGTTTCTTCGTTGCCTGATTTTGTATAGAAAAAGTTTTAACAGGAATGGAAGTATCTTGTGTTTTCGTTGTTTTTACTTCACTATTTTGTAATTTTAATGGTGGTGCTGGCGTATTATCATTATTTTGAAAGGATACTGATTCTTTTACAGGTTTCATTTCTTTTGATTGATCACTTTCTTTTGACGTACTCGATTTAGTTTCTTCAGACTTTTTATCTCGAGTGCTCTGCTCTTTGGACTTTTTCATTTCAGAAGAAGTTTTTGACGAATCCTTTTCTTCAGCATGTGATGATTTTTTAGTCTTCACAGAAGTCGAAAGAATCTCATCCTTGGTTTGAACCATTGTAGCCTCAATCTTAATTGGCTGTGACCAAACCATTGTATTGTTCGATTCTTCCATAACTATCGTATCTTGTTTTTTCTCATTTTTATCTTTTTTATCATTTTTCTCGTTTTTCTCAGATTTTTGTTTTTTATCTGAGTTTTTGCTATCCTCTTTTGATTCTGACTTTGATTTCTCCTCTTTTTTGGAATCATCTTTATCCGAGGAACTATCTGATTTGTCTTTCGCTTCATTTTTATCGTTGCCTTTGGATGATGTCTTATCTGAAGCTTCTTCTTTAATAAACCCTTTGAGGATGTTGGATACATGTGTTAATTTAATTAAAATTCGCTCTTCACCATTAATTAGAGTAGCAAAGTCTTCATCGATTTCGCTTAAAACACCAGTAAATCGTTGTTTGTTAATACTCAAAATCGTTACCCACGTATGTTGAAAAGACTGGAGTAGGTCTACTAAGCTTTGTGTTTTTTGAAACCTTGCCGTTGTTTTCTCAGGCTGAAACTTTTTTGTATTTTTTGTAATGGCTTGAATTTTATCGATGTTATAATAAAAAATGTAATTATTTTCAGTTTCTAACACTACATGGTCTGCTTCAACACCAATTAGTTTTCCTTTAAAAATATCTTCACCTACAAATAGATTTACTTCAAAGCCTTTTAATAAATCCAATGCAGCTGAAAATTTCTCTCTACCCATATTTAATCCTCCTTAAGAGATAATGGGTCGCTCCTCTATTGGAGAAGCGACATATTTTTTATTCGTTATCGTCTTTATCATTGTTCGATGTTTCAACCTTTAGTCCATAGCTGATGTTTCGAATATGCTTCATGGACACCCGAACAACTTCTTCTTTCACAATTAGGGAAGCAAAATGTTTATTTGCTTCGCTTAAAACACCCTCGAATGATTCAGGACCTCCACGATTAATTCTCACCCATTGAAATCTGATGCTTTCTAATAGCTTTACAAAGTTTTCAGCTGTTTTAAAATCAAATTTTTCTGGGACCTTTAAACCGAACTTCATATCATCCTTAGAACTTTCTGTAACGCTTCTAATGTGATTTGTTTTATAGTAAACGACGCCATCAGTTTCAGTTAAAAGGACAAAGAAGTCATCAAGAACAGCTAATAATTTCCCACTCCTTGATTCGGGACCTCCGCGGTCAACCTTGATTGTTTTACCCACAAATAAATTCATCATCTCTTTTTCCATAAAAGAATTATCCTCCTTTAAATTAAATAAACATTTACACTGCATCTATATGTATCACGGGATGATGTTGTACTAAAAAAGTAGCCTTTTTTTCCTGTTTTAGGTAAAAATAGGCAAAAAAAAGTATATGATTGAGATTCATATACTGTTTACCTTTATAAAAGATGTTAATTCTTCCTTAAGAAAAGTGTTTCTCTTCTTGATAAAATTAAAATAAACCTTTTTTTCTTGCTCTAAGGTTGCTGCTGTAGTGCTTATATAGGGATCTAGACTAATGTACGGCTTTAACGAATTGAATAGGTCATTAATAATCGGTTTTTGTATCTCTAAAGTGAAGTCGTTTTCCAAAATATTAGATAATATTTCATTATATAGATTTCTAAAGTGTGGATAGTGGAAAAGTCTTGCTGAAAGTGTGTTATATCCGGTTAATGGAACATAGTCATAATCAAGCTTTCTGCCATGGAGGTTTCTTCCCCAGGTCCCATCATAATCCCAAGGAGAGATCTCATATAATCCAGTTTGGCCATTTTTATACAAGGCATAATTATGGATAAAGCCATCATAATTTTGAACACAGACTGCCGCAGATACCCATCTTAAGTATTTCTCAATATCCAATACTTTTGGGATTTCTTTTTCAAAGTCTTCGTTACTTAAGGCATTAATCATCGCTATTAACTTTTGTACATCAACCATATCTTCTTTTTTACCATATTTTAATGTGTATCCTTGGTCTAAACGTTTTTTAATTTCCTTTTTCTTAGTTAATAAGGAGAAATTCGCTCGATTATTGGTTGCATAAATAATCGCTCCATCCGGCAAATTTCTTTTTTCAAGCAGATATTGATCAAAAGATTCTATCTCTAAATAGATGCCTTTGTTATATCCATTGACATACAACAGAACATGCTGGGAGTGTGGAGAAATGACGCCAATACGATCAAAGAAATCGAGCGATAATTTATTCCTACTTAGTGATACATCTGAAAATTCGGCATTGAGGTGAATCTCATGGGCTTCATTGATCTTGTACGGTTTTTGAAAAACTATACGATAGGATTTTTTCTTCTTATCCCTGATCACATTCCCACGATAGGCTATTTTAATACTAAAACGATCTTTACCTATCTTTAATACGGCAGGTACCAATTCATCGTTCCAAATGTCGCTATCCAATTTTCTTAACCACTTCGGATTAATTAAAATTTCATATTTTAACACTTGAATTCTCCTAAATAACATTTTTTTTAGATATATGCATCCTCATGGGTGGTTGTGTGTAGAAAATCTAAAATTATGAGTCTAAAAATATATGATTGTCTATGTCAAATAGATAAAATCATCATAAATTGAAATAGAAAAGAAAAATTTGTTAAGAAAGTGGTGGGAAAATGGTATTAAAGCTTGATATTGAACAATTACTTTCACAAGCTAAAGAAAATGGTGTAGTAGGCTTTCTAGATAATAATCCTGTTGGTAAAAAAGGTCCAAAAGGAAATCCAAGTTCAGGTAGTACAGGAACTAGTGGAAGTACTGGCAGTGGAACAAGTGGAAGCACTGGCAGTGGAACAAGCGGCAGTGGCAGCAGTAGCTGTGGAAGTACAGGTAGTGGAACAAGCGGAAGCTCAGGCAGCAGTGGCTGTGGAAGTACAGGTAGTGGAACAAGCGGAAGCTCAGGTAGCGGAAGTTCAGGAAGTTCAGGAAGTTCAGGAAGCTCAGGAAGCTCAGGAAGCTCAGGTAGCGGTAAAAAACCTCGCCCTAAAGGACCTAAAGGCCCTAAAGGAAAAAAAGGAAGCAGCGGAAGTTCAGGTAGCTCAGGTAGCGGAAGTTCAGGAAGCTCAGGCAGTGGAAGTTCAGGAAGCTCAGGCAGTGGAAGTTCAGGCAGCTCAGGCAGCGGAAGTTC
>NTXX01000001.1 GCA_002559145.1 Bacillus sp. AFS006103
GCGAAGTGCCTGGAGCGGAAATCAACAGGACCATTAGCAGGCACAAATTTAATAATTGGTTCCGACGAAAAGAAAAATTGCCGAGAAAAGCACCCTTTCTCGACAATCTGAAAGGAAAGTCGTTGACTTTCCTTTTTTCATATATTTATTTTGTTGGTTGGAATTCTACGGCTACATAATTGGTTTCGCCAATTTCCTTTTTTACCTGTAAGATAATTTTATTAGCCTCAGTGGCTGAAGGCTTCTTTTTGGATTTTACTGTAACTCTGACTTTTTCACCATCTGCTCTAACTAATGCATCTTCATAACCCATGGTTTTGATTAAGGTTTCAAGAATTTCTTCTTTTTGAGCAGTTTGATTCAATTTATCCATCTGGTCCTTTACCTTAGATCGCTCGACGGCAGGTAGATCAGTGGAGGCTAACTCAGTTGTTAATTCCTCTTGCTGTTCACTCCTTAGGTCATTAAGTTTCATTCGTAATTCTTCAAACTGCTCATCACCCGCCACGGTTGATACAATCGTTTTATCTACTTTAGCTTCCGTTTTTGTTTTCCCCTTATTTTGCTCCTTCGCATCTTGCTTTATGGCCGCCAAATCATTGCTCTTCTGCTCGGGTGAAGTAATGTAATAAACAGATAATACAACCACTAAACTTAACATTGTTAATAACCAAACTGTTTGTTTTTTCAATAGCATATAAAAACACCCCTTTTATTTTTTAGGCATGACTGCAACGCGGTGGCTTGGTACATCTAAAGTGCGCGTGACTGCCTCAACAATCCACTTTTTCACTTGTATATTCTCTGCGCCTTTCGCAACCACTAAGACACCGCGAATGACAGGTTTTTTCGTTTCTACTACAATAGGAACCTCTTTTTCGCCTTCGCGTATAATCACAAGTTGTTCATCTGTTGAGGCTTCCTGTACTTTACGCTGCCCGCCATCGCGATCTGTTTCTTCTGTCGTTTGTGATTTAGAAACCCTATTTTTTTCAAGAACTTTCTTATCAGTTGCATCAATATTGACAACAACTGTCACATCGTTTACCCCTAACATTTGTTGGAGGGCTTTCTTCAGCTGATTTTCATATTTTTCTTCATATTTATCTACTGCCTTATTGCCAGAACCCTTATTTAACCCAAATGCCGGGACATCTTCGGCGGCTACCTTTCCGCTCGTCGTAACAGCTGTATCAGCTGCATTCGAGTTTGTTTTAAATACAATATTGCCCACAAGCATTAAAGCGGCTCCGATACATAAAACGACGAGCATATACTGGTATTTCCCTGGTTTCTTATCAGATTTACCTTCTATTTTGAGCACCTTTTTGAGCCATGAAAATGGTCCTTGGTTGTTATCCATTATTCTTTTTAATCCCCCCTTCAATCGAAACTTCAACTGTTTTTTCGGTCACATTCCATTTTTGCGAAAGAAAAGCGGCTATTTTTTCAGCTTCTTCTGTTGAGCTTTTGGATGGAAGAGGTGTTTCTGTGTTAATTTCGACTTGTTTGATTGCTTCGACTGTCTTCACTTCATTTTCTGGTTGCTTCAGAAGAACCGTAACCTTTTGGAGGTTGTCTGGGAATGCTTGGTCGCTTTCTTCATTTGTAGCTAGATCAATTTTTGCTATCTCCAATCCGTATTGTTCCATCAACTCCTCTTTCACGTCCTTTTTCAGTTGGACAGCCATTTCTTCTAAAATATATGCATGTTGTTGGGCTTGTATTTCTTTTTTCTTTAAATCTATTGAATTTTTCATATTTTTTTCTCCAGGGGCTTGATAAGAAGGGATTGAACCCAATGCTGTTTCAAAATCCTTAGAGATCAATTTAAAGATTGGCGTCAGAATAATCGCAATTAAGAGGAGTCCTGTAACCATTTTTGTGTATTTTTGCATACTTGAATTGGGGAGGAGCATATCAATGACCGTGGCTAACAGGATAAATAAAATAATATTCGTTACCCACTCTATTAAAAATCCCATATGAATCCTCCCTATCTCATCATCATTGTTAGATTGCCGGCCGCAACAATAACCGTTATACATAAAAAGAACATCAATGAAACAATCCCTAAAGCTGCAAACACATAAATGACACTTTTACTGATAATATCCAAGCAGGTAATAATTGGCCCGCCGCCTAATGGCTGCAAGATAGCTGCCGCAAATTTATAGATAAAGGCAATCATTAAAATTTTTATAGCCGGGAAAGCGACAATGATAAGCAAAATCCCAACCCCGGCGATGCCGACTGTATTTTTTAATAGGACCGATGCGCCAACCACCGTATCAGTGGCATCTGTAAACATCCGGCCGATAACTGGTATAAAGTTTCCAGTCACAAATTTTGCTGTCCTGATGGTTATTCCGTCTGTTACAGCAGCTGATGCGCCTTGAACGGATATAACACCTAGGAACACTGTCAAGAAGAGGCCCATTAACCCAATACACCAGTTCCTTAGCAGCGCTGCTAATTGGGAAACCTTATACTGTTCTGACATCGTGCTTACTATACTCAACAAAGTTGCTAAGAAAAGAAGAGGCAGGATAATATACTGCATAAACATACCGCTTATATTCATTAAAAATAAAATCACCGGATGAAAAAAAGCTGCTGAGATCAGCCCGCCGGAAGCTGCAATTAACGCAAGTAAGAGTGGGACAAGTGCCAGTACAAAGGAGATCATCGATCCAATTGCCTCATTTGTATAAACGATAGCAATATGGAAACTATTCAAGGCAATAATCACTAAGACCATATACACAATTGAATAGGCAACCTTGCTAATCGTGCTTTTCTCAAACGCGTTCTGCATGGATTGAAGAAACATACTAAATATGGTTAGCATAATCAACGACCCTAGTAATTTTCCGTTAGAAACGAACTCTTGGAAAGCAAACTTTACTACTCCCAATCCCCACTGTTTAAACGAGAATTTCTTTTCACCGCTGACAAAATCATACAAGCTTCCCTTTTGGCTTTCAGGAAGAAATCCACCATATTTATTAGTAATATCCTCCCAAAATTGTTTGAGTTCTGTCATATCGAGGGATTTAAGCTGGGCATCCACTAATTCCTGCGGAGAAAGTGGGTTTGACGGTTCTTTGGTCTCGTCAGCAGCTTGTACACCTGAAAATGATAAAAAAAAGAATACAAGAATCATAATGGGAATAAACTGCATTCGCTGCTTCATTTTTACACCTCTTTTTACGGACTTTCATTAGCTCGGAATAAGTTTGATGATTGTTTCAATTAAAACAGTTAAAATCGGGATTGCCATTGCAAGGATAATAATTTTTCCTGCTAATTCAATTTTAGAGGAGAGAGCTCCCTGGCCGGCGTCCTTCGTAATCTGGGTGGCAAATTCAGCGATATAAGCAATTCCAATAATTTTTAATATCGTTTCAATATAGACCATATTAACTTTTGCATTCACTGCCAGTTTTTCTAGCATATGAATGATTTCATATATTTTATCTACCAAAAAAAGGAAAATAACACAGCCAACAAAAACGATTAAAAGGAAAGCAAAATTTGGCTTCTGTTCTTTAACAATTAAGGCTAGAAAGGTTGCGACAAGTGCTATTCCGACTATTTTTATGATTTCAATCTTCGGACCCCCCCTTCTATTGATATAAAAATACTGATTTAATTTTTTGGAAGAGGTCATCCACAATAGATGCTACTTGAAATAAAATATAGATAAACCCAAACAATGTAACCCACTGCGCGTATTCCTTTTTCCCTACCTGGTCAAGAACTGTATGCAAAAAAGCAACAACGATTCCCACACCTGCAATTTTAAAAATAATATCTACTTCTAAACCCATTGCTTTTCCCCCTAAAATAATAAAATAATCAGTAATAATCCTGATAAGAATCCAAGGCTCTTGACCATTTTTTCATAAGTTACTTGGGCTTGAATCGCATCGGCCTCTTCTCTTTCAAGATGTGTCAGCGTCAGCATGATATGTTTTTGCTGGGAGATACGATCATGTCGACCAAGGGTTTCTCCAAATTGCTTCATGACTTCAAATTCGCCCTGCTTTAAAGCTGTGGAATTCCATATTTCCCTTAGTGAAGTTTCCCACGCCTCTTTAACGGTTGTCTCAGTGTCCGTTAATTTCTTGGAGAAGGACTCAAAAAAGGTTGAAAGCGGCTTTGAAAGCTGTTCAGCTAACCTCCTAGCAGCTTCATGTAACGGTGTATGGCCGTACATTATTTCTGCTTCAAGTGATTGCAGGGCAGTTCTTAAAGCACGAAGCTGCCTTGGTCGCTCGCTAAAGCGCCTGGAAATCTCAAATCCAATCCATGTGGTTGCGACAATTATGAATACAGCACCTATAAGCTTAATCATTTATGTCACTCTCACTTTTTGATTCATTTCTATACCATTTGCATCTAAAATATGTGTAACCGTTCCAGGTCCTGATTTCCTGCTTAGGACAACAAACCGTTGAAAGATTTTTTGATCAAGAATCTCACGTAAAGAGGGTCTGTTCCTTACTTCTTCGATGCTTGTCCCATGGGTGGTCATCATTAACTTTATCCCCGCGTGAACCGCTTCCTGGATGGCCTCAGCATCTTCTTTCCGGCCGATTTCATCAACAACCAAAATATCAGGGCTCATCGAGCGAATCATCATCATCATTCCTTCAGCTTTCGGGCAGGCATCTAGTACATCCAAACGGTCTCCAAACGTTAATTGCGGGATTCCATTCACACATCCGGCAATCTCACTGCGTTCATCTACAATCCCTACCTTACTTGCCTGTATGCCTTTCACTAACAACCCTGAAGAGGCGATTCTTGCAATATCCCGCAGTAACGTTGTTTTTCCGGTTTGCGGAGGACCAATCACCATTGTATGCATCCAATTCCCCTGATAGATATACGGAATAATCGACTCAGCTATCCCAACTTTTTCCCTTGCTATCCGAATATTAAATGAGGAAATATCCCTAATTGCCTTGACCTTGCCACCTTCAAGGATAACCTTGCCGGCCAGACCAATCCGATGGCCACCGGAGACCGTTATAAACCCTTGCTTAAGTTCCTCTTCGAGAGTATAAATGGAGAAATGACTGATTTTATTCATGAGGTGAAACGCATCATCAGGTTGAATAATATACGATAAAAACTTAGGTGCACCCTTCAGTGTCATTTCAATCGGTCGATTAATGCGTATACGGATTTCTTCTAATTCTTCTTTTTGATTAGGAGGGATTGTGCTGATCAGGTCGGCAATTTTTTTAGGTAAAAAGTTTAGGATTGATTCCATGAAAGTATCCTCCTTGTATTTGCCTTTCTCATTATTTAAAATGTATGCCTGCTTGGTCACATTATGACTTTCAAATCTGTCATTTCTTTTCTATTTTTTTAGATTATTACTAGAACAAATAAGATAGGTTTAAACTTTTGTGGTTGGAACATTTTGAGGTGTCAGTCGTATTTTATAGAAAAGAATAATTGTAAAGGGGAGAGAGAAGTGTACAATTACCAGCCTTTAATCCGAACCGGATTGGCTCCCAAGGATCATTTAATCAAAGTGTCAGGTGAAGGAGAATTGGCTATCCCACCTGACTCTGCTTCGGTAAACCTAGGAGTTATCACAGATGGCAAGCAGTTAATTGCAGCCCAGCAGGAGAATTCGGTGGAGGTAACGAAAGTAATTGAAGCTCTTACCGCACTGGGAATTTCTAAAAATAATATCCAGACTTTTGATTATCGAATTGAATCCGTGTACGACTATGATCAAGGGAAACAAATTTTTCGCGGCTATAAAATAACTCATATCTTGCAGATAAAACTAGAGGATTTATCAATCATTGGGAAAATAGTGGATACCGCTGTACAAAACGGTGTGAACTATGTCTCTAATGTCCAATTTACGGTGAAGAACAAGAATGCCTTTTATAAACAGGCCTTGGTACTTGCAGTAAATAATGCAACTGAAAAAGCAAAAACCATTGCAGGGACCTTAAATGTTGCGTTAATAGCCACTCCGCACTTAATCGTTGAAGGAAATAATAATATCCAGCCCGTTTTTAACCAGCCTGGGGCATTCGTGAAAGGCACTGCTTCCACACAAATTGAACCAGGACAAATAATAGTCAAAGCAGAAGTAATCGCAGAGTTTCACTTCAAACCAGTTTAATAAAAAAGGATTAAACCTGAAGTCAGGTTCAATCCTTTTTGTTCTATTTATCGATCGTATTTCTTTGCCCAATTATATAACTGCATTTCTGTCACCGGGCCATTAAAGTGCTCTCTAATAATTCCTTGTTTATCAATCACAAATGTTTCAGGCTGCCCTGTCACATTATACATTTTTGAAACCTTCGCATTATAATCGAACAAATAGTTCATTCCAGCTTTATTATTATTTGTTACTTTATTAATCTTATCCATGGTCTCACCACGATTAATCATAAGAAAATGATATTGATCACCATATTCTTTTTGGAAAGCTTCTAATTCGGGTAACTCTTCTTTACATGGAGCGCACCAGCTTGCAAAATAGTTCAAAATAACTACTTCTCCCTTAAAATCAGTGAGTTTGGTTGTACTTCCATCCAAATTTGGCATCGAAAAATTATATGCCTTATCTCCAACATCTGTATGTTTTCCTTTTGTTACCATACTATAACCAAAGAAACCAAACATACCAACAATAAGAATCAATACGAGTAATTTGATGACCCGATTGTTCATCGTATTTCCTCCTGTCACCAGTAAAGTTCTAAACAAAAGGCCTGTTAATACTTCACAGGCCTAATTATCAATACTAGTTTATTTTTCTAGTTGTTTTAGGAATTCAATTTCCTTCTTAAGCTTGGTATGTCTTTTGCCAAGAATTACCATATATCCAAAAATAACTACCCATGCAACAGAATAGGCACCATACATAAATTCAAAACCCATGATCAATTCCTCCTAGTTTTCCAAGTCTTCTCTTAACTTTTCTTTATAACGCTCGACTTTAATTTTCATTTTTTCAAAAGATACACCTTTATGGAGAAGATAAGAATAAAGAATAGTGAATGCAGCAAGTGAAACAAACAGTGCCACTAGCATCGTACCCTCAATGCCTCCGCCTTTTTGAGAAGGACCCTCACCAAATACGATTGGATGAAACTTTGTTTGCCACCAGCGAATCGCGAAAAATACAATCGGAACATCCGCAAATCCAATAATTCCAAATACAGCAGCGAGTCTAGCTTTTTTATCCCATACACCATCCATTTGACGAATCATAATGTAGGCAATATAGATAAAAAACAGAATTAACGTAGTAATTAAGCGCGGTTCCCAAACCCACCAAGTATTCCAAGATGATTTTGCCCATATAGGGCCGGTTGTTAATACGATGACTGTAAAGACAACACCGATTTCAGCAGAAACATAAGCAAAAGTATCAAAAATTCTTTTCCGTTTCATTAAGAACAATATACTAAACACAAATGTTACAAAAAACGACATGAATGCCAGCCATGCAGAGCTTACATGAAAATAAAATATTTTTTGGGCTGCTCCCATCGTTACTTCTTCAGCAGCAAAGATAAAGATAAAATAAAGGGCAACCAACATGGATATAACTGTAGCACCAAACAAAATCTTAGAAAGATCTAGGCCTTTTTTAACAGTCAATTGAGATCCAGGAAGCACTGCTTTCTCTCGTTCGAGATTCATACTCATCACTTAAACCTCCAGCACATAATCAATTAATAAGAAACAAACAACAAAGAAGATAATATCGTACGCTGTGACCAACTGAATCCATGCTACAGCGCTTGAGAATTTCTCCATATTCGTTAAAATAATTCGTGTTGCTTGAACAACACCAATTAGGATTGGCGTTGTAATCGGAAACAGCAATAGTGGAAGCAGCATTTCACTGCTTTTAGAATTGGCTGCCAAAGCAGCTAAGAATGTACCAATCGCAATAAATCCAAAACTGCCTAGGAAAACTACTAAAATAAAATAGGGAATACTGCCATAGAATTTGAAATCAAACAATAAAAACAAAAACGGGATTGAAACAAGTTCTACAATCAACATCATTGCGAAGTTGGCTATGAACTTTCCTAAATAAATGCTGGCTGCTTCCATTGGAGCTACCAATAAACCTTGCATCGTGTCATTACGCTGCTCGGAAATAAATGATCTATTTAGACCTAATATCCCTGCAAAGACGATAATTACCCAAATGACTCCCGGAATAACTGCTTTTGTTGTATTATTAGCAGGGTCAAAAGCAAAGCTGAAAACAACAATCACAAGACCTGCGAAAATAATCTGTGTCACCATAATTTGTTTCGTTTTTAATTCAGAATATAAATCCTTTTGGGCTAGTAAGAGGGCTGTTCGAAAAATGTTCATGATACTCCCTCCACTAATTGCTCATACTTTTCAGAGACAAAACCTAAGTTGTGATTTTCAATTCTAAAATCATCGACGATTTTTCCATTTTTCACAATAATGATTCTGTCACAGATTTCTGCTGCCTGTTTAAAATCATGTGTAACCATTAGGGTAGTCGTACCTTTAGCTTTCATGGAAAGAATAACGTTGTTAAGAATCACAATTGCCCCTTGGTCTAATCCTGTGTGCGGTTCGTCCAGAAGGAGAATCTCCGGCTCATGGACAATCGCTCGTGCAATCGCAATTCTTTGAATCATTCCGCGAGAAAAATTCTTGACCGGTTCATTTAAAAAGAATGACAATCCTACCTCTTTGACAAGTGCAATCGCTCGTTGTTCAACATTTTTAACACCATAGATATTCCCAAAGAAAATAAGATTTTCTAACGGAGTGTAATGATCGTAAAGCAAACTGGAATGGGGTAAATAACCCATTATTTTTTTTATTTCGATATGATTCTTTTTCAAATCCATACCATTAATCTTAATAACTCCTGATGTAGGCTTGATTAAGGTTGCAAGCACTTTAAGCAGCGTACTTTTTCCTGCACCATTTGGTCCTAGGATGGCAACCGTTTCTCCTTTTTTGATTGAGAGGTCTACACCACGAAGGATGAGCTTATTGTCAGCCTGCTTCGTTAGCTTTTTTATTTCTATCATTTGCTGTCTCTCCCATCCCAGCTACTACTCAACAAAATTACGTAATTTTATTTTTACTTGGACAAGATGCTGTTTATATGCTTCAAGCTTTGCATGGTATTCATCCTCTGAAAGCTTCCCATCACCGAAGGATTCTTCCAATTCAATAATCTTATCCATGATTGCTTTTTGCTTTGTCATTAACAGTTTAAAGGCATTCTCTTCCTTATCTGCTCCCAGTCTTTCTTCTTCCAGCCTAGCTTTCCTTCTAAAATAGATATAGTAGGAGATTCCCGCAATTACTATCGCTAATAAAATAATCATAAAGACATGTGGGTTAAATCGATGTAATGGTGACTGTGCCCAAATTCTAAGATGACCGGGATTATGAAAAGCAGGCGCAGTGTGTGTAACTGAACTATTACTCTCATTCGTTGTTTCAGACTTTTTTGCCTCATTCGCTGCGGGCTGTACATCTTTGTTATATTCAAGAGTAAACGCCTGGTTAGCTTTTATCCCTTCAATACTCCATCCAAAATAATTTTCGTCATCAAATTTGAAACTACCTTGACTAGTCGCCACAGCACCCTTAACTACAATGCTCCCTCTTCCTTCCGGAACGAGAATTTGCATCATTTGAACAGGATAGTCAGATGTAAAATTAATATTTTCTCCCTTAGCCATCCTATAACTGTATGGCAATACCTGGGTCTGATTGGCTGGAATTGGCGTCGTTGTAATGAAGCCTTTGTCAACTTCTTTAAAAGCAATTTGATTGTCTAAAAAATTTAGATCTTTTGCTCCTTCAGGTAGAGTTACCTTAAGTACTGCTTCACTTTTTCCGTCACCTTTATATTCCTTAGCAGCGGTATTTGTGTAGTTAACCATATTCATCATATTTGTTGAGCCGTCTTCACCCGGGCTGACAACGAGATAATGCATATCAATTGAAACCTTCGAATCAGATGCTGCTAATCCGTGAAACGGGATTAACAGCATTATTCCGAGGAAGAAAACTGTGATTTTTTTGATCACTTTCCTTCCCCCTTTTTGTTCTTATAGGATTTCATTTGAGCTTGAATTTCTTTTTCTACTTCATCCATTAGGTCTTTATCAACATTTGTTTCCATTAATTGTTCTTCTTCCTTCATGATGATGGCAACTTCTGTTTCGTATTGTTTCTTTAAAATTTTATAATCAGCATTTGAGATTTTATCCATCTTGTACTCAAATTCTATTTCATTAAGAGTTGTTAATAGTGCTTCTTTCGAAGACCCTATATCCTGACCTTTTGAACTAACCTGTAAATAAGTATCCCATTTGAATAACGGTGACAATATTAGAAATAGGCAAGCCAATGCCAATATGGTAGTAAAAATCATCGAAATGACTGTGATATCTTGCATTATGTTCACATCCTAAAGATACTTTTTGCGTTCTTCATCGATCATGGATGATAGAATTTCTCCTTCTACTTCATCCTCTGTGTTTTGGTATTCAGCAACAGGTTCATCTGTCCCCTTCTTCTTAACCCATTTACGGATAATAAAGAATACAGCAATTCCGGCTACTCCTAGTACAACAAACGGAAGGACCCAAGCAGTTAAGCTAAAACCACTTTTCTCAGGCGAAGTTAATATCTCTTCACCATAAATATTGACATAATAGGCACGGATTTTATCCTTATCCCAGCCCTTATTCATCATATCTACTAAGTCTGCTTTGAACTCAGTAGTAAGGTTGCATGTATTGGGATCGCATTCATAATGATCCTGACCACAGCCGCAAGTGCAGGCAAATTGCTGAGCAACAGCTTTGAATTCAGGAGACTTATAGTCAAACTGTTTTGCTGCTTCAACACGAAGGAATGATCCCTGAAAGATAAACGCTATGATGAGAAGGCCAATATAAAGTTTATTTTTCATATTAAGACACCTCTTTGCGTACTCCTGTGTATCTCGGAGTGACATTTCCATATTTTCCGTTCCAAACTGCGAAGAGGGCACCAATAACAATCATGAAGGAACCAATCCATAACCAGTTCATCATTGGATTTACTTTTACAACAAATGTTGCTTTACCGTCATCTTCCCATGCACTTAATACGATGTATAAGTCTTCCTTAAGTGATGAAATAATTGCCACTTCGGAAGACGGCTGTTCCCAGTTACCATAAAACACCTTCTCAGGTTGATAAGTACCTAGTTTTTTACCGTTTCTAAAAACTGTTACATCGGCATAGACGATATCGTTGATACCTTCTTTTTTCTGATCAAGTCGATCATAGTTGATTCGATAATCTTGCAATTCAATCGATTGCCCTAAACTAACTGTTTTCATTGTTTGTAAATCATAATTCTGTGAACCAATAATCCCCATTGTAATGAAGGCAATTCCAAGGTGAACGATGTACCCGCCATACCTACGGCGGTTTCGAATCATTAAGCGATAAAGTGCCACAAATGGCGTTTCTTTCGTCATCTTTCTTCTAGCTTTTACCCCTCTATAAAACTCTAAGAAGTGAGTGATTAATAATAGAATGATTACTCCGTAACCAATGACCGCCCATGCCTTTTGAATTCCTAACACGACCATTAAAATCATACCAAGAACGGCAAGGATAGCAGGGATCATGAAGTTTTTCCTAAGATTTTTCACGGTGGATTTCTGCCAAGCAAGCATTGGACAAACCGCCATAACAAACATCATAGATAATAGAATTGGTGCTTCCACTTTATTAAAGAATGGCAATCCAACTGTTACTTTAGTACCGCGAACTGCTTCAGATACTAACGGGAAGATTGTTCCCCAAAATACAGCAAAGGCTGCTCCAACTAGTAGTAAATTGTTAACTAAGAAACTACTCTCTTTGGAAACGAAGGAATTGAATTCCCCAGCACTGCGTTTTAGCAGATTGTAACGGCTCATTAACACATAAAGAGCTCCAATTACTGCTACACCCATAAAGATTAAGAAGTATAATCCCAGGTTTGAATTCGCAAAGGCATGGACAGAAGTCAAGACGCCGCTTCGCACTAAGAATGTACCGAATAAGGTAAGTGCGTATGAAACAATGATTAAGCTGATATTCCAAATTTTCAACATGTTTTTCCGCTCTTGAATCATGACGGAATGTAAGAACGCAGTTGCGGTTAACCATGGCATAAATGAGGCATTTTCAACTGGATCCCATGCCCAGTAACCACCCCAGCCAAGTTCAACATATGCCCATTGACCGCCAAAGATATTTCCAAGGCTTAAAAATAACCAAGCAATTATTGTCCAACGTCTTGTCATTTTAATCCAGAAATCATCCACATTTTTTAAGATAAGTGCCGCCATTGCAAAAGCAAATGGAATGGCAAGCCCCACATATCCAAGATAAAGTGTGACAGGATGAATAATCATTCCTGGATTTTGTAGCATTGGATTTAATCCTTTTCCTTCTATTGGAATTTCATTTAATAGAATGAAAGGTTTCGCCACAAAACCTAGAATAAAGAAGAAGAAAACCGCATTTGCAAGTAAAATTGCAGAAATATATGGCACCATCGGATTGCCTTTTAACTTCCTTGAAAAAGCAATCATACATGAATAAACCGTTAGGAAGAAGGTCCACAATAACAACGAACCAGCGTTACCAGCCCATAGTGCAGTTAACTTATATATAACTGGCAATTCACTACTTGTGTAATCATGAACATATTCATATTGAAATTGAGATGTTGCTAACAGGTAGAACAAGGTTAGCATTGCAAATGATGAGCAGACTAATAATGCTATTAATCCGCCTTTTCCACTGTTAACAAACTTTTGATTTTTTGTGCTAATCCCCAATGTGATTATGAGGAGAGAATAAATTGCAACGGCTAAGCCTATATAGATTGTCGCGTTGGCAAATAAATACATTTCGTCACCTTCTTAAGTTAGCCTGTTATTTTTCTTGCGGTGTTTTATTTAACTTATCTTTATGTGTCGCAGGATCATAATCTTTTATATCTTTTCCTTCATATTTAGATGGACATCTTGTTTTAACTGTTTCAGCAACAAATGTATCCTTTTCGGTTGGAGCCCCTTGGAGAATAGTTATTACACCTTCTGCAAAGTTATCTGGCTTAGTCCCATGATGTATAACATGCATTAGATTACCGTCATTATCTTTAACATCAAATTTCAATTCAATTTTGTCTGGATTCCATTTGATTGAATCTTCAATTAATAACCCCTCTACAGTAACAAAATCATCTTTATGCTGATTCTGTGTTGCGATAAGCTCTTTCAAGGTTAACTCTACACCACTTGACCCCGGAGTTGCTGCCATCAGAAGGAAAACAATAGCCCCTGCAATAATAAACCCGCCAAGCATGATAATCGTATTTTTTTTCATTCTTCTCACCTCATTAGATTAATTTTTTCATTTCTTCATCGTACATTTCTTGGTCTATCTTTCCAGTTAATAGTTTTTTCCGCAGCTCCTTCTTCTCATCAGAATTTGCTGCTTTGCTGTCTTTTTTAACTGTTGAGGTTGTTTTCTTTGGTTGTTTTTTATTTTGTTTGGTACTCTTAGCTGAGGATTGAGTATTCCCTTTTAACCCTAGGAAGACAAATAGTCCAGCAATGATAATCGCTATTCCGATGATCGATGCACCACCCAGTCCAATAATTGGCTGCTTTGTAGATTTGGTGGCTGCTCCGTTTTTAACAACTTGGTCTGTTGCACTTACACCACTATGATTTTCATCATTTGGCGGTTGCTTTTTATTAATAGCTTCCATTGTTGATTCCGTGCCATCTTTTTTATATGAGAAGGAGTACTTTAAGCCCGCATTTGCCTTTACATTTTTGTATTGGTAGTAATATAGCTCTTCTCCGTATTCATTCTTCGAATTGTTTTCTGCTTTTGGCTCAATTTTTATTTCTTTAGCATCCATTGGGGCATAGAAGATAACATCTAAAATCCCGATGTCAGCTTTATTTTTAAGTTCATATGTAAAGGCCTTGTTGTCCTTTACGTCAATTGACTTAGTATAATACTCAATTACAAATTCGTAGGTTTCATTATTCTTAATCGCCTTGGCTGGCTTCCATGTTATGATTCCGTTTTCTTTATCGACATCATATGGGCGCTGAACTTCAGGTTTATCTTTTTCTGGGAATTCTGCTACCAAGAAGGCCTCAAAGCCTTTTTCCGATGCTGGTACAGGAATTTCAATCTTTCCATTATAATCTTGACCACTTTTATTGGTAATCGTTCCATATTGACCCACTAGCAAGGATGGGGTTTCTCGCGACCAACCTTCAGGATAATCAAACTCTGGCATTACTTGAACTTGCATCTCCTTAAAAGGAAATTTTTCCGCCTGAAAGGCTGTTTCAGCACTAGCTTTTGGGATGATGAAATTCGTTAAGAATGATCCGATTACGAATAATGCCAACAACTTATTTTTAAGCATTTTAATCCTCCTTGACTTGAAAAACTTATATCTAGTAAGTACTATTTTTCACTATAGTCCTCTTAGAAATAAATATAATCGTTATCCGCCCTTATTTGTTGAATCACTCTTGAACATTTTGTTAAAGGATTAAAATCGTTGCGTTTTTGTCAAAAATCCACCACAGAATGTTCACAATTAAAAAATAGTCAAAAAACTTATTTTGAAATCCTTCCCTTATTGTGTTTATGGCTCTTGACATAGCTGATTTTTCCATCTGTTATTAATGCGCAAAAAAACCTGAATCCATTGAAAGATTCAGGCCCTCATGTTGTATTCAATTTATTTCTTCTCCAAAGATCGAATATAGGTAACAATATCGGTAATATCCTTTTCTTTGAGCTGCCGTACACCTTCAAGACCCTTTAACGAAGAACCCATTCGTGTTTCTTCACGACCGTATGCCGCACCAATCCATATTTGCTTATCAGTTGTATATTTAAGGTATTGTGGACTAGCGAGAGCGGTTCCCATTTTATCCTTACCTGCCCCTGCTTCGCCATGACAGTTTAGACAATATAAATTATATTGTGCTTTTCCATTTTCAGGATCGCCCGAAAATGTTTTTGGTGCATCTAACTTGATTTCTTCTGACTGCCAATCTCTAATAAAAGCAACGAGATTTTTTAAATCTTTATCGGACATTCTTGGACCGTAAGCAGGCATGACTGTGCCTTCTCTACCATATTTCACATAGTTATACAGGTCTTTATCGGATACGGAACTTAAAAAATTCTGACTGCTTAAAGCTGTCCCAGTTTTTGAGCCTTCTCCTTTTCCTGTATCCCCGTGACAAAATATACAATTCTTATTAAAAATTTTTTCACCTGCCGCAATAGCTTCTGATTTCTTACTATCGAATATATTGCTATTACTTAAACAAACAATAATTCCAATAATAATCAAAATATAAAATCCGATTAGTATTTTTTTCATGGGTTACCCCTTACTTCGGTTCAGGTGTTGGGGTTGGTTCCCCAATATCTTCATATTTTCTTGTTAATAAATCATAAATTTTCGCAGGGCTTTTTCCATCAAGATGCATTTCAACCGCCTCCCGGGCGATATTGATACAAGTATCTCAGGCTATACCATGCGCATCCCATTCTTCAACAGCATTTTCTGGTCCCATTCCTTTGATGAAACAATCAAGATTACTTTTATGACCATCATTTACACAACCACAATAGCAAGGAACCTGCGCAACTACCTCTGGGTAAGTTGCAGCCATAACATACGTTTCTTGAATTTTTTCTGATGTATTTAGAACAAAATCAGGCAGTGGCGAATGTTTTTTATCAAGTTTCCAACTTTGATCACTGAGTTTCGAACTGCAGCCAGCGGCCACAATGACAAACAAAATGCCAAGGAACAAGAGAGATGTAATTCGCTTCATTATCTGTGCACCCCTTCCTTTAATTTTTTCTACTACTTCAGTTTAGCAAAAAGAAATTAGCCAATAAGTAACTAATTCTTACTATTTAGTGAAGTTTTAAGTAAGCTCTAGTGACATATTGGCTAAAATCCCCCTGCAGTTGGCAAAAAAATTGGATTTGAACTACATATTCATCATATCATGGCTAGAACTGGAGCCTGTTCCTAGCGCAGGATCGATCATTCCAAAAATCATAGCAATATGTGCCACCACTAGGAAAATACTAACAAAAATTGCATGTATTTTTAACCTTTCTTCTTCTGTTTTATTTCTATAAATAAGACCTAAATCAAGCAGAGCCATGCCAAGGAATGGGATAATTCCTAGCAAATAGAAAGTTACTGCGACAACATCAATCCAGCCCTTCCACTCTCCGTTTACTGTCAGTGGGATGTAAGCAGTTTTCATTAAGTAAATGAATATTCCTGTAAAATAAAAGCCAGCAAATATGCCTGTTACTTTATTCAATTTTTTCAAAGCACCGTCTAATTTTCTTGTAAATAGTATCGCTATTTCCGAAATAGCTAGGATTTCAGCACAAATTACTGGTACGGCCATAAAAATTAACAAATTCCAAGGCTGATTGTCGGCAAGTAATCCCATATAATGTGTCATATTCATATTTATCTTCTCCTTTATTTTTTCTACACACTCAATATATTGAAAAAGTGTGCAGAAACTTAGGAGAAACTATGGAGATTTTGTTAAAAAAAGCCTTAATCCGACAAAATTCGGATTAAGGCTTTTGAAATTGATTATGCACGCGATACGTATGAACTATCGGTAGTGTTGATGATTAACTTATCACCTTGGTTGATGAAGAACGGAACCTGAACATGAAGACCTGTTTCAAGCGTAGCTGACTTCGTTCCGCCGGAAGAGGTATCCCCTTTAATTCCCGGTTCTGTTTCAGCCACCTCTAAGATTACATTGTTAGGTAATTCAACTCCAAGAGTTTCATAATTAAACATCATAATTTGAACTTCCATATTTTCTTTCAAGAATTTTAATTCATATTCAATGCTTGAAGCAGGAAGTTCTACTTGCTCGTAAGATTCCATATCCATAAACACATGATTATCACCACTAGCATAAAGATATTGCATTTTACGGTTATCAATTTGAGCCTTTTCTACTTTTTCACCAGCACGGAAGGTTTTTTCTTGAATTGCTCCATTACGAAGGTTACGAAGTTTGGAACGAACAAAAGCTGCTCCCTTACCAGGCTTTACGTGTTGGAAGTCAAGGACACGCCATAGCCCGCCATCAACTTCAATTGTTAATCCTGTTTTAAAATCATTAACAGATATCATAATAAAATCCTCCTAAAATCATTACAGTATAATTAGTTCTTTTGTAGAATGTGTGAGTGCTTCATTAAGTTCATTCGTAATCAATGTATCATCTTCAATCCGAACGCCACCAAGACCTGGGATATAAATACCTGGTTCGCATGTTACCACCATTCCAGGTTCTAAGATGATATCAGACTTCTTGGATAATCCAGGACCCTCATGTACTTCAAGGCCGATCCCATGTCCAGTCGAATGACCGAAGTATTCACCATATCCTTTTTCTGTTATGTAGTCTCGCGTTATTGCATCTGCTTGCTTACCTGTTAAACCTGGTTTAATCCCAGCCATTCCACGTAATTGGGCTTCAAGTACCACATCATAAATTTCTCTAAGCTTTGCGTCAGGTTCTCCGACAGCAACTGTTCTTGTAATATCTGAAACATATCCATTGTAATAACAGCCATAGTCCATTGTTACAATGTCACCTATTTCAATAACTTTGTCACTTGCCACACCATGTGGAAGAGCAGAGCGATAACCCGAAGCAACAATTGTATCGAATGAAGAGGAAGTAGCGCCAGCTCTCCTCATAAAGAATTCTAATTCATTGGATACTTCTAATTCTGTTTTTCCTGGACGAATGAAGTCTAAAATATGTTTAAATGCAGCATCAGCAATATCAGCTGCTACCTTTAATATCTTAATCTCTGCATCTGTCTTTATCAAGCGTAACTTTTCAATTACGTCGGAAAACGGAACAAGTTCAGCTTCAACTTCTTTATCATATACTTTAAAGGAGGCGTAGGATAGAAAATCTTCTTCAAATCCAAGCTTTTGAACTCCTAGATTTTTCACTTGTATTGCTACCTCTTCAGGAATCGTTCCTGAAGTTTTAATTATTTCAAAACCTTGGCATTGTTTAGTCGCTTGTTCAATATAGCGGAAATCTGTAAGAAAAAGTGCCTTTTCAGCGCTAATTAATACGGCGCCGGCAGTGCCGGTAAAGTTTGAAATATAGCGTCGATTAAATGGGCTAGTGATTAAAATCCCATCAATACCTAGTGTCGCAAAATTAGATCTTAATTTTTCTATTTTTTCCATTGCTCTCCACTCTCCTTTTCAAATCCAATGAGGACAAAATTATTTTATCATAACCTGCCTAATCCGACTATTCGAAACTTAGGTAGCTTCCTCATTCTCTTGTTCATTAGTATTTTGATACTCATAATTTATGGAATAACCAATAAAGATTCCATATACGATATAAATACAAACAGATGTAATGAGTGTATCTCTGTTCAAATCAAAAATTGGTTTCATACCTGGAAAAAGTGGGTTTAAAACAAAGAAGACCACCAAAAACAATAAAATGCCATAACCCATTCCAAACCAAAACCCGGTGAATTTTCTAAGCACAGCATAATAAATAAACGCTGCAACTACTGAACATATTCCAATTAATATGATGGAAATGAGTGTACCCAGCCATTCGTACTTCCAATTCCCTAGTGCCCATGGTTCAAGAATGACATTTGGACGAATCTCTGTAAAACTTAAGTAGGAAGCCAAGCAGCCAATCAATCCCCAAAACAATCCTCCAAATAACCCTGTCCAAAATACCATTACTGGAAAAGACATAGCTACAGGATAATTTCCCGGATTATGCTCTTTCATCATAGCAACAACCTCCATCTATTTTCTGTAATTCAGGAAGGAACTTTAATGTTATATTTTCTTGTTATTCTACCCCAGACTTAGCAACATTTATGGCCATAGTAAAATTCATTTTTATTATGCCCTCTTGATTTCAATCCCTTACGTGGTAAAAAAACTTTTTAAATGGAAATATTATGTCATTCCTAGAGGTTTTTTCGTTTTTCTAGTAGAATATAATTAAGTACATACAGATTTTTCTTTTCAGCTGGTGTGCAACTATAGATTAGGTTGGTGTAAAGTATATGTCCAATTCTCAAAAACCCGTTTATGGCGGCCAGGCGGTTGTCGAAGGAGTTATGTTTGGCGGAAAACATCATTATGTTACCGCGGTACGCAGAAAGGATCAATCTGTTGAATATTTTCATTTGCCTCGGAAGGCAAATCCTTATTTTACAATTCTAAAAAAAATTCCTTTTCTTCGGGGGATTATCGCTATTATTGAGTCAAGTGCAAATGGATCAAAACATTTAAACTTCTCAACGGAAAGATTTGATATCGATCCAAAAGAAGATGAAACCATAAAAGAAAAAGAAGTCTCTAAATTGACCATGTATCTTGGTGTAGCCGCCATTGGTGTTATTTCATTCTTATTTGGAAAATTTGCTTTTACGCTGATTCCTGTGTTCCTTGCTGTTTTGACAAAACCAATTTTCCCTTCTGATTTTGCTCAAGTGTTAGTGGAAGGCTTTTTTAAACTGATTTTATTAATAACCTATATTTATTTTGTCTCACTTACTCCATTGATAAAAAGAGTGTTTCAATATCACGGTGCTGAACATAAAGTAATTAATACTTTTGAAGCCGGAGTCGAGTTATCGGTTGAAAATGTGCAGGCTCATTCCCGTCTCCATTACCGCTGTGGAAGTAGTTTCATCCTTTTTACAGTCGTTGTTGGTGTTTTTGTTTATATGCTGGTTCCCACATCCCCACTTTGGTTACGAATTGTTGACCGGCTTCTCCTTATACCTGTTGTGTTGGGAATCGCGTTTGAAGTTTTGCAGGTAACAAACAAACTAAGAGATGTTCCAGTGTTGAAGTATTTAGGTCTCCCGGGACTTTGGCTTCAACTATTAACAACAAAGGAACCACAAAATGATCAAGTAGAAGTGGCAATACTTTCTTTTAACGAATTATTAAGAAGAGAGAAAGAATCTGAGTACTCTGTTAAAAGTGAAGAAATTGTCTAAATTTTTGTATTAAAGTGTTTAAAAGATTTAAAAAATGCTTAAGATGCTCTTAGGGAGGTGGCTTTCTTGAAAAATCGGACATTTGTTAATGTTGTTGTTGGGGGACTTATCATTCTTGCTTTACTTGGCCTTGTTGGTACATTTACAGCTAATCCTGCCGGTTTCATTCAGAGAATAGCTGTCATTGCATTGATTGTTTTAGCTGTTTATCTCCTTGTGAGAAAGTTTTCCAAATCAAGCCCTCAGAAAAAAGAGCAGCGTGCATTTCTTAAGGCCGCCAAAAAATCAAAAAAACGATTACAGCATAAGGGTGGAGACGGGACTGTAAAGACCTCCTCTCTTGGGACTCTTGCATCATTAAAGAAAAGCAACAAGACAAAAAAGAAATCTCCTGCTCATTTAACCGTTATCGACGGCAAAAAGGGTAAAAAGAAAAATCGAGCATCTTTATAAGCGCTCGATTTTTTCATGTAAACTTTTATATGTGGCTAACGAATTAATATCCCCATGTTTTCAAAAATTGTTTTGCTTTCTCTCGGCCTAAATCGTAAAGGGCACTTTTCCTTTCCTCTGTCAAACCAAATTCAGTGGATAAAAAACCTTCAGTGGGGATAAAGATGATATTCTTAACATGTTTTTTTGAAATGTACCTCGAATCGTGGGCATCCTTCATGGTTTCAAAAAGGGCTCCAAAAAGTTGAATCGCGTTCTTTATTTTATGTTTTTCACGTTCATACTCACTTGAGCTTAATTTAATACCAAGAACAGGTCTTACTTTTGGTGCATTATCCTTGTCAAATAGCCACATTGGAAAATTACTTAGTACTCCGCCATCCACTAAAATATTGATACCGTCCCTTGAGTGGATTTTAACAGGTTCAAAGAAATAGGGGATACTGCAGCTAATTCTAATTGCTTTTGCAATCGGGAAGGAGCCGGGCGAAATTCCATATTTCGGTAGATCATCAGGAAAAACGATCATTTGGCCATTCGAAAGGTCCGATCCAATCACTCGAAGTGCATGTGGGGGCAAATCCGCGAAGGTCTTTAATCCCTTGGCTTCAAGTTTTTCACAGAGCCATTTTTCAAGCATATTGCCTTTATAAAGCCCTAACTTCCAATAGACAAACAACCATTTTGCAAAGGGGAAGGGAATAATTGTTTTACGTGCATCCATAAGTTTTGAAAGATCAATTTCGTCAATCAACCGGTAGATTTCTTTACTAGTATAGCCGGCAGCAATTAATGCGGCAACGATCGACCCGGCACTCGTTCCAGCCACCCTTGCAAATCGTAATCCTTTGTTTTCTATTTCTTCGCACGCTCCAATCAACGCAAACCCTTTTATTCCTCCCCCAGAAAACACGCCGTCTATATACATAGCAGCCACTCCTAAAGATGAACTCATTTTTACATCTTTAAGCAGTTTTTATTATAAATAGTACAGTGGACAAGAAGAAAATTTATTACAAGTAAAAAGGACACCGCTCTTAAACGATGTCCCTTCCTTAGTTGCCGATATTGAAACCGCTTAACTTTTTCGTTAAAAACGTTTGGCACCAATGAATCTTGGTTTCCAATAACTGTTGCTTGTATAAGCAATTGAAACACCTTTTGAGGATGAAGACTGAATCATTTTTCCGCCACCTATGTATATGGCAACATGACTAGGTCTGCTAGCTTTATTTTGTGAAAAGAACATTAAATCTCCAGTTCTCAAGGATTTCACACGGTATCCCTTGTTGTAGAACATTTCAGCTGCCGTCCGTGGCAATACTTTGCCAGCCTTGCCGAAAGAATACTTCACTAAACCAGAGCAATCAAATCCACTGGGTGTTAATCCACCCCATCGATATGGTACGCCGAGATTTGCTTTTGCTACTGAGATTGCTTTTGTATGGTAATAGGCCGCTTCCGCTTTATCACCCATAGTGGTAAACAATGAACTTAGAATAATTGTCATAGCCATCATAGCTGTCATGATTTTTTTCAACATCTTGTTTAATCCCCCTGTGTGCTTCGATACTATTAATATACAAAAAAAGCATAACACCGAAGTAACAGGTAGATTACAGTTATATTACAAATTTCGACTTTATTTTTGGAAAACTAGCATTAAATGGAGGATTATGTATCTTTAGGGAAAGAATATTAACAAAAAAAGGGGGATTTTCTCCCCCTCTAAGTAAAACGTATTACAGACCACATTTTAATTGGGCACCACAGTTTGTACATGTATTGCAGCCACCCATTTCTTTTACCTTTCCAGTTCGGCAGACCGGGCAAGTATTACCTACTTCAGATCCGATTGTTACACTTGTTGAGCGAAGTTCACTGATGGTATCAACAAGAACCACATGCTGCTTCGGTTTTTCATTAAAAATTGATAATTGTTCAGTGGTATTTTCTTCTGCTTTAAGTGTTAGCACCTGAGAATCGCGTGAACCATCCACATAAACAGTTCCACCCTTTGCACCGCCGCGATATAAACGCTGGTATACCTTTTCAACCTGCTCTACGCTATACCCTTTTGGTGCATTGACGGTTTTACTAATGGAGCTGTCAATCCAGCGCTGGATGACACATTGAACATCCGCATGTGCATCCGTCGAGAGTTCCATCGATGAAATAAACCAATTTGGAAGATTGTTTGGATCTACTTCTGGATGCTTTTCTAGATATTCTTTTACGATATCCGCTTTTACTTCGATAAATTTACCGAGACGTCCGCTTCGGAAATAAGAGAAGGAGAAATAAGGCTCTAATCCGGTGGAAACTCCAACCATTGTCCCAGTGGATCCCGTTGGAGCAACAGTTAATAAATGAGAATTTCTAATTCCACTGTTTAATATAGATTCGCGGATATCATTAGGCATTTTCTTCATATATCCTGTATCGATGAAAGCTTGTCGTAATCGATTGGTTTCATTTGGTGTTTCACCAGTCAAGAATGGGAAGCTTCCCTTCTCTTTTGCCAATTCAATTGAAGTTCTGTATGCAGTTGTTGCAATAATCTCAAATACTTTGTCAACAAGTTCGTTTCCTTCTGGTGAGCCATATTCCGTTTCACAATAAATCAGCATGTCATGCAAGCCCATGACTCCAAGCCCTACACGTCGTTCACCAAGCGCCTGTTTTTTATTTTCTTCTAGGAAATATGGAGTAGCATTAATAACGTTATCCTGCATCCGTACTCCTACTGCTACCGTTTTCTTTAACTTTTCAAAATCAACTTGTCTTGTTTCCTTATCAGCCATCTCCGCGAGATTAACAGCTGCAAGGTTACAGACGGAAAATGGTGCAAGTGGTTGTTCTCCACACGGATTTGTTGCAACGACTTGTTGTCCGTATGCTTTTGCATTGGTCATGTCGTTTGCATTGTCAATAAAAAATATACCTGGTTCAGCTGAGTAGGTAGCGCAAATGTTGATTAGATTCCAGAGTTCTTTCGCTTTGAACTTTTTGTAAACCCGTACTTTATGTCCAAGTTTTTCCCACTCACGAACGTCACCAACTTTATGCCATTCTTCATTATAAACTTTCATTTCCTCTTGATTATAACGTTCAACATATGGGAAACGGAGTTCATAGTCACTATCGTTTTCAACAGCTTCCATAAATTCTTTTGTTAGACAGACAGAAATGTTTGCACCTGTAAGAAACTCAGAATTATGAACAGTGTAATTGCCACCCGTTAATAATTTTTCTTCCGCATCTGCAATGATGTTTGCATCAAAGCCACCGAAGCCAGGAATGTTTTTATAGTTTACAATCCCTTGGTACATTGCCGTTTCTCTAAGAGTTAACGGAGTGAACTTTAATTTATCTTTTGCAAGTTTTTTAATCGTTTCATCATTAGTATTTTCAATTAAGAATCTTAGAATTCTAGGATTTTGCATCTTTGAAATAATAAATTCAATAATGTCTGGATGCCAGTCAGCCAACATAATCATCTGAGCTCCACGTCTTGATCCGCCCTGCTCAACCAAATGCGTCAACTTCGCGATATCATCCAACCATGAAACAGAACCAGATGACTTCCCATTCACGCCTCTAGCTAGTGTATTACGCGGTCTCAAAGTTGAGCCATTTGTACCAACTCCGCCTCCGCGGCTCATGATTTCCATTACTTGCTTCCGATGATCCGAGATGCCTTCGCGCGAGTCAGGAACGAACGGCATTACATAGCAATTGAAGTAAGTAACATCCGTATCTGCCCCTGCACCGTATAGAACACGTCCTGCTGGAATGAAATTCATGTTAACAAGCTCTTGATAAAACCGCTCTGTCCATTCTCGCCGCTTCTCTTCCGTCTCTTCGACCGAAGCAAGACCAGTTGCATTCCGCTTCGCGATTTGCTCGTAGAAGATCTCCAAAGGCTTTTCAATGACATCTAATGACCTGTCTATCACACCAGTACTAGCTTCTTCAGGATCATCGAGCACTCCCCTAAATTCCTCTTCTACTAAAACTTTCGCTCTTTTCTTTTCCCAGTCGATTTCCTTGATATATCCAAGGCCACGTGCTGGAAATTTGGGATCCTCTTTAATAGTCAAAACAACAAAGTCGCCGTTAGTAAGAGTAATTTTTGCAGTATCTTTAAAAGTATAGCGGTCTAACATGACCAAACGGGAAACACCCTTGTGAGTTATTTTCATATCTGGGGTAACCGGATGTACCTGAGGGTATAAGTGAATATCCTCATTCAACCTTTCAAAATCAATATTCATTGCTTGTCTAAAAACTACAGACATGAGAACAACTCCCTTATTAATAAATCTACCTATTGTGCTAAATCTAGCAGATTTGAGCTATATCTAGTTGGTTTGTATTTTTAGGTTATCATAGCACACCCGAGAAAATCAATATGTAGTACCGAAAATATTTTCGACACCACTATATATTGTATTTAGAACCATTACTAATCATTTTGTCAAACTCAAAAAATAATAGAATTAAAAGTAAACCAAAGCTATTAGATGATTTTCGGCATAATTCAGGAAAATTCAACAAAATTCGCAGGTTGCTTCTTTATATTTATAGTTTTAACAAGAAAAAAAGCGACGGATCCGCCGCTTCAGACTATCTCTTAAAATTCCATTCATCACTTTCATAGCGCTCTTTTGCAATTCTTTCAACGTATGCAAGTTCTTCCTGCGTTAATTGATAAGGCTCCAAGTCAATATTTAGACCTTCCGCAAAGCCTTTATAAAAAGCTTCCTTTGCTTCCTCAAGTGATATTTCCCTTGGACTAATATCATTAATGGCAACGGCTTTATCCTTAAAAGCTTTTCTCATTCGTTCCTTAACTCTTTCACTCGGATATTTAAATAAACTAAAGAGCTTATCTTCATCTAGATCTAGCAGAATAGAGCCGTGCTGTAGGATGACCCCCTTTTGCCTTGTTTGTGCGCTGCCGGCAACCTTCCTGCCTTCCACCACTAGTTCATACCAGCTTGGAGCGTCAAAACAAACTGCAGAGCGAGGGTTTTTTAATGCCTCCCTATCTTCTGCTGTTTTTGGGACAGCAAAATATGCTTCAAGTCCCAAATGATGAAATCCTTTTAAAATCCCTTCAGAAATAACCCGATACGCCTCTGTCACCGAATTAGGCATTTCGGGGTGTTCTTCAGAAACGATGACACTATAGGTAAGCTCGTGTTCATGGAGAACCCCACGTCCTCCTGTAGGTCTTCTGACAAAACCAAGTTGATGAGCCTTGACCGCGTCCATATCAATTTCCTTCTCAACCTTTTGAAAATATCCAACCGACAGCGTCGCCGGATTCCAACCATAGAATCGAATCACTGGAGGAATTTTCCCTTCACTATGCCAATCGAGTAACGCTTCATCTAAGGCCATATTAAAAGATGGTGAACTATTTCCAGTATCAATAAAACGCCAAACTTCTTTTTTCATTATAAAACCTCATTTTTTTATAATTATTTCGTGTTTTAGTCTACCAAAATCTGATATAGATTCAAAATAAGATGTTTCTGCTATAATTAATAACGTAATTTGAAAAGTTTTTTTGCATTCATCTTTATCTTTATAGGATAGACTTATATAATAAATATTAGTGCAGCATAGCTTGAAAGGGGCAAAAAGAAGTTGAATTCACTTTATCCATTATTAATCATCATCGTCGCAGTTATCATTTATTCCGTTTTCACTTTTTTCTATCAGAAAAGGATTGTTAAAACGGTAACAGAAGAAGAGTTCCGTGCAGGTTACAGAAAGGCACAACTAATAGATGTTCGTGAAGCAAACGAATTCGAAGGCGGCCATATTTTAGGAGCACGTAATATCCCAATGTCACAAATGAAAATGCGTATGAAAGAAATTCGTTCCGATATGCCGGTATATCTCTATTGCCAAAGTGGAATGCGCAGTGGACGCGCAGCCCAGTTCTTACACAGAAAAGGCTATAGAGAACTAACCCAGCTTCAAGGCGGGTTTAAAAAATGGTCCGGTAAAGTTAAAACGAAGAAATAAGAAAATCTTTAAGGCACCGGATTTCGGCGCCTTTTTTATTTTGAATAAATTGTTTCGCAAAAAGAGAGGTCAGATTCGATTTATGAATCTGACCTTTCCGTTTATTAAGCTTGTTGATATTTCAAAACTGGTTTCCGCGCTGCTTTTGTTTCGTCCATACGGCCGACCACAGTCGTATGCGGTGCTTCTTGAACGATTTCTGGATTTTCCTCAGCCTCTTTTGCAATTTGGATCATGATATCGACGAACGAGTCCAAGGTCTCTTTAGATTCAGTTTCAGTCGGTTCAATCATAATGCACTCTTCCACATTTAATGGGAAGTAAATGGTTGGCGGATGGTAGCCAAAATCAAGCAGACGTTTTGCAATATCCAAGGTGCGAACCCCTAGTTTCTTCTGGCGTCTGCCGCTAAGGACAAATTCATGCTTACAATGTCTGTCAAAAGGCAGATCATAATATTCAGCAAGCCTTCGCATCATATAGTTCGCATTTAATACAGCATACTCTGTTACCGCTTTTAGGCCATCTGGACCCATCGAGCGAATATATGTGTAGGCACGAACGTTGATTCCGAAGTTTCCATAGTATGGCTTCACGCGGCCAATTGACTGCGGGCGATCATAATCAAGGACAAACTCTTCTCCCCGTTTTGCGATAATCGGTTTTGGCAGGAATGGAATTAAATCTGCTTTCACACCAACTGGTCCAGAACCAGGTCCGCCGCCACCGTGTGGGCCTGTGAAGGTTTTATGAAGATTTAAGTGAACCACATCAAAGCCCATATCTCCTGGTCTAGCTTTTGAAAGAACGGCGTTTAAATTTGCACCATCATAATAAAGTTTTCCGCCAGCTCCATGAACAATTTCAGCCAATTCAAGTATGTTTTCTTCAAATAAACCAAGCGTATTCGGGTTAGTTAACATTAATGCCGCAGTATCTTCCCCAACAACGCGTCTTAAATCTTCAAGATCGACCAGACCATGCTCATTGGACTTAACCGTTATGGTTTCAAAACCTGCAATCGTAGCTGAAGCAGGGTTCGTACCATGAGCAGAATCCGGCACGATTACTTTTGTCCGGTTCATATCACCGTTAGCCTCATGGTAGGCACGGATCATCATTAACCCAGTCCATTCTCCATGGGCACCTGCTGCTGGCTGAAGAGTCACTTCATCCATTCCTGTAATTTCGATTAAATGCTCCTGCAAATCGTATAAAAGCTCAAGGGCACCTTGAACAGAGCTTTCGTCTTGAAGCGGATGGACATGAGCAAATCCGTTAAAGCGCGCTACATTTTCATTGATTTTCGGATTATATTTCATCGTACAAGAGCCTAGAGGATAGAATCCATTATCAACACCATGATTTCTATTCGAAAGTGCCGTGTAGTGGCGCATAATATCAAGCTCCGAAACTTCCGGAAGTTCTGGCTCTTCTGTACGAAGATAACCGTCAGGAAGAAGGGCGCTTAAATCTAGTTCCGGTACATCCATTTCTGGCAGACTGTAGCCGATGCGTCCTGGTGTACTAAGTTCAAAAATGAGTGCCTGGTCTTGATTATGCATGCAAATCCCCCAATTCTTTCACTAGAGTATCAATTTCTTCCTTCGATCTTTGTTCTGTTACAGCAATCAGCATATGGTATGCCAGCTCTGAATAATCACGACCTAAATCATAGCCGCCGATTATTCCCTTTTGTAAAAGCATTTGGTTGATTTCTTTAACAGGTTTATTTAATTTCACAACAAATTCGTTAAATGAATGACCGTCATACACTACTTCAAAGCCAGCTTCCTTAAATGCATTTTTTGCATAGTAGGCCTTTTGTAAGTTAGCAGCAGCCATCTCACGTACACCTTTTTTACCAAGTGCTGTCATTGCAACTGATGCAGCAAGGGCATTTAAAGCCTGATTCGAGCAAATATTTGAGGTCGCTTTATCACGACGAATATGTTGTTCACGCGCCTGCAGTGTTAATACAAACCCACGACGGCCTTGATCATCGGTTGTCTCACCGACAAGTCGGCCAGGAACCTTACGCATTAACTTGTTTGTTACTGCAAAAAAGCCACAATGCGGTCCGCCAAAGGCAGTTGCAATTCCAAACGGCTGTGCATCACCAATAACAATATCAGCACCAAATTTACCTGGAGGTGTTAAAACACCAAGGGATAATGGATTGCTAGATACAACAAACATTGATTTATTGGCATGAATAATTTCTTCAAGCTCTTTTAAAGGCTCAATTCGTCCAAAGAAGTTTGGATATTGAACAATAACAGCAGCAACATCCTCATTAACAAGCTCATTTAATGCATCAAGATCAGTAACCCCATCTTTAACCGGTACTTCAACGACAGTAAGGTACTGACCCTTTGCATAGGTTTTTAGAACATCGCGTGCTTCAGGGTGTACGGCACCGGATACTACAATTGTTTTTCGTTTCGTATGTCCTGCACTAAGCATTGCTGCTTCAGCAAGTGCAGTTCCACCATCGTACATCGAAGAGTTGGCAACATCCATTCCTGTTAATTCACAAATCATCGTTTGGAATTCAAAGATCGCTTGTAGTTCACCTTGGGATATTTCTGGCTGATAAGGTGTATAGGCTGTATAAAATTCTGATCTAGAAATAACATGGTCGACAATCACTGGCATGTAATGGTCATAAACACCTGCGCCTAAAAAAGATACATTTCTTTTTAGGTCAGCGTTCCGACTAGCCATCTTAAAAAGCTCTTTCATTAGGTCTGTTTCAGACTTTGCGGCCTTTATATTATACTCACCCTTAAATCTTACTTTTTCAGGGATATCGCTAAACAGTTCATCAATTGAGGAAACACCAATTGCCTCAAGCATAGCCTTCTTATCTTGTTCAGTCATGGGTAAATAGCGATGTTTCATAAACCTAACTCCCTTCATGTTTTACTGTTCTCTTTTATAAAAAGGTGTTGGAACTACTATAGCCTTTAAACGTTTGCCACGAATTTCGATCTCTACCTCGGATTCAAGGCCCGTATATTCTACATTTATAAGGGCAAGACCAATATTCCTCTTTAAGCTTGGTGATTGTGTACCAGTTGTTACCTCACCAATTAATTGATCACCTATATAAACAGGGTATCCATGACGAGGAATCCCGCGGTCTATCATTTCGATACCTACTAATTTTCTGGTTAGGCCCTGTTCTTTTTGTTGGATTAACGCATCTTTCCCGATAAAATCATTTTCTTTCTTTAATTTCACAGCGAAGCCAATTCCTGCTTCTAGTGGTGAAATTTCAGCTGATAGTTCCTGCCCATAAAGAGCTAAAACTGCTTCAAAGCGAAGGGTATCGCGTGCCCCTAATCCACATGGGATCACTCCATCTTCTTGACCTGCAGTTAAAATATCTCTCCAAAGGTCGACAGCATCCTCAGAATTGCAATAGACTTCAAAGCCATCTTCACCGGTATAACCCGTTCTGGATACAAGTGCCTTTTTCCCATTTAGGTTTACCTCTTGTTGGAACTTGAAAAAGCCAATTCCACTTAGATCCGTCTCTCCTGCAAGCTTTTGCAGGACTTTTTCTGCAAGAGGTCCCTGGATAGCCAGTTGAGCGGTTTTGTCTGATAAGTTCTCTAAAGTGACATCACCGGTTAAATGGTCTTCAAGCCATTTGTAATCTTTTTCAATATTTGATGCATTGACCACTAAAAGGTAATGATTGTCTTCAATCTTATATACCAGTAGGTCATCGACAGTTCCGCCATTTTCATAACACATGGCAGTGTACTGCGCACCTCCATTTTTTATTTTAGAAATATCATTCGTCATCATTTTTTGTAAAAATGTTAAACTATCAGAGCCTTTTACTTCTACTTCACCCATATGGGAAACATCAAATAATCCTGCACTTGTTCGAACAGCTTCATGCTCTTCTTTGATGCTTGAGAATTGGACCGGTAGTGCCCAACCTCCGAAATCAATCGTTTTTCCTCCCCATTCCTTATACACTTCAAAAAGCGGTGTTCGTTTTAATTCAGACATCCTTAATCCCCCTTCAATCTTTGGCACATGTTATACGATGGGTAACATAAAAAAGGACAGAAACCTCCTATGTAACGTAAGAAGGTCTCTGTCCTTGCACCTGAAAGTTTACCTAAAAAGGCTTTCCCCTTTGGTGGCTGCTTAAAATTAGCAGCGCTCTCCAGAGCTGCGTCAAACAAGAGTTCTTTTGCCTGAGAGATTCACATTTTCTGCTTGCTCCTTCGGCGCTACATAGGTAGTCTCTCCCCTTGTTATCATTCGCATTATAATATTATCCAAAGTGGTCATACTAATTATACTAATAAAATAAATTACCTTATTAAAATATTTTAAACATTAAAGCTATTATCATCCTACCATTAACAGAATACATTGAGCAATAACTTTATTAGAAAATTATAAAGCAGAGGATTGCACAAAAGGAGTTGGAACCATGTCGATCGAAATTGAATTTGATTCCTCCTGGAAGGATGATTTTTTACATAGAATTGAAAACGATGGTCCATGGGGTAATTGGGCGCTTTTTAAACTAGCTATTAATGTTGAAAAACATCTCGTCATTCCGGATTTCAAGGGTCTATTGGCACCTGGTCATTTACCCAATCTAACCCCCCTCCCACACCAGCTTGAAACAGCTAAACAAGTCATTGAAAACATGAATGGGAAAGCCATACTTGCTGATGAAGTAGGACTTGGTAAAACGATTGAGGCCGGGTTAATACTTAAAGAATACATGATTCGCGGCTTGGTGAAAAAGGTATTAATTCTTGTCCCTGCTTCTTTAGTTACTCAATGGTCGATGGAGTTGAATAGTAAATTTTTTATTCCTGCTATCTCACAAAGGAAAAGCTATGTTTGGGAACAGTGTGATGTCGTCGTATCGTCGATTGATACAGCCAAACGAAATCCACATCGAGACATAATTTTCAAGCAAGATTATGACCTTATAATCATCGATGAAGCACATAAACTTAAAAATAATAAAACAAAAAACTACGAATTTGTTCAAAATCTGAAGAAGAAATTTTGTTTACTTCTAACAGCCACTCCGATTCAGAACCGGGTCGAGGAAATATTTAATTTGGTTTCATTGTTAAAACCCGGTCATCTAGGGAGCGAAACTGCCTTTTTTGAAAAGTACAAGCGAGATGCACGGTCATTAAATGACAATGAGCACTTGAAAGAATTAGTTAACAAGGTAATGATTCGAAATCGACGTGCTGATACAGGAATTGAGTGGACGAAGAGACATGTAGAAACCATTCCGATTGAATGTACCACAGAGGAGAAAGATCTTTATGAGTCAATCACTGATTTGAAAAGTGAAGGGAATTGGGTCCAGACTAGTTCATTCTCCGTAATGACATTACAGCGTGAGGCATGCAGCAGCAGAGAGGCAGTTTTTTACACGTTAAAAAATATGCTTCAAAAAAAGGAAAATCCAACTCCTGCATTCGAAGAACAAATTCAATATTTAATAAAAAAGGTCGAAGCTGTCCAGAAAAATTCGAAAGCGGAAAAGGCATTAGAATTAATTCAAAAAGTGAATGATAAGGTGATTATTTTTACTGAATATCGGGCCACGCAAATGTACCTTCAATGGTATTTAAAACAACATGGAATTTCATCTGTTCCCTTTCGAGGCGGCTTTAAGCGAGGGAAAAAGGACTGGATGAGAGAATTATTCCAAAAGCATGCACAAGTCCTCATTGCAACGGAAGCAGGCGGCGAAGGAATTAACCTTCAATTTTGCAACCATATTATTAACTTTGATTTGCCCTGGAACCCCATGCGGCTAGAACAGCGAATTGGGCGTATCCATCGTTTAGGCCAGGAAAAGGATGTCATGATTTATAATTTTGCGATAAAAAATACGGTCGAAGAACATATTTTAAAGCTTCTATATGAAAAAATTCATTTATTTGAAAAGGTTATCGGCGAGCTCGATGATATTTTAACAAAGTTGGAATTTGGCAATATTGAAGATCATTTAATCGATATTTTTGGACAATCCGCTTCAGAAGGTGAAATGCGCATAAAAATGGAGAATTTATCATCGATGATCGAATTTGCAGAGGACATGAAGAAAGGAGAATCCCATGCAGCAGCAGGAAATTCATAACTTTCTATTGAACTACTTTCAGGCCAATGATTGTACGATTGTGGCAAATGGTCCTGGATATTTAACCGTTCAGTTGACAGTAGAACTTGACAAAGAATTAATGAACCGGCCTTTTTACTGGCACTATTTAGAAAAAACAGGCGGGGTTCCCAACCCAATGAAATTAACCTTTATTACGAATCAAGATGCTGCTCCTGAAAATATGAAAGGGGAAATCATCCATTTTGGTTCCCCTCGGCTTCATCAAATTTTTGCATCGACAAAAAACTTAGCCAGTTATATCCGGCTGTATGAAAATCATCGGAATCAAAACAAGCAAACTCCTTTACTTCCTTGGCTTTGCCTAAATGTTAAGATTTCTTATCAATGTGACCGTAAGCGGGATATTTTTAAATCAATCGGCTTACAGCTCATTAACGGAAAAATGGTTGAGGATTTCCATGGCAGGCTGCTTGAAATTCAGTTAACACCAAAAATACCTGACTATTCCTTTACTTTATCACCTTTAGTGAAACCTCAAAGCGGAATGACAAGAATTGAAACCTATCTTACATCCGTGATTGAGAAGGAAGATCACACTTGGGCTCTCGAGGCTAGAGAGCGTTGGGATCAAGATTTACGTCTTTTACATCACTTTTACGAGGATATGGAAGATGAAAATGAAAACTATGAGACCGAAAAAATAGCCTTAAAAGAACAATACGAACCTAAAATAAACATATCCTTCATCAATGGAGGCCTCTTTTATCTAACCGAAAAAGCACTATAAGGGAAAGGGTGTCAGGCACCATGTGAAATTTTCACATAATGCCTGACACCCTTTTGTGACAACTTTTTGACACCTAATATATTATTTGCCGAAAAGGATAAGTTTTTACGAGAATAAAAAAGGATACGGTAGAAACCTGTCGAATTTAATTCCAAGTAAAAATAAAAAGGTGGTGGTACCTATTGTTAGCGAGATAGAAATTTTAGCAAATCGAATCATTTCAGATGCAGCACGAAACCAGGCAACAGATATTCACATTATCCCTAGGAAGAAAGACACGCTCGTCCAAATCCGATTAACCAACAAGCTCATACCTCGACTATCCCTTCCAAAAGATGAATGCGACAGATTAATCTCACATTTTAAATTCACAGCCAATATGGATATCGGAGAAAGAAGACGACCACAAAGTGGAGCTTTTTTTTGCGAAGTCGACGGAAATTTAATGGGTCTCAGACTTTCCACTCTCCCTTCTAATAACAGAGAGAGCCTTGTCATTAGGCTGTTACCACAGCAAGAACAGATACCTTTTCACCAACTTTCACTTTTCCCATCAATGACCCGAAAACTACTCGCTCTTCTCAAACATGCTCATGGTTTAATTATCTTCACCGGGCCAACGGGTTGTATTCCTTATTCCGTGTGAAACACAGTAATTTGCATAAACATAGTTCCTAAACCTCTAATACTTAGCGATATTAGAGTTTTTTATTTTACCCAAAATTTTTAATTATTGGTTGAAATTCCAAAAAGTAGGATGTAAAATAATTGTTAGATATTACCTATTTCTAATTACCTATCTATTCGTTTTTGGGGGATAAAGTCCCGTAGCGGGAAGCGGTAAGAACCAGGTTTTATTGTTAACTAACATCATAATTGAGTAGGTGTTAAGAAATGGATTACAGATTTGTAGTTAGAGAATATGAGTTATTACAGGTTGTGGGAGATCAAGCATATCCTCAAGAATGTATAGGGATTGCGATACATGATCCATGGAAGGACATAGATTATCCAAGCCCAATAACAAATTTTATTAAATCAAAATACAGGAGGAAAAGTAGTAGTCTCAGTAATCAAAGTAATCCAGCAAATTACATCTGTAGATTCCTTAATTATTGTAGGGATAAAGCAAATAACGACGATTATGAATTTAATGAATTAAGGATAAATGGATTGTTTGGATTAAAAAGAAAACATGCTTCCATCTATATTTCGGATTTATCAATACTTGCAAGAGCAGGAAAATTAGCCCCTCAATACGTTCGGAGCATAATTCGATGCTTAAATAAGTTTTATGAATGGCTTAATGACGAAAAAATTCTTCAAGAAAAGGTCAAATTCACATATAAGGAAAGAAGAAGAAGGATTGGAAATGAACTTGTTAAAGAAATTATTTTACAAGATATTTTCGACGATGTGGAGTTGGGAACCATCTACCCACCTTATAGGAATAAGAAAGTTAGTAAATTGGTAGACTTTGGTAAATATAGATATGAGTTAGTAGAAATGTTTCTGGATATTGCTGAAAGAATAGAACCAGAGATTTATTTAGGGTGTTGTTTTCAATTTTTTGGAGGGTTAAGAAAAGGAGAAGTCGTTAATCTTACTCGTAAGTCACTAATCAAATTAGATGACGGCTATATGTTAAATGTTGTAGACAACAGGAGTGTTCTGTTCCCTAATAAAAAAAATACGATTGGCGAGCAAGTAAAAGTTCCAAGAGAACAAGCACTTTTTTGGAATACACATTTGGCATTTGCTTTAGACAAACAACTAAAATTACTTGAAATGATGAGGAAGAATGGAAATCTACCTATCCCAGAAGCACTCTTTATAAACAAACGTACAGGTGGAAACCCTTTAACTGGAAAAGCTTATTGGGAAAAATATAACCATGTAAAAGAAGAGTTGATTTCAAAATTAAGTAAAGAGGGAAAATCGAAACAATTTAATTTTGTCACCAGCAAAAGGTGGTCAACTCACCTTTCAAGAGGTGTTTTTACAAACTTTTGTCTTGATATGGGAATGAGTATAAGTGAAACAGCGATTGCAAGAGGAGATTCGAACATATCCTCTGTAATGGATTATGTTGAAACCCTTTCCGCTTACGAAACTATGAACGATGCCATGAATAATATTAGAAAAGCTTTTGATAACAAATCAGGAAAAATGAAATCTGTAATTCCAGAAAGTGCATTAGGAAAATGGAAAAAACAGGAGGAAAAATAAATGGAGGGATCTACTAAATTACGTTATCGGGAGGCATGCTCTCTCTTGAATTTTACCAAAGGTAAAATTAAAGAAAACAAGTTTAAGTCCATCCTATTCGAACTTTTTTATGCTGAGGAAGGTTCTAAATTTCTCTCGAAGATTAAAATAGAACAATTCTTAAACGAACATACTGTATTAACATACGTAGTCAAGGCTATCCAAGAAATAACTGCAAATCCAACAGCAAATGTCATGGTAAGCCATGCTTTAAGAGCTTTTGGAATGGAGACAATTAACTTCGGTGTAGACTTTAAGTATAGGTACATTCATAATAGAGACTTTTATAAACTAAAGCAATATTATATGAACATGTACGGACATCCCGATTGCGAAATATACACTAAAACTGAATTAATTAGTAAACTTGGAATTCAACTACACCTTATTGATTCAGTTTTGACGGAGTATAAAATCTACCCATATTTCAAAGTTGGTAATGCACTGTACTATATAAAACATGACTTAGCCTTCTTGCTCAACGAACAGGAAAAAAAGTTAAAACAGCTTAACGAAAAATACACCACCACTACACAATTAAAAGAAATTACTGGAGAGAAGTTATCCAACATCAATAGATTTATAAGGGTAAATGGTTTAGGAGATCATACGATTGAAGTCCCTTCGATTTGTCGTATATCATCTACTCCTTATCTTGGAGCCATAAGACTAATCCCAAAGCATTTAATCAAGTTGTACATTGAAGATGTTAAACGAAGGAATCGTATTAGAGAACTTTTACGTGCGAGCGAAGTTAATCCCTTTCATACTTACCTTTCTCTTGTCGACTCATTAGATATAAAATTCTCTAAAGTAAATGCTAAAACACAATATTATTGGGAATCATTTGTGAGATCAAGGTTGGAGAAAACCATTAAGACCGACGAAGGTTTGAAAGATCAGATTATGTTATTTGTCCATGCAACAGAATTACTAATACGAGTTACTTTAAATAAAGAAATATTTAATTTCTCTGCAAAAGAAATAGAGCTTGCTCTTATGAATGCCAATGTTCCGAATAGTTGGCAAAGAGATTTTTACGTATTCTTTAATAAGCTATCATCCTCTTTTAAAGAACAAGGGATACGTATCTTTGATATTAATTTGATTAAAAACCCTAAATATAAAACTAATGAAAAAGAATTGCATGAAAAGGAAACGTATACAGTTGAAGAATACATAAATTTAATTGATTACAGTAAAAAAGCATTTCACAAGGAAAAAGCAACAATCAATGCAAAAGCACAATTAACTGGACTAACACGTAGTTCTTATCCCCAAATGTGGCTATATGTAATCATACAGCTAAATAATGTTTGGAATCATAAAGATGTCGTATCTTTTCCGAGATTGAATTTAAAATTTATTGATGGGTTTACATTGAATTGGATAGAACAGAATGAATTGACAAAAGAACAGGCAGAGATGATTGTAGATTATTACCGTAATACTACGTTTGAACGAAAAAAATCAGGAAAAGAGCTTAAATTCCTATTAGCAGATGAATTAATTTCTGTCTTTGCAACATCAATCCTCATTTGCGAGCTTATCCAAAGAGAAATCTATCCTTTAAGTGTAAGATTAATAGATTTCGAGAATAGTTCGAATACTCCGACTAAAAAAACAACCAGTGAATTTTTTGAACACTACAACCCTAAATCTGAAGATTTTAAATTTGGAAATCTTGTTTTAAATAGAACGGTTTTATCTTGTGCAACGGATGTAATTAAGAAGCTAACGAATGGAAACCCATTGGATGTAATAAAGTTTTTTAGAAATCATTCAGATGTAGAAACAACTAATATTTATATAAATGTGCCGACAGAATATGTCAACTATCTCGCAGAACATTTGTTTAATATTGGTAATTTCGGTTTCATTTATGACAATTTAGCATACATCCTAAACGGAAAAGAATTAGATCGGGAAGAAAGAACAAAGAATGCTCTTAGTGTCAAAAATAGTTTAGGTTCCATCGAGAAGGTCGAATCAATAGCTCATTGTGCCTCAGCAATCGCATCAGAAAGAAACGCCGTAAAAGAGATTGTTTCCGAAATGACATTTGAGGAAGTTAGAGAGAAATATAATCTGTTACGGCTCGGATTACTTCCCTCAAAGGATGATCATGACCAATGTTTAGTCGGGATGTCGAATTGTCCACTTGAACCAAGGAAGTGCGAAACTTGCCCTTTAATGGTTCCAAATAGATATACATTAATAAAATTAAACCTAAAACTAAACGAAAAGATGGATGCTTTTATGCAATCCTATTTCAACACTCCATTCGAAGGGGAAAAAATTAAATTAGCTAATCACTTATATATTTACTTGGATTTAGCGAAACAAGCAATTGCAAAGTTTGGTAGAGAAACGGTCGAGAATTTTGTAAATATAGATGAAATCAATGAAAAATTATCATCAATACCAACTTTCAAGGAAAATGTGTCATTGATTCAAAAAGGGAGGCACTATGATGAATAATATGCTATTAAATGAGATAGACATCTATGAAATCGGAGTATTTTCGGATGAGGATTTTGATTTAGAGTATAGTTCAGAATTGGCAACAGAGTGTCTGTCTGACATTTCTTTAAAAAGCTCACTAAATTACTGTGCCTTAGAACTTAACAAATGGTCTATTTTAAATGAACGCTCACAACAAAGGCATTACTTTGATTTCAATAAAACATTAGACATGTGTCAGTTTCAAAAAGACCTGGATACCGATTATATTATAACAGTAGTCAAAACATGGGTAGCCAATAATCTATCAAAAATGTCGGTTAAAAAAAGTTTATATATTTTCAATGCTTTTAATTCATTTTTAGAACTTTCCTTCTTTTTTAGTTATAACAAAGAATTAATGGATGATATAAAAAAAAAATTAGAGGCATTAACCCAAGCTGAACGTAAAATTATGTCATTAGCTGTTTTGAATTTTTTAGATTATTCTAACGGTGACTTAGATGAAGACGGTTATTACACGCAAATATTTATTGCAATGAAAAACGATATTGACGAGTCGACTAATACAAGAGAAATTCCTTCACCAAAAGATGTGGTAATTTTTTCAAGTCTAATGGATGATTTTTTCGGCAAAATTCAAACTGGATCACCTGAGTATTTCCGTTATTTCCCTATATACTTTTGGTGGTATTTTACAAATATTATCCCAGTTCGCCCTTCAGAATTTACTGGGATAAAAAAAGACGGATTACAAAAGAAGAATGATGAATATTACATAAAGATCCCACGTCGAGACAAGGGTTCAAATTCAAGCAAAATGAGAAAGTTTAATAAAAATCGAATACAAATCATAGATACAATTCGAATACCTCAATACCTTGGAAAGAAAATTGAGGAATACGTTAGGCGTGCGGAGTGTTATGGTTCATCAAAAACACTTCTCTCCTATCCCGCCTGGGAACAAAATTATACTAAAGGTAGAGGGAGTAGCAATAAAAAATTGGTTGAGGAAATATATACCAATGAGATGTTTCTATATCAATTAGGTTTTTTTCATCGGGATGTGGTTCAGTATCAATACGGCTTAACTATTCAACCTTTAAACAATAATGATAAAAATTTTAAAGAATTATCTGCAGGAGCGTATGATTTATCCCGCTCTTTTAAACCAGGAGATACCAGACATTTGGCATTTTTAAATTTAATGCGACAAGGTTATCATCCAATAGAAATCGCTCGGCTCGGAGGACACACAGAATTAAGAAGCCAGTACCATTACCATAATCACTCAAAATTCCTAATCGATGTTGAAGTATTAAGGCTTATGTCTAAATTTAAACTCGACAAAAGTAACCTTTTTACTCAGGAAACAGCCAGTAGTTTAAGTATCCGAGAAACGGGTTCAATGACGGATCGAGAATTTAAACAAAGGTTTATATTTAAGCCTATTGTTGGAAAAGCACCTCAAAAATTATCAGATGGTTTTTGTACTCATCCTTATCAGCATTGTCCAGTTGATGATTGTATGCTTTGTGATTATTGGAGAATTACAATAGATGAATATAACGAAAAGAAACCTAAAATTCAGGCAAAAATAAAAAAGGCATCCGATGAAGTAAGTAGCCTCATAAAAATGCTAATAGATATGCACAATTATATTATTGAAAGCAACTCCAATGAAGTTCTTTTTACTTCGGATGAAAACACGGAAATCAATAAAGATTTAATCATTTCATCAAGAAAATTAGAAGAATCCATCCTCAATTTGTCTCAACTTCACTCAATCGAGGAAAGAAAGGTTGTAAAAGATGGAAAAGAAAAATAAAAAGGGTGCTGGACGAAAAAAGAAGACTTATGACGAACAAGTGATCCTTAATTTAATTTATACATATATTCAGGAAACGGGATTAGCAGGTATAGTAAAATATCAGGATATACATCCATATTGTTTGAGATTGTATGAAGAAGGAACAATACCATTCAAACTATCGGAGGATTTCTGGCGAAAACCTGGTAAACAAGGGACACTATTACTTCAAAAGGTCAATGAAGTATCTAAAGAAGAAGTAGAGGTTCACGAACAAGATAAGGAAAATGTAGTAAATACGGAAGATGCTATTAATAAATTATTCGAAGGCAAAGAAACTAATAAAAAGAAACTTATAGATTCACTAAGAATAAATGAGGTTAAATTAAAAAAGTATATCGAGCAATACAACCAGCAAAGGTTAAAAATAAATGAACTTCAAAACCACATAGAGAGGCAGAAGGAAAACTCGAAAGAGTTGATACAAAAAAATAATGAGTTGCAAAAACTGTTATTTTCAATAATGGAATATAGTTCTTCATTGAATTTTCCAATTGCTAATTTGATTACAACAGGCATAACCAGAACCAATCCCGTGTATGAACAACTTAAAGGGGCTTTTGGTGAGGCACCTAATCTCCTTTATGAATATGACCAATACATTAAAAAGAAAAAAGGAACTGAAAAAGAGGCTTATGAAAAAGTAAAATCTTTAAACGACAATAGGAAAACAGCTTTTGACGATTTCAATTTATGACTATCCCGTAGAGCCTCAAAATCGGCTCAGAACAAACAATTTTGTAGGCAAAGAGAAAGAGTTCTATCAAAGGTCTTTAGAGTGGTAATACAGGCTCCTGAAGCCGTAAAAACGACATAATAACATTTTGCATTTGGTAGATTAATAATTGGATTACCCCTAATTGCAAATACATACCAACATGACTCATCTAAAGTATAAAAGTTTACTATAAAAGCGTTAATTTAACGTTAAAATGGAGTGATTTTGATTATGGATGATGCGAGACTATCGGTTTACCTACCAGCGAATTTAAAAGTTGATTTAGATAAAATGGGACAAGAGGTTGGGCTAAAAACAAACCAATTGGTCGTTATGGCACTACATAGCTTGGTACGGAATTACGATAAGAAAGGAAGTTTCATCTTTGTAGACCTTTTAAATCCGTCGGATAAATGAAAAGGGAAGGCTGAAGCCTTCCCTTTTCTCCCATCTTTTTACCCAAGAAAGGGATAAACTAAATGGATTATATATTTTTTTGATTTTCAAGATGGAACATTATAGTGTTGCAGTAAGAAATCTTCCCATGTAACTTTAATCTCTACTTTCCTCAATTCATCAATTAGCTTATCCCTATCCCAAAGTTCAACTTGTATTTTTTTTGAGGCATCTATAGCTGGTTTAGTAAAGAATGAGTTAGTGATTACCATAGCACGTTGGCAATTATACAATTCCTTACCCAAATGAATCTCCTGTAATGCACTATTGCCTACTTTTGAACCCACCCGTTTACATTGCACGGCAACCGAATTACCAACCGTGTCATTCGCAATAATATCAACTCCGCCATCCCCTGTTTTTGAGGTGACTTTAACATTTTTAAAACCAATGTTGGTTAATAACTCGGCAATAAACTCTTCAAATTCAAATCCGCCCATCAAGTCAATTTGCTCCATTTGTACCGACCTGGCGTAATACTCTACATTTAGATCGGCTTTAAATTTAACAATTTCCATTGCATCGGCTATTACTTGGTCTCTAAGTTCTTCCTCGATTCTTTCCATAGTTGGCTTTGAATAAGCATTATGACCATATGAAAAACCGCCACGTTTAGCTATGATTAACAACATGATTATTGTTAAAGTGATAGATACCCAAATTGACATCTCCCAAAATTTAAAGAAAGTAAAGCCATTAAAGATGATAAGGCAAGCAATTAGACCTATAGTTGTACTTTGGAAAATTTCGGTTAGGAGAAATTTAATCTTCCCTTTTCTATATTCCCTATCGTGAAATTCTTTGGTTTCAAGATAACGTTGATATTTTTCTTTATAGATACTTTCAATTAAACAACTTGAACAATAAGGAATTATTTTTTGATTTTCGATTCTTTCTATCATGTCCTTTGAATGTTTTTGGCATTTGAAAACAGGCATATTTACCACCAATCGCTATATTATTCTATGATATTCTTTTTTTGCCTTCAGGTAATACGTAAAAGGAGTTAAGATACTCTTCCCAGCTCAATTGTGGTTCAATTCTCCTCATTTCCTCGATTAAATGGTCTCTGTTCCATAGTTCAATATTTTCACCTTTAACAGCATCGTAGGCGGGTTTGGTAAAATAGGAATTGGTAATGACCATTCCCTTCTTACATCTATTTTTTTTCTTTCCCATAAAGATTTCTTGAATCGCACCGAAACCAACCTTACTATTTACCCGTTTGCATTGAATGGCTGTTCTTTCACCTTGAAGATTATTGGCTAAAATATCTACACCACCATCACCAGTTTTCTTAGTAACCTTTACACTGTTAAATCCGCCTTTTTGTAATAGCTCTGCAATATAATCTTCAAATTCAAATCCACTCATTTGGTCTATTTCTTCAATCCTTGTTGAACGAATCAGATATTCTCTTTGTAATCTCACTATAAAGCTCTTAACTTCTTCCGTATGTCTGACTTTCTCGAAGTCTATTTTTCTTTCAATGCTTTCCAATGTGGGTTTGGAATAGGGGGTAGAGTGTTTTGGAAAAGATAAAACAGCTCGGATAATGAGTACCCCTGACAAACTAACCACAAAACCAATATAAATCAATATAAGAGTTGTTGATGAAACATAATTGTTAAGAATTACTCCAGACCAAAACAGCGGAACCAATAAGTAGAGTAAAATCTTAAAAGAAAACCCAAAAGATTCGACAATGTTGTTGGTGTATTCCGACCTCAAAATCCGATTATCTTCTTTAACGAACCGTTCTTCGTTCTCTAAGTAGATATTCAATTCTTCATCGAATAAACTTTCTTTTCTGCACTCCAAGCAATATGGCTGAATCTTATTATTAACAACCATCTCTTCCATGACTTGGTTATGTTTTAAACACTTATACTTTGGCAAAGTATCACCAACCTTGTCCTTATGTGTAAAATATTCCAATTATTATAATATTACCATAGACCTTTAGAATGAGGAATTTCACAATATGGAAATTTACCCAAAAACTAAAAATAATTAGGTCAAAATATCTACTAATCGGATTATTATGTTAATATTTGGATATAAGGGGGATGGAGTGCAATGGGGTGTTTAGTAATTCTACTTTTTGCGGTAATAGTCTTTATTTGGTATCAAATCTTAAAACATTTAGGCTACTCCCCTTTAGTTGAGGAATATTGCACATATTTCGGTTGTGATTTCCCTGATGATTACGTCATTAACTGGTTTGGAAGGGTTTGGTGGTGGAGTCCCTTATGGCTACCTCTATTAATCATTACCTTTATTAATCTACGAAAGAAACTCTCTGACATTAATAATTGGTGGCATTTTAAAAAAAGCTTGGCAGTCCATAAGAAAAAGTTGGTACTTGGTGGTTTTTTTAGTGTCATTATTGTAGCGGTATCGGTTTCCATTTATTATTACAACAATAAGATCGAAAATCTAAATCAATACAGCAACTCTAAGGTTGAAAGCTATTTTAACAAGGAGCTTCCCGATTTTAGTTATGTTGAAGGTGATTATAACTCAAGGACATTGAATGTATATTTTGTTAGTGTTTTTGACTTTTTAACCGCCAAGAATCAATATGTTACCCTTGATAAAATACGGGCTAAATACCTGAAAGTCATGCAAGAAAAAGGTCATTGGGAGAATTTTGGTAAGGAAGATATTGTCGTAAACGCTATGTCTACTACATTGGCAGATATAGCGTCATTAAAAGGTATTGTTTTAACGAATCGAATGGATGAAACGTTTAATGGTAGTAAATTAACTGGTAACGAAACTCTTCCAGTAGACGCTTTAATACGTTGGCAAAATGCAAGTAATAAAGTTTCTGGTGTAGGATATAACGATTTTTCATGTAATGATACCAAAGAAAACTCTCTTGCAAGGAGCCAATGCGTTGAAAGAGTGATTCAAGACAATTGCGGTCAATATATGGGATCATATATGCGAGATGGAAAAAACGTAAATTGGGGAAAGGTACAAGATACGGAACGGTTAAAAGCATGTATCAAAGAAAACATATCGCCTGAAAATGTCCCATTTCCATATAGGGATGGAGATTAATAACTAACTTGTTACTATTTAATTTTACACTATGGGAGAGTGGGTAAATATGAAAGAACCGTTATTTGAAGAAGGGTTTGAATTATTTGAGTGTCCCCGTTGTAACGCATCTATTGTTAAGTACCGATTTGACATTGAACCAACAGGTAGTGTAGTACATTGGGGAGAGTGTGATTTTACAATGTGCCGTACACACCATGAACTACATTATCCAGGGCAGATTCCCAAAGATCCAATTTCACTTTTAGTTGTAAAGAACTTGAGTCGTGAAGAATTATTGCGAGAAATTTTCAAGCGTGATCCGATGATAAAAAAGGCATCAGAAAAGCTGGATAAACTAAGAGAAGATCCAGAATTTATACAAGCAGTCCTCAAACGGGAGATAGACAAAGATAAACTTAACTCGTGAATTTCCAACAAAGTTGATTCTATTCATTCATACAATTCCTAATCTTTCACATAACATATTTAAGTATCGGAAAATAAAAAAAGACTGATAAAGGATTTCCTATATCAGTCTTTTCCCCCGTCGCAGGAGGGGTGGTTCCTCTCGCTAATTAATCGGAACCATTACAATTAATTATGAGATATGTCTGAGCAAATATCAACTTCATAAAAATCAATTTTGTATTAAATTTTCCAAATTTTATTTCATACTCATTGAGAGAGTTCTTATACTTTTTTATAAAACACTTTCACTTCAACGCCGAGTGTTAACTCCTCAACTACTCGGACCTGTTTTTTCCTACCAACTTATTTATAGAATTTTTCAACATGAAAACTTGCCCCCTAAAAATGCACTCATTATGGTTAGCTCCTATGAAAATTTTTAGATTGTCACAATTTGCTCTTTTGAATAAGATTCTCCTTGCTTGTCAGTCCAAGTTGTAGTGACTATGAACTTATTGGGAGTTCCACTATGTACCATAACATACTCTTCAAAGCTCTTTCCTGGATCAAGGAATTCATACGGCACCATTTCTCTCCTAACGTATCCTCTGTATTCTTCTGCAATCTCGAAATCAACATTGTATGCAGTTGCCTTTCCAGAGTTCCAAATCTTCATTCTGAAATTGTGTCTGGCTACATTATAAATGCGTGCTTCTACACAGGCTCTTGTGGCTTCTTCCCTTTCCTTTTCTTTTTCCTCTAACTCATACTTCTTTAGCCTTTCTTCAACTTCATGGAGTCTTTCTCTAAGTCTATTTGCTTTTCTTGAGTCTCTGTAAGACAAATAAGATAAAATAAGTGCAATCGCAGGAAATCCGTACTGTACAAGTCCAATGAAGATTTTTTTCAGTTGTAGCAAATGTCCGACTAAATCCATAAAGCCTCCTATTTAAATAACTTTTTTATTTCCTTTTCTATTTGTTTTTTAATGTCATCCTTAAAATCTTCAACATTAGCATTAATGATATGGCTATTCTCTTCAATTAGTTGTTCTTTCGTGATAATAAGACCGCAATCGGAACACTTCACTTCTGTTTCGTTAGGAGCGTTTAGCAAGTCTTCAATTCCTTCATCAATAGTTGAGAATTGATCATTCCCACAGACACTGCATTTCAACACAATTTTCATTTCCATGTTTTTCATAATCATAAACCTCCTTATTTTTTCGTTTAGAAATCTATCCTTTTCTTCCGTCCACTTGGTTATAGATGCAATCTTCAACTAATGGAATAAAAATCTTTTCATAATGGTAACGAACACAAACTCCTGATAAGTCATGTTTTAATACTTTTAATTTCGTTTTATCCATCGGATTATTTGGATCAATATGAACGATAATGTCAGGGTTTTTAGGATTTAAACCTATAATACCCAGGTCAAATAGCGTGTGGTGATTTGGGCATAAAACAAGCATATTTGGAAAATCATCCATTCCATTGTGTTCTTTACCATGTGGTTGTATGTGATGTACTTCAGAATAGTTAATGTTAGGTAAGAAAGTTAAAGAAGTGCCACAGATCTGACATGTATTATCATAGAGTTTTTTAATCTCTTTTACCTTTTTTGAGTCCCTTGGTCTCTTTTGGAGTAAATAAGATTGAAAATGGTTTTCTATTCCTCGATCATTTTCTTCACCAGACGAGGAAGGATCTGAGTCATTTTGTTCTGATGAAGTTTGGACGAAAAAATCATTGAACCCAAAGTATTTAGTGTTATTGGTATCCTCACAGTATCGCTCAAAAGCATACTGTACGTAAGGAGGAAAGCCAAAAACTTCAATTATTTGGTGTAGAGAAGTTCCAGATGAATTCAACAAAGAGTGATAAACCATATTCGTTCTTAAATGAGTAGCGTGTAAAGTATTTTCCAATCCTAATTTCATAGACACGTATTTCAAAAAGTAATTAATTAATTGATGTGGTTCATAAGGTTTTTCTTTTTGTAATTCTTTTGTGTATTTTAAATTTCTTGCATTCCATATTTTAGTAATGAAATTCTCTGAGTCTACATTAGAATGAATTCTAACATTATAATAGTTTCTAATGTGATCTCCACATTCTCCACGAATGGTGATGTTTGGAACTGTCGATTGGGAAGCGAAGTTTTTAACGATAACAAAATTGTCCGATATTTCTATATCATCTAAAGTCATCGCTTTGTCCAAATTACTTGGTGAAAAATCACCTGTATCATATCCTGCCGATAAACATAAGGCGATAGATGCCTTAACTGTCAGAATGGCTTTTTCCTCGTCTAAATGTTTGTAAAAATCATCATCGAATAGTCTGTTTATTTCATCCTTTTCTAATAAAACTGGTCTATTAATGTTGTCCTTTGATTTTATTGTCTTTAAATTTTTATCTTGAACTGGAAATGGAGGAATTATTTCTTGCTTTAATATACTCTGGTAATAATATTGATGAAAATTAACTAAGGCAGAATATATATTTTTATCTGTGGTGTTATTGTTGTAAATAAATTCCCGCAAATTCTCTTCTTTGAAAACTTCCTCCATTTCTACATCGCCTAATTTTTTATGATATTTTCTAACTTTACCTCTATGTGCTTGTAAGCTGGATCTTGGTTGGTATACTGTATCTTTTTCATAATTATTGAAAACCCTTGTGAATTTCATCATCTTCCCACCTTAAAATTATCTATTTATACCTCTTATGTCGGAATTGAAATGTTTGGTTGGTTTACAAATAATTACATTCTTTATATTTATCATTATAGTTTTCTGTTAAATTTTTGTAAAATATTATTTCACTTTAAAGTAGTCAACAATTGAATAACCTAAAGTGCGTTGGATTATGGAGTACAATTTAATCAATATAAAAATAAGGGCTATCCTCGATGGGAAGCCCCTAATTTATTAATTTGACAAAAAAAGTTATTAAGAATTTAATTTCACCCAATTAATTTTGGGCGAAATTAATACAACCTTTATTATAATTGACTTTTTTAAATTCACCCAGAATAAATTAAGAATACAAACCAGGCTCGGGCAAAACCACAACACTCTATTCTTTATTAAACGAAACTGCCCACTTATTTCATCGTAATGTTATCACACTCGAAGATCCCATTGAAAAAAACTATGACTCCGTCTTGCAAATTCAAGTGAATGAAAAAGCAGGCGTAACTTATGCAGCCGGATTAAAGGCGATTCTTCGTCATGACCCTGACATTATTATGGTGGGTGAAATAAGAGATGCTGAAACAGCAAAAATTGCCGTTAGAGCAGCATTAACTGGGCACTTAGTGCTTTCGACGATGCATACCCGTGATTCTAAGGGTGCGGTTTATCGACTGCATGAGTTTGGGGTCAATTGGTTAGAGGTCGAGCAGACGCTCATTGCGATAACCGCTCAAAGGCTAGTTGAACTAACCTGCCCCTTTTGTGAAGGAGATTGTTCACCTATTTGTTATTCCTACGGCAGATGGAAACGCGCCAGTGTGTTTGAACTTTTATCAGGAAGAAATTTACATGCAGTAATGAAAGCTGCCCAAGGAGAACAAATTGAGATACGTTACCGCGTGTTAAAGGATGTAATTAATAAAGGCATTGCCCTTGGGTATATTCAAGAATCTGAATTTGAACGTTTGGTGTATGATGATGAATCGTCATAAATGGACTGTGAATGAACAAGCTCATTTCCTGAGAAGAACCGGTGAACTATTAGCAAGGGGGTATCCAATTGCCTTAGCAATTGAATCCATAGCATTACAATTATCAACAAAACGTAAGGAGGAGTTAAATGGGTGTTTAGATGAGTTGAAAAAAGGTTTACCGTTTCATGATGCTTTAAATAATCTTGGTTTCCACAAAGACTTAGTTGGTTATGTCTATTTTGCCGAGCAGCACGGCAGCTTTGCAGATGCTCTGTTAGAAGGAAGTGATCTTGCCCTATTAAAAGATAAAGATTTACAAAAATTACTCAAGTTGCTTCAATATCCAATGATACTTTTGGTTATCACAGGATTTCTATTTATTTTTATAGAAAATACTTTACTTCCAAGGTTTACAACCCTTTTTTCATCACTTGGACTGGAAGCAAATTTTTTCACGAATGTCATTTACTCTTTTGATCATTACTTCCCCATTGTTATCGGTGCCTTACTTCTTACACTAACGATGGGAGCAGTTTATTACTTTCTATTTTTTCGAAAACTCTCCGTTCTTAAGCAAAGGTCTCTACTTGTTCGAATCCCTTTTGTTGGCAGGATCCTCAAGCTACTGTTTACCCACTACTTTTCCATTCAACTAAGCTTCCTCTTATCCGGTGGATTATCAGTTTCCGAAGCCCTATTACTATTTGAACAGAATCATAGACATCCTTTTTATAGTCACTTAGCTAATCAAATAAAAAGTAAGTTAATGACCGGAGAAAAATTGGAGACTATCTTAGCATCCCTATCGTTTTTCGAAAAAGAATTTCCGATGATTGTAAAACATGGCCAAGAAAATGGAAAATTGGAGCAGGAATTACTTTTTTTTAGTAAGCATTGTGTTACTAACATGGAGGAAATGATAGAAAAACGCTTAAAAACCATTCAGCCAGTTCTTTACCTTTTTATTGGATTTATGGTAGTTTCTATGTATTTGGCTATTCTTTTACCAATGTTTCATTTACTTGATGGAATTTAAAAAAATGGAGGTTAATTAAAATGATAAACAATGAGAAAGGCTTCACTTTAATCGAAATGATGATTGTCATGCTAGTAATTTCTGTACTGTTAATAATCACAATTCCCAACGTTGCTAAACATAATTCAAATATAAACAATAAAGGCTGCGATGCCTACGTTAAAATGGTTCAAGCTCAAGTTCAAGCTTATCAAATGGATAAGAATAAGATTCCCACAATCGCGGAACTAAAAACGGAAGGATATATAAAGACGGACGCTAAAGGCTGTCCAAACGGTAAGACGGTTGAAATAGACTCTGAAGGTACTGTTACAGCTGTTGCATTAGTAACCAACCCATAATGAATAACCATCAAAAAGGCTTCACTTTAATAGAGTCCCTGTTAGTTCTCTCCATCTTCATGATTATCTCCTCAATTACAGTTTTCTCCTTAAAGCCACAGCACACAGTATTGGAGGATGAAGCCTTTTTAACCCAATTAAAAGCAGACCTATATTATGCACAACAATATGCTATTTCCCATCAGGATGAAGTTTCAATTGTTTTTTTTCCAAGCCAGAATCGGTACACTATCTTCTGGCTGCCCGACCTGCCTCCAGTCGTCCATCGCAATTACTCAAAAAATATTACACTCACCGAGGGCTCCCTTACCTTATATTTCAAATTTCTGAGTGACGGCAATGTAAACAAATTTGGCACAATCTATATCCAAACAAACAATAAAAGATATGTTTTAACCGTATTAATTGGAAAGGGGCGCTTCTATGTTAAGGAGTATTAAAGGCTTTTTCTTGCTGGAATTGCTGCTTTCTCTATCAGCCTGGTTAATGCTTAGCTTATTTTGCCTTCCTTTATTGATTGAGCTAAGGGATCAATCTCGACAATTGGAATTAGAAAGAAAAGCAAGGCAGCTTATGTATGAAGAACTCCAAACCCAATTAATCAACAAATCGTTTTCAAATTACACTTCCATTCTGAATGGAGTTGAGTACCAAATCATTTGGAAAAACAATGAAACAGTTGGCCAAAAGGAGGTGTGTGCAAGAATTGAAAAAAATTCTTTCCTGCCTGAAACCGAAATATGCGGTTTACTGGAATGAAGAAGCATTTACGCTCATCGAAGCACTCATTGCTTTTTCTATCTTTACGACGATTATTTTCTTTATGACACCTATTTTTCAAATTATCCTAACGAATAAGGATACTGAGGCATCCTTACAGGCAATGGAGTGGGAAGTCTTTTCCAGCCAAATAAAAAAAGAAATAAGACTGTCTACTCGAGCAGAAGTGGTTTCCGGACGACTAATTCTAACGAAGGATATAGAAACTATTCAATATGAAAGATATGGCACTAACCTTAGGAGACGTGTGAATTCTACTGGACATGAAATCATCCTCCAAAATGTTTCACAATTTTCCTTTACTATTTTAAACAATGCCGTCAAAGTCTTCGTAACGGACCTACGGGGAAGAGAATACTCAATGACAGCTTTTCCAATCGTTAATTGGGGGACAGTCCCATGAGAAATAATGAAAAAGGGTTCACTTACCCACTTACCTTATGTTTGGTCATCCTTTTTTTATCATTTTTCTCGTTACGTATTGAACAATTATTATCCGTAAGAAAAATGGCACATGAAACAGATATCATCCTGCAAGAGGAGTACTATTTTCTATCGTCGGCAAAAAAAGTTGAAGTAAATTTCCAAAAGAGTGGGACATTACCTTCTAAAGGTGCATTTACTTTTGTTAAAGGCACCATGAATTACCAAGCTGACCCTCCTACTGGATATATCCAAAGAGTCAATTTCACACTTCTCCTTAATGCAGGTGATAAAGCATATATCGGTAGGGGATATTTTGATACGAGAACCAAAAAATTAACCAAATGGGTTGAATTGAAGTAAACAAACTTGGACATACTTGATGATGAAAATTAAAGGCAGGTGTGTCCATGAAAACTAATGACTATGTTAAATACATGACCCAAACCATCGTAAAATATGCAGACCAACCCAAGGATGAACGAAGACGTCTTCGGACAGTACGCAAGGAAACAAAAGCATCCTTTTGGTATCGTTGGTTCGGGATACTACCATACATTCTCTATTACGAAGTAAAAAATAGACGAAAAATGTAACTGGTGATCCTACATGTACATTCTTTAATACTTTTCCAAAATAGCTATATTTTGGCCATTTACAATAAGTAGTTTATTAGATTGGGCTATTTTTTTATTATATTGTTACAATAAAAAGTCCGAAATTGTGAACATTTTCTAAACTTATAGTGTTAACGTTGTTAACCTCATTCCCATGTTCCTTTGGCTGTATTATAATGGAATAAATTATGGGGGTCCGAGGTGAACAGTGATGGAACAAACATTAAAGATAACAAACGTTTTGTCAGATCCAACACGGTACTATATTTATCAATACATTACCAAACGTCATCAAGAAGTAACAGTTCAAGAGGTGGCGGAAAATTTTAATATTCATCCGAATGTAGCAAGATTGCATTTATCAAAGCTTGAAGATGTCAATATGTTAGCATCAGAAACAAAGAAAACTGGAAAAGGCGGAAGGCCAAGTAGGTTGTATCGTTTATCTGACGATGTAATCCAGCTTCATTTCCCATTCCGTGACTATATGCTCTTATCCAAAGTCGCCATTCAAACAATGATTTCGCTTGGAGAAGCAGGAAAGCAAGCCCTTTACCTAACAGGAAAACGTTTTGGTACTGAAGTGATTGACCAAGAAAAGGCAAAAAGAGCGTTTGGCGAGGAATTAGAATTCGATCAAAAGTTAACAATATTAAAAAGTGCTGCAACACTTGCAGGTTTTTATCCGGAATTTGAAGCAAACGGTGAAAAAACAAAGATCTATTTCCAAATATTCAATTGTCCATTTAAAGAAGTGGCAGAAGAACATACGGAAACAGTTTGTAGTATGCATCATGAATTTCTAAAGGGCATGTTTGAAGCACTTTTTGAATCCGTTGAGTTAATTGAGAAGGATAATATTATTTCCGGCTGCGAAACTTGTTCTTATCAAGCACTGGTTACAAACTAATTCGAAACCATTATTTACATTATGCCTCCTTTTACTTTATAATATTGTAATGATGGTATCGTAGGGTAAAAGGAGGGGATACATATGGATCGCATGTTCAGAGTTTGTGGTTTCTGGACGGGCATTTTTACAGTAATGTTTTATCTAGGAGATTTGGATAAAACGGCAATGTTATTCTTAGCCCAAACAGGTTTTTTCGTTTTACTAAGCTATCTTAAATTATCCGAACGCATGTATTTGTGGGTCTTCGGAGCATATTTAACAGTTTTCTTCGCTGGCTTCACTTATTGGACAACATTCATGATGGTGCCTGGTGTAGCAGAGTAAGAACAAGTAGAAAAACGCCGGAAAATTCCGGCGTTTTTCTTATTCTACGAAAACGTTCCTTTCATTTAACTTTATCCCTTTTTGCTGAATGACCACATGAAAATAAGAACTCATTCCTGAGGGCATGATTAAGCTGCGAATTGCCCGATTCCGTTTACTAACCTCTGAAAATGGATTGGGGTCATAATGGTTCTCTAATTCTTTTAGAATACCGGCTTTTAATAAAAATTCATCTTGTCTTAGTTTGGAAATTAGCTCCAACTCTGCTTGTTCACCCTTTTGAATGAGATAATCAAAATGGATATGCGTGGTAATATCCATTTCACCAGGATGCTGTAAGACATCATTAATCATCTGATGCTGAAAATAACCTCTTAAACTCCCCTTCGCCCTCCTCGGGTCCATCCACTCCTCAAGTGTATAGCCATAATCTGCTGTTACAACCATTCCTTTTATTAAAGACTGGGAAATTTCCCGTAACATTTTTTCCATTGCTAACGGAACCTCAATCCGCTGATTTTCCCTTAATTCCATCTTGCATTCCTGTAAAAAAAACAGGATGTCTGAATTTGTTAACAGCACTTTTTGCTCAAACAGTTCATTATCTTTAATCCCAATCATTACTTCAAAAAGGTTCCCATTTACCTTTTCAATCACATGAACTGGCAGTGCATCAAATAGTTCGTTGGAAAAGATCATTCCCTCAAAAGGCTCAACTTCACAAAGACTCTCTACTTGGACAATCGAAAAATTAGTCAGCAATTCCCTTTGCAATTTCCGATGATAGGGACTGCTTTCAACAATAATATATTTTAAGGGGGTTTTTATCGTTTCTTGCCATTCCTGTAAAAACGCCTCGGCAAAACGTCCATTTCCTGCTCCAATTTCACAAAATACTGGGTCTATTTGTCCATTTGTACAGATATTAAAAAACCATTTTGCCATCATTCTACCGTATAGATCAGATATATTGCTGGTTGTTATGAAATCACCTAGTCGGCCAATTTTCTGTTTATCTTTCATATAATAACCGTAATTAGGATGATATAATGCGGCCCCGATAAAATCCGCATAGGAAATCAACTCATTAGATGAATTTGTAATTAAACTCTTTAAAAATGTGTTCATATATGCTCCTTTTTTAAGTAAACACTATTGACATAGTGTTTACTTTATAATATTGTAAGGATAGTAGCTTAACTTTTATCCCTCCCATATAAGAATAAAATATCCCCCAGAAAAACCCTTCTCAATTTGGAGAAGGGTTTTTCTATAGTTTATCGTCTCCCCAGTCTTAAAATCCATTTAAAAACGGATTACTGTCCATTTCTTCACCAATGGTTGTTACAGGGCCGTGTCCTGATAAGACATACGTTTCTTCAGGCAAAACAAGCAGTTTATCATGGATGCTCTTTAGCAGCTGTGTTTCATTTCCTCCTGGCAGATCCGTTCGCCCAATACTCCTTTGAAACAAAGCATCTCCAGAGAGAACAAACCCAGCCTTCTCAAAATAATAAGAAACACTTCCCGGTGAATGTCCAGGAGTATGAAAAATGGTAAACTCAAAACCACCTAAGTTCATTTCCCCTTCATTTTTAATAATATGATCAGCTGGATTTACTGAAATTGATTCTTGAATCATAAAATATTGCGATCCATTCAATGAGGCGTCACCCAACCATTTTTCCTCCTGTTTGTGAAGATAAACCGGAATTTTATAAAAGTCCCTTACTTCATCCACACCCCCAATATGATCAAAATGGGCATGGGTTAATAAAATGGCAAGTGGTTTTATTTTTCTATTGTTCAACATCTGAATGAGCTTTTTCCCTTCACTGCCTGGGTCAAAGATTAAACAGGAGCGATCTGAATTTTCTACTATGTAACAGTTCGTTTGAAGTGCCCCCAAGGGGATTTGCTGCCATTTCATTCTCTTTGTACCTCCAATTAAAATTACAATATAATTATTTTACACTAAGTAGGTAGTAGAGTTAAAGCATACTTATTCAATCATGTCCTTTTTTGGACTCGACAAATGAAAGAAAAAAATATAAAATAAGTAAGAATGTATATAATATAGGTACATAATTTTTTTGAAATTTTTGTTGTATTGCCTGCATATGACGAATAAGGGGGATTTTCCATGGGTTTAGTAATTATTTTTGCTCTTGTAACCATCCTTGCTGCTTACGGCGGATTTTCAGCACTCAAGAATAAAAACTTCTTAGGCGCGTTTTGGGGTGTAGCATCATTTCTGACTTTTGGTTGGTTTACAGTGATGACCATTGTTCATTCTGGATTTCCTACAGGAACTCACTAAGAACTTAAAAAGACTGCCAGGCGGCAGTCTTTTTTATTGTTATGGAAGGTATCTTACTCCTCATTTAACAGGCTTGTTACCCGCTCTACTTTATATTCCATACTGCGCTTAACATCTCTTCGTTCATCAATTCGAATCGTTGTAGCGACCCGCTGTATCCCTTCAGAGAAGGGGGCCTCATGCATTTCTTGAATTACCTCAAAAAGAATCGGTAATTCACCTTCAATGATTGTGTTCATCGGTGTTAGTTGAAACCGAATCTTCCCTTCTTCTTGATATTTTCTCAAAACCTTTTGAACACTTGCCACATATTTACTAACACTTGGAGTTTCTGTACCTATAGGAATAACTGTTACATCCACGATGGCCATATAATATTACCTTCCTCTCCTCATTTTTCATCACAACGTGATTTTAACATAATCGAAGATCAAATAAAAAAATGACAACCGTATTGTCATTCTTTTATTAATTCATATATTTTCTTGCGGTCAATATCCATAATTTTTTCAAACCGATTCCCATACAAAAGGGCATTGCCTGAAGGGGATATAGCAATAGGCTCATTTTCTAGTCCTTCGTATATTAAGTTTCTGCTGCCATTCTTAGGATTGTAGGCTAGAAGTTGAAAGCCATCAATATAGGAATCTGCTTCACCACTAGTTAAAGGGCTAAAAGTAATAAATTGTCCTTTCTTCTCATTATAATCATTGTAAGGAACTAACCAATCTGAATAATTGGTTAGTTGTGGAATCGAAAACGTAAATAGCCTTTTCATTTCTTTATCAAAAAAAGAATAACTTGCCATTGATTGATCTTTTTCATTTACAGCGACTGTCATGAACAGATTACGTGAGGTAGAAAAATTGATCACAGAAGGATATAGAGTCTTTTCATTCCCGTTATCTAAATTTTTTTCGATTAGGGGTGCAGATAAGGACGGACTATTTTTATCCCAATTAATCAGGGCAACCTCACTCGCATTTGTCCATTTTATAAAGGGCTGTGGCAAGTTAAGTTCAGCGATATTAGCCCTATTCAAATCTAGTAAAAATACTTGAAAGGTCCAATCCTCATCAAATTTTGTGACTAGAATCTTTGATTCCTTGTAAGGATTCCACTCAAATGCTAATTCATAGGAAGCAAATGTTTTTTTCAATTGTTCCTTTCCATTTGTATCAATGATTGTTACCTCCCCTTCGTAGGATGAAGGAGAGGAATGAATCAATAATCTCTTTTTTGAAGGGCTAATTTCTACATTGACAATCGGATGTTCACTTTTATAAATAAATTCACTTTTACCTGTAAGCAGATCGTATCGAAAAACACTTGAAGTTTGTTCCAGATTGGTAATATAGAGGACCTGGGTATCAGAAAGCCAGCCGACAAGTTTGTAAAATTCACCTGCTTGAATAGAAATGGGTAACTTCCATTTGTCTCCCAGAGCAGCATGTGTTTTAGGCTTTTCATTTTTAGAAGTAACTTTTTGATTTAATTGCTCTTTTTCGGCACATGCACTTAAAATGAGGACCAAAATAAATAAACGGAGGATAAGAAAAATAGGTTCATTACTTTTTTGCCGGCTCAATTTATCAATATTTCCTCCTCTCATTTATCTCTCTTAAATTAGTACGCTTTTTTACTAAAAATGTTTCAGCTTTTATTATAAATAATTAAAATAGGAAAAAAGCCGCATGACTGCGGATTTTCCTAAGTTATCTATGGATTTACTTTATTCTTAATCAACCAAGCAGCACCAAGTACACCTGCATCATTCCCTAATGTCGCTAGAGCAAGTTTCGTGGAATCCCCTACGGCTGAAAAAGCAAACTTCTCAAAATGACTTATTACAGGATCTAATAAAATATCGCCAGCTTTTGAAACACCACCGCCAAGAACAATTTTCTCAGGGTTAAGCGTATTCGCAATATTAGCTAAGACGAAACCTAAATGAAAGGAAACCTCATTCAATACAGATTGGGCCACTTCGTCATAATTACGGGCTGCATCAAAGACATCTTTTGCAGTGATCCTGCCATTCTCAGCAAGCTTTTCAGACAATTCGCCTTTTCCCCCGTTAGCAAGTTCAATCCGAGCTAAACGAACAATTCCTGTTGCAGAAGCGACCGTCTCCAGACAGCCTGTCTTCCCGCAATTGCATGGTGCTCCACCACTTGGGATGGCTGTAATATGACCTATTTCTCCTGCTGCACCATTAATGCCTTGAACAACCTTTCCGCCAACAATTACGCCGCCGCCGACACCTGTTCCGAGTGTGACACAAACAAGGTCCTTCGCTCCATCACCCGCTCCAATCCACATCTCACCCAATGCTGCACAGTTTGCGTCATTTTCAATTGCAGCCGGAAGTAAGGTTGCTGCTTCAAGACGGTCCTTTAGAGGAAATTGATCTGGCCAGCCTAAGTTAACAACATTTAAAACAATACCCTCTTCATAGTTTACTGGCCCGGGTGCACCCATACCAATTCCTAGGATATTATTTTTTGTTTGATTATGTTCAACTAGTTTTTCATCAATTGAGTTAGCAATATTTACTGTAATCATTTGTCCTTCATTTGTGTTATCCGTTGGTATTTCCCATTTGTGGACAATCTCACCATCAGTAGTTATAAAGGCTAATTTAGTAGTTGTCCCACCAAGGTCAACGCCAATAATCCATTTTTTTGACAATCGAATCACCTATCTTTTTTTATGACTTTTTCTTTTTGAAATTGTATTTCATGTCTTAAAATTAAAAGTGCTGTTTGGAATTCCCTTGGCTCTATCAACTGTGATTGATAAAGATCCTTTAACTCCATTTCCATTAATTCAAGGTCTGCAACTCTATCACCTATATAAATAATTGTTCCAAAACTCTTTAAAAATTGCTGAATATCATAAATGGTTTTCATCTATATCTCCTTGTATTTTAATTGAGAGAAACCTAGTAGTACAAGCTAATTTTTTATTTAGAAAATAATGCGATGTTCTACTCTCCTCCGCCGGATGGTTGGAGCTGACGATTGATTTCGCGAAGTAATTCAGAATAATCCTGTTGTTTCGGTTTTAGCTTAATAGCCTTTTCTACATTTCCTTTTGCCTCTTCTAGATCGTGTTGTTCAAGATTAATAAGTGCTAAATTAAAAAACGCCTCATCAAAACTAGGATCTAACTTAATGGCTTGTTGTAAATGTGTCTTTGCTTCTGAAAGCATATCTTTTTTAATTTCAACAAACGAGAGAAGAAAGTATGTTTTCTCTGATAGATTGACTGACTGATCTTCGGATTCCTTTAAAACATTATAGGCTTTATCATAGTTGTTTTGTTTTATATATTCCTGAGCCATTAATAAATTGGAATTTTCATCATGAGATTTACCAAGAGAACTAAATCCATAAGTTAAAGACCCCCACAGGAGTGCTCCAGACGCTATGAAAAATAGCAGTTGCAGCCATAGTTTCCTCTTCTTTGGAAAATGGACAAGACCAGCTGCAAGGAACCCCCCAACCAAACCACCAAGATGTCCCGCATTATCAATTCCAGATGCTGAAAAGCCGATCATTAGATTGATTCCAAGAACGACGATCAAATTCATTCCCATGGTCCGAAAAAACAACTTTGGGAAAATAACTCCAAAATAGAGTAACGCTCCAAAGCAGCCGAAAATAGCACCACTTGCCCCCGCTGATAAGTTAGCACTAAAGATGAAACTAGCAATAAACCCCGTGACTCCAGCAAACATGTATATCCAAAGAAAACGAAGATTGCCAAAAATTCTTTCCACTTCAGTCCCGAGAAAGTATAAAGCCAGGGTGTTCATTGCTAGATGGGTAAAACCAATATGAAGAAAAACTGGTGTTATAAACCGCCACCATTCCCCTTCGACAATTAGTTGGTTAACCTTTGCCCCGTATTTTATCAAGGTCGAAGTATTGGTGCTTCCTCCATGAAGCTGAAGCCAGAGAAAAACAACAATCTGGATAGCAATGAAAAAATAAGTGAAGAAGGGTTTACCATTCATCAGAATAGCTCTTTCTGTTTTTACTTTCTTCATCGCATAATCCAAAGTTGCTTTCTTAACAGCCTCAACATCCTCCTCTGAGTATTCTTCATTGATTGTAAAATGAAGATGAGTCCCGAGTCTCTCTGAAATTCGTTGAAAACCTGTTTCGAATATCCCCTGTGCAAAAAGAAAAGAACTTACCATCGTTTTATTTCCTTCCGAATAGACAAAAGGTTTCACGAGACGAAATTCATATTCATCCACTGGCGGGAATTGACTAACATAAATGTTGACAACATTTAACTGCTGTCGACCAATTTGCTTGCGGACTCTCTCTCCATTAGCAGCAGTAAACTCGATATCCCGCTGCATCGCATGACTCCAATCCAAATTATGAAGCAAAATACGAATGATCGGTGCTTTTTTATTCTCTATTTTTTCTAGCCATAATTCCTTTTGATTCTCAAATAATTGTATAATCCGGTAACCGTGATCTGAAATAAATGAATATGCCAGCTTCCAAAAGATGTAACTCTCCTTACTATTCATTTCCCCCCTGCTTCCTATGTAAAAATAAACACACAATTTATCTGATGATAATTTAATCCAACATTACTTTATTACCTTTCATTATAAACGAAATCTCTAACTACAAAAATCAAACAGCTTAATTTTTGTGGAGATTGTTTTTTTCAACAAAAAAAAAACCATCTGTGGTTTTCACCTTTCAGATGGTCTTCCAAAAACAGATTGCATCATTTTCTGTTTTACACCAGGGAAGCTCATGACTGAGCCAACAGCCAGCCGGCGCATCCAACTAGATGCTAGTAGTACATTAATAAGACGGTATCTGTATCGGAAACCAAAATATCCAATTGACCCAATCATCAATATGGAAGTTAACATACGAGACATATCAATCCCTCCTACTACTATTTTGTATGAAGGACCATTATATTATCCATAAAAAAGGACTGAATTCTCACTTTAAGAATTCAATCCTTTATATTAATATTTCTTAAAGACCGGTTCCATTGTTTGCTTCAATACATTTACAGAATTAACAAATTTCCCTTGCTCTTCATTATCCAATTTTAATTCCACGACTTGCCTAACACCTTCTCGATTAACTACAGCAGGCACACCAATAAAAATGTCATTCTGTCCATATTCCCCATCTAAATAAGCGGAAACAGTTAAAACAGAATTTTCATTTTCAAGAATTGCTTTTGTCAATCTTACTAGCCCCATTGCAATTCCATAATAAGTTGCACCTTTCCTCTCAATGATATGGTAAGCAGCATCACGAACATTTAAGAAAATTTGATCAAGGTCCGATTGTTTAAACCCTGCTTTATTTTTTGACCACTCACTAATAGAGGTACCGGCAATATCAGCATGACTCCATACAGGAAGTTCTGTATCGCCATGCTCTCCAATAATATAGGCATGGACATTCCGGGTGTCAACATCAAAATAATCGCCCAGCAAAAAGCGGAAACGAGCTGTATCCAGAATCGTACCAGAACCAATTACCCGTTCTTTTGGCAGACCTGAAAATTTCCATACGGCGTATGTTAAAATGTCGACCGGATTTGTGGCAACAAGGAAAATACCATCAAACCCACTTGCCATAATTTCTTCGACAATTCCTTTAAAAATCTTTGTATTCTTTTCCACTAAGTCAAGTCGAGTTTCCCCTGGCTTTTGATTGGCACCGGCTGTGATAACAACCAAGTCTGCTTCACGACAATCCTGATAACTTCCAAACCAGATTTTCGTCCGAGATGGAGAAAATGGAAGGCCGTGATTCAAATCCATTGCATCTCCTTCAGCCTTTTCCTTATTTAAATCAATCAAGACTAGTTCCTCGGTTATCCCTTGATTTAATAGAGCAAAAGCATAGCTTGAACCAACAAAACCTGTTCCAATGAGAGCAACTCTATTCACGCGATTTAACATAACCAATCCTCCATGTGAACGTATTTAGGCTATATCATATTATCCTAAAAGGATGGATAAAATGAATTATATAAATATAAGACTCCTATCGCTGCCATTGCAGCAAATAATCCTGAAAGGAAATTCACCATATCATTATCTACGAAAATAGACCCTTTTATTCTAGTTGCCGGACAACCACAATGCCTCTTTTTTTCAGTCTCTATCCCACATTCCTTGCAAACATAAACCTGTTGGTAAAATGCTCCAATCACCGTATCTATAACATTTCCCAAATAACCAAATATAAAAACGAGCGCTGTTAAGAAATAACCTAAATCAAAAAGCCAAAACCCAATGATGGAGACGAGGAATGAACCAGCAAGCGATGCAAGGCTTCCCAATAAACTAATTGCTCCTGATGTTCCTTTGTCGACCCGTTTAAAGGTTCGTATGTATAATGGTTCTTGTTTGCTTAAGCTGCCAATTTCCGAGGCCCACGTATCAGAATTCGCACTAGCAAGGCATACTACAAAGCTGATCAACCAGATCATATCATGATTGAAATAATAAATAATACTGAAAAGTCCTGCTGCACCTCCATTTGCTGCTACCTGACGCCAATCTCTTGTAGCCCCTTTTGCAAGCTTCTCCTCTATTATGCACTTATCGCTGCTTTTATATTTTGACCAAAAATTTGATGAGGCAAAAAATACGCCAAGCAAGAAAAGACCATTTACACCGAAGCCTAAAAATACAGCAAGTCCAACGAAAATGGCAGCAATAGCCCCGGTGAATGTCAAGGATTTGCGGAGATAACCTGCTGTACTCGTCAGCAGAATAATTACGAAAATCAAAAATGCTTCGGTCATTTTATTTTGATAATTCCGTGGTTAGTAATAATTCTTGAGACTGGGATATCGTGCTCCTCAACCTGAAAATAAGGGACTAATTGTTCGTTAAAGGCAAGTGAAACGGTTTCCCCTTGGTAATTTTGTAAATAACGATCATAGTAGCCTCCGCCAAAACCTAAACGATAGCCCTCTCTGGTATAAGCTAAACCTGGAACAATCATAAGGTCAATCTTACGTGCATCTACTTCCTTGGTTAGTTCCTCGATGGGCTCCAATAGACCATAAAATACTGATTCCAGTTGCGAAAATTCATTTATTGTACGGAAGGATAGTCTTTTAACTTGAGGTTCACATTTTGGCACAACCACTTGTTTTCCTGATTCCCAGGCTTTGCGTATAATTTGAAATGTATCAACTTCCGGCTGTTTTGAAACCGTTAATCCAATAACTTGCGCCTGTTTCCAGGCATCATCCTCAAAAAGATGACAAGCAATTTTATAAGAATAATCTTCATATTGAGGTTTTGTTAGCCTTGAAAGTGTTTCTTTCATTTGTTTACGAATAGAGTTCTTATTATTCATTTTCAGGAAACCTCCTTATTTTTAGGCATAAAAAAAACAGCAGGAAGCCCCTACTGTTTATTTTGTTTCACGATGTGCTGTTGAACGTTTTTCTCTTGGGCAATATTTCTTAAGCTCAAGACGATCTGGATTATTACGTTTATTTTTTGTTGAAATATAGTTACGATCTCCACACTCAGTGCAAGCCAATGTAATATTCACACGCATGTTATTTCCCTCCAAACAATTAAGCATTTCTTTCATACGACTTTTCAATGATATCATTTTTTAAAAGGAAATGCTAGTATGTTTTTTCTAGATAATTAACGGCTTCGTTCGATCTGCTTTAATAGGGCTTGCTCCATGGAAAGTATATCGGTTTTGTTGGAACCAATAATCGTCCAAGTATTCATTTTTCCAATTTCATGAGAACCTAATGTCATGTTTATAGTAAAAATACTTGCTGCAGGGCTTTTAACCATAGGATAATAATTTAAATTCCCCTTTTGAACCGAACTCCATATTCGATCTGTAAAAACATTCCATTGCGGCATAGCTGTATATTCCTTCATTCCTACTCCATTGTAGTCTCCATTCACCATGTAAATATTATTATTGGCGAGATGAAAGATTCTATTATCCGTCGGTGATACAAAAGCAATATTGTCTTGAATAACATTGGGATAGTAATGCATGGCCAGCATTTTAAGCTGTTTCACTTCCTTGCTGTGATTACTGATATAAATGCTTGAAAAACGAATTTTAGAGTGCGGCTGCTCCTGTTTCACTCTGATAATTATTTCTTCCTCATTAAAAACCTTTTCTGTACAATCATGGAGCCAAAGGTATTTTCCATTTATCCATAAACCTGGAATGAATAGCAGTGTATCCAGTGGCTGTTGTTCGATAGGAGTCTGTTTATATTTTTGTTTTTCAATTACGGTTATGGTTCTTCCATCTCCTTCTAATTTAAAAACCTCATTACTCATTTCTTCCTCCATTTCTGCAAATAATTATTATATGCACAAAATTGCGAATTATCATCATTAACTGATAATTTAATGGTACCACCAGATTCAACCGCACACAATAAACGCAAATTGTCGTTTCTTGGAAGTAGTTAGGATTAAATTACCAAGATACATCACTATAAACAAAAAAAAGATAAGGAAAAAAGCTCCTCATCTTGAATAAACTCTATTTTTTCATTATGCATTCAAATTAACACGGTCACCTGTCACAAGGTAGATCACATTCTCGGCAATATTCGTTGAATGATCAGCAATTCTTTCAATATATCTACATACAAATGATAATTGAATAATTTGGTTGGTTGCATTTGGATTTTGTGGAATATAGCTCAACAGCTCTTGTATCAAGCTGCCAAACATTTTGTCAACTTCATCATCTTTCTCAGCGCTCTTTTTTGCCAATTCAATGTCCTCAGAATAATAGGCTTGGATTGAGTCTGAAACCATTTCTAAGGCCATCCCCATCATTCTCGGTATATCAATTATTTCTTTAAAATGCTTTTGATTACCGATATGAAGTGCCGATTTGGCTATATTTACTGCAATATCCGCAAATCTTTCCACTTCTGATGAAACCTTTAAGGCCACACTTATTTTCCTAAGATCCGTGGCTACAGGTGATTGTCTTGCAATTAATAATAATGCTTTATCATTAATTTCATATTCGAGATCATCGATTTCATTATCCCCATCAATTACTTGCTTTGCTTTTTCCATGTCCTGATTAATAAGAGCAATCATTGCCTCTTTGATTGCATACTCGGATTTTTCTGCCATTTTTAATAGCAAATCTTTTAACTCAGTTAGATTATTATCAAAATTTGTTCTTGTACTCATATACGTCACCTCATCATCCGAATCTTCCAGTAATATATCCTTCCGTACGTGAATCTTTTGGATTAGAAAAAATTGTTGAAGTTGAATCAAGTTCGATTAATTCACCCATTAAAAAGAATGCAGTCTTATCTGAAACCCTTGATGCCTGCTGCATGTTATGGGTAACAATAACAATTGTATATTTTTCTTTTAATTCTAAGATCATTTCTTCTATTTTTAAGGTAGAAATTGGGTCTAAAGCTGATGTGGGTTCGTCCATTAGCAACACTTCAGGTTTGGTTGCAAGTGCTCTTGCAATACATAACCTTTGCTGTTGCCCACCAGATAGTCCTAAGGCAGGAGCATTTAACCGATCCTTTACTTCTTCCCAAAGTGCCACATCCATTAGTGATTTAATAACAATTTCATCAAGATGCTTCTTTTTTGTGATCCCATGGACTCTTGGACCGTAGGCAACATTATCAAAGATAGATTGTGGAAACGGATTGCCCTTCTGAAAAACCATTCCCACATGTTTACGTAGGTCGACGAGATCCACTTTCTTATCTAATATATTTTGCCCATTCATATTAATCTCGCCTGTCATTTTTACATTTGGTACCATATTGATCATTAAGTTAAGTGTTTTAATAAATGTAGATTTACCACAGCCAGAGGGACCAATGATAGCGGTAACCTCTTTTTTGTTAATCGGAAAGTTGATGTTCTTTAATGCATGGTGATCACCGTACCATAAATTTAGGTCTTTAATATCAAAAACTTGTCTGGTTAATGTTGGTATTGCCACTACTTTTCCCCCTTATCCAAACCTTCCAGAGATATATTCCTCTGTCTTTTTAACAGCTGGGTTGGTAAAGATTTTTTCCGTATTATCATATTCAATAATATCTCCACTCAAAAAGAAGGCTGTTTTATCAGAAATACGGGATGCCTGCTGCATATTATGGGTGACAATGATTATTGAATATTCCTGTTTTAAGTCAACGATTAGATCCTCCACTTTAGCATTGGATATCGGGTCCAGTGCCGAAGAAGGTTCATCAAGAAGCATGACAGTAGGTTTCATCGCAATTGTCCTTGCTATGCAAAGACGCTGCTGCTGTCCGCCTGATAGGGATAAGGCAGATTTATGAAGCCTGTCCTTTACTTCTTCCCATAATGCTGCTTTTTTCAGACTCTCTTCCACAATTTCATCTAATGTACTTTTCTTTTTAATTCCAGCAAATTTAAGTGCGTGTGTAATGTTTTCATAAATGGATTTTGGAAATGGGTTGGGTTTTTGAAAAACCATGCCGATTTCTTTACGTAGAGCAACAACATTGATTTGCTCAGACAAGATATTGAGATCTTCGTAAATGATTTCTCCTTCTGCCCTTGCTCCTGGAATGAGATCATTCATTCGATTAATACTTCTTAAAAAAGTTGACTTACCACAGCCTGAAGGGCCTATAAGTGCTGTTATGGATTTCTTTTCAATATCCATTGAGATCCCATTTACTGCTCGTTTTTCTCCATAGAAAATCTCTAAATTATTTACCCTTAAAATAGGCTCTTTATGCAATTGGCTGTTTGATTGAACAGCTTGGTTTTCAGTCGTTTTTTCCATAAATGCTGTAACCATCCTATCTCCCCGCCTTTATTTTGATGCTGTTACCTTCTTGTGAATCATACTTCCAATCCACCTGGCTAATAAGTTAAATACTAATACCGATATTACTAAAACAGCAGCTGACCCATTGGATACCTCTTCAACATCTGGAATTAACCCTTGTGTATTTACAGACCATATGTGAACGGCAAGCGTTTCGGCTGGTCGAAATATATTTAACGGTGATTGCACGGAAAATGGATTCCAGTTTGCGTAATCGAGTCTTGGTGTTGAAAGACCTGCAGTAAATAATAGTGCGGCAGCTTCACCAAATACACGACCTGCAGCGAGGATTGCACCTGTTAAAATCGTCGGAAATGCACTTGGCAATAAAACCGTTTTTATCGTATGCCATTTGGTAATCCCTAAGGCAAGACTAGCCTCTTTCAAATCACTGGGGACCGCACGGATAGCATCCTCACTAACACGTACAATTACAGGCAGATTAAAAACAGTCAACGCTAAAGCTCCTCCTAAAATGGTATAGCCCCAGCCTGTCAAATTAACGAACATTAATAAACCAAACATCCCAATAACTATCGAGGGCAGTGATGCCAGAACTTCAATACAAGAACGAACAATGTCTGTGATTTTCCCTGGTTTTGCATACTCTGCCATGTATATTCCACCTCCAACACCTAATGGAAGGGCAATTAGCATCGTAATAAATAATATATAAAACGAGTTGAATAATTGGTCACGAATTCCCCCGCCCGCACGTACATTGCTCGACGGCGTGGTTAAAAAGTCGAGAGAAATATGTTTAAGTCCATTAACCAAAATATATGAAAATAAACCAACTAATATAGAAATAATAATAATTGCAATTGCGATAAATACACCTGTGGCAATACGATCTGCAGTTTTACTGTTCATCACATTTTCCTCCTTGACGAAAGGTAGCGAATGAGGAGAATAAACGCAAACGACATGATTAATAAGATTAAGCCCATAGACCAAAGAGTATTATTTTCTACACTTCCGTAGGTGGTATGGCCCATGTTTAGCGTAATAATTGTCGTTAATGTTGCTGAAGCGTCTAATAAGCTTGTTGGTAAATCTCTTACGTTACCGATGACCATTTGAACCGCAAGAGCTTCTCCAAATGCTCTTGCCATCCCAAGAACGATAGCGGTCAACAAAGTAGGTAATGCAGCAGGTATTAAAACTTTTCTAATTGTTTGCCAGCGAGTAGCACCTAAAGCATACGAACCTTCGCGAAGATTTTTAGGCAGTGAACTCATAGCATCGGTTGCAATAGTCGTTACTGTCGGCAAAATCATAATGGATAAAACAATTGTACCTGAGAGCAGGCTAAAGCCAAGTCCACCCACCTGTTCCCTGATAAATGGTACTAACACTGTAAGCCCGATGAAGCCATAAACTACAGATGGAATTCCGACTAACAGCTCGATGACAGGCTGTAATATCTTTCTTCCCCATGAGGGTGCAATTTCGGTCATAAAAATCGCTCCGCCAATCCCAAGTGGTGCTGCCACTATTGCTGCAAGAAAGGTTACTGCAAAGGAACCAAAAATAAATGGTAAAGCCCCGTATTCAGGCTTCGCTTGATTTGTAGGATTCCAGTGGGTACTGGTTATGAACTCAATAAGACTTACACCATTTTTTATAAAGGATTGTAAACCCTTTGTACCCAGGAAAATGGTTATCGAGATTGTTGCTGATATCATAATTACAGCACACAAGATAACGAGAATTTTCCCGCGCAATTCACCATCCAGCCAATTTTTCTTAGACTTTAACAATCTGTCTTTTGCAGGAACTAACTTTTCCATAATGCACCAAACACCCCTAAAATACGTCATAATAGGGTAAATGCATATATACATTTACCCTTTCATTATTCAACCTTTTTTATAGATCTTTTTGATTCCCTTTTGCATCACGTTCTACTTTCATTTTTGTTACAGGAAGATATCCTTGTTCTTTTAATAAAGTGTTTTGAATATCGTCAGACATTAAGTAGTCAAGGAACGCTTTAGCAAGATCGGTTGCCTCACCCTTTGTATAAGAGTGCTGATAAGCCCAAACAGGGAATTCACCAGATTGTACATTTACATCCGTTGGTTCAACTCCATCGATTGAAAGCGGTGTAACAGATTCGTCTGTGAAGTATGAGAATGCAAGGTAACCAACAGCACCTTCTGTTTCGTTAATTATCTTTTTAACAGTGTTTGATGAATCTTCTGTAATTCCTTCAGCTGGAGTTGCCCCATCAAGTGCGAATTTGTTGAATACCGCACGAGTTCCTGATGAGTCCGGACGGTTAACAAGTACGATCTTTTGATCTGCGCCGCCAAGTTCTTTCCAGTTGGTAATTTTACCAGTAAATACTTTAATTAAATCTGCTTTTTTAATATCTTTAATACCCACTTTAGGGTTAACAGCTGCAGTCATACCAACAACAGCTACTTTATGGTCAACAAGTTGATCAGCCGGGATGCCTTCTTTTTCTTCAGCGAATACATCGGAATTACCAATCTGTACAGATCCTTCAGCCACTTGTGATAAGCCTGTACCAGATCCACCGGCATTTACTTGAACGTCGACATTTGGATTTTCCGCCATAAACTCTTCAGCCGCCGCAGCCACCAATGGTTGCATTGCAGAAGAACCAGAAACGCTTAATGAGCCAGAAAGTTCTGCTGTTTTATTATCTTTATTTGAAGTTCCTTCTTTTTTATCAGTAGTTGTTCCTCCACCACAAGCAGCAACAAATACCATTAACGCTGCTAGAATAAGGGCTAGGCTAATTTTCTTGAAACTTTTCATTGGTTTAATTCCCCCTGTAAATTTTGGTTTGTTAGTTATTTGTTCTGCCTTACATGATTAAGAATAAACCTCGACTGTTAACTGAGTTTTAATTAAATGTAAAGGTTTTGTAAAGATCTGTTGAGGTTTTGTAAATAGACAAGCTTATATTCACCTTAGAATAATAGAACGATGCAGACGAGATCTTTTACTAAAAAAAAACACCTGCCACATTGTGACAAGTGTTTTCTACATATTATTGTTCCGTTGTATTCTTTTCTTTCGCTTGACGTTCTTTCTTTAAGTCAAAGTAAGCATCCAAAACTCGTTTGCCGATTAAATTATTAAGACTTGGACCACTATTCCCTTGATATGCCCACGGGACCACAACCGCCATGGCCACCTCTGGATTATCAGCGGGTGCAAAACTTACCAAACTTAGGTTCATGACTGGTGTACCATATTTTGATTTGTCGGAACCGTAATAGAATGCTTGGGCGGTTCCCGTTTTCCCAGCAGGATTATACGGTTTGTTCTTAAAATGACTCACAGCTGTACCGTCACCAACCTGCATAACCATTCGAAAACCTTCTTGAACCCGTTTAATCCAAGATTCCTTCATATCTAAACGATTTAAGACCTTCGGCTGAATTTCCTCGACAATCGGACCCAATTCATTATTTTCCATTTCCGGTTCGCGAATTTCCTTAACCATATGCGGCTGGATACGATTCCCACCATTTGCTATTGTGGAAACGTACTGTGCGAGTTGAATTGGCGTATACGTGTCATACTGACCAATCGCCAAGAAAAGAAGTAAACCAGGAGTCCGCTCAGGACCTGGAAAACCACTCATTTCATTAGGCAGGTCAATCCCTGTACGCGTACCTAAACCAAATTGACTGAATGACTGCCGCAAAGTATCAAACGCTGAATAATCAAGCGGTAATGGTTGACCTGCTCTATACTGACCGCCGGCCATTGCGATTACCGTTTTCCACATATATACGTTGGAAGAAACCTGTAGTGCCCTTAGATCATTGATCCGGCCAAAGGTTCTCCATGAAGACATTACTGGTGAGCTAGCAATTCGGAGCGGCTCGTCTAGTTGTGTGGAACCTGGTTGTATGGCCCCGGTTTTATAGCCAGTTAAAATCGTTGCCCCTTTTACTGCTGACCCAACATTATAAGAAGTCGTAATATTTCCGCCGGCAAAGTCATTCATGACTGTGTGCCCTTTTTTATCTTTACCAATCTGTTTTCCAGCCAGTGATAAGACCTCACCGGTATGAGGGTCCATTAGAACGACGAAGGCTCGATCTAGAAGGGAAGTATTGGGTTTTTGCTTAGCACTCCACATTTCTTCCTCGATGATATCTTCAACCTTCTTCTGAAGATCCATATCGACGGTCAAAACAAGATCTTTCCCCCTTTTTCCTTCCGAAACTACTTCTGTCGAAAGGATATGACCCGTCTTATCGGTTACATTTTTCACTTTTGCCTTTTGACCATGGAGGACATCCTCATACTTTAATTCAAGATAACTTTTGCCAACACGGTCATTTCGGCTGTAATCACGAGCCATATAATTTTGTAATTGCTCTTTTGGGATTCCTGATTCAGATGTAGTGACATCTCCTAAAATTGATTTTAAAGTATCACCAAAAACGTAGCTCCGTTCCCAATCGGTTGTTGTATCTACACCAGGTAGGTTTTCTAAGTTTTCACTAACAATAGCGTACTCTTTGTCCGTTACATTAACATTTTTAACAATTTGTGGGGTTAAAGCATATCCACTATTAAATTGCCTATAAATAGCAAGAGTTTCTAGTTTTTCACCTGAAATACTTTTTAGATCATCTTCAGTGATTCGATCCAATTGAAGTTGATAAATTTGCTTATCGGTCAATTTTTTTTGTTTATAAGATGCCCATTCTTTTTCGGTTATTTTCGCTTTGGCTGGTTTTGGATTTGTTAATATCCAAAAATCCTTTTTGTCACGAATAGGAACCTTTTTTCCTGTCATATCAATTATTTTTGCCAAACGTCCCGCTGTTTCCAACATTTCCTTTTGAGTGGTTTGTTGATATTTTGTATAAGTAATTGCGTTCAATGGCTTATTATCAACAATAATCTTCCCATTTCGATCGAACATTTTCCCCCTTGGTACAGGGTTATTAACAGTAATATCTTCAGTCCGCTCGATTTCACGTTTAAAATCATCACCAAACACGATTTGTAATTCACCAAGTCTAAGAATAAGGACCGAAAATAGCAAAAACACGACAAAAAACAATATATTTAATCGAAATGGCACATGTTCCTTCTTTTTTTTCTTTTTATTATTCAAGGGATAAAAACACTTCCTTTTTTTCACGGCTTAAGCTAACTTTCTCTATTTTATAGGATATGTCAGCTTTTTTCTATGAAAAACCCTTACCAATTTATCCGGTCATAGCGTCAAAGAAAAAAAGAGCGCCGAGTAAAAAAAGATACTCAGCGCGTTAGGTAGTTGGTAATTGTACTCTTTTTAGAAAAAGATAGATGCATGTGTGCCCAGCGCCTAAAATGAGAAGGATAATTGGAATACTAGTTTCTGCTTTAAACCAAGTGATTGCCGCTAAAAAGGATAATATCGAAATGATTCTTCCCAAGTTTAAGAAAATTTCTCGAACAACTATGTATTCAATTCTCATTTCTGCTGCTTTCCATCCTGTTCCAATCACATCATATGTAGTTGACATATACGGGACGAGCAAAAGCGGATAGGCAATTGCAATGATCCCGCCATAGATTAACAATTTAACAAAATTTACGTCCCAAACAATTATAAGCACGGCAGTATATAGGAGTAGTCCGCCAATCAGTATCGCTTTTTTTCGAAACCTTTGTTTAATTAACCGGGAGGCCAGATAATAAGCGATACATGATATTCCTGAATTTAGAAGACCAAATGTACCTAAAGACATTTCACTCCCTGTCGAAAGATAAACCAGAACCGAGATGACAAATGCAAAAGTCCCTTCTCGGAGGCCCTGGAAGAAGTTAGCGTTCGTTATCAGACGCCAGTTTTCATTTTGTTTTCTCTCATTTAGAATCTTTTTAAAACAATAGCTTCCTGCCGATGGTCGAGGCTTTAATGAAAAACTCATAAAAACTGCAAGGGCAAACAATCCCAGAGACAGCCCAAAGACAATCGTATAACCCGTGAACTGTTCAAACCTAGTAATGATAATCCCGGCAGCGATTGGCCCAATCATTCCACCTGCAGATGATAATATCCCCAGAAAACCATTAAAAAAATCTCTCGTATCCGGTTCGGTGATTTCAAAGGTTAACACATTAAAAGCCAGCCAATAAAAACCATATCCTACTCCTAACAGACTCCCTAATAGAAGTAAGTAAGTTGATGCACTTGTGCCCGATATTAACACCATGACATAAAATAGCGCTAAAAAAATGACACCAAGTCTAAGAACTATCACCCTGTCTATTTTCTTTGCCCATCGCCCTGCTAAAATGAACGTGAGCAATTGCAGTACAACAGTCGATAAGTTATAGAGGGCGATATCCGAGTACTTACCTGTTTGTTTCCATAGATAAATGTTTACAAATGTGTTGGATAAAGCAATGCTTAACGAATATAACCCACCGATCATAAGCAAAAGTGATAAATCCTTTGTTAGTTTAACATCACCTAGAATCTTAAATTTTTTTACCATGAAAAACTCCCCTTTATCTTACGGGTAGTCTTTAACAAGCAAGTTTTTCTTATGCACAAAAAAAAGACAGCCTAGGCCTAGGCTGCCTTTTTATCATCGCAATTATTTTGCTTGGCTGTAACGTTTTGATACTTCATCCCAGTTAACAACATTCCAGAAAGAGGAAATATAATCCGGGCGTTTGTTTTGATATTTTAAGTAGTAAGCATGCTCCCAAACATCAAGACCAAGAATAGGAGTTTTGCCTTCCATTAATGGAGAGTCTTGGTTAGGTGTACTTGAAACTTCTAATTCCCCGTTAGACACAGATAGCCATGCCCAACCAGATCCGAAACGAGTAGTTGCTGCTTTAGCAAACTCTTCTTTGAAGCTTTCGAAACTGCCAAATTTACTGCTGATGGCATCAGCTAATTCACCAGCAGGTGCACCGCCGCCATTTGGAGAAAGGATTTGCCAGAATAAAGAATGGTTCGCATGACCACCGCCATTGTTACGTACTGCTGTACGAGCAGCCTCTGGAACCGCATCCAAATTAGAAATAACTTCTTCAACAGATTTAGAAAGTAATTCTTCATTACCAGCTAAAGCGTTGTTTAAATTAGTTACATATGTGTTGTGATGTCTAGTGTGGTGGATGTTCATTGTTTCTTTGTCAATATGTGGTTCGAGTGCATTTTCTGCATAAGGTAATTGCGGTAATTCAAATGCCATTATTATTCCTCCTATGTAAATGTGATTAATCGGCTTTAGAATTTTGAATATTTCTAAAGCTTTCCCTTTTAAGATACCAAAGTTACATCATTGTTTCAAATATAATGCTTAGGTACTTAACATAAATACCATTCCCGAAATCAATGAATTTATTCATCTTTATTGAAAAGGTAATTCAAAACCGTTTCTTAACAAGTTTCGAAAAATTGTCACGTTTAACCTAAAGGGCAATCTGTCAACGATTTTTGTCATATCCGACTTTTGTCACTATCAATCCTTGTTACAGCTCTATTGACACCATGTTAATAATTTATTTTAATCAAAGTGTAGGATGTATAAGGGGTGATTTTCTATGCAGACAAGTAGTTTTTCTATATATAATTTATTAGTTTATTTTTTCGAAAAAAAAGAACCTATTCAAAAGATTAAGGCAGGTTCCGTTCTTTTTCAAGAGAAGGATTCGGTTGAATATGTCTACTTATTGCTTAAAGGAAGTATATCACTTGGCAGAGTTCATTTACGCGGTAAGGATTTTATCTTAAAAATCCTAAATGATCAGGAATTAATTGTAGAGTATCAACTTTTCAAACCAAATCCTCATTATCAATTTTACGCAAAAGCGATGACTGATTGTGAAATGATTCTTATTAAAAGGGACCAATTTGAACAATTCGTTAAAAATGATCCTGAAGCAATGAGTGCTCTTGTTGCTTGGCTAAGTACCGGTTATTTAAAGGCACAAATGAAATGCCAAGACCTAATTATGAATGGTAAAAAAGGCGGTTTATATTCGATCCTCATCCGTTTATGTAATTCTTATGGCATCAGGACAGAAGATGGAATTCTTATTGACCTTCCTTTAACACATCAGGAGTTAGCAAATTTAACCTATGGGACACGAGAAGTTATCCAAAGAGCCTTAAAGGAACTTCGCGAGAAAGATATTATTACGTACGAAAATCAAAAGTTTACCATAAAAGAACTGGATTATTTAAAAGAAGAAGTGGATTGCCAAAATTGTTCCTTTGAAATTTGCGGATTAAATTAATATCAAAAGCCACCAGACTGGTGGCTTGAGACTGTCGACAAATTCAAAAAACTTGGATTTGCCAGCAGTCTTTTTTATGTCTTTGTTAAATTGTTTGTTGTTTTGCGCTCCAGGCGCTTCGCTTTCCGCGGGCGTTGCGGAGAGCCTCCCCGCGGAAAGCGAGTGCCCGAAGCGGAAATCAACAGGCCACATAGCAAGTACATACGTAAAGATGCTTTTTTACATGACCAATATGAAAAAATAGACAATCATTAGAATTTGGATGATGGTTTTTGTGATGACACTGCTTATAAATCCGATTACTGAGCCAAAGCCAATTTTAATACTCTCTGTGAAATTTCTTTTGTTGAAGATTAATTCAGCTCCGATAGCTCCGATAAATGGACCAATCAGAATTCCTAAAAAAGGAATAACAAATGGACCTACGATTATCCCAATCGTACTTCCCCAGATTCCAGCCTTTGATCCTCCATATTTTTTGATTCCAATCATATTGGCAATATAGTCTGCAACAAACAGAAGAACGATAAACAAACCTTGAATTAACCAAAAATACCATTGAAAGGGATGGAAATTAAAAAAGACTCCATATAATAAAAATCCCGCCAGTAAAAATAACACACTTGGAACAATTGGATACACCAGACCAACAAATGCAACAATAAATAACAAAATAATGATACCCCAATAAATCAATTCCATTTGATTCATCCCTCATAAATGAATTCTAAATATTTTTCCAGTTTACACTTCCCTTCATACGATTATAACTTGTATTAAGTTTCAAAAAAGAAAAATGAGTTGTTGTCATTCTTGTATATAACCTATACTAAAGATACAATAGATGCGGAAGCAATCATTTGTGATTTAATGTATAAAGGTGGTCATTATGAATATTTTCAAGCAATTGTATAAAAGCATTTATTCGCCAAAAGATATTGCCTTATTTCGATTTCAAGGGATAGGAAAAACAATATTATATGTGTTCTTCTTAACATTAATTTCGATCTTGCCATCAGTTATCTACTTAAGCACAACGCTTACTACAGGTATCGATACGGCTAGAACGATTATTAATGATGAATTACCTGACTTTTCAATTCAAGATGGCCATTTAAAAGCAGAAACAAAAGTGCCAATAACCATAAATAAGGAAGAATTTACCGTTATCCTTGACCCTACAGGGGCGATTTCATCTGAGGATGTTCAAGATGAAGGAAATGCTTTTGCACTTTTGGAAGATGAATTTGCCCTAAGCGCAGGTGGCAGGACGGATACATATCCCTATTCTATGTTAGAGGGGCTAAACATTGCAAAGGGTGATCTTCTCGATTTTATTAATGCAATCGGTGGAATGAAATGGGTAATCATACCTGTCGTTTCTGTAATTCTCTACTTGTTTGCAAGTGCGGGTAGTTTTATCGAAGTAACGGTTTTGGCTCTAATTGGTCTCTTATTAAAGAACCTATTAGGAAGGAAGCTGAATTACCGGCAATTGTGGCGAATGGCGGCTTACAGCGAAACATTACCCACACTATTTTTCACCATTATGGCGGCAATTAAAACAACCGTTCCTAACAGCTTCATGATTAATTGGTTTGTTGTAATTATCGTCTTATACCTAGCCATAAACGAAGTACCGAAACCAAAAAAAGTGAACTAGAAGACGCCCATCCCGGGCGTTTTTTTCATACATTCGTTCTTTTTACAGTTGGACAAGCATACCTATGTACAAACTGTCCATTTGGAGGCTTGTCCGATGAAAAAATTATTTGGTTTCTTATTAGCCGTTTTAATCATATATGTGATTTATATTGACTTAACTGTAGGGACTCTGCCGTCTTCAATTACTCAGCAGGTGGATGCTAAAATCGAGACACAAAATACCCAACTAAAAACAGACATACCTGCTTTTGAAGCAAAAGTTGAACCTGGTGAAACCGTAATATCTATCGTGGAGCATCAACTGGATAAATCACTTCCGGTATCAATTCAAGACCTAATCGAGGACTTTCGAAAATTAAACCCCGGGGAATCACCAGAAAAAATACAAATTGGGTCTACATATCATTTCCCTGATTACTCAAAATAAAGAGGATAATGCTTTTTCTTGTCAAAATAAGTGAAAGGCTGATAAAATAAAGTCGAATTGTTTTTATATACCTTATTCGAATCCCATTTTGAAGGAGCGAATTACACGTGAGTGAAATACTACACCGCACAAAAACTCGACCAATTAAAGTAGGGAACTTAACGATTGGCGGGAGTAACGAATTATTTATTCAAAGTATGACCACAACCAAAACACATGATGTTGAAGCAACTGTTGCTGAAATAAAACGTCTTGAGGAAGCTGGCTGTCAGATTGTTCGTGTAGCTTGTCCAGATGAACGAGCGGCAAATGCCATTCCTGAAATCAAAAAAAGAATCAATATTCCACTTGTTGTCGATATTCATTTCGATTATAAATTAGCCCTGAAAGCAATTGAGGGTGGAGCGGATAAAATCAGAATCAATCCGGGTAATATCGGAAAGCGGGAAAAAGTCGAGGCTGTCGTAAAAGCTGCGAAAGAAAAAGGGATTCCGATCAGAATTGGCGTTAATGCCGGCTCGCTTGAAAAAAGGATTTTAGAAAAGTATGGATATCCAACTGCGGATGGTATGGTCGAAAGTGCTCTTCACCATATTAAGATTCTTGAGGATTTAGATTTCCATGATATTATCGTGTCCATGAAGGCTTCTGATGTTAATCTTGCAATTGAAGCTTACGAAAAGGCATCAAGAGCGTTCGATTATCCCCTGCATCTTGGAATTACTGAGTCTGGAACCTTGTTTGCAGGCAGCATAAAAAGTGCAGCTGGTTTAGGGACTATTCTACACATGGGTATTGGGAACACACTTCGAGTTTCCTTAAGTGCAGACCCTGTTCAAGAGGTAAAAGTGGCGCGAGAACTTTTAAAAGTGTTCGGCCTCTCTTCTAACGCAGCCACCTTGATTTCTTGCCCGACTTGCGGTCGGATTGAAATTGATCTCATCAGTATTGCAAATGAAGTCGAAGAATACATTGAAAAAATTAAAGCACCAATTAAAGTAGCTGTTTTAGGCTGTGCTGTTAACGGACCTGGAGAGGCCCGTGAAGCGGATATTGGTATTGCCGGGGCTCGTGGTGAAGGATTGTTATTCAGGAAAGGTGAAATCGTCCGTAAGGTGCCTGAAGCACAATTGGTTGAGGAATTAAAAAAGGAAATCGACCAAATTGCAGAAGAATATTTTCAGAAAAAAGCTGAAGAAGAAAAGATCATTAATTAATAACGTCAAGAAACCCGGTAATTTTACCGGGTTTCTTTTTGCTCCTATGCAGGTTGTGTTAAAAGAACGGTAGAATAAAGATACCAATAACAATCGATATGGCACCGATACCTATGGCCCAAGCACCTAGCCCATTGGCCCCTCTTCTTCTGGCAACAAAACCTAACACAATCCCTGCAGCACCAAAAAGAATAGGCATTACAAACAATGATAAAATCGAAAGCACTAACGCAAGTGTACCTAAACCGGTACCGCCAGCAGCTTTTTCCCTTTCGTCTGACTGTTCCCTTCTGCGGATAAGAGGAACAGGTGCAGCAATTTCAGCAGCTGTTTCTTCCTTATATTGAGAAGAGCGAATCGGAACAGAATCACCAATCCTTGGTGCAGACTCATCTTTATTCAACGTGTAGTGAGCCTTAATCGGTTCAGTCAATTCTGTTGAAATCTCCTCCCTAAATGATGTAGGAGAATTGGGAATATCTTGACCAATCGTCGAGCTTCGGAGAGCCTCTTGCACTTTCGTGTCTCTTTCGTCTGCCATCCTAATCCCTCACTTTCAGTAATAGGAGCATTAATTATTGTTCGCCTTTGATTGCTTTTTAGTATGTTAATGTTTGCTAAAATTAGTCTTTTATTTCTATTACCGAAAAAATTATACTTTATTGAAGTCGATACTTTGGTAAAATATATAGAGATACTGCAAAGACAATAGAAAGTGAGTAAAAACATGAAGAAAAGATTTGGTATCGATATTGACGGAACTGTCACCTGCCCAAAATCCATCCTTCCTTTTATTAATAAAGCATTTGGGCTTAACATTTTGTATGAAGACGTTACCCAGTATGAATACACTCCATATGTAAATGTTTCTGAAAAAGAGTTTGCAAAATGGTTCACAGAAAATGAGCCTGTGATTTATGCTAATTCCCCACTTGCTCATGGAGCAGGGAAAGTTCTAAAAAAGTGGGAAAACGAGCATGAATTGTTTTTTATCAGTGCCCGTAGTTCGCATTTACTTGATATTACAATTGATTGGTTTATCGATAATGGACTAACATTTGATCACATTGAATTAATTGGATCCCATAACAAAATCGCTTCCATTAAAAAGCATGGTGTTGATATCTTCTTTGAGGATAAGCATGATAATGCGGTGATGATCCATGAAGAGTGTCAAATTCCAGTCATATTATTTGATACACCATATAATCAAGACCCTCTTCCAAACGGTGTGATCCGAGTGAATAACTGGAGTGAAGCATATCAATGGGTAGAAAACTGGACAAGGCAACAAAAACTCAGCCGCGAAATGGTAGGTTCCCTTACTTAAATTTACCTATAAAAAACAGCTTGTCTGGAGACAAGCTGTTTTTTTAATGACATTCAGGACATAGTCCATAAATCTCAAATTTATGACCTGATATATCGTATCCTTTTAAATTTTCACTTATATCGTTCATTGGACAAGTTTCAATCTCTTTCGTTTTTCCGCATGTCAAACAGATAAAATGGTGATGATGATGGTGTCGTGAACAAGTAAAGCGGAAGTGCTTCTCTCCTGATAGTTCTGTCATCTCAAGAATCCCCATATTCACGAACAAGGAAAGGTTTCGATAAATCGTATCAAAACTTAAACCAGGGTAATCATCTTTCAGTTCATCCAGTACGTCCTTAGCGGTTAAATATTTATCACTGTCAGCAAACAATTGAAGCATATCTTCTCTTTTACCTGTTTGTTTAAACCCTTTTTCTTTTAAGTATTGAATCGCCTCATTTACGTTCAACTGACTCGCGCTCCCTTCCGAATTAAGAATTTTTTATAAAATATAGAAAAAATTAAAATGAGAACCGCAATCATCACGATAGTCCCACCGGGAGCTAAATCTAAGTAATACGCTGTAAACAAGCCGCCAAGTACTGACACTTCCCCAAAAAGGACAGATAAAAATATAGTTTGCTTAAATCCTTTTGCTAGTCGGATACTGGCTGCTACCGGTAAAGTCATTAGCGATGAAACTAATAAAATTCCGACAATTCTCATCGACGCTGCAATTACCAAGGCCACCATCACAATAAAAATGAAATGAATGCTTTTCGCCGCAATTCCCGATGCTTTTGCATGTTCTTCATCAAAGGATAATAAAAAAAGCTCTTTATATAATAAAATAATCACCAAAATTACCAAGAGACCGATTGTAAATACGACCCATAAATCAGTTCTGCTAACTGCCGAGACACTGCCAAATAAATAACTGAATAAGTCTGTATTAAACCCATTAGCAAGTGAGATGAAGATGACCCCTAATCCAATACCACTAGAAAGAATAATTGGAATCGCAAGTTCTTGATAGTGCTTGTAAACACCCCTTAGTTTTTCGATAAACAGTGAGCCCCCAACAGAAAAAACCATTCCTAAGTATAATGGATTTACACCAGCCATCATCGCTACATTTCTTTCCAGAAGTAAACTCGCTGCTATCCCTGCTAGGGTAACATGACTGAGGGCATCTGCAATTAATGATAGTCTTCTGACAACGACAAACACACCTAATAACGGAGCAATAATTCCGATCATCAGCCCGGTTAAAAAGGCATTTTGTAAAAATTCATAGTGGAAAATTCCTTGAATCATTTTACAACGCCTCCGTGTTCGTGGTTATGCGCAATAATATGCACATCATGGCCATAAACTCTAGACATATCATCCGCTCGATGCTGCTCAAATTCCTTTGTTTCCCCATGAAAATGCAAATGCTTATTCAAGCAGGCAACATGTGAGACTTTATCCGAAATCGTCCCAATATCATGAGTAACTAATAAAAGAGTAATATCACGGCTTTTATTTAAATCACTCAGCATTTGATAAAAATTGCTGACATTCTCAGCATCAACACCTACGGTCGGCTCGTCTAGAATAAGGAGACTCGGTTCACTAACAAGGGCACGTGCAATAAAAACTCTTTGCTGCTGACCTCCAGAAAGTTCACCAATATTCCTGTTACTAAACCCTTTCATACCGACTGCATCCAATGCTTCGATTACTTTTTCTGCATGTTCTTTTTTGAAAAACTTAAACATCCCAAGCTTTTTCGTCAGGCCGCTCTCAACAACTTCAAAAACGGTGGCAGGAAAGCCTGTGTTGAAGGAATTAGCCTTTTGAGATACATAGCCAATTTTTTGCCAATCTTTAAATTTATTGATTTCCTTCCCGAATAAAAAGATGTTCCCTTTTTGGGGTTTTAATAAACCTAAGATCAGCTTCAATAGTGTCGATTTTCCAGATCCATTCGGGCCGACAATGGCTAAAAAGGATCCACTGGGAATGGTGATATTGATATCCTCAAGGACCACATCTTTTTCATAACGATAGGAAAGTTTTTTTACTTCTATAATTGATTGCATAATCAGCGCATCACCTTTAATTATAAGAATCATTCCGATTTAACTCAAGTAGTATACAATAGGTCATCTTGATTGTAAAGCCACTACACTTATATTCATACAATCGTTACATAAAAATCTCTAATCACACTCTTGGAGCTTTTTCATACATTAAGGTGAGGAGTGGTGAGAGTGACAATTTTTCAAAGCATCATTAATCATAAAATTAACACAATAACCGCTGACGAACTGATAAAATATGCGAATCAATTTAATATATCAGTAAATAAGCAGCAGGCAGTGAAAATTGCCGAATACTTAAGAGGAAAAAATGTTAATATATTTAATGATTCCGAGCGAGCTCAATTAGTAAAGGAAATTGCTAAAACAGCTGGCCCAGCAACGGCAAGAGAAGTGAATAAGTTATTTATCCAGTTGACTAAAAACTAAAAAGCTGTGCACTTTGCACAGCTTTTTATTATGATTGACTTATTAAATCAAGAAGTTCCTCATTGAACTTTTGTTCCCTAAGCATATTAATCTCAAATTTATATGGTGCTTTTTTATTATTCTTATCCTCACCGACATAAGGAGTTTCTAAAATTTTGGGAATATCCGCAAGCTGTGGATGGTGGACAATATAATTAAGCGCCTTAAACCCAATATGACCAAAGCCGATATTTTCGTGTCTGTCCTTTCGCATCCCGACTGCATTTTTACTATCATTAATATGCAGTACTTTCAGTTTGTTGATGCCAATGATTTTGTCAAACTCATTTAATACACCATCAAAATCCTCGACAATATTATAGCCAGCATCATGGGTATGGCATGTATCAAAACAAACGGACAGCTTATCACTGTAATTTACTCCATCCATAATCATTGCTAATTCCTCGAAGGATTTCCCACATTCAGAGCCTTTTCCAGCCATTGTTTCCAAAGCAATTTGCACTTGCTCTTTACCCGTGAGCACTTCGTTTAATCCTTCGATAATTTTTTTAATCCCAGCTTCCGTACCAGCACTTACATGCGCACCGGGATGAAGGACGATTTGCTTAGCTCCAATGGCCTCTGTTCTTTCAATTTCTGTTCTAAGAAACCTTACACCCAACTCAAATGTATCCGGGTTCGTTGTATTTCCAATATTGATAATATACGGAGCATGGACGACAATTTCAGAGATTCCGTTCTGTTCCATATGCTTGCGCCCTGCTTCAATGTTTAGATCTTCAATTTTTTTTCGTCTTGTATTCTGCGGTGCGCCCGTGTAGACCATAAACGTGTTTGCACCATAGGAAACTGCTTCTTCGCTTGCGGCAAGCAGCATATTTTTCCCACTCATCGAAACATGTGATCCTAATTTAAGCATACCTTTTTTTCTCCCCGTTTGTTTATTTTTTTCTTTGCTCAATCCTTCGTTCACGCTTTTTAATTTTATCCATTTCCCATTGCATTTTCTTTTTATAACCTGGTTTTACTTTGTTTGGTTTCTTAACCAAGGACTTCGCTTTTTGATCAGCCTTATCCTCTTGTCTAACACGCGTTTTTCTTTTATTTCGTTCATCCACGGTAACAAATTCGTTATTTTTTAGATCCACATTCTTAAATTGAATCCCCATTTTTTCTAATCGGTTTAATGCATCTTCATCTGATGCCTCATAAATGGTGAGGGCAATACCTGAATTTCCGGCACGCGCCGTTCTACCTACACGATGAATGTAAAAATCCAAGTCAGATGGAAGCTCATAGTTGATGATATGGCTAACCCCTTCGATGTCAATACCTCTTGAAGCAAGGTCGGTTGCAATAATATATTGATAATCCAAATCCTGAATCTGCTTCATCATCTGTTTCCGTTCTCGAGGGTTTAAATCACCATGCACACGGCCAACTTTTAACCCTTTTTCATTTAGGAAGTAAGCCACTTCTTCAGCCATCTTTTTTGTATTGGTAAATACAATCGCTAGATATGGATTGTAAGCAAGAAGGGCATCATGAACAAGCTGCTTTTTACTGCGGTGTCTTGATGGCAAAAGAATATGCTCTAAATTTTCTGCCGCTCTTCTTTTTGGTTCGATTTGAACACTTTTTGGATTTTCCATATACTTTTTAAGGAAAGGTTTTAGTTTTTCAGGTATCGTTGCTGAATAAACGAGCATTTGCAGGTTTTCCGGCATTTTTGCTGCTACTCTATCCAAATCCTCAATAAATCCCATATCCAACATCATGTCGGCTTCATCCACAACAAGTATTCCCGCAGTATGAACAAAAAGTGCCTTTTCACTCATGAGGTCATTAATTCGTCCTGGGGTTCCTACGACTATTTGGGGCTGAACCTTTAATTTTTCAATCGTCCGATTCTTATCTGTTCCCCCAATATAACATCTAGTCATAATGGCTTGCTCTGGGCTGCAATGCTCGGTTACCTTTAAAATTTGGTGGTAAATTTGAGAGGCCAGTTCTCTCGTAGGAGCAGTAATGACAGCTTGTACTTCCTGTCGAGCAGGGTCAATTTTTTCGAGGATTGGAAGAACATAGGCTAGCGTTTTCCCCGTTCCTGTTTGTGACTGACCAATAGCACTTTCTCCCTTTATAACGATAGGTATCATCCGTTCCTGAATCTCAGTGGGTTCAGAAAAACCAAACTTCTTAACGGCTTCATTGATAAATGATTGAAACTTAAAACGCTCAAAACGATTTTCTTTCATATTTTTGCTCCTTATATTTAAAATCTAATGACTTTGGAGTAGTTTTCATACTTTAGCAAGAGCCACACTTTTTATTCCATCCTGCAATTATAGTCAATAACACGGCAAAACTCCAGTTATCTTTCGTTTTAATATCATTTTCTACTTTCTGCTGACTTTTAAACAACTAAATTTAGTCTTTGTCCTGTGTATAATACCTAAACCAATTTAGGATAAATGCATAATTTAAACCATGAGGCAATTGAAAGGAGGCAAAGAGATGCAACCAAGACCAAGAATGCCTTTTCAGGGTGGGATGGGCTCAGGACCTTTTGGACCTCGTAGTCAGATGATGAACCCTGGGTTTAGCCCATTTGGCGGCAGGAATCCGATGATGGGCGCTCCTTCTAATCCGTTTGGAAGAGGAAACAACCCCATGATGGGGCAAATGATGGGAAGAGCTAATCCTATGACGGCAGGCCGCGGGGGTGGGGGATTACTTTCGAAAATTCTCGGAGGAAGAACCCAACCTGGTGGCTTGATGGGAATGCAAGCAGCAGGAAGAGCAGCAACAGGCAACGGAGGTGGACTGCTCCAAACTTTGAGTAACCCAGGCGGGATAACCACCATGTTGAATAATACCCAGCAGGTGCTAAAGACGGCCCAATCATTTGGACCAATGATTCAACAGTATGGCCCCATGATAAAAAATCTCCCTGCAATGTGGAAAATTTATAAAGGATTCAAAAACGCTTCAAAAGAAACAGATGAAGCAAAAGAAGAAAATAACCAACCAACAGCTGAAGCTGCCGATGAATCATCTAATAACGAAGAAGCTATAAATAGAACTCCCAAAAACAAGGAGAAACGTAAGAATAATCCACAGCAGACGCCGTCAAAAAGGAATTCTTCCCAAAAAGGCAGTTCAGTTCCAAAAATGTATATTTAAAATAAGAATGCTGGAAACAGCATTCTTATTTTTTCTTCGAAAATGGAAAAGGAAAAATGTATCTTTGTATTATTTATATTAGTTTTATATAATAAGTACATAAATCTATGAATCAATGTTCTTTTTAGGGGGACTTTTAATATGCAGATCATCAAAATTTCACCACGCGGTTATTGCTATGGTGTGGTCGATGCCATGGTTATTGCGAGAAACGCTGCTTTAGATAAAACATTACCACGCCCAATCTACATTTTAGGGATGATTGTCCATAATAAACATGTTACAGATGCTTTTGAGGAAGAGGGGATTATTATCCTTGACGGTAAGAATCGAAAAGATATACTCGATAAAGTAGAATCAGGGACAGTAATATTTACTGCTCATGGAATATCTCCAGAAGTTAGAGAACTGGCGAAAAAGAAAGGGCTAGTAACGATCGATGCGACATGTCCCGATGTGACGAGAACCCATGATCTAATTGAAGAAAAAACAAAAGAAGGCTTTCAAGTAATATATATCGGAAAAAAAGGTCATCCAGAACCCGAGGGTGCGGTTGGTGTAGCACCTGACATGGTCCACCTGGTTGAAACTCCACTTGATGTCGAAGCATTAACGATCGACTGTGACAAGCTGCTTGTGACAAATCAAACTACGATGAGTCAATGGGATGTAGCTGACACAATGAAAAAAGTTCAGGAAAAGTATCCTCATGCAGAAGTTTATAATGAAATTTGCCATGCCACGCAAATACGCCAGGAAGCAGTTGCAGAACAAGCAACAGAAGCGGATGTAACTATCGTGGTTGGGGATCCGAAAAGTAATAATTCCAATCGTCTTGCACAGGTTTCTGAGGAAATTGCCGGTACAAAGGCCTATCGCATCGCCGATATTACCGAGTTAGACATTGACTGGATTAAAGATGCCAAAAATGTTGCTGTCACATCTGGCGCCTCGACACCAACACCAATAACAAAGGAAGTTATCACATTCCTTGAACAATTTAACCCAAACAATGAAGCTACTTGGGAACGCCGTAAAAAGGTCCAATTAAGCAGAATATTACCTAAGGTAAAAAAGACTGAAGCTTAAAATACTAATAAAAGCAAAGAACCGAGTCCACGGACCGGTTCTTTGCTTTTATACAAATTGAAATGGATCTGTATTTACTTCCGAAGGAAAAATTTCGACGGTGTAACCCGATTCTTGGCACATCTTTTGTAATGTTGCTGTCAGGCCCTTTTTCATAACCTTTTCGACATTATGACCGGGATCAATCATATTCAAGCCCTGCATCTGCGCATCATGGGCTGTGTGATAATAAATATCTCCTGTAACATAAACATCTGCCCCTTGAAACTTGGCATTCATGAAGTATTTATTGCCATCTCCGCCTAAAACTGCTGCTTTTTTAATTTTAGTACTTAAATCACCCACGACACGGACATTTGAAACTTCAAATGCGGTTTTCACTCTTTCTGCAAATTCTCCTAATGTCATTTCTGGAACTTTCCCGATTCGACCAAGACCGAGCGCATCTCCTGTGTTCTCAAGCGGGTAGACATCATAGGCAACTTCTTCATATGGATGCGCTTTGATCATCGCAGTAATCGTCTTCTTTAGAAGCGGTTCCGGAACAATGGTCTCAAGTCTCACTTCTTCTACCTCTTCTAACCTGCCTGCCTCCCCAAGAAAAGGATTGGTATTTTCACCAGGCAAGAATCTCCCGGTCCCGTTGGCGGAGAATGAACAATGGCTGTAGTTTCCAATAAATCCTGCTCCTGCCTCTCCAAGGACTTTTCTAATAACTTCCGCGTGGCTAGCTGGTACAAACACAACTAATTTCTTCAGCTTTGTATCAAAAGTAGGCACTAGTACCTCTGCATCTTGCAGCTCTAGAGCATTTGCAAGAAGGTCATTTACCCCGCCTTTAGCGACATCAAGGTTTGTATGTGCTGCGTAAACAGCAATATCGTGTTTTACTAATTTTTCAATCATTTTCCCTTGAACCGTATCAGTTAGCAAATTCTTAAGAGGACGATAAATAATCGGATGATGGGCGATAATGAGTTGAACATTTTTTTCAATTGCCTCATCAATTACATTCTCCAGAACATCAAGGGCAATCATTATTCGTTCAACTTTTTTATTTAAGCGGCCAATTTGTAAGCCAATCTTATCCCCTTCCATCGCTAAACCTTTGGGTGAAAACTGTTCAAACAAGTGAATAATTTCGTGTCCATTAGGAATCTTCAATCTTAAGAGCCTCCTCTACAAGCTTAATTTTGGCGATGATCTCTTGCCTTTTTTCATTCGTTTCAGACGAATGGGCTGCACCTTCGAGTGCCTCAAAAATACGCAACCAATTTTTCATTTCTGCTGTCCACTTTTTCTTAAAAGTCTTATTTTGCTTTTGTACAAGAAATGGTCCCAATAACAGCCCCATATCAAAATTTTTTTTATAAGGCCTATGAGGGTCTCCTCTTTCACCAATCAAAATCTCGTAGATTTTCCCATCTTCCTCGAGTATTTCTTCGCCAATAAGTTCCCAGTTATTTTCAATCAACCATTTCCTGATTGAAATCGCACTAATATTGGGTTGTAAGACAAGACGCTTGATCGAGGCCAGCTTATCTTTACCATTATCTAATATACTTGCGATTAAGGCTCCGCCCATTCCCGCAATTGTAATACAATCGACTTCTCCCTGCTCAATAACTTCCAGTCCATCACCCAATCTTACGGAAATAACCCCCGCTAACCCTTCTGCTAATACATTCTTCTCAGCCAACTGAAAGGGACCCATGGCTACTTCACCAGCAATAGCAAATGGTAACCCCTCGTTTTTAGCTAAGTAACAAGGTAAATAGGCATGGTCTGAGCCAATATCTGCGAGTCTTGCATCTTTCGGAACATATTTAGAAACCGCAGCCAATCTTGCTGACAATTTATCTGTATTCAATCTAACCACCACTTTTATATGTAATTTACTAAGTATAAAAAAAGTCCCTTACAAATGCAAAGGACTTTCTTAAAGATATGAGAGTAAAACACTGAACTTAGGTAACTGTCCAGCTCCAGTGCCCAACTGCTAGTGGACTTCGCTCTTCTCCCTACGATAAGTCAAGCACGAATGCGCTAACGCTCTCCGTGTTTCCTTTATCTCAGTCGAAGCGCTCCAGTCCATACGCAGTTAAACGGGCACTTCCGCTTTTCTAATTATTTAAGTGTCGCTAACCAATCTGCCATTGCTGCTGCTTGTTCTTCTTTAACAAGACCTGCTGGCATGCCTGTACCCTTACCTTTTGTAACAAAGGTCATAAGTTCTTGTTTAGAATACTTGCTGCCGACACCTTTTAATGTAGGTCCTACTACCCCTTGATACTGATCGCCGTGACAGCCAATACAAGATTGCTTGTAAATGTCTTCTGGCTTTGATGCGGCAACCTCTGTTTTCTCAGTGCCTTTCCCATTTTCCTTAGCAACTTCTTTCATATCACCAAGACCTTTGAAAGACAAAATTAGAATTAGCACAATTCCAAATGCCATGATGAGAATGTAAGGAATAACTGGATTTCGCTTCATGATATAACCTCCCTTATGTACGAACGTCTGTTAAATATTGAATAAGTCTGCAAACAACTACTATTTTACTTGAAAATGAACAGAAGGAAAAGCCCTAAACTTATTTTATCACTATAATCTTAATAAAAAAAGTTGTATTAAGCCTGAAGTGAAATCATCAATCAGGTTTAACACGAAGGAGAAAACAAACTAAATTAAATGCCCATTTGCAAAATGAGAGACAATTCAGTAAAATGGATTCAAATAGAGAAAGTGCTTACATTTACTTAACTGGTCCAAATGTTATACTCTTATAAGCAGTTAACAAAAATAGCCTACTTCAGTTATGAAATAGACTATTCAAGCAAATATTTTATTCTAAGAAATCCTTTAACCGTTTGCTGCGACTAGGGTGCCGTAACTTACGCAATGCCTTTGCTTCAATTTGACGGATACGCTCACGAGTAACACCGAAGACTTTTCCTACCTCTTCAAGTGTACGAGTACGGCCATCATCCAGTCCAAACCGGAGGCGAAGGACATTTTCTTCCCTATCTGTCAAAGTATCCAAGACATCTTCAAGCTGCTCTTTTAATAATTCATAAGCAGCATGCTCTGATGGTGAGGTTGCATCCTGATCTTCAATAAAATCACCGAGGTGAGAATCATCCTCTTCACCAATAGGTGTTTCCAGTGAGACAGGCTCTTGGGCAATTTTCAATATTTCCCTAACTTTATCAGGCGTTAAATCCATATCTTCACCAATTTCTTCTGGTGTTGGCTCGCGGCCAAGATCCTGAAGTAATTGACGTTGAACACGAATCAGTTTATTTATGGTTTCAACCATATGCACAGGAATACGGATAGTCCTTGCTTGGTCTGCAATCGCACGTGTGATTGCTTGGCGGATCCACCATGTTGCATAGGTACTAAATTTAAAGCCTTTTCGATAATCAAACTTCTCAACAGCTTTGATTAGACCCATATTACCTTCTTGAATAAGATCAAGAAACAGCATTCCACGACCTACGTACCGTTTTGCAATACTTACTACAAGTCGGAGGTTTGCTTCAGCAAGACGTCGTTTTGCTTCTTCGTCGCCTGCTTCAATTCGGTTAGCCAGTTTAATTTCTTCTTCAGCAGAAAGCAAATCAACACGGCCGATTTCTTTTAAGTACATACGAACCGGATCATTAATTTTAACCCCGGGTGGGACGCTAAGATCATTTAGATCAAACTCATCATCATCACCTTTAGCTATTTGCTTAGGATTTGGATCTTCTTCACTTTCACCAACTAATTCAATACCTTGATCACCGAGGAACTCGTAAAATTCGTCCATTTGGTGTGAGTCTAGTTCAAAATTAGCTAATTTCTCAGCAATATCATCATAGGCAAGGACGCCGGTTTTTTTACCCAGTGCCGTTAACTGGTCTTTCACTTGTTCAAAAGTGAATTCATTCTCCACTTCTTTTGAACGGGCTGATTTTTCAGCAGCCATATGTGCCCCTCCTTCCAGAATCAAAGACAGTAAAATGGAATCTATAGAGATTTACGCAATTGAATGATTTCCATTGCAATTACAGCAGCTTTGCCATGATCACTTTGTCGCTCGGCTTCTTTTAGTTCCACTTCTTTTTCTTTTATCTTTAACAATTTTTGATAATTCAACACCTGTTTGATATAATCAGTTAATTCTTGACTGCTTAGCTCGTCGTTTATAGACATCATTTCAATATTGGCAACCATTCTTCTAAGATTATCATCTTGAATATAGGATAAAAACGTACTTGAATCAGGTTCGAAATGATCCTCATAAAATCCTAACAGATAAGTTATTATTGCCTGATGTTCATCGATATTAAACGTGTTTCCCTGTAATAAATCTTGAACTTTATAAGCAACATCTCGATCTTTTAGCATATGAGCGATTAATCGCCTTTCCGCTGTGTAATGTTTCGGTTTAAGCTCACTTTCTTTTTTAGGGATTACAATGGGTTTATTAACAGGCTGGTTTTTTCCGGATGTATTTCTTTTATCAGCAAAGAACATCTGCTTTTGCTGCTGTTTTAATGCATCTAATGAAAGTGAAAACTCTGCTGCAAGCTGCCGCAAATAATGATCTCTTTCAACCGCTTTATTCAAATTGCTAATTTCTTTAATTATCACTTCGATATAGGCAAGCCTATCTCCTTCTTGCTGAAGGTTTTTACCTCTGCGAAAGTAAAGAAATTTGAACGCCATCCACGTTAGACTTGCACCGATAACTTCATTACGGAATTTTTCGGGACCGTGCTTTTTAATATATTCATCGGGATCCATGCCATCTGGCATCATCGCAACTTTTATCTGAAAGCCTGCATTATTGAGATGATTCCCAGCTCGAAAAGCAGCTTCAATTCCCGCCTTATCTGAATCGTAGCAGATGGTTACGGATTGGACACTTTGCCTTAAAAGGGCTATATGTTCATCTGTCAAGGATGTCCCCATCGTGGCAATGCCATTTTCCACACCCGAACGATCTGCGGATATGACATCAGCAAATCCTTCCAATAAAACAGCGTATTGCAATTTTTTTAAACTCGGCTTAGCATTATGATAATTATATAAAATTTTACTTTTATTAAAGATTGGTGTTTCAGGACTATTTAGATATTTGGGCTCTTCGGCCCCTAGTGATCTGCCTGAAAACGCAATCGTATTACCATTTCGGTCAAAAATTGGAAACATTATTCGATCCCTAAATCGATCGAAGTAAGACCCATCCCTTTCACGTTTGATAATTAATCCGGCCTTCTCCATCCATTCAGGCGGGAAATCTCTTTTAGACAGAAATTTATAAACAAAATCCCATGAATTTAGGGAATACCCAATTTGAAATTTATCAATCGATTCTCGTGTAAATCCCCGGCTTAGCAGATACTCCAAAGCGTGCTCGCCTTCTTTTGTATTTACAAGCAAGTGATGGTAAAATTTCTGTAATAGCTCATGTGCCCCAAGAAAAGCTTGGTGCTCTTTAGAAACCTTTTTCTCACCATGCCCCCCAGACAAATTAATTTCAAGGTCAATATTTACCTTTGAAGCTAGTTTAAGGGCTGCTTCCTGAAAGGAAATACCTTCAAGTTCCATTAAAAAAGAAAAAACATTACCGCCAGCGCCACAGCCAAAACAATGGAAAATTTGTTTATCAATTGATACTGAAAATGATGGGGTACTTTCTCCATGGAATGGACATAATCCGAAGTAATTTCGCCCTTGTTTTTTCAGTTGAACATAATCGCTGATTACTTCGACAATATCAACAGACTGACGAATTTGATCAATCTTTTCTTCGGCAATGCGCTCTGCCATGAAAACAACTCCATTTGTACTATCAGGTATTCGGCAGGCAATCTTTAAATTCCTGCAAATTTCGACAAAATTTTTGTTAATTCTGGCGTAATCTTAATCGATCTTCCATTTTGATACGGTTTTGTTCCTTTCTCTTTAGATCTCCCTTCCCATCGTCACCATATTTTCAGTTTACATATGTAGAATTTACTTCTTTCATATGGTAATCCTAGGAAGCGACAAAGAGAGAAGAATGGTGTCAAACTTGGATACTATTTCGACAATCTCTGCCCTGGGAATGAATCTGCATCGACATAAAATAGTCGGATTGCCTTTCACATAAGTATTAATTCTACATCTCTCCGCATATTCCTTCTTTAAGTAATAACTTTTATAAAAGGTTTTATGTCGAATTCTTTTTAGGGGGTTCCCTTGACATCTAACAATAAATAGTTTATTCGTTCACAAGCAAGTCTAAACCTAAAAAGATATATTTTTATCACAATTTTTTATTATAGTACATTTATTATCATTTTACCATAACTTTTTATCATTATTATTCCACTTTCTATCAGTAGAAAACACATAATCTAATGATTATGTGTTAAGATCTCCCTTTATGAATATAATTTAGGATAACATTTGCCGTTTCTTCTACGGCTTTATTGGTAACATCAATAACAGGACAGTTTATTTTCTTCACAATTTTTTCAAAAAAGATTAACTCTGCTTTAATACGTTCAATATTGGCGTAACTGGCCTTATCATTTAACCCTAAGGAAATTAATCGTTCCTTTCTGATATTATTTAACTTTTCTGGGCTTATTTTCAAACCGAAGCATTTCTCGATTGGAACCCTATAAAGTTCTTCTGGCGGGTCAACTTCTGGAACAAGCGGGACATTCGCAACCTTTAAACGTTTATGAGCTAGATACTGAGATAGTGGCGTCTTGGAAGTTCTTGATACACCAATTAAGACAATATCTGCTTTTAATATGCCTCTTGGGTCACGACCATCATCATATTTTACGGCGAATTCAATCGCTTCCACTTTTTTAAAATAATCCTCATCTAACTTACGAACAAGTCCCGGCTCACAAAGAGGTGTCTTTCCACTGAAAACTTGAATCTGATCCATGATTGGGCCAATTAAATCAACAGCCAAGATCCCTTCCTTTTCCGCTCTTTCCTTGATATATGTACGCATTTCAGGTTTGACAAGCGTAAAGGCAATCATAGCTTTATCCAGTAAAACAAGGGAAAGGACTTCATCAATATGCTCCTGATCCTCCACATAGGGAAATCTTTTTAAAGTCATCCCGGAGCCATTAAACTGGCTTATTGCTGCTTTGGTAACTAATTCAGCTGTTTCCCCCACTGAATCAGATACAACATAAATAATTGGTAAACTCATTCTCCCTCAACAACCCCTCTTCAAGTTAACTTTCCGTTTGTTACTCATCACCAAGTGCCACAAAAGCCTTTGTAATGTTAGTCTTCGTTAATCGCCCGATAACTTCATACCCATTTTCTGTTTTTCGAACAATTGGCAGGGCATCAATTTGTTTTTCAATTAATTTTTTTGCGATATCAATCAATAAATCGTCCCGTTCACACATGGTGATATTTGGCATTCTGGTCATAATAATATTGACAGGAATAGAGGTAAGCTCTTGCTTCCCTATACTTGCTCTAAGCAAATCTTTCCTTGATAGTACTCCAACAAGAATGGTATTTTGATCCACTACAAATAAGGTTCCCACATCCTCAAGGAACATGGTACAAATAGCATCGTAAACGGAGATATTTTCGTTCACTACTACAGGAATGGATTGATAATCTTTTACATATATTTTTTGTAGATTTTCGGTCAACAGCTGTGTCCCAGACTTTCCAGTATAAAAATAACCGACTCGCGGTCTTGCATCTAAAAAGCCTGCCATTGTCAATATTGCAAGATCTGGCCTTAATGTAGCTCTGGTCAGACTTAATTGATCTGCAATATGCTCCCCGGTAATTGGTCCATTTTCTTTTACAATTTGCAAAATATGTTCTTGCCGTTTGGTCAGTTCGATTGTTCACACCACCTTTGTATTACTTTTAGAGGAGATTACACACGACTTTCTAAAAGTCATACTTATTAGGAATATTATATACTAATGAATGTATTAAGAAAACTCGCCAAATGGCGAGTTTCTCATTAAAACGTCATCTTTTCTTGTAAAAAGCTAACCAGGTCTTGGATTGGGATACGTTTTTGCTCCATTGTATCACGGTCCCGAACTGTAACCATATGATCTTCTTTAGAATCGAAATCAAAGGTGATACAATACGGTGTCCCGATTTCATCATGACGGCGATAGCGTTTGCCAATAGAACCTGATTCGTCATAATCCACTGAAAAGTGCTTAGCTAAAGCAGCGAATACTTCACGTGCTTCTTCAGACAGCTTCTTCGATAACGGAAGGACTGCCGCCTTGAACGGGGCCAAGGCTGGGTGGAAATGCATGACTGTTCTAGATGTACCATCTTCAAGCTGTTCTTCGTCATAAGCATCAATTAAGAAGGCTAAGGTCACCCGATCCGCTCCTAAGGAAGGTTCAATACAGAATGGTACATACTTCTCATTTGTTTCAGGGTCAAGATAATGGAAATCTTCACCCGAAAACTCCATATGCTGCTTCAAATCATAATCTGTTCTTGAGGCAACACCCCACAGTTCACCCCAGCCAAACGGGAACTTAAATTCAAAATCAGTAGTTGCATTACTATAATGCGATAGTTCATCTTCAGAGTGGTCTCGAAGACGTAAATTTTCCTTGGTAAGACCTAAAGACATTAACCAGTTTTCAGCAAATTGTTTCCAATAATCAAACCATTTAAGCTCTTCACCAGGCTTACAGAAAAATTCAAGTTCCATTTGTTCAAACTCTCTAGTCCGGAACGTAAAGTTACCTGGAGTTATTTCATTACGAAAACTTTTTCCAATTTGAGCAATACCAAACGGCATTTTCTTTCTCATCGTCCGCTGAACATTTTTAAAATTCACGAAAATACCTTGGGCTGTTTCAGGGCGAAGGAATATTTCATTTGTACTTGATTCTGTTACCCCTTGGAAGGTTTTAAACATTAAATTAAACTGACGAATTCCTGTAAAATCATGACTGCCACAGTCTGGACAGGCAATATTGTGCTCTTTAACCATTTCTTCCATTTTTTCAAATGGTAAGCCGTCAACAACCAATTCAATCCCTTTTTCATCAAGCGCATTTTCAATTAATTTATCGGCACGATGACGTGCTTTACAATTTTTACAGTCAATCATTGGATCATTAAAGTTCCCAATATGTCCTGAAGCTTCCCATGTACGGGGATTCATTAGAATACTTGCATCTAAGCCAACATTGTACGGCGACTCTTGAACAAATTTTTTCCACCATGCCTGCTTAATATTATTCTTAAATTCAACTCCTAACGGGCCGTAATCCCAAGTATTAGCGAGTCCTCCGTAAATCTCTGAACCTGGAAATATAAATCCTCTGTGCTTCGCATGTGAGACGATTTGTTCCATTGTTACTTTCATTGAAATTGCTCCTTTTAATAAATTTGCTTTCAAACAAAAAAACTCTCGTTCCTATGCTTATTAGCATAGGGACGAGAGTTACCCGCGGTTCCACCCTAATTGCTGTAAAAATACAGCCTCTTTAATCGTGTTATTTAACACATTAGCTTGCTCAGGAACGCCTTCCTTAGTGCCCTATACCCTAGCTTCCACCACCCTAGGTTCGCTTTTATAGAGATGACTAAGTACTCTTTTCCGTCAATGCAAATATTTTATTAAAGAAAATAATAGCGAAAACTCCAAACATTGTCAACTGTCAATTATAAGAGATTACGAAATTTATCCATCGAATTAAGAAACTTCTTCGTTTTGAGATGAAGACCCGAGTACTCTTCATAGTAAGAAGTAATAACATTCTTAAGCTCAGCCTTCGTCTCAGCTTTCACAGAAATATTTCCTAACCTAGAAAGATCAAAATAATAAAATAGCCTGATTAATTTAACCGCACTAGGTGATAATTTATAATGGTACGGATCCTTATCTAGACATCGATGACAGATAAACCCGCCTTCACGAATGGAAAAAGAAAAAAGTCCGTCTGTATTGCCACAAATAGAACATTGATTCAAGATTGGATTTAATCCCAACATATTTAACATTTTCATCTCATAAATATTCATGAGTATATCCGGATCGTAGCCTTCATTCAAGTAATTCAATGTTTGATAGAGCAATTCAAAATGATAAGGATTTGGTTTTTTTTCTTCCGTGCATTTATCGGTTAACTCGACAATATAACTTGCATAGGCCGTTAAAAAAATGTCTTCACCTATTGACCTTAAGGAGGTAGCAGTTTCTCCCTGCTGCATACTTCCTAATCCAGATCCTCTATTAATTAGAAAATAACCATGGGTAAAAAGCTGTGTAATCGAGGAAAGGCGGCTGTTTGGCTTTTTTGCACCACGAGCCATTACGCCCACCTTTCCCCATTCCCTAGTATATAAAGTCACAATCTTATTTGTTTCACCATAATCTGTTGTTCTAATAACAATGCCTTCACACTTTTGAAGCATTATTGTCACCTTCTAAAGTAGCACGAAGACAAACTTATGAAACGGGAAAATCGATTTGTGCTAGCTCATCATTCAGATTTCCGGGTATTTCTTGGTTTTCCTTCTCTAGTTCTTTAATGAGAAGATATGTGTCAATATTACCTGTTTGAAGGAATACTTTCCACGTAAAATCCATCATCGAAAACCCCACCTTTCATATTTAGCCTAGCTTTCATTCGGTCCCAAACCTTACAATTATCATAGCCTGCCAGCGCAAAAATCATAAGACAAAATATTTGTTAATGTTGTCCATGCATAATTTTAAATAAACGGGAGTATTTTAGTTAGGGTTATTAGAAAAGAGCTAGTCAATATTAATCAATATTCATCTTCATTGAAGCCATAATCTCGAAGCTGGGACATCTTATTGCGCCAATCTTTTTGAACCTTTACCCATAACTCTAAATACACTTTTGACCCGAGGAGATTTTCAATATCCACTCTTGCACGCTTTCCTATTTCTTTTAACATACTTCCTTGTTTTCCAATAATAATTCCTTTTTGCGAATCACGTTCAACAATAACAGTTGCCATAACATCAATAATATCTTTTCCTTCTCGACGCTCCATTTTGTCAAGAACCACAGCTAAAGAGTGGGGAATTTCCTCTCGTGTTAAGTGGAGGGCTTTTTCCCTGATTAACTCTGTGATAATAAAGCGTTCAGGGTGATCAGTAACCTGGTCTGCTGGATAGTACTGCGGTCCCTCTGGTAAGAAAGACTTTATCTGACCCAACAGTTGCTCCACATTGTTACCTTCTAGCGCAGAGATTGGCACAATTTCTTTAAAAGGATATTTTTCTTTATATGATTCAATTATCGGCAATAATTGATCAGGGTGTACTTGATCAATTTTATTTATTACAAGGAAGATAGGTGTATTTACTGTGTGGAATTTTTCAAGAATAAATTCTTCACCACGTCCAAATCCTTCTTCAGCATTTACCATAAATAGAATCAAATCAACCTCTTTAAGCGTATTTACAGCTACCTTCATCATAAAATCGCCTAATTTATGTTTTGGTTTATGGATACCTGGAGTATCTATAAAAATCATTTGGGCGTCATCTACTGTTAATACGCCTTGGATTTTGTTACGGGTGGTTTGTGCCTTATCACTCATGATGGCAATCTTTTGGCCAATCACGCGATTAAGAAATGTGGATTTACCTACATTTGGACGGCCAATAATCGAAATAAAACCTGATTTGTAGCCTTTGCTTGCGTTCTCATTATTCAGCATGTAAATCCTCCTGTGTGAAGGATGTTGCCTGGATTGCTTCTACAATTAGTTGATCAATGTTCACTTTTGTTCTTCCCTTCCAGCAAGACTCTGCTGTTTCTTTATTTTACCTCAAAATTGTGTGAAAATCATTAGGTTGAGGTAAAAAAATTAAAAAATTAGAATTTTCTCATAAATCAGCATGTCTATTTATTTTGCTGATAAGTTATTTTACCGAATCACGTTACTCATTTCAAATGACAGCGAATAAACTTTTTTCAGCTTGACTTTTTTAAAACCTTTGTATGTATGGAAAAAAGATAAATATCCCAATTGCAATCGAAAGAACAGCATAGATCAACACCGCACCAGCCGCCATATCCTTTGCCTGTTTAGCTAAAGGATGATACTCAGCGGTAACAAGATCAACAACTCTCTCGATTGCGGTATTCACTAATTCCAATGCAAACATACCTCCAATAGCAAATAGGATAAATATCCATTCCATTTTTGTAATCGAAAAATAATAGGAAACAAGTAAAACAATAATTGAGCAAAATAAATGGCTCTTCATATTTTTCTCTGACTTCAGGGCAACCAGAATTCCCGCGAATGCATTAGAAAATGTTCCTAGCCATGACTGCTGCGGTCGTTTATCGTTTGAGTCCATACTCGTCTAATATTTCCTTTTGCCGTGTGAACATTTCTGTCTCTTCTTCTTCAGTCATATGATCATAGCCAAGAAGATGAAGGAAGCCATGTACTGCTAGAAAACCAAGTTCACGTAAAAAGGAATGTCCATATTCTTCTGCCTGCTCAATTGCTTTAGGAATGGAGATAATAATATCACCCAAGACGCGAGGCATATCGGCCCCAATTAGCTCCACCTCGCCTTCTCCTAGTTCCTCCATAGCAAACGAAATAACATCCGTAGGCTTGTCTTTATCGCGGTATTCTCGGTTAATTTCCTGTATTCTTTCATTCGATACAAATGTAATGGAAACTTCGCTATGCGCTTCAACCATTTGTTTCTTAGCCGCAAAGGTGATTACCCTTTCAATTTCAAGCATTTGTTCTTCAGTCAGCTTTTCAGTTTCGTCGATACAATCAATTAATAATGTCATGCATGTTTCTCCTTCTTAATCATTTCCGGGTATTCAATTCTGGAGTGAAAAATCCCCGTTAAGGTCTCACATAAAGCTTCAGATACGGTTTCAATTTCTCTCATTGTGATATCACAATCATTCAATTGTCCATCTTGAAGACGATCCGCCACAATTTTTTTTACTAATGACTCGATTATTTCAGGCGTAGGCTGGGATAATGAACGAACTGCTGCCTCGACACTATCTGCAATACCAACGACAGCAGACTCTTTTGTTTTTGCCTTTGGACCAGGATAGCGGTAATCCGCTTCCTTTATTTCAGTATCCCCCTGGATCGCCTTATGATAAAAGAATTTTAGCAGGGTTGTTCCGTGATGTTGTTCAGCAATCTCAATAATTTCTTTAGGCATATGGTATTTCTTTAAAATATTAGAGCCATCTGTGACATGGGCAATAATGATGCTGGCACTTTTTTCCGGTGGCAGACGATCATGGGGATTTTCAAGATGCATCTGGTTCTCAATATAAAAATTCGGACGACGTGTCTTGCCAATATCATGGTAATAACTCCCAACTCTTGCTAAAAGTCCATTTGCTCCAATTGCTTCGCATGCAGATTCCGCTAAATTAGCAACCATTACACTATGATGATAGGTACCTGGTGCTTCCATTAATATTTTACGTAACAGTGGATGGTTTGGGTTTGAAAGCTCAATCAGCCTCATCGTTGACAGGATCCCAAAACTCGCCTCTAAGAAAGGCAGTAAACCAATGGTTAAAACAGCTGACCCAATCCCTGAAACAAGGGCAGTGATTAAATAATATCCATATTCTACCCCAGAAAATTGTCCATTGGGCAAATACATTAACGCTAAAATCGTTAATAGGTTTACGATTGCCGCAAAAGAGCCTGCCTGCAAAATCTTCGAACGCTGATTTTGGTTACTTAGGAATAAAATTCCCGCTAAAGCACTGAATAGAATATAAATTCCTTCTGAAAAGTTAAGTGTTCCTGTAACTCCTTCGTTAAATAAAATACTGCCGCATACTGCCATAATAATTGACATAAGAATAGCAAGCTTTTCATCAATCAAAATCTTAATTAACATTGCCCCTAGTGCTGCAGGGTAAAGATAACCAATTCCCGCAAAAGTAAAAATTTGCAGCATGCTGATTATTTTCATAATACAGATTGATAGAATGAAAATAATACCATACAACAGCAAGTCTGTCTGTCTCTTTTCCGGATTGGATTTTATTTGATAAAAATAAAAATAAATCGAAGATAAAATAATCGATATCAACACCATTAACCCAATAAAAGGCTTAAAGGATCTCTCATTATTTAGGAGGCCAACCAATTTTAACTGTCTAAATATATTTTGGTTAATTAATTCTCCTTCTTCCACTAGAATTTGACCCTGAAGAATTTTTGCCGGTTCCACGCTCTCTACTGCTTGCTGCCGGAGTTCCTCTGTCGCATTAGGATCATAAAATTCATTTTGAATCACAGCATATCTGCCGAGTTCAATGACACCATTTCTTAAATTATCATTTAAGGTGGTATATTTTAATTCTTCCTCCACTCTTTTTTTGGCATTCTCTACTTCGTCAGCAGAAATCCGCTGGGCCATAACATTATTAATCGCCGTAACAGTTAAATCCTTAGCAATCGATAATTCATCATTACTAGCTTGGACTAACGCCATAAAGACCCGATCAGAAAGTCCTTTTGATACATTCGGTGTTAATTTAGCCTTTAACCTAGTCATTTTTTCAGAATCACTTGGTTCCTTTTTTTCTGGTTTTTCTTCTGTAGTCAGCTCTTCAAATTTCTTAATTTCTTCATTTATTTCATCATTCACTTCAGTAGCTGCTTGAAATATGGAGCTGATTAAATCCACTCGATTTTGCGTGTATTCCTTTTTTAGGGCATATACATCTTGTACTTGATCGAGAGCATCCTTGCGTTTATTTTCTGTACTTTTTTTATCCTCCACTGTCCCAGGGGAACGAATTGTTTTTTCTGCTACAGAAAACAAGCTTATATCCAATTTTTCTGGTTTTACATTACTATACATTGCTGCAAATAATACGGTACCTAGCATGATAAAAAATAGAACTAGAAAAAAAGTGATGTCTAGCAGCTTACGTATCCGTATGAAGTATTGCTGTAGTTTACCCAACTATATCCCTCCAACCACGGCCCTTTAAGTGATTCATGAAAAGTCATCTCTCAAAAATTGTCATATTTTCACTGTTCCTGCTTTATGTAAAATGATAACAGTTTTTCGAACAAGTTTCACCTTTCTTTAAAAGAAGATTGTTTGAAGTATGTCTTTCCAATGAAAAAGAGGTAAACCACAATAGGTTTACCTCACAGTTACATTATTGCTGCTCAAGCTTGTTCTCGTAAGCCTCGATAATTCTGCCGACAAGTGGATGGCGAACTACGTCAGTTGTTTCTAAAAAGACAAAGGAAATACCTTTTACATTCTTCAAAATACCTTCGGCTGCAATTAAGCCTGATTTAGCCCCTTTTGGCAAATCAATCTGTGTTTGATCACCCGTAATGACCATTTTGGACCCAAAGCCAAGCCTTGTCAAAAACATTTTCATTTGGGCATGTGTAGTATTTTGGGCCTCGTCGAGTATTACAAAAGCATCATCTAATGTACGTCCTCGCATATAAGCAAGCGGGGCAATTTCAATCGTTCCTCGCTCGATTAACCTTTGCGTATGTTCAGCACCAAGCACATCATGCAGAGCATCATATAACGGCCGTAGATAAGGGTCGACCTTCTCTTTTAAATCACCAGGAAGAAAGCCAAGACTTTCACCAGCCTCAACAGCAGGTCTTGTTAAAAGGATTTTATTTACTTGCCCGTTTTTGAGAGCACCCACGGCCATGACGACGGCAAGATAAGTTTTCCCTGTCCCTGCAGGACCAATTCCAAATACAAGATCTGTCTTTTTTATGGCCGTAACATATTCTCTTTGTCCAAGTGTCTTAATCCGAATGGTTTTACCTTTAACATTTTTACCGATTTCTTCATCATACAAATTCACAAAATAATCAAGTGTCCCGGCATTCGCCATTTGGACCGCGTAGAGGACATCTCTTTGACTAATATTTATTCCCTTTCGAATCACAATCATTAATTTATTCAGGATTTGTCCTGCCCGATTTACGTTTTCCTCGTCACCTGATAAACTGACAGCTTCACCTCGAGTAATGATCGTAACATCGAGCTCTTGTTCAATTATTTTTAAATTGGAATCAGAATTCCCCAGCAAACTAATTGCTTCTGCAGGATTTTCAAGTTGTACATTTATGGTAGTTAACTTTTCTGTCATTCACTGGTCTCCCCTGAAATCGGTTGTCCGACTGCAATATTTTCAATTACCTTAAAATGAATATCCAGTATAACTTTACCATTCTTAATTGCTTTGTGTAAAATTTTTTCATCTTTTATAATAGCATCTTCATCTAAGCGTCCTTTTATTTGTTTTTTTGCTAATTCAATCGCAATTTTTTGGGCGTCTTTATTTGAATAGGTACGCTGGACTTCTTCTCGTTCTCGAAGTGTCTTATTGAGATATGAAATTGGCAATTCCCACTTCAAGAAATGAATCTTGTGAACATTCTCTTCTGTTTCATAGTTATTAAATTCCGGTTTACCAAAGCCCCACACAGGAAGTTCATAATTACCAAGTAAGATAAAATGCTTTACTTTTTCTTTACCGCTAAAAACTTTAAAATTGGTTACTAACGGAAGCTCCACATGACTTTTATACCAAGTTTCACCCCATACTTCTCCTTTGGCAGCAACCAATTCTGGATTATCCTCTTGTCCAAATGCACCCGAAACAAGTAATTGTCCCGGTTCTACATGATCATTTATATCCACCACTTTTTGGCCATTTTCAATATACATATTGACAATGATTGCTTTCTTTTTGGCGATTAGGTTCCTCGGTGATAATTGCTTTGGCTTTTGCGGCTCATTTTTTTCAACCACTTGAAAATGGAAGGTTGTCCCCTTTAATTCCACTCCAACCCAAGTCAATTCACCGACATTATTAGTCAGTTTCCTTTGAATTCCTTCCACATTATCTACAAAAAATTGCAATTTCCCTATTTTCACACCCATCTTGTCCAATTCTTTGCGAATCTGATACTCTGTTGCTGGTTTTGCCCCTTTTATTTCAATTCCCCAAATAACATTGGATAGGAATATTAAGATTAACAGGAAAATTCCTGCTCCTCCCAAAAAGCCACTATTTTTAATGGCTCTCTTTAGTAAAAAAGGCACCCCGCTCTTTCGTAAAAAGGTTATGGTGCAATCACTTTTACGTGCATAATACCTGATGTTCTTGGCATCCGTGAGCCTCATCTTAAATGTAATCGTTTCAGTCCCATGCCGTTTGACATTCCAAATATGAAGACCATTCCTAGTCAGAACGTTTAAAAAACGTTCTGTACCCTTTCCTGATACTTTAACAGTTACCCTGCCATAAAAAAATTCGATCCACTGGTTATTCATTTTTCTCCTCCCGGATTATCACTTATATAAATGACCTGATCAATTTTCCCTTCCAGCAAAATTTCTTCAGGTAAAATCGTTTTAATGACAAACGATTTACCTTTTATTAATAACTGCCCTTGCTTTAATAGCAGTCGGAGTTCTTTATCAGTAAATACAAGTAAACCTCGATGGTTCTCTATATATACATGGATTTGCCCAATCATCGTAATGCGGGGTAAATCCATCATGACATCTTGAGGAAGATCCATTTTATTAGCCATCCAGTTACGAACCCGCCCGGCCCATTTTTTCGCCATAAAAAAAGAACCCCCTTTCATCTCATATTTATGAAACGAAGGGAGGTTCTAGCACATCTTTTTCTATTTAGCTATCTTGATTTATATCTAACCTTTTCTTGCGAAAAAGGGTTTTTTGGAACGCGGCTCACCCAGAATTTCTGACCAAACTATACCATTAATGAGCGTTTTTTCATCCGGATAAAGAGAAACGATTTCTCCTTCCTCTGCCCCGGACTTCACTTCTACTTTATCTATCCTTTGCTGGGCTACGGACATTCCAATCCGTTTCACCTCAGACTCTTGTTTCAACTGCATGTATTTATTTTCGAGCTTTTCTTGATGATCCAATGGTATATTCTTTGATTTTAAGGTGCTAGATGTTGGAATTTCGTCATGATTAAGTTGTTTTTTAACTAGCGTCCGAATTTCCTCAAAAGTCTCCATTGAAAATGTTTTATTTCTAGATTGTCCTGTCTTATCTTTTGCACTTCGGAAGATAACAGAAACTATGCCGATGATAATCATAAATACTACTGTTTCCAAAAATCACCACCCCTTTATTTTCCCAAAGCGGGTTTATTGTCCGTCTTTTTTATCTCCCGTTATCTTACCAATTGAACCTCTCATTTCAGTATCTGCTGAAATATTTTTAAAGTTCATATAGTCCATAACGCCAATATTCCCTGTTTTAAGAGCTTCAGCCATTGCAAGCGGTACTTGAGCTTCTGCTTCCACGACCTTTGCTCTCATCTCCTGTACCTTTGCCTTCATTTCCTGCTCTGTAGCAACAGCCATTGCCCTACGCTCTTCTGCTTTTGCTTGGGCAATTTTCTTATCGGCTTCCGCTTGCTCCGTTTGTAGCTCGGCACCGATGTTTCTACCTAAATCGACATCGGCAATATCAATCGATAGAATTTCAAAAGCGGTACCAGCATCTAATCCTTTGGCTAAGACAGTTTGCGAAATCAGTTCAGGGTTCTCGAGTACCTTACTATGGTCAAGTGAGGAACCAATCGTCGATATGACCCCTTCACCTACACGAGCGACAACAGTATCTTCACCCGCACCTCCGACAAGGCGGTCGATATTAGCACGGACCGTTATTCTCGCTTTAGCCTTAACTTCAATCCCATTCATAGCCACACCTGCAATAAATGGAGTTTCAATCACCTTTGGATTTACACTCATTTGGACGGCTTCTAAAACGTCACGCCCGGCTAAGTCAATGGCTGCACAACGTTCAAACGATAATTCAATATTTGCCCGATGTGCAGCAATTAGGGCATTAACTACTCTATCGACATTACCGCCGGCAAGGTAATGGCTTTCCAGTTGATTAGTGGTAACGTTTAAACCAGCTTTATGGGCCTTTATAAGTGGGTTAACCACTCTGCTTGGTGTTACCCTCCTAAGTCTCATCCCAACTAATGTGAAGATACTTATACGGACTCCTGCAGCTAGAGCAGAAATCCACAACATGACAGGTACAAAGGATAATAAAATCCCTAATAAGATTAAAGCTACAATTACAACTGCAATGATAAAAATGGTACCAGATCCTACAATCATTTTCTAACCCCCTTCATTTCTTATACCTCTCTAACAACAATGCGTGCTCCTTCAACTTTAATGACTTTAACGGCAGCATTCTGCTCAATAAAGCCGCCTTCACTTACTACATCAACTCTTTCACTGTTAATAATAACTGTTCCAGCTGGTCGCAAAATGGTGAGGGCAATCCCTTCTTTTCCCATCAAATCAATACGATTAATATTGGATACATATCCATCTTCTTTTTTAGCTGAATCAAATAGAACCATTTTATTAAATAAAATAAGCTTTTTGTCAAAAACCTTGATCATCATAAAGAATACAATTACGGATAAGAATATGGCGATTAAGATAGAAACCCCGATTTGAATGGCATCTTCGCCTGCTAAAAAAAGACTTAATATTAATGCAGCAACACCCAGGGTGCCGGAAATTGCCCCGGGTAAAAAGAATTCAAGGAAAATAAGGAGTAATCCTGCAACAAATAATACTAAAGTGCCATAACCCGCAAGCCCTGCTTGAAAATGCCCATAAAAGAATAAAATGAGCGCAAACACACCGATAAACCCTGCCACACCGAATTTAGATGAAAAAAGCTCTAATACAATACCGATTCCCGCAATCGATAATAATACGGTTACAACAATTGGGTCAGTAAGAAATTCTGTCATTCGAGAGCCCCCTTTCGTTCTTTAGCTTCGACTATAATTATTACGTATGAAAATCAATTAAGTTTCATTTATAAAATAAAAAGACCACAAGCCAAAGGCCTGCAGTCTTTACGTCAGAATACTATGAAAGGTGTTGTTGTACAAGTTTATTTACAAGTGCCCCATCTGCTTTACCCTTTACTTTAGGTATAATGGCAGACATCACTTTTCCCATTTCTGCTTTTGATTTTGCGCCGACTTCAGAAATTGTTTCTTTTACAACCTCTGCCAGTTCCTCTTCAGAAAGCTGTTTTGGCATATACAATTCAACAATAGCCAACTCCGTGCGCAACTTATCAACTAGGTCTTCACGACCAGCTTTACCAAATTCATGGAGGGAGTCTTTGCGTTGTTTTACTTCGCGAGAAAGGATTGTTAACTCAACATCCTCAGTAAGCTCTTTAGTACCGAGCTTAATAGCTTCATTTTGCAAAGAAGCTTTCACCATCCGAATGACTGAGAGTTTGTCTTTTTCCTTGTTTCTCATCGCTTGTTTCATATCATTGTTCAAACGCTCGAGAAGACTCATGTATTACACCCTCTCTTAAAACTTACGTTTTCTAGCTGCTTCAGACTTTTTCTTACGTTTTACACTTGGCTTTTCATAGAATTCGCGCTTTCTTGCCTCTTGCAAAGTACCAGTTTTTGATACTGTACGTTTGAAGCGACGAAGAGCATCTTCAAGCGATTCGTTTTTACGAACGACGGTTTTAGACATTCTCTTTCCCTCCCTCCGAAACACAACACACTAACATTCAATCCATGTACCTTGCAATTATAATATAACCTTGATACAAGGTCAACTGAAATTCACAGTGATATTCCAAGCAATTTATTTTTTTATTCATTCAAACGATGACTTGTCTTTATTTACCTTAAAACTGGCATGTCCCTCTTCGTCGTACCATACAATGAAACGAGGGGGGGCTATATATAATGCTTTACATACTATTATTTGTTCTTTGCATTTTATTATTTATTTTTGGGATGACCATAATTAGATTTGCCCTGTTTAATTTATCTGCAAATAAATTAAAGGGTTGGTTAATTAAATTGACTAGTACTCCCTTAAAAGGGATGCTGACAGGGACATTCATCACTACACTCCTGCAGAGCAGTACCGCAGTAATGGTAATTACGATTGGATTAATTTCAGCAAGAATAATGACGTTCCCGCAGTCTATTGGAATTATACTTGGCACAAATATTGGAACTACTTTTAAAACAGAATTAATTACATTTAATATTGATAAAGTCCTCGTTCCCTTCGCAATTTGTGGAGCCCTGCTTATTTTATTTAAAAATAAAAAAGCGAGAAGTATTGGGATGCTGCTGTTTGGAATCTCCTCAGTTTTTGCCGCTATGAAAGGATTCGAGATGCTGGCAGTCCCGTTAACTTCGATGAATTTTATCAATAATTTTATTCTTTCCATTAATGATCAACTTCTTTTAAGCCTATTAACTGGTACAATCATGACAGCCATTATCCAATCGAGCACGGCAATGACTGGAATTGCCATGAGCTTTCTATTAACTGGTTCCTTGCAACTTGATGCGGGTATCGCAATTGTCCTTGGTGCAAATATTGGTACATGTATCACCGCCCTAATTGCTTCCATTGGCGGCGGAAAAGAATCGAGACTAGCAGCATTTGCCCACGTTTGGCTTAATGTTTTTGGTGTATTGCTATTTATCCCGCTCATTCCAACACTTACAGACAATGCCTCCCTGCTTGCAGATACAAAAAATGTCCAATTAGCCCATATAAGTGTCATTTTTAATGTTGCCACCTCTATAATCGTCTTACCTTTTGCAACGAAATTTGGAAAAATGATTTTATTTTTACATGATAGAAAACCAAAAAAGACCACGTAAAAAGACGGCATTTAGCCGTCTTATCTTAATAATTTGAAGTGACTGTCTGACCGTTGACGATGGCAATACTGGAGCTTGCCCCAATTCTTGTCGCTCCAGCTTCAATCATTTTTTGAACATCCTCTGTACTTCTAACCCCGCCGGAAGCTTTAACACCCAAGTCAGGACCGACAGTTTGCCTCATTAAAGCAATATCTTCCGCCGTCGCTCCACCAGTAGAAAATCCTGTGGATGTCTTCACAAAATCCGCTCCTGCCTTTACGGAAAGTTTACAGGCGCGAATCTTTTCTTCTTTGTTTAACAAACTTGTTTCGATAATTACCTTCGTATGTGCTTTGCCCTTGGCAGCCTCTACAACCGCCCGGATATCTTTTTCCACCAATTCATCGTTATGATCCTTTAATGCTCCAATATTAATAACCATATCCACTTCATCGGCGCCATGATCAATAGCGTTTTTCGTTTCAAACGCTTTGGTTTCAGAGGTAGTTGTCCCTAATGGGAATCCTATTACGGTACAAACCATTACATCACTGCCCTGCAGCAGTTCTTTAGCGGTACTTACCCATGTTGGATTTACACACACCGAAGCAAATTTATATTCTATTGCCTCTTGGCACAATGATTCAATTTGCTGCCTTGTTGCTTCCGGCTTTAGTAAGGTGTGGTCAATCATTGCAGCAATATTTGTAGTAGCCATAAACTTGCTCCCTTCGAATTCCATTCGATTTTAAAAAAAGCTCCAGAGTGGATTAGAAAGAAATTTGCTGCTGACAATAGTTTATCCTAAATACGATAAAAAAAAGGACCTAAATGGTCCTTAAATGGCAGTTTCTTCTTCAATAAATAATTCTGATTTTGTTACTGAATCCTCTAAAACCTTAACAAATTGTCCTTCGTTGTATGGGTAGCCCGCTTTGGTAATCTTAACTTTAACAATTTTACCAATCAAATCTTCAGCCCCTGAGAAAACAACTTTCATGTAGTTATCCGTGTATCCCATCAATAATCCGGAATTCGCTTCTTCATTTGAGACCTCTTCAGGAATCACTTCTAAGACATCACCTTCAAATCGGGAAGCATATTCCTTAGCTAATTGATCAGAAAGGGAAATGAGGCGATGTACTCGATCATTTTTAACTTCCTCATCGACCTGATCTTCCATACGAGCGGCTGGTGTTCCAGTACGCTTTGAATACGGGAATACGTGAAGTTCAGAAAATTTATGGTCATTAATGAAATTATAGGTTTCCATAAACTCTTCCTCCGTCTCACCAGGGAAACCAACAATTACATCGGAGGTAACGGCAAGGCCAGGAAGAACTTCTTTTAGTCGCTCCAATCTTTCACCAAAGAACTCCATCGTATATTTTCGACGCATTCTTTTTAGAACAGAATTAGAACCCGATTGCAACGGAATATGCAAATGTCGAACGACAATCGGAGAATGTTTAATTACTTCGATCACTTCATCCGTAATTTGACTCGCTTCAATCGATGAAATTCGCAAACGTTTTAGCCCTTTGACTGCTTCCAAGTCACGAAGTAATTGAGCAAGATTATAATCCTTCATGTCTTCTCCGTATCCGCCTGTATGAATACCAGTCAAGACAATTTCCTGGTAACCCGCATCAACCAATTGCTGTGCTTGACGAATAACTTCTTTCGGATCTCGTGATCTCATTAACCCGCGAGCCCAGGGAATAATACAGAAGGTACAAAAATTGTTACAACCTTCTTGGATCTTTAGTGAAGCACGAGTTCGGTCCGTAAAGGATGGGACATCAAGTTCTTCATAGATGCGGCTTTTCATGATATTACCGACACCGTTAATTGGCTGGCGCTCAAGCTTATATTGCTCAATATAATCAAGCATTTTAATCCTGTCCTGGGTTCCGACCACAACGTCGACACCAGGGATAGCCATAATTTCAGCAGGTGAGGTTTGTGCATAACAACCTGTTACACAAATAACCGCATCAGGATTTTTCCTGACAGCCCGTCGAATGACCTGTCGGCTTTTTTTATCGCCTGTATTAGTAACGGTACATGTATTAATAATATAAACGTCCGAAATTGATTCAAAATCAACTCGTTCGTAACCTTCTTGTTTAAATAACTGCCAAATAGCTTCAGTTTCATAGTGATTAACTTTGCATCCTAATGTATGAAACGCAACTGTTGCCATTATTTGTTCACCTCATTAATTCAAAATGATAGGAAATTGCTGCGAGTGTATATAAAGGGGCAGTTTCCGTTCGTAATATTCTAGGGCCTAACCCGCAAATTGAAAAATCATTATCCCTTAATTGTTCTACTTCTGAATCGGTTAAGCCACCTTCTGGTCCAAATACCAAAAGAAGTGAATCACCTTTGTTCATTTTTTTAAGCGTAGCAGCAAAAACGGAAGTTTCACCATTCCGACTCTCTTCTTCAAAAGCAACTAATTTATAATCATAATCCTTGCTCATAGAAATCAATTCTTTAAAGCTAATTGCACTAAAAACTTCTGGCAAGAATGCACGGTGGGATTGCTCTGCAGCTTCTTTAGCTATTTTTTGCCATCGATCTATTTTTTTCGAAGCTTTCTTTTCATCCCATTTTACAACTGAACGAGCCGCTGAGAATGGGAGAAACCGATGTGCACCAAGTTCTGTGCCTTTTTGAATAATCCACTCTAGCTTGTCCCCCTTGGGCAGTCCGCTTGCAATCGTAATTGAAATGGGAAGCTCAGAGACAGTTTCCTTCCATTGTACAACGTCTGCAACAACACTGGTATCGGTAATTTCTGCAAGGACACACACAGCTTGCTTCCCTTCTTGGTCAACACAAATAATTTGATCACCAAGTTGCATACGCATAACCTTGACGATATGATGCCGGTCCTCTTCATCAATCAAAAAACGATTACCATTTGCTCGTTGTTTAACAAAGTATCGTTGCACACTTCTTGCACCCTCTCTAAACATACACGTTTTATTTTACTAAAAAAAATCTTGATTTAAAAGTATGGCATGAAAAAAAGGGGTTATCTCCCCTTTATTCCACCATTATAACCTTTTTGCAATAATCGCAACCCAATCTTCCATCAAAATCGTTTCAATGATCTCAAATCCGGCTGCTACCAATGAATCTTTAACTTGATCTTTTTTCTGCTTGATAATTCCTGAGGTAATAAAAGACCCGCCAGGTTTAACAACCTTGGCCGCATCCTCAGTAAACCGTAGAATAACTTCTGCTAGAATATTAGCAACAACGACATCGGCTGAATTTTCTTCAACGCCATCGAGCAAATTATTTTGTGCTGTTGTTGCACGATCACTCACTTTATTGAGTTTAAGGTTCACTCTTGCAGTTGTGACTGCCACCTCATCAAGGTCAAAGGCACGAACATCTTCGGCACCCAGCATGGCTGCTGCAATACTTAAAACCCCTGAGCCTGTTCCAACATCAATAACCCGGTCACCAGGACGAATCGTTCTCTCAAGTGCTTGAATACATAGAACAGTTGTCGGATGTGTTCCAGTTCCGAATGCCATTCCAGGATCTAATTCTATAATTAGTTCATCACTGCTGACCGGAGTATAAATCTCCCAAGTCGGAACAATGGTAAACTTTTCAGAAATTTTCACGGGATGATAATATTTCTTCCAGGCAGTTGCCCATTCTTCTTCATTAACTTCACTAATCGTTACATGATTTTTACCGATATCGATATTGTGAATAATTAAATTACTAATCGACTCTTTAATGGCATCAACGGTTTCGCCTAAAAAGCTGTTAACCGGAAGGTACGCTTTTAATAGTACGCCTTCTTCTGGATAATCATCGGGATTGAGTTGATAGATTTCACCAAATTGATCTTCTCTTTCTTTTGTCAGTTCAAATGGATCTTCAATGACTACACCGCTCGCCCCAGCTTCATGCAAAATATGAGAAATAGGTTCAATCGCCTCATTTGTTGTGTGAATACTGATTTCGGACCATTTCACATCTACCAACTCCAATCCTTACTCGCTTTTAAAGGCTCGTTTTACTTTTGAGAAAAAACTTTCTTCGTGTTCACCAATCGGAGAAGTGCCGCTAAGCTCTGCGAATTCTTTTAAAAGCTGCTTTTGCTTTTCCGAAAGTTTTGTTGGAGTAATAATTCGAACGAGAATATATTGATCTCCAACACCGTATCCACGCACGTTAGGAACACCTTTTCCTTTTAATCGGAATTTTTTCCCCGTTTGCGTCCCTGCAGGAATTTTTAACTTTACCTTCCCGTGCAGAGTAGGTACCTCGATTTCAGCTCCCAAGGATGCTTGAACAAAAGTGATTGGCATTTCACAATAAATATCATCGCCATCTCTTTCGAAAAACTCATGCTGTCTAACATGGAAAACAACATAGAGGTCCCCGGCCGGTCCTCCATTAAACCCAGCTTCACCTTGTCCTGACATGCGAAGCTGCTGTCCATCATCAATACCGGCAGGGATTTTAACATGAATTTTCTTGCGCTTTTGAACTTTTCCTTTACCACCGCAAGTTGAACATTTATGTTTAATTTCTTTACCGGTACCATTACAGTGATTACAAGTACGACGATTAACAATTCTACCGAATGGGGTATTTTGCTCCACATTTAACTGCCCTGTTCCCTGACAGTGCTGACAAGTTTCTGGTTTAGTTCCAGGCTTTGCCCCAGAGCCACTACATGTATCACAAGTTTCTTCACGCGGTATTTCAATATCTGTTTCTTTTCCAAATGCTGCTTCTTCAAAAGAAACGGTCATCGTATACTGGAGGTCTGCCCCTTGTCTTGGTGCGTTTGGATCACGTCTTCTTCCGCCTCCACCACCGCCAAAAAAGGTATTAAAGATATCTTCAAACCCGCCACCAAAGCCGCCGCCGAAATCTCCGCTGCCGCCAAAGCCCTGGTTTGGATCCGTATGACCAAATTGATCATAATGCGCCTTTTTCTGATCATCGCTCAATATTTCGTAAGCTTCCGTTATTTCCTTAAATTTATCAGCCGCATTTGCTTCTTTATTAATATCTGGATGATATTTTTTTGAAAGCTTGCGATAAGCCTTTTTTACTTCATCCTTTGAAGCACTTTTACTAATCCCAAGTACTTCATAGTAATCCCGTTTACTCATGATTACCCACTCCCGAATCTGTCACATAAAGACTATTCTATCATTTATAACAATGTTATTGCAATAAAAAAGTCAAAGCCCATCGATCTGACTTTGACTTTTTTCTGAGCTGTAATAACTCTTATTTATCTTCTTTTACTTCTTCAAATTCTGCATCGACAACATCATCTTTACCCGCAGTATTTCCAGCCTCAGGTCCTCCCTGTTGTGCTTGCTGCGCAGCTGCCGCTTGTTCATAAAGTTTAACGGTTAAAGCTTGAACAATTTCCTGTAAAGCATCCTTTTTCGCACGGATTTCATCCAGGTCATTTTTCTCAATTGCGGCTTTTAACGCATCTTTTGCTTCATTAGCATTGGCTACTTCGCCTGCATCAACCTTACCTTCAAGGTCTTTTAAGGTTTTTTCTGTTGTAAAGACAAGTTGGTCTGCTTCATTACGAAGTTCCACTTCTTCTTTGCGAAGTTTATCAGCATCAGCATTTTCTTCTGCTTCACGGACCATTTGTTGAATTTCTTCATCTGATAATCCTGTTGAGGATTTGATGGTAATTTGTTGTTCTTTATTTGTACCAAGATCTTTAGCACGAACATTTACGATACCATTCTTATCAATATCAAAGTTAACTTCAATTTGTGGAATTCCACGTGGAGCTGGTGGAATATCTGATAATTGGAAGCGTCCTAGTGTCTTATTATTAGCCGCCATTGGACGTTCCCCTTGAAGAACATGAATATCAACGGCAGTTTGATTGTCAGCAGCTGTTGAGAATACTTGTGACTTAGATGTAGGGATGGTTGTATTACGATCAATTAACTTCGTAAATACGCCGCCCATTGTTTCAATACCAAGGGATAATGGGGTAACATCAAGCAATACAACGTCTTTAACATCCCCAGTAATAACTCCACCTTGAATAGCAGCACCCATTGCTACAACCTCATCAGGGTTAACCCCACGATGCGGCTCTTGTCCAGTCGCTTTTTTAATGGCTTCTTGTACAGCGGGAATACGTGTTGATCCACCGACAAGGATAACTTTATCAATTTCTTTAGGTGTTAAACCTGCATCGTTTAATGCTTGGCGAGTTGGACCCATCGTCCGCTCAACAAGATGCGCAGATATTTCATCAAACTTAGCTCTAGTCATCGTAACTTCCAAGTGAAGCGGACCCGCAGCACCGGCAGTGATAAATGGTAATGAAATTTGTGTTGAGGTTACACCGGATAAATCCTTTTTCGCTTTTTCAGCCGCATCTTTTAAGCGTTGTAACGCCATTTTATCTTGCGCAAGGTCAATCCCGTTTTCTTTTTTGAATTGGTCTACAAGGTAATCAATGACGACTTGGTCAAAGTCATCCCCGCCTAGACGATTATCACCAGCTGTTGATTTAACTTGGAACACACCGTCGCCTAATTCAAGAATCGAAACGTCAAATGTTCCACCGCCAAGGTCATAAACAAGAATGGTTTGATCTTCATCGGTCTTATCTAATCCATAAGCAAGCGCTGCAGCAGTTGGTTCGTTGATGATACGCTCAACTTCTAAACCAGCAATCTTACCTGCATCCTTTGTTGCTTGACGCTCAGCATCATTAAAGTATGCTGGTACGGTAATTACTGCCTTTGTAACTGGTTCACCTAAATAATCTTCTGCATAAGATTTTAGATATTGAAGAATAATTGCAGATAATTCTTGTGGTGTATACTCTTTGCCTTCAATATCCACTTTGTAATTTGTGCCCATATGACGTTTAATAGACATGATTGTATTTGGGTTTGTGATTGCTTGACGTTTAGCTACTTCTCCAACTTGGCGTTCCCCATTTTTAAACGCGATCACGGAAGGAGCTGTACGATTGCCTTCTGGATTTGGAATAACTTTTGGTTCTCCGCCTTCAAGGACAGCAACACAAGAGTTGGTTGTACCAAGGTCAATACCGATAATTTTACTCATTTCCTTTTCCTCCTAAAAATATGTAATCTTATTGATTTACTTTTACCATTGCTGGACGAATGACACGGTCCTTTAACAAATATCCTTTTTGGAATTCATCCGTTACAATATTAGAGCCATAGTTCTCGTCCTCACCCTGCATAACGGCTTGATGGAGATGCGGGTCAAATTCCTTACCTACCGATTCAATTACTTCAACACCTTCATTTTTCAAGGCATCTAGCAAACTGCGGTAAACCATGTCCATTCCTTGAAGAAGTGTCTTGGTTTGTTCATTATCTGCTTCAACTTTCATGGCTCTTTCAAAATTGTCGATTGCAGGTAGTAAATCTGTAATTAGGTTTTGTGCTCTATATTTTTGGCTCGCCTCTAGATCAATTCTAGTGCGTCTCCGGAAATTATCAAAATCAGCTTGGAGTCGGAGATATCGATTATCTGCTTCCTCTAATTTCCCCTTCAGCAATTGAAGTTCTTGTTCCTTAACATCAACTGGAAAGTCATCAGTTTGTTCAGTTGTTCCACCCTCTTCAAAAACAGTCTCAACCGTTTTTTCATCGGTAAGTTCAACATTAACAGTATTTTCGATATCAACTTCTTCATTTATCGTGTTATTATTCTCATTTGTCAACTTACTCACCTCCCTTAAAGCATTTACCCATTTAAGTAATATATTTTCATGGAAAAGGGGGTGAAATGAAAGGGTATTTCACCCACGTGAAATTTACCCTAATTTCACCCTTACTCAATATTTCCAGTGCTATTTATTTTGATACAACTTTGTTAAAACTGATGTTAAATCCTTACTAAGAAATTGCAATAAGCTAATGACTCGAGAATATTCCATTCGTGTCGGACCTAGGATGGCAATCGTTCCTAAATTTTCAACCCCTGCTGAATAGGTAGCAGTGATTAGGCTGCAATTATCCATCACACTATTGTTATTCTCTCTGCCAATTTTGACGTGAATGCCTGCTGAATCATTTCTGATTAAATTATATATCCACTCTTCCTGGTCAATCAGTGTTAAAAGGCTGCGAAGCTTTGCAACATCATGAAACTCTGGCTGACTTAACATATTCGTTTTTCCGCCAAAGAAAAGTTTTTCATTAATTGGCATTTTTAATGAATCAGCAACGGTATGCAGCATTAAATCATAATTATGAATATGCTGCCTTAAGAGCATCGCCACTTCTTTATAAATTTTATCATTTAGGTCTTCAAGCGGAACTCCTGCCAAACGCTCATTCAGGATATTGACTGTTTTTTCTAAGTCACTTGCATCCACCGAAGGCGGTAAGGAAAAGGTCCTATTTTCAACATGTCCTGTGTCTGTTACAAAAATAGCCACAGCGGTCTCTTTGTTCAACGGGATAATTTGAATTCTTTTCAACTTATTAATACTAACGGCCGGACCAAGGACAATCGATGTGTAATTGGTTAGTTCCGATAATATTTTGGCTGATCTTTGAATAATTTTTTCAAACTCAAAAATTTTCTCCGCAAAAATCGACTGAATAATGGTTACATCATGTTGATTTAACACTTGTGGAGACAGGAGATGGTCAACATAATACCGATAACCTTTTTCCGATGGGACACGCCCTGAAGAGGTATGTGTCTTTTCAATATACCCCAAATCTTCTAGGTCGGACATTTCATTGCGAATCGTTGCCGAACTAAAAGAGATTTCCTCTTTTTTCGACAAGCTTCTTGAGCCGACTGGTTGGGCAGATCGAATAAAGTCATCAACAATAACTTGAAGAATTAACAATTGACGATCTGATAACAACATTCATCACCTCTGTTAGCACTCCTAGTTACCGAGTGCTAATTATACTAATAAATTATCAAATAAAGGGGGATGGTGTCAATCAAAAAGCAAATCACTTTTATCTTAAAAATGCCTGAAAAACTTCATTTCCTAGCAGTCGGCCCTTTTTTGTTAAAAATATATGATTTTTTTCCACCTCTAACCACTGTTTATTAGTTAATTCTGCAATCTCCCGCTGAAATAACTGTTGTGGATCAACGGCAAACTTTCCCATAAAATGCGGGACTGATACCCCTCGGGTTTTACGCAATCCTAGGAACATTTCTTCTTCCATTTGTTCAACCTTAGTGGTCTGATGTTCATCAATAACTGGGAGTTCCCCACTAATAATTTGGTCCATATATCTTTTTAATGGGCCAGTATTTGATCGTCTAACCCCATTCAAGTAACTATGGGCTCCAGCACCGAACCCATAATAGGATTCGTTGTTCCAATAGGTTAGGTTATGCCTGCTTTCAAAACCGGGTTTTGAAAAATTACTAATTTCATATTGACTGAATCCGTGTTTTTCCATTTCCTCCATTAATAATTCGTACATAGCTGCTTCCACATCCTCACCAGGAGTAGGCAGCTTTCCTTTTTTCAAGAGGTTATAAAAGACAGTTTTTGGTTCAATAATTAAGGAATAGGCTGAATAATGTGTAATGTCAAGGGAAAAAGCCTCAGTTAATGACTCTTTAAAATCTCTAATCGTTTGCGTTGGTAAACTAAAGATGAGATCGATACTAATGTTTTCGAACCCGATTTTTTTTGCGTTATCAATGGTTTGATAAACATCTTTCGCTTTGTGAACACGGCCAATTTTTTTTAGTAATTCCTCGTTAAAAGTTTGCACACCTAGACTCAGACGATTTACACCCGCATCTTTTAATATTTCTAATTTTTCCTTCGTTAAATCACCTGGATTGGCTTCAAAGGTAAATTCCATCGTCTCACTTTTCGGCAGGTTTCTGTTAATGCTATCGCAAAAACGATAGAGTTGCTGCTCATTTAACGATGTCGGGGTACCTCCTCCAACAAAAATTGTTTCCAGATTACCTGCGGGAAACTGGTTAACTGTCATTTGAATTTCTTGATCAAGCGCTTTTAAATACTCATCTACCGGCTGACCCTTTAGAAATACTTTATTAAAATCACAATAATGGCAAATATGCTCACAAAAAGGGATATGGAGATAGGCCGATTTAATCATTTCTATCACTTCCTCGATAAAATGTAACAAAAGGAGGTTAGAATTCGCCCGATAATGGCTTGTCCTAACCTCCCGCTAGTTTATTTTTTTGTATTGGAATCGTCCATTTTTAAGACAGCCATAAATGCTTCTTGTGGTACTTCAACGGATCCAACCTGTTTCATCCGCTTCTTACCTTCTTTTTGTTTTTCTAACAATTTGCGTTTACGGGAAATATCTCCACCATAACATTTGGCTAATACGTTTTTACGCATGGCTTTAATTGTGGAACGAGCGACAATTTTTTGACCAATTGCTGCCTGAATCGGAACCTCGAACTGTTGTCTTGGAATAAGTTCCTTCAGCTTTTCAACAATAATTTTTCCGCGCTCATAGGCAAAATCATTATGAACGATAAAGCTTAAAGCATCCACTTTTTCAGCATTTAGTAATATATCCATTTTGACCAACTTGGATGGTTTATAACCTATAAGCTCGTAATCAAAGGAAGCATAACCTCTTGTACTCGATTTCAATTGATCAAAGAAATCATAGACAATTTCCGCTAATGGCATCTCATAAATGATACTTACCCGATTTTCAGCCAGGTATTCCATCGTTACGAAAATCCCTCGTTTGAGTTGGCATAGTTCCATAATTGTACCAACATAATCATTTGGAGCCATCATGGTTGCTTTTACATACGGCTCTTCTACGCGTTCTATTTTTTGCGGGTCTGGTAAATCCGACGGATTATCCACCTTTATTTCAGAACCATCTGTCATGTGAACGTGATAGATAACACTTGGTGCAGTGGTAATTAGATCGATCTTGAATTCTCGTTCAATCCGCTCTTGAATGATTTCCATATGAAGCAGTCCTAGAAATCCACAGCGGAAACCGAAACCAAGTGCTTGCGATGTTTCAGGTTCAAATTGAAGGGAGGAATCGTTTAACTGCAGCTTTTCAAGCGCTTCACGTAAATCATTAAATTTCGCTGTATCAATTGGATAAAGCCCACAATATACCATTGGGTTGAGTTTGCGGTAACCTGGAAGGGCTTCTGTTGCTCCATTTTTCGCATTTGTAATCGTATCACCGACACGGGTGTCGCCAACATTTTTAATCGATGCAGATAAAAAGCCAACATCACCAACGGTTAACTCGTTTAACATCGTCGCTTTTGGTGTAAAAACACCTACTTCATTTACTTCAAATTCTTTCCCGGTAGCCATCATTCTAACTTTGTCGCCGACTTTAACAGTTCCCTCGACAACCCGAATATAGGCAACAACACCTCGATAGGCATCATAAAGTGAATCAAATATTAGCGCTTTTAACGGCGCCTCTGGATTTCCAGTGGGTGCAGGGACTTTTTCAACAATTTGTTCAAGGATTTCTTCGATCCCAATACCTGCTTTAGCTGAAGCTAACACAGCTTCTGAAGCATCCAAGCCGATGATTTCTTCGATTTCGCCGCGTACCCGCTCTGGGTCAGCACTAGGTAAGTCGATTTTATTGATGACTGGTAAAATTTCAAGATCGTTATCAAGGGCAAGGTAAACGTTCGCTAGTGTCTGTGCTTCAATTCCTTGAGCAGCGTCAACGACTAAAACAGCCCCTTCACAGGCTGCAAGGCTCCTTGAAACCTCATACGTAAAATCGACGTGTCCAGGTGTATCAATTAAATGGAAAATATATTCTTCTCCATCTTTAGCTTTGTATTTTAACTGAACGGCATTTAACTTAATGGTAATTCCGCGTTCTCTTTCAAGGTCCATTGAATCCAATAGCTGGTCCTTCATTTCCCGAGAGGTCAACGCATTGGTTTTCTCCAAGATACGGTCAGCCAAAGTTGATTTCCCATGATCGATATGGGCAATGATTGAGAAATTTCTAATTTTTGATTGTCGTTTTAGTCTTTCATTATTGTTCACGGTATTTCACTCCTACTATACTCGCACATATACACTATTTTGAATTATATCAATAGGATTACCAAGATTCAATGAAAACTCTAATAAGATTATTTCCTGAAATAAAATAGCGGCACCTAATGGGTGCCACTACACGTTTTAATCTGCGATAAGTTCAACTATTTTTTGGGAGACACCTGATATCCCATCGGACATCTTCTTTCCCATCGAAGAGAAGAAATTATATGCGCTTATTTCTTCAAGCTTTTTCTTCTTTGCTTCAAGATCATGGCTTGATATATCATTGCCCAAAAAGGTTGCACTTAAGTTACTATCCGTTTCATTTAAACTGACGGCATTTTGAAAATTCGGATCATCATAGCCTTTCATTTTATGAATACCGTCATTAGCTAATTGCATACCTACTAAAACAGAGATTAACATGAGCGCAGCTAGGCATAGGCTTTTTAACATGAACATTTTCATAAAAATGCTCCCTTACTTCTATTGTTTTTTCGTTGATTGCTCAACATCCCCATTTACTTTTTCAGCTTGCCAGTAAAATTCACTAAATACATCTGCAAGTGCGTCTGCCGATCGATTTAATTCCTCAAATGTATTATCGACTCCGCCAAATTCAATCAAAAGCGCATTTTCAGATAGGTTTTGATTGTAAATACTGTTAGAGCCAGCAGCATTTTTGACCATAACTCCCCGGCTTAACCCCTTATACTTCTTTTGAAGGAGATTGTGCAGTTCCTCTGCTAGTTTTGCATTTTTTTCATAATTTGGGTTTTTACCGCCGATAACAAATGCAAGCTTTGCAAAAGATTTTCCATTAATGTTAACTGTTGTTTGGTTCTTGCGTCGTGAATCCCTATGAATATCAATAAAATAAGCCAAATCATGGTTTTGTGCCATTGCTGCTTGTACAACTGGTCGAGATTCCTGGTACGATCTTGGATAACCTAAACCTTTTTTATTTAAGTTCGCCTGGATATCAGTTTTATCGATAGTAGTACCGATTCCTCGATCCTCTAAGCTCGTTTTTAATTGATCACCAATTTTGGTGACGTTAATTTTTGAATGGTAGGCCAGATTCGGATTCGTGACGCCTTTAAGATATGGTAAATAAGATTCCCGAGTATGTGTAAAGTAAACATAGACTATCTTGTGATCGCCTGTTGTTTGTCCAGGTGTTGAAGGGGTCTTTTCTCCTGATGGCTTCTCGATACCTTCTAAATTTACCAAAGATGCTTCTCGCTCTGCTTTCATAATTTCAATAGGAGGCGCAGATTCAATTGGCATATTAGTGTAATTGGTACCTTCACCAGCCACAAGAATTTTCCCATCAAACTGAAAGAATCCTGGAAGTTCTCTGCCTAAAAGGCTTCGAGGATCATTTAAATTTATATTGCTTGAAAGCTTAAATACTAGATTGGTCAATTTTGGAGTAGCAGTCCAATCTCTTTCAACCGATAAAAAATGATGATTTTCCCAGCCCATTAATTGATAAAGCAATTCTCCATTCACATTTGTAGCAGCCTGATTAACCGAAGACGACATTGGCCGATATTGTGGCTTTAACGAGGTTAATAATCCACTAATAGAGAAAATCAATAGCATAAAGACTATCAGTAATCCAGCGACTTTAAGTAAACTTGATCCTTGTACCATAATAAAAGTTCCTGAGTTTCTAGCTTTCATGGTTCCACCTCGCAAAACGGATTCTAGTAAATATTATGAAGATACTAGAATCGATAGAACCACTAGTTAAATTTTAGAGGCACTTCCTATAAAAAGTAGAACTAAAAAGCACCTCGGGAAAAATCCGCTTATTTTGTATAAAACCCTGCATTCTCTTGGTCAACTGCACTATGGAGCGAGGAATTCAATCCGTTCGCAATTAAATTTGCCATATCCTCGATGAAAACATCTACTTCCTTAGGAGTGACCATTAAATTATGTCCGATTGGAGACAATACCTCATAAATTAATTTTCTTTTTTCATCATCTGCTAAAGTACCAATCATCCCAAGAAATGTCTTGCGGTGCTTTTCTTCAGGTAAATCCTCCTCTGTCAGCTTGCGCTTTTCTCCGAAACTCATCCCAGCTGGTGCAAGCGCCCTCGATGGCCGATTTCCTTCCCTAAGTTCTTTCCCGAAATGCTTAAGTATAAAATCAATCGTATCACTTGTAATTGACACGGCATCAACCACTGTCGGAACCCCAATCGCAATGACAGGAATCCCTAGGGTTTCCTTACTCAGTTCTTTTCTCTTATTACCAACACCTGAACCAGGATGAATGCCTGTATCGGAAATTTGAATCGTCGAATTGACTCGTTCAATCGACCGTGATGCTAGTGCATCAATGGCAATTACAAAATCAGGTTTTGTTTTTTCAACAACGCCAAAAATAATATCGCTTGTCTCAATCCCGGTTAAACCCATAACTCCCGGCGATAGTGCACTAACCGACCTAAAGCCTTCTTCGACATTTTCGGGCTGAAGTTGAAACAAGTGTCGGGTAACCAACAAGTTTTCACAAACCATCGGTCCTAGTGCATCCGGGGTTACATTCCAATTTCCCAGTCCTACCACTAAACAGGAATCCGTTTTTTTAATCCCGGTTCCCTCTAAAAAGTAAGCAAACTCCCTTGCGAAAATTTCCTCAACCTTTTGCTGTACCTCCGTATTTTGCTGGCGAATCCCTTGTACTTCTAACGTTAAATATCGGCCAGCCTTTTTGCCGAGCTGTTGTTCGCCCTGTTTGGTAACCTCTACTAAAGAAATCTTTATGTCCTCCACATCTTTTTCTTTTATAATTACGCCTTCAATTTGCGAAAGATCTTTTTCTTGCCCGACTGTTCCATCCTGTCGCGTTAACACCATTTCCCGTGCTTCAATCGCCAAATCCGTTCGAACAGAGTACTGACTTAAGTCAATTGATTCGTTCATTACATACACTCCCATCAAAATCTTCCTAAAATATAGAAACTATTTCCTATTTTTACCCTTTTCAACTTAATTCATGCAAAAAACAAGTATTGCAATATTAGCTTCCATTTGATAAAATATTTCATGTTCTGAATTATTTTTTATGAATGTTAAGTCGAGTTCATATAGTCTCGATTCTTTGTAGGAGGTGAAAGTAATGCCTAATATTAAATCTGCTATTAAACGTGTAAAAACAAGCGAAGCTCGTAATGCTCAAAATACAACTGTTAAATCTGCAACTCGTACTGCTGTTAAGAAAGCGGAAGCTGCTATTACACTTAATGATGCTACAGCTGCTAAGGAAGCATTAGTAACTGCTGCTAGTAAATTAGACAAGGCTGCTGCTAAAGGTCTTATCCACAAAAATGCTGCTGCTCGTAAAAAATCTCGTCTAATGAAAAAGACAAACGCGCTTTAATTAAAGCAAAAAAAACGATTCCCTTTACAGGAATCGTTTTTTTTATTTATTTAAATGAAATAGAAACATCTCAATTAATAAAGATTTATTCATACCTCCGGTTTTCATTTGATAGTCGGCTTCAGCAAGGAGTTCCATTAAATGAGCCAATTCTTCATCCGTGAATTTTGGTGCTTGTCCGAGGGCAAGTTTGACTCGGAAGGGGTGTGTTTTCAAGAAACCGGCTATTTGCTGCTGTCCATACCCTCTTCTCGAGAGCTCCTTTACCTGGTAAATTAACCTAAACTGTCCCGCAAGCAAGGCCAAGATCTTAATCGGTTCTTCATTTTGTTTTAACAAATCATAATAAATTCTTAGGGCTTCATCGAGTTTTCGCTGAACAACTTTTTCAATCAGTGTAAAAATATTTTGCTCAAGCGAACGAGCTACTAATTTTTCCACTAAACTGATATCGATCCTTTTTTCGTCTGCTGCATATAAGGCCAATTTGTCCACTTCACTGGTAATCATAAACATATTTGTTCCAACCAATGCCAGCAAGTGTTCAATCGCCGCTGGTTCAAATTCAATCCCGCTGCGCTTTGCCCTGCTCACTACCCAGTTTTTTAATTCATGTTCATTTAACTTTTTGGCTTCAACTATTTCAGCGCTTCTTTTTAATTCTTTCGTGATCTTTTTTCGTTCATCTAATTTTTCATACGGAGCTGAAATGACAACTACTGTATATGGTGCCGGCTCATTCAAATACATTTCGAATCTTGATATATTATGATTGATTTTTTCTTTTGATTTTTCAGCAGTTAAAAAAACAGGATTATGTAAAAAGATTACTTTCCTTTCACCCAAAAATGGAAAGGTTTCCGCATCTTCAATTGCAACTTCAATTGGAGTTTCCTCTAAATCATAGGTTGAGAAATTAAAATCCTTTTCTTCTTCTGTTAAAATATGGTTAAGTAATAATTGCTTTGTTTCATTTATTAAAAATGCCTCTGTGCCAAATAATAAATAAATAGGAGCAATTTCCTTTTGTTTAATTTTTCTCCAAATATCAACGACCATTTGTCAGCGCTCCCCTTCTCCCACTCATATATATGGTAAAGAAGCTTGGACAATTTGACAAGTACTTAAAGGGAATTAGCACTTATCCATAAGTGCTAATTCCCAATCTATAATGAACGCCTTCAATAGAAGCCCTAGGATATTCTATTGTTCGGCGGAATTCCTTGTGTAAGATTAGTGTAGCCTTTTATCAGTCTCACTATTTTGACAACTCTTGTCAGTTAAGGAAATGCATTTTGATGTAAGCTGGATTTTTTCATGAGAATGACTTATACTATATGTGAAATAGGAGGGGTAGACTGTGAATGAATTTGAAAAAGATGTGCAAAGTAAGCGAAACGACGCGATTGATTCTGGGGTAGGATTTGGGGTTTCCTTTGGTTTTTTTGCGATAATGTTTATCGTTGCGACAGTCATTAAAGTAATCGGTTCATAATGAATGGCTACATATGTGTAATTTAGGAGACTGCATTCGTGCAGTCTTTTTAATTTTTCTTGAGATGCTTTATCCTATGGTAAATAGGGAGAAATGGTTCCTGATCCATCATAAAATTTATAGGTGATTGCCCCCTGCTGGTCCGTTCGGAAAATTAATGAATTAGTTTTTTTTAATCGTTCGAGCACCTCTGAATGAGGGTGGCCATAACGATTTTTTTCACCTACAGAAATCAAGGCGGCTTTCGGGTTTATTTGATTGATAAAGGCTTCTGCACTTGATGTTTTACTGCCATGGTGACCTACTTTTAAAACGTCAATTTTTAAATGAGGATATTTTTTAATGATTTTTTCTTCCCCTTCTTGATCAAGATCTCCACCAAAAAACCAACGAACTCCCCCTAATTTAGCTAAAAAAGTAATGGACCCACTGTTTCTTTCCCCTGAAAAATTCTTTTCTGGTGAGAGGATATAAAATTCATTATCTCCACTAACCCAGCGGTCTCCTTCTGACACTTTTATGACAGCAATTTTTTTCTTTTGTGCCTCCCGGGTAATGCCCAGTTCAGTATCAGATGGGGCGATTACAGAAGGCATGAGGATCTGTTTTACTTCCAGCTCTTTTAAAATTGAGAATGTCCCTCCAATATGATCCATGTCCCCATGTGTCAAGATAAGTTTATCTATCTTGGTAATACCTTTTCCTTTTAGAAATGGCACCACTACATCCCTTCCCACTTCAAACGGTTTTGTACGTTCTCGCCACTTTTCTTCCGCGTAATTCATGGTCCCACCTGTATCAATGAGATAAGTCCCTTTCCCCTGTGGAAATTCAATGAGAATACTATCCCCTTGACCAACATCAATCATTGTCACTTCCGAAAAAGGATATAGCCAATTCCAACCTTTCTGAAAAATTAATAGCCCAAGACACAATAAGATGAGGCGACCCTTCCTTTTCGGAAAAGTTTTGGTTTCCCAAAGATAAAAAATGAAAAGCAAGATAAAAATATAGATCAAAAGTAATAACCAATTGGGCCTTCCTGGATTAAAGCGGAAGAAACTAAAATCAGCTAGAATCTCAATTAGGTGATTAGAGAAGCTAATGATAATTAAAAAAAATTTTATAAGAATGAGTGGAGTTTTTCCAAATACGAACTGGATGATATACAAAAGATACAATCCAGGGAGGTATAAAAATGAAAAAAGCGGAATGTACACCACATTAGCGAAGATCCCTATCAATGATACCTCAAAGTAATGATACAGTAAGAACGGAAGTGCAGCTAATTGTGCAATCAGCGAGGTAGCTAGCATCTTCGTGAAGTTCCCTTCATAGCCTTGAAGTATATAGGTTGCTGATAAAATGATCACAAGACTTACTGCGAATGAGAGTTGGAAACCCGCATCAAAAATCACCATTGGGTTAAAAAACAAATAGAATAGAAAGGCCAAGCTAATAGCATCTATGGGGGTAAGCCTCAGGCGCACTTTTAACTTAACAGTTAGTAACACAAGGAAAATCATGACCGCTGAGCGGATTACAGATGGTGAACCACCGGTTAGAACGACATAAATGGGCAGGAGTATAAGAAGAAAATTAATCATGAACTGTCTTGTTAGCCCAAATCGAATCCCAATATAAAAAACCATCGCGATTAATAATGAAACATGGAGTCCTGAAATGGCGAGTAAATGAACAATCCCCGTCTTTTGGTATGCGGATAAAACGTCCGGGTCAAACAAATTTCTGTCCCCGAATATTAATGCAGCTGAAAGTGAAGCAATTTCAATAGGAAAATGAGATTCTAAATAATTAATTCCAGAATATCGAAGTTGTTTGATCATCTCTACTGGGGTAGCTTTCATGAAAGAGCAATTCTGAAGTGGACTTGCTTGGATCTCTACTATCCAATAAATGTTCTGCCTTAATAAATAATTTCGGTAATTAAATGCATTGGGGTTTTTAGCAATCGCTGGTTTTTCCAGAGTGCCTGTCACCCTGCATAAACAATGATAAAACGTTTTTGTTTTTAAATTTTCTTTTTCTTGTTCTGATTTAATTTTATAGCGGATGAGGAGTTTCTCCTTGAATTGGGCGTCTGTAGCCTGTACCTGTAATAGGTCACCATTAATTTTGGGGTCTTGTGTATAGTGAAGATAAAAGGTTGTAGTGGATGCGGGGATGACTGATTTATTTATGGATACTGCATGTAGACCGATTAAAAAAAATGTTAAAAAACAAATGGCTATGACTGCAAGGTGCAATTTCTTAAATCGTTTATATTTAAATAGAAGATATAGATATAGGGTTTGGATGAGGATAAAAGATATCCAATGATATTGAGCAGATAGTACGCCTAATAAAGCGGTGATTGCAAAATAAAGAAATTTTCCATTCATTTGTATTTTCCCCCTAAGGGATTTTTTTACAAAACACAGAAGTGCCGACAAAGAGCCGGCATTCATCTGCAGAATTAAGGCTTAACCGTCCGTAAATCAATAACCGATTCATCCAGCGATACCTTTTGAATAGCTACGTTTCCCTGTTGGAAGAGTTCAATTGCATACGGGTGATTTTTATAATCCTCCGCGTAATAAACGGTTTTAATACCTGCTTGGATAATTGCTTTACAGCATTGTAGGCAGGGGAAATGAGTGACATAAATTTCAGCTTCAGCTGTCGGGACCCCAAATTTAGCACATTGAAGCAGTGCATTCATCTCAGCGTGAATCGTTCTGACACAATGATTATCAATTACGTAGCATCCCTTATCAATACAATGGTCTCCACCTGCTATTGAGCCGTTATAGCCTCCAGCAATAATACGTTTATCCCTAACAATTGTTGCTCCCACAGTCAGCCGTGTACATGTGCTTCTTAGTGCGAGTAAATGGCTTTGTGCCATAAAATATTGATCCCATGAGATTCGTTCCACTTCTCCCACTCCCTTTATAAATTCTTTCACTTAATTTTAATAGGGATTGTCCATTTAGGTCAATTAAAGTTTCACTAAATAGCGAGCAAATCTTTGAGTTTATCGAATGTTTTATCCCCGATACCGCTAATATTCTTCAAATCTTCCACAGCATTAAATGGACCATTTGTATTCCTATATTCAATGATGGCAGCCGCTTTGGCTGGGCCGATGCCAGGAAGATTTTGCAATTCCGTTACATCCGCCTTATTTATATTTATTTTTGCTTCTTTTTGATTACCGCCTGAACCTATGTGGCTTCCTCCCGAAGCCAAAATAGGAGCTCCCCCCTCGCCCTTGGAGGGGATGTAAATGACCATTTCATCCTGAACATGTTCTGCAAAATTCACCTGTCCCTGATCTGCCTTGTCCGTTAGACCACCCGCTCTGCTGATCACATCAATAACTCTCTCATTGGCATTTGCCTGATAAACACCCGGAAGTTTGATTTGACCTTTAACATCAACCATTATTTTCTCAGGAATTGCTTGTTGGGTTGCAGGTTTATTCGTTTCTGTTTCTGTTTCTGTTTCCTCTCTCTCTACTTGTGACTTTTCTTCCATACTAACGGAAGTAGTGGGGAGAGGCTCTGGATTCTCATTGACATAAAAGTAATAAAGTCCTCCGAGTGCAATAATTGCCATAACTAAAACAGGTATCTTGTGTTCAACCAACCAGTCTTTCACATGAATCCTTCCTTTCTAAAGGTATATTTCACTTACAGATTTCATATGGTTATAAAAGAAACTTGCTTGCGAAGGAGGGTCGGAACAATGAATATAGGCATTATCGGTACTGGAAATATGGGAAGCATGCTGGTAGAGGCCCTAATTGAAGGAAAAGCTATTTCCCCTGCTTCTATGATGATTACAAACAGGACAAAATCAAAAGCAATGTTACTTAAAGATAAATATAGGGAACTAAGGGTTGGAGCGAATCCAAGAGAAGTTGCCGCTGCGTCCGACTTGGTATTTGTTTGTGTAAAACCATTAGATGTATGTAAAGTTCTACATGAAATGAACCTACATTTAAGCGCGGAAAAATGTCTCATTTCCATAACGAGTCCTGTCAGTACAAGCCAAATTGAAAAGTTGGTATCCTGTTCTACCGTGAGAGTCATCCCAAGTATCACGAATCGGGCATTATCTGGGGTGTCATTAATTACCTATGGGGAAAATTGCAGCGATCTTTGGAAAACAAGGGTGGAGAAATTAATTGCTAAGATTGCGGTGCCCTATCAAATTGATGAAAAAATAACGAGGTCCTCCTCTGATATCGTCAGCTGCGGTCCCGCTTTTTTCAGCTATCTTCTTCAGCGTTTTATCCAAGCGGCTGTGAAAGAGACAGAAATTGATGAAGATGCAGCAACGATTATGGCAAGTGAAATGATTGTGGGACTGGGTGAGTTATTAAAGCAAGGGCATTATACATTATCAACTCTGCAGGAAAAGGTATGTGTAAAAGGCGGGATAACCGGTGAAGGAATAAAAGTTCTGGATACCGAGTTCGGAGATGTATTTGAGCACTTATTTCAGGCAACGCAAGCAAAATTTAAAGAGGATCTAGACAAAGTCGAAACACAATTCTCCAATTATTAGGTTTCGCCATTTACTGACAAAATTCCTTCTTTCTCATAAAAAAAAGCCATCTTATTTTAGATGGCTTTTTTACCTTTTTTCGCAACGAAAAAGATTCGTTCTGATTGTGTTTGGGGCTCCGAATCTTCAAAATCTGCACATACCTCCAACAACTCAAACCCAGCCTCGATTAACCAGGTTTGATATTGCTGGACTGCATAGGTTCGTTGAAAATGGAGCTCATCATATCGGTCATACTTCCCTGTCCGTTCATCCAACACAAAAAAACTTAACTCATGTTCCACACTATTTGGACTTTCTCCAGGGAAACTATTCCAGATGTATGAGACATGATCTCCGCTGGAAGCAAAGGTTTGATTAATGAATACATGTGAAATTTTATAAATGGAATGAACATCAAAAATGAAAATACCTTCATTAGTCAAATGCTCGAAGGCGTTTGAAAAAGTAGCCATCACTTCTTGCTCAGTCTGGAGATAATTTAATGAATCACAAAAAATCCCGATGACATCAAATGCTCCTTGACCCTCTAAATCAGTCATATTCTGCTGAAAAAAAGGAATTCTAACCCCTTCTGCATCAGCCTTTGCCTGTGCCACAGTGAGCATATCCTCAGATAAATCGACACCCGTTACTTGAAATCTGTCTTGTGCTAACCGGACGGAGAGTTCTCCTGTCCCACATGCGAGGTCGAGCAAGCGGTTTCCCGTAACATTATATTTCACACACCTATCTTTGACAAACTGGACCCACTCATCATAGGGTGCGTCGTTCATTAGTTCATCATAAAGATAGGCAAATTGTTCATAACTCATGAATTTAGCGAACTATGGATATCTTCCAACGGCGCATCGCCCCATAGACGCTCCAATTTATAATAACTTCTTTCGTCACGATGAAATACATGGGCAACCACATCACCTAGATCAATCAACACCCATCTAGCTTCATCATAACCCTCAATTCTTTTTACGTCATACCCAAGTTCTTGTGCTTTATCTTTCATTTCCTTTGCAATCGCCTGAACTTGTTTATCCGAATTGCCATGACAAATGATAAAATAATCAGCAATTAACGAAATCCCCTGCATATTAAGGGCTAAAATGTCTTCAGCACGTTTGTCATCCGCTGCTTTAACAGCAACTTTTAAAAGTTCTTGATTATCCATTAATCAATCCTCCAGTTTTCTTATAAGGTCATTGTAGGTATAGAATGTTTCAGGGTATACGGTTTGATTCTTTTTCAATAAAAAAATGATTGTATTTTTGACTGCCATTATTAATGCTTTATCTAAATTTTCTTTGGCCACATTTCTTACTTCTTCGACACCCGGAAAATGCCGGCCCGGTTCAATGTAATCGGCTAAATAAATGATTTTATCAAGTAAGGTCATTCCAGGTCTTCCTGATGTATGAAAACGGATAGCTTCCAATACTTCCGGGTCGATAATACCCGCTTCTTTTTCCGCCAAATAAGCCCCTGCAGGCGCATGCCATAATTCTGAATTATATTCAAGCAAATTTTGTGGAAATCCTTGTTCGATAATGATTTCCTTCATTTCATCTTTGGAGCGAAATTTTGCATAGTCATGAAAAATCGCAGCTAATTCTGCCTTTTGTTCATCGCCGCCATATTGCTTGGCAAGTGCAATCGCTGTCTCCATTACCCCTAAGGTGTGCTTATAGCGGTGATCGGTTAATTGGACCTTAACAAGCTTTAATGCCTTTTCACGTTCCATATAAATGCTTCTCCTCGATAAATTGGATGACCGAATCGGGTAGTAAATATCGAACAGTCTTGCCGTTTTTTACCCGATCTCGGATCATACTTGATGACACATCCAATGCAGGTACATCTACATAAAGGACAGGGTAGTCTGTTTGACTGCTATATGATGGTCTTTCAACTCCAACAAATTGGACCAATTTAATAAGATCATCAATTTTATGCCATTTCGGCAGGTATTCTATCATATCCGCTCCAATAATAAAGAAAAACTGATGGTCAGGATACTGTTTATTCATCATCTTCATCGTATCGACCGTATAAGAAGGACCTTGCCGATGAAGTTCCATCGTTTCCACTCGAAAGGCATCATTTCCGCAGGTGGCTAATTCGAGCATTTGAAGACGGTCTTCATTACTAATTGATTCTGATTTTTTCTTATGTGGAGGCTCTTGGTTTGGGAGAAACCAAATTTCATCAAGCTGAAGAGTGGAAAGAACCTCATTTGCAATTAAAAGATGTCCATTATGGGGAGGATCAAATGTTCCTCCTAATATTCCCACCTTCAACATGCGATCGTCTCCTTATACCATTTTGATTATGGAAGTTTGATTGTTTTCTTTTCGACTGACTCTTTATATAGGACAATGGTATTTCCAATAAGTTGAACAATTTCCGCACCCGTACCTGCAGCTAACTGCTCAGCAACCACTGTTTTATCTTCTTCACAATTTTGCAAAATGCTGACTTTAAATAGCTCTCTTGCTTCGAGTGCATCCGCTACTTGTTTAATCATATTTTCGTTTACTCCACCTTTGCCTACTTGAAAAATAGGATCCAGGTGGTGTGCCTTTGAACGTAAAAAACTTTTTTGCTTTCCTGTTAACATGTTCTTCCTCCTAGTTGTTTTAACACATTATCTCTCATTCTTTCCACATCAGGAAAAATTCCCGTCCATTTTTCATAAGCAAGTGCGCCCTGATAAACAAACATGTCTAACCCGTTTTGGATATTTGCTCCATGAATACGCGCTTCTTGTAAAAATTGAGTTTCAAGTGGATTGTATATGATATCACAAAAGAATGTCTGTTTCCTTATATTTATTAGTTCAACGGGCTTCACACCAATTTTTGGGGACATGCCTATCAGTGTGGTTTGGATAACTAAATCATATTCCCCCATGGACTGGCTTGCCTCATTAAACGAAATAGCGCTAGATGAAACGGAGTATGGACAGTCCTTGATAAGTTCTTCGGCTCTCTCTATTGTGCGATTGGCAATGTTTAAAACGTTGGGACTTTCCTTTGCTAAAGTAAAATAGATCGCTCTCGCTGCCCCTCCTGCTCCAATTATCAAAATCTTCTGGTCTGCTATTTTAGGCAGGAACGCATTTAAGCCTTTTAAAAATCCAGGACCATCTGTATTATAGCCAATTAGCTGACCGTTTTCATTTACAACTGTATTCACCGCCCCTATGTTCGCGGCTAATTCATCAATGCCGTCCAGAAAGGGAATGATATTACTTTTATGTGGTACAGTTACATTAAAGCCACCGACGCCAAGCGCCTTTAATCCCTTGACAGCATCATGTAAATCCGCATCCTCCACTTGAAAGGGCAGATAGACGGCATCAATATTATAATATGAAAATAAATCATTGAGCATAACCGGAGACATACTATGCCCGATTGGATTCCCCAAAACAGCAAATAATTTCTTCACCTATATTCCCCCCACCCGTGGTAGAACTTTCTTCCCTAACCTTAACGATTTCTATTTATATTAAGGATTTTCGAATTAATGCTTGTACACCTTTAGGCACATAGGCCGCCACTTTTGCACCCGGCTCATTCACTGTAATCCATCCAAGACCTGAGAAAACGATATCTGTTTTTGCCTCTTTTACAATAAACTCCTGTTTCACAAGCTCTGGAAAAGAACCTACTTGTTCGATGCGGGGTGGTGTCAACATTTCCCCCACATGCTTTTCATAGAGTTCATCCGCATTCTCGATTTTTGTTCTGTGTATATTTAATTCATTGGAAACATAACAAACAAACGATCTGCGTCCGCCACTGATATAATCAAAGCGGGCCAATCCTCCAAAGAACAAGGTTTGACCTTCATTTAATTGAAACACCTTTGGCTTGATTTCTTTCTTAGGAGTGATAATTTTCAAATCGCTCTTATCTACAAAATGCGCCATTTGATGATGGTTGATAATTCCCGGTGAGTCAATTAAGAATTTTTCATCATCCAGCGGAATTTTGATAATATCCAATGTCGTTCCTGGAAAATGGGAGGTGGTAATCACATCGTCTTCTCCCGTTACTTCTTTAATAATTCGGTTGATAAACGTTGACTTTCCAACATTAGTACAACCAACCACATAAACGTCTTTCCCATTTCTATATTCATCAATGGCCGCCGCCGTTTCCTTAACAAATAAGCCTTTTGCTGCACTTACAAGGAATACATCTTCTGGCTTTAACCCAAGTTCTTTCGCCTCATGCTTCATCCAGTGAATTAATTTTCCATGCTTCACCGATTTTGGCAACAAATCAACTTTGTTGCCGACAAGAAGAACTTTATTCCCGCCAACAAAGCGGTGTAACCCAGGAAGCCAGCTGCCATTAAAATCAAAAATATCGACAATCATGACAATTAAAGCATCTGACTTACCCATTTCATTTAATATTTTCAAAAAATCATCATCCGTTAAGCTTACATCTTGAACCTCATTATAATGCTTGAGGCGAAAACATCGTTGGCAAATAATCATTTCCTTTTCCAAAGCCGATGACGGGGCATATCCTAGTTCCTCTGGGTTATCTGTTTGAACTTTTACTCCACAACCCATACAAATATATTGATGTTCACTCACACATTAGTCCTCCCATTGAAGCATACCTTTTTTTCGAAACCAATTTAAAATTCTTCTTTCAGCAAACCGATTAAACTTTGTCCAGAAGCCGTCCGTCTGGGCAACAGGGACAACCAGGATGGTATGAAATCCACCCCGGTTTCCGCCAAGTACGTCTGTCAGCAGCTGATCGCCAATTACAACTGCCTCTTCTTTTTTTATACCCATTTGTGAAATTGCTTTATGAAAAGCAATGGCAAATGGCTTTCTGGCCCTAAAAATAAATGGAATTCTCAGAGGATCCGAAAAAGCCTTTACTCGTTCTTCATTATTATTAGAAACAATTGTCACGAGGATATTATGTTTTTTCATTTCCTCAAACCATTTAACTAATTGAGGAGTAGCAAAGGGACGGTCCCATTCTACTAACGTATTATCTAAATCCGTAATGATCCCTTTAACCCCCTTGGCACTTAACTGTTTAGGCGATATATCAAGAATGCTTTTCACATGTTCATTCGGTAAAAATTGTTTTAACACTAAGCTTACACCTCATTGAGTTCTAAATAAAATCATTCAATATCTTTTTACTTGTACCATCATAACCAATTTTAACCTTTGTTTCAAAGATTAAATGTATTTTGTTAATAAGCTTATTATTCATCAAAACATGATAATAAATGATTTTAAAATATAATTGCTTCTAAAAATAAAACTAGGGATACTCAAAAATTTGGCGATATTTATAAAACAAAAAAATATTTTTCGACAAACATCCCCATTTCCAACGGTTGTGGATAAAGTTATTAACATTATACCCATTGAATCATCCACTTTTCATCCTTTTATAAACAAAGTAATCACAAGTTATCCACTAGAACCTGTGGATAGTTAGAACGATTGTTCTATAGGAATAAATTTGGTAGATTTAGGGTACACCAATTGAACATACCATTTTATGTTTATGTTTCCTATATTAGAACACTTTATTTTCATAACGGAGGTGGATTCTGCCGTGCGGAAACTATCAGATGAATTATTAATCGAATCATATTTTAAAGCCAGAGAATTAAACTTAAGCCCAGATTTTATCGGACTCATTGAGTCAGAAATGCTTCGTCGTTCCTTATACCATAAAATAAAAATGTCATCATAAAATTTGTACGAGCCCTTTTAGGGCTTTTCTTTTTGTTCTCACTCCACGCCAAGTCATTATTTACATATTTCTAAATACCCCAATTTTTTCTCCCACTTTAATTTCCTTCGGGGTTTGAAGCGTCGAATCTATTTGAAAAATATCCTTTTCGAACAACAGGACAACGGTTGAACCGAAACTAAAATAAGCCATTTCTCCGCCCTTTTCCAATTCTGATCCCATATGAGTGGTTTCAATTGAATTCACAAACATAGCCCCAACCTTCACAATAGAAACATGTCCAAAGTCCGTTTTAACTTCTGTTATGACTCGATAATTCTTAGCAAGGGTTCGAACGCCATATTTTAGACCCAGCCTATTAACAGGATAGGATTTTGCCCCAAGTGTCCATTGTTTGGTGACTATGCCATTGACAGGGCTGTGAATTCGGTGATAATGGCTGGGGCTTAAATAAAGAATCATATATGTACCATTTAAATATTTAACTAACAGTTCATGATTTCCCAGCATTTCTTCAATCGAATACGTCTTTCCTTTAACAAGGATGTCACTCGTTTCTGTAATTGGACCTACATCCTCGATCACCGCATCCACAGGACTAACCACTGTAATATTACCTTTATCAATTTTTCTTGCCTCTTTTTTCAATGTCCTCACAAATAAATCATGAAGAGTAGGATATTCTGACAACCCTTTTTCCATTTCTTCCTGATTTAAATGATATATTTTAGCGAAGGATGGTACCACGAAACGGCTAACAGGTGACCGCGCAAACCTTCTTAAAATTCCTGATGTCCACCTCCCATTTGTTAACTCAATCATTAGTCGATAAAAGCTTTCGATCATCTAATTACCCCCAAATAGTGTAAAAATACTCTTTACGAAAAGACATAAAACGCTTAAAATTAAATATTATAGAGTAATTAAGAAATTGTTTTCCCTTCTGTCTGTAAAAAAGGAGTGATGTGGACCATGTTTTTGTTGGAAGTACTTGATCAAACAATTAAAAAACTGAAATCGCAAACAGCAAATGTTATTACCTTAACAAACTTATCATTGGGTGGATTTGCAATTATATTCGGGCTTCATGGAAATTTAAGATTAAGTCTGTTGCTAATTTTTATTGCTGCATTGGCCGATCGGTTTGATGGCATGATTGCTCGAAAATTCAATATTGAATCTGAACTAGGAAAACAATTAGATTCCATGAGTGATATTATATCATTTGGTGTAGCACCTGCACTATTACTATATCAAGGAATTTTGTTTGAATTTGGCGGACCGGGTTCATTTTTTACCGTTTTCTATATTGGTTGCGGCGCATTCAGATTAGCTCGCTTCAATATTACCGAAAGTAACGGCTATTTTACTGGTTTACCGATTACCGCAGCAGGTTGCTTGGTAACCTTAAGCTTTTTAGCCATTCCTTATATCCCTTCCCAATCGTTTTTATTTATTATCATCATTCTATCATTCCTAATGGTCAGTCCATTTAAACTAAAAAAAGTCTAGAAATAGCAATAGAGCATCAATCCTGCCAACGGTTGATGCTCTTTTCTTTTTCAAAAAAGTGATTTCTCAAATAAAAAGTGTTGATGGACAGACACAATTTCCCTTTTCCTTCATAGGAATTAATAATAGGCTTATAGCTAAAGAAAACACGCCGACTGGCGAGCCTTAAGGCGAAGACAGAGGCGATGTTGCACTTATGCGTTCAGAATTTATGAAAATATATTCTGATTAGCCAAAAAAGACGGGGGTAGATGTGGATGTCTGGAATCTTAACAGCTCTCGGATATTTAATGAAGGAATTCTTATTTCTTGTTTCTTATGTAAAAAATAACGCCTTTCCTCAGCCCCTATCTGCCGCAGAAGAAAGAAAATATCTTCGATTAATGGCAGAAGGAGATGCCCATGCGCGCAATATGTTAATCGAGCACAATTTGAGATTGGTCGCGCATATAGTAAAAAAGTTTGAAAATACCGGGGAGGATTCGGAAGATTTAATATCAATCGGAACCATTGGTTTAATCAAAGCCATTGAGAGTTACTCAGAGGGGAAAGGTACAAAGCTTGCCACCTATGCGGCTCGATGTATAGAAAACGAGATATTGATGCATTTACGAGCTCTTAAGAAGACTAAAAAAGATGTTTCCTTGCACGATCCAATTGGTCAGGATAAGGAAGGAAATGAAATCTCATTAATTGATGTGCTTAAATCTGAATCTGAAGACGTGATTGACACCATTCAGTTAAACATGGAGCTTGAGAAAGTGAAAAAGTATATTGAGGTGCTGGATGACCGCGAAAAAGAAGTCATTATTGGGCGATTTGGTTTGGACCTGCAAAAAGAAAAAACACAACGGGAGATTGCTAAAGAACTAGGAATATCTCGAAGTTATGTCTCAAGGATTGAAAAACGTGCTTTAATGAAAATGTTCCATGAATTCTATCGGGCTGAAAAAGAAAAGAAAAAGAAATAAAAGAACAGAGCCTGGTCTTACTCCAGCTCTGTTTTTCCATTTTGCAATGGAGAACTCCATTTCATTCCACCATCAATAGATTCATATAAATCATTTTTATAGGTGGTGAAGGCCATTTGGTTTGGATCTTTCGGATTTACCGCTAAGTAAGTAATTGGATTTTCATAATCAAGAAATGGAATAGCAATATTTTTTTGTTCACCCGTGGCAGGATTTATCGTTTTTAATCGTATCTTCTCGTTTTCGACACTTGAAAATACAATGGTTTCCCCGCTAAATGTAAGGGCCGTAATCATCACTGGATTTGTTATCAGTTTCATCGTGTTTCCATTATCGATTGAATAATAAATACCAGACCTTGTCGACATTGCGATGGTATTGTCATTTTTCGGCTGAACTGCCATCATCCCGTATGAATCTGCTCCAAAATCCTTTAATGCGCTTTTTTTCCATGTGTCCCCACTATCCGTAGAATAGTTCAAGCCTTTCCCAAGGCTATCGTTCGGGTTTTCTTTAATGACATAAAGGCTTTTTCCTGAATATCCAGCCCCCACGAAATGAAACAGCGACTCACCATAGAAAGATAATTTACTAAAGGTTTGACCCTTATTAACACTTTGAATGATACCGAGTGGGTTCTTTAGACCCAATCCTTTTTGAGGTTGACCACTGGCAATAAAACCAGCACTAACTGCTTGAAAGCCATAGTACTCATGTTGGTTCGTGGATGTTTCATACCACTTTGACCCATTATACATTTTTAAGCCCTTATCTGTAGCCACATATAAAGCAACATCATTTCCTGGATAGCCAATACCAAGAATCTGACCTACATTTATTGATTTTGCTTGGATGATATCATAGTCTACTTTTGTTATCTTTTCTTGTTTTGGCTTCTTCTGCTCTTGGCTCTTATCTGTACAGCCTGCAGCCAATATCAGCATGATTCCTGTCAATACAGCAAGAAAGCCTTTGTTTGTAATCTTCACTATTTCCCCTCCATAAAAATCTATGAGGTATTCTTTTACGAATCCTTATCCACCCACTTATACCCCAGTCCCCATACGGTTGTCAAATAATCGTCAACTGGAAATCCTGTTTTTCGCAATTTTTCCCGTAAGTTCCGAACATGGGAATCAATCGTCCGGTCCTCTGTCGGAGCCGCATACCCCCAAATTGTCGTTAATAGATGTTCCCGTGTAAACACTTTGTTTCGATTTTTCAGGAGAAGTGCTAATAACGAAAATTCCTTCGGTGTAACAGGTATGTGTTGATTCTTGTATGAAACATCAAAGGAATCCTCGTTTAAGGAAAGACCATTAAAGTCGGTTAATCCTTTCTGGCCTATTTGTCGCCTTAAAACAGCATCAATACGAGCAGTAAGCTCTTCTTCATCAAATGGCTTGGAGATATAATCATCTGCTCCCATTTTTAAACCCTTTACAATATCGTTTTTTTCACTGCGTGCGGTCAACATAATGATTGGGATATCCCAGTTTTTACGTATTTCCCTGCATGCTTCCCATCCGTCCATTTCTGGCATCATTACATCTAATAGGATCATATCTGCACTCTCTTCTTCCAAGTAACGAATAGCCTTTAGAGCGGAGGACATTTTTATGCATTTATAGCCTTTGGGTGTTAAATAAAGAGAAAGTAAATCTAACATTCTTGTTTCATCATCAACGAGTAGTATTTTTATCAATATCTTCCTCTCCCGCATATTAATTCTAAAGTAAATTATACTACAATCAAAAAATTAATAAGAGGAAAAAAATAAAAGCATCGACCAATTAACGAAGGTCGATGCTTACTATCTATTCAACACTAATTTCAGCTGAAATAACGCAGCTGATTGCCGCAGTAATGACGATTGCCATGACAACCATGAACATACTCTCCACCCCTTAGATAGATCCTGTTCTTTATACTATGAATTTATCACATTTTCACAGTAGCTAGCTTCGGGAAATGTGTATATTTTGTTAACAAACACCTGCGACTATTAGCAATTTGATTTCACTATGATATTATTATGAACTTTTTTTCTTTGGTTTAAAAAACAGCGATATTAATAAAATATGGAGCGGCATTTTGTTTACCTCCTAATTTTTTGACTAGCTAGGTGGTATCCTTCGAAACCCAGAGACTAGCACCACGACCTTGCATAAGTAAAAACAACATAGTTAAAACCACCTTTCATTCTTTCGATTATTTTCTTCTTTTACATCATACGGTACATGGAGGCTTGGCGATCTTTGTTTTGTTCATAAAGTTTCTCAACCATTTCTTGGTGTGCAATTTCTTTCGGACTCAATCTACGTTTTTTAATCGTAATTGAAATGAAGAATATATTTAGGGTCATGTATACCACCTCCTTTAAGAAAATCGTTGTAGTGCAATCACAACAAATTCAATTTATGCTCTACATATCCATAATGCTCGTAAAAAGGGCACAAAAAGGCCGCAGAAGAGAATCCCTGCGGCTCAGTGATTTTAGGCACAAAAATACCGCAAGGCGTCATCCTCCCTGCGGCATGGATATGTATAGTCACTTAATTAAAAATTAAGCAATCCATTCCAGTCTGGTCGAATGTTTGATATTCAAATATACAGTTTTCAATGCTACAGTTTTGCCAGTTAGTGTTAACATCATTTTCTTCAACCTCCTCTTGGAATATTTTACTTACTACGGTAATTATATCCACACACCAATACTTTGTAAACCTCTTTGTGGAAATTTATTCAAATTAATGCAAAAGCCCAAAAGGTGTCAGTTACCATGTGAATTTTTCACATGGTAACTGACACCCAATATATTATGAGTTTAGTGCGTTTTCCAGATCCTCGATGAGGTCTTCTACATCCTCAAGGCCAACTGAGATTCGGACGAGGCCGTCTGTTATTCCTAATTCTGCTCGTCGTTCTGCAGGAATTGATGCATGTGTCATCCTTGCTGGAACTGAGATTAAGCTTTCAACTGCTCCAAGGCTTTCTGCTAATGTAAAATATTTTACCTTGCTTAGTATTTTGTCAGCATTTTCGGCACTTCCGACATCAAATGAAACCATTCCGCCAAATCCTCTTGTTTGTTTTTTAGCAATCTGATGATTTGGGTGTGTTTCAATTCCAGGATAGTAAACTTTTTTCACATTTGAATGCCCTTGTAAAAATTCAACAATCGCTTTCGTATTAGCCTCCATCTCTTCCAAACGAACACCTAAAGTTCGAATCCCACGAATTAACAGATAGGAATCTTGCGGACCTAAGATACCGCCCGTTGAATTTTGAACAAAATGAAGATCTTCCGCAAGCTTTTCACTGTTGACCACAGCCAAACCTGCTACGACATCGCTGTGCCCGCCAAGGTATTTTGTCGCACTATGTACGACAATATCTGCACCAAGTTCGATTGGGTTTTGCCAATATGGTGTCGAAAACGTGTTATCGACAATGGTTAAAAGGTTATGTTCTTTCGCCAACTTTGCAACAGCTTCAATATCAGTAATCTTAAGAAGCGGGTTCGTAGGTGTTTCTAAATGAATGGCTTTTGTATTAGGTTTAATCGCCGTTAGGATATTTTCTGCTTTACTTGTATCTACAAAAGTGGAATCAATCCCCAATCGATTCAATACTTTCGTCATGACACGGAACGAGCCTCCATAGACATCATCAGTTAAGATCACATGATCACCACTGTTAAACAGCATCATTACCGCTGTCATTGCAGCCATCCCAGAGCCAAAGGCAAATCCTGCTTTTCCTCCCTCCAGCTCTTTAATCAATTCCTCTAAGGCATGTCTAGTCGGATTTCCCGTACGTGAATATTCAAAGCCTTTATGACCGCCGACACCTTCTTGCTTAAACGTACTAACTTGATAAATGGGGAAAGTAACTGCACCAGTTGCTGGGTCGTTACTAATTCCACCATGAATTAGTTGTGTTTTTCTTTTCATTCTATATTCCTCCTTCGAAAATCTTCTTGCTTAAATAGCGCTCACTTCCGTCAGGAAAGATTACCACGATATTGGTGCCTGACACCGCTTCTTCTGCCTCTTTAAGCGCAGCATGAAAAGCGGCACCAGAAGAACTGCCGACCAGAAGGCCTTCCTTCTCTGCTAATTCTTTTACGAGGTTAAAAGCAGTCGCATCTGGAACAGTATGAATAGTCTCAAAGTAGTCTGTATCCATAAATCCAGGCAAGAATTCCATTCCAATGCCTTCGGTTTTGTGGGGACCTGATTCTCCGCCGTTTAAGATTGATCCTTCTGGTTCAACGATGACTGTTTTTACTGCTTCCTTTTGCTCCTTTAAGTAACGAGCTGTCCCCATAAAGGTTCCGCCTGTCCCTGCTCCGGCAATAAAAATATCAATTTGACCGTCCATTTGATCCCAGAGTTCCGGGCCTAGCGATTTATAATACGTTGCTGGGTTCGCAGGGTTTGCAAATTGCTGCGGGCAGTATGCCCCTGGGATTTCCTTAAGAAGCTCCTCAGCCTTTGCAATCGCGCCCTTCATCCCCTTTTCTGTTGGCGTGTGCACAATTTTGGCGCCTAGGGCTTTCATCAGGTCTTGCTTTTCGATGCTAAATTTTTCTGGAACACATAATATTACCTGTATTCCTTTGTTTATCGCTGCAAGTGCTAAGCCAATCCCGGTATTCCCGGCAGTGGGTTCGATGACAGTACCGCCCGCCTGTAATTTCCCACTAGAAAAAGCTTCGTTTAACAGTTCGATGCCAAGACGGTCTTTTACACTGCCGCCAGGGTTCATAAATTCTAGTTTTGCAAAAATACGAACTCCTTCAGGCAAAGGAAACTGTGTAATCTCCACAATGGGTGTGTGCCCTATCAGTTCATGTACATTTTTGTAAACCTTCATTTTTCCACCTCAATGAGCTATTTTAAAGCAGCTACCATTTTCATGACCAATGTCGCAGAATTAGTTGCCGCTTTATCGATAAATTGATCAAAAGAAACTTCAGATTCTTTTCCGGCAATATCAGAAAGCGAGCGAATAATCACAAAAGGTACTCCAAAACGATGAGCTACTTGTGCGATTGCTGCTGCTTCCATTTCCACGGCTTGCAGGTCATTAAATTTTGACCGAACAAAGTCGACTCTCGCTGGGTCCTCCATAAAGGAATCGCCCGTAACAATAAGGCCTTTCACAATTTGGAATTTTTCAAGTGCTGATGCAGCAGTTTCTGCGACCGAAATTAATTTTTCGTCTGCTAAAAATGCAGCAGGCAGCTGCGGAACCTGGCCATATTCATATCCAAAAGCTGTAACATCTACATCGTGGTGACGGACTTCTGTTGAAATGACGGCATCCCCAACATTGAGCGAAGGATTGAAGCCGCCTGCAGATCCCGTGTTTATGATGCAATCAGGCTTATATTTTTCAAGCAGGATGGTGGTTGACATCGCGGCATTCACTTTACCAATTCCTGAGCGCAGCAATATCACATCCGCCCCATGCATTTTCCCAAAGGTAAATTCACAACCTGCTACGGTTTCTTGTGTTTGATTATCAATATTGCTTCTAAGTAAAGTAACTTCTTCTTCCATTGCTCCGATGATTGCGATTTTCATACATTGACCTCTTTCTTATATTAATAATCAATATCAGATTTACTGCTTATAATCTTCCTCGGAACCATATATCGTATCCGCAAAGACTATTCTACTCTTTTTGAAAAAAGCATGCTACAATGTGCAGCCGATTCTCCAATAATTTCAGCTAAACAGAATCATCAATCCTATAAGTATACTATGGATTCGTAAAAAACCTGTTCCTAGTTATCATATTTTACAAATTCGTCAACAAATTTGTTGTACCTGGCCATCGAAATGTCTAAAATATTACCTAGTAGAAAGGATGATACTATGAATTTTCAATTTGAACTTATTGAGGATAAAATAGAATTTTTCGAAGCCACTAATCTAAAAACATTGCAAAAAAAGATTGAATCTCAAATTGATGAAAATAAGGCAATTCTTCTTTCAGTTCATTCCGTTTCCCACCAAATGCATGTTAATGAAAATGGTCAGATGTATTTTTCAGCGGTGGTTCATTTTAAGAAGAAATAATCTTAACGTAAAAAGCCACCAAAGAATTATGGGTTACTTTAGATGTGTTAACAATAAGGCAACAAAAAAATGCACAAGAGATTTTATGTAAGAAATTTCTTGTGCATTTTTATATAATTCTAAGGTTTAATGGAGTTTTAATCAAAAATTCATATATTTGGCCAATGAAGGACAAAACTTAGTCGGATACTATGAGAAATGTCCTTCATAAGGGTCATGAAGGACAAAACTCGGTCGGACACCATGAGAAATGTCCTTCATAAGGGTCATGAAGGACAAAACTTGGTCGGACACCATAAGAAATGTCCTTCATAAGGGTCATGAAGGACAAATCTCGGTCGGGCACCATGAGAAATGTCCTTCATAAGGGTCATGAAGGACAAATCTCGGTCGGGCACCATAAGAAATGTCCTTCATTTACTGTCCTATTTAGCTAGTTCTTCCACCTTAGTTGGTTTCCAACCTTGACCGTCCACCCATTGAATATAAACATTATACTTTTGTTGTTTATCTTTTGAAGTTACCGTACTAAACGAGCCATTTGTTGTAGATTTATCTCTACCCAGCCAATACACTGTCATATTGCTTTTGTCTAAACCAGTGGCATAGGAAATGGCATTTAGCATCTCCTGCCAGTCAACCGAAGATTGATCATAAACAGGGGTATGTTCGCCTGTTTGTGAAGTCCCAACTGGCTGCCATGCCGGATTTTCGATGGTCTTTACAGCATTCGACGAGCCGCCCTCCGTCACTACCTCCTGAGATTTATCTGCAGCATCGGGAGTTGTAGCCTCTTCTGATGATGTCTCATCCTCTGGTGCTGTAACATCTTCACTTGGTTCCTCTTCCCCGACTGTAGTATCCGTTGTATTCTCATCACCGGCAGCGGCAGTAGCTTCTTCTGCCTCTTTCTGATCTGTATTCTCTTTATTTGCCGTTTCCTTTTGCTCTGTTTTTGTAATTTCCTTTTTTGGAGCAGCCTTGTCATTTCCAGTAGCAAAGATATTATATGCGACAAAAATTATCAGTAAGAGCACAACGATAATTAAACTATTTAAGACGATATTAGTTTTTTTTCTTTTCGTACGGTAACCTGAACGCGAATTAGAATTCAAATCATTAGTCAAATTAATTCCCTCCCAAAATAAAATACGGAAGCTCCTCAAAGGATACGGAGCCAGACATTTATAGACTCTCAATATTCTAACATGATTTTATGAGAACTTGAAGGAAAAACCATTATCTAATGCATGCCGTTATCATTTTCATACAACATTTTAACGATATCAGCAAATAATAAATTAACCCCTCCTTCTGAATCTAATACATCCAAATTCACTGCCACAAGTGCATATTTGGGATTTTCATACGGGAAATAACCTGCGAACCATTTGTTATGCAGTTGCTTTCCAGCTTGATACTTCCCAGTTTCTGCCGTCCCTGATTTACCTGCTACCGCATAGGGCAATTCCTTGAACCATCTTCCCGTGCCGTCCGGGTTCAAGACAACTTCACGCAATAACCTTTGCAACTTCATCGCAGTATAGGGTGAAATGGTATCTCCTTGTAAGCTTTGCTCTTGAAAATTAACCATCGTGGTGCCATTTTTGTACTCAATTTTTGATACGGCTCTAACCATCTCCTTTTCACCACCTCTTGCAATCGTCGCCATCATATTAGCAACAGCTAAAGGCGTAGCCCGAACCTCATGTTGTCCAATTCCGGTCATTGCAGCGAAATTAGCGTCCTTCTTAGCATCCTCCGACAGAAATACTCTTCCTTTATCTTCTTCCGCCAACTGTTTAAAATTATTGGTGTGATAGATATCCCCCTGCCAGCCGACAGACCCGGTAAGAGACAGTTTTTCAGCATAATCTTCTAAAAGGTTTGGATTTATTTTTTGTAATTCTTTTGCTAGTTCTCCAAATGTCCGATTACAGCTCCTTGCAAAGCTATTCGTGAAATCCAACATCCCATAATTATAGATTAACTCTGGTTTCCCATTAATTTTTTTACCGCAGTCAAACAGACGCTTCGAATCATCCAGATTATGGTCTATGGCTGCAGCAGCTACAACTGTTTTGAAAACTGAACCCATGATCTGCTGTTTGAGCATCATATTCGTCATACCAGCACCATTGTAGGGGTCATTTTTATTTATTGTTGGCCTTGATACCAGTGACAGTACACTATTATCCTTAATATTAAGGAGTACGAGTCCTCCTTTTTTAATCTGATAGTGATCAACTAACTCTTCCGCTCTTTGTTGAAGTGTCTTATCCAGGGTTGTCCGAATATTGACTGGATAAAACGGATTGGCCGGATCTACATATCTTACATTAATTCCAAACAGAGGTGCACCACCGCCATCGACATGATATACCAGCTTTGATTTACCTTCAGGAAGCAGGAATTCATCAAAGCTCTCCTCCAGCCCTGACACACCAATCAAGGTTTTCTCCGATAGCTCTTTATTTGGATATCGCTTCATTAATTCTTTAGAATTTTCTCCAGTCAGACCAATCAGCTGTTCGGCTGGAACTTGAGAACGTTCAAACTTTTTTTCAATCGCAAAGACTCCCGGAATTTTTAAGCGATTGATGCTTTCCATTTGTGAACTAGTCAGTTCATATGGTTCAGGTTCGCCATAGGCAAAAGGTTTTTTCGCCCCTTCAACTGCCATTTCAAGGGTATTAACGGGTATTCCGGAAATGTTTGAAACCTGGTCAGCGTCCCAATCCATTTTTTTCAAGAAAGGGAAAAGGACAAGAACTGCCACCTTTTTGTGTGTGAGCATTGCACCTCTTCGGTCAAGAAAGTTCCCTCTGCCATTATCAATAACTAGCTCTTGCGTTCTTTGTTTGACACTTTCCTCAAGTAGATTTATGTTATGTTTAGAAAAAGTCTCTGTCTCAATTAACTGAATTTGCATTAAACGCCCTAAAAGCAACAACAATCCTGTAATAGAAATAATCAGCCACCCAATCGCTCTTTTTCTCCACATAAAAAACACCTCGTCAAAAGTTTTGACGAGGTTTTCTTATTTCAAACAATGAATCAAATGATAAACCAAAAATAGTTATAATTACAATTATTTAATTTTAGTAATTCTAACGCTCATTTCTCCGCCTGGAGTTTGAACGGATACTTGATCGCCTACTTTTTTACCTAAAAGGCTTTTGGCGATAGGTGAATCGTTTGATATCTTTCCTTCAAATGGGTCAGCTTCCGCGCTTCCAACAATAGAATACGTTTCTTCATCACCATCTGGGAGCTCAATAAATGTAACAGAACTTCCTAATGTCACAGAGTCACTTGCCATAGCAGCCTCTGCAATGATTTTAGCATTGCGAACCATATTTTCTAATGTTGTGATGCGGCCTTCAACAAAGGCCTGTTCTTCCTTCGCGGAATCATACTCAGAATTTTCAGATAGGTCCCCGAAACTTCTCGCAATTTTAATTCTTTCAACCACTTCTTTACGTTTCACTGATTTTAAGTATTCTAGTTCTTGGACCAGTTTATCTTTACCTGCTTGTGTCATTGGAAATACTTTCTCTGTAGCCAAAACCCTCACTCCTTCTAGTCATTAAGAATTGTGTATGTAATATATGTAATATTATGCCAATCAGAAAAATAGATAGTAGCGCGTCCTCTTATATAAGGGCGCGCGACAAAAATATTTTTTCAATATGAAATTTCCTTTTAGATATTCCTTTTGCTATTGTTTCATAAAAATGACTTTTGTTCAAGAATTGTTTGAATTTTTGTGACCATTAAATCAATTGCGACATGATTATGGCCGCCCTCAGGGATAATGATATCTGCATATCGCTTCGTTGGCTCAATAAATTGATTATGCATCGGACGAACCACATTTAAATATTGTTCAATGACAGAATCAAAGGTCCGACCGCGGTCCCTAATATCACGAGTTAACCGGCGGATAATTCTTAAATCCGCATCCGTATCTACGTACAATTTAATGTCCATTAAATCTCGAAGCCGCTCATCCTCAAGAACTAAGATTCCCTCCAAAATGATTACATCCTGCGGTTCAACAGGAATGACTTTGTCTGAACGCGTATGGATTGAATAATCATAAACAGGCTTTTGAATGATCTCATAGCGCAATAGCTTTTCAATATGTTCAATCAGTAAGCTATTATCAAAGGCTAGCGGGTGATCATAGTTTGTTTTTAAACGTTCTTCAAAGGGTAAATTACTCTGATCCTTATAATAATAATCCTGTTCAAGTACCAGAATAGAATGCTCTTTCAGACTCTCATAAATAGCTTTTGTGACACTGGTTTTTCCGGAGCCGGAGCCGCCGGTTACACCAATAACAACCGGTTTGCGCATCATGCTAGTTCTCCTTTCGCATCATGTTGTTTGGGTAGACCGGTTTGTTCAATTTAAACTGTACAATTTGAAGCGGATGTCTTGCTGCATCCAATTCATTACCTTTATCATCCCAGATTTTATCAATAACATGGGTAAAGTTTTCAATTTCAGGTCCGAAAAATTCTACTTCTTCCCCAGGTTTAAAATGATTCCGTTGTTGAAGGGTCACCATGTTAGTTTCCTCGTTATAATCAAGGACAAGGCCTACAAACTCAAAATTTGTCTTCTTGCTATGATTACCAAACATTTGCTCTTTATACCCGGGCACACCTTCAAAAAATGCTGGTGCAGTTTCCCGATTGGCACATTTGTCTAGTTCCATTAGCCAGTCTTTCTGGATCACAAAATTCTCAGGGTCTGCGCAATAAGCATCAATCACTTTCCGATAAACACTGACAACAGTTGCGATATAATGAATCGATTTCATTCGGCCTTCGATTTTCAAACTATCAATACCTAGTTCAATCATTTGTGGAATCGCTTGAATAAGATTTAGATCCTTTGGGCTCATTGCAAACGGTGCGTCACCTTCTTCATATAGAGCAACTTCCTGATTGCTGCCTTCAAGTTGATAGAGATCATAATCCCAACGGCATGATTGGCAGCAGCCACCGCGGTTCGAATCCCTTGCTGTCATATGGTTGCTCAATGTACAACGACCTGAATAGGCTATACACATTGCACCATGAACAAAGGTTTCAATCTCAACATCGACCTTTTCCTTCATTTCTCTAATTTCTTCTGCACTTACTTCACGAGCCAATACGACACGTTCTGCACCTGCCTCTTTCCAAAACTGGGCAGCTTTCCAGTTAGAAAGTGATTGCTGCGTACTGATATGGATTTCAATCTCCGGTGCAAGACGGCGGCAAGTTTCAATAATTAGCGGGTCAGCGACAATTATTCCGGCGATCCCAGTTTCTTTCAAACCAAGTATATATTCATCTAAACCATCCAAATTTTCATTATGCGCAAAAATGTTGGTGGTCACATAAATTTTCGCACCATATTTCTTGGCGAACTCTACCCCTTCTTTCATTTCTTCGAAGGTAAAGTTATCGGCATTTGAACGAAGTCCATATTCTTGGCCGCCGATAAAAACTGCATCTGCCCCATAATGTACAGCAATTTTTAATTTTTCAAGATTACCTGCTGGAGCAAGGAGTTCCGGCTTCTTTACAATAACCCGTTTCCCGTCGATAATTTTAGAAATATTATCTTTAACTGTATTCACAGTTGAACCCCTCCAATTTTCTAGCGACAGCGCTTAGGCGCTTTCGCTTTTCTTTTAATAAACTGTTTCTTTGAAATAGAAACCTGTATCTAATGAACGATTTGCTGGCTGAATTTCTTCAATAGCTGCTAATAGATCGTCCTTTTTATCTTCATATGCGTCCGGATCTTCGCTAAACAAATCAATTGCTTCACGGTAAGCCTTTGTTACGGCAAGAATATATTCTGAGCTTTTTAAGATTCCGTCAATTTTAAACGAGTCAACACCCGCTTCTAACATCTCTTGTAGTTCATCAATGATACAAATATCATTTGGGCTCATAATATGTGTGCCGTTTTCGTCTTCAAAAATTGGATATTTATTTTCCCGTTCTTTATCATGCAGGAACATTTTTTCTTTCATCGAACGATTTTCAATTTCCATTACTTTCCCTTGATACTCATAATAATTCCCTAACAGCGAGCGTTTCGATTGGAACATACAGCTCATGCCGTGTACCTGCACTTCAATTTCCACTTCCGCATTTTCTTTCATTTCTACGATAGCATCCATATTTATTTCTCGTGCTAACACAGCTCGTTTCGCACCTTTTCTGCCCCAATAGTTGCAAGTAAACCAGTTAGTTCCAGTTGTTTCTGTACTCCAGTGCAGTTTCATGTCAGGTGCTACTTCTCTTGCGGTCATTAAGACGGCAGGATCGCCGAATATAATCGCATCCGCTTTTGCCGCTGATACAAATTGAATATAATCGCTGAGCTCTTCAATTTTCTCATTATGAAAAATTGCATTCATTGCAACATAAACTTTTTTGCCTTTTGAGTGTGCTAGATCAATTGCTTTTTGGACATCTTCTCGGGTAAACTCTCCTGCAAGTCGTAAGCCAAACCGCTGTTCACCAACTACAAATGCGTCAGCACCCGCTTCAGATAATGGCAAGATGTCATTGATAGTTACTGGTGTTACAAGTAATTCAGGCTTTTTCATATCCTCTCACCTCTTCGTTTACTTATCGCAACCCCATCCCCAACGGGTAGAATGACAGAGTTAAAACCTGGATGATTTAATAGCCAATGGTTAAATTCATCAATCTTTTTAACGAGATTACGGATTCTTTTTGATTCAATTACGGGTTCAGCGACAAGGCCTTTAAATAAAACATTATCAGTAATAATCATTCCATCAGTTGTTAAATATTTTGAATAGATTTCAAAAAACTTTTTATACTGACCTTTTGCTGCATCAATAAAAATCGCATCAAACGGGGCATGTCCACTTACGGCTTCCTCAACTTCTAGTGCATCCCCTTTGATCAACGTGATCTGATTCCTATGTTCAGAACGGCTGATAAACTGTTCAGCCACATCTATACGTTCCATATCGCGCTCGATTGTAATGATTTGTGCATTTGGGAGCGCCTCTGCCATTCGTAAAGCAGAGTAACCAATCGCGGTTCCTACCTCAAGTATTTTCTCTGATTCGTGAATTCGTAATAATTGCAGCATGGTTTCTATGCCTGCCAGCTCCATAATAGGAACATTATGAACACTTGCGTAATTCTCCATTTCTGTTATCAATGGATTACGGTCCGAAATCAAACCTTCAATATAAGAATGCAGCTTCGCATTTAACAAGCTGCCCTCACCTCTATCCCTATTAAGAATTGTGTAAGCAACGCACAATTCACTAAGTCAAATACTTTTTATTATCTCTATAGATCATACTATTTAGACATGAAAAAATAGCGTTCACAGTAATCTTTGGCATTGACGGTTAAAATCCGACATAATGCGTTGCAGGCAGCTGCGGCCAGGTTACCTTACTGTGAGTTACGCTATAGAACAATTTATTAAAACACTTGAACTATTTTATCATAAATCACTCTTAGATTTCAATAGAAAAACGGAGGAATGCTCACATTTCCCCCGTTAAGTATTATTTTTTACTGGTAATATGCTTTGCTTTTTCCTTATTATGCTCTTCCAATGTTTTTGTAAAAATAACATCACCATCCGATGTAGCTAGGAAATAGTAATAATCAGTTTTCTCTGGCTCAAGTGATGCTTCAATCGAAGCTTTTCCTGAATTGGCGATGGGTCCTGGTGGAAGACCAGTATTTTTATAAGTGTTATAGGGTGAATCAACTTCTAAATCCTCATATAATACCCTCTCTTTGTGTTTCCCTTGTGCATAGAGGACGGTTGGATCGGTTTGGAGCATCATCCCTTTTTTCATCCGATTGTAAAAAACACTCGCAATCGTTTTACGATCAGCCTTTTCAGTCGCTTCCTCTTCAACCAAGGAGGCCATTGTTAACAATTGATGGACGGAAAGGTTTTTCTTCTTACTTTCTTCTGAATAAGCTAATACAACTTTTCGTGTTTGATTTAACATGGCAGTAACCATTTCCTCAACAGAGGGATTCTGTTTATAAAAAGGATAGGTTGCCGGGTATAAATAACCTTCTAGAGGATATTTTACTGATGAATTTAAGATTTCCTCTGTTAATATATCTGGATATTTAGCCATAAGGGTTTTAATAAATTCGATGTTGTTTAATTTATTAAGAACATCTTCTTGTTTTTGTTTTGTTGCTTTCGCCATCATCGCTGCAATTTCTTCGAGTTGCTTTCCTTCAGGAATGGTAAGTTTGAAACTAGCTTTTGCCATTACCTTACCCGTTTTCAAACGGCTTACGATTTCAGGAACATCCATAGAAGGGCTTAATTGATACTCCCCTGCCATAAACCCGGCTTCATTCTTTAGTTTTACATAATATTTAAATACTTTGGCACTTTTTATAATGCCATGTGATTGTAATGTTTCACCAATCCCTGTCACTGATGAGCCTATCGGTATATCCACTTTTTTTAGAGTCTTACTTTCTGCATCAACAGGTTTGAGGGCTGAATCTATGTACAAATATCCACCACCACTAATTAAGACGATTAATAATAGCAATAAAATTGAAATAACTAAAACAATCTTTCTGACAACTTTTGCTTCACTTTGATGTTCAAGCATTTTTTTACGAATTACATCTTTTTTGTCTGTTGTCATTTGACTCCCCCTTCCCAAACGACCAATGGGACTCTCTTGTTTTGTAAACTACTAAATACATAAGATAAAAAAAATATACATCTTAATTATTTCAGCACATAGTACGAAAAATGTCAATTTATCAATAGATTTGTCGGATTTATTGAGTCAACTACACAAAAAAACCGGCCATTTAAAATCAGCCGGTTTCATGTTTTATTCTTCTTCTGCTTCTTGATCTTCATTGAAGGTATTGAACACTTCTTCAATCATGTCCCATTCCTCGTCCGTTTCAATCTGCATTAACGGGCCATATCCGCCGTCTTCTGTAGGAATATAGGCATAGACATGAATATCTACATCTTCTTCTTCATCATCAAAAGATCCTACGGGATAAAAAAATACATAAGATTTTTCGAATTCATCGGAATCGAAAGTAAAAAGTACTTCATGTAATTGTTCGTTACCATTTTCATCTACTAGGGTAATAAATTGTTCTTCATCATGTTCTGTTTCGTGATTGTGTGCCATTCTTTCACCTCATTAATTTTTGCTATCCAGATAGCCTTGCAGAATCATCACTGCAGCCATCTTATCAATTACTTTCTTTCGTTTTTTTCGACTTACATCAGCCTCAAGTAACACGCGCTCAGCTGCCATTGTTGTTAGACGCTCATCCCAAAGTACAGTTGGTACCGCAAATTGATTTTCAATTTCTCTTGCAAATTGCATACTCGCTTCCGCACGTGGTCCAATCGTCCCGTTCATGTTCTTAGGCAGACCGATGACAACCGTATCTACTTGATACTCTTTTATTAATTGACCAATTTCCTCAAAACCAAACACACTTTTTTCTTCATTGATTTTGAGAGTCGTGAGGCCCTGGGCAGTCCAGCCAAATTCATCGCTTAACGCAACGCCGACTGTCTTAGTGCCTACATCTAAACCCAATACGCGCATTCATTAACCCTCTCGCTGTTGTTTAAGATAGGATTTAACCAATTCCTCAATAATTTCATCACGTTCAAGCTTGCGAATTATATTGCGGGCATCACGATGACGTGGAATATAGGCAGGATCCCCCGATAAAAGATAACCAACAATTTGGTTGATCGGATTATAGCCCTTTTCCTGCAAAGCTTCATACACTTGAAGAAGAACATCATTTATATCGTGTTCAAATGGTTCTTCAGGAAAATTAAATCGCATCGTTTTGTCAAATGAGCTCATTGCATGCACCTCGCTTTTTATTTGAGGAAAATTATACTAATTAACTTCATTTTACACTACTTTGTCCTATTATCAAATGGATTTTACCCATTCCTCTACGAACTGAAGCGCAGCTTCCAACTTTTCAGGATCTTTACCGCCAGCCTGAGCCATGTCAGGACGACCGCCGCCGCCGCCGCCGCAACGAGAAGCGACTTCTTTGATTAACTTGCCTGCATGATACCCTTTTTCAATCAAATCCTTGGTAACTGCTGCAATTAAATTAACCTTACCTTCATGGGCGCTACCTAGAACAATCACAACAGAGCCCAGTTTTTGCTTCAAATCATCTGCCATATTTCTCAGGTTAGTCATATCAGCACCTTGAACATTTGCTGCCAGCACTGTTACTCCATCAATTTCTTTCACCTTTGATACGAGGTTTCCAGCTTCGATATTTCCAAGCTTCGTTGCAAGCGATTCGTTTTCTCTGTGAAGTTGTTTGATTTCGAGCATTAAACTATCAATTCGGTTAACAATTTCTTTAGGACTGGTTTTTAGTTTTTCAGCAGCATCCTTTAATAAGGTCACCTGCTCATTTAATGACTTATAGGCCGATTCACCTGTCACGGCTTCAATCCTTCTCGTACCGGCACCAATTCCGCCTTCAGAGATAATTTTAAATAACCCAATCACAGATGTATTCGGAACATGACAGCCTCCGCAAAGTTCAAGGCTGTAATCGCCAACTCTTACAACACGGACAATATCACCATATTTTTCACCAAAAAGAGCCATTGCTCCCATTGCTTTTGCTTCAGCAATTGGCTTTAAACTGATATTGAGCTCAATATTTCTCCAAATCTTTTCATTGACGATTTTTTCAACTTGTTCAAGCTCTTCTGGTTTAATTTGACCAAAATGCGAAAAGTCAAAGCGGAGACGATCTGGTTCAACTAGTGAACCCGCTTGATTTACATGTTCGCCAAGAACATCTTTTAATGCTTGGTGTAACAAATGGGTCGCTGTATGATTTTTAATAACCTTGACACGGTTCTCCGCATCAACTTCAGCCTTCACCTTGTCGTTTGTCTTTAATGTTCCCGCTTTAACAATGACTTGGTGAAGGTTTTGACCATTTGGTGCTTTTTGAACGTCCTTAACAATGACGCTCGTTCCAACACCTTCGATTGACCCACGGTCAGCAATTTGTCCGCCGCTCTCTGCATAGAAAGGTGTCACATCTAATATTAATTGGACTTCCTCACCAGTTGATGCCGCATCTACAAGTTCGCCATTTTTAATAATAGCTGCCACAGTAGAATTAGTATGAAGTTCGTCGTAGCCAACGAATTTACTTTCGACCTTCACATCTCGAAGGACTCCGCCTTGAACCTGCATGGAATCGACATCCTGTCTTGCGGCCCGGGCACGTTCACGCTGCTGCTCCATTTCTACCTCAAAGCCGGCATGGTCCACTTTCATTCCTTCTTCTTCAGCGTATTCCTCCGTTAATTCAACAGGGAATCCGTATGTGTCATAAAGTCGGAAAATATCAGCACCTGTAATGGTATCACTGCCCATTTCTTTTTCCTTTTTAATCACATTACCAAGAATCGCTAGGCCTTCATGAAGGGTTTCATGGAAGCGTTCTTCCTCACTTTTGATCACTTTTTGAATAAAATCGGTTTTGTCCTTTACTTCTGGATAGAAATCGTCCATAATTTCGCCTACAACTGGCACGAGTTCATACATGAATGGACGGTTAATATTAATTTGTTTGGCATACCGAACAGCTCTGCGAAGGAGACGGCGAAGCACATATCCGCGGCCTTCGTTTGATGGGAGTGCTCCATCGCCAACAGCAAAGGCAACGGTACGAATATGGTCAGCAATGACTTTAAAAGCCACATCTGTTTCTTTGTTCTGACCGTATTTCTCACCGGAAATTTCTTCTGTTGCGCGAATGATCGGGATAAATAAATCTGTATCAAAATTGGTAGGGACATTTTGAACAACCGAAGCCATCCGTTCCAATCCCATTCCGGTATCTATATTTTTCTTTGGCAGCGGTGTATAGGTGCCATCTGGATTATGATTGAATTGAGAAAACACTAGGTTCCAAACTTCAAGATAACGGTCATTTTCACCACCAGGATAAAGCTCAGGGTCTGTTGGGTCGTTACCATACTCTGGTCCGCGATCATAGAAAATTTCTGTATTCGGACCGCTTGGACCTTCCCCTATATCCCAGAAGTTCCCTTCTAGACGAATAATACGTTCTTCAGGGAGACCGATGGTGTTATGCCAAATATCATAAGCCTCATTGTCCTCGGGATGGATGGTAACCGAAAGAAGTTCAGGATCCCAGCCAATCCATTTTTCAGACGTTAAGAATTCCCATGCCCACTCAATCGCTTCCACTTTAAAATATTCACCAATCGAGAAGTTACCAAGCATTTCAAAGAATGTATGGTGACGAGCTGTTTTCCCGACATTTTCAATATCATTGGTTCTGATGGATTTCTGTGCATTGGTAATTCTCGGATTTTCGGGAACCACTCGTCCATCAAAATATTTCTTTAAGGTTGCCACCCCACTGTTGATCCATAATAGTGATGGATCATCATGTGGTACTAGTGATGCACTTGGTTCAATCGTATGACCCTTTTCTTTACTAAAAAACTCTAAAAACATCGAACGAATTTGTGAACCTGTTAAATTTTTCATTGTATTAGACCTCCCTTATTTATGTAAAAAAGCATACAAAAAAGCCCTCATCCCAAAAAACAGGGACGAGAGCTTGTCTCGCGGTACCACCCTGATTACGGATACAAAAATATATCCATCTCTCATTAATCCCTTAACGCAGGCATACGGCAGTGGTTAGCTGCACTCCAGATTAGCTTTCTGCCGTCCTTCATCTAGAGCTTCTTTCAGCCAGGGAAGCTCCTCTCTTATACGCACAAGCGTTACAGATGGTCTACAACATACTTAATCCTTCAACATTTTCATACAAATATTCTATATTACGAATTATAGCCACCTTAAAAAAGTTTGTCAATTAATCTTCAACTAAAGTAGGGGGGTCTTTTGCTTTCCGTCGGATAAAATGACTTTTCGCGTGAACAATCGCAACTTTTATCACCACAAGGACTGGAACAGCTAAAATAAGTCCCAGGATTCCACCAACTTCTCCCCCAGCAGTTAACGCAATCATAATAATTAACGGGTGCATATGAAGGCTTTTTCCAACAATTAAGGGAGACAAGATGTTTCCCTCTAAAAATTGAAGGCCAAAAACAATGACTAAGGTAATAACTACTAATTTTACTGACGAAGTGGCTGCGATGATTACTGCTGGTACTGCCCCAATAATCGGACCAAAATAGGGAATGACATTGGTGATCCCTACGATAAGGCCTAGTATCAACGGGTACTTTAAATGGAATAACCAAAACAGAAGTGCAGAAACACTGCCAATGATGATACAGACCAGAAGTTGTCCCCTAATATAGCTCCCTAGGGATTCATCCACATCTTTTAAGAAGAGGGTCCCTTTTTTTCGCCATTCTTTCGGTGTTATATACCAAAATGTTCGTTTAATCAATGGAAAATCCTTTAACATATAAAAGGCAATGAAGGGAACGATCATCAGGATTAATGCTGAATTTAGAAGCTTCATTAATAGATTGACGATAACTGTCAAGAGGGAATCCAACTTTTCTTCAAAGGCATCAATTCCATCATCTATTTTTGTTTGCAAACCGTCAGGCCATTCTCTCGTATTTGTTTCAAGCTTAGTAATCCAACCTTTATATTGTTCTGCTAAAACGGGGGCACTGTCGGAAAGATCTTTTATTTGGTCAATCATTGCTGGAACCCCTTTATAAAGTCCTAATCCGATTCCTCCAAAAAATAAAATATAAATTAGAAAAATGGCTAGCCCCCGATGCATACCCTTTAGATGTAATTTCTCCACAATCGGATGAAGCAAATAGGTTATAAATCCACCAATGGCAAAGGGGAGCATAATAATAACAACCACCCTGAAGATAGGCAGCCATACAAAACGGATTTTCAGAAAAACATAAATGGCAATTAATAAAAGGAGTATAAAACCGATGCGGTAATACCATTTCATTCGAATCTCCACGTTCCATAGCCTCCTTCAGGTTAGTGTTAGAGACACTTGGGTGAATTATACATAGAAAAGCGGAAGCGCCCGTTTAGCGGCGTATGGACTGGAGCGCTCCAACTGAGATAAAGGAAACACGAAGAGCGTTAGCGTTTCGATGTTGACTTATCGTAGGGCGGAGAGCGAAGTTCACTAGCCGTTGGGCGCTGGAGCTAGACACTAATCTAAGTTCAAAGACTAATGCTTTGCTTATAATAAAAATCCCCCTCAAGTTCGAGGGGGATTTTGTTTTAAAATATCGCACGTTTTACTTTCTTTGTCATTCTTTTCATATTTCGGGCTGACATCATATTATTTCTTGAGGCCACATTATAGGCAGCCATCCCAGCACCAAAAGCAATCATCGTCGTCATCATTTTATTCATTCGTTTCACCTCTTTATTAGACGTTAATTAAGTTTAAACCTATAACTTTGATAACGATCTAACTCAAGCTTTCCGCTTTTCTATGTTAAATGGTGTAACGACGCTCTTCTTCTTCAAACAAATCATCTAAGGAACTTAGTGACCCGTCTTCTTCGACTTGGTGGGTATTGATTATGCCTTTGTTTACTGAAAGTTCGATAAAGCAACTCCAACAATAATATTGGTTGATACCAATCTTACCGATATCCTTGCTTTGACAATTGGGACACTTAAACATGGAAAGACACCTCACGTATTATTTACGTCAACGATAATGGCATCCTTTCCGATTGCTAAGGGCTTTTCGGATTGAATGACTTGTTTGCCTTCCGTAAGTTCCGAAAAGAAGCCATCCGTGATTTCGTACCCTATAATAGTGCCCAATTCTTCCTGGAAATATACATCTTTTAACAATCCAAGTGATTCCCCACTTTTAGAAAGCATCATCATCCCATTTAGAGAATGTTGATGTGTAAGTGTATATTCCGGATCATCTTTCAGTTTTACCAAATGGCCGTTATTCTCAATCATTATTCCATCCAAACCGAAGGAAGCCACTTTTTCGATGTCCAGAAAAAAGGATTGTTTGAAAAAAACGCCTTTTTTTATCAGTAAGCCATTTACCTTACCGTTGCTGGAGATACATAAATCACAAACTTCACCAATTTTTTGGCCGCTTTTTGTATTAAAAACAGGCTGTCCTTTTAGTAAAGAAAATGTCCGCAAAGAGTGTCCCACCTCCTGTGAACATTTATAGTGTTAGTCAATTTCCATGAAATCATAAGGTGAAACGTTTTCCATGCCAATCATTGGATCTTCTTGTATGAATAGTTCCTCGTAGGATAATTCCTCGGTCGGATTTTTACTTTCCGTGGGATTAACAACGACTGATTCCTGATGGCTTACTTCAGCATTTGGTGGTGCTGCAATCGAATCTTGGAGCTTGAGACAGAGGGTCGTTTGCCTAGAGAGTTCATCCGCTCTTTCTACGCCCATTTTAAGTGCATCGACTTCACCACACAGAATTAACGATTGTTTACTTCTAGTAATTGCCGTATAAATTAAATTTCTGCGCAGCATTCGATAATAACTTCTTGTAATCGGAAGGACAACAATCGGAAATTCACTGCCCTGAGATTTATGAACGGAACAACAATAGGCATGCGTAATTTGATTTAAGTCCTGCTTAGTGTATTCCACTTCATTGCCTTCAAAGGAAATATATATCATATCCTGCTTTTCGGTATTTTCCTTTGCATAAATAATCGAGATAATTTCTCCAATATCTCCGTTAAAGACATTACTTTCGGGTTGGTTGACAAGCTGCAGCACCTTATCACCGATGCGATATTTCACCTCACCAAATGCAATTTCCTTTCGCTTACCGTCAGGGTTTGGATTAAATATTTCTTGCAGCAAAACATTTAAACGGTCGATTCCGGCAGGTCCTCTATACATTGGGGCCAATACTTGAATATCCTTAGCGGAATACCCTTTATTCTTTGCATTAAGGGCTACTTTTTCAACTACCTGGGATACCTGAGCAGTTGAACATTTAATAAACGACCTGTCGGCTTGCTTCATCGTAATATCCGCAGGTAAATATCCCTTTTTGATTTCATGGGCAAGCTCAATAATCGAAGAACCTTCTGCCTGTCGATAAATATCAGTTAAGCGAACCGTTGGAATCCGTTCAGATTCCAACATATCCTTTAACACCTGTCCCGGCCCTACCGACGGCAATTGATCCTCATCCCCCACCAGAATAACTTGAATATTTTCAGGGAGAGCCTTAAATAGTTGGTTGGCAAGCCAAATATCAAGCATCGAGGTTTCATCGACAATAATAATTTTCCCCTCAAGCGGGCTGCGATCATCATGGTCAAATCCTTCCTGCCCATTTAATCCAAGCAGACGATGAATGGTTACTGCCGGAAGTCCCGTCGATTCACTCATTCTTTTAGCCGCTCTACCAGTTGGTGCAGCAAGCAAGAATGGGAATGGTTCCCCTTTTTTATGGTAATCCTTTGGCTCCAAGGAACAGCCGTGCAATTCAGCATAAAGCTCAACAATCCCTTTGATAACCGTCGTTTTCCCTGTCCCTGGTCCACCGGTTAAGATTAACATGGGTGACATTAACGCTGTTTGGATAGCTTCTCGCTGCGAGGGAGCATATTGAACCCCAAGCCGTTCCTCTAAACTGCCTAACGATAACAGAAATTCAGATTCTGGAAATTGGTCTTTATATTCGGTTTGCTCAAGAATGCGATGGATATTCGTCACAAGCCCCTTTTCAGCAAAAAATAATGAAGGCATGTACACGCGTTTTTCTTCACCCATTAATTTGCCCTCTTCTTGGAGCTTAATGACCTCATTGGATATGTCTTGATAGTCAATTTGATCACGCTTGTTATCTTCTAAGAGTGCTTTTACTTGCTCCAATAAGTCCTCTGCATGGATGTAAACATGCCCATTTTGGATGCTTTCGTTCTCAAGTATGTAAAGACAGGCTGCTTTGATCCGGTCAGGATGGTTTCCTGAAATACCGAGCTGGTAGCCAAGTTCATCGGCCCGGCCAAAACCAATTCCTTCGATATCCTCTACCAATTGATAGGGATTTTTCTGTAATATTCCGAGCGTTTCGTCTTTATAGGCTTGATAAATCCGCATCGAAATCTGCGGTCCAAATCCATATTGGTTTAAGGCAACCATCACTTGCTCGAGTCCTTGATGCTCCATCAAGGTATCATAAAGTGATTTTGCTTTTTCAGGAGGGAGCTTTGGAATGGTGTCAAGCAATGACGGCTGACTGAGAATTTTAGAAATGGCATCTTCACCTAAGGTTTCGACAATGTTTTCAGCCGTCTTTTTCCCAATCCCTTTAAACATTTCCCCGGACAAATAGTTAATAACCCCCTGTTTTGTTTGGGGCATGTCCTTTCGGAAATGATTGGTGTGAAATTGAAGACCGAACTTTGGGTGATCCTTAAATTCGCCGAAAAAAATATAGGTTTCTTGTTCATGTATTTTCGGAAAATAACCAGTGACCACTGCTTCTTTGTCCTCATAGGAATGATTGGTTTCATCGACCCTTATTCGTAAAACCGTGTAAAGGTTTTGTTCATTGTGAAAAATAGTTACAATTGGCCTGCCCTTTACGAATTTTCCTTGTTCTTCAAATAAATCCAATGTATCTTGCTTTTCCATTTAACTCCCTCCCTTCTGAGAAAATAAGAATAGTTATTGATTACTTTCTAATAGGTTTTTTGCGTGACCTGCAAGTAAATGGTCAGGTTGAATATCAAGTGCTTTATGGAACATTTCGATTGCTTTCGCTGCGTTTTCTTGGAAAGCATAAGTAACACCTAAATTATAATAGGCATCCGAATGTTCTGGGTCCAGCTCGATACATTTTTCAAATTGAATCATTGCTTCAGCGATTAATTCTAACTGTGCAAGACATAATCCATACTGAAACCGTGCTTCCGCATCCGCTTCATTTAATTCGACGCATCTTTGTAAATACGGAAGCGCAAATTTCCCTTGGTTCAACTGAACAAGAGTCAGTCCCAACATGAAGTAATTGTCACTTGATTGCAGACCTTTTTTCATAGCTGTCTCAAACATATTCTTAGCTTCGTTGAAAAGGTCCTTACTAAATAACAAGGTTCCAATGCTATAATAAGCCGCCGCAGCGTTTTCATCTATTTCAATTGCTTTTTGATAAAAATTAAGCGCCTTTTCGTCGTCTCCGACCGCAGAAAGAACATTACCGAAATTAATAAAGGCAACAGGGTCGTTGGGGTTTTCTTGAATGGCTTCATTAAAGGCCTTCGCAGCCTCCTCCAGGTTGCCATCCTGCATGTATTGCACACCTAATTGGTTTTTATCCATTTATTTCAGCTCCAATCCTAAGTGAAAGTATATCATATTTTATTTAATAATAATCTTCCACAAAAAAACCTGACCCCATTTTTGGGAATCAGGTTGACTACTTATCCAACATACGTTAATTGTTCACCATTTTTAAAAACTTTATCGATAGTTCCTCCGCCGAGACATTCATCGCCATTGTAAAAAACAACGGCTTGTCCTGGCGTGATGGCACGAATGGGTTCATCGAAAATAACTTCCACTTGAGCATCTTCCAACAATCGAACAGTCACTTTATTGTCATCCTGACGATAACGGAATTTTGCGGTACATTTGAATTCAGCTGGCTTTTCTCGGTCTGAAACCCAGCTAACGTCCACCGCGGTAATGGAGTCTGAATATAATTTTTCATGATGAAAACCTTGGCCTACATAAAGAACATTTCTTTCTAAGTCCTTACCGATAGCAAACCATGGTTCACCCGAACCACCAATCCCTAGTCCATGACGCTGGCCAATCGTATGATACATCAGCCCTTCGTGGCTGCCTTTTACTTCACCATCGAACGTCTCCATTTTCCCAGGCTGGGCCGGCAAATATTGACCCAAGAAATCTTTAAAATTTCGTTCTCCGATAAAACAAATCCCCGTGCTATCTTTCTTTGCAGCCGTGGCAAGATTTGCTTCTTTGGCCATTTCCCGCACTTTTGGTTTCTCAAGATTCCCAATCGGGAACATCACTTTACTAAGCTGTTCCTGCGACAACTGGTTCAAGAAATACGTTTGGTCCTTATTATCGTCAAGTCCGCGAAGCATTTTATATTCTCCATCACGATATTCAACTTGAGCATAGTGACCTGTTGCCAAATAGTCCGCACCTAAATTCATTGCATGTTCGAGGAACGCTTTAAATTTAATTTCCTTATTACACATAACATCTGGATTAGGTGTCCGTCCTGCTTTATACTCTTCAAGGAAATAGGTAAATACCTTGTCCCAATATTGTTTTTCAAAGTTTACTGCATAATATGGAATGCCGATTTGATTGCAAACACGAATGACATCCTCATAGTCTTCTGTTGCCGTACAAAAACCGGTATCGTCTGTGTCATCCCAGTTTTTCATAAAAATGCCTATGACATCGTAGCCTTGCTGCTTTAATAAAAGTGCTGCCACAGAAGAATCTACTCCCCCTGACATTCCGACAACAACCCTTGTATTTTTTGGATCTTTTCTCTCCATTGAATTTCACCTCTCTTTTGTTGCAAAAATCATCGTCGATCTATTTTTTGAGACGGGAAACAACTCGAGCTGTTTCCTTAGCCGCCCTAATAACTTCCTCAGTTGTCGTATTAAAACCAAAACTGAAACGAATCGAATTAGTTAATCGTTCTGAGCGTTTACCAAACATAGCAACAAGCACGTGGGAAGGTTCAATTGAGCCCGCTGTGCATGCCGAACCACTCGAAACAGCAATTCCCGCTAAATCCAGGTTGACCAGCATTGCTTCCACACTTGTCCCGGGAAAACTTAAGTTTAATACATGTGGCAATGAATATTCAAGCATTCCGTTTATGTTAAATTCTACATCTAATTCACGGAGCTTTTCCATCATGCTTTTTTTCAAATCAAAGAATCTTGTTCGCTTAGCTTCCCGACCTTCATGTGCAATTACAACCGCTTCATGGAACCCAACAATCGCGGCAATATTTTCAGTTCCAGCACGTCTTTTTCTTTCTTGCTCACCGCCGAAGGAACGCGGAGCCAGTTTTACATTTGACCTGGCATAAAGAAAACCTGTTCCTTTTGGACCATTGATTTTGTGGGCAGAGACGGATAATAAATCGATCAGACTTTCATTAACATCGATGTTTTCAACCCCGTAAGCCTGTACGGCATCCGTATGGAACTTTGCTTGATGATCTTTTAATAACTGTCCAATCTCAAGTATAGGCTGAAGTGTGCCTACTTCGTTATTACCATACATGATCGACACCAAAATGGTATCATCCCTTAAGGCAGCACGAAGTTCAGACAGTGATATTCGCCCTGTTTCATCTACAGGTAAATAAGTGACCTCAAAGCCCACTTTTTCTAACTTCTTGCAAGCGTGGAGAACTGCATGATGCTCCACATCGGAGGTAATAATATGTCTGCCATTATGCTGATAGGTTTCCGCAACCCCAAACAACGCCATATTATCTGCTTCGGTTCCCCCACTTGTAAAAATAATCTCGTTATCCTTTGCACCAATGCTGTTGGCTAACACCGAGCGCGCTAAATCAATTTGTTGTCGTGCTTCCCTGCCAAAGGAATGAATACTTGAGGGATTTCCGAACGTCAAGTTCATCGCCTCGAGCATTTTTTCAATAACCCTTGGATGCATGGGAGATGTAGCAGCATGGTCGAGATAAATTCGTTCCACATTTACACCTTCTATCAAAATAATTCTACAATGTTACTTTTTACCCTAAATATAAAACATATAACCATCCGGTTCTTCATCATTACTATGATTTGCTAAATCTTCTAACGTCGTGTTATCCAAAACGTTTCTAATAGCATCACGAATTCGGATCCACAGCTCCCGTTTGGCAGGTTCTTCATCTTCAATCCCTTCAACAGGCGTGATTGGTCCTTCTAGGACACGAATGACATCCCCAGCAGTAATTTTTGATGGAATGTTTGTTAAGATATAGCCGCCATAGGCACCCCTAATGCTTTTCACAAGGCCAGCATTCCGTAATGGGGCAATTAATTGTTCTAAATAATGTTCCGATAAATCATTTGCTTGCGCAATCGTTTTTAATGAAATCGGCCCTTCGCCCTGTTTCTTAGCAAGTTCAATCATGATCGTTAAACCATAGCGACCCTTTGTTGAAATTTTCATATCGCACCCTCTATTCGTATCTATATTAAAAAAATCCTTAGTAATTTGATTGGCATTAAAAGTATATCATATTCTTCTTTAATATGCTTTTTCAAGGAAAAATGATAATGTTAAGCTATATGAGCTAAATTTCTATTAGAAAAACCTTTTTGGAGAGATGTCAAATGCAGCAAAAGCCTTTAGCATTTCGGATGCGGCCTCGAACGATTGAAGAAGTTGTCGGCCAGGAGCATCTGGTCGGTGATGGGAAAATTATTTCAAGAATGGTGAAGGCCAAACAGCTGACCTCTATGATTTTATATGGACCCCCGGGTATTGGTAAAACATCCATTGCCAGTGCGATTGCCGGTAGCACAAAGTACGCCTTTCGAACACTAAATGCGGTAACGAATAATAAAAAGGATATGGAAATTGTTGCCGCTGAAGCAAAAATGTCAGGAAAAGTGATTCTGCTCCTCGACGAAGTCCATCGTTTAGATAAAGCGAAGCAAGATTTTTTATTACCTTATTTAGAAAATGGAATGATTGTATTAATCGGTGCTACGACTAGTAATCCCTATCATGCCATTAATCCTGCAATCCGGAGCCGCTGCCAGATTTTCGAATTAAAGCCCCTGTCCCCAGAAGAAGTAAAACAGGCCTTAATTCGTGCCCTGAAAGATGACGAACGCGGTTTTGGCAAAATAAAGGTTGAGCTTGATGATGAAGCATTAATGCATTTTTCACAAGGTTCGAATGGGGATGTAAGGAGCTCTTTGAATGCACTGGAATTAGCGGTCCTTTCCACGGATAAAGATGTTGATGGAACTATACATATCGATGTTGAAACAGCAGAAGAATGTCTACAAAAGAAGAGCCTCGTTGCCGATAAAGATGGAGATGGACATTATGATGTTTTGTCAGCCTTTCAGAAATCGATTCGCGGCAGTGATGTCAATGCCGCTCTCCATTATCTGGGCCGTTTAATCGAGGCAGGTGACCTGCCAAGTATCAGCCGCAGATTAATTGTTATCGCCTACGAGGATGTCGGATTAGCTAACCCGCAAGCAGGAGCACGCACTTTGGCAGCAATTGAAACGGCCGAAAGAATTGGTTTTCCGGAAGCAAGGATTCCTCTTGCGAATGCTGTCATTGAACTATGCTTATCACCAAAATCCAATTCAGCCGTTCTTGCCATTCAGGCCGCGCTTGAAGACATCCAAAAAGGCATCGTCGGTGAGGTCCCGGACCATCTAAAGGATGCCCATTACAAAGGAGCAAAGGAGCTGGGCAGAGGGATAGATTATAAGTACCCGCATGATTATGAAAACGGATGGGTCCCGCAACAGTACTTGCCAAACAAGTTAAAACACAAACAATACTACCAACCAAAGAAAACCGGAAAATTCGAACAGGCACTCGCCATCGTTTACGAGAAATTAACCAGAAAAAAATAGGGTGTCAGGCACCATGTGAAAAATTCACATGGTGCTTGACACCCTTTTCTCTATTTAGGCAGCAACGTCTCTTTTCTTGAAGACTAGGAAGGCTAACAATTGGAAGATGACAAAGTAGACGAGGAGCATGATGACCGAAAATGACATCGACATTCCTTCCATCATGGGTGTGCCGTCCACATATTGCATGAGATCGGTGTTGGCAAACAAGATGTATTTAGCCCAGCTAAATTTTATCGAAAGCAACAACGTAAATTGAGCCCCAGTGAATAATAAAAATAAGGATAAGCCAATTGCTAGAGAACTACTCCGGAAAACCGATGAAATCATAAACGCCATCGTCGCAAGCATGATTGTATTAATGGAGCTTAGCCCATAATAAATCATTAGATAAACAATGATATTTTGTTCTGTTACCTGCCCATTGGCATATTTCAAATAAGGCACTGGGTGATCTGGTGTTCCAAACAGGACGGCACCAAGAATAGCTGAGATAGCAAATAGGATCGCCAACATCAACAACGCAAATAACAAAACAGTAAGATATTTGGATGCTAATATTTTGCTTCGATTGATCGGTCGGATTAATAACAGCTTGATGGTACCCCAGTTGAATTCACTGGCAACAATCCCTGCCGAGATGATTATTGTAAATAATCCTGCCAAGATAATCAGTTGTGACGCATCTTTTACAAACGACCAGACATTATATTTTTCATTAAAAGGGAGATGGTGCACTATTCGGTAGTCATTAATCGCAATTTCTTCCTTGTAGTATTGCTTCTCAAGCTTTGAATTGCTTTGCTCCATTTGCTTCTTTAGTGCTTCATTTTCCTGGTGTAAAGTTTGTTCCCAATTTTTATCAAGTTTGAATTCTCGTTCCTGGTATTTCTGAAAAATACCAAAAATCGATATTATCACAATCAGTATCGCAATCATCACATAAGTACCAGGGCGTTTAAAAATTTTCATCCATTCATTTTTAATTAAATTAACCACGACTTGGCGCCCCCTTTTCAGTCGTCAGTTCGAGGAAGCGATCTTCTAACGTTTTGGCTACTTCCTTGATGGCAAAAACTTGAATATCCTCTGTAACGAATATTTTTACCAAATTCGGAATTTCTTCTTTTGGTAACTGAACAGTTATTCCATTCCTTGAACGGTGTGCTCGAACATTGGGATAGTGACTCTCCATAAGCGCCAAAGCCTTAACACTTGGAACTACTTCCAATTCATAAGTCATTTTAGTTTCACCATGGACTAGTTCATGGACAAGCTGCACATCAATCAAGCGACCATTTTGAATAATCCCTATCCGGTCACACATCATTTCCATTTCTGAAAGCAAGTGGCTGGATACAATCACGGCTAGATTTTTCTCACGGGCCAAAAGGCGGACATAGTCGCGAATTTCCCTTATTCCAGCAGGGTCTAAACCATTCGTCGGTTCGTCTAGAATTAATACCTTTGGGTCATGCAAAAGACACTGGGCTAACCCTAATCTTTGCCTCATCCCAAGGGAGTAAGTTTTAACCTTATCGTTTATACGCTCCGTTAATCCGACAAGTTCCACGGTTTCCGCAATCTTCTCCTTAGAAATCCCTTTTGCCATTCTTGCATAATGGACCAGGTTTTGATAGCCTGTCAGAAATTTATACATTTCCGGATTTTCAACAATCGCACCGATATGACGCACAGCACTCTCAAAATCACTTTTAATACTTGCACCGCCGACCGTAATATCTCCTGATGTGATAGCCATCAAACCGACGATCATTCGAATTGTTGTTGTTTTTCCTGCCCCATTCGGTCCTAAGAAACCAAAGACCTCTCCTTTGTTCACTTGAAAGCTAATATTATCTATAATGGTTCTTCCTTTAATCACTTTCGTAACATTTTTTAACTCAACGATAGTTTCCAAGCTCTCTCCCCTCTCTATGTATCCTCACTTAGTTTATCTTATTGTAGAAAAATTTTCCTTAACTATTATAGCCACGAAATACATTAATTCTAAAAAGAAAATCTAATTATTTGGCCAATAGTAAAAAAACCCTAAACTAATAAAAGTTTAGGGCATATCAACATTTTATTTCTCATCCGATACGCGTTGGATTTTGATGCTGCTTAATAATTGACTACATACATAGCTTGCCATGATTAGACCAGCAGCGGATGGTACGAAGGCATTGGATGCTGGCGGCATCTGTGCTTTGCGGATGGATGCATTTTCATTTCCTACTTCTTTTTTAATATCTTCACGAATGACAATTGGGCTTTCATCCGAAAATACAACTGGAATTCCTTTATGGATTCTTTCCTTGCGCAGCTTCGTGCGAATGACCTTCGCGATTGGATCCGTATGTGTTTTTGAAATATCGGCAATCTTAAAGCGGGTTGGGTCCATTTTATTGGCTGCTCCCATACATGAAATAATTGGGATATTCCTCTTTAAGCATTCCTTCATTAAATGGATTTTATAAACAATCGTATCCGAAGCATCAACGACAAAATCCAAATTGTGGCTAAAAATCTGTTCATAGGTCTCTTCCGTATAAAACATCTTCAATGAGATGACTTCACAGTCTGGATTAATATCTCTAATCCGCTCCTCCATAATCTCTACCTTTGGTCTTCCGACAGTCGAAAGCAGTGCAATCAGCTGGCGGTTGATGTTGGTAATATCCACATCGTCTTTATCTATTAATATTAAACGGCCAACTCCGGAACGGGCCAATGCTTCAGCAGCAAAGGAACCAACCCCGCCGATTCCTAAAACAGCAACCGTGCTATTTTTCATTATTTCAAGGCCTTCTTTACCGATGGCAAGTTCATTACGTGAAAATTGATGCAGCATTATGTTCACTCCAATTATTAAATTCGTTACATTTCTTTTTCCCGATTAAAAATATATCATACACTCCATTAAAAACAAGTATCTTGATAGGAATAATTAAGTTAGGAAGCAAAACAAAACCTCCCGCAATGTTCAGGAGGTTGATTTTAAGCAAATAGAAAGAGTCCCAATTATGCCGTCACTCTTAATTCCTTAGTTTTGATCCCGCCACTTTCGCAGGGGGGTGTCCTGTTCCCGAAATTGTAAGTCCCCTTCCCCGAAAAGGGTGAGGCATTTACGCAATCAGAAAACGCTGGACTCCCAATAAATAATGTTCGGTCAAAACTTCAGGCAACGTAACGAACATTTCAGGACTCTTCTTTGATGCTTTTATAATAGCATATTAAAAAGTTGGATTCAAGGATTCATGAAAGCGAATTCCTGTTATTTTTTAACATTTAGTGACAGATTTAATTCCTTCAATTGAGCCTCAGAAACTTCACCTGGAGCGTTCGTTAACAAGCAGCTCGCACTTGCAGTTTTTGGAAAAGCAATCGTATCTCTTAGATTTGTGCTGCCGGCAAGAAGCATAACTAATCGGTCAAGACCAAGGGCAATTCCACCATGCGGCGGTGTTCCATATTCAAACGCATTTAACAAGAACCCAAATTGTTCCCTTGCTTCTTCAGGTGTAAATCCAAGTATGCTGAACATCTTTTCCTGGATATCACGTTCAAAAATCCGAAGTGATCCCCCGCCTAACTCATAACCATTTAAGACAATGTCATAAGCCTGGGCGCGTACTTTTGATGGATCTGAATCTAAATACTCTAGATCTTCTCTAAACGGCATAGTAAACGGATGATGGGCGGCATAATAGCGGCCTTCCTCTTCATCGTACTCAAGGAGCGGCCAGTCTGTCACCCATAAGAAATTGAACAGGCTTGGATCAATGAGATCCAACTCTCTCGCTAGCTTTTGACGAAGGGCACCTAATGCATCGGCAACAACCTTTTTCTTATCGGCAACAAACAGAAGCAAATCTCCTGCAGAAGCTTCAAGCGTACTCAAAAGTGCTTTTGTGTCTTCTTCAGAGAAGAATTTTGCAATCGGTCCCTTTAGCCCTTCAGTGTCCACTTTAAGCCAAGCAAGTCCTTTTGCTCCATAAACAGCAACGAACTCCGTTAAGGCATCGATGTCTTTACGTGAGTAGTTGTCAGCTGCACCTTTAACATTAATTGCTTTAACCTGTCCGCCATTTGCCACTGCCGAAGCGAACACTTTAAAACCTGAGTCCTTGACGATTTCTGAAAGATCGACAAGCTCTAATCCGAAACGAGTATCCGGTTTATCCGATCCAAACCGGCTCATTGCTTCGTCATAGGTCATGCGTGGGAAGGCATCTGGCAGATCTACTCCTTTTACTTCTTTCATTAACTTCGTCATCATTGTTTCCATCATGCTCATGATATCTTCTTGGCTCAAGAAGCTTGTTTCAATATCGATTTGGGTAAATTCCGGCTGACGGTCAGCACGTAAGTCTTCATCGCGGAAGCAGCGTGCAATTTGGTAATAACGTTCAATCCCGCCCACCATAAGCAATTGTTTAAAAAGCTGCGGTGATTGTGGCAGGGCATAAAACTCACCGGGATGAACACGACTTGGAACTAAATAATCACGTGCACCCTCTGGAGTACTTTTTGTTAAAATAGGTGTCTCAATATCTAAAAAGCCTTCACTGTCAAGGTAATCCCTAATTTGCTTTGTAACCTGATGACGCATTTTTAAGGTTTCAAAAATAACTGGGCGACGGAAATCTAGATACCGGTATTTTAAGCGGATATCTTCGGATGCATCTGTTTTGTCAGAAATCAAAAATGGCGGTGTCTTCGCTTCATTAATGATTGTTACTTTATCTGCATGGACTTCAATTTTTCCAGTTTTCAAATTCTCGTTGAAGGTTGATGCGTCGCGGGCTACCACCGTACCAACTATATCTAAAACAAACTCATTACGGATTTTTTCAGCAATTTGCAAAGCTTCCTTCGATAAATCAGGATTAAAGACTACCTGAACAATCCCAGAACGGTCGCGTAAATCGATAAAAATCAATCCGCCCAGGTCACGTCTTTTTTGGACCCAGCCTTTCAAGGTGACCTTTTCGCCAACTGCCGATTCAGGAACATCCCCACAAAAATATGATCTGCCAAACATAAAATTTCCTCCCCTTATTCCTGCAACTCTTGGAATTGTTTAATAAAAGTTGCTAAATCAATTTCTACTTGCTCACCTGTAGCCATATTTTTTACATTGATTTTATTATTTTTGAGCTCTTCATCGCCTAGTACAGCAACATACTTCGCTTTTAAACGATCCGCGGCTTTAAATTGAGCTTTAATTTTACGGTCCAAATAATCACGCTCTGCTGAAAATCCAGCCCGGCGCAGCTGCTGCAACAGGCCGACAGTGTAATCCTTAGCAGCTTCACCGAGTGCAGCTAAATAGCAATCGATGCTTTCGTTAATTTCGAGCTCAATTCCTTCTGCATTAAGGGCTGCAATAAAACGTTCAATACTTAAAGCAAAGCCGATACCAGGCGCTTCGGGACCACCAATTTCTTCTGATAGACCATTATAACGGCCCCCGCCACAAAGCGTGGTAATCGCCCCAAAGCCTTCCGCATTACTCATAATTTCAAATGCTGTGTGGTTATAATAATCCAATCCACGCACTAAGTTCGCATCTACTTCAAAGGGAATATCAAGCTGGGTTAAATAGCGCTGTAATTTTTCAAAATAATTTTTGGAGAAATCATTTAGAAACTCTAGAATAGATGGCGCTGTTTTCATTAATTCATGTTCACGGTCCACTTTACAATCTAGAATGCGGAGCGGATTTTTTTCGAGACGATTTTGACAATCATGGCAAAATTCTCCGATTCTTGGTTTGAAGTGATTTACTAATGCTTCACGGTGGGCGTTCCGGCTTTCCTTATCACCCAAACTATTAATGATCAGCTTCAGCTTTTTTAAGCCCATTTCTTTGTATAGGTTCATTGCGAGTGAAATTACTTCTGCATCAATAGCAGGGTCATTGCTGCCTAATGCTTCAATTCCAAACTGGACAAACTGGCGAAAACGTCCAGCTTGTGGGCGTTCATATCTGAACATGGGTCCCATATAGTAAAGCTTTACAGGCTGGTTAGGCAGGCCGAACATTTTTTTCTCGACATAGGCGCGAACGACCGCTGCTGTTCCTTCTGGTCTAAGGGTGAGACTTCTTTTCCCTCTGTCTTCAAATGTGTACATTTCCTTCTGAACAATATCGGTGCTATCGCCAACGCCTCTTGAAAAAAGGTCGGTATGTTCAAAAATTGGGGTGCGAATCTCTTTATATTGATATTTCTCACAAAGTTCACGCGCTTTTGCTTCAATCATTTGCCACTTTTCTACCTCTCCAGGTAAAATGTCTTGCGTTCCTCGTGGAATGCTTATGGACATAGTGGAAAACCTCCTTATTTTTTATTCTGTTATGTAAGGACAGTGTCTAGCTCCAGCGTCTCGCAGCTAGTGGATGCTGGAGTTTTTCGTAAAAAAACAAAAAACTCCCGTCCCTTGTATGAATACAAGGGACGAGAGTTATAATAATCCCGCGGTGCCACCCTAGTTGAAGGCATAGATTTCATGCACTTCCTCTTTAACAGTTAACGCCTGCTACGTTCTTCTCCTACTAGAGTTGATCCTTTTTCAGAGAGAAGCCTACGGAGTGTTCCTTCATTAAGATTCATGTAGAAATGCTTTCAGCCTAGGGCATTTCCTCTCTTTTCATGACTGCGCTTAATTACTATTCTCCATCATTGGTTATATCACAATTTGTCATTTTATTTTATTAATATTACGGAGCATCGCTGGTAATGTCAATAGCGATTTATGATCTTTCTAAATGTTTCTTTAACTTTCTGACATCCCCAATCGTTAAACCAAATTCTGATGCAAGTTCAAACGAGGTCGCATGCTGTTCCTTTTGAATAAAATCATGAAAATCAACTCCGAAAAGTCGTCCATCCATTGACTGGATGTTCATTCCTTTTTCACTTGCTCTCATTTCTAATCACCTCTGCCTTTTCTTCAATTACTGATATTATTTCCATCCTTAGCGAAAATCTTGCATACAGGTTAAGATTTCTCTTTAAAATGGTCAATATTAGCAATTTGGGAATGATTTTCAGCTTTTAATAAGCTAAAATTAAATAAATAGGTAAAGGAGGGTGTTATGGTCAATAGATCTAGTTTATTGCTTTTATCTATTATTCTAATTTTTAGTGCTTTCCTGCCTCAAGGAAAAAGCGTGGCAGCGACTGAATCTATATCCATAAGCACAGGTATCGTCAACGGAGATACCTTAAACATCAGGCAGGAACCCTCTACATCAAGCCCAGTAATCGGGAAACTAGCCCATGGCACTAGTGTAATCATATTTTCTAAGCAAAATAATTGGTTAGAGGTCGGCTTTGCTAACTTAAGAGGATGGGTTAGTTCTGAGTTTATTGACAGCCAATCGTCAAGTGCCATGCCGGACTCGACTCTAAAAAAGAAAAGCAGCATGACTGGAACTGTTACGGCTAACAGCCTTAGTGTAAGGTCAGGTGCCTCATTAAATACTACCCTGCTTGGTTCAGTTTCTATGGGGCAAAGTTTTACGATTGTAGATGAGCAGAATAATTGGGCAAAAATAGAATACAAGACTGGTAGTTTCGGATGGGTTGCCGGATGGTTTCTTGAAATAAAAACAGTGAAGTCCCAAGTTGGACAAGCTGAGAAGGAACGTATGATTACAATCATCCATACGGGGACAAATATCCGAAAAGGACCAAACGTGCAATCGGCAGTCGTCGTGCGTGCAAATAAAGGCGGTAAATTTCACGTTAATACTGTAATCAATGACTGGTATGAGATAAAACTAAACAATGGAAAATTAGGTTATGTGGCTGGCTGGCTTGTTTCTATTAACGGAACAAACCCACAGATTAAGAGGCCTGGTGCCGAAGAATATCTTAAAAATAAAACGATTGTTCTCGATCCGGGGCATGGCGGAGAGGACAAAGGGGCTACGGGTGTTAGCGGAACATTCGAAAAAGAACTAACACTTAGGACAAGCCAGCTCCTGTTTGATAAATTAAAAGTGGCTGGAGCCAAGGTCTACGTAACGAGAAAAAATGATTCCTACTTGCAGCTTCCCGCCCGAGTGAACATGGCACGTAATAACAATGCGGATGCTTTTATCAGCCTTCATTACGATAGTAATCTAGACCGCAGTGTTCGCGGGATGACAGGGTTTTACTATCATCCCTATCAAAAGGCGCTCGCTGAGTCTATTTTTGCCTCAACAATTGGCCAAACGAAATTGAAAAGCCGTGGGGTACGTTTTGGAGATTTCCATGTCATTCGTGAAAATAGTCAAAAAGCCATTCTTATCGAGCTTGGCTATTTAAGTAACCCAGAAGAAGAAATGACGTTAAAGTCAAGTGAATTCCAAGAAAATGCAGCTTTGGGTATGTACGACGGACTCGCTCGATACTTTAAAGAAAACAACTAAAAAGCATAAAAAAGGCTTAGCACTTAAACTAAAGTGCCAAGCCTTTTTTATTGTATAGAAAATTACAAAATAATTTATTGTGGATAATTAAATTAGTTCTCTGAATCCAGCTCCAGCGCCCAACTGCTAGTGGACTTCGCTCTCCGCCCTACGATAAGTCAACATCGAATCGCTATCGCTCTTCGTGTTTCCTTTNNTTTATCTCAGTTGGAGCGCTCCAGTCCATACGCATCTAAACGGGCGCTTGCGCCTTTTGTTCTGCTTTACTTTCAACAATCAATGTCACAGGACCATCATTAATGAGTTCAACATCCATCATCGCACCGAAGATGCCGGTTTCTACACGGATGCCTTTTTCCCGCAGCAAGCTGTTAAAAAAATCATAAAGCTGAACAGCTTGGTCTGGTCGAGCGGCATCCATGAAGTTTGGCCTCCTGCCCTTGCGGCAATCCCCATAAAGGGTAAATTGCGAAACTGACAGAATTTCACCGCCAACATCAAATAATGACAGGTTCATCTTTTCATTCTCATCTTCAAAAATACGGAGGTTAGCAATTTTATCGGCTAAGTAGACAGCATCCTCTTCCTTGTCAGCATGGGTAACACCAACAAGTAAAACGAACCCCTTTGATATTTGACCGGTTACTTCCCCGCCAACGGTCACGCTGGCAGCCTTACTTCGTTGAACAACTACACGCATTTTTTGAAACTCCTTAATTCATCATTCGACGTACAGAATAGATATCCGGGATCTGTTTAATCCGTTCAACCACCTTTTGCAAGTGGGCTACATTGTGAATGGCTATCGACATGTTAATCGTTGCCATTTTATTTCGATCTGTTTTCCCGGAAACGGCAGAAATATTTGTTTTCGTTTCATTTACCGCTTGAAGCACTTCATTCAGAACCCCACGACGGTCATATCCACTAATTTCAATATCGACATTATATTCTTTCCGGTCATTTAAAGAAGATTCCCATTCAACTGGGATCAACCTTTGCTGCGCATCATTCGAGTCGATATTCGTACAGTCCGAACGATGAACAGATACCCCGCGGCCCTTAGTAATAAAACCAACAATCTCATCACCCGGAACTGGATTGCAGCATCTTGATAACCGAATCAGTAAATTATCAATACCGGAAACTCGAACACCTGATTCACGTCTTTTGGTTGATGGAAAGGTTTTCAGATCCGTTATGGCATTCGAAATATTCGAGCTTTGTTCTTGATCTCTCTTTTTACGCCATTTTTCGGTTAAACGGTTGGCAACCTGCAAGGCCGTAACACCATTATAACCAACCGCTGCATACATATCTTCTTCACTGGAAAAATTAAACTTTTCAGCAACCTTTTTCAAATTCTCTGAAGTCAATATTTCTTTAATATCGAACTCCATACTGCGAATTTCTTTTTCAACCATCTCTTTGCCCTTATCGACATTTTCATCACGGCGCTGCTTCTTAAAGAAGGCCCTGATTTTGTTTTTCGCTTGCGATGTTTGCGCTAGCTTCAACCAGTCCTGACTTGGACCGTAAGAATGTTTCGATGTAAGGATTTCAATGATATCACCAGTTTTAAGCCGATAGTCTAGCGTCACCATTTTGCCATTCACTTTTGCACCTATCGTCTTATTGCCAATTTCAGAATGGATTCGATAGGCAAAATCAATAGGAACAGAACCAGACGGCAATTCAATGACATCACCTTTTGGGGTAAATATAAACACCATATCGGAAAATAAGTCGATCTTTAATGACTCCATAAATTCTTCCGCATTGGCGGTATCATTTTGGAACTCAAGAATTTCCCTGAACCAGGTCAATTTTTGTTCGAAAGAAGTGCTTTCATTCAGTGCTTCTTTGCCTTCTTTATATGCCCAGTGTGCAGCAACCCCGAATTCAGCGATTCGATGCATCTCATAGGTTCTAATTTGCACCTCTAGCGGGTCCCCTTTTGGACCGATGACGGTTGTATGCAAGGATTGATACATATTAGGCTTCGGCATCGCGATATAATCCTTGAAACGGCCTGGCATAGGCTTCCAGCAAGTGTGAATAATTCCTAGGACTGCATAGCAATCCTTAATGCTATTTACGACAATTCGTACAGCTAATAAATCATATATTTCACTAAACTGCTTGTTTTGCAAAGCCATTTTTCGGTAAATGCTATAAATATGCTTTGGACGTCCGGAAAGTTCCGCTTTAATGGACACTTCACCCATTCGGTGCTTTACTTCCTCAATGACATCCACTAAATATTGCTCACGTTCCGCACGCTTCTTTTTCATTAAGTTAACAATCCGGTAATATTGCTGCGGATTTAAATATCTTAAAGCAGTATCTTCCAATTCCCATTTAATCTTAGAAATACCAAGACGATGTGCCAAAGGTGCGAAAATTTCAAGTGTTTCATTTGAAATCCGACGCTGCTTTTCTACAGGAAGATGTTTAAGTGTCCGCATATTATGCAATCGGTCGGCAAGCTTAATAAGAATGACCCGGATATCCTGAGCCATTGCCACAAACATTTTCCGGTGGTTTTCTGCTTGCTGTTCCTCGTGAGATTTATATTTAATTTTCCCTAATTTTGTTACGCCGTCGACAAGCATCGCCACTTCGTCATTAAAAGAGGACTCAATATCTTTTAAGGATACACTCGTATCTTCAACGACGTCATGAAGAAAACCTGCTGCAACCGTGGCAGGGTCCATCTCCAAATCAGCCAGGATTCCGGCCACCTGGATTGGATGAATAATGTACGGTTCGCCCGATTTTCGATATTGTTCACGATGAGCATTTTTTGCAAATTCGTATGCTTTTTTCACTAATTCTACATGCTCATCATTTAAATAATTCCGAGTCTTGTCGATGACTTGGTCGGCTGTTAACACTTGATCATTCGCCATGAAATCACCTTTATTTTCGTCTCATTTTATTTATATAAATGTTATTCGTCAAAAATTTGTCATTAATAGGAGGGATTGTTACTATTATCGAAAAAAATAGCTAAGATGTAAAGAGATTAAGATGTTTTTTATTATATAAAGAGAGCACTCGGCTCTCGAGTGCCCTCTTAAATGGTTTAATAATGCATTAATGTTAAAACATCATAACCATCGAGCTTTTTTCTACCCTCTAAATAACTTAACTCAACTAAGAATGCAATCCCGGCAACAACGCCGCCAAGCTGCTCCACTAATTGAATCGTCGCATCAATGGTTCCCCCGGTAGCTAACAGATCATCCGTAATTAGGACACGTTGTCCTGGTTGAATAGCATCCTTATGGATGGTTAATATATCTTTCCCATATTCAAGTCCATAACCAACCTTAATGGTTTCCCTTGGAAGCTTCCCGTCTTTACGAACAGGAGCAAAACCTATACCTAAGGCATAGGCGACAGGACAGCCGATAATGAATCCACGGGCTTCTGGTCCAACGATAAGATCAATCTGTCTCTCTTTCGCGTAAGCTACGATTTGGTCTGTAGCATCTTTATATGCTTCACCATTATTCATTAATGGGGTAATATCCTTAAATTTAATTCCTTCTTTTGGCCAGTCTGGCACGATTGTAATATAATCCTTTAAATCCATTCTGAAATTGCCTCCTCAGTTTCAACCGACTCTTGAATTACTAGATCGAACCAGCTCTTTAATTCCTGAAAGGACGAAAACAATAATTCCCTTTCAAGTTCGTATTGCGCTTGTTTTATTTGATAGGTTCGAGAGTCCGTTAAGTCGCGCTTTTGCGCACCGGTTTTCAAAGTTATAAAGCCATTGTTTATTGTAACAAAATCCAGGTCAGAAAACACCTTAGACATAAAATTTATCGTTTCTTGCGACCAACCGCGCTGCTTCGCCAGGTCATCTCCATGACGTTTTATATCCATCGGCCCTTTTTTTAACAGAAAAGCATAAAACCATTTGAAATGGTCACGGGTAGGAATGGTACTAAAGAAATCACTGGATTCTTTATGAAAATAAGCATAAATTCTTGCTGGCTGTGTCCCGTTTAACAAAACCTCGAGGATTTCTTTAGATGATGGAAAGTCAACCAGAACAATATTTGCCTTGTTCCCTTTGAAAGCCTTTGCCGCTTCGATATCTTTTATTAAAATAGTATCAGCCATCAGATTCGGGTTTATTTTTTCAAGATGTTCTTGATTAAAAATGATAAATTTCCTGTTTTCAACTGGTACAGCATTTGAAAGGCTGTTGATCCGCTTCTGTCCGCGATAGTCAAATAATTGCCAAGACTCTACTGCAATATCGTGGATAAAAATTTGCGGTTTACGTATATTGTTCCATTCGTTAACAGATAATTCTCCGATTAACGAAATTTTTGATGCTGGTGAGATATGATCCACTAAGTATCCTAAACCAAAGCCTACCCCATCAAGGTTTGCACCCTTCTCATTCACTAATACCTTTAAATGGTTTTGCTCACTGCCAATTTTTTTAATACTCGTAATATCCACATGGTTTATTAAAACTTTTGGCTTGGGGTTATCTACACCAAAAGGAGCAAGAAGACTCATTTCATCTAATGATGAAAGATTTACATTTTGCAGTTGAATTTCCTCATCGAGATACGTTACTGGAATTAAATCCTTAGCAGTAAGTTGTTGTTCTGCGAGTGCAATTAACCTTGAGCGGAGTTCCGTAACATTCTCTAAGTTTAAGGTCATCCCAGCTGCCATTGGGTGACCGCCAAAGTGTGGCAAAATATCACGGCAGGTTGATAAATTCTTAAATAAATCAAATCCGGCAATACTTCGGGCCGAACCCTTTGCCACTCCCTTTTCTGGGTCAAAATTCAAGACGATTGTGGGCCGGTAATACTTTTCAACCAGCCTTGAGGCAACAATTCCAATAACCCCGGCGTTCCAGCCTTCCTTGCCGATGACTAAAACTTTGTTCGAATCGATTGGGAAATTCTTTTCAACCTCTTCCATCGCCTCAGCGGTAATCGTATTAACAATCGACTGTCTTGACTTATTGAGGGCATCCATTTCCGCTGCAAGGCTGTCAGCTTCGAGTGGATCATCCGTTAAGATAAGCTGAACTGCTAAGTCCGCATCTTCTAACCGACCGACGGCATTAATCCTTGGCGCGAGGGTAAAGCCAATCGTTTCTTCATTTATCGACAGGGGGTCAACCCCTGCCAGTTTTAAAATGGCTTTAAGCCCGATATTCTTTGTTGTTTTTAGCCTTTCAAGTCCTTTTTTGGCAATCAGGCGATTTTCATCTGTTAGTGAGACTAAATCAGCAATGGTCCCAATCACAGCAATTTCTAACAAATGCTCTGGAACCTCTCCGTAGAGAGCCTGGGCAAGTTTAAAGGCTACACCCACACCTGCTAATTCACGAAACGGGTAAATACTGTCAGGAAGCTTGGGATGAATGATCGCAAGCGCTTCTGGCAGGATTGGACCTGGTTCATGGTGATCAGTAATGATTAGATCTATTCCAAGCTCTTTGGCAATGGTTGCTTCATGGACAGCTGATATTCCAGTATCCACAGTAATAATTAAATTTATTCCATTATCCGCTGCATTCCGAAATGCAGCTTCATTCGGACCATATCCTTCGGTAAAACGATTAGGGATGTAAAATTGGACATTGGCACCAAGATCACGAAGCGTCATCATTAATACGGAAGTGCTGCTCACTCCATCAGCATCGTAATCGCCGAAAATGAGAATCGGCTCTTGGTTTTCGATGGCTTCACGAATTCTCGTAACTGCAATATCCATTCCTTTTAAAAGAAAGGGATCGTGGAATTCTTCTTTTCCAAATAAAAAATACCGTGCAGACTCAACGGTACTAATGCCACGGTTAACTAGCAGTGAAGCTACAAGAGGTGTAATTTTTAATTCAGTTTCAAGCATTTTGATAAGTTGCTCATCGGATTTACGAACAATCCATCTTGTTTTCGAACTTAACATGTGTATGTTCACCCCTCAGACCTTCTTATTATACAGGAGTGTGAATCAGGATTCAATCAAAAGAAAAGCGGAGGCGCCCGGTTAGCGACGTATGGACTGGAGCGCTCTGACTGAGATAAAGGAAACACGAAGAGCGCAAGCGATTCGATGTTGACTTATCGTTGGGAAGAGAGCGAAGTCCACTAGTCGCTGGGTGCCGGAGCTGGACAGAAGAAAAACCGCAGGATTTCTGCGGTTTTCCAACTTAACTTATACTTGTGGCTGATCAGAGTATTTCCTTTTCTCTTTTACCGTTTTAATAACGCCTTTCTTCTTAAGCTCTTTACATTTCAAGACATACCATAAAGAACCTGCAATAAAGACGGAGGAATAAACACCGACAATTAATCCAACGAATAAGGCAATGGAGAAATTCCGAATCGACGGGCTTCCAAAAATCATTAAGCAAACGACCGTAATAAGGACGGTTAAAACGGTGTTAAATGACCGAGTTAATGTTTGACGAATACTTATATTTACCACATCAGCAATATCCTGGACTGTTTTAAGCCGCTTTTTCTTTTGCATATTCTCACGAACTCTATCGAAGGTAACAATCGTATCATGGTTGGAGTAACCAATAATCGTCAAAATCGCCGCGATAAAGTTTAAATCTACTTCGAGTCTTGTAATACTAAAAATAGCAATCATGAAAAAGGCATCATGAAGGATTGCAGCAATCGCTGCGATTGCCATATAGGCTTCAAATCGAATCGAAACATAGAGAATAATACCAATTGATGCAAACAAGACAGCAAAAAAGGCATTTTTCGCTAACTCTTTTCCAATCGTCGGAGAAACTGTGCTGACATTCGGCTCATAGCCAAACTCCTTTTTAAAATCTGCTTTTAAAGTAGAGATTTCATTTTTCGACAGTACCCCAATCATTCGGACTGCCCCAATTTGCTTTTTCTCACCGGAAATGACGACATCATCCGGAGTTAAATGAAGTTTGGTAAAAGCATTTTCAACTTGAGTAGTGGTTAAAGGTGAATTGGATTGAACCTCTACACGAGTTCCACTAGAAAAATCAATTCCTAAATTCATACGGAAAATAGCAATAATGATAACGCCCGCAACAAGAAGAACTCCCGATAGGATGAATATTTTATTCCTTAGTTTCACAAAATCAATTTTATCAAATCGAGTTGGTAGATCCATTGTATCTACATTATCGTTAATGGAATTAATTTGGGACTTGCGGACAGCAAACCAGCCCGGTTTTTTATTAAGAAAACCACTGTGGACCCATAACCCAAGTAATAGCCTTGCACCATAAACATTCGTGAGAAAGCTCATAAGAACACTCACGATTAACATCGTTGCAAACCCTTTAACAGAGCTAGTCCCGTAGAAGAATAACACGCATGCTGTTAAGATTGTCGTTAAGTTTGCATCAAGTATGGCAGTAAAAGCATGCTGTTCACCAGCCTGGAACGCTGATTTAATGGTTCTGCCAACCTTTAGTTCTTCTCTAATCCGTTCATAAGTAATGATATTGGCGTCAACTGCCATACCGATTCCGAGAATAATTGCGGCAATTCCCGGCAAGGTTAGAACCCCATTCATCCAATCGAAAATTAGTAAGACCAGATAAATATAAATGGATAACGTAACGGTAGCAATAAGACCTGGGAAACGATAATAGAAAATCATAAACAAATAAATAAGGATAACACCAATGATTCCTGCGAAAACCGTATCATGTAATGCTTGTTCTCCGAACTTAGCTCCCACCGAGGTAGAATACACTTCTTTTAACTTAACCGGTAATGAACCAGCATTAAGGAGCGATGACAAGGTTTGAGCTTCCTTAGCAGTGAAACTTCCAACAATCGAAACTGTATTTTGATTAAATATTTGTTTTACAGTTGGAGCTGATAAAAATTTAGGGTTTGCTTTTGTTACTTCCTCTTTAAAAGAGTCTTTTCCTTCTTCAAAATCAAGCCAAATAACAAGAACATTATTTGGTGCCATATTCATAATTTGTTCGGACACCTTACGGAATTTATCCGCACTCTTTAATGTTAAAGAGACACTTGGTGCTCCATTTTCATCAAAGGTTTGTTTAGCACCGCCTTGTTTTAAGTCAGAACCATCCATCATCAATTTGTCGTTGGCATCTCGGAAAGTTAGATTTGCCTGTGTAGAAAGAATCTCGCGAGCTTTATTCTGGTCAGTAACCCCGGCAAGCTGAACACGAACTCGGTTCTTTCCTTCAATTTGAATACTCGGCTCACTTACACCAAGGACATTTATACGCTTATCAAGTGCCTCAGCTGTGCTTGCCAGTACCTCTTTGTCAATTTTTTGACCTTTCTTAGCTTCTTTAACATCGTACAAGACCTCAAATCCACCTTGCAGATCTAGACCGAGCTTCATATTGTTCAAGATGTTCTTTGTTGTTGCTCCCATTGTACTTCCGATAATTAGGACGACAAGAAAGAAAGCAACGATTCTACTGCGCTTTACCATTATGTATTGCTCCTCCTTAGTGCATGTGCCTTAGCACTGTAACATATAATCCTTATTTAAAAATAACAAAAAAGTCACTTCCTTCATTATGAAAGAAGTTGGAATGACTGTCAATTTACAATAATATGAATAAAAACTGCTTTTTTTATTTTAACAGCTCTTTTAATTCATCTTCATCATTGAATGAGAATTCAGTCGATTTATATTCCTCTATCGTTGCAAAACTAATATAATCACTTGCCTTTACAGACAGTATTTCTTGGATAATTTCGTACAGTTTCATTTCTTCCTTTACCTTTTTCCACTTTTTCTTTATTAAAAAATCCCAAAGCTCCTTCTCCGTTACTAAATCAATCCCTAGCAACTGAAACTCCGCAAGTTTACTTTCTAATGCTGGTTGAACCTGGGTGCGGAAATGCTCGAATCTATGACTATTATCCATTATGACTGCCTCCTTGGGACTCTCCCAATTTAATTGATCCTTGCAAAAAGCTTTTACTACTTGTCATGCTTTGTCCACCCTTAGGCATATAGTTAATTGTATATGAATTCTTCTTATTTGAGAAGGTGGGAACCTAAATGTCGAAGTTTTTAAAGGGGACTTTTATCCTTTTAATCGCAGGCCTTGTAACAAGGGTCCTTGGTTTTATTAATCGGATTGTCATAGCAAGAAGTATTGGGGAAGAAGGCGTTGGTTTATACATGATGGCGTTTCCTACATTCATCCTTGTCGTGACGCTTACCCAATTAGGGCTGCCTGTTGCTATTTCAAAAAATGTGGCTGAGGCGGAAGCCAAAGGAAATTTTGCTGAAATTAAAAAAATTCTTGTCGTATCCCTAGCGACAACTATTTCTTTATCCATTATTTTCACCCCAGCATTAATCTTACTTGCACCAATTTTATCCAAGACATTGTTTACTGACCCAAGAACCTTTTACCCATTAATCGCTATAGCTCCTGTTGTCCCTGTGATTGCAATTTCTTCGGTGCTAAGAGGCTATTTTCAAGGCAGACAAAACATGAGGCCGTCAGCTATCTCACAAATTTTAGAACAATTTGTACGAATTACCTTGATTGCGGTGATGACCAAAGCGTTCCTTCCTTATGGAATTGAATATGCAGCTGCTGCGGCAATGGTTTCCTCAGTAATCGGAGAACTTGTTTCACTCGTCTACTTAATGACGGCTTTTAAATTAAAAAAACGTTTTCGACTGAGGAAAAATTTCTTTCAATTTGTTCACAGCGGGAAACAAACTTTCAAAGATTTGATGGATATTGCTTTACCAACAATGGGGAGCAGAATGATCGGCTCGGTGGCCTGGTTCTTTGAACCAATTGTGGTCGTTCATAGCTTAGCGCTTGCGGGTGTCATCACTGTTGAAGCCACTAAACAATATGGTGCCTTAACTGGATTTGCGATGCCACTGTTGATGTTACCGTCTTTCATCACTTTTTCTTTAGCTACATCACTTGTTCCAGCGATTAGCGAAGCCAATACGCAAAACAACAAACCATTAATTGAACACCGATTACAGCAAGCATTGCGCTTTGCCTTCATTTCAGGTGGACTAGCCGTTGTCATTTTATATGTGTTAGCTGACCCATTGATGGAGCTCATGTATGGCTCTGCGAAGGGCTCTTATTTTATTAGACTGATGGCCCCCTTCTTCTTATTCTATTACTATCAAGGACCGTTACAAGCTGTCCTTCAAGCATTAAATCTGGCCCGAGCAGCAATGATTAATAGTCTGATTGGGGCTATCGTAAAAACAGCTGTGATTTTTTTGCTGGCCTCACAACCGCAATTTGGAATAAACGGGGTGGCCTTAGGAATTTTGGTGGGCTTTGTTTTGGTCACCATTCTTCATTTTGCTACAGTATTAAAAACGATTTCTTTCTCATTTTACATTCGTGACTATTTGAAAGGATTCCTGGTCATGGCTGGGACAGGTTGGTTAGGCTATTGGTTATTTGCACACACCTTCCTTAATCAACCGTTAACGATTAGGGTATTATTTTCCTTAGCAGCCATGTCCGCTTCCTATCTCATAATGGTTATATTGTTAGGACTTATTAAAAAAGATGAGCTTAAACGGATCCCGTGGCTTCGGAACTTGATAGCATAATGAACAAATAAGACACGCAATCTTAGCGTGTCTTATTTGTTCATTCATCCTGTAAGTCAATAAAGAATTTCCCGTTTTCATAACTGCAAAATGAGATTTTTTTTACATCGCGATAGCCTTTTTTTTTCAATTCTTGCCGAAGCCAGAGATTCGTTTTGTTAATTCTTTTCAAATTATCCTCTTCAATATTACCATCGAGTATCAAAGGGATGGTAATATCCCCCTGTTGTGGTTCTTCATTACTATCTTTTAATTTTTCGATAACAGACAAACTTCCAGAGGATTCTAAGATCGCAAACTCCACGTCAGCAATACTGCGAATGTTCTTTTCACGGAGCTGGGTCATGAGATCATCAAAATTGTAACGCTGCTTCCGCATGGCGTTCTCATCTATTTTCCCCCTGTTAATGATAATACTTGGCTGCCCATCAACTAGATTACGAAATTTTTTGCTTTTCAATGAAATAATGGCTAGTGTTATTTGAACAAGCATCAGTAAAACCATTGGAACAACAGCCTGGAACAAGGGTGTATGCACTCTTTCAATCGCTACAACAGCCATCTCACCAATCATAATAAAAACAACTAAATCTAGAATACTTAATTCACCAATTTCCCTTTTCCCCATTAATCGAAAAATGACTAGAATAACTGCATATAAAAATAGCGTTCGAAACACAATCATTATATAATCTTCCACAACCGTCGCCCCTTTTTTTACGTTCAACGATATTGTTTGCATTATGCGGAGAAAAATTAGCGGTATAAAATACCAACCCCCTTTTCTATTGGAAAAATTCAAGAAAATTTATTCTACTTTTCACCTTTTACGAATACGCTTGTACTAGGAATGAAACTTGTATCTAGGGTCTGGCAGGACTTAGTTTTAAGATTATTTGCCAGCCTAAAGGCAACTGAAGGGGGAGAGTTAAAATCGAATCAAAAAGCTTTGGCACTTCAATTATTTACGGATTAATTTTTATTCTTGTTTTTGCCGTGATATGCAGCCTAATTTTTGCGTTTATTCTCAAGTTTACGTCTGCTCGTGAAGTATCACTACAATACGTCATCACGGCCTTATCATTCATCGGTCTATTCGGAGGCGGTTTTTTATCTGGTGGAAAAAGAAAAGAAAAGGGCTGGCTGATTGGCGGATTAACGGGACTCATCTACTCGTTTGTTGTCTTTTTATTCCAATACTTAGGATATGATCGCCTGTTTGACGCTGAACAAGTAATTTATCATACTTGCTACACATTAATTGCGATGATGGGAGGAATTTTAGGGGTAAACATTTCTACCAACAATTCAAGGAGATCGGCTTAATATAGAAAAGCAGAAGCGCCCATAGGTGCTGGAGATAGACATTTAATAGCAAAAGGAAGCCATCCAGGACGGCTTCCTTTTTCGTTTGCGATTATTTTGTTAGATTGACGCTGCCTTCACTTGCATCCGCAGTGACTTCACGAATGGCATTACGGTCAAATGTTAGACGGCTACCGTCTCCACATTTAATTACAGCTTTATTGTCATCAATTGAATCTATAAAACCATGTAATCCACCAATCGTAACGATTTTATCACCCTTTTTTAAATCAGATTGCATTTTCTGAACCGCTTTTTGACGCTTTTGCTGCGGGCGAATTAATAGGAAATAAAATAACACAAACATTAATATTAATGGAATGATTGTTCCAATTCCTCCAGACATATTGTTTCCCTCCTTTCAATGTAACATCTATTAGAAATTTTTCGCATTCGGCTTGTTAAAACCATACTGCTCAAAAAATTCTTCTCTAAAATCACCAAGCCGGTCTTCTAAGATGGCTTGTCTGACTTTCTCCATTAATCTTAACAGAAAATAGAGATTATGGTAAGACGTTAAACGAATTCCAAACGTTTCGTCACATTTTATTAAGTGACGAATGTAGGCACGGCTGTAATTTCGGCAAGTATAGCAATCACAATTTTCATCCAATGGACCAAAATCTCTCGTGAATTGTGCATTTTTTACAACAAGACGCCCATTGCTGGTCATCAACGTCCCATTTCTAGCTATACGTGTCGGCAGCACGCAGTCGAACATATCAATTCCACGAATCGAGCCATCAATTAATGAATCCGGTGACCCGACACCCATTAAATACCTCGGTTTATTTGAAGGTAAAAGCGGGGTTGTGAATTCGAGCACACGATTCATCACGTCCTTAGGTTCGCCTACAGATAACCCCCCTACTGCGTAACCAGGGAAATCAAGGGACGTTAGGTCTCTCGCACTCTGCTTACGGAGCTCTTCATATTCTCCGCCCTGGACGATCCCAAATAAACCTTGGTCATTTGGACGACCGTGAGCAGTTAAACAGCGCTCTGCCCATCTTGAGGTTCTCTCGACGGACTTCTGCATATATTCATAGGTGGCAGGAAATGGCGGGCACTCATCAAAGGCCATCATAATATCGGAACCGAGGGCATTTTGAATTTCCATCGCCTTTTCTGGTGATAAAAATAATTTCTCCCCACTCATATGATTACGGAAATGAACGCCTTCTTCTTCAATTTTACGGAATTCACTTAAACTAAATACTTGGAATCCACCCGAATCTGTAAGGATGGCCCGGTCCCAGTTCATAAATTTATGTAATCCGCCGGCTTCCTTAATAATTTCGTGCCCAGGACGAAGCCAAAGGTGATACGTGTTACTGAGGATAATCCCCGCTCCCATTTCTTTTAAATCTTCGGGGGACATGGTTTTCACCGTTGCTAGCGTTCCCACTGGCATAAATGCCGGGGTATCAAACGAGCCGTGCGGGGTATGGACTCTGCCAAGCCGCGCCCCCGTTTGTTTACATGTCTTAATTAATTCATAACGAATTGCAGTCAATATTTTTTCTCCTTCCTTTGGTAAAACCTAGATGATCAACATCGCATCGCCAAAGCTAAAAAAACGATACCGCTCAGAAACGGCTGTTTGATAGGCATGTAGCACATGCTCTCTGCCTGCTAACGCACTGACGAGCATAATCAAAGTGGATTTTGGCAAATGAAAGTTTGTTATCATGCCATCAATCGCTTTAAATTCATAGCCTGGATAAATAAATATATTGGTCCAGCCGCTGCCCTCGATAAAATGTCCGTCATTGGCAGAGGCAATCGTTTCAAGGGTTCGTGTAGAGGTCGTCCCAACTGTAATAATTCTGCCACCTTTGTTCCTTACCTCGTTGAGCAAACGTGCTGTACCTTCTGAAACAATATAAAATTCGGAATGCATATCATGTTCCAAGACATCATCCACACTTACAGGACGGAAGGTTCCCAGCCCTACATGAAGGGTGATAAAGGCAATATGAACACCTTTTTCTTTAATCGCCTTAAGTAAGCTGTCTGTAAAATGAAGACCTGCTGTCGGTGCAGCAGCTGAACCAGGCTCACGGGCATACACGGTTTGGTACCTATCCCGGTCTTCAAGCTGCTCTTTGATATATGGCGGCAGCGGCATTTCACCTAATTGGTCAAGAACTTCATAAAAAATGCCCTCATATTTAAAATCTAATATTCTCCCGCCATGGTCCGAGGTCCCTGTACAAACTGCTGTAAGAAGACCCTCACCGAAATCAATTTCGGTTCCTTCTTTGACTCTTTTTGCAGGCTTGATTAGTGTCTCCCATTGATCACCTTCCAACTGCTTCAAGAGTAAGACTTCAATTTTGGCACCTGTATCTCTTTTGACACCAAAAAGACGTGCAGGAAGCACCTTTGTATCATTTAAGACAAGGCAATCTCCTTCACGCAAGTATTCAATCACATGGTTAAAAACTTCGTGCTTTATTTCGCCCGAATCCTTATCTAGGACCATTAATCTGCTGTCGGTCCGGTTTTGAAGCGGAACCTGTGCAATTAATTCCTCAGGCAAATGAAAATCAAACAAATCTACCTTCATAGTATGACACCCTTTTTTTATAAAAAATCAATTGGTCGGAAACTCCATACCAAAATGCTGATAAACCAACGGGGTTACCACTCTGCCCCGTGGAGTTCTTTGCAAAAAGCCAATTTGTAATAAATATGGTTCATATACATCTTCAATCGTTTCGGATTCTTCGCCGATCGATGCGGCAATTGTATCGAGGCCGACTGGTCCACCGCGGAATCTTTCGATAATTCCCTTCAGTAGTTTATGGTCAATATGATCTAAACCAAGCTTATCTACTTGAAGGAGTTCAAGTGCTTCACGTGCAAGGGCAAGCTCAATCGTCCCATTTCCTCTTACTTGGGCAAAATCCCTCACCCGGCGGAGGAGACGGTTGGCAATTCTCGGGGTGCCCCTTGATCTTCTGGCTATTTCTGAAGCTGAAAGGTCATCGATTTCCGTCCCGAATACTTCCGCTGTTCGAAGCACAATATTTTTTAATTGATTCTCCTTATAATACTCGAGTCGACTCAAAACTCCAAACCTGTCTCTAAGTGGAGCGGATAGGGAGCCTGCCCTTGTTGTTGCTCCGACTAGCGTAAACGGCGGGAGGTCGAGCCGAACCGATCTTGCACTTGGACCTTTACCAATGACAATATCAAGGCAGAAATCCTCCATCGCTGGGTATAGCACTTCTTCAATGGTCCTTTGCAAGCGGTGAATTTCATCAATAAATAAAACGTCGCCAGGCTCGAGAGCAGTAAGAATCGCCGCTAAATCACCAGGCCTTTCAATCGCCGGGCCTGAAGTGGTACGGATGTTGACGCCCATTTCATTGGCGATAATCACCGCAAGTGTCGTTTTCCCCAATCCGGGCGGACCGTAAAGGAGCACATGGTCTAATGTTTCCTTGCGCATTCTGGCTGCCTTAATATAAATATCAAGATTTTCCTTTACTTGATCCTGTCCGATGTATTGGCTTAAGGTTTGCGGCCTAAGGCTTTGTTCTATGCTGATCTCGCTCTCATTTACTTCACTAGAAATAATTCGGTCATCCATGAATCATCACCTATTTTAAAAGCCGCTGCAGGGCCTTCTTAATGTATTGGTCTGTAGACATTTGTTCTTTTCTTAATTCAGGTGAAATCTTTTTGATTTCTTTCTCGGAGTAACCTAATGCTTTTAGTGCAAGCATGGCTTCTTCTAGGTTTGAGTTACCTGTTTGTGTATGTAAATGAAGCTGGTCGCTATTAAATAAATTCGGAAAATAGTCCGGGACGATATCCTGCAATTTACCTTTTAGGTCAAGAATCATTTGGCGAGCCGTTTTTTTACCCACTCCCGGAAATTTGACGAGGAAGCTTTCATCTTCATTTTCAACGGCGCTAACTACTTGTTGGACTTCACCGGAAGCGAGGATGGCTAGCGCACCTTTCGGACCAATTCCAGATACATTTAGTAATTTTGTAAAAAGTTTTTTCTCTTCTCTTGTTTCAAAGCCATACAGGGCGATTACATCCTCACGCACGTAGTGGTAGGTGTATACTGTTACCATTGTTTCCATTTTACTTGCATAAATAAACGGATTAGGTGTAGATATCTGGTAGCCAATCCCGTTGTTCTCAACAACTATATATTCCGGCCCGACAAATTCGACGGTCCCTTTAATAAATTCGTACACTTAAATTCTCTCCCCCAGTTTTACACTGTATTTCATTCTACCATACAATTTTAGGTTAGTTATAGAAAATAGAACGGTAGATGAAACATCAAACTATTCGGAATTCGGGGATTCGCTGATTGAACTTTGAGATTCGCTGAAAGGAGTTGAAATCACAACTAGATATTTGGATTCGCTCATTGAGTTGAGGAATTCGCCCATTAAATCGCAAAATACGCCCATTGAACACTGAAATCCGCCCATTGACTCGCAAAATTCGCCCGTTGAACTCCATTTTCCTTCGACAAATCATTAAAATTCACAAATTACGACACCAACAACAAGAATTCAATAAAAAAACCAGGCTGAAATGGCGGCATCAGTCTGATTTGTTGATGATTCTATTCTTTTTTTAAAGAATAAGGCTTAAATGTCTCTAAAACTTCCACATACCGATCCTTTGTTTTGATTGGAATGCCTTGAATTAATTCTTCTTGCTTAGAACTCTCCAACTTCTTAATATCTATTTGGAAAAAAGATTGAATAATTCTTAATTGATCAGGTCTTCCATTAAAAATAGTCAAAACACCATCTTCTGTTACCCCAAAAAAGCCATTTGCTTTAAGTAATGGTGATATATCATTGACCTGCTTGCGGAAAACCATTGTCGAGTCATCCATATCCGTCAGCTGCCATTGGTCATATTTAGCCCAGAAATTTTCCATTGACCAGCAGGTCTCGTGGACGACCTCTTGACTTATTTCCCCATCTAAATAGACCCTTTCCAAAATAACCGTCATGTTTAACGGTTCGGTCTTTTTCTGTGGATAAGGGCTATCTATTTGTGAAGCGGCGCCGATCATGGTGATTCCCTCGGCATTAATAATAAACATGAAGAGAAGAACAGCGAATCCGGCAAGACTATACCGATACCAAGCCATCCAATTAAACCTCATGCTACTCACCTCTTATTGTTAAAAATTAAACAATCTATGCAGTACTAGTTTAGCCTAATATTGCCTTTTTATCCTCCAATCAATTTTAAAAGGACAAAGCCCGTAAGCTTTGCCCTCTTACCAAGAAGGAATTACCTTCCTCCCTTTTCTTGCTGGATGTCATTGTATTTATTGCGATCCCGACCAATGGCCCCTTCATCGGTTATGACCGTTACTGTTCGTCCGTTTGCATAAGGCGTCACGGCTCTTTTAATTGCCCTTTTTGTTGCGGATGCTTTGTCTTGATCAATTAATACCACAGAAACAATGACAGTATTTCCGTACGCAACGGATCTAACGGTCTGAACATTCGCTATTGCTGCTACTTTGTTCTTGACCTTTTTTGCAAAATTATCCTGGAAATCAGGGTCCGTTACCACACCGTTATTTCCATTTTTCACATTCAGATGACCGTGATAGTTCATGTCGCTTGTACTAAAACGATTATCATGTTGGAAAAAATTACGGTCCTTTGAAGCTAAAGGTGTTGTTGGATTTTTCGGATTTCCGTTTTCGTCTCTTGATTGAAGCTGTCTTCTTTTATTTTCGTTTGTAACTTGATCTTCATCCCCAAGAGAATGATCCATCATATCCGTAATTGCTCCATCATTATCTCTCAATAAATTGTTATCCGAGGTTGGGTGGTTTTCATTGGAATAATAACCAACAGGGCTTAATGAATTGTTATTATTTTTTTCATTAACACCTGCACGATTATTATCACCCGTACATCCAGCCAGCGCTAACATCAATGTGGCTGAAAGAGGAATCATCCACTGTTTCTTATTCAAGCGAAAAACCCCCTTTATTAACATCCTGAGCATGCTTACCACACATGCTCATTAATAGGGTGTTATTTTTGGGAGGATTTCATTCAGACGGATAATTCCAGCCCTTCTTAGTCCACTAACTCCTTAAGGTGATCAATAAATTTTTTCCTGGCATAAAACTGACGAATTGATAAGTCCATTAACTGTTTATATTTTGTATGATCTGTGTATGATTTTTCGCGGATCGTTCGATTCCATTCCCTGAAAATATCAGCGGGATAGGCCAAAGCAAATAAAAATGCTTTCTCATGTAAATAGTTATTAATTTGTTTAAGGCTTACCAGACTTTCAAATGACCAGTCGATGTATGGCAAAATCCGGTTCGCATATTGTAAATAATCAAATGATGCAGGCCCAATACTAATTAAATCAAAATCAATGAGATTTAACTGGCCCCCTGTATCTCTTAAAAAGTTATGATGGGCTACGTCCCCATGTAGTATAACAGTTGCTTCTTTTTGAAAAAAGATACGGCTTTTTTCCATCCCCTCCAATGACCATTTTGCCCAGGACAACATCTCCGAGAGGAAGGGTTCATTGATAAAATACCCAATATAGGGCAGGTTATTTGAATAAACATTGAACCGTTCTGTCCATTTTTCAATTAGCTGTCCTTTTGGAAGTAATGTCCGATAACGTGATTCGAACGTTGCCGTGGTTTGGTGGAATTGTTCTAATAAGTCAATTCCTTCTTGACGGTTTTTATAAGTATGAAAAGTGAATACGTTTCTATTTGGCGGGATGTATTCCATACATCCGAAATAAGTTCCCTCAAAAAAAAGCTGTTCTCTCACTGGGGGTGTTAAAAATAGATACGTCTTTTTAAAACCTTCTTTTTTCAGAGTGGCTGTAAAGGCTTCTTGGAGTCTTAGTCTGCTGTTGGTATGATACCCTTTTATGACGTAATTATTTTTGTCTGTTCGTAAAAAAATAACGGATGTCCGAATTGGAACCATTTGAATGATTCTTTCAGAGAACTGGGATTGAAAATAAGAGAGGAGACGATCAAAATAATCATCGTCTCCCTTTTTATTATTTATTGTATTAAAGACTCTCATCTTGGTAACCCGGCATACCGTAAGGACTTGTTCCAACCGGCCCCATACCATAAGGATTCATATACGGAGGATGTGCTGCGTTAACAGGTCCTGTATATGGTGCGCTATAGATTGGCGGCGTAGGCGGTACAAAATTTTGCGGTATGGCTGCTTGCTGCGGCATGGCTGCTGGACCAGGCATGCCTACCGGTGCAGCTCCACAGCCGCAATCACCTCCGCTTCCTACTGGTAAACCCTGCGAAGGATTGGATGGCTGCATGAATGGACCAGGTCCTGCCATTTCAGGTGCTCCATAGCCTACAGGTGCCCCCATTGGTCCACTCATCTGTGGATATCCGTATGGCATTTGGCCATATGGTGCTCCCATTCCATATGGATTTACCATACCAGGATTTCCGAACGGGTTTCCTTGCATGACTGGTGGTGTAGCAAAGTTAATGCCTGGTGATGACTCGAATCCTGCAGGGCTTTCCATTGGGTAACCTGTCGGCATTTGACCATATCCTCCTGGTACTTGCTGACCGTAACCTTGTGGCATTTGTCCGTAGCCTGCTGGTACTTGCTGACCATAATCTTGTGGCATTTGTCCGTATCCCGCTGGTACTTGCTGACCATAATCTTGTGGCATTTGTCCGTATCCCGCAGGTGCTTGCTGACCAAAACCTGCTGGCATTTGTCCATATCCTGCCATCGGTTGCTGACCAAAACCTGCTGGCATTTGTCCATATCCCGCTGGTGCTTGCTGACCATAGTCGACTGGCATTTGACCGTAGCCTGTTGGTGCTTGCTGTCCATAGTCAACTGGCATTTGACCGTAGCCTGTTGGTGCTTGCTGTCCATAGTCAACTGGCATTTGTCCAAAGCCTGCTGGCGGTTGCTGGCCGTAACCTTGTGGCATTTGTCCAAAAGCTGCCGGGTCCATGTATGGGGTACCCATTGGATGCTGTGGTGATTGCGCACCCATTACAGCACCCTGATTATAGGCTGGGTTCATAACTGGAAGCTGCGGCATAAAGGATGACGATTCATCATCGAACTGCGGCGCTGCAAACGATGTGCCTGCAACTGATGGAGCACCACTAGGATATCCAGCAAACCCACTAGGCATTACTGGAGTTTGAGCCATTGGCATCGTCATACCGCCATCTTGCATTTGCTGGTAAGGCATTGGCATACCACCGTCCTGCATTTGCGGATAGCCCATTGGCATATCACCGCCTTGCATTTGCGGATATGGCATAAATGGGTTCATTTGCATCGGGAAACCTCCTCCAAATGGCGGACAGAATCCTGGGCCTGGCATAATCGGCGTAACTGGAACGCAATAATCTTGCTGCGGTGCCACTTCTACAGGTGCTTCCATTACTGGTGGCGGTGCTGGAACAAAATTCTCTTTTATCGGAACTTCTTTCATTGGCATTTCTTTGATTGGTACCTCTTTGATTGGCATTTCTTTGATTGGCATTTCTTTGATTGGCATTTCTTTGATTGGCATTTCCTTGATTGGCACTTCTTTTTTCGGAACTTCTTTTATCTCTGGAAGTACATTGGCTTTAGGGGGCTGCTGTACAGTCATATTTTGCATGTTCATTGTATAATAATTGTTAATATCTATTTCCGGGACAATTTGTAGAGGCATTTTTGGAGTATAAGGTGCTATAGGTACTTCTTTAATCGGCACTTCCTTTATCGGTGCCGCCTTAATCGGAACTTCTTTAATCGGTGCTTCTTTTACGGGTTTCTCTTTGACCAACGGTTGCTCAGCAAGCGGCTGTTCTTTCTTAACTCCTAAGTTGATTTTAGTACCGGATATAGTTCCCATCGGTGCTTCTTTCTTTATCGTTCCACCTGAAGTAGGGACCTTTATTTTCATACCGGGCATAATCATATCAGGGTTGCTGAGCTGTGAATTCATCTTTTTCAGCTCTTCAAAATTCACGCCGTACTTCTTGGCAATCTTCCAAAGAGTATCCCCTTTCTGTACGATATGGATCTTCACTCTGATTTCCCCTCCTATGCATAAGTCCATATAGTCTATGTGAAAATGGGCAAAGTGCTATCCTTCTTCTCAAAAACTTATGCTTTTTTTCAAAAGAATATGAATCTCCCCTAAAATATAAAAAGATGCAATCAGAATAATTGCATCTTTTTTAACAGTTATTTAAGAATGTATTAACATCCGCTCCAGCGCCAATTTCGCATTTTCAGCTATTTCTGGACTTACATTGATCATATTATTTGTCTCCGCTAACGTATCGAGGCTCCAAACTAAATGCGGCAGGTCAATTCTGTTCATGGTCAAACACGGACACATATGCGGATTTAATGAGATAATCTTTTTATCCGGGTGATTTTGAATTAAGCGGTTGACCAGATTCATCTCTGTTCCAATCGCCCATGCCGTGCCAGGCTGAGCCTTTTCAATGGCGTTAATAATATAACTCGTTGACCCTGCCATATCCGCCAATTCCACTACTTCACGACGGCACTCCGGATGGACGATGATGTTCATTTTTGGATATTTATAGCGGGTATCAATTACATTTTGAACAGTAAAATTTTCATGAACGGAACAATGACCTTTCCAAAGAATGACTTTTATTTTCGAAAAATCACCTTCGTATTCGAGCTCATGATTTATTGGGTTCCAAACAGCCATTTCGTCTAAGCATATACCTAGTTCAACGGCCGTATTTCGACCTAAATGCTGATCTGGCAAAAATAGAATTCGTTCCTTTATTTCAAATGCCCACTTCACCATCTTTTCAGCATTAGAGGAGGTTACGGTAGCCCCGCCATTAGCACCAACAAATGATTTAATTGCTGCGGTTGAATTGACATAGGTTAAAGGGAGAATCGTGTCTCCAAATATTCCTCCGAGCGTTTCCCACGCTCTTTCGGTTTGCTGTATATCTGCCATATCAGCCATTGAACAGCCGGCACGCATATCAGGTAAGATGACCTTTTGCTGGTCACTTGTTAAAATATCTGCAGTTTCCGCCATAAAATGAACACCACAGAAGACAATAAATTCTGCTTCTTTATTTTCAGCTGATAATTGTGCCAGCTGTAAGGAATCACCTGTGGCATCTGCAAACTGAACCACTTCGTCTTTTTGATAGTGATGTCCTGGAATAAACAGGCGTGAACCCAACTGTTTCTTTACCTCAATCACACGGTTTTCGAGTTCTTCTTTCGTCATTTGTTTATATTTTTCAGGAATCATTATATTTTTTTGTAAAGAGGCCAAGATATTCATTTTACGCATCTCCCTTTTCCCAAAGTACTTTAACACTGATATCGAGGGCTTTATATGAATGAGTTAAGTACCCTAGTGAGATGTAATCCACACCTGTATCACGAAAATCAGCAATATTGGCTAATTGGATTCCTCCTGAGGCCTCCGTAATGATGTTAGCTGGGACTAATTTAATTAATTCCTTAATTTCATCAGGGGTACGGTTATCAAACATGATAATATCCGCCCCTGCATTAACGGCTTCAATCACCTGTGCTTCCGTCTCTGCTTCGACTTCTACCTTCACCATATGGCCGGCATTTTTACGAATGGCTTCTACGGCCTTGGTAATCGAGCCAGCAAAGGAAATGTGGTTATCTTTAATCATGACGCCATCATATAAACCAAACCGGTGATTATAACCGCCCCCGCAGCGAACCGCATATTTTTCAAACATTCGGAGTCCAGGCGTTGTTTTCCGTGTATCACAAATCTTCGTATGACCACTATCAAGGGTGTTAACCGTTTTTTGAGTAAGCGTGGCAATCCCGCTCATCCGTTGAACAAGGTTCAGGATAACTCGTTCCCCTTTTAATAAATCGGCTATTTTCCCAGAGACACGGGCAAGCGTATCACCGTATTTAATTTCGTCGCCATCCTTCACGAACACTCGAATGCTTAGGTCGTTATTTAAGAGCTGAAACCCGGTTTTGATAATTTCCTCGCCACAAAAAACACCTTCATCTTTTGCAAGAAAAACAATTTCCCCATTGGTATCGTCTGCAAAGATTAAATCGGTGGTTATATCCTGTTCCCCAATATCTTCAATAAAAAATTTCTCAAGTTGCGAGCGCAGTTTCAATTTGTTCATCGGACTTCTCCATTCCCTGTTTATAGTTATGAATGATTGACTTCCTTAACCAACGGTTATCTTCCTCTTTTGAAAAATCACTTCTGAAGTGACCGCCCCGGCTCTCTGTCCGAATGAATGCAGATTCTGTGATTAGACTAGCAGTGATTAGCATAAAAACCTTGGTCATGTCTAGAGTAGAACATGAATCTAAATGAATATTTTTTGCCTGATATTGCTCTAACCAAGCTTGTTGCTTTTTCAAATTCACCTTATTGCGAACAATTCCAACCCGTTCCATCATTAAGTCCTTAATTTTTTCAATAGCTGGTAAATTAAATTTCTCTTCCTTTTGCAGTGGATAAAAATAATCTTGAGCTAAAACCAGTGGTTCTTTACTTGCCTGATTGATCCATTGCGACAATTTCTCCCCTTGAAATAATCCTTCTAATAAGGAATTACTAGCTAAACGATTCGCACCGTGCAAGCCCGTGCAGGCGGCTTCTCCGATGGCATAAAGCCCATCAAGCGACGAACGCCCAAGTAAATCCGTTTTAATTCCTCCCATTAAAAAATGACTTCCGGGTGCAACTGGAATTTTCCCATCGGAGATTTGGATTCCGTTGTCCTCACAAATAGAAGTAATCGAAGGAAATCGTTTTCTAAACTCTTTGATAGTGCTTATATCTAAATAAACGTGTTTGCCTTTTTTCAGAAATTCATAGATTCTTTGTGAAACCACATGTCTAGGGCCAAGGTCTTTTAAGGGGTGAACACCCTCCATGATTGGAGTCCCGTCTTCCGTAACCAGTGTGGCCCCTTCTCCTCTTACAGCTTCCGAAATTAACCCCTTCGTTTCACCGTTTATATATAACAGTGTTGGGTGAAATTGGATAAACTCCATATCAACGACATCAGCACCGGCTAAATAAGCCATCGCAATCCCATCGCCGCTAACCGTTGGAGCATTTGAAGTGTAAGTATATAATTGTCCACACCCGCCGGTAGCGATAAAGACATGTTTGCCGTAAAATCTTTGAATCGCACCAGTTGATGCTTTAGCTTTAACTCCGATACAACGCTTCTGGTCGTTATTTAGGAGTAATTCATAGACAAAGACATCCTCTTCGACCGTAATATTTTTCTTTTGCTTGAGCTGACTGATCAGAAACTCCATGACGTTTTTGCCAGTGGCATCGCCGCCGCCATGAACAATTCTCTTTTCACTGTGGGCCCCTTCCATTCCAAGGTACAATTCTCCCGCTTGATCTTTATCGAAGATATCACCTTGTTGAGCGATCCTTTTAATAAGATCAGGCGCAGCATGGATAATTTGCTGAACTGCATCTGGATTGTTGTGAAATCTGCCTGCTTCTAGTGTATCGACAATATGTTTAGAAGGATGGTCATTTGCACCCAACGCGGCTGCAATCCCACCTTGGGCAAGATACGAATTAGCCGTTCTTAATTTTTCCTTTGTGAGAATCCTCACATTCACATCATCAGTTAATTGAGTAGCCAGCTGTAAGGCTGCAATCCCACTGCCAATAATTAATACATCATCATTTGTCATCAAGTGATCCTCCTGACATAACAGGTGTCTTGACATATATATTTACATAGATTTAAACTAAAAACAAGTATTTTTATAGAAATGTAGTATTGGAGGTTCGGAATGAAATATTTTGATTATGCAGCGACTACTCCATTAGACCCTGAAGCAGCAGAAGTGTATGTGAAAGTTGCGACCGAATACTTTGGGAATGCCAGCAGCCTCCATGATATTGGCGGTCAATCTGCCGCCTTGCTTGAAAACTGCCGGGAAGAATTAGCGAATCTAGTTGGAATCGATAAAAATGGCCTTTTTTTCACAAGCGGTGGGTCTGAAGGGAATTTCTTAGCGATTGAAGCACTTTTGTCCTCACCTAAAAAGGCAGGGAACCATATTATTGCTGGAATGGCGGAGCATTCCTCCGTCCACGGTGCCCTTAACAGGCTAAAGGAAGCTGGATATGAAATCACACGGCTTCCTTTCGATTCAACTGGTTTGATCAATCTCGAACAGCTCGAAAGGGCGATTAAATCAGAAACAATATTAATGATACTGCAGCATGTTAATTCTGAGATTGGGACGATTCAGCCAATCAGTGAAATCGCAAAAATTTGTATGGACAACAATATTCACTTGCACAGTGATTTTGTGCAGTCTTTTGGAAAAATAGATCTAAAACCTGTTGCTTCCTTGGTTAGTAGTTTTTCTTTTTCCGGTCATAAAATCTATGGACCAAAAGGAATTGGGGGCGTCTATGTCAATCCGCAACTTAAATGGCAGCCGTTTTTTCCAGGAAGCTCTCATGAAAAAGGATTCCGCCCAGGCACAGTAAATGTCCCTGCGATAGCTGCCATGACGGTAGCTGCCCAGAAAATAACCGGAAGAATCCAAGTGGAAAATAGTAAGGATCAATTATTGCGGAAAACCTTTATTGATACACTTGAGCCCATAAAAGAACAAGTGAAGATTTATCAAGGTGACGATGGTTCGCAGCTCAATAGTATTATCGGGCTTGGGATAACTGGAATTGAAGGTCAATGGATGATGCTGGAATGCAATCGATTAGGGTTTGCAATATCCACCGGAAGTGCCTGTCAGCTGGGGTTGCAGTCCCCTGCCAAAGTGACGCAAGCCCTAGGATTTACTGCTGGAGAAGCAAAAGAGTTTATCCGGATTTCATTTGGCCATTCCACTAGTCTGGAGGATGTGATCGAGCTTGGGGAAAGTATAGTTAAAATCGTGAATGCATTCAAGGCCGTTTCTGTTATATAAAAAATTTAAATTATGCTAAAATAGGTAAACAGCAAATAGAAATAGGAGGAATTTTATGGTCGAGCAAAAAAAAATATTGGGAGAGGAAAGGAGGTCATTAATTTTACAACAGTTAAAAGATAGCCCTGTCCCGCTGACAGGAAGTGAACTTGCCAATCGAACCAATGTAAGCAGACAGGTGATTGTTGGGGATATTACTCTTCTAAAGGCAAAAAATGAACCGATTATTGCAACCAGCCAAGGTTATATTTATTTAAAGCAAAACTCCGGCACTAATTCCTTTGAACGAACGATTGCATGCAAACATTTGCCGGAAGATACAGAAAAAGAGCTTAATTTATTAGTGGACCATGGTGTGCTAGTGAAAGATGTAAGGATTGAACATAGAGTATACGGAGATTTGACTGCATCGATTATGGTTTCCAACCGCCAAGAGGTTAAACAATTCATAGAAAACATACAAAAGACCGGAGCTTCCCTATTATCTGAGTTAACAGAGGGAATCCACCTCCATACCATTTCAGCAGCTAGCACCCAAATCTTAGATAAAGCGGAAACTGCCCTTAAAGCTGAGGGTTTTATGATTGAATCCTAAAAAATGCTCCGTGCCATAATTGGCGGTGGAACAAGACATCAAAAAAGGACCCGTGCAAGTCTCGGGTCCTTTTGTTAATCCAATTCCACTTTCTTCGCAGGATAGCTTCCAAGTAATTTGACACCACAGCCTAATGCCTCTAGCTCAGCGATTGCTCCGGGTATCAAAACCTCATCCAACTTCATTTCGATATCTATAATAAAGAAATAATTGCCAATTCCCGTTTTCATTGGCCTTGACTCAATTTTTGAAAGATTTAGTTTTCTCCAGGCGAACGCAGATAACACCTGATGAAGTGCTCCCGCTTGATCATCCTCAGGCAATGTAACCATGAGCGTCGTTTTGTAATGGGATGAACCGCTCAAGGTTTGGAAATCAAAATTCTCTTCGGTTAGCACCACAAACCGCGTGTGATTATAGTCAAAATCATGGATGTTTCTTTGCACAATCGACAGGCCATATTCTTTCGCGGCCAATTCATTGGCAATCGCGGCAGACATTAATTCAGGCTGTTCCATGACCATCAGTGCTGCGGCCGCCGTTGAAGACACACTATCAACCGGCACACCCTTTAATTGATTATGTAAAAATTTATGACACTGTGCAATCGCATGGGAGTGGCTGTACACCTTGCTTACTTCCCGCCAATTTTCCTTATTATCAGGATGCACCATCAAATGCTGCTTAATCGGTAAGGTAATTTCACCAATAATCGGAATCTGGATAACTTGTGTTAAATAATCTAGTGTAATATTAACAGAACCTTCTAGCGCATTTTCAATGGGGACAACTGCAAGGTCCACTTCCTTCTCAACGATGGCATCCATACTTGCAGGAATCGTCTGATAGGGCTTAAGTTCAAATCCTTGAAAAACTTTCTTCACCGCTAACTCTGTAAATGTACCTTTTGGTCCTAAGTATCCAACCTTCACTGTTTCCCCACTCCTTATTGTTTTAAAAAGAAAGCTGAGAGCCGGCCGTAGTTTAACTACGCACCTGTTCCCAGCACCTCTATCTTCTCTACAAATTCGAGTTTTCTCAGTTCTTTAAGTAACTCATCTATTTCCATCGTAATGTTCGAAGTGTTTAATGAGAGTGTTACATTTGCCCTGCTTTGCAACGGTATCGTTTGATGAAGAGTCACAATATTGCAGCCTGAGTTTGCAACAACACTGAGCAATTTTGACAGCGTGCCTGAGCGATCTTCCAAATGAAAGAAAAGTGAGATAATCTTTTCCTTTTTAATAGTTGAGAAAGGAAAAACAGTATCTCTGTATTTATAAAAGGCACTTCTGCTTAAATCTGCTTGTTGAACGGCATCTGCAATGGATTCCACCTTACCTCGCTCAAGCATTTCCTTAACATCCAGCGTTTTTTTCATCGCTTCCGGCAACACATCTTCACGCACTAAATAAAATTTCTTATCCGTGTTTTCCATTTTTATCACTCTACCTTGATCTCTTCAGGGTCTTTTCTTCTTACTCAATAAACTCAAATTCAAACTCCATTAGCTTCACAATGTCCCCGTCTTTTGCTCCTCTTTCCCTTAATGCTTCATCGACACCAAGACCACGAAGTTGACGTGCAAAACGGCGAACGGATTCTTCTCTTGAGAAATCTGTCATCTTAAAGAGTTTATCTGTCTTTTCACCAGTGACAACAAAAGTACCATCCGATTCTCTTGTAATTCTAAAGGCTTCAGGCTCTGCTTCGTGCTTATAAAGAACACGATGGACACCCGTTGTTTCCTCTTCTTCATGTTCAAGTGGAAATTCTGGTGTTTCCTCAATTTTATCAGCTACAGCATACAATAGCTCACGCAACCCTTTTCTTGTAACCGCTGAAATCGGGAAGATTGGATAGTCTTCTTCAAGCTGCTCCTTAAACTTCTTTAAGTTTTCCTCTGCTTCAGGCATATCCATCTTATTAGCTACAATCACTTGTGGGCGCTCTGTTAAGCGTAGGTTATACTCTTTTAATTCCCGGTTAATCGTCAGGTAGTCCTGATATGGGTCCCTGCCTTCCATCGCAGCCATATCAATGACATGGACAATAACCCTTGTCCGTTCAATATGACGTAAGAATTGATGTCCGAGGCCAACACCTTCACTTGCCCCTTCTATCAGCCCTGGAAGGTCTGCCATGACAAAGCTTCTGCCATCTTCTGTTTCGACCATGCCAAGATTAGGAACAATCGTTGTAAAATGGTACTCAGCGATTTTTGGTCTTGCCGATGATACAACGGATAAGAGTGTCGATTTCCCAACGCTTGGAAATCCAACGAGACCGACATCAGCAAGCAGCTTCAATTCAAGAATGACTTCACGTTCTTGTCCCGGTTCACCATTTTCAGAAAGCTCCGGTGCGGGATTTGCCGGGGTTGCAAAGCGGGAATTTCCTCGTCCGCCACGACCGCCTCTAGCAATAATAGCCTGCTGCCCATTCTCAACTAAATCCGCAAGAACTTCCTTCGTTTTTTCATCAATCACGACTGTTCCAGGTGGTACCTTAACAATCATATCCTTTGCACCGGCACCGTGCTGGTTTTTGGACATGCCATGCTCGCCGCGTGGTGCTTTAAAATGACGCTGATAACGGAAATCCATTAATGTGCGCAAGCCTTCATTTACTTCAAAAACCACATTGGCTCCTTTACCGCCATCTCCGCCTGCCGGGCCGCCTTTTGGTATATATTTTTCCTTACGAAATGCGACCATACCATTTCCGCCATCTCCAGCTTTTACATAAATCTTCGTTTGATCAACAAACATCTTATTCCTCCAGTCTGCAATTCGAATGAACTTTTGTCACGAAAAGTAGCTCAGATTTTGCCTATTTTTTTTGAATAGGGATAAAAACTTCTACTCCGAGTTCACTTTTTGAGAATTCCTTGACCACTACATCCAGTTGGTTCTTAGGGTCAGAAAGGAATGCTTCGATTAATTTACTTTTTATTATTATCCCGCTAAAGTCAAAAAAGAAACGAACTCCCTCTGATTGCGGGTCAATTGATATTGATAAATGATTTTCTTGGAAAACTTCAATTGCCTCGTTCAAACATTTAAAAAAATGATACGTCCAATTGGTGATCAGTTCCTCATTCATTTGAAAGGATTCCGAATCCTGAAGCACCTCATATTCAAGCTTAAAGGAAGGATTCTCCCAATTAGACTTTAACAGCAACGAAGCAAATAAAGGCATTTTTAAATTTGATAGCTTGGACTCGTGCTGTGCTTCGATAATAATTTCGTCAATAACCGCTTTTGCCCGGTCGATTCGATTTAAATCCAAGTTCCCCTTAATTAATTGAAGCCTATTTAACCAATCATGTCGAGAATGCCGGAGCACTTCAACAATATCCCATTCTTTCTCCATACGTACACTCCCACATTAAGTGTCACAACACTATTTTGCTGATAGTATATCAAAAAAATTACCATGAGTAAGCATTTTTATGTGATGAAAGATCATTAGAGGCAAAAAGAAGCATCTACGAAGTCATTTTCCTGAAGAAAATTGGGAAGGAAAAATTCGTTATCAAAAAGAAAACTCTAACCAAACAGGTTAGAGTTTTCGTTAGTAATCCTTAAGCTTCTTGAGCTACTGGATAAACGCTCACTTTTTTGCGATCACGACCGAAACGTTCAAATTTCACAACGCCGTCAACTTTTGCAAAAAGTGTATCGTCGCCTCCACGGCCAACGTTTTCACCTGGGTAAATCTTTGTACCGCGTTGACGGTAAAGGATTGAACCACCAGATACAAATTGTCCGTCTGCACGTTTAGCGCCAAGACGCTTAGCGTGTGAGTCACGACCGTTTCTTGTAGAACCTACACCCTTTTTAGATGCAAACAACTGAAGATCTAATTTTAATAACATTTATTCCACCTCCTGCTTTTTGAAGGTAATCTTTATGTGCTTCCCGTATTCTTCTTCAATCGTACGCAATGAAACAGTCATACCTTCTAGAAGAAGTTGTACTTTCTCATAAATGTCTTCCGAAAGATGTTCCGGTACAACACAGCGGAGAAAGCCGCCCTCATGCTCAATCTCGGGCGTGACACCTGTTAGGGCGTGCACAGCGTTGATTGCTCCAATGGATACTGCAGATACGCCTGCACAGACGATATCCTTGCCTCGATTGGCGAAAAATGCATGACCACTTATTTCGAATGATTGAATAAATCCGGACTCTGTACGATTAATCCTAATTTGAATCATCTATTCTTCAACACCTTATGCGTTGATTTTTTCGATGACTACTTTAGTGTAAGGTTGACGATGACCTTGCTTTTTACGGTTGTTTTTCTTCGCCTTGTACTTGAAAACAATGATTTTCTTTTGACGGCCTTGTTTTTCAACTTTAGCTGTAACTGTAGCGCCTGCAACAACAGGGCTTCCTACTTTTACATTTTCACCGCCAACGAAAAGAACCTTGTCAAAAGTAACTGTTTCACCAGCTTCAACATCTAATTTCTCGATGTAGATAGCTTGGCCTTCTTCGACTTTCAATTGTTTACCGCCAGTTTCGATAATTGCGTACATGAACTGCACCTCCTTATAAACTCAGACTCGCCAGACACAGGCGCTTAAAGCATAATGCCAAAGACTTAATACCTGTTTTGTGCGGTTGTAGCACGGGTGCTACAAACATAACATTAAAATCCTAACATAAAATAGGCAAAAGTGTCAATAGAAAATTAAGAACATCATTTGGAATCCAATGCTTTATGAGAGATCTCATTTACATTGCCAAACTGCTTCAAAACATAATAATGGCGGGGTGATGGTTGGACTGAAAAATACAGTTTGATATGGATGAGCTCCTCTAATGCCTCCCGGTGGGCTTCATTTGGTCCTAACAGCGCCTCTTTCACCTTTTCGGTAGTTTCCACCAAGACTGCCTCGAATTCAGAATTACGGTGCTCTAGGAGCTCACGTTCAAGCCTGAAGCCAACCGTTTCCGGACTAAGGATTTTGCCCGTCCCATCACAAACAGGGCATTTGACCTCAAGTGCCTCCGAAAGGGTGACCTTGGTCTTCTTTCTCGTCAGTTGAAGAATGCCAAGCGGTGTAAATCCAATCATTTTTGTTCGTTTCTGATCCTTGGTTAATTCCGCTTCAATCAGGGTGAGAATCGATTCCTTGTCCTTTTCACGGGTCATATCAATGAAATCGATGAGAACGATACCGCCAATATCGCGTAAACGCAGCTGCCTCACTACTTCTTTTGCAGCAAACTGGTTTGTTTTTAAGACCGTTTCCTGATAATCCGTCTTCCCGGAAAATTTCCCAGTGTTTACATCAATGATCGTTAATGCTTCCGTTTCGTCAAAAATAAGGTAGGCGCCTGTTTCAAGCCAGACGATGTGCTTGAGGGCTTTATCAATTTCATGTTCCACTTTATGTACAGAAAAAATATTCTCTTTTCCATTGTAGTAAGTATGGTTGACCTGTTTGTTTTTCTCCTCAAGCTGTTTTTTAAGGGCTAAATCGTCGACAATTACTTCTCCACTCGACATTCTCCCAACCTGTTCCAAAATCATTTCAATAAAGGAATCTTTTTGAAAAATAGGCCCTGGTTTTTTTAAAGTAGCTGCCTTCTGCAATAATTCTTGGTGGGTTTGGCGCAGGTGTGTTAATTCAGACAGGATTTCTTCTTCTGTACTCGATATGGCTGAAGTACGGAAAATAACCCCCTCTTCCACTGTTTTCAAGCGACTGGCCATACGGCGGAACGCTGCTTTTTGCCCTTCATCGGCAATTCTTTTGGAAACTGCCACGTAGCGTCCTTTTGGCATGTAAATCAGATTGGGCCCTTGTATTTCAATAATCCCCGTCACTCGAGCACCTTTGGTCCCGGTTGCATCCTTATTGACCTGAACCAGCATTTTTTCACCCTGGTGGGCAAAGGATGTGACAGACTTTTGTTTTTCGGAAGATAGGAGATACGAAGGCAGCGTGTCACGGTGTAAATAGGCATTTTTCTCTTCACCAATATCAATGAAGACCGCATTCATTCCCGGTAGCACTTTCGTTACTGTCCCATAATAAATATTACCGACCAGTGATCGATGTTCTGGCCGGTCAAAAATGATATTTTCTACACGGTTGTTTTTCAGATAAGCAAATCGCTTTTCGCGTGCGTTGTAATTAACTATTAATGTTTCCAATCAAGCGACCTCACTTTTTTCTTCTAATTATACCTTTTTAGTTAGACCATGTGAAACAAGCATGGAGATTCCACTCCAATCAACATGTGTTTAATAAGAAAAAAGAAGGTCGCTGATTTTGTCGGTTAGTCGTTTTTCGGTGAAGTAGGCGTGCAATAGTTCGTTTTCGTCTAACATTCCTTTTTCTTTGCCTTCTGCTTCGACGATGATAGGATGTTTACAGCCGCGTTGGAATTTTTCTAAGACGTGAATTAGCAGCTCCTCTTCATTGGCTTCTATCGGTTTCAGCGTCCGTAAATTAGATTTCTTCCCATAATAACGCTCCAATAAAAATCTCATAAAAATAAAGCGCCGTTGCTTCCATTCGTGGTAAAGAGAGAAATAGAGGAATCCGATAATGACCCAGACATTGATATGGGTCGGGGCTGCGATTGCAATGACCAGCGAAAAGATGGATAGACTGACCCACGAAAGGATAAGCGTTAGACGATGAGCGCTCGGGAAGGAACTTTTTAATGAGAGCAGTAAAAATACCAGTTTTCCACCATCCAGCGGCCAAACCGGAAAAAAGTTAAACACAAAAATCATTAGATTATAGCTTAAGAATAGTTGAAAGAGGTCTTCAGGCATTAAGTTGACGCTAACCAACCCGTAGGCTAGAGCCACCATCCATATATGCTGGAGCGGCCCAGCAAGAACGACAATCGTCTCTTCTCGTAACGGTCGATTGCCATGCTCATCCATTTCAGCAACCCCGCCAAACGGCAGCAGGGTAATTTTCTTGATTCTCCATGAAAAAAAAGAAGCCGCAGCAGCATGCCCCATTTCATGAATAAAGATAATTCCAAGCAACAAACAAAGCTCAAGGAAATGAGCAGTAACAATGGAAAGTCCAATCACAATCCACAACAAGGGATGGATAGTTATCAGCCGGAATAAATATAGAACTCTATTCAAAGCGAATCACCTGGATTGGGTCGATGAAATCATCGCCCTTTTTTATCGCAAAGTAATATTTTCCTTTGGTTTTATCTTCTCCTGCAGACACTGAAACCGTGCCAACCACTTGTCTTTTTTCGATATATTCATACAAGTTTACTTTGATTTCGTCTAAGTTTCCATACCATGTCTCGGTCGAATCCGAATGCTGAATAATAACTGTTTTTCCTAAATCCTCCTTTACACCTGCGAAGGTAACGATACCATCATTAATCGTTTGAACTGCAGCCCCTTTTCCTGTTTCAATCATGATTCCCTGACCGTTTTTTTCAAAGTTTTCAAGGATTTTCCCCATCGCTGGGACAGAAAATGCCTTTTCAGCCACCTCTTTTTTTCCGGTTTGATCCTTTTCAGAAAACGGCAAGAGTGCTAGTGGCTTTCCAAACTTGCTTTCGTACCAGTTTGAAACAGTTGCAAACTTAAAATCCTTCTCCATCGTTTTGGCAACCACATCCCTGGCTGGCTCAAAAGCAGCTGATTGATTCCGAAATAGGATGGCTATCACTAGAAACAGGAGGACCGAGGACAATATTTTGAAAAAAAATACTTCCTTCTTAAATAATGGATGCCCGTCATCGCCATTACTACTTCCTGAAGGTGTAAATTGATTAAATCCATATTTTTCATCGTCACTTGGCCAAGTAATTTGGCGGTCAGGACTTTTAACAGTAGTCGTTCCTTTATCATTTTTCCGCCTTGCGATTCGGCGCCGAATTTCTTCCGGTGTAGACCGCGTCATCCCCATCAACCCTTTTCCCACTAATTTGTACAAGTCTATGAGGGAAATTGAAAGAGTATGTCTGAAAAAAAACAGCCTGTCCACAGGATTGTGGGCAGGCACTAGCTCGCTTTCACTTTTCGTTTTAACGTACACCAAAGAACTTTTTAATTTTCTTGAAGACGCCTTGGTTTGCATCTTCAAGAGACTGCAATGGAATGGATTCACCAAGAATCCGTCTGGCTATATTTCGATAAGCAATCGATGCTTTGTTATTTGGATTGAGGGCAATTGGTTCACCGTGGTTTGATGCTTTAATCACTTCGTCATCGTCCGCAACGATGCCAATCAGCTCGATCGATAAATGCTGAGTGACTTCATCAATCTCAAGCATATCACCATTTTTCACCATATGATTTCGAATCCGGTTGATAACTAATTTCGGCGATTCCATATCGGGTTGCTTTTCAAGCAGGCCAATGATTCGGTCAGCATCCCGTACAGCAGAAGCCTCTGGCGTGGTAACGACAATCGCCTTATCTGCTCCAGCGATAGCGTTTTGGAATCCTTGTTCAATTCCGGCTGGGCAATCAATAATAATATAATCATAATCTTGCTTTAATTCTAAAATCAGTTCTTTCATTTGCTCTGGTTTCACAGCTGATTTATCAACGGTTTGCGCAGCCGGCAATAAATATAATAACCCATCAAATCGTTTGTCCTTCACAAGGGCTTGATGAATTTTGCATCTTTTTTCGACGACATCAACCAAATCATAAATGATTCGGTTCTCAAGTCCCATAACAACATCCAAGTTACGAAGTCCGATGTCTGTATCTACTAAACATACCTTTTTTCCTTGAAGGGCTAATGATGTGCCGATATTAGCAGAAGTTGTTGTTTTTCCTACTCCACCCTTACCGGATGTAATTACTATTGCCTCTCCCACTTTAATGTCCCCCTTCTAATCTCGTTAAATTAGGTCTTAATTGGATTAAAACTTGTAATCTATCAACAATGATTTGGCGGGTATCATCAATGTAAGCACATTCCATTTCCCGATTCTCATTGCTTTGGATGCTGTCTGGTGCTCTATTTAAACAATCACTAATTCGAAGCTGGGATGGTTTCATTCTTGACGCAGCGATGACAGCTTGGTCATTGCCATAGCAGCCGGCGTGGGCGATACCTTTTAACGTACCCATGATAAAAATGTTTCCGCCTGCAATCACCGTTCCACCCGGATTGACATCGCCAATTAATAGCAGGTCACCTGGGACTTCAAGGACTTGTCCTGAACGAATAATTCTCGAAACCGTCACGACCTCCGTATCAGCCAGTAACTGCCCTGCTTCTTCCTTTGTGATTACGTTTGATTCAATATCATCAACTTCGAAATTTTTCTTTTGACGAATTAAGTCCTTTAGCTCTCCCCGCTGCGATTCCGTTAAATAGCGGTTGCCAATTTCTACCTTGACGGAGGTTAATTGACGCTCATCCTGTGCCCTGGCATTTGCTGAAAGCTTATGGTCAAGTTCCCTTTTAAGTTCTTCGTAGGAACAACTATCGTCAAGATGAAGGACGAGACCTTCCTTCGTTCCTTTTATTGTAACATTTTGCCGTTTTTTCATGGAGAAATTTTCACCTCATAATAAGAAAGCAATTTCGAAACAGGCATTAATCATTCGTTTCATAGGGATTTACAAACCCTCATGCTTATTCCGAATCAAAGTACATATCATACTTTAATAAAAATTCGACACGATGCGTCCATTCTCCTTTTTTTATAAAAAAATCATTCTGCCCTCATTGCTTCCGAATGTTTTTCAAATAGCCACTTTAATGGATAGGCGGCAATTAGAGTAATAGCTGCATTTAATAATAGGGTTGGGTAAAAACGCAAGTTAATAAAGCCCATAAAATCAAGGTCTGTTACATGGATTAAAAAGTTCATTTCATAAACGCCAATCTCTAATAATGAGATACCGATCAGGGCAGCAAGAAAAGCAGTGATAAGATTTGCTTGCCAAACCTGTAGTAATTTATAAATGAGGTACGAGATAAATGGATAAAGGAAAAAGTAAATACCGATAATTTCGACATAAACAATGTCAAATAAAAGGCCGAAGATCGCCGCATAAATAATCCCTTGCTTTTTTCCGACAAAAATTGTAAGAAACAATAGGGAAGTAAACAGAAAATGGGGTACAAAAATCCGTTCAAAACCAAAAATCTTTGCCGGCAAAAACTCGACAAACAGACTTTCTAAAATAAAAAGGAAAAGAAACAAAAGAGGAAGAATGAATTTTCTCAAAACTCCCTCACCTTCCCATCAGATATTTCAGATTTAACAGGCTGAGTCATTAATCTTTTAATGACAATCACATTTTCAATATCATAAAAGTCCGCCCCTGGTTTCACCAAGGCCGTTTGATTTAAACCATACTGGTCAGGCTTAACATCAACCACTTTTCCAATCATCAACCCTTTTGGAAAAACACCGCCTAAACCGGAAGTAACAACGGTTTGACCTTTTTCTACTTTTGCCCCAGAAGGAATCGCCTTAATTAATAGTAATTTTTGTTTGTCATCAAAACCTTGGACAAATCCATATACATCTTTTTTCCCTTGGACGACCGCTGAGATTCGATTTTTCGGATCCATGGCACTCAGCAGCTGTACTGTTGAACTAAATTGGGTTACATTTTTTACTTTTCCAATCAAGCCGGTTGCGGTAACAACCGCCATATCTTTTTTAATGCCGTTTAGTTTGCCTTTGTCGATAATAATCATTTCATGCCAACGATCAGGGTTTCTGCCAATTACGGTAGCCGGTAATGGTTTGAAGTCTCTCAGGGTTGTTTTTTCACCGAGAATGCCTCGCAATTCTTCATTGTCTTTTGTCAACTCTTGGACTTGTGCTTCAAGATTGACAAGATTTTCGATCCGCGATTTCAATTCCTTATTCTCACCGTATGTATCTTGCAAATCCTGGAGATTTTCAAAAAAGCCTGCAACAAAATGGGTAGGCTTTGAAACCAGGGATTGAACCCAGCCGGTCGTATCTTTGACAAATTGCTCCGGCCAGGATAGTTTACTTCTCTCCCTTAAAGAAAACCCAATCAATGCCACGAGAACAATGATGCTGACAAGCAAAATAATCAGACGTTTATTCAGAAAGAACTGTGGCATGATTATACACCTCTATTTTTCTAAAAAAGTATCGTTTTTGGACGTTGAAAGTTATCTTACTAGTACTTCGCTTTTCTAATTAACGTGAATCTCGTGTTTTGTTCTTAAATAAATGAATATGATCCAATGCTTTTCCTGTTCCAATTGCTACGCAATCGAGTGGATTCTCGGCAATCAGGACCGGCATTTTCGTTTCTTCACTTATGGCTTTGTCCAAATTGCGGAGCAGCGCGCCACCACCAGTTAGAACAATTCCGCGGTCCATAATATCAGCGGCAAGTTCTGGCGGTGTTTTTTCCAACGTGTTCTTGACTGCTTCAACAATTGCATAAACCGTATCGCGTAATGCGCCGGCAATTTCTTTAGCAGTTATTTCAATCGTCTTTGGCAGGCCTGTTAATAAATCCCGTCCGCGAATTTCCATATTTTCAACACCATCAGTATCCCCAGCGGAGCCGATTTCCATTTTAATTGCTTCCGATGTCCGTTCACCAATCATCAAATTATAATTTTTTCTGATATAAGTTATAATCGACTCGTCCATTTCATCGCCAGCGACACGAATCGAAATGCTTGTGACAATTCCGCCTAATGAAATGATGGCAACTTCAGTAGTCCCCCCGCCAATATCAACGACCATACTTCCGGTTGGCTCCCAAACAGGTAAATTTGCGCCAATCGCTGCCGCAAATGGCTCCTCAATCGTATAAGCATCCTTTGCGCCTGCTTGTCTAGTCGCATCAATAACCGCTCTTTCCTCGACGGCGGTAATCCCAGATGGGACACAAACCATCACATAGGGATTGCCCGTAAAAACGTTTTTCCCCTTCTGTGCTTGACGAATATGGTGCTTCATCATTGCCGCTGTTGTTTCAAAATCAGCGATGACTCCATCCTTCATCGGTCTAAGGGCAACGATATTCCCCGGTGTTCGTCCAATCATATTTTTCGCATCGTTACCAACCGCGACAATAGTTTTCGTATCCGTCTGCATCGCCACAACCGATGGCTCACGTAAGACAATTCCTTTTCCTTTTACATAGACAAGGGTATTCGCAGTCCCCAAGTCAATCCCAAGATCTCTGGCTCTAATTCCAAACATAATTTTGTATCTCCCTTTCTGATACGTATTGCAATAACTCCAATAGGTAGGTAATCACATTAATATCATGTCTTTTTTCTCAATTATTTATCTAGTTACTAATTTAAATAGTCCTAAAAAACCATAACCAATATTATAACGCAACGTTAAATAAAATCATAGTTTATAGATAACCTTTTTCCTTCAGACTCACAAACTTATTCTCGCCAATGATCAAATGATCGAGGAGGTCGATTCCGATTATCTTTCCGCATTCAACCAGCCTTTTCGTCACCTCAATATCCTCACGGCTAGGCGCCGGGTCGCCACTAGGATGATTATGCGCAGCAATAATCGAGGCCGCTGACCGCTTTAATGCCTCGCGGAACACCTCACGAGGGTGGACGATCGAAGCATTTAAGCTGCCAATAAAGATAGTTTGCTTATGAATGACCTGGTTCTTTGTATTTAAATACATACAAACAAAATGCTCTTGTGATAAAAAGCGCATATCATTCATCAGGTACTTTGCACCGTCTTCCGGCGAGCGGATGACATACCTGTCCTTATAATCGAGGTTCGAAATTCTTCGGCCAATTTCGACGGCCGCAAGAATTTGAATCGCCTTCGCCGAACCAATGCCTTTGATCTCGGTCATTTCTTCCAAGCTAGCCCCTTTTAAAAGTCGTAACCCTTCAAAATGGGTGAGCAGTCGATTCGAGAGCTGCAGAACCGATTCGTCTTTTGTCCCGGTCCTGAGCAAGATAGCGATTAATTCATGATTCGATAAACTTTGTGGGCCATGTTCAATAAAACGTTCCCTGGGCCGTTCATCTTGCGGGAAATCACGGATCATTAATGTATTGGTGGACACTTTTTTTCCTCCCTTTTTAAAGGGAGTTAATGAACAAAAAAGTTTAATACGGCAACTGGTAGCCTGCCTTTTTCAATTCTCGAATCGTTCTTGAAACAGGCAGACCCACAACCGCAAAATAGTCTCCATTTATTTTTTTGACAAGCATACCACCGAGCTGCTGAATGCCATATGCACCTGCTTTATCAAGCGGTTCACCACTTTTTACATACGCCCGTATTGAGTCGTCCGTTAACTCCCAAAACCAAACTTCTGTTTTTTCATAAAACTTTGTAGTACCAGTTGGAGACACAATCGAAACTCCTGTGTAGACTTCATGCTGCCGACCTGACAAGCTTTTTAACATCGTAAAGGCTTCTGCTTCATCTGCGGGCTTACCTAGGATTTGATTATCCGCAACAACAATTGTGTCCGAGCCAATCACAAAGGCGGTAGGGTTTTCTTTAAAAACTACCTGAGCCTTCCGATCGGCTAACTCCATCACTACTTCTTTAGGAGAGAGAGCCGGATCAAAACTTTCATCAACTTCACTACTGGAAATCGCGAATGTTAAACGGAGATTTTCTAGAAGTTCTTTTCGCCGTGGAGAAGAAGAGGCTAAAATGAGGTTCTGCATTTAATCACCTTACCTTTTTGGTACGTATTAGGGAGATACAATTCAATCCTATCAGAAATTGAAACAGCAAACAATTTTTATATAATTAAATTTTGATGGAAATTGTAAAATTATGCGGAATCATATGACTAATGTCACACGAAAAAGACCTATCCAGATTCGATAGGCCGTATTTCCCGGAAAATATCTAATCGTGTCAAATATTGACTACTTAGAAAAATAAAGCGACAAGAAGTTTAGTAAATGCTGTTGGGCATCACTAAGATTTTTTTCGTCCTTTGATCCTTGAAAGGATTTTACTTTTTCTTCTGCACTGACTAATTCTGACTTTAAATCCTTTAGCTTTTCATTTTTGATGCTACTTTTTAATTGATCTTCAATGTCGGAAAGAGCTTTAATTGCTTCCTCAGGAAGTTCCTTGGTTAAGAGAGCATTTGAAGATGTCAGCGATAGCGTCTGATAAATGGTAGGTATTGCTTTAATTAGAGTCTTTTCTTTATCTGTGACGCTATTAAATTTCTTTTCATCTAATAACATCGGCTTGGCAAAGACATCCTCAATTCCATTTTCTTTATATTGTGCTCCAAGTGATTTAGCTGCTTCAATTGAATCGGCCACACCAAGGAACAAAAAATACTTGCCATCCATTTCTACAGTCTGTGACGGGACGCCTTTCGAGGCTAGATTAGAAGTGGTTTCCTTAGCACCCGCTTCCGATGAAAAAACCCCGCCTTGAATAACATAAGCAGTTACTTGAGCGATCGTTGCTGAATTGTTCTTCCCTTCAGTCGTTTTAGTTTCCGTATTACCTGGTTCGGCAGTGACGATTGCAGGTTCGGTTACCACCGTCTTGTGAGATGGTGGTGTAATGACTAGCTTCAGCATGACCACCCCAATTGTGGTTCCGATAAGAATGGCGAAGGCAGCAGAAATTAAGATTGTTCCTAACGGCCGGCCGCTTTTCTTCTTGGTATTCTTGGTATTCGCTGAGAAGGTTGCTATTTTTGGTAAGGTCTTTTTTTTGTTAGTTTGACTTGGGATATTTTTAAATTCCTCGATGTCATTTTCGGAGGATTCAGGAATAATCCAGTCAAAGCTTTCATCGACAGATTCTTGTGCCGCTGCGGTCTCCTGGAAGATATCCGGTTCTGGTAGATTTGTATTTATTTTTATTACTTTAGGAATGGGGGCGCTGCTATCTTCCATATCTTTTTTTGGAGGAACTTCCTGATGATGCGGGTTATCTCCATTTAATTTAATTTTGATTGTATTGGCCTTATTAGGCTTGTCCACTAAACCGTACTCCTCTCTCTTCCGATGAGTCATTGGTTTCATCCTAACATATAGGTAAAAAAAAATAACAAGACTTTTGTCGTCTTGTTATCGTAGACTTTCGCCAAATTATTTACTAGTTTGGCATGGTGGTAATTATGGTTGTGTTTCTGTTGTTGCTGAGAATTGGCTTAGTGGATTATCTTTACCCGCTGGTTTAGGGGCATCGACTTTTGGAACCTCCGCAGCAAGGTCTTCTAAACTCGGCATGTAAAACGCAGAGAATGTCAAACTGTAGGCTAATGGCTTTTCTTCTTGAGCTAAACTCGTAATCTCTTCGCCGCCAGAATAACTAATCGATTCAACCACGATAATCCGCTTTAAAGATTCAAGAGTTCCAACAAACTTCTCCAATTCCTCATAGCTTGGTGATTCAACACTCAACGAGACTGTTAGTTTCTTCATACCATTAACTTGGGACGCTGCTGCTTGTTGGGCAGCTGTGTCTTGGTTGGTAGTGGCTTGATTCACTGGTGTTTGATTCTCAGTTGTTTGTTGGCTAGTTGCTGTTTCGGTAGAGGCAGGATCAGCAGCTGTAGTTACATCAGCATCTTTCGAAAAACTCATCGAGCTAATTTTACTATTCGAAAGATTTTCTGCTTTTTCTAAGTCTAAAATAAGCTGTTCTTGTAATGGCTCTACTGGTAATTTCTTCTGTAATTCTTTTGTATCTTCAGAAGTTTTTTTCGTATCTTCGGCCTTTTTTTGACTTGCGATTTCTAAAAGTTTTTGTTCTGACTCTAGTGACTGTTGCTTCATACCTAAATCTGATTTTAAAGGAGCTAGCTTAAAGAATTGAGCATATACCAGAATTATCACGACTAAAAGAGCGACGAACCCAATTATTATGCTGTCTCTTTTTGAGAAACGGAGCTTCATGAAGCAGTCACTCCTTCCTCGTTCTTCTTGCTTTTCTTGATGTTCTTTTTAACCGTTTCTTTATTTAACATTATTTCAAATTGCCCTGTGTAGCGTGGCAGTATATTGTCATTCTTAGTTTTACTGGTTGTATTGCTTAAAGCTGTGGTTGGGTTTGAGACAGTGTTCGAATTTGATGTTGTAGTAGACGCAGTTGCTTGCTCACCTGTGGATCCTGTCGGAGAATTTGTTTGACCATCGGTAGTGGTTGTCAAATTCTGGTTTGTTCCATCATCTTGATTCGTTTGATTCGTTGTTTGCGTTGTTGAATCAGTTGATGTATTTATTGTGCTTGATTGACTAGTCGTTGGTGTTGTTGAGTTATCAGCCGTCGACTCTGTCGTTTCTGCAGCAGATAATGAACTCAAGCTTGCTTCTTCAATCCATTTTGATTCATTAAGATTATCTAAAAAGTACGCAGCTTCCCTAGCACTATCAAATTGCACCGATAACGATATTGTCCCTGCTTCAGTGTAAGCAAAACTCTTTATAAAGCCCCGTTCTGGTAACAATGATGTCAAATGGCGCATGACAGGAATAGTCTGAATCGGATATTCATTTGCCCATTCGATCGCACTCTTTAATTGACTAACAGAGCTAGCAGCTTCCAATGTTTCTGTACTTTTATTTTCTTTTTCAGCAATCTTTTTGGTCATCTCAATTTGTCCCTCTACTGAGGCGATATTACCTTTAACAGCATTTGTTTGCCAAAGATAGAATGCGCTAATAATTAGCAATAAGGTAACTAAACAAGATAAAGTGATAATAAAGCCGATCTTTTTCGGTTCCTTTTGGGGAAGCAGGTTAATTTCTACTAACATTATTGCACCCCTTTTAATGCGAGACCTAAAGGTAGTAATAAACTAGGAGGCAAACTAGTGCTTTTTCCAGGTTCAAGAGAAATCATATCAACAGGTACATCAAATCTCTCTTTCATTTCATCGTAAATTGCTTTTAGCATTGGATGGTCACCGTTCAATAAGAACTTGGTGATATCATTTTTTTCATTAGTAAGTGTATAGCGGTAAAAATCGCTTAACTTATTAATCTCTCTAAAAATATCCTCGAATTGAATTACTAGCTCTTCTGTATCACCAATATACTTAAATATCAATCGACCAGTCATGTCCGACTTTATATTCCATATATCCACGTTAAACGGGATAGCAAATTGACGCATCACAAGTGGAACATTTTGTTCAAAGATACATAAATTCACACTTGTTAGGTCAAATTGAACTGAGAAGAGGACTTCATTTGTACTTGTTTGGTCAAGTTGATGATACAATCGGTACAAAGCAAGCGGGGAAATATCTGCCGCAATCGGGTTAAGCTTAAGTTTAGAAAGTAAGTTTGCGTACTCCATTACCTGTTGCTCCGGTGCTACAAATAAAAGTAAATCCCTTGTTTTGCCATCACTTTCTAATGAATAAAAATCAAAGACCGGTTCTTCAAACGGCAAGTGGATACTAGAACCAAGTTCTAAATAAAGATATCCCTGTATTTCATCATCCTGTATTTCTGCAGGTATCGAAACCTTCCGGATGATGACGAGTGGGTCTGGCACTAGAAAGCGGACTTGTCTTCTTTGAATTTTCCATTCTCCGATACACTCTTCCAAAATGTTTGCCAACGAATCAATGTCGGTAATTTTCCCGTCACTAATAATACCAGGAGGGAGAAACCGTTCGTTCCATCTTAGGGCAGAAGGTGGATTCGTTTGCTTTAATTCAAGCAGACGAATCGAATGATCATTCAAAACCAGATTAATTATTCGGTTTTTAGGTGTGAAAAGGGAAAAAGCCATATAAAAAACCCCTTAAATTTTTATCCTCGATTAAGGAAATGTATATACAAATCAATTAATTTCGATCCCCAATAATACGCGGTCAATGTTCCTGCGGCAATAAACGGTCCAAATGGTATTGGCTGCCTTCTTTTTACTATCTTAAAAAGTAAAGCCAAACCGCCGATCACAGCTCCGAATAATGTCGAAAGAAAAAAGGACAAAAGTACTAGTTTAAATCCTAATACCAATCCAAGTAAGGCATACAGCTTAACATCGCCACCACCCATTCCGCCTTTGCTAACAAGAGCGATGATGAGGAGAAGTGTAAAACCAATTACTGCTCCTAAGAGGCTATCCCACCACGGGTTTAACGGCCAAATAATCCGTTCCAATAAAAAAATCCCTGCAAACCAGATCAGAATTTTATCAGGGATAAGCATATAGTGAATATCTGAAACTATGATAATCATAAACATCGAGATTAGCGTTAAAGCAACGACTAACTCTCCTGACCACCCGATAACTAAAGGGGCTGTCATAAACAGGACCCCTGTGAGCAATTCAAAAATTGGATAGATAGGAGAAATCCGCGACTTGCAGCCGCGGCATTTTCCCCATTGAATAATATAAGAAACCACAGGAATGAGTTCGAAAACTTTTAATTGATGCCCGCATGTAGGACAGGAAGATCTTGGTGCTATAATAGATTCTTTTAAGGGGATTCGTAATCCGACCACATTGAAAAACGAGCCAAATATACATCCATAAATTAATAAAATTAAAAATAATATTATCTCCATTTAATTTATTAATCTCCCTATAATAAAACTTTTTTTATTTAGCTACTACCAAAGAACGCGTTATATCTTTTGTGGATACTGTAGTACCTGCAGTAATTTCAGCCGCAGTACGAATTAAAGATATTTTTCTTCCACTTGTTGCTGCGCTGATTAGGCTAATACCATAAATTTTCCCATCAACTATCTTAACATATGACACAGTTGCATCATCTGCTGCTAATGTTGTTCCTTCAGCGTAACTATCTCCATCTGGGCTTTCAACCTTTTCAATGTAATTCTTATCTTGTAATTCTTTCAAAGTTATATATTTCGTTCCAGTTTGATAAGTTGCTTCTGATGCAATTGCCATTTTAGCAGAACTCATCATTTGTTGTGCATTTGCTAAGTGTGCATCTTTTTTAGTATTATCAATTAGACCTAAAATAGATGGTATTGCGATTGCAGCAATAATACCTAAAATAACGATAACTGCTAGTAATTCAATTAATGTAAAACCTTTTTGATCTTTAAGCTTATTTTTTAACATTTGACGCATTAATTTCATCTCCCTTTATGGTTCTATGAACCTAGTAATATTGTCTCTTGTAGTATACTTTAATTGACATCCATATGAAAAGAGAATTTTATGGTATTTTGTCCTATTTTCTCTGAAAATTTGTTTTCTTGTCATTTATTGGTTCATTTGTTGAAATTGGTCGAACATACTAAACATTGGAACCATGATTGATGTAACAATAGTCCCAACTAAACCTGCCAAAAAGACAATCATTATTGGTTCAATTAGTGATTTTAATCGATCTGTGCCGTTTTCTACTTCTTTTTCATAGAATTCAGCAATTTTCGATAACATCGCATCTAAAGCACCTGTTTCTTCGCCAATTGCAATCATTTGTGTAACTAACGGCGGGAAAGCCCAGTGGCTTTCCATTGGTTTGGTCATGGAACGACCTTTCTCTAATGAATCCCGTGACTCTCGAATGACCCTAGCAAGTACTTCATTTTCGACAATTTTTTCCACGATTGACATTGCTTGAAGAATCGGAACGGAACTAGAGAATAAAGAGCTGAGCGTTCTCATCATTCGAGCCAGTGCTGCTTTTTGAAGTAGATTCCCAAATATCGGCATCCTTAACATAAAGTAATCAAAATAGTATTTCGTTTGATTATTTTTCTTAAAATAGGTAATTAAAAAGACCACAGAAAGAATGCTTAATATAACCAGCCACCAATATGATTGCATAAAGTCACTTGCGGAAAGGACAAACCTTGTAATTGCAGGAAGCTTCCCACCCATATCGTCAAACATCGAAACAAATGTCGGCACAACTGCAACAAGTAAAAAGATAACTACTATAATAGCAATAAATCCAACCGCAATCGGATAGGAAAGAGCAGAAACGATCTTTTGCCGAGTGTAGTGTTGTTTTTCAAAATGCTCGGCCAAACGATCCAACGTCTCGTCCAAATTTCCGCTGACTTCGCCTGCTTTAACCAAATTAACAAACATTTGATTAAATATTTTCTTATGTTTTGCAACTGCTTCTGAAAGAGGATTACCTTCACGCATCTCCTGTTCGACATCTAGTAGAGCCTTCTTTAAGGCCTTGCTCTCCGTTTGCTGAGCTAAAATGCCAGTTGCATCAACAACCGTAACGCCTGCCTTAATTAAAGTTGAGAATTGCCTTAAGTATATAACAAAATCCTGTAGCTTTACTGGTGTTCCAAGTGTTAGGTCCTTCGTCATAAGGGTCTCTGGTACCTGAGTCATTTCAATAACCCTAATTCCTTCTTCTCTTAACTTTTCCATCGCTTCTCGCTTGGAACCAGCGTTAACGGTACCCTGCCGTTTCCCTTTCCGGTCCCGTCCGGCATACCTATATCTAGCCATTCATCATCATCTTTTCATGTAGATACTGCGATGCGGCTTCTTTATGGATTAAGTTACGATCCAGAAGGTCTTTAATGCTCATTTCAAGCGTATGCATCCCTTGGGCCCGGGAAGTTTGCATCGTACTTTGGATTTGATGAACCTTTTCATTTCTAATCAGGTTGGCAATAGCAGCGTTGTTGACCAATATTTCAGTGGCTGCCTTTCTACCCTTTTTATCAATAGTTGGGAATAACCGTTGCGAAATTACCCCTACCAAAACAGACGCTAATTGAATCCGGATTTGGGACTGTTGTTCTGACGGAAACACATCGATAATTCGGTTTATTGTTGTCGGTGCACTAGATGTATGAAGTGTACCTAAAACAAGGTGCCCCGTTTCTGCGGCCGTAATAGCGATGGACATGGTTTCAAGGTCGCGCATTTCCCCGACAAGAATGACATCCGGATCTTGACGGAGAGCCGCCTTTAAGCCACTTGCATAGTTATTTGTGTCAAAGCCAACTTCTCGCTGATCAATAATTGAATTCCCATGACGATGTAGATACTCGATTGGATCTTCTAAAGTAATAATATGTTTCCGCATCGTTCTGTTCATATAATCAATCATCGAAGCAAGGGTAGTTGATTTCCCACTTCCAGTTGGTCCGGTAACAAGAATAAGGCCTTGCGGTTTCTCAACCAACTTTGAAACGATATCTGGTAAATTTAAATCCTCAATCGATGGTACCTTTGAGGCAACAACCCTGAGCGCAATAGACACACTTTTCCGCTGATGATAGGCATTAACACGGAAACGTGAACTTCCTGGGACTCCATAGGAGAAATCAAGTTCTCCTTTTTCAATAAATGTATTCCACAAATGCTCTGGAATAATCGCTTTTGCCATGCCTTCAGTGTCAACCGGCAATATCTTTTCGGTTCCATACCTTCTTAAATCACCATTAATCCGCATGACAGGTGGAACACCGACGGTTAAATGAACATCCGATGCTTTATATTCAATTGAAGCTCGTAATATTGCGTCAATTTTTTCTTTCATTTTAATGCTCCTACTCCAGAATCGCTACCTTTAATACTTCTTCGGTTGTAGTTAAACCTTGTTTTATTTTTAATAAGCCATCATCTAGTAAAAAGATCGTTTTATTTTTATTAGCCAATTCCTTCATCTTTTGAAAAGATTCACCGTTCATCATGGCTCGACTCATCTCGTCGTTTATTACCAACACTTCATGCAGTGCAAGTCTGCCCTTATAACCTGTCATACTACAGGATGAACACCCTTTTCCTCGGGTGATTTTATCAATTTTCATCCCTCGTTTGGCAAAAATCTCAATCTCTCGCTTGGAAGGCTCTAGTACTTCTGCACAATCACGACACACCTTTCGGACAAGTCGCTGAGCGACAATACCACTTAAAGAAGAAGCTAACAAAAATGGCTCTACCCCCATGTCAATCAGCCTTGTGACGGTTCCGATAGAATCATTTGTATGAAGTGTACTTAAAACTAAATGACCAGTTAACGAAGCACGAATTGCCACTTCAGCCGTTTCTTTATCACGGATTTCCCCGACCATGATAATGTTAGGATCTTGACGAAGGATCGATCGAAGGCCAGCAGCAAAGGTCATTCCAACATTCGGGTTAACCTGTATTTGATTGATCCCTTCCAATTGATATTCAACTGGATCCTCTACCGTAATTATGTTAACAGCTTCACTGTTAAGCCTATTCAATGCCGCATATAATGTCGAAGATTTCCCCGAACCTGTTGGCCCAGTGATTAAAACAATACCTGTAGGCTTTTCTATCATCTCATTAAATCTCTTCAAATTTAAGGAATTGAACCCAAGCTTGTTTAAATCATTTAACGTAGAACCCATGTCGAGAAGACGCATGACAATCTTCTCACCGTATACAGTTGGAAGTGTTGAAACACGAAGATCAACTGGATGAAAATCTAGGTTTAGCTTAATCCGTCCATCCTGTGGAACCCTATGTTCCGTAATATCAAGATTAGACATAATTTTTATTCTAGCAGTTAAGACACTTTGCATAGTTCGCGGTAGTACTCGCTCATTCCGGAGTACTCCATCTACTCGGTAACGAACAACGACCTTAGTCTCCTGTGGATCAATATGAATATCACTTGCCCTATGAATCACTGCATTTGTCAAAATTTGATTAACTAATCGAACAATCGGTGAATTTTGATCGGTTACATCTTCACTTCTGTCCCGATCATTAAGTGGAAGTTCGTCTAGCAATTCATCAAGACCATCATCAACATCATAATATTTATTAATGGTACGGAGAATATCATCCTTCGTAGCAATGGCAGGCTCAATATGAAAACCAGTTGACAACCGTAAATCGTCGATCACGATAAAATCCATTGGATTTGCCATCGCTACAAAAAGTTTATTTCCATCCCTTTTTAACGGAATGATAAGATTCCTCTTTGCAGTTTCTTTTGTGATAAGTGAAAAAAGATTAGTATCAAATGGATAGTGAAACAGGCTGACATGTGGAATACCCAGTTGAAACTCTAATACTTCAACTAATTGTTGTTCTGTTAAATATCCCCTTTGTAAAAGAGCATCTCCAAGTTTTTGGCTTGAATCTTTTTCATCTAATGTAGATTGGAGTTGCTCAGGAGTAATCAATCCTTCTTCAATTAACAAATCACCAAGTTTTTTCCGTGCTTGTCTCATTTTACATCCCTGCTTTTATTTTGGTTGTTCATTTGGTTTTCCCCATAGGTCATTGGCATTAGGATCTTGTTGGGTTGTATCAGTATTTGCAGTTCTATCTGGATTGGCGGGATCAGATATCTCGTTACTGCTGCTATCTTGATTGCCATTTGTATCCGTTGTTGATGTATTTCCTGATACACTGCCTGCAAGTCCATGAACTTCAATTTGGTAAGAAGGAGGATAATAATCCTCGGAAATCAGTTCACTTTTAAGGAATTGGTCATCTTGATAAACTTCTCGATAAACCTTAACAATTTGACCCTCTTTTCCCTTTGTTTGTATCTTTGATTTTCCTGAGTGAAGGAGTGGACTGTATTGAATAATTGTCTTATAGGCTAACTTTTGTTCTTCTTTTCTGCTAATTTGATAGTTATATACTAACTTTTCACCGGTCAAATCAACCTTCAATTTTTTATTTTCAATGGAGAATTTCAAAATATATTTGGTTTTATTTGGATTTGTTATCACTAAATCATTCTTTTTTGTTGAATTAACTTTAGCTTCGAATCCCAAAGTAGAATAACTAGGTAAAGAGCTGCTAATGTTTCTTTCCACTATCGAAAAGTTAGATGGTAGTACCGCTTGATAGATTCCGGTAGCAATAATGTTTAATGAATCTACGTCAGTAATTTTTTGTTTTTTAGCAAAATCTAATAGTGAAAAAGATGCACTTTTTGATATTTCTATTTTAGGGTTTTTATCTATGATTGTATGCAAAGCAAATGGCACGTGGTTCATCGTAATTACGGCGGCATTTATGACAGCATCCTTTTTAATCTGATCTGCCAGTAAAAAATCATTATAAAGGTCAAAGGACTGTGACCCGAATTCGACTAACGATGCTGTTGAATTTAAACTCGTCGTAAGTTTATCTACATCAATATTCCTGATGTTTATTTGTGAAAATAAAATTTCTAATTGCTCTTCAACTTGTAATTTATCAACAGTAATATATGCAGCATTTTTTTGCCCATCCTTTAATGAATCGATCGTTTGCTGAGAATCTAAATGAAATTGGTTCAAATCAAATGAAGCTGTCTTTTCCCCATATTGCAGTTCAAAAGATGTATCTTTAATCCATGCGATGTATTTTTCCTCTAAAAGACTTTTGGCTTCAGCTTCAGTCTTATCTGAAACATCTAAAGCACCGATCGTAGTACCAGTAGAAAATTTTCCATCTGCATTCGTTATTTTATCAAATGCTTTCGCCCCATAATGGGAGAAACTAAATATAAATGCTGTACCAAATAGTAAAACAACAAACAATTTGATTATTTGCTGATTGTTGCCCAAATGTTCAGTCCCCCTTCAAACACTCACATTATACTCATCAATTAAACAAAGATATATAACAATTATTGTTAGTTACTTTTGTAGGCTTACCTTTTCTTTTGGTTTAATGACCTCAAGGTTTTCTGCACGGTCTAAAGCTATTTCCTTCTTTGCAAGAAGAAAATCGAACAGAGAGTCATCCGATAACTCTTGTTCATCTTCTTCGAGTTCTGCAGCTACTCTCTCTGCTCCCAGGAGAGGAGAAAGTTCCAGAGTTTCTTCAAGCGAATCCAATTTAACGGTTTTAGATTCTAGCTCTAGTAAACTTTCAATATGAGATAAATAGTCGTTTTCTTCGTTTTTGTCATCCATTTGCGTTATTGTATCTACTTCTGTATCTCTTTCAAGTAAAAATGAGATATCCATATCGATTGAATCATGCACATTATCATTTCCATCTTCAATTTTCGACAAAACTAGAGCAGGAGATAATTCAGTCTCTGTATCTTTTTCTAAATTAAGATGGACTGAATCTGGTAACGGTGAATTATTTTCAATCACTACCAAATTGCCATCTTTTAAATTTTCAACTTCGTAATATGTTTCGGATGTTTCATATTCATCATCCATTTGTTCTTCAAATACTGGACTTTCTTGAAATAATACCGATCCCAACCGGTTATTCATAAAGTATGCTGCAAAAAAAACGAGCGCTAAAAGCATTAAAGCAGTCTCCCACAACGGAATGATTGAAACAGCCCCAAGTCCACCAAGTGATAGAATAAAACTTATTAATACCAAGAGGAGCTTCCCTTTTAAGGTATAGCCTAATGGTAAAAAGTAGATTATTAACATCAATATAACCATAGAACTAATTGCCCAAATAATCATTTGCACTAATGCACTCCCCTTTATCTAGTCTATTTATACTATTAAAATACATTTTTCATCAAAAAAGTTAATTATTTATCGATTTCCAATATTATTAGACAAAATTCGCCTTCTAAATATTGTATAATATTTTTAAGTAGTTTAAAAGAGTTGTAATTATTTTGGAACGTTAAATATAAATTTTTTTATCAATTCTTTTGACATAGGTAAATTTAACTTCCCTAAAAGGATGGTTTTATAAATGATTCGTGATGAAAAAGGGTTAACTTTACTTGAAGTTCTTATCTCAATCGTAATATTATCTTTCATTTTTCTCTCAATTATGAGTTTTTTTCCACAAATGGGTTTTATTAATAAAGTTAACGAGGATAAGTCTAAAGCCGTCAATTATGCCAATGAAATGTTAATTGAGTGGAAGAATTCTGAAAGTGTAAAAGATTGTATTAAAAATAATAATGGCACCTCCCTATCCAGTTATTACAAAACTGACTCTAATTATTATTATTATAAAACTACTAAGGGGGGATTTAACGCCATTATAAAAATTAGAAAAAATACTGATTTAATTTCCACCCCCGTTACAACTCGTCTCATTGATATTCAACTTTTTAATAATCGAAACAATATGGTGGCTGAAACATATGGGTACATTATATTAAGGTAAGGAGATAATTTTATGATTCGAAACCAAAAAGGGGTAACATTGATCGAATTATTGGCGGCTTTAACCATTCTCTCCTTAATTGGCGGAATAATTTGGGGGGTTTTTTTTCAAGGAAATAAATTTTCCCAAACCTCTGTCTCTAAAAATAATATACAGCAGGAAGCAAATATAATTATTATGAATTTAAAGAAAATTCACCAAACCTCAAAAGAGTACACTATTAGTTCAACTGGTTGTGCTGTTACAGTCAATGCCACCAAACTAGACAGCACAACCCAATACTTTGAATTTAAGAATACAAAATTATGTATCTCTCTAGACCGTACAGGTTATATTCAGCCAGGAAGTCAAGACCTTACGCTAAATGTAACAATTTATGAACTAATGAATCCCAAAAATACTGTCACTGTTGAGACAATACTGTATCGACTAAAGGATGGTGTAATCTACTAATGTTTAAAAAAAATGAACAAGGATATGCGTTACTTACGGTATTATTAATCATGACCATTTTTATGATTTTGATACTCTCCTTTTCAGGTCTTGCCTTTAGTAATGTAAAACAAAATAAAGTAGTTGAGAAGAATTCACAGTCTGTAGCATTAGCAGAGATGGGCATTTCCAATTATCAAGTAGCAGTTCAAAATATATATTCAGCTAATGTTCCTGCAATTACCGCTCAAATGAAAACGAAAATATCCAGCGATCGTCAAGCAAATACCTTACAAAAAGAAGAATTCTATATTGACCTTGGGGTTTCTAAAATGAAAGAGGCTATTCAAGCAGGACTGGCCTTAGAAAAAAGTCCCGTTTTAATTGATGGCAGAACTAATTCGTCATTTTCGATTGATTCTATTAATTATTTTCTGCCCAATAAAGATAGGAAAATACTTTTTACTGTTAAAGGAAATGAGGATGGAAAAACAACTGTACTTAGTTCCGAGCTAACATTTGCCCCAAGTATAGGCGGGCTAAATAACTTAGGCCCCAATACACTGGCGCCTAATTTTGCAACTATCATCGAACCAAATCCAGCAATTGATTCATACTATTGCAGTAACCCAGCATCCATTGGAACATGCCGGTCGATATCCATTTCAATCACACCGAAAACTTTTACTGATGTATTAAATAACTCAGATACTGTTACAATTTTTTCAAAGGGGGAATTGACCCTTGCTCCCCCCTCAAACGCCAATAATATGACGAAAGTATCTATTCATACTGAAGGGAACCTTACAATTGGAGGGAATGTTCAAAATGCATCAAGTATTATATTTGAAGTAAAAGGTGATTTGAATGTGAGTGGTCAACTTAACCTTTTAGCCGGTTCTAATATTTATGTAATGCGTAATGTTATTCTTACCAAAAATTTATTTTTAGATTCAGGTTCAAAAATGTGTGTTGCTGGTACAATTGACACTAGTAAAATACAATTTAAAGGTGGATTATTGATTATAAAGAGTCAAGTTTCAAATGATTATTGGATTGAAAAATGTGGAATTCCTCCAAGTGCAAGTGTGGAATGGGGGGACAGGATTAATAATAGTATAAATTATAATTATTAATATAAAATAGATAAATATATATAAAATACCTGTAGGTTGAACACTCCTTTTTTCAAGTGTCCTACCTACAGGTACCATTTTAAACTTCTTTTCTACTCCTTTGGGTCAGCACGACGAATACTCCGCCACCCGATTCCGACCAGCTCTCTTCGCCCCCACATAAAGCGCACGATCCGCATGTCGAATCAACGCCAGTGCATCCACCGCATCCTCAGGCGCTGTCGCCACCCCAATCGAAGCAGTGATCATTACCTTCTGTGTTTTTTCTAAATCCAATGACTGCTTGATCGTAAATGGCCAATTGGAAATCATTTGCCTGATTTGTTCGGCGATTTGGTAGGCCTCTTCTTTTGGTGTATCAGGTAAGAGAACGACGAATTCTTCGCCGCCATAACGAGCGACTGTGCCACGTCCATCAACCAGTTTACTTAGTCTGCTGGCAAGTTCAAAGAGGATTTCATTTCCACTTTGGTGACCATAGGTGTCGTTAACTGCTTTAAAATGATCAATATCAAGAATAATTAATGAAAGCTGTTTGCGTTCAAATTGCATTAGTCTTTCAAATTCCTCGGTTAGTAGATTCTCAAAGTAGCGATAATTATACAGTTTGGTTAATGAGCAGTGTTCACTTTGCATTTTGGTCAGTTCATAATGCTTGGCATTTTCAATCGCAACAGCAAAGTGGGAGCAAAGGATATCGATAATCATCAGCTGGAATTTTTCAAAAGCACGCTTTCGCTTGGAAGCAAGTAATAATACTCCAATTACTTTTTTGCTCCTAAGAATAGGAACGCCTAGGATGCTTTCGGCATCATCAGGAATATGGCCGTTGGCATATTCGCGCCACTCCTTCCTGGCTGAATATAAGAACGTCTTTTGCTTTCCCCAAACCATCCCGCTAATTCCTTCGTTTTTCTTCACGGATGGTAAATCATTGGCTAAGCCACTTTCAATCCCTCGAACCAATTGAAGTTCATCAGTCTTCGTTACTTCGAAAATATAGGCATAATCAACCGGGAGCATTTCACTCAGCTTCTGAATTAACAGATCTACCACATCATCGACCTTCAAGCGCTCGGCCATTTGATGGCCAATCTCCGCTGCTTTTTGCAGATATTCATTTATTTTTTCACTCGAATAATAGAGTCTGAAAATCATTGATAAACTGACAAACGGTATACCAACAAACAGGACGGCTAAAATTCCAACCTGATTATAGAGAATATACAGCATCAGTCCAATTGGGAAGGTGATGAAAGTGGTAATCGTCTCAACAATGAAATCCTTTCCAAAATAGGATACCTTGCTTTTATAGATAAAATAGAGATTGAAGGAAACAATGATTTGGTTCATCGAATAACTTACCACTGCATAAAGAATAGCAAGCCATAATGACTTGGTGTCGTATTCAAAGTTAGGGCCAGCCTGTCCACCCAGTAGGTAATAAACCATCCCACTCGTTGCCGAAACGGAAAAGAACATATTCAAGTTAACTGGAAGCCGGTATAATTCACCTTTGCGAAGGATCCTCATCTTGAGAAGTAAAACGACCACAGCTATTTGTGCAAAAATAATTTCAACAAATAAACCAAATTGTAAAAAGGTAGCTAGCGCCACCCATTGAATTAAAAAGATAAACATTTCATTAATGACAATAGGCATCGTTGCAACTACACAGGTTAACAACAAAAAGGCAAAAATATCTAACCAATTGCCCGAAAGAGTTGGGGGATAAGCCTTATAGATTAACCAGGTCCCCACCGGAACGAGAAGAATCCAGGTAAGAACAATTAAACTCTTAATGTGCGGTTTTACTTTCATGCTTATCCCCCTTTCTTTCTTAGTTAGGTATCATTATTTTATCATGATAAAAATATCTTGTCATAAAGAAATTATCTTATTTTTCAAATAGTTATCCAAAAATGGTTTTACCTCTGAAATAAAATAAAGGGAACCGGTTATGACTAACATGCTGTTGTTTTCTAAGTGTTGGATTTCCTCTATTAGATAGGGACCCCAGTCATTAACCGCTAGTTTATTCGGTGATTGACTAATGTTGAGTAATTGTTCCGCTTTTGCAGCACGCGGAAAATCAAAGCTAACAAAGGTAATTTGGGTTGCTATTTTATCCAACTTAGCAATCATTTGATCCAGCTTTTTATCTGCCATCGCCGCAAACACAAGCTGGATTTGGCGATTTGCGTATCTTGAGGTTAATTCGTGAGTTAGTGCTGTAACCCCTTCTTCATTATGGGCCCCATCAACGATCACAAGCGGGTTTTCAGAAAGAAGTTCAAATCTGCCTGGCCAATACGCCTTTTTTAAGCCGGCTCGAATCGCTTGCTCAGAGACAAGGAATGAACCCTTTTGATTCAAAAATTGGGCAGCAATCACAGCGAGAGCCGCATTTTCAGTTTGATGCTGACCAATCATGCTGATTCCCAATTTGCCGATTGGTTGAAATGGAGTGATAACATCAAAGACTTCGCCTTTCGCCTGTGATTGATGGTCACTAATCGAAAATTCCTGATTTAAGCGGTAAAGGGGTGCATTCCTCTTATCGGCTTGTTCCTCAATGACCTTAAGTGCATCAGGATGTTTGACAGCCGTAAAAATAGCGGTGTTCTCTTTGATAATCCCTGCTTTTTCAAACGCGATTTCCGCATAGGTGGTACCAAGGATGTTCGTGTGATCAAGTCCAATGTTCGTGATGATACTAGCTAACGGTTGAATGATATTTGTAGAATCGAATCGACCGCCTAAACCTACTTCAAAAATGACGATATCCGTCTGGTTCATTGTGGCAAAATAATGGAACGCCATGGCGGTAATCACTTCAAACTCCGTTGGCCCGCCAAGTTCGGTTTCCTCTAATTCGTCCGCCAAGGGGCGAATGACATTTGCTAGCTGGAGCAATTCTTCATCCGTTATTGCTTTCCCGTTGACACTGATTCGTTCGTTGAACTGTTCAATATAGGGCGAGGTAAAGGTACCGACTGTATATCCGCTTGCTTCAAGGATCGAACGCAGAAAGGTAACGGTTGAGCCTTTACCATTTGTACCGCCAATATGAACCGTTTTCATTTTCGTTTCCGGATGGCCAAGCTTGTCCATCATCCATTCCATCCGCTTTAAACCCGGCTTAATCCCAAGTCTTAACCTTGCATGGATCCAATCTAGGGCTTCTATATATGTAGTAAACATTCGTAACACACCCCATCTATTTTTTGATTCGCTGATAAAAGTGGATTTCCGCTGATATAATTATTTTATCGCTGATATAATCCATTAATCGCTGATATATTGCATTTTTCCGCTGATAAATTAATTAAAGACCGCTGATATGGTGGAATTTCTGGCTAATTGTATTGCTTTACCTGATATTTAAAACGTTTCTAATAAGGCGAGACGAATCCTATGCAGAATTCGCCTCGCCAACCTAATTATTATCCTCTTAATTCTTTAATTCGCGCTTCGACGATTGCTCTCTTCTCGCGGTAATCATTTTCTTTGGCACGCTCTTCAGCTACGACACTTTCTGGTGCCTTTTTCATAAAGCCTTCGTTACTTAATTTCTTCTGAACTCTGTCTACTTCTTTATTCAAACGGTCAAATTCTTTTTCGAGACGGGCAATTTCTTCATCAATGTTAATCAAGCCTTCAAGCGGCAGAATGATCTCTATACCAGTGATGACTGCAGTCATTGCTTTATCAGGAGTTTCCAGGGCAATACCCATTTGTAATTCTTCTGGATTACAGAAGCGTTCAATATAGCTGCGATTATTCTCAAGCGATTTAAGAATTGTTTCATCCTTTGCTTTAACAAGCATTTTGATTTTCTTACTCATTGGCGTATTTACTTCAGCACGAATATTCCGTACGGAACGAATCATTTCAACCAGCAGTTTCATTTCTTGGGCTGCTTGGTCATCAGATAGAGCTGAATTTACTTCTGGCCACTTCGCTGTCGTAATCGACTCCCCTTGGTGTGGAAGGTTCTGCCAAATTTCCTCGGTGATAAATGGCATGAATGGATGCAATAAACGCATTGTTTGATCTAAAACATGAGCAAGAATCGAACGAGTGGTTTTCTTCGCTCCTACATCTTCACCATATAACGGCAATTTCGCCATTTCAATATACCAATCACAGAAGTCATCCCAGATGAAGTTGTATAGAGCACGGCCCACTTCACCAAATTCATAGCGATCAGAAAGTCTTGTTACATGCTCAATTGTTTCATTTAAGCGTGTTAAAATCCATTTGTCGGCAACTGATTTTTCGCCGCTGAAATCAATTTCTTCGTAGGTCATCCCGTCCATATTCATTAATGCAAAACGAGATGCATTCCAAATCTTATTGGCAAAGTTCCAAGTCGATTCTACTTTTTCAAAGCTGAAGCGTAAATCCTGACCCGGAGAGCTTCCTGTTGAAAGGAAATATCTTAGGGCATCGGCACCGTACTTTTCGATCACATCCATTGGATCTACGCCATTTCCAAGCGACTTACTCATTTTACGACCTTGTTCATCACGAACGAGACCATGGATGAGAACATCTTTAAACGGACGCTCGCCTGTAAACTCGATGCTTTGGAAAATCATTCTTGATACCCAGAAGAAGATGATATCATAGCCCGTTACTAATACATCAGTTGGGAAGTAACGTTTGAAATCGGCTGCTTCTGTATCAGGCCAGCCCATCGTTGAAAACGGCCATAATGCAGAGCTAAACCATGTATCCAGTACGTCTTTATCTTGTTCCCAGTTCTCAGCATCTGCAGGTGCCTCTGTTCCAACATATATTTCACCAGTTTGCTTGTGGTACCAAGCAGGAATTCGGTGCCCCCACCAAAGCTGTCTTGAAATACACCAATCGCGGATATTCTCCATCCAACGCAGATAGGTTTTTTCAAACCGATCGGGGACAAAGTTTACTTTTTCTTCTTTGTTTTGTAAGGCAATTGCTTCATCGGCGAGCGGCTGCATTTTAACAAACCATTGTGTGGAAAGATACGGTTCAACAACGGCACCGCTGCGTTCAGAGTGACCTACGGAATGCGGATGCTCTTCAATTTTGAAAAGTACGCCTTGTTCCTGCAAGTCTTTGACGATTTGCTTACGGCATTCAAAACGGTCAAGTCCTTTATACTTGCCAGCTTTATCGTTCATCGAACCGTCTTCGTTCATAACAAGAACTCGCTCTAGATTATGACGATTACCGACTTCAAAATCGTTCGGATCATGTGCCGGGGTAATTTTTACGGCACCAGATCCGAAGTCCATATCGACATAGTCATCACCGACGATTGGAATTTCACGGCCGACGATTGGCAGAATCACCGTTTTACCAATCAGGTGCTTATAACGATCGTCTTCAGGGTGAACGGCAACCGCAGTATCACCAAGCATCGTTTCTGGACGAGTTGTTGCAACCTCGATATGTCCAGAACCATCGGCAAGCGGATAACTCATATGATAAAAAGCTCCTTGAACATCTTTATAGATAACTTCAATGTCTGAGAGAGCTGTTTTCGTGGACGGATCCCAGTTGATAATATATTCCCCGCGGTAGATGAGATCTTTTTTATAAAGGGTAACAAACACCTCTTTAACCGCATCAGATAAGCCTTCATCAAGCGTGAAACGCTCACGGCTGTAATCTAAACCTAAGCCTACCTTAGACCACTGCTGACGGATATGGGAAGCATACTCTTCCTTCCACTTCCATGTTTCCTCAACGAATTTTTCTCGCCCTAAATCGTAGCGGCTTTTGCCTTCGCTGCGAAGTTTTTCTTCCACCTTCGCTTGAGTGGCAATCCCGGCATGGTCCATCCCTGGTAACCAAAGAACGTCATACCCCTGCATCCGTTTCATGCGTGTCACGATGTCTTGAAGGGTCGTATCCCAGGCATGGCCTAAATGAAGTTTCCCAGTTACGTTTGGCGGCGGGATAACAACCGTATATGGCTCTTTGCCTTCATCATTTTTAGCTTCAAAAAACTTACCTTTTAGCCACCATTCATAGCGACCTTTTTCAATCGTTTGCGGGTCGTATTTCGTAGGCATTGTTAATTCCTTTGTTTCCATTTAAAAATTCCTCCTTTGGTTCCTTTTCCATAATAAAAACCCCATTCGTCATAAAAGGACGAATGGAGTTTGCTTCGCGGTACCACCTTTTTTCCAATCAAAAAAAACTGATTGGCACTTATGTAAATAACGGATTTAGTCCGTCTTCAACTAATAGGATTCTTTCAATCCGTTCGCAGAAGAAGCTCGTGGGCGACCTTCCGACTTTCTGCTTAGGAAATCTTCCAGCTAGTGATTTCCCTCTCTTTAAGCAGGTTGACATCGTACTCTTCCCTGTCGTTGCTTTTTTTTAATTAAATTATATTGTAATACTACCGAAAAAAAGGGTTTGACGTCAATAATGATAACCACTTTTTTTATTTTTTATACTATATGCATGGTTTTTGGAGAATTCTCCGCACTTGTGGAATATACATAAATTAAATAATGAGGGGGGTTGTCGGTGAAAAGAAACAATTTCCAAAAATTTAAATACCAACCCTGGTTTAGAACTTGTCGGAGAGTATGCGGTCAGTTAATTATTCCATTTGTGATCTTTCAATTTCTTCGAACACTAATCATACCTACGTTCATTGATATATTGTTGTTAACGGTGTTTGTTGCAATCGCGGTATCACTATATTTTGAAATCGTTTAAGGAGCCCATTTTGCAGATAACTACTGCGGCTGGGCTCCTTCTTTTGCTGCTGCGGTGGCGGCAGCTTGGGCATCCATTTCGGTCATTCTCATTACGACATACTCGGAGTTTTTCAAATGCCAGTAGCGGTGCTGCAGCTGACGGACATATTTTAATTCATTCTTTGGACGAGACTTTCGGTAGTAACTTTCTGCGACTTGAATAATGGGAATTGGAAGTGCTAAATAGCTGTAGAATAATAACTTTTCATCTTCTTTAAACGGAAAGTATTTAAAATAGTGATATACCCAGTCAATCGCTGTGTCGCTTCGCTTCGGATTGGTATTTAAGGCACGTGATAAATATGGCAGGAGGTCATGGATAGGTGAGCCATAACGAGCATTCTCAAAGTTGATAAAAAAGCCGTATCCTTTGTCATCGTACAAGAAATGCTCGGATGACAATTTCCCATGCGTAATGACCATACGGGCCTTTTCGTTATCCTTTGTTTTTTCATACCATTCTTCAAATTTCGTTTTCGAAAACCTGAGCGCTTGGCTGATTTCATTGTAATAGAGGCAATATAACAATTCAAACGGCGACATATAGGTCTTTTTTTCACATTCGTCGATGAAGCCATCAAGGAATTCCTGTTGCTTTTCATGCTGTTGTATCGTCTTTTCATAATGCTCGGTTCGTTCTTCTTTGTTCATTTCAATTTCCTTGGCGGAAAGCGTATGAAGACGTGCAAGTTCGCGAAAGAGCTGATGGTTTTTTTGCTGACGGTCTTCCTTCTGCTCATTCGACATCCATGGCATTAAATAATAAAGATAATCGTTGTGCAAGACCGCATACCTGCCGTCCATCGTCGGGTAAATAGGGACAATGCGGTTATACCCCTTTTGGTACAGAAGATGAACGTGGCGAATGAAGTCAGTCCCGGTCTTGGGATCGATTTTTTTTAAAGCAAAATTCCCTTTGTTTGAATAAACCTTTAGGACACTGCCGAAATCCTCCACAAAATAAGGCTCGACAAGGTAATTTTTTAAGATGGGTGTAAGTGTTTCTATATGATTCGAGTTACTCACGAGAACTCAACTCACTTTCAAATTTAAAAGCGGTAGCGCCCGATTAGTATGTTTGGGCGGTCTTAAAAAGAAGGTGAGCAGGTCAAAGTAACCCGCTCATCCTTTTATATTATTTTTTTGCCATGCTGTTAGGGATATATAATACTTGACCTTCAAATATATCTTGACTGAGTTCAAGATTGTTGACACGAAGAAGGTTTTGAATTGAAACATCATACCGGTCTGCCACGCTGTTAACGGTATCACCCTTTTGGACGATACAAACTTTTACTTTTGCCTGAGCAGAACTTTCATCCTTCCGAGCGAAAAATTCAGTTAATGTCATACTTTTCTTTTTAGGTGCTTTTTTCTTTTTCACATTCTTTGCTGGTGCCGCTTCGTGTGAGGAACTTTCCTCTACTTCATGAACTTCCTCTTCAAACTGAATAGTCGGAGTGGGAGCAGGCTCCACTTCTGTAACTTGCTCTGGTGCCGCTTCTGGCTGGCTTCCTTCACTTCTTGCTTCTTCATATTCCCAGGATGGCTGGGTAGATTCTTCCTCTTCGTCTTCCTGTGGTTGATAATTGAAGGTCGGAAATTTCGGTAAAATTTCCACACTCTCTTCTTCTTGAGGCTTTCTTGCTTCAGCTTCAAACAAGAAATTATCCTGGTAATTGCTTTGAACTGATGCTAGTTCCACTTCAATTTCCTCGGCATCTTCGTCTACGTTCTCAAGATCCGTACGAGAGATCACCTCAATTTCCACAGCTTCATCCTGCGGTTGTTGCTGTTTCTGTTGTTGCTGCTCAGTTCCATATAGGCCGCTAATGGTCAGGTCAGCTGCTAGCTTAAGACAGCTGCGCTCAGGAATCGAATAATCAAAGGATTCGACGAGGACATCAATATCGTAGATACTTTGAATCCGATTATTTGGAATGGTGATATCGACTGGGAATCGATGTGAAAATTCACAGATTCCTCCCTCTTGTGCATCGACCCTCTCCACAAACTTTTGCGATGTTACACCTTCATCTTCATTTTCATTATTAGGTTCGTAACTTTTATATTCGCCAGTGAGTTCGAGCGAACCTCTTATGGTTACGTACTGATCGTTTTCTTGGATTGTAATGTCCGGGTCTAGAGAAATGGAAACAAGCTCTTCGACTTCCTGTCCTTTTCTAAACCACAATGACTCCTCCAAAGAAAATCGTAGGCACGATTGATTCTCCTGAGACAAAGCGACTCCTCCTTTCGTTTCCTTTACGCAAAATCACTATGTCAATTACACAATATGAAGCAGAGCCTTTATTTATGATAAAAAACATAGTTTAGCGAAGAAAAGAATCGGGTTTTTGGGAAAGGGTGGGTGGATTCCGCCAAGTTGCGTAGGAATTCCGCCGAATTCCTTCGTTATTCCGCCAAACCAGGCTGGATTCCGCCAACTTTTATATTTATTCCGCCAAACCCCGGAGGAATTCCGCCAAACCTCATTTTCAAGCTAAGCCCCAAATATAAAAAAGCCAGTCCCCAGACTGGCTCAACTCACTAAGTTTCTAACCATACAAAAAACACCCACCAAATAGGTGGGTGCCTGACACCGAAATTATTTAAGCTTTGAGAAGGCAATTTCTGCTGCACGGATTGTCTTTTCAATGTCCTCATCAGAATGCTCTGTAGACAGGAACAATCCTTCGAACTGTGATGGTGGTAAGAAGATACCTTGGTCTGCCATTTCACGATAATAGGCTGCAAAGAACTCTAAATTAGATGATCTTGCTACCTCATAATTAATGACATTTTCATTGGTAAAGAAGAAGCCAATCATTGAACCTGCTCGGTTAAATGTTATTGGAATATTATATTTTTCAGCCGCAGCCTTAAAGCCTTTTTCCAATAAATCACCTTTACGGATAAATTCCTCGTAATGGGCTGGTGTTAATTGGCTTAATGTTTCATAACCAGCTGTCATGGCAAGTGGGTTACCGGAAAGAGTTCCTGCTTGGTAAATCGGACCGCTTGGAGCAATTTGCTTCATGATTTCCGCTTTACCGCCGTACGCACCGACAGGAAGTCCGCCGCCGATTACTTTACCAAGACAAGTAATATCAGGAGTGATATTGAAATAGCCCTGGGCACAATTGTAACCAACACGGAAGCCGGTCATTACCTCATCAAAAATGAGCAATGCGCCGTTAGCCGTAGTAATTTCACGCAGACCTTCTAAGAAACCTGGAAGCGGTGGGACTAGACCCATATTTCCGGCAACAGGCTCGACAATAATACATGCGATATCTTCTCCGAATTGTTCAAAAGCAAACTTCACGCTCTCAAGGTCATTGTAAGGGACTGTGATCGTATTTTTTGCAACGCCTTCTGGAACACCAGGGCTGTCAGGCAAACCTAATGTTGCCACGCCAGAGCCCGCCTTAATCAACAAGGAATCGCCATGACCATGGTAACAGCCTTCAAATTTCAAAATCTTATTACGGCCAGTATAGCCTCTCGCTAATCGAAGCGCACTCATCGTTGCTTCTGTTCCTGAAGAAACCATCCGAATCACTTCAATCGATGGGACCCGTTCAATCACAAGATTAGCTAGTTTATTTTCCATTAATGTTGGTGCACCGAAGCTTGTCCCAAGTTCTGCAACCTTTTTTAAGCCTTCTACCACACGGTCATTCGTATGGCCCAGAATTAGTGGTCCCCATGATAGTACATAGTCAATGTATTCATTGCCATCAATATCATAAATTTTTGAGCCCTTGCCTCTTTCCATAAAGATCGGGTCCATATTCACCGATTTAAAGGCTCGAACCGGACTATTCACTCCGCCTGGCATGATGGTTTGGGCTTCTTTAAATGCATCAATCGATTTTGTATACGAACGCATTCTGTTCCCTCATTTCAAATTATTGGTTTTCTTTTAACCAGCGAACGGCATCTTTCGCAGCATACGTAATAATAAGGTCAGCACCCGCACGTTTCATACCCATTAACATTTCAAGTACGGTGTTTTTCTCATCAATCCAACCATTTTGAGCAGCAGCTTTCACCATTGCATATTCACCACTTACGTTGTAAATAACGATTGGCAAATTGAAGGTGTTTTTCATATCACGAACAATATCTAGGTATGGCATACCTGGTTTTACGATTAAAAAATCAGCGCCTTCTTCCACATCGGATTCAGCTTCTCTAAACGCTTCCATACGGTTAGCAGGGTCCATTTGGTAAGTCTTGCGATCGCCAAACTGTGGCGCGCCCTCAGCAGCTTCACGGAACGGACCGTAGAATGCCGATGCATATTTCACAGCATATGACATGATTGGAATCTCTGTAAAGCCTGCTTCGTCTAAGCCCGCACGAATGGCAGCAACAAAACCATCCATCATGTTAGAAGGGGCAATAATGTCAGCACCTGCTTCTGCCTGAGCGATAGCTGTTTTTACAAGCAATTCAAGGGATTGATCGTTTAAAACTTTCTCACCTTCCACCACACCGCAATGCCCGTGGCTTGTATATTCACATAAGCATGTGTCGGCTACCACAATAATCTCAGGGAATTTCTCTTTGATAAAACGAGTCGCAACCTGTACAATGCCATGATCATGATAGGCCTGCTCACCGCATGCATCCTTTGTTTTAGGAATTCCAAATAGTAAAACGGACTTAATTCCATGGGCAACGATATCTTCCATTTCAGCTTCTAAATGATCCATCGATACTTGGTACACTCCAGGCATGGATGAAACTTCCTTGCGGATATTTTCGCCTTCATAAATAAACAGCGGATAAATGAAGTCTTCCGCTTTCAAGTGATTTTCTCGAACTAATGAACGCATACTCGCACTTGAGCGTAAGCGGCGATGACGTTTAAATTGAAGTTCCATTTATTATTCCTCCCTATCCAAATAAGCAATCGTACTGTTAATCATTTCTTTTACTGTGTACTCCTCGGGTGAGGCATGTACCGTTAAACCATACGCACGTAATTTCTTTTCGGTAATCGGACCGATACAGCCAATGATGCAATTTCTCAGTTGCTCGTTCAATCCATACTCCTTAACAACAGCCATTAGGTGGTCGACCGTCGAAGGGCTTGTAAAGGTGAGAATATCGAGTTGTTGATCCGCTAGCATCCCAGCCAACTTAACCCGGCTCTCAGCCGGCATGTAGGTCTCATAGATCACAACCTCATCAACATGCGCACCCGCTTCTGTTAAGGCTCTGGCAATATATTCGCGGGCCAGGTTTCCTTTAGGGACCAGCACCCGTGCACCCATATCAATTAATGGGATAAATTCTTCCACAAACGCTTCTGCCACATAGGCTGACGGGACAAACTGTGGTGTCAGTCCCATTTCCGTTAAAACCTCGCCTGTCTTTTTCCCAATAACAGCGATTTTCGGAAACGCTTCGCCAATCCCTTCCTTTTTAAAAAAAGAAAAGAAGGTTTCAACTGTTACGTTACTCGTAAAAATAATCCAGTCATATGTATCAAGCGCAAGCAAAGCATCGTTGAGACACTGATTTTTTTCAATCGGACGAAAGGAAAGAAGAGGGATTTCGATTGGAATCCCTCCATACCTTTCAACTAGCTGTGAAAAGGATTTTGCTTGATTTTCTCCTCTTGGAACCAGAACGGTTTTATCAAGCAAAGGTAACGATTGGATCATTGACCTTCGAGCTCCCGTTTCACCTTTTCGATCAGGTCTTTCCCGCCTTTTTGAATTAATAAGTCAGCAGCCTCTAAACCAAGCTCTTCCGGATTATGTCCTCTAACTTCTTCTTTAATAATTTCTTGTCCTTCTGGTGATGCAACTAAAACGTTTAAGACGATTTCATCATTTTCAGCTACATAGGCGAAGCCAGCAATTGGTACCTGACACCCACCTTCCATTTTTTGAAGGAAAGCACGCTCAGCACGAACCGCTCTTTCCGTTTTCTTGCAGGTGAATTTTTCAAAAAGTTCTAGTAGTTCTTTATCATCTTCACGGCATTCGATCGATAATGCCCCTTGTCCAACGGCGGGAATACAAAGATCGGCATCAAGGTATTCTGTGACGACGTCAGACGCCCAGCCCAGACGGTAAAGGCCTGCTGCTGCTAAAATAATCGCATCGTATTCTTCCGTTTCTAATTTTGCTAATCTAGTATCGACATTCCCTCGGATCCATTTGATCTCTAAATCTGGACGGGCTACTAATAGCTGAGCACTGCGGCGCAAGCTGCTCGTTCCGATAATTGCCCCAGGTTTTAAATCTTTTAACTTTACATGGCCTCTGGAAATTAGCGCGTCACGATGGTCCTCACGGAAAGGAATGCAGCCAATTGTAAGTCCTTCTGGTAAAACAGCTGGCATGTCTTTCATACTATGAACGGCCATATCAATCTCTTTATCAAGCATGGCCTGCTCGATTTCTTTAACAAATAATCCTTTACCGCCTACTTTTGAAAGGGTGACGTCTAAGATTTGGTCCCCTTTTGTGACGATTTCTTTCACCTCAAATTCAAAGCGAGGGTCCAACTTTTTTAGCTGGTCCATTACCCAGTTTGTTTGTGTTAATGCCAATTTGCTTCGTCTAGAACCTACAATGATTTTTCTCATGAATGCAACCTCCTGAGGTTATGCGCGCTACGCATACCATAAATGAAAAGATGATAATTTACCAAATAAGAAGAAGTTAATTAAAACAATTAGAAAAGATGCTGAATTCCAAATCGCTAATTTCCGTCCAGATAGATTTTTCACTATACGAAGATATAGCAGAATACTATAGGCTGTTAATAACAGAAACGAGCCAACAATTTTCATATCGTACCATGGCATCCCCGGTACCTTGAGGAAGGCCCACTGCAATCCTAAGATGAGACTAAGCAGCAGCATTGGAACACCGATTACGGCCAATATGTAGGATGATTTTTCAAGCTTATCTAAATCGGCCAATCGTATAAGTCTCGTTCCCCACTTTTTCCGCTTTAATAAATCATATTGAAGCAGATATAACGACGAGAAAACGAAAGATAAGGAAAATGCACCGTACGAAAGGATTGCCATCGTAATATGAATCAACAGCAGCTCCGAAACCAGCCGCTGCGCCATGATATGTGAACTATATTGCATCGGCGCAAAAGTATGAATCGCCATGACCGTAAAGCCGAGGATATTCGTGAAAAAGACGATAAAATCGACTCTCATTAAATGATTGATAGCAATGGACAATGTGACTAGAATCCAGGCATAAAAATAGAGTCCCTCAAAAATGGTTAACACAGGAAATCTGCCTGTTTTGTACATATAGATTCCGAGGAAGACAGTTTGCAAAATCCATACCAACGCAAGTAACCAGAAAGCAAAACGGTTTGCCTTCCGGTTATGGTGTAGGAAATCGAAAAAATATAACAACACACTAAAGGCATATAGAACAACGGTTAATTCATGAAGCCTTGTCATAAAGACATTAAACATAGAATGTACCCCTTATGACTGAAAGGAAGCCTGCGGTGTTGTAACCGGTATTTGATTGGTTTCGGCTGCTTTCGAATGTTGTTCCTTAACGAGCTCTTCAATATGAAAGATCTTCATAAAAAGATCCATTGCTTGATTTGCATCAGGTCGCGCAGCCAATTCTTTCGCTTGTAAAATAGGGTCCTTTAGAAGCTGGTTGATGATACTTTTTGTATGTTTATTTAAAACTTTTAGATCACGTTCTGATAAATTTGGCAGCTTTCTTTCCAAACTATCCATTGTTTCAGATTGGATGACATGAGCTTTTTCTCTAAGCGCTGAGATAACCGGAACCACACCAAGCATACCTAGCCATTGCTTGAACTCAACGATTTCTTTTTCAATCATGAGCATGATTTTTTCAGCCGCTTTCTTCCGCTCCTGCAGATTGGCCTCCACAATCCCCTCTAAATCGTCAATATCGTATAAAAAGACATTCTCAAGTTCAGCAATTCTTGGATCCAAGTCCCGTGGCACAGCAATGTCCACCATAAATAATGGCTTGCCTTTGCGCTTTTTCTCGACCTTGACCATCATTTCCTTTGAAATAACAAAGTCCTTTGCACCGGTTGAACTAATCAAAATATCAGCTTCTGCCAATGATTTTTCTAATTCTGCTAATGTTCTTGCCTTCCCGCTGAATCGGTTAGCTAAGTCTTGAGCCTTTTCATAGGTCCGATTAATAACGGTAACTTTCTTTACGCCATTACCGTGAAGGTTTTGAGCAGCCAATTCACCCATTTTACCGGCACCAAAAATTAAAACATGTTTATTGGCAAGTGAACCAAAAATCTTCTTCGCCAATTCGACTGCAGCATAACTGACAGATACAGCATTTGCGCCAATATCGGTTTCTGAATGGGCACGTTTGGCAAGTGTTATTGCTTGTTTAAACAAGTGGTTAAACACAGTACCCGTGGTATCTTCTTGTTGACCGAGCATAAAACTTGTACGAACCTGTCCAAGGATTTGTGTTTCCCCTAAAACCATGGAATTCAATCCACAAGTCACGTTAAATAAATGATCCACTGCGCCATCATCTTCATACACAAATAAAAACGGAGAAAATTCTTTTTGTTCTATTCCGAACCATTCTGACAGAAATTCTTTAATATAATAGCGGCCAGTATGTAATTGATCCACAACCGCATAAATTTCCGTACGATTACATGTAGACAAGACGATATTTTCTAGGATGCTCTTTTTTGTATTTAACTTTTTTATGGCTTCCGCTAGATCGGCTTCATTAAAAGATAACCGCTCACGAATTTCCACAGGGGCAGTTTTATAGTTTATACCGATCACTATTGTATGCATTTGTAAGGACACCCCCCCATAGATATTACAACTTAACTAGTATGATTATATCATGACCAAATTCGACTTTTGCTCGAAAAATGTGAACAGAAAACGAAACTATATGTTAATATATTAAAGGAAAGTTGAGTAAAAGTTATACTGATAAGGACATATTAGCATGGTTTCCTTTAGATTTTCTTAATAGCTAATTATATTTTTTTAAAATACTTCCTTATGTACAGTACCAAAAAAGTGGACGATATTCAAGTGAACCTTACTGGAAGTGGTGTTTTTGATGAAGAATCAACGAATTTTTCCTGGGATTATTTTAATAGGCTTTGGAGTTTACTTTCTATTGCAACAAGCTGGGATAACGATTTTCCAACAATTTTTCACTTGGCCAACCCTGCTAATGATTGTTGGAATTGCTTTTTTAGGTCAAGGGTATTCAGCGCACGAGTCTGAGTCAATTCTTCCTGGGGTCATAATGACTGGATTTGGACTTCATTTTCTTCTGGTCGGCAAGATACCCATTTGGCCAAGCAACAATATTGGTATGCTCATATTAATCATTTCAATCGGATGTTTTCTGCGCTTTCAAAAAACGAATGCTGGTTTGTTCCAAGCATTTCTCTTCCTTATTTTAGCTGTTCTTCTGTTATTTTATGATAAAATAACTGCCTATTTTGATTTACTTCAAAACGGAATGAGTTTTGTGTGGAAATTTTGGCCCGCTCTCCTCATTGTTGTTGGTATTTATTTTCTACTTAAGAAGAAAAAATAACCGCCTGGCGCAAAATGCCCAGGCGGTTATTTTTTTAAATAAAACTTTGCAAAACGGACCATGCCTCATCTTTTCCAAGGCCGGTTTCTGATGAAAACAATACCATTTGATCATTTTTATCAAGGTCTAACGTTTCTCTGACTATTTTTAAATGCTTTTGCCATTTCCCTTTTGGGATTTTATCTGCCTTTGTGGCAATGATGATACAAGGAATCTCATGATGTTTGAAAAAGTCATACATCATCACATCATCCTTGGACGGTGGATGTCTAAGGTCAACGATTTGAACCGCCGCTCTTAATTGCTCGCGCGAGGTAAAATACGTTTCAATCATTTTTCCCCATGCTGCCCGCTCCGATTTTGAAACCTTCGCGTATCCATAACCAGGCACATCGACAAAATGCAACATTTCGTTAATCAAGTAGAAATTAAGCGTTTGTGTTTTTCCTGGCTTCGATGATATTCTTGCTAAAGCTTTTCGGTTCAGCATTTTATTGATAAAAGAAGATTTACCGACATTGGAACGACCGGCAAGCGCAAACTCAGGTAAATCTGTTTCTGGATATTGTTCTGGCTTTACTGCACTGATGACAATCTCTGAGCTGACTACCTTCATTTCACTTCACCTTCCAACAGGGCATGCTTCAAGACTTCATCGACATGGGACACAAGGACAAAATCCAGTTCATTCCTGACGCTTTCTGGGATATCATCTATATCTTTTTCGTTATCCTTTGGAAGAATAATCTTGGTTAAGCCCGCTCTATGGGCGCTAAGTGTCTTTTCCTTTAAGCCACCGATTGGAAGAACCCTGCCTCTTAAGGTAATCTCACCAGTCATACCTACTTCACGCCGAATCGGTCTATTAGACAGAGCGGATACAAGTGCGGTTGCCATCGTTATTCCTGCGGAAGGTCCATCCTTTGGTACTGCACCTTCTGGAACATGGATATGGATATCATATTTTTCATGGAAGTCCTCTTCAATCCCAAGTTCCTTGGCTTTGGACCGGATATAACTAAACGCCGCTTGTGCTGACTCCTTCATTACGTCGCCAAGCTTTCCGGTTAATACAAGTTTCCCTTTACCAGGCGATAGAGATACCTCAATTTGGAGGGTGTCGCCGCCGACGGTTGTATAGGCTAAACCGGTTGCCACACCCACCTGATCTTCAGACTCGGCCATCCCGTAGTGGAATCTGGTTTTCCCTAAAAACTCTTCAATATTTTTTTCAGTAATAATGACACGTTTTTTCTCACCGGAGACAATAATTTTTGCTGTTTTCCGGCAAAGCGTTGCCATCTGACGTTCTAAACTACGAACACCAGCTTCGCGAGTGTAGTAACGAACGACTTTTAGAATCGCATCATCCCGGACTTGAAGAATTCCTTTGGAAAGACCATTTTCTTTGATTTGTTTTGGAAGTAAATGATCTCGGCAAATATGGACCTTTTCAAGCTCCGTATAGCCTGCAATTGTAATGATTTCCATTCTGTCCAAAAGTGGACCAGGAATCGTTGATAGGTTATTTGCTGTTGCGATAAACATAACCTTGGAAAGGTCATAAGTTTCTTCTATATAATGGTCGCTAAAGTTATTATTTTGTTCAGGGTCTAATACTTCAAGCATAGCGCTAGATGGATCGCCACGGAAGTCACTTGACATTTTATCGATTTCATCCAGTAAAAAGACCGGGTTAATCGTCCCCGCTTTTTTCATTCCTTGGATGATTCGTCCTGGCATGGCTCCAACATAGGTCCTGCGATGTCCACGAATTTCCGATTCATCGCGTACTCCGCCTAATGACACACGGACAAAATTCCGGTTGAGCGATGTCGCAATTGATCGTGCAAGGCTAGTTTTACCAACACCCGGAGGGCCTGCGAGACAAAGGATCGGTCCTTTTAACGAATTGGTCAGCTTCTGAACCGCTAAATATTCGAGGACACGTTCCTTCACTTTTTCAAGTCCGTAATGGTCCTGATTTAAAACCTTTTCAGCACGAAGAATGTCAATGTCATCCTCCGTTTTTTTCGACCACGGAATGGAGATTAACCATTCAATATAATTGCGAATTACCGCACTTTCTGCCGAGCTTGCTGGCACCTTTTCATAGCGATCAAGTTCCTTACGTGCAGCTTGAAGGACATGTTCAGGCATTCCTGCTTGCTCAACCTTTTTCGTAAGTTCAACAATTTCACCCGTTTTACCTTCTTTATCGCCTAATTCCTTTTGAATCGCCTTCATCTGCTCACGCAAATAATACTCTTTTTGCGTCCTCTCCATCGAACGTTTGACACGCTGGCCAATCTTTTTCTCTAAATTCAGGACTTCTTTTTCATTATGAATGGTATCGATTACTTTATTTACTCTGTCTTTAATATCTGTTGTTTCGAGGATTTCTTGCTTTTCCTTCAGCTTGATTGGTAAATGAGAGGAGATGATATCCGCCATTCTGCCAGGTTCTTCAATATCAGCAACTGAAGCATAAGTTTCTGCTGAGATTTTTTTCGATAATTTTATGTATTGCTCGAAATAATCAAGCATCGTTCTCATTAAGGCTTGATCTTCAACATCCTTCGTCTCGGAATCTTCATGGGTAATAATCGTAACCGCATAATGGTCTTCTTCATCATGAAATGAAACGATTTCTCCGCGGATTAATCCTTCTACCAATACTCTTATTGTACCGTTTGGCAGCTTGAGCATTTGTTTAACTTTTGTTAACGTTCCAATCGTGTATAAATCCTCCTCAGAAGGGTCATCAATCGAAACTTCCTTTTGAGTGGTTAAGAATATTAAGTGGTCATCTACCATTGCTTTTTCAAGTGCTTGTACTGATCTTTCACGTCCAACATCCAAATGCAGGACCATAGTCGGATAGACGAGCAATCCCCGAAGCGGCAGGAGGGGGACGATCAATTCGTTCTTTTTCGTCAAATAACTGCACCTCCACATGCAAATCAATTTTTTACTGCAAAATTAGAAAGGTCTTTGTACAATTCTATCCTATTTATTTTTAAGTGTCTATTTTTAGAGAACGTATGTGCAACCTCATGTTCAGCTTGACTTTATTTTCCCCAAACAAGAAGATTTCTTTCTATGTTCCTGTGATATTTCTAGATTAGATTATCTGCAATAAAAAACTTCGGTTTGCTGATTGAACCACAAACCGAAGTTTTTGCTTTAGATACTCTCTTTTTTTGATAGTTCAATCGATGCAGGAATTGCATCCATTTTCTGATAGTCATTTACTAGGGCAATCTCAAATACCTCGTGCAGATGGGTGACTGGGACGATATGGATACCCTCAATTTCATTTAGGATGGTTTGCATGTTTTCTTCCGGGATAATCACCGTTTTTACTCCTGCTTTTTTCGCAGCCTTTACCTTTGGATAGACACCGCCAATCGGTTTCACATTCCCATGAATACTAATTTCTCCCGTCATCGCGACGGTATTATCAATTGGAATTTTGTAGATAGCCGAGTAAATCCCCGTTGCCATTGCGATTCCGGCTGACGGTCCATCAATGGGAACACCACCTGGGAAATTGACATGGATATCAAAGTCATTTGCCGGTACACCCATCGATCGTAAAACTGTAATAACATTTTCAATTGAACCGCGCGCCATACTCTTCCGTCGAATAGATTTCCCTTGTCCGCCAATACTTTCCTCATCGACAATTCCGGTAATATTGATGGACCCTTTATCCTTTGCAGGGATTACGGTAACCTCTATTTCTAGTAATGCACCTGAATTCGGCCCGTACACCGCCAGACCATTGATCAGTCCTACATGAGAAATATCATTAATTTTTCTTTCCATTCTTGGTGACATTTGACTCGCATGAATGACCCACTCAATATCTTCATCCTTGATATAATTACGATCTTCAGTAATTGCCAGTCCTGCTGCTATTTGAATCAAATTCACCGTTTCGCGGCCATTCCTTGCGTAGTTGGCGATGGTATTCACACCAAGTTCGCTTATTTGAAGGTTCACTTTTTTTGCAGCATTATTGGCAATTTCGACGATTTCTTCTTGATTTAAATCCCTGAAGAATACCTCCATGCAGCGCGAACGAATCGCAGGCGGGATTTCACTCGGCGTTCTTGTTGTGGCGCCAATTAAGCGAAAGTCTGCTGGAAGTCCATTTTTGAAAATATCATGGATATGGGTAGGTATTTGGTTATTCTCCTCATGGTAATACGCACTTTCGAGAAAAACCTTGCGATCCTCTAATACTTTTAACAGCTTATTCATTTGAATCGGATGTAATTCACCGATTTCATCGATAAACAGGACACCGCCATGAGCATTCGTGACTGCCCCTTGCTTGGGCTGGGGAATTCCTGCTTGTCCCATCGCTCCAGCACCTTGATAAATGGGGTCATGAACCGAACCAATTAAGGGGTCAGCTATCCCTCTTTCATCAAAGCGAGCCGTCGTCGCATCTAGTTCGATAAATACGGATTCAGGTTTAAATGGTGATTTTCGGTTTTTTTTCGCTTCTTCTAACACAAGGCGTGCGGCGGCTGTTTTTCCAATTCCAGGTGGTCCATAAATGATCACATGCTGTGGATTCGGTCCACATAGTGCTGCTTTTAAGGATTTGATTCCATCTTCTTGGCCGACAATGTCTTGAAAGCTTGTTGGCCGTACTTTTTCAGCTAATGGTTCTGTAAGTGAAATGGATCTCATTTTGCGAAGCTGATCCATTTCCTTTCGGGATTCCCGATCAATGGATACTTTTTGTGTCCGCTGATTCCTCAGCAAATTCCAAAAATACAGCCCAATGATGATTCCAAAAAATAGCTGTATAAATAAGGCAATCCCCGTCCAACTCATACATTTCCCTCCTGCATTTCATCTTATTACTAAATATATATTAATAAGTATTTCCTGCAGATGGATGGAATAAACCACAAATTGCAAGAAACTGTCGGGATAGTGGGGGGGAATTAGATTCGCTCATTGGATGGGGGGATTCGCTCATTGAACCCTGGAATCCGCTCATTGAATCGGGGGATTCGCTCATTGGACCCTAGAATTCGCTCATTGGACCGGGAAATTCGCCCATTGGACCAGAAAATTCGCCCATTAGACCAGAAAATTCGCCCATTGGACCGGGTAATTCGCCCATTGGACCAGAAAATTCGCCCATTGGATCGGGAAATCCACCAATAGAACCACATAATTCGCTGATTAATTCAAATTCTCCTCAAAAAAATCAAAAGTAACAGAAAAAGACCCGGCAGTAGCCGAGTCTTAGCTAATTTTATGCAGATTTTTCTTCAGCAACGACAGTTCCGTCTTCTAAGAGAAGTGTTGGAACACTATTGTTAATGACCGTTTCTTTTGTAATGACACACTTTGTAATGTCATCACGTGAAGGCAGGTCAAACATTACATCCAGCATAATTCCCTCAATAATCGAACGTAAACCACGCGCACCGGTTTTGCGTTCAATCGCCTTTTTCGCAATTTCAGTCAATGCACCTTCTTCAAATTGAAGCTCTACATCGTCAATTTCCAGCATTTTTTGATATTGCTTAACAAGCGCATTTTTTGGCTTCGTTAAAATTTCAATCAATGCTGATTCGTCTAATTGCTCAAGGCTCGCGATAACAGGAAGACGTCCAATAAATTCAGGAATTAATCCAAAACGTAGTAAGTCTTCAGGTAATACTTTTGAAAGCAGCTCTTTCTGTGTAACTTCCTGTTGCTTAATATCTGAACCAAAACCAATTACTTTTTGGCCTAAACGGCGCTTGATAATCGGTTCAATCCCGTCAAATGCTCCGCCGCAGATAAATAGAATATTGGTTGTATCGATTTGAATAAATTCTTGATGCGGATGTTTTCGTCCCCCTTGAGGTGGAACACTTGCAACCGTACCTTCAAGAATTTTTAATAATGCTTGCTGAACACCTTCACCGGAAACATCCCTTGTAATCGAAGGATTTTCGGACTTACGAGCAATTTTATCAATTTCATCAATATAAATAATCCCTTTTTCTGCCTTTTCTACATCGTAATCAGCAGATTGAATTAATTTTAATAAAATGTTCTCAACATCTTCCCCAACATAACCAGCTTCGGTTAGAGAAGTTGCATCTGCAATTGCAAAAGGTACATTCAAAATACGTGCCAATGTTTGGGCTAGTAAAGTTTTACCACTACCAGTTGGTCCAATCATACAGATATTACTCTTAGCCAGTTCCACATCATCTATTTTGCTATTAGAATTGATGCGCTTATAGTGATTGTACACTGCCACAGAAAGTGACTTCTTCGCTTGATCCTGCCCGATAACATACTCATCGAGTATTTCACAAATTTCTTTCGGCTTTGGTACGTCTTTAAATTCTACTTCTTCTTCGGTTCCAAGTTCTTCCTCAACGATTTCGGTACAAAGTTCAATACATTCATCACATATGTAAACCCCTGGCCCAGCAACCAGTTTACGAACTTGGTCCTGTGTTTTACCACAGAAGGAACACTTTAATTGCCCTTTTTCATCATTAAATTTAAACAATCCTTTCACCCCTTAAAACGTGTTAATTCCATATTGTAAGCGTTTGAATCACATAAACAAAAGTCGAGTTCTCTCTAATATTGATTAGTATGTATGTTGCATTGTAACACATAAAGCCAATGGACTGAAATAAAAAGCTTAGGGTAATATGTTTTGCATAACTCGACTTTTGTTAGGTGTGATTCATTGTAAAACTTATGTACTCATTAATCTTAACCATAATGCTAAAAATAAATCTCAAAGCTGTCTGGAAATTATTTATTGTTATTCGCTATGTCTAACTTGTTTTCCTGCCCATTGGTAAAAATGTTTCTACTTCTTATTATAATATGTATATGAAAAAAAGTATAAAACAAGGCACGATTTATATCGTGCCCTGCAATATTTAGGTTAATTATTTCTTATTTTCAACAAGAAAGTCTACTGCTTTTTTAAGTTTAAGGTCACCCTTGATACCTTCAAGGCCGCCAAGTGCTTGTTTAATGCTGTCAACTGTCATGTTGTACATTCCAGCCATGTTCTCAAGCTCAGCATCTACTTCTTCGGTAGTTACTTCAAGGTTTTCAGCCTTTGCAATCGCTTCTAATGTTAAGTTAGTACGAACGCGAATGACAGCTTCTTCCTTCATTTGCTCACGTAAAGCATTTTCGTCTTGACCTGAGAATTGGAAGTAAAGTTCAAGGTTCATACCTTGCATTTGTAAGCGTTGTTCAAATTCTTGTAACATACGGTTTACTTCAGTGTTAACCATTACGTCAGGAACTTCAACAACTGCATTTTCAGCAGCTTTTTCAACAACAGTATCACGTAAATGATGCTCTGCTTCGTGTTGTTTGCTGTTTTCTAAACGAGTTTTGATTTTTTCTTTAAGTGCGTCTAATGTTTCAACTTCATCATCTACATCTTTAGCAAACTCGTCATCTAATGCAGGAAGTTCTTTTCCTTTAATTTCGTGAATAGTTACTTTGAATACTGCAGGCTTCCCAGCAAGCTCAGCTGCATGATATTCTTCAGGGAATGTTACTTCCACGTCTTTAGATTCGCCAGTAGCTAAACCTACTAATTGCTCTTCAAAGCCAGGGATGAATGATCCAGAACCAATTTCAAGTGAATGGTTTTCAGCTTTTCCACCTTCGAATTGTTCGCCATCAACGAATCCTTCGAAATCTAGAACAACTGTGTCACCATTTGCAACTGTGCCTTCTTCTTTGATTACAAGCTCAGCTTGACGCTCTTGAAGAGTTTTTAATTCGTTAGCAACGTCTTCGTCAGTAACAGTTGTGTCAAATGCTTCTACTTCTAAGCCTTTGTATTCGCCTAAAGTTACTTCAGGTTTAACTTGAACAGTAGCTTTGAAGATAAGTTCTTTGCCTTTTTCCATTTGCTCAACGTCGATATCAGGACGGTCGATTGGCTCGATTCCTGTCTCGTCAATTGCACTTCCATATGCATCCGGAAGAAGAATATCTAATGCATCTTGATATAGTGATTCTACACCAAAACGTTTTTCAAACATTTGACGAGGCATTTTTCCTTTACGGAAGCCTGGTACATTTACTTGCTTAACAACCTTTTGGAATGCCGCGTTTAGGCCTTCGTTCACTTTTTCCGCACTTACTTCAACTGTAAGAACGCCGCGGTTTCCTTCTAATTTTTCCCACTTTGCTGACATACATTTTCCCTCCAACAATCTATTCTCATATCATTCGTAACGAATTTGAGTTTGGAAATAACTTGTCCTCAAGCCATTATCCTCTTTTAAATGTGTTTTTTACACAATGCAACCACTACATTATAACATAGGTTTGTTTTCTTTCAACAGCGAAGGCTATATATTAGGATAAGAAATTTTCTCAATTAGTTCAATCCTCGCCATCGCAGCTTCTATTTCCTCCACCTGCACTTCATATTCACCTGCCAGCTGATTAACATCGGAGTCCATACCCAGGTAATATTGTGCCAGGTGGTGAAAGGCAGCAGCCCAAGCAGCAGGGCTTTTCGGCTCCAATTCAAACGGATAGCTTATAAAGAAATTACGTTCTGCCATTCTGATGCTATTTTCAAAAAGACCGGGATTTTTACTTTCCAATTGATCCGCTAAAAAAGCCTTTACTTCAGTCAATCTTGGTTCTTCCCTGACTTCCGGGAGCTGCGTGGGAATGACCTTCTTTTCCTTAGCAAATTTCACGACAGTTAATTCTCGATCAATTTCCTGCTCTTTTAAAAGAGTTAATAGGATTGTTTTAAGAAAGGGATGACCTGCATCTGAAGCTAAATAATCAGCAATTTCCGAGAGATAGGGACGAATATTTTTCTCAGCTAAGCTTGAAACGAGGAGCATTTGCTCGTTTAGGCTATCAATCGAAAAAAGATTGAGTTCTTGGCTGTTGGTTTCCGCCGGAATGATGTCGATTGAATCATAATTTGTGTCAATATCTATATCTGTTTCTGGCTGACGGTTTTCTGCCATCCGCCGGCTGAATTGCAGGATGGTTAAAAAGTGGTCCTGTTTTTCAGGCGGAATCTCTTTTTCATCTAAGAGGGCTTCTATCGTTGCAACAATTTCCTGGTACTCATGCAACTGAATAAGGACAGTCAAATAGAGATCGACCATTTGCAGGTAGTCTCCAATTCCTTTATGCAGCATTTCTTTGGCGAGTTCCTTTGCTTTTTTAAAAGAAGATGCTTCAAAATAAGCAAGAACGAGACCAATCAATATTTCGTGATTATCAGGGTCATGTTCTCTTGCTTCCTCCAATAGATTTATTGCTTCATGGAATTTTTTCTTTTCAAGTTTTTCCAGACCTTTGTCTGTTAATCTCTTTTCAAGTCCGGGAAAAAAGATCACATTATCAATTTTTTTAACTGGTTCCCGTTTTTTCATAAAATCCGTCCTTATGGTAGTCTTGGAAATAGTTTAGCACAAATAATAGACAGAAAAAAACTCACTAATAAAAGTGAGTTTTTTAGTATGTAGTATAGCGTCCCAGGAGAGATTCGAACTCCCGACCCACGCCTTAGAAGGGCGTTGCTCTATCCAGCTGAGCTACTGGGACATATGAGTTATTTAAGACAAGATTTATTATATTATCCTAATATCAAAAAGTCAACAGACTTTCGATTATTTTTTTAAAAAGAAAAAAGGGAGAGGGTTCTCCCTTTCTCATAGAGCAAATTCACAAGCAAACTCTGGAAGTTCCCTTCCATTCACTTCAAACACCGACATCTTGATGATTGCATCTTGCAAATCGAGTATAACATAGGTTTTTTCCAGACGTCCTCGCGGCAGGCGGATACTGCCTGGATTTAAAAATAATGTACGGCCTATGACTTCCGCACCAAGGACATGGGAGTGTCCAAAGCAGACAATATTAGCATTTACTTCTTCTGCTTTGTATTTTAAATTCATCAATGAAGTTTTTACAGAATACCGATGTCCGTGTGTAATGAAGAACTTCCTGCCCGCCGCCTCGGCCATCGTCTCCATCGGATATCCTCCCCCGAAATCGCAATTCCCCATCACTGTTAAATAACCGGATATCGCTTCATCAGTAGGTGTCAATTCCGAATCGCCACAATGAATCATTAAATCGACATCCTCAGAATGCCGTTCTCTTAATATATTGAGTTCCTTCGTCAATCCATGGCTATCACTAACAACTAAAACCTTGCTCATTACTGCCCCGCTTTTTCTAAAATAGAATCCAATACGACATCTAACTTCTTCAGAGCATTTGCACGGTGGCTAATTTTATTTTTCTCATCTGATGATAGCTCTGCCATCGCAACACCCTTTTCAGGGACATAGAAAACCGGATCATAGCCAAAACCATTGGTGCCCCTTCTCTCCTCAAGAATGCGGCCTTCACAGGTGCCTGACACCGTCATTGGTTCTTGACCGGGAACGGCAACAGCTAATGCACAGTAGAATCGTGCGGATCGCTTCTCTTCAGGTAATCCCTTCAATTCTGACAAAACTTTATCTGTATTGTTCTGATCATTTTTTGGCTCCCCAGCATAGCGCGCCGAATAAATTCCAGGTCTACCTTCAAGGGCATCCACCATCAAGCCTGAATCGTCACCGATTACCATTTTCCCAAGTGCTTGAGAGACAGCTTCAGCTTTTAAAATCGCATTTTCCTCAAAGGTCACGCCAGTTTCTTCTACCTCAGGAATTTCAGGATAGTCAAGCAAGGTTCGAACCACGATACCTCTTGCCGAGAAAATATGTTCAAATTCCTTTGCCTTTCCCGGATTTTTAGTAGCAATTATAACTTCTTTCATTTTTATCGCCCCTATTTTTTATATCTTTTTTTGGAAATTATTGTTTGTTCCTTCTATCTTCAATCTTTTTGATAATCTCTTCACCCAGTACCGCCTTTTGATGTTCAAATAGTTCCATCAATCCTTCTTGAGCAGCACCAAGCAGCCCCTGAAGCTGTTCATACGAGAATGTTGATTCCTCACCTGTTCCCTGTAGTTCAACAAATTCACCATTTCCGGTCATTACTACATTCATATCGACCTGGGCCTTAGAATCCTCGGCATAGTTCAAATCAAGAACCGTTTGCTTATTTTGTAAGATTCCCACACTTGTGGCCGCTAAATAATCCGTAATCGGGAACTTTGCAAAGTTTTTTTTCTCTGCAAAAGCATTTAATGCTAGGGTCATCGCCACAAAAGCACCAGTGATCGAGGCTGTTCGTGTCCCGCCATCTGCCTGTATTACGTCACAGTCAATCCAAACGGTTTTTTCACCAAGTGCTCCTAAATCGACAATCGCTCTAAGGGCACGCCCAATTAATCTCTGAATCTCCATGGTCCGGCCTGAGACCTTCCCTTTGGATGATTCCCGAATATTTCTTGTTTCTGTTGCTCGTGGAAGCATCGAATACTCAGCAGTAATCCAGCCCTTACCTTCCCCTCTCATAAAGTGAGGAACTCGATCTTCAATACTCGCCGCACAAATCACTTTCGTATTACCAACAGAAATAAGGACAGAACCTTCGGGGTGCATTAAATAATTGGGTTGAATATGTATGGGCCTTAATTGGAGCGGCTCTCTTCCATCTACACGCACAAATACTACCTCCTTCATATTTGTAAAGCCTTTTTACATGGTACCTGATTTTTACTTATATACCAAATAAAGAAGAGGCGGCATCCAAGCCGACCTCTTCATGGTCAATATATAGTATAACAAATATTTTTTTTTAATAACTACCTGTGTTGACTTTTTCTGGGCGAGTCACTGGTTCCGTTAATTTTTTACCAGCATCATTTTTGAGGTCTGCCTTACCTTTGACCTGAATGGCGACTTTTTCAACACCCTCTTGTTCCGTTAAGGAAAGTACGAGTGCATCTAGTAAATGCTGTGAAATTTCTTTTTCTTCAAAGCTGCCAAAAATATTCTCATTAAAATTTAAAGTTACTTTTCCGTCTTCATACTTGGGAGCCTCTAGGAGCTTAACATCGGACATAAATTCAGAGACGAGTGTTGATTTTTCACTTGGTCCTTTTATCAGTTCATTGACGACCGCAGCATAAGGATCTTTCTCCGTGTTGCTAACCCTGCGTGTCACAGGTACATAATAATAGGAGCCCTCTTCACCGCCAATATAATAGACCGTCACCGGCTTGGTATTGGTGATATCACTAACATCGGATGTGTCGTAGTTGATACCAGTGGCTCTTGAGAGGTTTTCACTTATTGGTGTTCCATTAACAGGCATTTCAGTTAACTCATGACCGTTCATTTTCAGCTTAACAGTTTTCACATTATCAAACTGAGTTAGGGTCCAGGTGACCGATTGGAGAATCTTCATCTCATCTTCAGCTTGGTAATTCTTAAACTCTTTTGAAAAATTAACGGTGGCGACGCCAGCTTTATCAATATTCACAGACAGTTCCGTGTCCTCTGGGAGAACTGCCCGAAAATCATTTGGCAATTTGTCGGTGACAGGTCCATTCGCCACTAAATATTCAAGAGCTTGCTTAGCCACTGAGGTTGTTTTCGGTAGATCCAATGTTTGCGGGACAACGTAGCCATCCTTATCAACCAGATAAAGCTCCGTTTTGACCATATTTTCTTGCTTAGCGGTTTCTTTGGTCGTCGCTTCCTTACTTGATGTATTCTCTGCGACCGTCGTACTCTTTGGTGGATCAATTTTCTTTTTTGTTTCGGACCCTAATAATCCACAACCTGACAGTAGAACTGTTGAAGTAAGCACAGTTGTTACAAGGATCTTCGCTTTATTTTTAGACATAATTATTTCCCCCCTAAGACAGTTTGTACTATCATGTATACGAGCCTTACGAAAAATTAGACCGACTTAAGAAAGAAAAATAGAACGATAATTTAAAAAAATATGGTGTCAGGCACCGCTCGTGGACATTTGTCCACGAACGGTGCCTGACACTATTTCTATAACACATCTTCTATATCACCAATTATTTTTTAACATAAAAAAGAGCCGCTTATTTAAGCAGCCTGATTTATAGTTTTATTTTCTGTACGTTGTTTATTGGAGTCCCAAGCCATTGTGAGGCGATTTTCGAGAATATCCGCCTTGAACCGGTTGTGATAAATTCATGTTCTGGTTCTTCCTCACACGTTTCAAGTAACCCATTATACTGAAGGATTGCACTTATTTCTCGAGCCGTCTCATCACCTGAGCTAATTACGCTGACAGACTCACCCATAACGTTTTTTATGACGGGCTCAAGCAATGGGTAGTGGGTGCAGCCTAAAATTAGAGTATCAAGATTCTGATCCTGCATTGTCTTTAATGCCTCATCAACAACTCTTTCCACTATCGGCCCTGCAAATTCATTACTCTCTACAAGAGGAACAAACTTTGGACAGGCATGACTTTTTACAAACAGCCGGCTATTTAAAGATTTCAAAGCTCTTTCGTAGGCACCACTTTTCACAGTGCCTTCCGTACCAATAATCCCGACACGGTAGTTTTTTGTCTTCTTAATTGCCGCCCGTGCACCTGGATTAATTACACCTAAAACAGGAATAGACAATTCCTTTCGAATCTCGTCTAGTGCCGCTGCAGTTGCCGTATTACAGGCAATAACTAGCATTTTGATCTTCTTTTCTAATAAGAATGAGGTCATTTCCCAAGTAAACCTTTTCACTTCCCTCGTCGTTCTCGGACCATAGGGACAGCGTGCTGTATCTCCCAAATAGATAATTTTCTCATTTGGAAGTTGTCTGATTACCTCCTTGGCTACAGTCAATCCGCCAACACCGGAATCAATAACACCAATTGCTTGTTTCAAACTTATCGCCTCTTTTAACGCATTTCCTGATGCAATTTCGTTAAACTTTTTTGAAGTAGCTGTATTTCTTCCGTGGAGAAATTGACCAACACTTCTTCTAAATAGCCTTGACGCTTTTTAATCACTTCATCGATGATTCGCTTGCCCTCTTCAAGAAGATGAATCCTGACAACACGACGATCATTCGGATTTTTCACCCGCTCGACGAGTAAACTTTTCTCCATCCGATCGACAAGGTCTGTTGTCGTACTGCATGCCAAATACATCTTATTAGAAAGTTCGCCAATTGTCATATCACCATCTTCAAACAACCATTGCAGTGCCACAAATTGTGGAGGAGTAATCGTATACGTACTTAGCATTTCTCTTCCCTTTTGCTTGATGATCCCAGAGATGTAGCGTAAATCCTTCTCAATATTTGCAACAATTTCAATATCCCCATTTGCTTTTTGTGAACTTTCGAGTTTCATCCGATAACACTCCTATAAAAAGCTTCTCTTCTCCTTGAGACTATATCTATTAAAAATGATTGTTCAAAGTTGTACGTCTTAATGCTTGTACTTATTTTCTACTTTTTGCACAGAAAATTCAAGTTGAAACTATTAGAAATATATTAGTTTACCGCTGTTTAGAATATAATAAAGAGGGAATTTCAATAATAAACCAAAGGTGAGAAAAGAATGGACATCGTAATCAGCAAGTCAGCATTACAATGGTTTAAAAATGAAGTAGAGTTAAAAGCAGGCGATAAAGTAAAGTTTTATCCAAAAGTTTATGGAAACAGCCCTGTGCAAGAAGGTTTTTCACTCGGCTTTACTGTGGATAATGAGCCCATCGATATCATAACTAAATTCGAAGCAGATGGCATGTGGTTTTATATTGAAGAAAGGGACTTGTGGTTTTTTAATGGCCATGATTTACACGTTGGCTACAATGAAGAAATAGATGAGGTTGAATATAGCTATACAAAGCATGAAGAGTAAAAAAACATGAACACAAATAGGAAGGTTGGTGCTCAGCCTTCCTATTTAGTCCGTTTTAAAACAATTCTTGATGTTATTGACCATTTTTTGCTAAACCGCTCCTTTTCTGTTTTGACTTTTCAATGATATGCCCATTGATTGGCAAAATAACTTCGATAATAGTTCCTTTTTTATCACTCCAAAAATGAACGGTCCCATGGTGATTATCAATAATTTGTTTAGAATTCATGATCCCTAGTCCAGTTCCACTTTCTTTTGTAGTAAAAAACGGCTCACCAATACGTTGTAACACATGTCTCGGCATTCCACACCCATTATCCTTAAACAGCATCTTTACTTGATTAAAACCATGCTTCTTAAGCTCAATAGTGACTTCCCCACCCCTTGGCATTGCTTCGATCGCATTTTTCAAAAAATTAATAACGACTTGTTTTAGCTGATTTTGATCGCAGTTAATGATTAAATTCCCGCATTCATTCATAAATGTAATTTCAACATTATTCATAATTGCTTGTGTATCAATCAGCGTTTTCACATCTTCAATCATTGTTTGCAAACGCACAGGTGCAAATTTAAGATCTTGAGGTTTTGCAAGTATCAATAATTCGCTTAGGATAAGTTCGATTCTATTGATTTCTGATTGGATAATATCAAAGTAAGATTTATGCTCATTTAATTTTGTTTCCATTAATTGAAGAAATCCTTTAATCGCAGTCAGTGGATTCCGCACTTCATGGGCAATCCCAGCGGCCAGCTGTCCAGCCATATTTAATTTCTCCGCATTTAATAATAGTGCCAGTGTTTTTTTTCGATCCGTTATATCCCTGATAATGATATGCCTTGCTGACTGATTCTGAAATATCGTCGGAATCCCTTTTACTTCTGCCTCAAATACAGAGCCATCCAACCGTATCAGTTTGTATTCGAAAAAGTCTGTTGCATTCCCGCTAGTAACCATTTCGACCCGCTCCTTAATACCCTCATGATAATCAGCATGGATGAGGTCGACGATTTTCTTTTGTTGAATTTCTTCTTTGTTTATTGCACCAAATAATCTTGCACCGGTTTCATTAATAAATAAAATATCATCCCCACAAGCAATGATTACGGCATCAGGTGAATTTTCAACTAAATCTCGATAGGATTCTTCACGTTTTTCTAATTCTTCTGCAATATTCGTGTTAGTTAAATCATTGAAAGCTGCTTTTATTGAACTGCTCATCTCTATTTATCTATTCCTTCCCTCATAAAATAAAAAGCCAAGATAGGAGTGGCCCATCTTGGCTTATGACTAGCTCAATTGAAATTGTCCAGCTCACTTCCGCCTCTATGCTGTTGGTGATAAGATCAGTACGATTACACTTTTATCACGATAAAAATCCCAATCCACAAAAATATCATTTACCTTCGTTTGCAGTATTGATTCAAAATTACCACTGTTATGTAATAATCGTTTTTCAAGATTCCGTTTCGCTAACCTTAATGCTTCAAAGTTACCTAAGCGAATTAACTCCTTCTCAATAGGAACGAGAATACCATTTCGAATAACAACTAAAGTTCTTTCATTTAATAAATAGGAAAGAACTTCTTCTGGCGTTTTTTCCGCTTGAAGGCTAATTTTATTAATTTCTTGATGAAGGGTTTCTTTCCCATGAAACATATAGGTTTTATCATTTTCATTTTCGCTTTCAGCCGATGTAGTGCTAGAGCCAATACAAACAAATAAACCGCTTTTATTGTGTAATCCCCAGTCGTAATAAAATTCATTAACTTCCATACCTGTCAAAATTTTAATATAGGCTTTAAACTCAGGGATTAGTATTTGCATCAACAGATCCCTTGTTGTTTGAATCATTATCTCCTGGTGCTGCCCCAACAGAACCATTTCTGAAGGTGACATGAAGTTACGTAAATAAATAGTCATTACCGAATGATTATAAGAAACAAAGACCGACTCAGGACCTTTACCGAAGTTTTCACGGAGAGTTCTTCCAATATACCCCGCCAATTCGGTTTGAACTTGCTTCTTTTCCAAAAAAAACATCCTTTTATGAGATAAAAGCATTATTTCTTTTATCCTAGGTTTATTTTATATGTCTATAACTAGATTATCAATTTATTTATGATTATTTATTCATAATTTCTTATTGAATTTTACTTATGTAATCAAAATTAAACCGGCCTCCCAAAAAAGAAGCCGGTCATTTTTAAAGTTCTAGCTCTCCCATTCGAAGGAGCTCTACAACTGCTTGAGAACGCCCTTTGACACCAAGCTTTTGCATGGCATTAGAAATGTGATTCCGAACCGTTTTTTCGCTTATAAATAATTCACCAGCGATTTCTTTCGTTGTTTTGTCTTGTACTAATAACTCGAATACTTCTCTTTCTCGTTTGGTGAGTAACGGTTTATGATTATAAACATTCTCCTTCAAGTACTGTAACCCTCCTTGCCTTCGCCAGTTATGAACACGGGGTGGGTATATATTTAGTCAACATATCTTATGTGAACAGCACGAATGTAGTGACTAGAATTACAAACAGATGATTGTTTTTATTAAAAAAATACATTTCAGAAATCATCCCATATGTAAACCAATCACTGCCGAAAGAACAAATGCAATTATTCGCCTATAAACGACAAAAAACCTTCTTTTCCATAGTAGAAAAGAAGGTTTTTTAGCATCCGCATTACTATGCGTGGTCACTTCCAAAGAAGCTTCTAAATGCTTGAATGGTTGTATCGCGGTTTAATGCTGCAATCGAGGTAGTCAAAGGAATACCTTTCGGGCATGATTGAACACAGTTTTGGGAGTTTCCGCAACTTGCAAGGCCGCCTTCACCCATAATCGCTTCAAGACGTTCTGCCTTATTCATTGCACCAGTTGGATGTGCGTTGAAAAGACGAACCTGAGAAAGTGGCTGTGCACCAATAAAGTCTGATTTGCTGTTTACGTTTGGGCAAGCCTCAAGGCAAACACCACAGGTCATACATTTTGAAAGCTCATAAGCCCATTGTCGCTTTGTTTCAGGCATACGTGGTCCAGGACCCAAATCATAGGTACCATCGATTGGAATCCATGCTTTCACTTTCTTTAAGGCATCAAACATTCTGCTCCGGTCAACCTGTAAGTCACGGACGACTGGGAATGTTTTCATTGGGGCTAATCGAATCGGCTGCTCCAATTGGTCCACAAGTGCTGAACAGGCTTGACGAGGCTTTCCGTTGATGATCATGGAACATGCTCCGCATACTTCTTCAAGACAGTTCATATCCCAAGTAACCGGGCTAGAGGCTTGTCCTTTTGCGTTTAATGGGTTCTTACGGATTTCCATTAACGCCGAGATGACATTCATATTCGGACGATAAGGAACCTCAAATTCCTCCACGTAAGAAGTAGTATCTTCGTTATCCTGACGTGAAATAATAAATTTAACCATTTTAGTTTCAGACATTCTTCCTACTCCCCCTTAACTTTTAGCGTAATTGCGTTCACGTGGCTTAATTAATGAGACATCAACCTCTTCGTAATGGAAAGCCGGCGCTGATGAACTGTCAACAAATTTCGCCATTGTCGTTTTTAAGAATTCTTCATCATTACGTGTAGGGAAGTCAGGCTTATAATGAGCACCACGGCTCTCATTTCGGTTGTATGCACCAATTGTAATCACTCGAGCCAATTGCAGCATGTTTTGCAGTTGACGAGTAAAGGCAGCTCCTTGGTTGCTCCATTTGGATGTATCGTTAATGTTAATATTTTGATAACGTTCTAAAAGTTCTTGTATCTTTTCATCTGTTTTTAACAGCCTGTCATTATGTCGAACAACGGTTACGTTATCCGTCATCCATTCCCCAAGCTCTTTATGAAGAATATAAGCATTTTCAGTTCCACTTAGAGACATAATTGAATTCCACTTATCTTCTTGTTCTTTGACATGACGGTCAAATACAGTAGAAGAAACGGCATCGGAACTCTTTTCTAAGCCTTTAATATATTTAACCACGTTAGGACCTACGACCATTCCGCCATAAATGGCTGAAAGTAAGGAATTGGCACCTAAACGGTTCGCACCATGTTGTGAATAATCACACTCACCTGCTGCAAATAGACCAGGAATGCTTGTCATTTGGTCATAATCCACCCATAATCCACCCATTGAATAGTGAACAGCAGGGAAGATTTTCATTGGAACTTTACGCGGGTCATCACCCATGAATTTTTCGTAAATTTCAATAATACCACCAAGCTTAACATCTAATTCATGTGGATCTTTATGAGAAAGATCCAGGTAGACCATGTTCTCGCCATTGATTCCGAGTTTTTGATTTACACATACATCGAAAATCTCACGTGTTGCAATATCACGTGGGACAAGGTTTCCATAGGCAGGATATTTTTCTTCTAGGAAGTACCAAGGCTTTCCATCTTTATATGTCCAAACGCGTCCACCTTCACCACGAGCAGATTCACTCATTAAGCGAAGTTTATCATCGCCAGGAATGGCAGTCGGGTGGATTTGAATCATTTCTCCATTCGCATAATAAGCGCCCTGCTGGTAAACGATTGATGCAGCAGAACCGGTATTAATAACTGAGTTAGTTGATTTTCCAAAAATAATACCAGGGCCTCCTGTAGCCATGATTACGGCATCGCCTGAGAAGGATTTAATTTCCATTGTTTTTAAGTTTTGAGCAACGATTCCACGACATACACCATCGTCATCAACGACAGAGCCTAGGAATTCCCAGCCTTCATATTTCGTTACCAAACCTGCCACTTCTTCGCGGCGAACTTGTTCATCTAATGCATAAAGCAGCTGTTGACCAGTGGTTGCTCCAGCAAATGCAGTACGGTGATGCTGTGTTCCGCCAAAGCGGCGGAAATCAAGTAATCCTTCAGGAGTACGGTTAAACATAACTCCCATACGGTCCATTAAATGAATAATTCCAGGTGCTGCATCACACATGGCTTTTACTGGCGGCTGGTTAGCCAAGAAATCTCCACCATAAACAGTGTCATCAAAGTGAATCCATGTGGAATCGCCTTCACCTTTTGTATTTACTGCTCCATTAATGCCGCCCTGGGCACAAACAGAGTGAGAGCGTTTAACAGGCACTAAAGAAAATAATTCTACGGGTGTTCCTGTTTCTGCAACCTTTATCGTTGCCATTAAGCCAGCTAAACCACCGCCGACTACAATAACCTTACCTTTACTCATTCGTGACTCACTCCCTTAATCCAAAATCCACTATTTTTACGATCCATAATTAATTTGTTAGACAAAAGCTAATAATGTCGTTACCCCAACATAGGATAGAGCCAAGAAAATAACGATTGTCACGTATGTAGAAATAACTTGAGAACGTGGCGATACAGTGATGCCCCAGCTAACAAAGAATGACCATAATCCATTTGCAAAATGGAAAATAGCTGAAATAATACCTACCACATAAAATGCAAACATGAATGGGGATGAAAGAATATCTTGCATCATTTGGAAGTTTACTTCATTCCCAAACGCTGCGGCTATCCGTGTTTCCCATACATGCCAAGCGATAAAGATTAGTGTGATCACACCGGACACACGTTGAAGCAAAAACATCCAGTTTCTAAAAAATCCATATTGGCTTGCATTGTTTTTGGCTGTAAAAGCAATATACAGCCCGTAGATTGCATGAAATAAAATTGGTAAATAAATAATTACAGTTTCTAGGACATAGCGAAAAGGAAGATTTCCCATAAAGTTTGCTGCTTTATTAAAGGACTCTACCCCAACTGTCGCATAGTGGTTCACCACCAGATGCTGCATTACGAAGATCCCGATTGGAATAACTCCTAGCAGCGAATGCAATCTCCGATAAACAAACTCTCGATTACCCGCCATAAATTTACCCCCCTATAATGTTTAAAAAAAATGATGTTCAGTTTCTATTAATTTAATCTCCTTATTAGGAAACCTTGCATCACTGTGACAATAATGTGACATGTCCATTTTACTCCCATCTAGAAAGAGCGTCAAGAAAACGGATACACAATTCTCGCATAAATAATAAAATTTTTAAAATATATTGAAATTATAATAGACTGGTTATTCTTACTAATTTCATTGGCTTTATATTAAAAATATACAACTAATTACCAAAAAATAACGGTTGTTATATCTTCCAAATCGGGAATTATAATTATCATAGAAAATATGGTTAGATATTGCAAAATAACAAAAAAACGATTGAAATTGAGCCGTTTTATCTAGAAAAACTGTACTGACACTTAATAAAAAGTGTATATAATAGAATGATAGAAAGAGGGGAAGCTTGTGAAAGATAGTACAGTTATTGTTGATACGATAAATACGGATGAACCAAGAACCATATCCATTTTCGGATATGAATTAATCAGGGAAATTCTTTTACCTGAGATTTTAGGAAAAGATACACCTGAAATTTTATATTGGGCCGGAAAACGCCTCGCTCGTAAATTTCCGTTAACAGATATTGCTCAAATTATTGATTTTTTCACAAAAGCCTCTTGGGGGCAGCTTGAAATAAAAAAAGAAAGTAAAACAGAGATCCAATTTGAACTTTTCAGTCCACTGATTGTCTCGCGGGTAAAATCAAAATCTGAGTACTTTTTCCAACTCGAGGCTGGGTTCATCGCCCAACAAATCGAATTCCAAAAAGAAGCCAATGCTGAAACCTTTGAACACCCTGTAAAAAAATCAAATATCGTCCTTTTCACCGTCAAATGGGAAAAAAACTAAAAAACATGGTGTCAGGCACCGGGTGCCTGACACCATGTTTTTATTGAAGTGCAAGTCCAAATGCTTCGTGCAAAGCTTCTACAGCTTTTAGCATATGTTTTTCCTCTACAACGGCTGATACTTTGATTTCAGATGTGCTGACCATTTTGATTTGGATATTGTTAGCAGCGAGTACCTCAAACATTTTTGCTGCTACTCCAGGGTTGGAAACCATGCCTGAGCCGACAATCGATACCTTGGCTAATTTATTTTCAGCATCAATCTGCTCATAACCAAGCTCTGTTTTATTGTCTTCTAGTACCTTCAATGTCTCAAGTAAATCATTCGTATGGATAGAGAACGACAAATTAGCCGTATCACCTTCGGTTGTACTTTGGATAATAATATCAACATTCAGATGATTTTCGGCCAGTGTAGTAAAAATGGTCGATAGACTTGTTAATGAATTGGCCAAGCCTAATACTGTTACTTTCGTTATTTCATCTTCAAATGCGACACCGCGGACTACTAAGTTTTGTTCCATTGCTGCTTCCTCCTCAATAACTGTACCTTCTATTTTCTCCATGCTTGAGCGAACCTCAAGTCGAACTTGATAGTTTTTCGCAAATTCCACGGCTCGTGGATGAAGCACACCGGCGCCTAAATTAGCTAACTCTAGCATTTCATCATACGATACTGATAATAATTTACGCGCATTCTTGATATACCTTGGGTCAGTTGTAAATACCCCGGTAACATCAGTATAAATATCACATTTATCTGCCTTTAGGGCCGCTGCTAATGCCACGGCTGTCGTATCAGAACCACCACGGCCAAGGGTCGTAATTTCACCATCTTCCGTGATTCCCTGAAAACCAGCCACAATGACCACCTTGCCAGCTTCGAGCTGTGTTTCAATGGCAGTAGTTTTTAAATTTAAGATACGTGCATTTCCATGAACTGGTTCTGTGATTATTCCCGCCTGCCAGCCTGTAAAGGAAACAGCATCAAGTCCTTGCTGATTCAAGGCCATCGATAGCAACGAAATAGTTACCTGCTCTCCTGTTGATAACAGCATGTCCATTTCCCGCTTATTCGGCTGTGCAGAAATTTCCTTTGCTAATCCGACAAGTGTATCTGTCGATTTGCCCATTGCAGAAACGACAACGACCACATGGTTGCCACGATCTGTCTCCTCTTTTACACAGGATGCTACATTTAATATCCTTTCTACGTTAGCAACGGAGGTTCCCCCGAATTTTTGTACAATAATCCCCATGATTGTTTTCTCCTTCTTTCTAATACCTCGAAAAATAATGATAGTTGTTTGAAGCTTCCGCTTTTCAATAAAAAAAGCAATGAGAGGGCATCTCATTGCTTAAGAAAACGAAAAAAAAAATTCTCGCACCTACAATGTAAGATAGCTCTCCAAGACATTAGTCTTGACAATCCAGCATTTATTCAATACGGGACCAGCAAAGAAAGTTATGAGACCTTCCCTACTTCGGCGAACATCCCCTTTCATGATTCTTCTCAGAAGCTCATCCTTCTCAGAACCAATACTCTTGAAGCTCGCACCTCTACCTTCACTTTAATACGTAAAAGTGATAGTAAATTAAATTTTCACTTATTATAGCATGTCCTTTTTTTTCTGACAATCACTAGGATTGAAGTTTTTTGATCAATTCTTCGGCAACATTGATTGGAATTCCGATTTTTGTGAATTCCTCCATACTAGCCTCTTTCATTTTTTTCACAGAGCCAAACTGCTTGAGTAATAACTTTTTCCGTTTTTCACCGATTCCAGGTATATCATCGAGCAAGGATTGAAAAGCCGTTTTTCCACGAAGCTGGCGATGAAAGGTAATCGCAAAGCGATGGACTTCATCTTGAATTCTTTGCAGTAAATAAAACTCTTGACTGTTACGGCCTAGTGGAACAATTCCTAATGGATTGCCATATAGCAATTGTGAGGTACGGTGTTTCTCGTCCTTCACAAGTCCCGACAGCGGGATATCTAAGCCTAATTCATTTTCCAAAACGTCTCTCACTGCTTCGACATGGCCTTTTCCGCCATCGATGATGATTAAATCAGGAAGGGGGAGCTCTTCTTTTAAGGCACGTGAATATCTTCTCCTCGTTACTTCCCGCATCGATTCATAATCATCCGGTCCTTGAACAGTTTTAATCTTATATTTACGGTACTCCCGATGATTTGCTTTTCCATCAATGAAAACGACCATGGCTGAAACAGGGTCAGTCCCTTGGATATTAGAATTATCAAAGGATTCAATCCGGTGCGGGGTATATATTCCAAGTAATTCGCCTAGGTTCTCGACAGCCTTAATCGTTCGATCCTCATCCTTCTCAATTAACGAAAACTTTTCATTTAAAGCTATTTTTGCATTTTTAATTGCTAATTGGACGATATCCTTTTTTTGTCCCCGTTGCGGCTGGAGCACCTTAACTTCTAAAAGTTGTTCTACCAAACTCAAATCGACTTCATCCTGAATGAGAATTTCCTTCGGCTTAAAGTGGTTGGCTTTCGTATAAAATTGGCCGAGGAACGTTAAGATTTCCTCCTCTGGCTCGTTATAGATAGGGAACATCGAAACATCTCGCTCGATTAGTTTTCCTTGGCGGACAAAAAAGACTTGCACACACATCCAGCCCTTATCAACAGCATAACCAAACACATCACGATCCGTAAAATCGGTCATCGTAATTTTCTGCTTTTCCATGATGGTTTCGATATGAATAATTTTATCGCGGAACTCTTTCGCTCGTTCGAAGTCCAATTCTTCAGAGGCAGCCGACATTTTCGCCTGAAGCTCCTTTTTTATTTCCTTATAACCGCCATTTAAAAAGCGGGTAATTTCATCTGTTATTTGTTTATACTGTTCTTCGTGAATTTCATTTACACATGGTGCCAGGCACTGCCCTAAATGGTAGTACAAACAGACACGATCCGGCAGGGTTGAGCATTTACGGAGCGGATAAATCCGGTCAAGCAGCTTTTTGGTTTCATTGGCCGCAGTCACATTGGGGTACGGACCAAAGTATTTACCCTTATCCTTTTTTACTTTTCTCGTAATGATGAGTTTCGGATGTTTTTCAGCCGTCAGCTTAATAAACGGATAGGTTTTATCATCCTTCAACATGATATTGTATTTTGGATCGTACTTTTTAATTAGATTTAGTTCGAGTAAGAGTGCTTCAATATTCGAGGAGGTTACGATATATTCAAAGTCCTCAATTTCATTGACCAGTCGTAACGTCTTCCCATCGTGCGACCCCGTAAAATAGGACCGGACACGATTCTTTAATACTTTGGCCTTCCCCACATAAATAATCGTTCCCTGACGGTCTTTCATTAAGTAGCAGCCAGGCTGGTCCGGCAGCAGCGTCAGTTTTTGCTTAATTATTTCATTCATTCCGGCCACTCCACTCCCGTCATTATTGTTTATCTTATAAAATTCTAAAGGAAACTGCGCATAAATGAAAGAGGGAGTCTCTTGGAAAAAAATAAAAAACCTTAGTTGGGTGGTTTCCCAAGCTAAGGTTTTTTCGTTATGCTTACACGTGTTTTTCTAAAACACTTGCTAATGCATCTTTTGGTTGGAAGCCGACAACTTTATCAACGACTTCGCCATTTTTCATCACTAATAATGTTGGAATGCTCATAACTCCGAAATTAGCAGCAGTTTGCGGGTTATCATCCACATCTAATTTAGTAATTTTTACTTTATCGCCCATTTCTGAATCTAGTTCTTCAAGAACTGGAGCGATCATTTTACAAGGTCCGCACCATGGTGCCCAGAAATCTACAAGTACAAGGCCTGAACCTGTTTCAGCCGAAAAGTTTTGATCTGTTAAGTGTGAAATTGCCATTTATATTGCCCTCCTAATGATTACTGAATTCCTACCGAAAGTATAACATCGTTTGAATAATCAAGCTATTAAATTGCTTCATCGATCATTTTTCCCCGTTAGGCTCCTAAGTATCCATAAAAATAAAGCGAGCGGAGTCCTTTCCGCTCGCCCTTATTATTATGAGTGTACTTTGAGCTTTTTAAACTCTTCCGTTAGTAACGGAACAACTTCAAACAAATCACCGACGATTCCGTAATCGGCAACTTTGAAGATGTTAGCCTCTGGGTCTTTATTGATAGCAACAATTACTTTGGAGTTAGACATTCCTGCTAAGTGTTGAATGGCTCCAGAAATACCACAGGCGATGTAAAGATCTGGTGTGACGACCTTACCAGTCTGACCAATTTGTAAAGAGTAATCGCAATAGTCGGCATCACAGGCACCACGTGAAGCACCTACCGCACCCCCAAGGACATTGGCAAGTTCTTTAAGCGGCTCAAATCCATCCGCACTCTTCACTCCGCGACCTCCAGATATAACAACTTTCGCTTCACTAAGGTCAACGCCTTCGCTAGCTTTTCTGACTACTTCTTTAATAATGGCACGCAGGTCTTTAATTTCAACTGAAAGGTTTGAAACCTCTCCAGTTCTGCTTTCATCTTTTTGCAATGGAGCAATATTATTTGGACGGACCGTTGCAAATATTAAGCCTTCGGTCACAATTTTCTTTTCAAATGCTTTCCCAGAGTAGATTGGTCTTGTGAATACAACATTCCCGCCCGCAGCCTCAACAGCCGTCGCATCGGAAATTAAACCTGATGCTAATTTTCCAGCAATTCTAGGTGAGAGGTCTTTGCCCAGTGAAGTATGACCTAAAACTAAGCCTTCTGGTTTTTCTTGGTCAATCACGGCTAAAAGTGCTTGTGCGTACCCATCTGAAGTATAAAGATTTAACTTTTCATCTTCAACCGCCACGACGCGGTCTGCACCATTTTGGATTAATTCCGTCCCTAAAGCGCTTACAGAAGCACCGACTAAAACACCAACCACTTCTCCGCCCTCAGCAACCGTTTTTGCTGCTGCAATTGCTTCGAAAGATACATTACGTAATGAACCGTCACGAACTTCTCCTAATACTAATACTTTTCTTGACATTCCATATACCTCCTGAGAACAATTTTTGTAAAAAAAACGATTAAATTACTTTTGCTTCGCTATGAAGAAGATGAACAAGTTCCTTTACTTGATCATTCAAATCGCCAGCTAAAACTCTGCCTGCTTCTTTTTTAGGAGGCAAATAGATTTCAATTGTTTTAGTTTTTGCTTCCACATCGTCCTCTTCAAGATCAAGGTCGTCTAATTCTAATTCCTCAAGCGGCTTCTTCTTTGCTTTCATGATTCCAGGTAAGGAAGGATAGCGAGGCTCGTTCAGACCTTGCTGTGCTGTTACTAATAGAGGAAGATTTGTTTCAATGACTTCGGAATCGCCTTCAACGTCACGCGTAACCGTTACATTTGTTCCATCAATTTCTAGCTTCGTAATGGTTGTTACATATGGAATGTTCAAAAGTTCAGCGACACGTGGTCCAACTTGACCTGTTCCGCCATCAATCGCGACATTTCCGCCAATGATCAAATCTGCATCTTTATCCTTTAAATATTCAGCAAGGATTTTTGCTGTGGTGTATTGATCCCCGTTCTCAACATCGTCTTCTGTGTTGATAAGGACAGCTTTGTCAGCACCCATCGCAAGTGCAGTACGTAATTGCTTTTCAGATTCTTCACTTCCAACAGAAATGACCGTTACTTCTCCACCCTTAGCATCGCGGACTTGAATAGCTTCTTCAATCGCATATTCATCATAAGGATTGATGATAAATTCGGCACCATCCTCATTGATTTTTCCACCGCGAATAGAAATTTTCTCTTCGGTATCAAAGGTTCTTTTCATTAATACGTAAATTTTCATGGTTTCCCTCCTAATATTTCCGAGCATTCGCTCAGTTTGAAAGATTAAGAAAACTTTTAAGAAAAAAATTTTTATTTAACTTCCACTGCTAAAGACTTAGTGTAAAGCTTATTCCCCTTTAAAATGTGGTTCCCTTTTTTCAATAAAGGCTTGGATGCCTTCCTTGCCGTCGTTCGAGACAAATACTTTACCAAATAGCTCTGATTCTTTTTTTGAACCTTCATAGAACTCTTCTGTTTTTGCATAGTTTAATAGTTCGATGGCAGCATTAATCGATCCTGGACTTTTCTTTGCGATTTTTCCTGCAAGCTTATAAGCCTGTTCCAATACCTCATCTTCTGAATAGGCATGATTAGCTAACCCATATTGGACAGCTTCCGCGCCTGTAATTGGCTCAGAAGTGAACAGCATTTCAGCAGCTCTTGCAACACCCACATATTTGGGCAGACGTTGAGTACCAGCAAATCCAGGAATTAACCCGAGTTGCAGCTCTGGAAGACCAAGTTTGGCATTTTCACTAACTAAGCGAATGTGACAAGCCATCGCAAGTTCAAGACCACCGCCGAGCGCCGCACCATGGATTGCTGCAATAATCGGCTTCGGATATTTCTCCATCCGGTCAAATAGATCTTGCCCAAACTTTCCAAGGTTTGAAAATCCTTCTGAAGTAGAAACGGTTGTAAATTCTTTAATGTCAGCACCTGCAGAGAAGAATCTCCCTTCTCCGTGAATGACGATTACTCTAATTTCACGGTTTGGTTCGATTTCATCAAGCACTGCCGACAATTCCCTTAAAAGACCTGAAGAAAGGGCATTTGCCGGCGGACGAGCAATTGTAATCGTCGCAATATGGTTTTGATACGACCATTTTAAATATTCCAAACTAACTCCCCCCTATTGTAACATCTACCGGCTACCGCAGCCATTGATTAAAAGGCGATGGACTGGGGACGCCAGTGCAAGCAGATCATACTTTTCCTCGTTCATTACCCATGATGTCACGGTTTCATCAATTGTTCCGAATATCATTTGCCGGGCCAGACGAACATCGAGGTCGACGGAAAACTCTCCTGTTTCTATGCCTTCAATAACTATCTTATCGATTACCTGTAGATAACCTTTTAGAACATCATTAATTCGAAGTCGCAATTCCTTATTCGATTGCCTTAACTCGAGTTGTGTCACGATGGCCATATGATGGTCTTTTGAGAGCATACTGAAATGAGCTTCTATCATCTTTAATAACTTCTCCGCCGCCGTCCCTTTTCCTGCTATCATTGTATCTATTTTTTCAATAAAACTTCCCATTTTTTCTTCAAAGAGAGAGATAAGGATGTCTTCTTTGTTTTTAAAATAAAGATAAATGGTCCCATCCGCCACGCCGGCCTGTTTGGCAATCTTTGACACCTGCGCTTGATGGTATCCATTTTCAGCGATGACAACTACTGCTGCATCAATAATTTGCATGTATTTTGGTTTACTTTTCTTCAACTATATCCCTCCTCCTGAGCGAAAAGGTCCGTTTTAGTTAATCCAATTATAAAGAAAAATATGAATGAATAGTCATTCATATTTCAATAATAGAGATTAACTGTATATCTGTCAAGATATACTATATAACATCTTTTGCTTTCGAACAAAGGGACAGGCTTAATCTGTCAAAAAAAAGAGGGAGCTATCATCCGTAATTTATGCGTGTTTTTGACTTTCTTCTTCTATTTTTTGTTTTTCTTCTTCCACCAGCATCCTCCTTAAAATTTTTCCAATCGCCGTTTTAGGCAGCTCTTTCCTAAATTCATATATTCTTGGAACTTTATAGGCAGCAAGATATTTTCTTGAAAAGTGGTTCATTTCCTCTTCGGTTACGGATGACCCTTCTTTTAAGACAATATAGGCTTTTACCGTTTCCCCGCGATATGGATCCGGTATTCCTGCTGCTACAGCCTCGAGAACATCTGGGTGTTCATATAATACTTCCTCAATCTCTCTAGGATAAATATTGTAACCTCCTGCAATGATCATATCCTTCTTGCGGTCTACCACATAAAAGTATCCTTGTTCATCCATATAGCCCAGGTCTCCCGTATACAGCCAACCATCCTGTAATACTTCCTTTGTATCTTCTGGTCGATTCCAATAGCCCTTCATGATTTGCGGTCCTTTGATGGCAAATTCGCCAATTTCCTTTACCGGGACAGGTTCTCCGGTTTCCATCGATACAATCTTTACTTCTGTATCAGGCCAGGGGACACCAATACTGCCCTTCATCCTTGGTACATCCCATAGAAAGTTCGCATGTGTAACGGGCGAGGCTTCCGTTAATCCATACCCTTCAACAAGTTTCCCTCCCGATACTGCCTCAAACTGCTCCTGTACTTCAATTGGCAGTGCTGCTGAACCGCTGATACAAGAATGGATCGACGATAAATCATATTTTTTTAAATCAGGATAATTTAATATTCCTATATAAATTGTCGGCGCCCCAGGAAACAGTGTCGGGCGTTGTTTTTGAATGGTCTTTAATGTTGTCTCGACATCGAATTTAGGTAATAATATCATTTTGTTAGCTTGCATCACCGACAAAATGAGTACGGTTGTCATGCCATAAACATGAAAGAACGGGATGACCCCTAGAACCGATTCTTTTCCTGGTTTACATTTGTACAGCCATGCCTGACACATCTTTGTATTCGCTATTAAATTTTTATGTGTGAGCATAACCCCTTTTGGAAAGCCCGTGGTTCCTCCGGTATATTGAAGAAGCGCCACATCTTCAGCCGGGTTAAAATCATAAATCTTTAGTTTTTGAGACTTCATTTTTATGATTTCCGAAAGTAAATGCGTATTTCCTTTGTGCTGTACATTCACGACAATTCCATATTGTTTTTTCTGGATGTAGGGATAAATTAGATTTTTAGGAAATGGCAAGTAGTTCTTGATAGCGGTTACAATTATATGCTGCAAGTCTGTTTGCGGCATCACTTTTGATACGCGTGGGTAGAGGATGTCGAGTGTGATGATAGCCTTTGCGCCTGAATCTTTCATTTGGTATTCAAGTTCACGTTCCGTATATAACGGGTTGGTTTGAACAACAATACCGCCTGCCATTAATATCGCAAAATAACTAATTACAGCCTGAGGTGTGTTTGGAAGCATAATGGCGACACGGTCACCTTTTGAGATACCTAGAGTCCCTTGCAAATAACCGGCAAAATTCATTACTTCTTCGTAGAGTTTCTTGTAGGTGATTTCTTTCCCCATAAAGTGAATGGCAACCTTTTCCGGATATTGATGGGCAGAATTCACTAAGTATTGCTGTACTGGCTCCGAGGAGTATTCCAGTGTGACAGGAATTTCTTTTGGATACAGTGCTTGCCACGGTTTTGAATCATACATAAGATCCCCCTTTTCTATGTGGATAATTATAAAAATTCAAACTTCTCTTCTATTATAGTACAGTACTATACATTAAACAATTGAGGATACTACAAAAAAAATCACCGCTGAAAGGCTTCAGCAATGATTTTTATTTAAGCAAAAAACAACATATAAATTAAGCCGATTAGTAAAAACAAGCCGCATAATCCAAGTAGTACTTTAGCTAATGTCTCCACTTTTTTCTTCTCCCCTTACGTAATCCCCGCTCCAATGACAATCGATAAGCCAATCGAAATAACCAACGAAAGAAAACCAACGGCACGGTTATCATTTTGGATTTCTTCGTCAATTTTAAATTTTGGGGTTAGAAATTCAAAGATAAAATAACCAACTAATAATAAGAAAAAGCCATAAATCCCCCAGCCAACCATGGACAGGAGCGAATTGTTCTGTTCAATCGTATAGCGAAAGATATTGGCAACACCCAAAATTTTCCCTCCGGTTGCCATCGCCACTGCCATATTACCTCTCTTTATTTCTTCCCAATTTTTATATTTGGTCACCATTTCAAAAATAGCCAAAAAGACAACCAAGCATAGAATCACTACGCTATAATAAGCAGCAATTTGTATATATTCGTTCTCCCAAAACTGGTCCATTGCCAAAACTCCTCGGACATTATTTAAACTCAACGATGGTTACACCTGATCCGCCTTCCCCAGCTTCACCAAAGCGAATCTTTTTAACTTGACGATGGTTTTTTAAGTATTCCTGCACGCCTTGTCTTAAAACACCGGTACCTTTACCATGGATAATCGAGACCCGCGGATAACTGGACAGCAGGGCATCATCAATATACTTTTCCACCTTAAGAAGGGCATCTTCATACCTTTCTCCACGCAGGTCTAACTCCATTTTTACAATGGAATCTCGGCCTTTTACAATCGCCATCGGTTTGGTTTCGACTTGTTTTGGGGTGCTCATATATTCGAGATCTTTTTCTTTCACTTTCATTTTGAGAATTCCGATTTGAACCTGCCATTCATTCGATGAAACCTTTACAACCAACGTACCCTTTTGATCGAAGGTAAGGACCTTCACCTCATCACCAGGGGTAAACGTATGTTTTTTAACTTTTTTGTTCGCGAGCGCAGCTGATTTTGGGATTTCAGGTGCTGCCCCTTCTAACCGCCTTTTGGCATCAATTAATTCATGCTCTTTAATTTCTGCATGCTTCTCTGTTCGCATTTTGCGAAGGTCACGGATGACCTTGTCGGCCTCGCTTTTTGCCTCTTCAACAATTTCCCCGGCCTTTTCAGCCGCTTTTTCAAGCATCGAATCCTTCTTCTCGTAAAATTCCACTAGTTGTTTTTGCAAGTCCTGATGAAGATTTTCCGCAGATTTTAAATAATCACGGGCTTCTTCCTGTTCTTTTTCGGCAAGCCGTTTACTTTCTTCTAACGAGGCTATCATCTTATCGATTTGGTTCGTATCTTCACTCACATGTGAGCGTGCAGCCTGAATGACTCGCTCATTTAAGCCAAGTCGTTTGGAAATTTCAAAGGCATTACTCCGTCCCGGTACACCTAACAACAATCTATAGGTTGGGCTTAATGTCTCCACATTGAACTCAACACTTGCATTCAATACACCTTCACGGTTATATCCGTAGGCCTTTAATTCAGGGTAGTGGGTTGTAGCAATCACCCTTGCCCCCCGCTTGTGAACCTCATCCAAAATAGAAATCGCTAAGGCGGCACCTTCCTGTGGATCGGTTCCAGCACCAAGTTCGTCAAATAATACAAGGCTATTAAAATCAACTCGATTTAAGATTTCAACGATATTAACCATATGGGATGAAAAGGTACTTAAACTTTGTTCAATCGACTGTTCATCGCCTATATCAGCATACACCGCATCAAAGACGGCTAGTTCTGAGCCATCATACGCAGGAACTTGCAAGCCTGCCTGTGCCATTAATGTACACAACCCAAGTGTTTTTAAGGTAACCGTTTTACCGCCCGTATTCGGACCTGTAATCACAATCGTTGTAAAGTCTTGCCCCAGCATAATATCGTTGGCAACCACTTCATCAATCGGAATGAGCGGATGTCTTGCCTTAAATAAAGCAATTCTCCCCTCATTATTCATGATTGGCATCGATGCTTTGATTCGTTTTCCATATCTTGCTTTAGCAAAAATAAAGTCCAAATTAGCGAGAACTTCCACGATTACTTTGAGTTCGCTCTCGTGCTCGGCTGTTTCAGCGGATAGCTCGGAAAGAATTCTATCGATTTCCAGTTGTTCCTTGACACGAATATCCTGCAGTTGATTGTTTAATTGGACAATCACTTGTGGTTCGATAAACAGGGTTTGTCCGGATGCGCTTTGGTCATGAATGATTCCACCGTAGTGACCACGATATTCTTGTTTAACAGGGATTACAAAGCGGTCATTACGAATCGTGACAATCGCGTCGGAAAGCATTTTGCTGGCATTGGATGACCGAATCATACTTTCTAGTTTTTCACGAACCCGTGACTCATTGGACCGAAGCTGATGCCTTAATGAACGCAGCAGATCACTTGCGCTGTCTAGCACCTCGCCGCCCTCATCAATGGCTTGTTTGATTGCTTGCTCAAGATTTGTTAAGGGAATAATCCGCCCTACTTGTTCAGACAAAATTGGAATTTCTGTTCTCTCATCAGCAAAATCACCGATAAACCGCTTCATTTGTCGGCTTGCATGGATGGTACTAGCAATTTGGACGAGTTCATGCGAACTTAGCACTCCACCTATAACAGAGCGTTTGATGTGTGCGCGGATATCATGGACACCTGAGAGTGGGACATTCCCTTTCACACGAAACACCGTTGCAGCCTCATCTGTTTCTGCTTGAAGTTTGACTACTTCTTCAAAATCAGTTGAGGGCACTAAATCAGTTATTTTTTTCCTACCAAGTGACGAGGCAGCATGTTCTAACAGTTGCTCTTTTACTTTCGTGAATTCTAATACCTTTAAAGCTTTTTCTTGCATGGAGATAACCTCCCTATCCTCGATTATGCAAAAATTCTAGCAGGTCATTTTTATCTAAAGCATTAATAACAGATGACTTTTTAATCCAGCCCTTTTTGGCTGCTGAAATACCGATTTCCATATGCTTTAATGTATCCATTTTATGAGCATCCGTATTGATGAGAATTTTCACCCCTGCATCCTGAGCTCTTCGTAAATATTCAGATGCCAGGTCCAGACGGTTAGGATTCGCATTTAATTCTAATGCCGTATTGGTTTCTTTGGCGAGTTGGATAAGTAAATCAATATCAACATCATATCCTTCGCGGCGGCCGATTTTTCTGCCTGTTGGATGCGCAATTAAATCGACATGGGCATTCGTCAATGCTGTTGTTAGCCGTTCCATAATTTTTTCCTTTGGCTGGGAAAAAGCAGAATGTATAGAGGCAATCACGAAATCCATGTCAGCAAGAAACTCGTCGTCATAGTCCAGCGTGCCATCGGGAAGAATATCCATCTCCACACCCGCTAGAATAAGAAAATCATCATACTTTGCATTTAATTTATTAATTTCTTCTCTTTGTTTTAACAGTCTTTCACGCGTAAGACCATTAGCCACCTTTAGATACTGTGAATGGTCCGTAATCGCCATATATTGATAACCTCTAGCCCGGCAAGCATCAGCCATCTGTTCGATCGAATGAGCCCCATCGCTCCAAGTGGAATGCATATGAAGATCGCCCTTAATATCTTGAATTTCAATTAATTCCTCTGCCTTAGTGAAGGTTTCCACTTCCCTGCCGTCTTCTCTAATTTCCGGAGGAATGAAAGGCAGGTCGAAATGCTTGAAAAATTCTTCTTCCGAAGAGAAGGTGAGAATTTCCCCTGTCTCAACATTTTCCACGCCATACTCACTTATTTTTTCACCGCGTTCCTTCGCCAATTGCCGCATCCGGACATTATGTTCCTTCGATCCAGTAAAATGGTGCAAGGTTGTAATAAACTCTTCTGGTTTAACTAGACGGAAATCAACAGAAATATCATAATCATACTCAAAGACTAAGGAAACCTTTGTATCGCCTGCACCAATCACTTCTTTTATATTTGGAAGCTCTAATAGATGCGCGCGCACTTGTTCAGGTTGAGTTGTAGCGATGATAAAATCAAGGTCTTTGATCGTCTCTCTCATTCTGCGCAAACTACCCGCACGTGAAAACTGATGAATATCCGGTGTATCTCGAAGAGTTGCTTCCATCTGCTCAGCAATTGGAAGCATATACGCTAACGGCAATCGTTCCGGTCTAGAGCCGACATTGGCAATGGCACTAAGGATTTTCTCCTCTGTCTTCTTGCCAAAACCTGCGAGCGCTTGAACCTGTCCTGCTTCACAGGCTTTCTTTAAACTGGAAACATCCTCTATATGTAACTCTTTGTATAACTTAGCAATTTTCTTGCCGCCAAGTCCCGGGAGCTGCAGTAACGGGATGAGTCCTTTTGGCACTTCCTCCTTCAACTCTTTTAACACCGAAGAAGAACCTTCTTTTATGTATTCATCCATGACAGCGGCCGTACCTTTACCAATTCCTGAGATCGCGGTAAAGTCCTCAATCTCTGTTACACTACGTTCGTCTGCTTCCAAAGCAGTAGCTGCTTTACGAAAGGCAGAAACCTTGAATGGATTTTCCCCTTTTAACTCCATATAAATCGCAATCGTTTCTAGCAAACGAATGATTTCTTTTTTATTTATTTCCATTTCATTATCCACCTACCTGCTATTTAGCATTTTCATTTTATCCTACTTTAAGGCATGAATAGAAAAACTTCTCTACTACAGAGAAGTTAAAGCCGTTGTATATTCAATCCACATGCTTTTTATCTGCTGTGAAAGGATAGGAGTGTGATTCACAATCGCTTTTGCCATGTTCGATTGATCTAAAGCGTTTTGTAAAAAGTCAATTGGCAGAAGGGCCGAAATATATAATAAAATAAAAATAACTAAGTAAATTTCAATAAAACCGAGCAGTCCCCCACCCAAAATATTCAACTGTTTAAGTATAGGCAAATGGGCAACAAAGTCGAGCATCGAACCTATAATTTGCAAGATCACTTTTACAGCAAAAAAGATGATCACAAAGGCGATTGCACGATAAAAAGCGGCCTCCATATTACTGCTGTCTGGCAGCAATTTTAAGGTTGTCACATTTCCGAAATTTGGATAAGGTATCCAGAGGGTTAGCTTAGGTGCCAACTGTTCGTAGTATGAATTTGCTGCGACATATGCAATAATAAAACCTATTAAATGAACAAGCTGCAGAATAAAGCCTCTTTTAAGGCCTACAAAGAAACCAATAATTAAAAAAATGATAATTGCTAAATCTAACATGTTTTCTTAGTCCTTTTCTTTTAGTAGTTCTGATTGAAGCCGCTCTAATTGGTCTTTTATTATCAGGTAGTCATTGACTGCATTTACGGCTGTTAATACGGCGAGTTTGCTTGCGTCTAGAATTGGATTCTTAGAACTGATTTCGCGCATTTTATTGTCAACTAATGAGGCCACATGCCGTATGTGACTTGGACTTTCCGACCCCATAATAACGTATGCTTGACCGTATATATCTACGGTTGTTCTATTTTTTTGATTATTCGACAATGTCCTGCCTCCATTCAAAGAATCCTACACTATATCATAACATGAACCGTTATCTATGGAAAAGTTAAAGCGTATTTTATATTTATTTAGAAATGTGGTGGTAGTAGTATGGGTAATATTGTATTGAATCTGGAAATGAATAAAATTATGGAAATGCGAAACTTTTACGAAAAAAACATATTAGATAAAAATATTCCGGGAAGTGTATTTGCGGCGAAAACGTCGGCCTGTATGATTACAGCCTATAAATCAGGCAAAGTATTATTTCAAGGAAACGATAGTGAAAAGGAGGCAAGCAGATGGGGCAGTGCAAGTACAAGTGCCACCTCCAACAAACCGGCCTCTTCTTCAAAAGCGAAATCAATAGCGAAAGGTGACCTGCCAAACGGCATCGGTCTAATGTCTGCGATTGGTTCTGATGAAGTTGGGACAGGAGACTTTTTCGGCCCGATCACTGTCGTGGCTGCTTACGTGAGAAAGGAAAATATCCCTTTGTTAAAAGAATTAGGGGTCAGGGATTCGAAGGATTTGAATGATGACAAAATCATTGCGATCGCGAAGGTCATTAAAGATATTATTCCTTTTAGTTTAATGACGTTAAAAAATGAAAAATATAACCAGGTTCAACAGTCAGGCATGTCACAAGGAAAAATGAAGGCAATTTTACATAATCAAGCGATTTTAAATGTACTAGACAAGATTTCCCCTGAGAAGCCGGAAGCAATTCTCATTGACCAATTCGTTCAAGCAAGTACCTATTATCAACACTTAAAATCCCAAAAAGAGATTGCCAAGGAGAATGTTTATTTTAGTACGAAAGCGGAGGGTATTCATTTAGCGGTCGCTGCAGCAAGTATTCTCGCCCGCTACGCGTTTATCCAATATATCGATAAACTTAGCGATTCTGCTGGCTTTAAGATTCCGAAAGGTGCCGGGGCACAAGTGGATGTGGCGGCAGCAAAGTTAATTATGAGTAAAGGCCGCGACATTCTTCCATCATTCGTGAAGCTCCACTTTGCTAATACCGATAAAGCTATCGCACTAGTTAATAAAAAACGAAATTGAAATGTTTTTTGCGGTGGTTGCGAATAAATATATATAAACGGTGTATGGAGGGATAGTGGTGGCAAATAAACTTAGTGAAGCAGAAATAATTACAGCAGTGGCTGGATTAACGGGTTGGAAATTGGAAGGGAAATTTATCGTAAAAAAGTACCGCTTCCGAGAGTTTTTACAGGGCGTGGCGTTCGTGAATGTGATTGCCCAGCTTTCGGAAGAAAAAAACCATCATCCCTTCATTTCGATTGACTATAAATTAGTGACACTAAGACTTACCTCTTGGAATGCAGGCGGATTGACCGATTTAGATATCGCTTTAGCAAAAAAATACGATTTGATTTACGAGAAATATTAACAAAAGAAAAAACAGAACACCTCCGACAATGTTGGGAGGTGTTCAATTAAATTTTAGCGGTGACCATTTGTATGGCCAATGTCATAGATAATTTCACCAATTCCTGAGGTAACATTACTCGTCTTCACGTTATTCATATTAGTGAACAAGTTCCGAATTTTCCTATGAATATCATCATTGGCGGTGACATAGACATTATAGCCTTGTTCATTTCTTGATATCACTTGTTTCACTTTATTTTCTAGTGCATTACGATTTCCTTGAGTGTTTGCATCAATACCAACGACAATATCCATTCCTTGAACAATTGATGTTGCGCGGTCAACACCTGGTATTTTTTCAGCCGCTTCAGAGGCCCGTGCGGCCACTTGTTGTGCGGAGCGAATATCATTTCTAGTAGCGGTATGCTGGGTTCCTGAATAATCACCATTATAATTATGGTTATAAGGGTTATCGGAACGTTGTCCAACCTGTGTTGTATTTATTCCATTTCCAGCGTTATTGACCTGTCCAGAATTCTCTCCGATTTGTGGTTGTGTTCCTTCATTTTGATTATTATTACAACCAGCAAGCCCTGTCAGTGCGATTAAAGTACAGATCACTAATTTTGGCCTCATCAAACACACTCCTTTTTAGGTATTGTGCTCTTTCCCAAAAAAGGTATGCATTTCGAATTCCCTCGCACAGATGTAAGAAGTGGAAGTGCACTAAAGATTACGATTGCAAAACAAACAACTGTTTCATAAAAGGCCTCCTACTATGTACTTTTCGTAAAAATCATTCAGGGTGAATTTACGGATTTCCCCCTCTTCTAAGTAAGCAACATGGGTGCAAATCTGGCGAATTTCGTCCATATGATGGGAAGAAAACAGAATCGTTTTATCTTCCAATGATCTTAAAATCGTCAGAATCTCACTTCTCCCTTTAGGGTCTAATCCACTCGTTGGTTCATCCAAAATGAGGATGGAAGAATCAAAATACAACATGATACCTAAACCCAACCGTTGGAGCATTCCTTTTGAATATCCTTTAATTAAAACGCTCCGATGGTCCCACAGATTCACCTTTCTCAGCATTTCCTCCATTCTTTTTTCATCCATTGGACCATTTCCTAATGAGGCAAAAAAATTCATATTCTCCTCCCCTGTCATATGCGGGTAGAGGAGAAACTTTTCCGGAAGGTAGGCGACATTTTTTTTCCACTCCTCTTTGTTATGTGGAATTCCGGAAAGCTTAATGATTCCCTTTTTCACAGGAATCAAATGGAGCATCGAATGGATTAAGGTGGACTTTCCTGCCCCGTTACTTCCAACAAGGGCACAAATTTCATTTTTTTCAATCATTAAATTAATATCCTTTAGGACTACTATGTTTTGATAAGATTGGGATAATTCTTTTATCTCGATCATGAAATCCCCCCTCTTCTTCTTAGCCTAACCGCCAGCTCAAATGATAAGACCGACCAAACCATTAGAGTAATCCATAGTAAATACTTCGGCTGAAGCCACACCATTTTCTTCATAAGTCTTGACAAATGATCGAGTGGGTAAAGTCCTAAAGCTGTCTCTAGGTAAAAATGAAGAGTATGGAGTGGGTCTAGGAAATAAAAAACAGAAAAAGTGGTAATATTCTCCTCATTTACTAGTGGCAAGATATAAAGGAACAGTAAATCAAGAAGGAAAATAAAGAAAAACCATGTAAAAATATTGGCTCCTACCAGCTGCATTCGATTTTCGCAAATACTTCCCAGCAATAAACCGATTTGATTAAAAATAAATAACAACGTGAAAAAGGTAAGCAAATAGACCCCAAAAGAAGAAACGTCGAATATAAACAGGAATTTCATCGGTATGGCCAGGGCAAAATACCAACATAAAAATACCAAGACGGTAATGAACTGGACACCCATTGTTTTTTTTAGAAAAAAACTGCGATAAGATTCTTTTTTCGTCAATATAATCATTAATGTCTTTTGTTCTTTTTCCTGTATGACAGCAAACGAAGAAATAAACAAACTTAAGAGTGGAATGAGAAACACATTCATTTCATATAAAGAAAGCAAATAGACTTCCAATCCTTGATCTGAAGGTAATGACTTCGACTGCCACAAAATAAAAACAGAAATAATCATGGCCATACTTAAGGCGAGCCAAAGACCTTTGCCTCGGGATAATTCCTTCCACTCTTTCCAGATATATGTCAACGAATCCTTCTCCTCCTTTTTACAAAAATGATTCCTAAAATAATCATTACCGGTATCAGCATAAACCAAACTACAGGGAGCCTAGTTCCTCGTTCACTCATCAACGGATAAGGGTCAGTAAAAACAGTTTCTTGTCTATGTAGAAATTGATTGATTTTTTCATAGATATGAATAGACGGACTCGGTAAAAAGAGATAAACAAGCTCTTGGTCTTCCATTAACTTTGCAAGGGAAGATTTATATTTAACAGGAATATCTCCAATCATATCTTCATTCAAATCAAATAAGGCAAACGTTTCCCCCCATTCATTCCCTTTATGGTTTTCACTCCATTGGTTCTGCGCTTGCCCTCCAATCGTAATTACAGGAAGCGTATTGCGAAAAAAGCTATTCAAGGAAAATACTTGGCTGCTCGAGCTAGCCCAGAGCTCAACCCCGATGCGATTTTGCAGAAACTCATTGCTAATAATTCTGTTTTTCTGTGATAGATCAATATAAAGCCCGCGCTGATTGTGATAGAAATGATTGTCCTTCACTATATTTTCATCACTCGCTTGAAGCATTAAACCAAACGAGCGGCTGCCCTGTTGGTAAGAAAATTCATTTCCAATTAACTCAATACCCTTAGAATTCATTATCGCAGCTCCACCGACATTCTGGTGAAAATGATTATTGAAAAAATGATTGTGATCAGAATACATATAGTGTAATCCATAGCGTGTATGGCTAATATCTACTTTCTTGACCACATTATCATTTGAATAGGAAAAATAGATTCCATCGCGGGAATCACGAATAACCGCATCAGTTAATCGATTTCGCTGGGAACGAATCAGTTGGATACCGTTCCCTTGACCGGCGACTTCCCCCCCGCCCATTCCTGTAATGCTTACTTTCGAAAGATCATTTTCATTAGATGAGCTAAAATAAATGCCGTGGAAGGAATCACTGATGGTCAAGTTCTTCAGTACATTTCGGTCAGATAGAACCTTAATCGCAGAATACTCTTCTACTGAATTCCTACTTTTACTGCTATGAGAGATTCGTAAGTTTTCCAATCGAGTGCCTATCGCAGGCTTTTGAATCAAGATGACATTCCCTGTCCCATCGCCTTTAATATTTGTTTTACCAGCGCCCTTTATGGCAATCGGTTTTGATATTGTCACATTCCCACTATAAGTCTTATTTTGCAGAAGAAGAGTCCCATGTGCAGGAGTTTGATCGACCAGATCTTGCAAGGAACGGTTTTCTGCAAAAAAGGTGTTCGGATGAATGGTTAGCAAGAAAAATATGATTCCTGCCGTCCAATGCCATTTCTCCCTCATCTTTTTCGATCCCTCCATAATGGAAACAGTGTGCAGAAGAAAGCTGCACCGAGGAGAAATGAACCATAGGTGAAATAGCTTTCCGTCACAAAGTTGGCAAGTGTATTCTCCCCAAAAACTGGAGGTACAAATGGATCCACTTTAATCGGAGCCGTTGGATCAAGGTCCGTTCCATAATTCCGCAGCCAGCGGTGGATGTCATAAATTCCGAATGCTCCACCCACAACAAAAAGCCCAATCAGACCGTAAAGCAGACTTTTTCGCCGCAAAAATGCAGTAATAAGCGTTAACAAGGCCAGAATACCGATAATATATGGAAGGAATTGGAGCTCTGGAAAGTTCTCCTCGCCAAAACCCTTCATGCCAATGTAATGATTTAATCCATTGACGATATCGATATCTCCCGCCATCTTATATGGATAAACAATGATATCCAAGCCTTCTGGATATTGTGGCGCATAGAATCTCATTCCCCACCATGGAAAGAAAATGGACGTAATTAGCAAAATAGCTGCTAAACACAGTGCAATAACGGAAGGAATTGAAAGAGTTTTGGACAACTTAATGACTCCTTTCTCATAAAAAGAAAAAAGGGCAGCGAAAGCCCCTTCTTCTTTCATCCTTTAGGTTCAACTAACAAATATCCACTCATTTCCTGATGTAAAGCAGAACAGAAATTTGTACAGTATAAAGGATAGGTTCCCGCCTTTTTGGCTGTAAATTCAATCGTCTGCGTCTGTCCCGGCTGGACTTCCATGTTCAGATTGTAGGAGTTTATTCCAAAGCCGTGGGTAATATCTTGGTCAAGGTCGATATTGGTTAAATGGATGACGACTTTATCTCCTTCTTTTACAGAGATGACGTCTTTACGCTCCGCTTTAGCATCAAAAATGAATTTCGAACGCATCGCAATTCCATTGACTTCCACGGTATTTCCACTTCTTGAAATATGGGCATCCTTTTGATTCCAGATACTGTTCGGACGCTTTGTATCCTTATCGTAGACAACAATTGGTTTAACCTTGTTTGCCTTAATGATCTGTGCATAATGAGGCTCAGGGTTAACCGGCACAGATTGAATGATTTCCATCTTTTTTCCAGTCAAATCAATTAACTGCATGGATTCCGGGTGTGACGGACCAACTGAAAGATAGCTATCCTTAGCTATTTTATTTAGGGCAATGATATATTTTCCATCTGGACTAACAGTATCACCTTCAGCCGCAACAGCATGTCCTGGTGAATATTGAACTGGTACACGGTCAACGGTTTCACCTGAATCGACATTCCATTTAACAATTTCCGACGAAATAAACATCGTCGTATAAGCAAACCCTTTATCATCAAATTGAGTATGCAGTGGTCCGAGAGCATTTTCTGGATTTACTTCTCTCTCCATGATGGATTCATAATCTAATATTGGAATGCCTTCTTGCTCACCTGCAAACTTCTTATCCTTGATCGCCTTAAAAGCTTTTTCGAAAGAGAACACTGTCATGGCAGGGGCTAGTTTACCTGCAGCAATGAAACGCTTACCATCAGGTGTCACATCCACACCATGTGGCGACTTTGCGGTTGGAACAAGATAGATTCCTCCTCTATGCTTGGCAGGGTCAATCATTTTCTGTCCATTTACTGTATCGTATTTTCCAGCAGCGACCATCTTCTCTAGCTCTTTCCAGTTAAACAAAACAATATAATCACGATCTTTCTGTGAAGCATTAATTTCCTGTTCTGTCGTTGCTAATTCGGTATTATAAGTAGTCATAACTGCCCAGTCTTTAGAGGTTTTTTTTCCTGCATCAGAAAGATCAAATGACCATGGTGGCAATGCTACCTGGTAAGCGACATTTAGCTTTTGTTTAGCCTCATTAAATGTAACCGCAGACATAACTCCTTTATATTTTGTTTTGTATTCATCTAACGTGGCATAATCATGGCCAAATGGAACGGCAAATCTAGTCGGCAAAAACATATATTCTGTATTCTCTGTCACAAAGGCGGCACAATGTGGCCCTCCAGTGTTTGGAACCTCCAATATATCCTTGACTGTAAACGTCTTTAAATCCATTACGGCAGCACGATTATTGGCTACATCTGTTGCAAACATATACTTTCCATCATACTCTCCTCCTTTTTCAGAAAAGGCAGGATGATGGAGATCACCCCAGTTGTATTCTCCCATTAATTCTCTAGAATGCTTATCCCAGCCGTGACCTGTTGCTGAATCCGGGGAAAATACAGGAATTGTACGAATATGACGCATAGATGGTACCCCATAGATAAACATTTGCCCAGAGTGACCACCTGAGGCAAATAAATAGTATTCATCCTTCTGACCGAAAGGAACATAAACCTTTTGGGCATTACTGGCAGTACTAGATTGATTTTTATTATTATTATTATTATTACCGTTGAAATCCGCAAAAATCACGGTTGAAGCCAATGCTCCCAATACTAACCCGGAAATGGCTGCAATCATTTTTTTCATAAAAATTCCTCCAAAATCAATCATTGTTTCTTCTCTGATGCGGCTTTTAGGGCTGCAAGAACCGCTGCTCTTTCATCATCCGTCAGCGGTTTATCTCCTAGCACACCTGACATGACTGCAGAAGTTGGTTTTTTGAGAAACTCTTCGATTGGCACACCATGCTTTCCTTCAACATTTACATAGGCCTGAGATAAATCCGGACCCGTCGACCCACCTTGGATATTTAGTGCAGAAATACTATGGCAGGAAACGCAGCCGCGCTGAATAAAAATCCTGCCTTCTTTAGCGGTTGAATCACCCTGTTGTTTTTCTATCGCATCTTTTTTGACAACTTGATCAGTTTTTTCTGCCGTTTCAGCAGGTGCTGCTTTTTCCTTAGCATTAAAAATTAAGTAACCTCCACCAAAAGCGACCCCAAAACAAATAAGAAAAATAGCAATATATTTCCCCATATGCCCCCTCCTTTCTAAACATAGTAATAATATTTTTTTTAGTTTTACCTGGTAGATTTTTATTATTCCTAAATATTAGAAGTTAATCAAAATGGCGCTCAGGCTTACCTCCTGGAATGCAGGAAGACTAGCAGATTTGAATATCCCATTAGCCAAAACTATGACTCCCTCTATGAAAAAGAATAAATTTTAAAGAGGTTACAGTAGTCTGCAACCTCTTTTCGGTGACTTTAAAAAAAAAACTTATAATTGCAAAATTTCCATATCAGATCAGGGCCTCTTTGCCAATCGTAATTTCACTTTTTTATTTTTTCAGCGCAAAATTGACTTTTATCAGCGATAAAGAACCATTTATCAGCGATAAATTCAATATATCAGCGATAATCAACTTTTATCAGCGATGCGAATTTTACCATGGTATGGACTTAGGAAAGTAAACACGTCCTTTTTTTGTTCCTGAATAATTTAGATTTACAGAAAGTAGTAATCTTTTCGCTGTATCAGGTGATTTTATATGAACAAATTCCCTAAATTGCTGATTTGTAATTTGTGAATCAAAAAGTAGGAAGTAATCTTTAAGGGCACTTATATGGGCATCTTTGGAAAATTCGTTGCAAGAAGGGCAATACCATTGCTTTTTCTTACGAATAAGTGGGCTATGGGTACAATTGGAGTCAAAAACACCCGTTAATAGGTCCGTCTTGTTAATTCCGTACTTTTTCAAAATATAACTTGTTGGTACCTTATTCATTTTTACTAGGAGGCGACTCAGTTTTCGGAGGTCTTTCGCATGAAGGAGTGGATTAGTATATTGCTTTTCAAAACTCTGAATTTTATTTATGAAAGCATCGGATTTACATACTCGCGGTTTCACTTTATAAGTGTTTTTCCCGGTGATGACATATGAAGCATATCCATTGCTTATGACTACTAGGTATTCAACTGGAACTTTAGGAAATTTGTGTTCTGCCATCAGTTTTTCTAGATACTCTTTATGCCTTTCTGATTGTGCAATCGGATCAGGGTAACCTTTTTCCACGTTATTGTTTATTTGGGTAAATTGCTCATTTTCTGTATCAAATATTAATTAACCAGCCATATTTTTCACTTCAACAATTAGGGCGAATTCTGATGTTAGGAGAAGGGTATCAATTTGGCAGTTGTAGTCACCATCAGGAAGGTTTAAATCGTGGAGAATCATGTATTTGTTAATAGGAAGGAGGCGTAAGTATATATAATTCTGATAAAAGCCTGAAATCCCTGCCGAATTTTAGCGAAATTTGTTAAAAGAGTTTGTCTATTTATTTTATCAGCGATAATTAGAAGGTTATCAGCGTTAAATTCAATATATCAGCGAATTTGTGGTATTTATCAGCGATAAATTCAATATATCAGCGAACCGTAAATTCCACATTAGAAAAAGGAAAAAAGCCAGCTCGAATTCAATCTTCGAACTAGCTTCTTTTAGTTAACCCCTTAAAACAGCTCCTGCTTTTTCTTCTAACGCTGCAAGTACTCGGTCATGGACCTTCGTTACCTCTTCATCCGTCAACGTACGTACCGGATCAACATATTTTAAAGAAAAAGCAATCGACTTCTTGCCCGCTTCCATCTTATCACCCTCATATAAATCAAACACATGTACCTCTTTAAGAAGCGGTGCACCATTTGTTAAGATGATTTCCTTTAGGGTGCCTGACACCGTTTCTTTGTTTACCACGAGGGCAATGTCTCTAGTAATCGATGGGAAGCGTGGAATGGCTTCATATTGTAATGCTGGTGTTTCTGCTTCAAGTATAGCTTTTAATGAAAGTTCAAATACGTAGGTATCTTTCAAATCCAAGTCTTTTTGAACTGTTGGGTGGACTTGACCGATAAAGCCGATTTTCTCGTCATTTAAGAAAATTTCTGCTGTACGGCCCGGGTGCAGACGGTCTACTTGTGCCTGAACGAATTGAACCTGTTCGAAGAGGCCAAGTTTAGCAAACATTCCTTCTAAAATTCCTTTAACAACGTAGAAGTCGACGGCTTTCTTCTCTCCTTGCCAAGAATGACTTTCCCAAAGGCCAGTAATGGCCGCAGCTAAATGCTCTTTTTCCACTGGAAGAGAGTCTGTCCCGTTCGCTAAGAATACAGCACCTGTTTCATATACACCTAAGCTATCGTTTTGGCGGGCACTATTGTATTTTAATACTTCCAAAAGCTGTGGCATGATGCTCAAACGAAGGATACTGCGCTCTTCACTCATTGGCATGGAAAGACGAATGGTATCACGCTTTTCAAGTGCAAATTGTGCTGCCTTTTCCTCGCTCGTGAGGGAATACGTTACAGCTTGGTATAAGCCTGCACCCTCAAGGTATTGACGAACCACACGGCGTTTCTTCTGATACTCATTCAAACCGCCCGGGGTTGTCGAACCGATTGGAAGTGTTTTTGGAATATTATCGTAACCGTAAAGGCGGGCTACTTCTTCCAGTAAATCTTCTTCGATTTTAATATCGCCGCGGCGAGTCGGTGCCGTTACGGTAATGGTATCTTCCTCAATGCTTACCCCAAATTGAAGACGATCAAAGATTTCTTTCACGTCTATCATTACAAGCTCTGTACCAAGTACACGATTGATTTTTTCTAAAGTAATTGAAACTACTGCTGGTTCAACTGTTAGTGTGTCCGCCTCAGCCGCACCTTCTAATACTTCTCCGCCAGCGTATTTTGCCATCAGATAGGCCGCGCGCGCTCCTGCTGCACGAACACGATTCGGATCGACACCTTTCTCAAACCGAGCACTTGCTTCACTTCTAAGGCCATGGTCTTTTGATGCCTTTCTAACAGTTGCTCCATTAAAGTAAGCAGATTCAAGCAAAACAGTTGTTGTGTCTGACGTTACTTCAGAATTTGCTCCTCCCATTACACCAGCAAGGGCAACAGGCTCTGTTCCATTTGTAATAACCAGATGTTCAGATGTAAGTGTACGTTCCGCATCATCAAGCGTAACAAATTTCTCGCCATCTGCCGCACGGCGGACAAGGATTTCTTTTGACCCTAAGCGATCATAATCAAATGCATGAAGCGGCTGTCCGTATTCAAGTAGAATATAGTTGGTAATATCGACCACATTATTGTGTGGACGAATTCCCGCAGACATTAAGCGTGTTTGCATCCAGAGTGGTGATGGTCCAATCTTTACGTTTTTAATGACTTTTGCTACATACAACGGGTTATCTTCTTTAGCTTCGACTGTGATTTTTACATAATCAGTTGCTTTTTCAGTTGAAGCTTGCAGGTTCGTTTCTGGAAGTTTCACGTTTCTTCCAAGAATCGCCGCCACTTCATAAGCAACCCCTAGCATGCTTAAGCAATCTGAGCGATTTGGAGTTAAGCTTAGTTCTAGAATCTCATCATTTCTATTTAACATTGCAATGGCATCGACGCCGACTTCAGCATCTGCCGGGAAAACAAAGATTCCCTCGGAATATTCTTTCGGCACCACTTTTCCTTCGATCCCTAACTCAGTGAGCGAACAAATCATTCCATTTGATTCTTCACCTCGAAGTTTCGCGCGTTTAATTTTAAAATTACCAGGAAGGACAGCACCTACTGTTGCCACCGCTACCTTTTGACCTTGCGCCACATTTGGGGCACCGCAAATAATTTGAACCGGTTGTTCCCCGCCCACATCTACAAGGCATTTGCTTAATTTATCAGCATTCGGGTGCTGCTCGCGTTCAAGGACATGACCAACAACGACGCCTTGAATGCCGTGGTTAAGAACTTCTACTCCCTCAACCTCAATACCACTTTTAGTAATTTTTTCTGCTAATTCAGCTGCAGTTACTCCAGTTAAATCAATATAGTCTTGAAGCCATTTATATGAAACGAACATGTCGTCATCCTCCTTTAGTTATCTTTAATCAACGAGATGTATTCAAGTTCATTCGTGTTTTGAAAATTGCTTTAAGAACCGAACATCATTGGTATAAAAATGTCTGATATCATCGACACCGTACTTTAACATCGCGATCCGCTCAGGCCCCATTCCGAAGGCAAAGCCAGTGTATTTCTTCGAATCGTATCCAGCCATCTCAAGCACGTTAGGGTGAACCATACCTGCTCCAAGAATTTCAATCCAGCCTGTGCGCTTACAAACGCTGCAGCCAGACCCGCCACAAATTTTACAAGAAATATCCATTTCAACAGAAGGCTCTGTGAATGGGAAAAAGCTTGGACGCAGACGAATTTCACGATCTTCTCCGAACATTTTTTTCGCAAATACTTCTAATGTTCCTTTCAGATCACTCATGCGGATGTTCTCTCCGACTACAAGACCTTCGATTTGCATAAATTGATGAGAGTGTGTTGCATCATCATTATCACGACGGTACACTTTACCCGGACAAATAATTTTGATTGGACCTTTGCCATGGTGCTTCTCCATCGTCCGCGCTTGAACTGGCGATGTATGGGTGCGAAGAAGGATATCTTCTGTGATATAGAATGAGTCCTGCATATCGCGGGCTGGGTGTCCTTTCGGTAAGTTAAGTGCTTCGAAGTTATAATAATCTTGTTCAACTTCAGGACCTTCTGCTACCTGGTAACCCATACCAATAAATAGGTCTTCAATTTCTTCAATGATTCTTGTCAGTGGATGATGATTTCCAACCTTTATTGGTCGGCCTGGGAGGGTAACATCAATGCTTTCAGATGCTAATTTTTCTAAGACAGCAGCCTCTTCTAACCCCTTTAGTTTAGCCTCAATTTTAACAGCTATCATCTCACGGACTTCGTTCGCTAATGCCCCCATCACTGGGCGCTCTTCAGCAGAAAGCTTCCCCATTCCGCGTAGTACTTCTGTGATTGGACCCTTTTTTCCTAGATAAGCCACACGAATGTCATTTAATTCTTTTAAACTTACCGACTGTTCAACTTTTTGAATAGCCTCTTCCTGCAATTCTTTTAAACGTTCTTGCATGTCAATTCCTCCTTAATATTGATCGGTGTCATAGATTGGTGTAATTGATTGGTGTCAGGCACCAGAACAGAAAAAACAAAAAAACCCCATCCCTGGAAAGGGACGAGGTTTATAGTTTCGCGGTACCACCCTTGTAAACACTTTATGTAAAAAAACATTGTGTTCGCTTCATTCGGATAACGGCATTTGCCGGCGCATCTTTACATTTCCGATTGCGAAAATGGTCCCGATGCCAACTCTGGAGGTGAACTTCTCTTATTCTTTCCATAAAAGTGCTTTCAGTCGTGGCACTTTCTCCCTAAATGGTCGTAAATAAGGTACTTTTCTCCGTCATCGTTATTTAAATATTAACATTGTTGATTATTATATAATAAATCGCCGCGGAAGGTCAAACAAGTTTGCGCCTATTTTTTCAAATAATAGAGAAGTATCCCGGTTGCCACCGCTACATTTAAGGATTCGCTTTTCCCATAAATCGGAATATACAGGTTCGCTGTCGTGCTGGCAAGAATATCTTTACCGACGCCGTTCCCTTCGTTCCCAACTATGAGAGCAAAAGAGTCACTTGTAGAGATATCCGTATATACCGAGGCCCCTTCAAGTGCGGTACCGTAAACAGGTATATTTTTTTCTTGAAGCTTGTCTATCCATTCATGAAGATCTCCACTTATAATCGGAAGGTGAAAATGGCTTCCTTGTGCAGACCTTAATACCTTAGCGTTATATATATCAACAGTTCCGCGTCCAACAACAACTGCGTCAATCCCTGCTGCATCTGCCGTACGAATCATCGTACCAAGATTACCCGGATCCTGAACCGCATCAATGAATAGGAAGGACTTGGCATCTCTAACTTCCGAATTTGCGATCCGGCAAACCGCATAAATCCCTTGTGGTGCCTCTGTATCTGACAAAGATTTCGATATCTCTTCCGTGACTTGTATTACGGGTGTTGACCCAGCATCCCATCGGGAAGGGAGGTCTACTTTTTCTGATACAATAATTTCTAAGATTTGCTCTCCTTGTTTCAGGGCTTCCTCTACTAAATGAAAGCCCTCCACTAAAAAGGTTCCAGACTTATCGCGTTCTTTTTTGGTTAAAAGTTTTTTCCATTGTTTAACTTTAGGGTTGTTTACTGATTCAATATGTTTCAAAACCCGCTCTCCTTTTACATTAACAACTATTTTTTATTATAGCCTAACAAAAATACATAATAAAACCAAAAATAGAAAACATATAAAAGAAATACAGGATAAAAAGGAGTGGTTATACATGAATTTAAATTTACGTAATGCCATTGTTCATAATGTATCGGGGAATACACAAGATCAACTAGAAGATACGATTGTTGATGCCATTCAAAATGGTGAAGAGAAAATGCTCCCAGGCCTAGGCGTTTTATTTGAGATCATTTGGAATAATTCTTCCGAAGATGAGAAAAAAGAAATGCTTGCCACTCTGGAGAGTGGGTTAAAGTAATAAATTTTACGGTTAGGGCTGTCAATCGGTTCGGTTGACAGCTTTTTACTGTTAAAAATGAACAAAAATAATGTTTATCAGCGATTTCAGACAGTCAATGAGCGAATTTTGGTATTCAATGAGCGAATTTCACCATTCAATGAGCGAATCCTATAATTCCTATAAAAAGTGCATTCGACAGAAAAATCCCCGGCAAATTTCTACCGGGGACCCCACAAAAAATTATTCAAACGTAATTTTATCAACCGTTTCCCGGTCCAAGCGCTTAATAACTTCGACAATCAACTTCACTGCGTTTTCGTAATCATCTCGGTGGAGCATCGCGGCATGGGAATGGATATAGCGTGTCGCAATCGTAATCGCCATTGCCGGTACCCCATTATGTGTCAAGTGGATAGAACCAGCATCTGTCCCCCCGCCAGGTATGGACTCGAATTGATACGGGATGTTCAATTCATCGGCTGTATCGGTAACTAAATCACGTAATCCCTTATGGGCAACAAGCGAGGCATCATAAACGACAACTTGTGGGCCCTTCCCCATCTTACTCATGGCTTCTCGTTCCGAAATCCCGGGTGTATCACCGGCAATACCCACATCGACTGCAAAACCGATATCAGGCTGAATTTTGTAAGTTGCCGTCTTGGCACCGCGCAATCCAACCTCTTCTTGAACATTTCCGACGCCGTAAACAACGTTAGGATGGTCAACACCCTTAAGCTGCCTCAACACATCTATCGCAATTGCACAGCCAATTCGGTTATCCCACGCTTTTGCTAATAACATCTTCTCATTGTTCATCACCGTAAATTCAAAATAAGGAACGACCATATCGCCTGGGCGAATGCCCCATTCTGTCGCTTCCTCGCGGCTTGAAGCACCAATATCAATGAACATGTCTTTAATTTCCACAGGTTTCTTACGGGCTTCCGCTGATAAAATATGAGGCGGCTTAGAACCGATAATTCCCGTTACATCTCCCTTTCTCGTCACAATCGTCACACGCTGGGCAAGCATAACCTGTCCCCACCAGCCGCCAACCGGTTGAAAACGGAGAAAACCTTTATCACCAATTTGAGTAATCATAAAGCCAACTTCATCTAAGTGGCCGGCCACCATTATTTTCGGTCCGCCCTCTTTACCTACCTTTTTGGCAATCAAACTACCGAGTCCGTCCGTTGTGATTTCATCAGCAAATGGTTCTATGTATTTTCTCATGACTTCGCGTACTTCACGCTCATTGCCGGGAATCCCTTTGGCATCGGTTAACTCTTTTAACATCGTCAAGGTTTCATCAAGTTTTACCATATATTAGCCCCCTTTTAAGTCGTCGACCTCATTATACAGAAAATAACGATTAATTCGCAATTTTCCTGCTAATAGTTATTCTGCTGTCTCAAATAATTTACTTCGTTTTTAAGAAAATATGCCATTTTGATTTCTTCATATGTAAATCCGAGCAGTTCAGCTAATTCGAAGTACGATTGAAATAAATTGATGTAATCAGCCAAACTTTTACTTTTTTGAAAAATACTGATCCTATCATATATGCATAAAAATTGTTCTGTCACAGACAAAGTTAATTTCTGCTTATTCAAATCCATTTGCTCCGTATCAAATCCACATTCGATCCCGAGCGATAAAATAAAATGAACACCGTCAACAAATTCTTCTAAAATGACCTCTTTAGCTGAAGATGGCTTGACACTCCAAAACTTAAAGCTACGGGTCTCATTTGCCAACTCACCAATTTCAACGAGTAAGGCAAGGACCTTTCTGTCAAATAAGTTCTCATCCTGCAAGTTATGCTTTTCTTGAATATGCTGATCTAGTGCCTTTTGCATCTGAAATAGTTGTTCGATTTGCATACTACCACCACTCCTTATAGAAAAATTATATCAAAATGAGATAGGATTGAAACTTTTTTCGAGTTCTTTCGTATGAATAGGAAAATAGATGCAGGGGGATTATCCATGATATGGTTGCTGCGCTTCGTATTGTTGTTGTTCCTATTCTTCTTATTCAGCTATGGGGTAAAATCCCTTTTTACATCCAAACGAAAACTAGAAACTGCCCGTAAACAGAAACGTTTTTTGTTGATTGATGATAAGGATGTCAGAAAGAACTTCTCACTTACCTATAAAGGAGCTGTGTTTGCTGGCGAAAAGTACATGGGGCCAGCTGGCAAAACATTTGACATCGTCTCCATCATAATCTGGCCTGAAAATACAGTTTCCCTTAAAGGGCTGGTTAAGGAAGACATTTTTTATATTGATAAAAAACTTCTTGAATGCTATCCAAATGCTGAAATTCACTGGAAGAGTCCCGTGAAGGAATTTTTACAGAAATAGCCGCCTTTCATAAGGATTTTTTATAATAGTAGAAACTTGATCAACAGAACCAATTCAATTCCTGCTAGAAACGGAAAACCAATTTTAAAAGCTGTATGCTTTGTTTTATGCCGGTAAAGCTGCATGCCTGTGGTTGTACCGATCGCTCCTCCTAAAATCGCCACCATCCACAATGTTCTTTCCGAAATTCGATATTGATGTTTCTTTGCCCGCTTTTTATCTTCTCCCATAATCAACAGCCCGGCTATATTCATGATTAGATAAACCACTAACCATATTTTCATATATCATTTCCCCCTTATAGAAAAGGCCATCCTCTACAAAGAGAATGGCCTTTAAACAATTACTTGTTAATGTTTTGTTTTGCAACGTTTGCTAATTCAGCAAATGCGTTTGCATCGCTTACTGCTAATTCAGCAAGCATCTTGCGGTTTACTTCGATACCAGCAAGCTTTAAGCCATGCATTAAACGGCTGTAAGAAAGACCGTTGATACGAGCTGCTGCATTGATACGAGTAATCCATAATTTGCGGAAGTCGCGTTTTTTCTGACGACGATCGCGGAATGCATACATTAATGATTTCATAACCTGTTGGTTAGCAACTTTGTATAATGTATGTTTTGAACCGTAATAACCTTTTGCTAATTTAAGAACTTTTTTACGACGTTTGCGCGTAACTGTACCGCCTTTTACACGTGGCATTTAATTTCCCTCCAATATATAAATCGATCACTTAATTTTTTACTTCATGTAAGTTAACATTTGACGAATGCGTTTGAAATCACCTTTAGAAACAAGTGATGCTTTGCGAAGCTTACGCTTTGCTTTTGTAGATTTGTTAGCAAATAAGTGGCTTGTATAAGCGTGGTCACGTTTAAGTTGACCTGAACCAGTTTTCTTGAAACGCTTTGCAGCGCCACGGTGAGTTTTCATTTTTGGCATTTGGGATATCCTCCTTATTACTTGTCAATTTTAGGTGCTAAAACGAGGAACATGCTTCGTCCATCCATTTTAGGATGTGACTCGATGGTCGCAACTTCCTTGCACGCTTCGGAAAAACGGTCTAACACACGTTGACCAATTTCTTTATGGGTAATCGCCCGGCCCTTGAAACGGATTGAAGCTTTTACCTTGTCGCCTTTTTCTAAGAACTTAATGGCATTGCGCAACTTTGTATTAAAGTCATGCTCATCAATTGTTGGGCTGAGACGAACTTCTTTAGTGGTGATAATTTTTTGATTCTTACGAGCTTCTTTGTCTTTCTTTTGCTGCTCGAATTTGAATTTGCCATAGTCCATAATTCTGCCGACCGGAGGCTTTGCATTTGGTGCTACAAGTACCAAATCAAGATTCACTCTTCCGGCAATCTCTAAGGCTTCAGTTTTGGTTTTAATCCCTAACTGTTCGCCATTTTGATCAATTAGGCGGATTTCGCGAGCGCGAATGCCCTCATTTAACAACATGTCTTTGCTAATAATTAGCCACCTCCAAGGTTTTATCACGAATACAACGTCTTGGTCAAGAAAATCTTAAAAAACCCATTTCAACCTAAACGTATGACACCTTACTGAATGAACAGGTATTAAACTTTTTAGCCGTACTATAAGTGCACAAACAAAAAAAGTGCGGATGAATGCACCCACACTTTACAGAACATAAGTAATGAAACCAAAAAGTTCACGTAAAACCTGCCAACTGCCAAATGCGTCAATCAGGTGAGAAGCGGGTGCTTCTTCTTTTCCCAAAAACAAGTATTCAATTTTTCACCTTAGTAAATATAACATAAACAAAGACGTAATGTCAAACGAACTATTTTCTTTGACAACGGAATTTATTTTAGCAAGAAACCAAGAATTATTCAATAGATTTTTTTTATAAAAAAAAGAAAGAGCGGCAAGCCCTTTCTTTCTTAACAAATTATCCTCTTTTTACTTCAGCTGTGATTGCTGCTAAAAACTCTGAAAATGGCTTTGTTTCTGAGTTTTGTTCACCATATTTACGAACATTGACTGCTTGGTCTTCGACTTCCTTATCGCCAACAACTAGCATATATGGTATTTTTTGCATTTGCGCTTCACGGATTTTATAACCGATTTTTTCATCCCGGCCATCCAACTCGACCCGAAAGCCTTCATTTTGAAGCTGCTCCTGTACCTGCTTAGCATAATCAAAGTGTGCGCCAGGAGAAACCGGAATGACCTGAACCTGAACTGGAGCGAGCCATGTTGGGAATGCTCCTTTGTATTCTTCAATTAAGAAGGCCACAAAACGTTCCATCGTTGATACAACGCCGCGGTGGATAACGACTGGACGATGTGGTTTGCCGTCCTCACCCACATATGTTAAATCAAAACGTTCCGGTAATAAGAAATCGAGTTGAACAGTGGAAAGTGTTTCTTCTTTACCTAATGCTGTTTTTACTTGAACGTCCAACTTCGGACCATAGAAGGCAGCTTCCCCTTCAGCCTCATAATAGTTAAGTCCAAGATCATCCATGGCATCCTTCAGCATACCTTGTGCCTTTTCCCACATCGCGTCATCGTCAAAGTACTTTTCAGTATCTTGCGGGTCACGGTAGGAAAGACGGAAGGAATAGTCATTGATACCAAAGTCTTTATAAACGGCTAAAACAAGGTTCACAACCCGTTTGAATTCATCTTTAATTTGATCGGGACGAACAAAAATATGTGCATCATTTAAAGTCATACCACGAACACGCTGCAATCCTGAAAGTGCACCTGACATTTCATAACGATGCATTGTTCCAAGTTCGGCGATCCGAATCGGAAGTTCGCGATAACTGTGAATGCTGTTCTTGTAAACCATCATATGATGCGGGCAATTCATTGGACGTAGAACTAATTGTTCATTGTCCATTTCCATAACCGGAAACATGTCTTCCTGGTAATGATCCCAGTGTCCTGAAGTCTTGTATAAATCAACGCTGCCCATAATCGGAGTATACACATGGTCATAGCCAAGACGTTGTTCTTTATCGACAATGTAACGCTCAACTACTCGGCGAATTGTTGCACCCTTTGGAAGCCATAATGGTAAGCCTTGACCTACCAATTGGTTATTAGTGAAAAGGTTTAACTCTTTACCAATTTTACGATGGTCACGCTCCTTCGCTTCTTCAAGCAAGCGAAGATGCTCCGATAAATCCTCTTTCTTAAAAAAGGCTGTTCCATACACGCGCTGCAGCATTTTATTTTTGCTGTCGCCGCGCCAATAGGCACCCGCAATGCTCAATAGCTTAAATTCTTTGATTTTTCCAGTTGACGGGACATGGACTCCACGGCATAGGTCAAAAAAATCGCCTTGTTCGTAAAGTGTCACGGTTTCCTCATCAGGAATCGCTTCAATTAGTTCGAGCTTGTAAGGATCACCGGCTTCTTTAAAGAGCTGTACAGCCTCTGCACGACTTACTTCCTTGCGAACAATTTCGATATTTTCATTGACGATTCTTGCCATTTCCTTTTCAATCTTTGGCAGATCTTCTGGAGTTAATGATTCCTCAAGGTCCATATCATAATAAAATCCACCTTCGATCACTGGCCCTACACCTAAATTCACATCAGGATAAAGTCTTCTAACAGCCTGTGCCATCAAATGGGCTGTACTGTGGCGTAAAACCTCTAATGCGTCTTCGGAATCAGGGACGACGATTTCTATTGAACCGTCTTCATTAATTGGACGGCGAAGATCATACAGTTGACCGTTCCATTTACCGGCAATCGCCTTTTTCTTCAGGCCGGGGCTGATGGATGCGGCAATATCTTCCGTTGTTGTGCCACGCGGGAACTCCTTTACTGCCCCATCTGGAAACGAAATCTTAACAACGTCTGACATGGTAATTCCTCCTTTGTAATTAAGCGTCACCGGGCATTTCGCCCAGTAGATTCGCTTTTTGAAAAATAAAAAAACCCATCCCTGGAAAAGGGACGAGTTTTGATAAACACGTGGTTCCACCCAATTTTTCATTTCCAACTGTTGACACCTTGAAAATGACTTTGGTCTGTTAACGGTCGATAGCCGTCAACAATTAATAACCTCATGATCCCATGAAGCGTTCACTGCTGAAGTTTAAAGGTGGTAAGTATTATTTTCGTGTTAGGAGGCTTTCAGCCCTGTCCTCCCTCTCTAGAAACCGTAAAAAATACTGTTATCCTTATCAATACTTTTGCTATGAATATTCTATGTAGAGTATTATAATGATTAATTTTTTAAAAATCAAGGGGCATTGACCTAATAAGACAAATTTTCACACTATTCCTCAACTTAAGCATGATTTTCCGAAGAATCATTAGTTTCTAACCATTTATGAACCTCTCGTAAAGCTGCAAAGGATTTAATCGTTACTCTTTCTTCAAAGATGTTTTTGATGGTTCGAACTATCGGTTCATCCGGGTCCTTTGTATACAGAAAAATAGTTGTCGGCGCAAGTGATAAAAGCGGGGCAATCGAAGCAGAATCGACATAGACAGGATGATTAACAAGTAACTTCCGGTCAATCAATCTGATTAATTCAGCTCGTTTCATCTCCACAAATTGTTCATTATAAAAGGTGATTTCCTCGTCAAATAACAAATGAAGAACGTCCATTTTGGGTTCTCGATTGATTAAAAAGTCCCTGAGCATTTGCACAAACATTTGATATTCCTGCTCCATTTTAAATTCATCAATGGCAACCTCCACATAACCTTCCAATAGCTGTAGGTATGGCCGCAAGCGAAATTTAAGAAACGAGTCAAACGAAAAAGAAATATTATCTTGAAAAATGTGCTCGATGGCTGTTCTAATAGGAGACTCTTCGTTTGAATCCTTCAAAAAAGCAGTTAAGTCCTTTCTTTGACCATCTAGAATTGAATAGATTATCTCCATTATTTGTTGCTGTACATCCAGATCCTCATAAAAAAATTGATTTTTTAATATTTCCCGAAACCAATCATCACGTTTAATGTTCGTAATAAATTCGTAAAATGCTTTTTTAACCATAGTAGAAATTTCAATGGAAAGGATGCCGCCTAAAAATTTTACTATATGTTGATCTTCAATGAGAAGAATAGTTTCTTTATCATAATTATTTGGTAAGTACTTCAGCAAGTGGTCATAAAACTTTTGTGCCTCCAGCTTGCTTTGGAAGATGATTTCCGCCAACCAAATCCCCCCTTTATGCCAATCTTTGTATTAATATATATGGGGGACTTGCTTAAAATAGAAGTTAGCAACAGTCGCTTTTGTTATTTACGGAAAAAAAGTCAAAAAAAAGACTGCTGACCTGTTTTCAGCAATCTTGAACTCCCTATCTAATTACCGTCTGTTAGGACCATCGACCATCACTGGCACACTTAGGGACCTAATTCTCTCCATGATTCGTCGTGCTTTCATCTTCTCTTCTTCGCCCCGTTGGCTGTATGTTAAATGATGCTCCAGCTCTGGGAAATTAAAATTAGAGGTAAAAAATGTCGGCAGGCTTTCGAGCATGCGGAACTGCAAAATTGGCCCTAAAACTTCATCCCTTGTCCAGCTTGATACAGCTTCTGCACCAATATCATCCAGCATTAAGATGGGTTCTCTTTTTAATGCCTCGATTTTTTCATTTAACGTGGAATCAGCGATTGAGCTTTTCATTTCCCTCAAAAGTTCCGGAACATAAACAATCATGGAAGAAATCTGTTTTTTGGCCAATTCATTGGCAATTGCCCCCAATAAATATGACTTTCCTACCCCAAATTTACCGTAAAGATAGAGGCCTTTCGGTTTTTTACCATCTTCATAATTCATTAAGAAGGTTGCGGCCTTGTCACCGGCATCGAGTCTGCCCGAGTCCCCCTCAAAGTCTTCAAAGGTGGCTTCAAGTATATCCCTTGGTACATATAAACTTTTGATGAGCTTTTCATTTTTCTTCTTTTCATCTGCCATGATTTTTTGAGGACAGCGTTTATAAACAACATCAATGGAGTTTCGTGATAAAACCAAATCCGGGTGATACCCCTTCATGAAATTGATACAGCTGGCCAAGCTTTCACATTTGCTACAATCCTTGCTTTGGTTGGTATACTCGTACAGCTTACTCATGCTTTTATCAATCATCGTTTGATCGATCTCATCTTGATGTTTTTCTAAAAAGGCTTTTATATCCGGATTGTCGAGGACTTGCCTGCGTTGTTGTTCATAGCGCTTTTGAAAGTTTTCATTAGAAGCTAATCTTTTCAAGGTTCGATTAATTTTTTCCAAATGTGGTCACCTCCTATTTGCGAAACGCTTTTAGTTTTTCTTCGATTGAACGTTTTTTCGCTTCTACTTCACTGTTGTTACCTTGTGAAGGGTCTTTTCCTGCTTCTTTCGAACTGTCATCGAACCAGTCAGGAATCAACTCGGTCCGAATTGGCTTTTTGTTTGTCGACCTATTCGTTTTTTTACTTTCGGTCACCTTGTGTTCCTCATTCCTTGCGAGTTCCATCGCTTCCTTCACCGTTTTCACTTGTTTTCTCGCCCAATGACTGGCAATGGACTCCACAAAGCCCTTAGTAAATTTCATGTCTGTTTTTCTCATTGCCACCTCAATTAAAACATTTACCACACCTGGAGGCAGTTTATATTTAATCATAATCTCTTCTAAGGTTTTCAAATTAGCATTTGAAGGTTCAACGCCCCCAGATAGCTCTTTAAAAACGATGAGCGGCGTCGTGGTTTCATAAGAGCGGATTAATTTTTCCTCCGGAGTTTTCGGCTCGGTTAATTGTGTTTGATGGACAATCGGCTGTATTCGGTTAATTAGACTCGGAAGTTGGTCGTAATTAACAAATTGATACCAATCACGAGCACCCTTTCTCAAATCCTCAATATCAATTTCTTCGTGCTCATTAATGGCACCTAAGATAAAATTTTTCATTTCGATTGCGTCTATTTGGTACAAAAATGCGAGATTACTAATCACATTTTTCACTTTGGGCGTGAGCGCTTTTTTGGGAACAAGCGATTCATTTAGCCCTGCTGATAACAAATCAAAATCAAACAAGTCGACACCAATTTGGATGGGCCTCGGTTCCGTTCGACCGATAAACTGTTGATTTTCTTCCTCTTGTAATTCCTCCGAAAGACCTTGAATATATTGCATACTGCCTGGTGCTCCTGATGAAAATACATCCTGAAAGGCCTTGGTCACATCTACATACTCGCCTTCACTTGGCTTTTGTTGATCACTAAAGAACCGTTTCAGACGGGAAAAATGGGTTTTTCCAATTTTTCGATATAAATAAATATTTAACATTCCATCTAAAAAGAATTGCTCCGGACTTAATGGTGGATGGAGTTCATAGATAAATGACCTTCCCCCTTCATCCGTTTTGACACGAGTCTTTAATAACCCAATGCCCTCTAGCTTTAATCTTGCTTCATAAATATCCTTTAAGTTCATCTCTAAAAGATTCATCAATAAATGATGTGTTGAAGACTCAGACCAGAGACGATTTTCCTCTAACTCTGCCCAGAGAGTCATATACAAACTAAAGCAAGTTGATCCAATCAAGGGCTGATATAATAACGTTAGCACTTTGCGATCAAATTCATGCAGCAGCCCATCTGCCGCAACTTTATAGCGGTCGATAGGGAGAATTTCCTGCCAATGCTGCGCCATAATAATTCAACCTTCCCTCCCATAAGTCAAAAAGAGCCAAAGACAAAAAACCTCTAGCTCTTAAGATTTTTCTTTTTTAATTAGTTCTTTTAATTCATCAATAAAAACATTAATATCTTTAAACTGACGGTAAACGGATGCAAATCTTACGTAGGCGACTTCGTCCACATGTGCCAGTCTATCCATGACCATTTCACCGATGGCTTCACTTTTAATTTCTGAAATCCCCTGACTGCGCAGGTCCTTTTCTACACCATGCGTTATATCTTCTAACTCCTTTAAGGCAACAGGGCGCTTCTCACATGCCTTGATCAAGCCACGTAATATTTTATCACGGCTAAACTCTTCTCTGGTGCCTTCTTTTTTAACTACAATTAGCGGGATTTCTTCGATCTTCTCAAACGTAGTAAAACGATATCCGCATTCTTCACATTCACGTCTCCTTCGAGTGGCCCGACCTTCATCAACAGGTCGAGAATCGAGGACACGTGTACCATAATTTTGACAAGAAGGGCATTTCATTTGTAATCCACTCCAAATCTACACTGTACTTCCGAACAAAACGCTTACTTTCATCTTATAAAAAAGAATATCTTTATACAAGTAGAAGTATTAGGAGTTTTTTATTCCTATTAAGGTATGTAATTGATTAATTCGCTCGTAATATGAAATAATCCGCTTTTTTAAATCGGGATAGGTGCCAAGTAAGGAAAGTTTTTCAGATGAAATATTAAAATCCACCGCAGTTTCCATTGGTTTTACAGCTACAATAGTAACAATCAGAAAGCAGGGGATAGGTTTACTGACTTCAACAGCAATTTCTCCATGTTCTTTAGAAACCGTCGTGACAAGGCAATCGGCATCTTCATGGAATAGCTTTTCAACCGTTGCAAATAATTGATTATACTTCGCCTTATAATAATGTGTTTTTAAGGAATCATCTTTAATTTGATCTGAAGTCTCTAATTGCTTTTTAAACCGAACAAATAAGTTATCTAACATAGCTATAGTATTCCTCCTATGATGTAAGCTTTGGTCTTATTGTACAACATTTAGCTAGAAAATATAAAAAGAGGTGTATGTTAAGATACACCTCTTTGCTAATTATTTTTAAAGTGACTATAAAACCTTTGCCTGTTTTACTTGAACTGGACCCATGCCTCGTGGAATTTCAATATTTTCACGTGTCTCGGCATTTAATGCTTCAGCTATATATTCAGCCGCAACATTAGGATTCAAATCTCCGCATGTGTATACATCAATGCTGGCATATCCATGTTCAGGGAAGCTATGGATGGTAAGATGTGATTCAGAAATAATTACTACACCACTCACACCTTGGGGAGCAAATTTATGAAATGCTACCTCACGGATTTCTGCACCAGATCTAAGAGCTGCTTCAACAAAAGTTGTTTCAATAAAGTTCAAATCATTTAATTTTTCAAAGTCGCATCCCCATAGTTCTGAGATTACGTGACGTCCCATTGTTTCCATATTCAGTTTCCCCCTCTAACCTTTTTGTTCTTTCTTGAAATCCTGTTGTTGCCGGTACCTGAATAATTACAACGGGGGAAAGTTAGTCCAGAGAGGTCCTAACCCTTTAAGTAATTACTAGCTACCTAATTTCAAGAAGTTCACGATGACTAGTATACTTTGTTTATATTTGTTTTGCAACTTAGCAAAATTAAACTTTTATATTTTAATTGTGTAACAAACATTGAAAGGCATTTTCCATTTTATAATTCAAAATCTATTCTATGCTATTAACACCAAGCGGGTACAAAAAAAAAGCTGTCAGCCGACAGCGTTTTTATCCAACCTTTATTTGAGATGAGTTTGCTATTTCGTGTGCAACATATAGGGTGAGATCGACTACACGTGAAGAATATCCCCACTCATTATCATACCATGCCAATACTTTTACTTTTCTAGTTCCCATTACCATGGTGGAAAGACCATCAATGATGGCAGAATGCTCATTGGTATTAAAATCAACAGATACTAAAGGTTCCATGGTCAAATCCAAAATGCCTTTTAATGGCCCATTTGCAGCCTCAATAAAGGCATTATTAACATCATCGACTGTTACATCTTGATTAAGATCGACTACTAAATCAACAAGTGAAACATTAGGTGTTGGCACACGAAGAGACATCCCATGTAATTTACCCTTTAACTGGGGTAATACAAGTGAAATGGCTTTTGCCGCTCCTGTTGTTGTTGGAATGATAGATTGTCCACATGCACGAGCCCTCCGTAAATCTTTATGGGGGTTATCAATATTTTTTTGATCGTTTGTATAGGCATGAATGGTGGTCATTAATCCACATTCAATGCCAAACTTTTTGTCAAGCACCTTTGCAACGGGTGCAAGGCAATTCGTTGTACAGGATGCATTAGAGATAATATCATGATGATGGATATCAAGCATTTCCTCATTAACGCCCATCACAATGGTAACATCCTCATTTTTCCCTGGTGCCGTTAAGATTACCTTCTTGGCTCCTGCTTCTAAGTGCAATGCCGCAGCCTCACGTGCATTAAACTTCCCGGTAGCCTCAATAACAATCTCAATTCCAAGCTCTCGCCATGGAAGTTCCTCTGGATTACGACTACTTAATAGTTTAATTCTTTTGCCATTCACAATTAACTCATTATCTAATGGGATTACTTCTCCCTGAAATGGTCCATGATTGGTATCATATTTAAGTAAATGTGCTAATGTTTCGGCTGGATAGCTTGCGTTAATAGCAACAACCTCAAGCTTATTTTCAAGGATTGCTTTTCTAAAAACCATCCTCCCAATTCTCCCAAACCCATTAATTGCAACTTTCGTCTTCATTTTGCAGCCCCTTCCACATTAGTGTCATACTTTATACTCGTATTGTTGTAATTAGTATAACATATTTAGGTATAATTGTGATGAATAAAATGCGGATTTTTAAAATGTTTTACAATTCAGGCAACTTAGAAACAGAAAAAAAGAGAAGGTATCCCCTTCTCTCCGATTAGTTATGATTATTTTTGTTGATACTAAACTGTTCTAAAATTTCAAGGAGCTGTTTTTTGGTATTTGCAATCGAACCATTATTATCAATAACAGCATCCGCAAGTTTTATTTTTTCAGACAGTGGCATCTGGGAACTGATTCTTGCTCGAGCATCCTCTTCAGATAGATTATTTCTATCGGTTAACCTTTTTAATTGTGTTTCATCGTCAACATAAACAAGTAACGTTTTATCCACCATATAGGTAAGCTTACTTTCAAATAATAAAGGAATATCAAGAACTACCACTTCTTCACTGTTCTTAATGGCCTGTTCTACTTGGTCTCTCATCCTTTTTCTAACCTCTGGGTGGACGATCTCGTTTAAAATTTGTCTTTTTTCTTCTTGGTAAAATATAATTGAGCCTAATCTTTGCCTATCAATCTCCCCGTTATCCAATAAAATATCCTCACCAAATTCAGCAAGTATCTTTACATAAGCAGATTCGCCCTTCATTACTGCCAGGCGTGCTTCTATATCTGCATCGACCACAGTGATGTCCATTTCTTTAAACATGTTTGAGACCGTACTCTTTCCGCTGGCAATTCCGCCTGTTAAACCGATCACTAATGACATGGTCTTTTCCTTTCTATATTCATAATTTCCATATCCCAATGATTATTAATAAAATCCCTGGCAAAAAGGTAAACTTTTGGATCCATTCAAATTTATGAAAAAAACTTCCACTTTTTATTCCTAATAGAACAAATAACGAGCTCATAATCGCGACTGTACCGGCTAAATAAAAGGGGGAGAAACCAAGCATCGCAGCACCAATCCCTGCACCAAAGGCATCGAGTGACAAAGCAAAGCCTAACATTAATGCTTCAATGCCGGTAATCGTTCCTGATTGATCAAAGTCAGCCGACATTGGCTTTTTCAATATGTTAATGGCTAAACCCAGGGACTTAATTTCAAAATTCACGATCGTTTTTTCATGAACAAGTACGTCTTTTTCTTTTTCCGGTTGGAAAAATTGGTACAAAACCCATGCACCAAGAGCGATTAGAATGATTCCTCCCAGGCTTGCCGTCATTTTTGGAGATAGAACTTTTTCAAGTCCATGTCCAATTGACACGGCAATCATTAAAGAAATAGCCGAGCAGCTTGCAATAATGATGACTGATCTGATTGGCATGACCATTTTCCTTAGCCCATAGGTAAAACCTACACTGAAGCTATCAAGGCTAAGCGCAAAAGCTAATATTAGAAGTGAGATCAACTGAACCATGTTGTCTAGGGCTCCTTCCTCCAAAATCATTACGATAGTATATGGCAGGAGCCTATCAAAGGTTAATATTATTCAAATCTCACTTATTTCTTGTCTCAGTTCGGTTTAGACCTTTTGGCAATGAGGGCAGTAATGGGTCCCTCTGCCTCCTACAGTTATTTTTTCTAACGGCGTCCCGCACCGTTTACATTCTTCTCCTTTTCGACCGTAGGCGTATAATTCAAGTTGAAACATTCCTATTTCCCCTTGCGAATTAACATAGGAACGGATCGTACTTCCTCCCTTTTTGACGGCTTCACTTAAGGTCGCAACAATTTCACGGTGAAGGAGAGTAATTTCATTTTTATTTAGTGTGTTCGCAAGACGCTCCGGATGGATACCTGCGCGAAAAAGTGCTTCATCCACATAGATATTACCAAGACCCACAAAGACTTTTTGGTCTAAAAGGGCCGTTTTTATTTTCCGATTCGTTTTTACTAACTTTTTTTCCAAAAACTCTATGGTAAATTCATCAGAAAAAGGCTCAGGACCAAGGCCGATCAGCGGCTCTGTTAAGAATTCATCGCCTTTTTTATACAGGTGCATTGTTCCGAACTTCCGAACATCCCTATACCTTAACTCGGTCTCATCTGTAAAGTGAAAAAGGACATGTGTATGTTTATCAAATGGGTCTTCCTTTGGATAAAGCCCGTACTTTCCTTCCATCCTCAAATGAGAGACTAAAGCGAAATTTCCAGTATAAATGATTAGAAATTTTCCTCTTCTGCTTACATCAACAATCGTTTCCCCAATTAAAGCATCGACAAACTGTTCAACTTCGACGGGGTTTTTAATAATTTTCGGCCAATAGACCTTAATATCTTTGATTGTTTTATTAACAACTAATTTTTTTAATGTTTTTCGTATGGTTTCTACTTCTGGAAGCTCTGGCAAGATAGTCCCCCCTTTTTATTTTGCGTCAAACCATGTGGGTCCGTAGGCAAAATCCACTTTTAATGGCACCTTTAATTCGAGGGCATTTTCCATCACATTTGGGACTAACTTCTTCAAAATTTCCAGCTCGTCCTCGGGTGCTTCAAAAATCAATTCATCGTGTACTTGCAGTAAGAGACGCGTTTTTAAGCCTTTGTCCTTTAAGGCATCGTCCATGTCAATCATCGCTTTTTTGATGATATCAGCCGCACTGCCCTGGATTGGAGTATTCATCGCTGTCCGTTCAGCAAAGCTTCTAATATTAAAATTACGAGCTGTTATTTCCGGAAGGTACCTTCTTCGCTGCATCAAGGTAGAAACATAGCCCTTTTGTTTGGCCGAATGAATAATATCATCCATGTATTCCTTAACCCCTGGATAGGTATCCAGATATCGATTAATGAATTGACCTGCTTCCTTCCTTGAAATTCCTAACGATTGTGAAAGACCATAATCGCTGATTCCATACACAATTCCAAAGTTAACAGCCTTGGCCTGACGTCTCATATTGGAGGTTACCTCCTCTTCACTGACATGAAAAACCTCCATGGCTGTTTTTGTATGAATATCCATGTCTTCTTTGAAGGCCTGAATTAACTTTTCATCACCGGCAATATCTGCAAGGACACGCAGCTCAATCTGTGAATAATCTGCTGCAAATATGATCCAGCCTTCCTCTGATGGAACAAAGGCTTGGCGGATTTTCCGCCCCTCTTCTAGTCGAATCGGGATATTTTGCAGATTCGGGTCAATGGAACTCAATCTTCCAGTTGCCGTTAAGGTTTGTTGATATCTGGTATGGACTTTTCCCGTTTTCGGATTAATAACCTTTAGTAGACCCTCAATATAGGTCGATTGAAGTTTACCTAATTGTCTGTATAGAAGAATATGCTCGATGATTTCATGATCATCGGCTAATTTCTCTAGTACATCCGCTGAAGTGGAATAACCTGTTTTCGTTTTCTTTACCGAGGAAAGGTTTAATTTTTCAAATAAAATCACACCCAGCTGTTTTGGTGAGTTGATATTAAACTTTTCGCCTGCCAATTCACAAATTCTCTCTTCAATCTCAACAAGTCGGTCATTTAACTCCTTCCCCATTTTCTGAAGGCGCTCTTGTTCTACTTTAATTCCGCATGATTCCATATCCGCTAAAATTAGCGATAACGGCATTTCAAGCTCGGTAAATAATTCATATTGTTCATTTTTTCTTAATTCATCTTCAAGTTTTTCTTTTATATCGGACATCGCAAGACTTTTCCGAACAAGATGTTCTGCAAGCTTAGCTTCTTCAGGGACTTTCCGTTTCGCCCCTTTCCCATAAAACGATTCATCCGATTGAATATTATGTAAATCAAATCTTTTCGTAATCGCTGCTAGGTCCTCAATGTTTTCTGAAGGATTGATGATATACGAAGCCATTAGAATATCAAAATTGGCCCCTTTTAAGTGAATATCATGTCTCCTTAATGAAACCTCCGAACGCTTCGCATCATAAACTGTTTTCTTTTTACTCTCATCTTCCGCCCATTTTTTAAAAGCAACCGATTGCAAGGCAAGGTCTGTTGGCAAGTAGAAATGTCCGTTTTCATTGACAAGTGAGAAACCGATAATCTCTGCATAATGATAATTATCATCCAACATTTCAACGTAAAAATAATTGCTGTCGGCAAACAATTCCTCTGTTATCTCTGTTGGTATGTGAAACTCAATCTCTTCAAGTTCGTGCTCCTCTATTACATCTGGACCTTCTCCAAGCTTGGCCAATAACGTATGAAAGCCTAATTCTTTAAATAGTCCTACTAATTTTTCGCGTATAAAGCCCTCGTAAGCAACGGTTTTTAAATCCACTTCAACAGGTGCTTGTCTTTCAATCGTAGCAAGTTCTTTACTCATTATCGCTTGGTTCTTAAATTCTTCAAGCTTCTCCTTCAACTTATTGCCCGTAACTTGGTCAATCGAGTTTAATAAATTTTCAAGGGTTGAAAACTCCTTTAACAGCTTGATCGCTGTCTTTTCCCCTACCCCGGGAACACCAGGGATATTATCAGAAGGGTCACCCATCAACCCTTTCATATCAATGATTTGATCTGGTATTAGTCCATATTTCTCAGCTACATGTTCAGGTGTATATTCTTCAATATCTGTAATACCCTTCCGAGTAATTCCGACTGTTGTAGCAGCGGAAGAAAGTTGGGTTAAATCTTTGTCTCCTGAAATCACTTTTACTTCATATCCATCATTTTCAGCTGTTAATGAAAGGGTCCCGATGATATCGTCGGCCTCATAATTTTCAAGTTCATATCTGGAGATTCCATAGGCGTCAAGAAGGTCTCGGATAAAGGGAAATTGTTCGGATAATTCGGGCGGAGTTTTTTGCCTTCCACCTTTATATTCACTAAAGGTTTTATGACGAAAGGTCGTTTTCCCTGCATCAAACGCAACAAGTATATGTGTTGGCTTTTCATCTTCAAGAATTTTCATCAGCATCATCGTAAATCCATAGACGGCATTCGTATGAATTCCTTTATCGTTATTAAGCAGAGGTAACGCAAAAAATGCTCGGTAAGCAATACTATTCCCGTCTATCAGGACAAGTTTCTTCTTTTCCATTTATATCCACCTTTCAAAAATCATGTCAAATATTTATGTAATTCGATAATAAATTCGCTTCCTTCACCTATCTCACTTCTTACACTAATGTTCCCACGATGAGCTTCAACTAAATGTTTAACAATCGCTAATCCAAGGCCTGTCCCACCGGAGTTACGACTTCTGGCACGGTCCACCCGGTAAAATCGTTCAAATATTCGCGGGATCTCTTCTTTACTAATTCCCACTCCCGAGTCCTTCACATGAATTCTTACGTTCTCCCCGTGTTCGAGAAGGATAATTTTCACTTCTCCATCTACAGGGGTATAGGTAATTGCATTGGCGATTAAATTGATAAACACTTGTTTCAAGCGGTCCAAATCACCATTGATTATCACTTGATTTTGCTTACAATAAAGTTCAAGCTTGATATTCTTTGCTTGTGCTTTTCCTGTAAGAATCGTAATCACTTCATTTAATATCACATGCAAATCTAGTTCTTGAATATTTACTCTAAAGCCTTGCTGCTCTATTTTTGAAAGCTCCAACAGGTCTTGAATAAGTGTTTGCAGGCGATCACTCTCTTTTAAAATAATTGATAGAAATGCTTCCAACGTTTCTTTATTGTTCATGGCACCATCCATCAACGTTTCAGTAAATCCTTTAATAGAAGTAACAGGGGTTTTTAATTCATGCGAAACATTGGCGACAAAATCCTTTCGCATTTGCTCGAGTTTTTTTATTTCTGTTATATCATGAAAAACAAGCAATACCCCTTTCCAAACATTATTGGAGCCAATAATTGGGACACCATAAACGACAAAATACCTTCGTTCGATCAAAAAAGGCACAAGTAATTGTTCACTAACCTTCTTTTCAGTCCGAAAAACCTCAGCAACTAAATGACAAATCTCCTCATAATCAATTACTTCATAATAGAGTTTATTTAAATAATCTGTTGGGTCTACATGAAAAATTTCAATGAACCCTTTATTGACTAAATTAATATAGCCGCGACTGTCAATTAGGACTAATCCTGCTCCCATATTCTCAATTAAAACACTAAGTCTGTCCTGTTGAATTTCCTGTGTCTTAACAAGCTCTTGGAGGTTTTCGGCCAGCATATTAATAGAAGACCCAAGCATGCCGGTCTCATCCAATCGATTTACTTTTGTTCGAGCACGATAGTTTCCGTTTGCCAATTCAATTGCTACCTTCGTAGCGGCTTCAATTGGTTTGGTATACTTTGAAGTGATTCGGATGCTTAGGGTAAAAATTATTACGATTGCGATTGCGAGACAGATTGAAAGAATCCACAAAATTTCTATTTTTAGATGTTGATTTAGCGACTCAATGTAATAGCTATTAAAAAGTTGACCTAACAATATTCCTGATCCAACTAAAACTGCAATAATTAATAGGATTAGGGAAAGCAGCAGTCCTTTTCGGAATTTGGTCATTCTCCCTTCGGCTCCTCCAGTTTATAGCCCAAGCCCCGCATCGTTTTAATATAGGAAGGCTTTTTAGTATCGACTTCGACTTTTTCTCTTAAATGCGATATATGTACATCCACAATTCTAGTATCTCCAGCAAAGTCATAATTCCAAACCGCACTAAGTAATTGATCACGAGTCAAAACGCGGCCTTTATTTTGCGCGAGATAAAGAAGCAACTCAAATTCCTTTAGGGTTAACTCCAAAAGCTGGTCGTTAAAATACGCTTCATATTTTTCAGGAATGATTTTTAAATTGGCTACCACTAGTACTCCTGTTTCCTTTTCACTAGCATCTATCACCTCAGGCTGGACTTGTGTCCTCCTAAGTATTGCTTTCACGCGTGCAATTACTTCTCTTGGACTAAAGGGCTTAACCATATAATCATCAGCACCAAGCTCCAGGCCCAATATTTTGTCGAGCTCGTCATCTTTTGCAGTTAACATTAAAATAGGAGTCATGATCCTCTTCTGACGGAGTTGCTTGCAAACTTCCATTCCATCCATTTTCGGCAGCATGAGGTCCAAAACAATAATATCAGGGTCTTGTGTCTCAGCTAGATGTTTCCCTGCTTCACCATCCATTGCAGTAATCACTTCATATCCCGCTTGCTCCAGATTATATTGGAGTAAAGTAACAATGGATTGTTCATCATCGACAACAAGAATTTTATTTTTCATAATATCCCCCACTAAATAAGTTACCTCCATTATAATAATAAAAATTACAAATTATCTAGTTTTACAAAACTTTAACATAAAAAGGAATGTGAGCAGGCCACATTCCTTAGATTCATCATTATTAAAAATTATCTAATGCTCGACCGTGTATTTCCTCCAAACGATGTGGTGGACAAACTTTTAGCTTTCCCTGTATTACCGTCTCATTTTTTTCATTGGTTCCTACAACACTTATCACAATGGTATGTTCATCCCTTACTACATCCACCACTTCAAACAAAAACTCAATAGTTCCGTAATGATAGACAGGCTTAGGAAACTCAATTTCTTGGCTTAAGATATGGCTCCCAGGACCAGGTAAGTATTTTGAGATGGCAGAGGTGATCATTCCCGTAAGCATGATACTAGGAACAATTGGTTTTTCAAATGGGGTCTGTGAAGCATAATCATGTTGAATATAGAGAGGGTTCGCATCATCTGTTAATCCTAAATATAGAAGGATATCCTTGTCTTCTACCTTTTCAGTCATAGACAATTTTTCACCAACTGTAATTTCTTCCATCTTTCGGCCTAACTTTCTTTTTTTGCCCAAAAGCATATACTCCACCTCCATTGCAAGCGATTTCAAATAAATACAAAGAAATTCGGGGAACCCCTTGTAGCCCCGAATTTCTCAATTATTTTTTTATGCTAATACTTGCATAACATTACGAACGGATTCCACTGATTTATCTAAGGCAGCTTTTTCGTCAGCAGTTAACTCAAGCTCGATTACTTTTTCAATACCATTGGCTCCAAGGATTGTTGGTACTCCTAGGTAGATGCCGTCGTAACCAAATTCGCCTTCAAGATACGCAATAGAAGGAAGAACACGACGTTGGTCTTTAAGGATTGCTTCACACATTTCGACTAAAGAAGCTGCAGGTGCATAATAAGCACTTCCGTTACCGAGTAGATTTACAATTTCTCCGCCGCCTTTTCTTGTGCGTTCTACGATCGCTTCCAAGCGGTCTTTAGGAATTAATGTTTCTAATGGAATACCACCTGCATAAGAGTAACGCACAAGTGGAACCATGTCATCACCGTGTCCACCTAATACGAAACCAGTAATGTCTTTAACCGAAAGGTTTAATTCTTGCGCTACAAATGTACGGAAGCGTGCAGAATCAAGAACACCAGATTGACCGATTACCCGGTTTTTAGGGAAGCCTGATTCTTTAAATACAGTGTATGTCATAGCGTCTACTGGGTTAGTTAAAACAAGAATCGTACAGTTTGGAGAATACTTCACAATCTCTTGTGTAACACTTCTCATAACCTTTTGGTTTGTTTGAACTAAATCATCACGGCTCATACCAGGTTTACGGGCAATACCAGCAGTAATCACCACGATATCTGAATCACGTGTATCTTCATAGTTGGAGGTACCAGTTATATTAGCATCAAAGCCTTGTATAGGACTTGCTTCCAGCATGTCTAATGCTTTACCTTTTGTAGGATTTTCCATTGGAGCGATATCAACTAAAACTACATCTCCAAGCTCCTTTTGTGCAAGTAAAAATGCCGTAGTTGCCCCAGTGAATCCTCCGCCGATTACAGAAACCTTTTTCCGTTTTAATGACATTATGATTCTCCCCTTTGAACATATTTAATGTTTCAGTAGAATTTATAAAAAACAGTAAGGACTATTTATATTAACAGCCCTCACTGAACTTAACTTTCCTTCTTACTCCATGTTCTTAATAAGCTCGTCACCAAATTCAGAAGTTTTCACTTCAGTTGCACCGTCCATTAGACGAGCAAAATCATAAGTTACAACTTTGGAAGCAATTGTTTTTTCAACTGATTTAATAACCATTGTAGCTGCTTCAGTCCAGCCTAGGTGCTCAAGCAATAACACACCCGACAAAATGACAGAAGAAGGGTTTACTTTATCAAGACCTGCATACTTAGGTGCAGTACCGTGAGTGGCTTCAAAAATAGCGTGTCCTGTTTCATAGTTGATGTTAGCGCCTGGTGCAATACCAATACCGCCTACTTGCGCTGCAAGTGCATCTGAAATGAAGTCTCCGTTCAAGTTCATTGTTGCTACAACATCAAACTCACGCGGACGTGTTAGAATTTGCTGTAAGAAAATATCAGCAATCGCGTCTTTTACGATAATTTTGCCTGTTGCTTCTGCATCCGCTTGCGCTTTGTTAGCTGCATCTGAGCCCTGTTCTGCTTTAATGCGGTCATATTGTGACCATGTGAATACTTTATCGCCGAATTCCTTCTCAGCAAGCTCGTAGCCCCAGTTTTTAAACGCGCCTTCAGTAAATTTCATGATATTACCTTTGTGCACGAGTGTAACGGATTTACGGCCTTCTTTAATCGCATAATTAATTGCAGCACGTACGAGACGAGTGGTTCCTTCTTCAGAAACTGGTTTAATCCCGATTCCTGAAGTTTCAGGGAATCTAATTTTCTTAACACCCATTTCATTTTGTAGGAAATCAATGACCTTTTTCGCTGCCTCTGTGCCTTTTTCATATTCAATCCCAGCATAGATATCTTCAGTGTTTTCGCGGAAAATAACCATATCCGTATCTTGCGGGCGCTTAACAGGTGATGGAACACCTTCGAACCATCTTACAGGACGTAAGCAGACAAACAAGTCTAATTCTTGACGTAGAGCAACGTTCAATGAACGAATTCCACCGCCAACAGGAGTGGTTAATGGGCCTTTAATGGCAAGTAAATACTCTCTAATAACGTCAAGAGTTTCACTTGGAAGCCATTCACCTGTTTGGTTAAATGCCTTTTCTCCAGCTAAAACTTCTTTCCATACTATTTTGCGCTCACCTTTATATGCCTTTTCAACTGCTGCATTTAAAACGCGCTCAGAAGCAGCCCAAATATCTGGACCGATACCGTCCCCTTCGATAAATGGGATGATTGGATTATTTGGTACGTTTAATACTCCGTTTGTAACCGTGATTTTTTCGCCTTGCATAGTTGATTCTCCTCCTATTATGTAAAAGAAATATGAATAAAAGTTTTTTACAGCATAGTCCACCCTTTGTCCTATCAAAGGTTAGAGAGTTTAGTCTCTAACCTTTTCATACATATCTATTAGAACAATTATTGAATCAAAAGTAAAATATTAACCGCGTTGCTCGATGGCAACATATTTTTGCATTCCTGGACCTGTATAATCTGCACGTGGGCGGATTAAGCGGTTGTTTTCATATTGTTCTAAAATATGTGCAAGCCATCCAGATACCCTGCTGACAGCAAAGATTGGTGTCATTAAATCATGATCAATCCCTAAGCTGTGATAAACAGAAGCAGAATAGAAATCCACGTTAGGTGGTAAATTCTTTTCACCAGTAACAATACTTTCAATCTTGATAGACATATCATACCAGTGCGGTTCGCCAGTGAGTTCAGTTAATTTTTTAGACATTTCTCTTAGGTGCTTGGCGCGTGGATCTCCTTTTCGATAAACACGATGGCCAAAGCCCATGATTTTTTCTTTTTTCTCAAGCTTGCCACGTACGTATGGCTCTACATTCTCAAGCGTACCAATTTCTTTAAGCATTTTCATAACCGCTTCATTCGCACCACCGTGCAGCGGTCCTTTTAGTGCTCCGATTGCGGCAGTTACTCCGGAATAAACATCGGATAACGTAGCCACACAAACACGTGCTGTAAATGTAGAAGCATTCAATTCATGGTCCGCGTGTAATACGAGCGCTTTGTTAATTGCTTCTTCGGCAATAGGTTCTGGTTCTTTACCAGTTAGCATGTATAAGAAATTCGCTGCAAAGCTTAAATCCTTTTTTGGAGCGATTGGTTCAAGACCTTTTCTAATACGCGCAAACGTTGCGACAATAGCTGGCATTTTTGCCTGAAGGCGAATCGCTTTTTTATAATTTGAATCTGCATCCATTAAATCAGCTTCATCATCATAAATGCCTAAAAGAGATACGGCTGTACGAAGGGCACCCATAGGATGAACTTCTTGAATTGGAAACAGCTTAAAGTGTTCAATTACTTCCTGTGGCAGTGCTGCATTTTCAGCAAGTTGTTTTTTCAATTCTGCCAACTGGACTGCAGACGGCAATTTACGATGCCACAATAAGTAGATTACCTCTTCGAAACTAGCATTTACAGCTAAGTCATCAATGTCATAGCCTACATAAGCTAGCGTGTCATCAATAATTGAACTGATTGATGATGTTGTTGCTACTACCCCTTCAAGACCGCGTGTTACTGTCATAGTAAATCTCTCCTTCACATTCTGAATTTCCCATACCTTTCAATTAAAAAATTATTCCCCTTATTTATCCTTTAAATCGACTGAGCGATTGCTCGGCAAAAAGCAAATAGTTAGTTAGCTATTCCATTTTGAGGAATAAATTTGATTAACAAGCAAATCAGCATATATATGTGGTATATGTAAAAAAGGATACGCTTACAAGCCTATTATAAACAATTATCAGATTTTTGTGAATGAAAAGGAACCGAAAAGTGCAAAAAAATATTATTTTACAAAAAATCTAACTAAAAAAACTAAAAATTTTCATAGCTGTATAGGCAATTCCGGCTCCAATTAACGGGCCAACTGCCACCCCTTTAAAAATAGACACTGAAAGAATAGTGCCCAGCACAAGTGCCGTTGTAATCTGTGGGTCATCTGCAAGCAGCTTAACCCCTCCCTTTGCCAGCATTGCCACCATCATGCCAGAGATCAGCGCAATCCAAGCATAGGAGGATTTAAAAGAGCTTGTTAAGTCTTTAAATCCAATTTCACCACTTGCAATCGGAGCTAATACTGCAATGGTAATTATTGTGACACCCCAATTAATACCCTTCGACTGTATAAATGAGAATGCCTTTGTATCCAATCCGCCTACCTTTAGGGTAAGGAGCACTGCAATGGCAACTAATAAAGAACTGTTTTTAGCAATAAATCCAATAACTAACAGTAATAGTAAAAATAAATATGATTCATTTAGCACGATTTCACCACCCCAAATAAAAATTATCGTACCATAATACCTCTTTAAGAGTGAAATTATTAAATACGGGGATTTTCTCTTCTAATTGATTGCAACTCTTTGGAAAAAGTGTTCTTAATATTTTTAATTTAATAATACTGAATTGGAAAATTATGCAGTTAATTTCATAAAATGTTAAACTAATACTACATATAGGATTTAATAGGAGGGTTGTCTTTGAATCTAAAATACTTATACCGGTCTATCAGGTTCTTAATTGTAATAGGTGCTGTGGTTTTCGCGCTTTACTCTTTTTATTTTCTGTCAAAAGTGACTTATCCATTTTTAATTGGACTCATTATTGCGTTTATAATTAATCCTCTTGTTGATATCCTTGAAAAAAGGGCTAGAATGCCTCGAGTGTTAGCTGTATTTATTGCACTTATTATTATTTTTGCCCTATTTGCCGGGTTAATTACATTGTTAATCGCCGAAATTGTCTCTGGTGCTAATTATTTATCTACAGTAGTACCAGATCATTTAGATACGTTAATTGAATATATAGAAAAATATTTCACTGCACAAATCCTGCCGATCTATGAACAATTAACAAGTGTGTTTAACAAACTTGAATCAGGGCAGCAGGATACAATTATTGGAAATATACAGAATGTTGGAACCAGGATTGGCACAACTGTTGGAACATTTATCCAGAACCTATTTGGTATTATCCCGAATATCATCGCATGGCTTCCGAATGCTGCAACCGTGTTAATCTTTTCCTTATTGGCTACTTTTTTTATCAGCAAAGATTGGTACCATTTATCGAAATTGGGGGGCAAACTCTTACCAGAGAAAGCAAAAACAAGCAGCCGGTCCGTTTTTATCGATTTAAAAAAGGCGCTGTTTGGTTTTATTAAAGCACAATTAACACTGATATCGATTACAACGGTTATTATTCTAATCGGCTTACTTATCCTTCGTGTTGATTACGCGATAACAATTGCATTAGTTACTGGTATAGTCGATATTATTCCCTATTTGGGTACGGGTGCTGTTTTTGTCCCATGGATTATTTATGCGGCGATTGGAGGCGATACAGGTCTGGCCCTCGGGCTAGGGGTACTCTATATTATTGTCCTCGTTCAAAGGCAAGTAATGGAGCCTAAAATTCTTTCTTCTAATATTGGACTTGATCCGTTAGCCACACTGATTGCTTTATTCGTTGGATTTAAATTAATTGGCTTTTTAGGCTTAATTGTTGGGCCTGTCACACTTGTCATCATCAGCACCTTATATCGTGCCAACGTTTTTTATGATCTATGGGTATTTATTAAAGGAAACGAGGTATAAGGCTTATTAAAAATGTCAGCGCCTAATTGGATGCTGACATTTTTTATTTTATGATTTTTATATTTCCCTTATTAATCCGATTACGCCATGATTTTAAGATGAGGAATTTTATTGGCTTTCTGGTAGGTGGAAAAAGAAATAGAAACCCGGCCACATCCGTGATAAATCCCGGCGTTAATAATAGTGTTCCGCCAATTAAGATACAAATACCATCTAAAAGTGCTTCTCCCGGAATCTGACCATAGCTCAGTTGTTCCTGTACCCTTCTGATTGTCTGCAGACCCTCTCTTTTTGCTAAATAAGCCCCGATGATGCCTGTTAGTAAAATGAGTGTAATGGTGGGCCACACACCAATAGCTTTACCTGAAAAAAGTAAAACTCCAATATCTATAGCTGGAATAACAATGATTAACAAAAATAAATAGCGCATTTATTGTCCCCCTCCAAACGTCTTATTTTTATTATATTACGAACGGGGATGATATTGTCATTATTAAAAAGAAGAAGGGTCTCCCCTTCTTCTTTTAGAACTTATAATACACTTGCGTGACCGTTGTAAATAACTCCTCTTGTCGCATCGACGGTTATTTCTTGGCCATCTTTAAACAATTCTAAGGCATTATCTACCCCAACAATCACGGGGATGCTTAGGTTAAGTCCAACAACTGCTGCATGGCTCGTTAATCCACCCTCTTGGGTAATAACAGCAGCACATTTCTCTAGCGCTGGCATCATATCACGATCTGTTCCGATTGTCACAAGAATAGAACCTTGTTTTACTTTTTCTATAGCTTCTTTAGCATCATGGGCAACTACTACTTTCCCAAATGCGGATCTACGGCCAATTCCTTGTGCTTTTGTGATAATATCGCCGACCACATGGATTTTCATTAGGTTTGTTGTACCTGCTTCGCCTACAGGGACACCAGCAGTAATAACAACTAAATCACCACGTTTAACAATACCACTGTTCAAGCTTTCTTCTACGGCAATATCGAGCATTTCGTCTGTTGTAGTAGCGACGCGTCCAAATTGCGGGTAAACACCCCATACAAGTTGTAGACGACGGCAAACATGTTCAACTGAAGTTACAGCAACAATGGCTGCTTTCGGACGATATTTTGAAATCATTCTAGCGGTATGACCGCTTTCGGTCGGGGTAATGATTGATTTAACATCAAGATTTAAGGCCGTATGTGCAACAGACTGACCAATCGCATCGGTAAGGTTATGTTCCGTATCTTTACTGCGACTTGAAAGTATTTCTTTATGATCTAGGGCAGATTCAGCTCTAGAAGCAATATTATGCATGGTTTGAACTGCTTCGACTGGATATTGTCCTGCCGCTGTTTCTCCTGAGAGCATAATGGCGTCCGTTCCATCAAAAATTGCATTCGCTACATCACTTGCTTCAGCGCGGGTAGGTCGTGGATTTCTTTGCATCGAATCAAGCATTTGAGTTGCAGTAATAACAGGTTTGCCCTGTGAATTACATTTCTTAATTAACATCTTTTGAACGAGTGGAACTTCTTCAGCCGGGATTTCTACACCAAGATCCCCACGAGCAACCATTAATCCATCAGAGATTTCTAAGATTTCGTCAATGTTATCGACACCTTCTTGGTTTTCAATCTTAGGAATAATGTGGATATGTGTAGCATTATTTTCTTCTAATAACTGACGGATTTCGAGAACATCCTTTGCACGTCGAACGAAGGAGGCAGCAATAAAATCAACACCTTGTTCAATTCCGAAAAGAATATCTTGTGTATCCTTTTCTGTGATACCAGGTAAGTTCACTGATACACCCGGAACATTTACACCTTTTTTATTTTTCAAGGTCCCACTATTTAAAATCTTGGTATGAAGTTCTTTCGCTGATTTATCCACATTTGTTACTTCTAAGCCTATTAAACCATCATCTAAGAGAATCTTTGAACCCACATGAACATCATCAATTAGTCCTGGATATGTAACTGAAAACTTTTGAAGTGTTCCTTCTACTTCCTTCATGGAAACGATAATATTTTCTCCGGCTTGTAGCTCAAGTGCACCATTTTCCATGTTGTTCGTCCGAATTTCAGGACCCTTTGTATCTAACAAGATGGCAACAGTTTTGCCAGTTTGTTTGGATGCTTCACGAATATTTTGGATCCGTGCCCCGTGTTCTTCAAAATCCCCATGTGAAAAGTTTAATCGAGCGACGTTCATACCTGAATTGATTAATTGGGTTAATTTTTCAACACTTTCGCTAGCTGGACCAATCGTACATACGATTTTTGTTTTTCGTAACATTCTTATTGTTCCTCCCATTTTAGAAAAGCAAGTTTGCAATTTCTTAAGTTCATCATTCTTATATTGATAATTCCATCGAAAGTTTGTAAAGATCATGATCTAACTTATGTTCCCGGGCAAGAGCTTCAATGATGTCATAATCAACAAGCTGATTCTTTTCAATCCCTACTGCTCGGCCGCCTTTTCCTTCAATTAGAAGTTCAACTGCTCTTGCTCCCAATCTGCTTGCAAGCACTCTGTCAGCTGCTGTTGGTGAGCCACCCCGTTGAATATGACCTAAAACAGATACTCTCGTATCAAAGTTTGTTGCTTCCTGAACCTGCTTTCCAAGTTCCACACCACTGCACACACCTTCTGCAACAACGATAATACTATGCTTTTTGCCGCGTTCTTGCCCCTTGCGAAGCTTATCAACGATATCATTCATGTCATAACCTACTTCAGGAATTAAAATCGTCTCTGCGCCGCCAGCTAAGCCAGTCCAAAGAGCGATATCTCCGGCATTTCTGCCCATTACTTCAATGATAAAAGTTCTTTCATGAGATGTCGCGGTGTCACGAATTTTATCTAATGAATCGATAACTGTATTTAATGCGGTGTCAAAACCAATGGTAAATTCTGTCCCGGGAATATCATTATCAATGGTACCTGGTACGCCAACACAAGGATAACCTAGTTCGGTTAATGCTTTTGCTCCACGGTAAGAACCATCTCCGCCAATAACCACAAGACCTTCAATTCCATGTGCTTTTAGCTGTTCCATCCCTTTTTGCTGTCCTTCTTTTGTTTTAAATTCTGGGCAGCGTGCTGATTGAAGCATTGTCCCTCCGCGCTGAATAATATCTCCAACAGAACCAAGTTCAAGCTTTTTAATATTTCCAGAAATTAATCCCGTATAACCGCCGTAAATACCATAGACCTCAAGATTGTGATAAATTGCTTTCCGGACTACAGCACGAATCGCTGGATTCATCCCTGGGGCATCTCCACCACTTGTAAGTACTCCAATTTTTTTCACGGTTCTCACCTCTATTTTTTATTAGAAAATATGTATTCATTCATTTGTAAAACAAATAAATTTACGCTACTTTTAAAAAAATCACTTCTTTTATTATTTACATAAAACCTGCGAATATTTATAAAATAACATGAAGAAATAACTATAACAACCTTATGGTATTAGTAATTATAAGAGACGGAATAATCAGTTAATTGGAAACGGTTTATCTACGGATGTAAACGTCATCATTGCCATTTTCAAGGATTTATAGTGAACATTCTGTGAATGAAAAAAAACGTGCCTATGAGCACGTTTTTTAATTAACACCGATGTAATCATTGACTAGTCCGAATTCGCCGATTGTCCTGAAACGGTTGTAACGATCAGCTATTAATTCCTCTTCTGAAAGCTTTAACAATTGCTGTAGTGAAGTCTTAAGCACCCTATCAATTTCTTCTGCCTGCTTTATTACATCCCTTTGGGCTCCGCCCTTAATTTCTGGAATAACATCATCAATAATGCCTAGTTCCTTTAAATCTGGCGCGGTTATTTTCATCGTTTCTGCCGCATTTCTAGCAAGAGAGGCATCTTTCCATAAAATTGCAGCAGCACCCTCTGGTGAGATAACTGAGTAGGTGGAGTTCTCCAGCATATAGATACGGTTGCCCACTCCAAGTGCAAGAGCACCACCACTACCGCCTTCACCAATCACAATACAAACCACGGGAACCTTAAGACCAGCCATTTCAAACAAATTGCGTGCAATTGCTTCACTTTGACCTCGTTCCTCTGCAGCCTTCCCAGGATAGGCTCCCTTCGTATCAATGAAACAGATGATCGGACGATTAAATTTATTCGCCTGATTCATTAATCGAAGGGCTTTTCGATACCCTTCAGGGTGTGGCATTCCAAAGTTTCTGCGAATGTTCTCTTTCGTATCTTTTCCACGCTGATGGCCAATTACCGTAACAGGTAACCCACGAAATTTAGCTATTCCGCCTACAATCGCCTCATCATCAGCAAAGGTTCTGTCACCGTGACATTCAAAGAAATTCTCAAACAAATAAGGGATATAATCCATTGTTGTCGGCCTGTTAGAAAGGCGAGCAATTTGAACCCTGTCCCAGGGCTTAATATTTTCATATATACTTTGTTCAAGCTTTTCAAGTCTCTTCTCTAATTTGCTGATTTCGGAACTTAAATCAACATCAGCAGTTTTGGTGAACTCTTTTAAATCAGTAATTTTCTTTTTTAACTCGATTACAGGGCGTTCAAATTCTAATTCACCTACCATTTGAGCACACCTCCAGGTTGATGGATCTCTAGAATAGTCGTGATTTTCTCAATAAGTTCATTTCGAGCAATTATTGCGTCCAGTTGTCCGTGTTTTAAGAGAAACTCGGATGTTTGAAAATCCTCCGGTAATTCTTCACGAATGGATTGTTCAATCACTCTGCGTCCGGCAAATGCGATTAACGCACCTGGTTCAGCAAGGTTGAAATCGCCCAATGATGCGAAACTTGCTGAAACTCCCCCCGTTGTCGGGTGGGTCATGATTGAAATGATTAATCCGCCATTATTGCTAAACCTCTTTAAAGCAATACTTGTTTTTGCCATTTGCATTAAACTTAAGGCGCCCTCTTGCATTCTTGCGCCACCTGATGCGGTAAAAATAATAAACGGTACATTTAACTCATCTGCTTTTTCAATTGCCAGCGTAATTTTTTCGCCGACAACCGAGCCCATGCTTCCCATTCGGAATGAAGAATCCATGATAGCCACGACAATTTTATATCCATTCACTGTCCCAATACCTGTTACAACCGCCTCGTTAAGTTTACTTTTTTGGCGGTCTTTCTCAAGCTTTTCAAGGTAGTCAGGAAAATTTAATGGATTTTTAGAAATCATATTATCGTTCATCTCCATGAAACTTCCTTCATCAATGAAACTGTCAATTCGTTCTTTTGAGTTCATTGGGAAATGATGACTGCAATGCAAGCATACCTTTAAATTTTTCACTAATTCTTTTGTATACATAATCTTCTTACATGAAGGGCACTTTGACATTATTCCTTCAGGAACATCATTTTTTGCCGTTTCCGTTGGTATTTGAGCATATTTCTTCTTTTTTGGATGATTTTTTGAAAAAAGATCTTTTAGCGCCAAAATTAAACCTCCTTTGTTACATAACGCCAGATGGCAAGTTTATCCCATTAATCCTATTTAGCAGTTTTTCTATCCACACTAAACTTCATACATCTATAGTGGTCAGACCACTGTTGAAACAAAAATACCCTATTAAAGGGCTTGGTTAACCTTCACTATAGAATAAAAATGATTCAAAATCTGTTAGTATTTGTCGTTAAAAACAGACAAATTCCGTAGATTATAATAGGCGGATAGTGTTTTTAATTCATTCTTTTCAGCGAGGGCATCGAGTAAGGCTAGATATTTTTCACGATGAATAGTCATTTTTACTAATTCAAGCGAATCGTAATAGTCTTTCAATATTGACCAAATTCTAGATAAAAGGTGATTATCTGCAATTTCAATTATTCGATAAAAAAACTCATCATCTTGTATGCTGTCTTCTTGATTTAGCCAGTCTATCACATTCACTAAATGTTGGTCATCTATTTTTAGCAAAGCTAATCTTAGGAGATCCATCTCTATATAATTCCTGGTTTCCAATACATCTCGTTTTGCTTTTTCATCCTGTAAAATAAAAGTACTTAGAAGCTGAACGAGATGGTTCCCCTGAAAGTCACGAATAAAGGTCCCTTCACCCCGTCTGGTTTCAATTAGTCCCAGCAATTCTAAAGCCCTAAGTGCTTCTCTAACGGAAGAGCGCCCGAAATTCAGGCGCTCCGACAATTCTCGTTCAGATGGGATTTTATCTCCGGCTATTAATCCATCGATGGTTATCATTTCTCGTAAATGCTTAACAATTTCTAAATATACTTTCGGATTGTTTGCCACTTACGTTCACTCACTTTTGCCAATAATAGCGAGCCTTTTTGTTTTTTCCTTTATTTCTTCAGGATCAACCTTAATGCGAGCAACACCAGTCTCCATGGCTGCTTTTGCGACTGCTGCTGCAACATCTGGAGCAACTCTCGGGTCAAAAGGTCCCGGAATGACATAATCGGCATTTAGTTCATCGGGGTTGATTAGGTTGGCAATCGCTTCTACAGCCGCGATTTTCATTTTTTCATTTATATGGGTAGCACGAACATCAAGTGCCCCACGGAAAATTCCCGGGAAAGCGAGAACATTGTTAACTTGGTTTGGAAAATCTGAACGGCCTGTTCCAACCACTTTGGCCCCTGCTGCTTTTGCCTCATCTGGCATAATCTCAGGATCAGGATTGGCCATTGCAAAAATGATTGAATCAGGATTCATTGAAGCGACCATTTCTTTTGTAAGTGCACCTGCAACTGAAACCCCGATAAATACATCAGCACCTTTAATGACATCTGCAAGGCTGCCTGTTAAGTTATCTCGGTTTGTATATTTCGCTACTTCAGATTTAACTGAATTCATACCTTGTGGGCGCCCTTCGTAAATGGCTCCTTTAGTATCACACATAATTATGTCTCTAACACCATAACTATATAACAATTTAATAATGGCAATCCCCGCTGCACCAGCACCGTTTGCAACCACCTTAATTTCCTGCATTTTTTTGCCAATAAGCTTTAGTGCATTGACAAGTCCTGCCACAGTCACAATTGCTGTACCATGCTGATCATCATGAAAAATAGGAATATTTGCTTCTTTTTTCAATCTTTCCTCAATCACGAAACAATTTGGCGCAGCAATATCTTCAAGGTTTACGCCACCAAAGGTAGGTTCAAGCAATTTAACAGTTTCAACAATTTTGTCAACATCCGTTGTGTTCAAACAGATTGGAAAAGCATCCACACCTGCAAAACTTTTAAATAGGACTGCTTTACCTTCCATAACAGGGAGAGCGGCTTCAGGTCCAATATTCCCAAGTCCAAGAACAGCTGTGCCATCAGAAACGACAGCAACCATGTTCCCTTTCATGGTATATTCATAAACCAATTCAGGCTTTTCATAAATATCTTTGCAAGGCTCTGCAACACCTGGTGAATACGCTAAGCTTAAATCATGTGCATTTCGGACTAAAACTTTAGATTTCGATTCTAATTTCCCCTTATTAATTCGATGCATATGTAGTGCTTCTTCCCGTAAAGTCAAGATATTTCACCCCTCAAATTTTTACAAAAGCTTATTTAACATCCCACTATCTGCAGTTCGCTTTTTGGTGGTCAGACCACACTTGTCTCATTATCACTATAACATATCTTCAATCGTTGTAAAGAATTATTCCTTCAAAATAACATTTTTTGGACCAAGCATATTTCTCAATATTTGCAGTAAATCAGGGGTAGGATTGATATTATTTTCATCCCCGAGCCTAATGGTTTTTCGACTTTTTTCATAGTGTAAAACCACTGCCGCTCTTCCCTGATTTTCTTTTAACAGCTGATGTAGTTGTTGAAGAGATTGATCGTCCTGTTTCTCCTCCACTATTTTCACATATAAAACGGATTGTTTAACGGATTTTGTTTGCAGCCACTCTACTAAATTTGAACCTTGTTGAATAATAAATTGCTGCTTCCCATCACGTTCTTCAACTTTCCCTTCAAGCAAAACAAATTTACCTTGCCCTAATAGATGCGAATATCTTTTGTATACATTCGGGAAAGCTACTGCTTCCATTTCGCCACTGGAATCACTTATGGATAAAAAGGCCATGGAATCACCTTTCTTGGTCCGTATTGATTTCATCGAGGTGATATATACACCTGATGCCACCCTTTGGTTTTGATTATTAAGACCAAATAAGAGGGTTGCTCCTAAGTGTTTAAGTTGCTTTTCATAAATAGAAACTGGATGGTCCGATAGATAGTAGCCAAGCGCATCTTTTTCGAATGTCAGCTTATTCTCCAGGCTAATCGGATCGACTTGCATATAGTTAGGCTTCGGAATGAACTCTTCTTCAAATAAATCAAATTGGTTATCTTCGGTTGGTTTAAAGATTTGCGCATGCTCCATCGCTACATCTATACTTGCAAGCAACACGGCACGATCTTCTCCAAATTCATCGAAGCAGCCTGAATGGACAAGGAATTCAAGCGTTTTTCGATTGATGGCTTTAGCGGAAACACGGATGCAAAAATCAAATAGGTCAGCGAACTTTCTCTTTTTCCTGGCTTGAAAAATTTCTTTTAATGCTGCTGCACCTACGCTTTTAATCGCTGCTAAACTGTAACGAATTCCGTCCTGTTCCACTTGAAAGGCGAAATCACTTTTATTGATGGATGGAGGCAGGACTGTAATCCCTTTTTGTTTTGTTTCCATGATATATTGCCCTATTTTCGTATCATTTCCTATGGCTGATGTTAAGAGGCCTGCCATAAAATAAACGGGGTAATTTGCTTTTAAAAAGGCTAACTGGTAGGCAATCATACTATAAGCAACCGCATGGCTGCGGTTAAAGCCATAATTTGCAAACCGAACAATTAAATCGTAGATATCATTAGCCAGTGTTGATTCATACCCTTTTTTTAAGGCTCCCTGGACAAAATGGCTCCGCTCCTTATCAAGGATTTCTTTCTTCTTTTTCCCGACAGCTCTTCTTAATAAATCGGCTTCACCGAGTGAAAAGCCCGCCAACTTCGAAGCAATTTGCATGATTTGCTCTTGGTAAACAATTACGCCATATGTATTTTCAAGGATTGGCTGTAAATCAGGGTGTGGAAATTCAACTTTCTTTACGCCGTGTTTTCGTTCAATAAAGAGCGGGATATTTTCCATTGGACCCGGCCGGTACAGGGCATTGACTGCCACAATATCTTCAAAACGGGAAGGTTTCAAGCGAGTTAGAACCTTTCGCATCCCTTCGGATTCAAGCTGAAATATACCTGTCGTTTCACCGTCCGCTAACAAGCTGAAGGTCTTAGTGTCCTCTAACGGTATCGAGTTAAGGTTTACCTTCTTCCCCGTCTTACGATGGATAGAAGATAAAATTGAATCTAGTAATGTAAGATTCCGCAAGCCTAGAAAGTCCATTTTTAGGAGACCGACTTCTTCAAGATGTTCCATTGAATATTGCGTTAAATAAACATGATTAGACCCTCGTTGAATAGGGATCAAATCAATTAGTTGTTTCTCACTTATTACCACACCGGCTGCATGGGTCGAAGTGTGGCGCGGCAGACCTTCTAGTTTTAATGCCGTTTCAAAAAGTCGTTCATTCATCGGGTTTTCCTTTATAAACCTTCTGAGTGCTTCGGATTCTTTATAGGCACCTTGTAGGTTTACTCCTAAACGCGGTGGGATTGTCCTCGATAATTGTTCGAGTTCCTTTGAATTTAATCCAAAGACTTTACCGACATCTCTTAAGGCTGCTTTTGCTGCGAGGGTTCCAAATGTGACGATTTGTGCAACATGCAGTTCACCATATTTTTCGGCCACATAATTAATCACTTCATCACGTCGATGGTCGGGAAAATCTATATCAATATCTGGCATTGAAATCCGTTCAGGATTTAAAAACCGTTCAAATAATAGATTATGCTTTAATGGGTCAACATCGGTAATGTATAAAACATAGGCAACTAGCGAACCTGCGGCTGAGCCCCTTCCAGGTCCAGTCAAAATTCCCTGCACGCGAGCATATCTCATAAAATCCCAAACAATTAAAAAGTAATTGCTGAATTCCATTCGCTTTATGACCGAGAGTTCATAGGATAAACGTTGATAATATTCTTCGGAGGGTGAAGGAAAACGTTCCGTTAATCCCTGCTTGCATAATACTTCAAGGTATTCCGGAGCTTGCATTCCATTCTCCGTTGGGAATGCTGGTAGATACGTCTTATTAAGTTCAATGTTGAAGTTGCATCTGTTAGCAATCCGGAGCGTATTTTCCAGTGCATCCGGGAGATCAGAAAAGCGGTCGACCATCTCACTGGCAGGTTTTAAATAGTACTCGTCGTTTTCCAGTCTTTCTCTATGGTCGTCCTGCAATTTATCGCCATTTTTTATAGCTAATAGACACTCTTGAGCAAACCTATCTTCTTTTTCTAAATAATGGACCTGGTTTGTTGCTACAAGCGGGATATTCATTTCTTTTGAAATTAAGTTAAACTGATTTCTGATGGTTGTTTCTTGTTCAAGCTGATGATCTTGAATCGCCAGAAAAAAGCTGTTTCTACCGAAGATGGCAGCCAGTTTACTGATGATCTCTCTGGCAATTTCCTCTTGGCCATTTAAAATAGACTGCTCGATTTCTCCTACTGGTCCGGGAGTAATCGCAATCAGCCCTTCCGAATAATGTTTCAGCCATTTTAACGGAATCCCATGTTCAGTTTTCGTTTGAACCGTACTGGATATCTTTAATAGATTTTTATAGCCATGATCATTCTCAGCGAGCAGGACAAGTGGATAAGACTCATTTTGGGTATGTTCGCTTTCGACATCTACAGTTAACCCGATAATGGGTCTAAGGTTATTTTTTTTACACAATTTATAAAATTCAATGGTTCCATACATAACATTTCTGTCCGTTAAGGCGATTGCAGAAAAGCCTTTTTTCAGTGCATTTTCAATTAAATCCGGAACTGAAGCCGTACTGGTTAACAAACTATATGCACTATATACATGCAGGTGAATAAAAGACATATTCTCACACCCTTCATTCCATAATCTCTCCCTCTATTATAGAGCTTAAATACAAAAAAGGAAAATATGTTCTTATTTTATTAGAAAAGCTGAAGTGCCCGTTTAGCGACGTATGGACTGGAGCGCTCCAACTGAGATAAAGGAAACACGAAGAGCGAAAGCGCATTCGTGCTTGACTTATCGTAGGGCGGAGAGCGAAGTACACTAGCCGCTGGGCGCTGAAGCTAGACAATTCTTAATTCATATTTGCACTGGTTTGTCCATATAAATGAGTAATGGGATTGATTATGGGTAAGGGCGGTTGAGGATATGAAAGAAATTGGTTTTTTTCCTGCTTTTATTGAAAGCTACTTTATTGCCTTAGGGGTGGTGCTTGGCGGTTCACTTATTGGCGGAATCGCCTCTTTTCTAACCGGGCAGCCTCCACTTACGACCGTTTACCGCTTATCTTCTGCACTGAGAATTTGGGCGATTGTTTCTGCCATTGGCGGGACATTTGACGCTGTTTATACGTTTGAAAGAGGAATTTTTAACGCCGACACAAAGGACCTAGTCAAACAATTATTAATAATTCTCTCAGCCCTGGGCGGAGCCCAAACGGGTGCCTTGATTATCAATTGGTTAACACAGGAGCATATCTCATCATGAGAATCCCGCCATTATATAGAAGACCTGCCTGGCAGCGATTTTTTGCAGGAATGGCCGTTGGCGGTGTGATAAGCTGGTGTATTTTTTTATATATTTATGGAGTTTGGCAAGAAGAGAACACCGAATTAATTCGGAAACAAGCACAGGAAATTGTTGATTTAAAAGACGAGAAAAAAATCTGGCAGGAAGAATATAAGGAAATTAATAAGCGGAAAATTGAGCAACTAACAGTCCAGAAAATCAATATTAGAATTACAAACTTTGAAAAATATAAGCTTGATTCGTTAAGTGTCTTAGAGACAGAGGACTCGGTTAGAGATGATATTAGCATGATGATTGCCAAAGATATTGAAACAGTCTACAAAAGCAAGGACCTTCTGAAAAAGATTATTGAAAATAAACCCATTAAAATAAATGATAAACGGTATAAACTTAAGGTGAAAGAAATGGTTTTTTATACAAATCTTTCGATACAACTTGAGATTCAGTTCGAATAAGAAAAGCGCAAGCGCNNTGACTTATCGTAGGGCGGAGAGCGAAGGACAATAGCCGTTAGGGCGCTGGAGCTGGCCAATTTTCAAAGTCGAAATTTATACCTTCTTATTTTTTTAAAAATCGGCCCCTACCATAAACAGGGCCGATTTTTCTATTTGTTTAAGGAATAATTTTCACATACCTCGTCAAGTGCTTTCAATACATTATCTACTTCGTTCCATGAATAGATGGATGCACCTGATGCTAGCGGGTGTCCTCCACCTTTAAACTGCCTTGCCACACCATTGATGACCGGACCTTTTGAACGCAGTCGGACTCTTATTTGTTCGGTTTCTTCGATGAAGAAAACCCATGCTTTAATTCCTTTTACATTTCCCAATGTTCCAACTAAGAGCGATGCTTCTGCCGGTTTTGCATTGTACTCTTGGAGAAGTTCTTTTGTTAGTCTGACAGAGGCAACCCCGTTTTTCTGAAATTCAAAATTTTGGAGGATATAACCATTTAACTTAATGATATTGGTATCCAATTCATACATTTTGTCAAATAGCTCTGTCCGTGAGAAATTATAATGAATCAATTCCCCGGCGTAACCGAGCGTCTTTTCTGTTGTACTCGGAAAAAGAAATCTTCCCGTATCGCCGACAATTCCAGCATATAATAATCTTGCTGCTTCATCATTCATTCTAAGCCCTTTGTCTTTTCCAGTTAAATAAAATTCATAAATCATTTCGCTGCACGAGCTGGCACTTGTATCTACCCATAGTAAATCACCGTATGGATCCTCATTTGGATGATGATCAATTTTTATTAATTTATCACCCAGTGAATAACGCTTGTCATCAATTCGTTCAGCATTTGCGGTATCACAAACAATCACTAATGCCCCCTGGTATACGTCATCTTCAATGACATCAAGCCTGCGCATGTAATGGAGGGTTGGCTCCTCTAGACCTACTGCATAAATCTTTTTATCTGGAAAGGATGCTTGGAGAATCGCTGCCAATCCCCCCTGTGAACCGTAGGCATCAGGGTCTGGGCGGACGTGACGGTGGATAATGATGGTTTCATATTGTTTAATCTCTGCTAAAATTTGCTCAATCATGGGCAATGCTCCTTTTACCAACTAACTCAATGGTGGTATTTTTTTGTTTTTACAGTTACAATAATAAAAGATTTTCTATGCTTGGAGGAAATAATATGTATGTACTTGTTATTTTAATTGCCATACTATTTGCTTTCTATCTATTTTATAAAACAAAATACATCAGAAGCAACCGTTTAGTAGAAAAGAAATGGCTTGCTGCTAAATCAAATATTGCACTTGGACTGTTTGTCTTTTTATTTGGAGTTAATCACTTGCTATTTATTTCTGAAACAACAGTTATGTATATAGTCGCCGCCATATTCATTGTTTATGGGGCACTATTCAGCTGGATTGGTTTCAAAAAACACAAACACTACCATCCCTTCGCAATCGAAGAAGCAAAAAACTTTGAACTGCAAAAATAAAAGCGAAAGCGCCCTGTTCAGCGGCGTATGGCCTGGAGCGCTCCAACTGAGNNTGACTTATCGTAGGGCGGAGAGCGAAGGACACTAGCCGCTAGGGCGCTGGAGCTAGACAGTTATCTAGGTTCAAAAACTTATATTTTATTATCTTGTAATAAAATAAGAAGCCGCTTCTCGTTGAAGCGGCTTCTTATTTTGGATATAAATTTGATAAAACTGTTTAGTTCCTATCCAGTAATTGACACATCATCATTGCTTTACCAACTAATATGCCCTCATTGAAAACTTCTACATCCACTTTTCCAAATTTCCGTCCCACTTCAAGTACTTTTGGATAAATTTCTAAAGTACTTTCCATTTGAACTGGTTTAATAAAGTAAATGGTCATATTCTCGACGACAAGGTCACCTTTTTTATAAGATCGCAATACACGGTTGGCCGCATCAGAGACGATCGTAGTAAACACACCGTATGAAATGGTTCCAAGTTGGTTGGTCATTTGCGGGGTTACTTCGCAGGAGTATACCTCTTCTCCTTTTGCTTTTCCCTGCATTAATGCTATTTGATTGGTCACGATATCATCAATCGTTTCTCCAACCTGCGGCTGCCGCTGGTTCATTTGTAATGCTTTTAAAACATCCTGCCTGCTAATAATACCTTCTAGACGGTTTGAGTCATCTGTGACTGGCAGAACCTCAATTCCTTCCCAGACCATGGTATGGGCAGTTGAAGCAACACTAGTCTTCCCATTAACCGACATTGGATGTTTGGTCATAATCTTATCGATAGATACTTCAAAATCCAATCCTAAAATATCCTTGCTTGTCACCATTCCTTGAATCTTCATGTTTTGGTCAACAACAGGATAGCGGCTGTGTGAAGTTTGTTGGTTAAATTCATGCCATTTTGACACCTTATCCGTCGTTTTCAAATAAAAAGTATCAGCAAGAGGGGTGAGAATATCTTCAACTAAGATAATTTCTTTTTTTATTAATTGGTCATATATCGCCCGGTTGATCATGGTGGCAACCGTAAACGTATCATAACTTGTTGAAATAACCGGTATTTCAAGATTATCCGCCAGCTTTTTGATATGATCTTCAGCATCAAATCCACCGGTAATCAGTACGGCAGCTCCTGCCTTTAAAGCCAGTTCATGTGCCTGCGTCCGGTTCCCGACAATTAATAGGTTACCAGCCTCCGTATAGCGCATCATGGCTTCTAATTTCATCGCACCGATGACAAATTTATTGAGAGTTTTATGCAAGCCTGTTCTTCCGCCCAAGACCTGACCATCAACAATATTTACAACTTCAGCAAATGTAAGCTTTTCAATATTTTCTTTCTTCTTCCGTTCAATTCTAATGGTTCCTACTCGTTCAATGGTACTTACATAGCCTTTATTTTCCGCTTCTTTAATCGCACGGTAGGCTGTACCTTCACTAACGGACATCGCCTTAGCAATTTGCCGGACAGATATCTTTTCCCCAATAGGGAGTCCATCAATATATTGTAAAATTTGTTCATGCTTAGTCGCCAAGACCTTCACCCTCTATAATCAAATTCCAATCATTCTGTTAAGAATAATCCGGAGTACGTATAAATTTTATTATAGAGTGTTAAAAGCCTTGATTCAATGTGGATTCTCACATTAGCATAATTCTCAATGAAAGGATCTGGATTTCTTCCCGGGTCGTCGCTCCGCTGGATGTTTTTGTCCATCCCTTTTTGGACTATACAACAGACCTGTAAGATTCCCAGCGATCACGATTAATGCAAAAGAGAGCCAGGCTAATGAAAATATCCCTTGAGCTCCTTCTGCAAGAATGGATAATCTTGGGGCTCCATAATATAGCAAGAAGCCACAGAGTAACAAGCAAAGTAAATATCTGTTCTTTTTCAATTTTATTCCCCCTCCAAAATGACTGCATGTTCCATATTTATGCATTATGAAGGAAAAAAAGTATGTAAATCACCTAAGAACAATTAAATTTCGATAGATTCACCCGGTTGGAGCACTTTACCGTTCTGATCTTCAAGCAGCTGGGTAAACTTAAAAGGATCTTGTTTAATGGGCGGGAAGGTATTGAAGTGAATTGGCACAACTGTTTTAGCTTTTAGCAGCGTAGCCGCATATGCTGCATCTTCGGGACCCATTGTAAAATTATCACCAATTGGAAGGAAAGCTACATCAATCGGATGGCGTTCACCAATCAGCTTCATGTCTGAAAATAACCCCGTATCCCCGGCATGATATATCGTCTTGCCTTCGTTCATAAATAATATTCCAGCCGGCATCCCGCAATAGATCAGTTCCTTGTTTTCTGTTGTAAAACTTGAACCATGAAAGGCCTGAGTTAGTTTCACTTTACCAAACTCAAATTGATGGGCACCACCAATATGCATCCCATGGGTATGAACTCCTTGCCATCCTAGGTAGGTTGAAATTTCATGGTTGGCAACGACAAGCGCATTATTTTTCTTTGCTAATTCCAAGGTATCCCCAACATGGTCATTATGGCCATGCGATAAAATAATTACATCTGGTCTTACATCCTCCACTTTCAAGTCCGTCAATTGATTACCATTGATGAATGGGTCAATTAAGATGGTTTTCCCATTAGATATAATTTGTACAACTGAATGTCCGTGATAAGAAATTTTCATCAAACTCGCTCCTCTCGATTTTCGGCTATTAACTATTTCCATACAAGAACTGGAATCCCTTCCATATCTATAGTTTAATCATCCTAAATTGAATTTAAGCAAGCGTAACCCGAGAATATCGTCAGTTAGTTTACATTTCAAGTTTAAATTGATAATCTCAAATAGGAATGAATTACATAGGAGGAGTTAAAATGAATCAGCGATTAACTAAGCTTCAAACATGGATGAGAGAAAACGATATTGAAGTTACCTTCCTAACCTCATCAGAAAATGTATTTTACTTAAGCGGATATTACACCAATCCACATGAACGATTGCTCGCGCTGGCAGTTTTTCAAGCAGACGAGCCCTTCCTCGTTTGTCCGGGGATGGAAGTTCATGATGCGAAACGCTCTGGTTGGGAACATGAAATTATCGGCTACAGCGACATTGACAATCCATGGGAAATGATTCTAAAATCCATCCATAAAAGGATAACTAGCGTGTCAAAAGCAGCGATTGAAAAAGAGCATATGAATGTGGAACGTTTTGAACAGCTTTCAAAGTTATTCCCGCAGGCATCATTTGTTTCTGCTGAGGAAAAATTACGCATGCTCCGGATGATAAAGGATGCGAAAGAACTAAAAATTATTGAAGAGGCTTGTGCCCTTGCCGATTACGCCGTTGAATTCGGTGCTAGTGAAATCAAGGAAGGCAAAACAGAGTTGGAAATACTAAATGCTTTAGAGTTCGCCCTTAAACAAAAGGGTGTAACGGAAATGTCGTTTTCAACAATGGTACTTACTGGAGCCAATGCCGCCTCTCCCCATGGAAACCCGGGAGAAACGAAAATTCAAAAAGGCGATCTTGTTTTATTTGATTTGGGTGTTGTTGTTGATAGGTATTGTTCAGATATCACAAGAACTGTAGCTTATGGGGACATTAATGACAAGCAAAAGGAAATCTATGACACCGTATTAAAAGCGCAACTCGCTGCCATTGAAGCCAGCAAGCCAGGAGTATCCGCTGCAGAGGTAGATTTAACGGCCCGCAGAATTATTACTGAAGCAGGTTATGGAGACTATTTTCCACACAGACTCGGTCACGGCCTTGGAATTAGTGTTCATGAATACCCATCATTAACCGAAACCAATAATCTTATTATTGAAGAGGGTATGGTATACACGATTGAGCCTGGTATCTATGTACCAAACGTGGCTGGTGTCCGGATTGAAGATGACATATATATTACGTCAGATGGGGCAAAAGTTCTCACCAAATTCCCGAAAGAACTCCAGATCATAAAATAAGTAAATTTGGGGATTTTTTACATTGAACTTTGCTTTAAATTGATGTAATATACAAATACAAGCTGCGTTGTTCGTAGTCATAATAAAGTTTTAACCTTTAAGCTGTAAAAGGGAGTTTAACCATTGGAGCTTGAATGACAAGCCTCTGTCTATAAGACTTGGAGGACATGCAGAAAAGTTTCTGAGAACACCCACTTTGAGGAGTGGTGGTTTAAAACTTTCTTATATTAATACGGCAAATGCGGCTACATAGTTGTTTTTTAAACCAGTTCCTTTTAGGAGCTGGTTTTATTTTTAGGCATCTAAACCTCGAATGCCGACACACATTCACATTAAGAATAAAAACTTAATAAAAATGGGGAAGAAATGCCCTTCAAGAGCTAATGAAGGACAAAACTCAAATAAAAACGCAAAATATGTCCT